>NZ_JAPNJZ010000005.1:0-384870 GCF_026626765.1 Corallococcus sp. bb12-1 | reverse complement strand
TTCCACGCCTCGCGCTTGAGCGGCCTGAGGCCGTGGTACGCGCGCCCCACGTGCCCGAAGCGATCCATCTTCAGGACGTTGCCGTTCACCCGGTCCACCGCGAGCCCACGCATCACGAAGTGGTGGTCGTAGAGCAGGCCACCAATGAAGGGCGGATAGCCGTACTCGCTGATCAGCTTCGCGATCGTCATGTCGAACGACAACTGCTCCAGCCGGCGCATGTGGTAGATGGCCAGCGTGTAGTCCATGTCGAACCCGATGAGCTCGACGTGGTCCATGCGCAGGTTGCGGTTGACGAACACCTCCCGCGCGCGTGGCACCTGGGCCGCGGGCTCCCGGGGCGTGGACAGCAGCCGGCCGAGCACCTCGTCGGTGAGCAGCTCGTGGGCGCGGTGCGCGGCTTCGTCGGCGCGCTCCCGGTTGATGGAGGAACGGAAGCTCCCGTGCAGCGGATCCACGGAGGGTCCGCCCGGGATGGGCCTGGTGGGAGAGAGGATGGACGGCACGGGACCGCAAGACATAACACGCAGGGCTCCCGGCCGCCCCGTCCTTGCGGGCTTCGCACGGGGCTGGCACGCTCTGCCCCAGATGCGCTCCTCCCGACCATCCCCGGCCCCCGCCGAGGACCTCCACACGCGACTGTCCGCACGGATCGCCGCGCTGGAAGACCGGGTGCGTCGCCTGGAAGCCCGCCTGCTCCTAGAGGCTCGCAAGCCCCCGCCCGTCCGCTCCCGCCCCAGCGTCTCCGCCGCCACCGCCCGCGTGGGCCGCGCCCGGCCGCGCTGCCCCGGGTGCACCCTGGAGCTTCCCCGGGGCCGACGCGGTGAGTCGTGCGTGTGGTGCGGCTTCGTGTTCGCCGCCGTGACCCGCCGTCCCCGAAGGTCCGCCGCCAAGACGGCGCGGAAGACGCGATGAGCGGGATGTACCGACTCATTGGCCGCACGGAGGCGGGGGACCTCGCGGAGCTGTACGAGGCCCTGCTGCTTCCCACGCTCCCCGTCGCGGTGAAGCTGTTCCTGCAGCGCACCTCCGACCCCGCCTATGCCCGCCAACTGGCGGAGACCGTCCGGCGGCTCCAGCCCGTGCGCCACCCGGGAATCCTCCACGTCGTGGACCTGGGCTTCGTGCGCCAGCGACTCGCGGTGGTGCGTGAGGACGTGGATGGCTTCACGCTGGGCGTCGCGCTCCAGCGCCTCAACACGAAGGAAGTGCTGCTGCCGCCCACCGTGGCGCTGTCCATCGTCATCCAGTTGCTGGACGCGGTGCAGCTGGCCCACGACGCGGGCGTCGTCCACGGGGCCCTGACCCCCGGCAACCTGCTGCTGTCCCGCGAAGGCTACCCGGCCATCTGCGACTTTGGCGCGCTCCAGGCGCTGCTCTCCGTGCCCCAGCTCAAGCGCACCTTCGCGCATCGCGGCCGCAGCGCGTACCGGGCGCCGGAGGTGACGCGCGGCGAGCCGCCCACGGAGGCGTCCGACGTGTACTCGCTGGGCGCCATCGCCTACGAGCTGCTCACGCTGCGCGAGGCCGTGGTGCCCGGCAGTGGGGTGAGCACCCGCCGCGAAGCCCTGCCGCCCCCCAGCCGGTTGGACCGGCGGATCAACTCACGGTTGGATCCGGCGGTGATGCGCGCGTTGGACCCCGCGCCCCAGCGGCGCTTCCGCTCGTGCGGCGAGTTCGCCCAGGCCCTGCGCAACTTCCTGTCCACGGGCGGCGGTCTGCCCGGCGCGGAGGACGTGGCGCGCTTCGTGTCGGAGCTGTTCCCCAACGAGGTGAGCATCGCCGTGCCCGGCCCCGTGCCGTTCGCGGAGCCCTTCGAACTGGAGCCCATCTCCGGCGCGGAGATGGAGGACCTGCACGCCGAGGAGCACGAGGCGTCCATCGTCCAGCGCATGCCGTACACCCGTCCGCCCACGGAGGAGGAGGCGTCCGCCAGCACGCAGGAGGCCGCGCCCGCCTTCGGGGAGTTCCGCCCGGAGGACTTCGCGCCGGATCCATATCCGGATGACGACGGCCCGCAGTACACCGAGCCTTCGCCCGCCGCGAGGGAAGGGCGCGCCACCGACCCCTCCCACGCGGGTCCCCTGGAGCAGGGCTGGGATGCGCCTCCGGGCGTGCTCGCGCAGAAGTCCCGCCGTCAGGTCACGCCGCAGGGGGGCGCGGATGGGCACTCGGGCACGCGCGTCGGCCGCAATCCGCGCATGAAGGTGGTGGAGGACTTCTCCACGCCGCCGCCGCTGGGCTCGGACGAAGCGCCCGCGCCCTCCGAACGGCGCGCGGCCCTGCGCCCCGCGCGCGGTGCCGCTGGCCGCTCTCCCGTCCAGGAGACCCTGGCCCTTCCGCCCGCTGGAGCCTCCCCGCCGGGTGCGAACCGGAGCCCCGAAGGCGTGGAGCCGCCCCGCCAGGAGCGCCGGGGCCGCGCCGAGCCCACCGAGGCCCTTCCCGCCGAACCCGGCAGCGGAGCGTCACGCCGCGCCGCCGCCCAGGGCCGGGATGATGGCGGTTGGCGCTCCGACATGGCGGTGCCCGCGCCGTCCGACCGGCACCTGCCGGTGGCCCAGCGCTTCGACACGGTGGAGACGCCGCGCATGCAGGCGGTGGACACGGTGGCGCGCCGCAAGCGCCTGCTGTTCATCTGCGCCGGCATCGCTGGGGTGGGCCTCTTCATCTTCGCCGTCGCCGTGTGGAGGCTGGGCCTGGACACCGTCCCCCCGGCGCCGCCCCTGCCTCGGTACGATCCGAACGCGCCCGTGGCGGGGGCGCCGGCAAGCCCCCGCCCCACCCAGCTGCGCCCCATCGCGCCGCCGCCGCCCGCTCCGCCCCCTTCCGCGACCTCCCAGGACCTGGAGGACCAGGAGGACGAGGGGGACGGCAGCGAACCGGCGGTGCCCGCCAAGGCCCAGCGCGCGTTCCTCACGCTGCGCACGAACCTTCCGGCGCGGGTCTACATCGACGGCGCGCGGGTGAGCCGCACCACGCCGCTGGTGAACTTCCCGGTCCGCGTCGGCACGCGCGACATCCGCGTGGTCGCGCTGTCCACGGGCGAGCGCAAGGACTTCCAGCTCCGCTTCTCGCGGGGCCAGCACCAGAAGCTGGAGGAACAGTTCCAGCCTCCCCCCACCAGGCGGTGAACGTGGAGCGCACGCGCATCTTCGTCGTCGAGGACCAACCGCAGCTCTTGCGCAACCTGCTCAAGGCCCTGAGCACCTTCCCTGAACTGGAGCTGGTGGGCACGTCGCAGGACGGCGAACAGGCGGTGGAGGACATCGTCCGGGAACGCCCGCAGCTCGTCCTGCTGGACCTGGAGCTGCCGAGCATGCACGGCATCCAGGTGACCCAGAAGGTCAAGCGCCGCGCCCCCGAGGTGGAGATCCTCATCCTCACGTCCTTCGAGGAGGAGCAGAAGGTCTACGAGGCCATCCAGGCCGGCGCGTCCGGCTACCTGGTCAAGCGCGTGGGGCCGGAGAAGATCCGCTCCGCCATCCAGGAAGTGATGGCGGGCGGCACGGTGCTGGAGCCCATCATCGCGCGCCGCTTCTGGAACTACTTCCAGTCCGTCCAGGCGAAGCCCGCCCAGAAGCCCGCGGAGATTCCCTGGGGGCTGTCCGCCCTGGAGCTGGACGTGCTGCGCTACGTGGCCAAGGGCCTGTCCAACGCGGAGGTGGGGCAGGTGATGACGCTCGAGCGCCGGACGGTGCGCACGCACCTGTCGCATATCTACCGGAAGATGGGCGTCAACTCCCATGTGGACGCGGTGGTGATGGCCCTGCGTGAAGGTGTCGTGGATCTCTAGGCCCGCCGTGGTTACGGTGGGGCACCTATGGCCAAGGCATCCCCGCGGTCCCCCGCGCGCGCGGTGGACCCCATCCTCCACGCCCTCTTCGACGTTCACGAGGCAACGCTGCCCAACGGTCTGAAGGTCCGCCTGCTGGCGAACCATCAGGCCCCGGTGGTGAGCCTCTACACCTTCTTCCAGGTGGGCAGCCGCAACGAGCGGCCCGGCATCACCGGCATCAGCCACCTGTTCGAACACATGATGTTCAACGGGGCGAAGAAGTACGGCCCCAAGATGTTCGACAAGACGCTCGAGTCGAACGGCGGCCGCTCCAACGCGTACACGTCCAACGACATGACGGTGTACTACGACGACTTCTCCGCCGACGCGCTGGAGACGGTGCTCGACCTGGAGTCGGACCGGATGCGCTCGCTGAGCATCTCCGACAAGACCCTGGCCAGCGAGCGCGAGGTCGTGAAGGAGGAGCGCCGCGTCCGGGTGGACAATGAGATCCCCGGGATGATGGACGAGGAGCTGGGGACGCTCATCTACAAGGCGCACGCGTACCGCTGGCCCGTCATCGGGTGGATGGCGGACATCGAGAACATCACCCGCGAGGACTGCCAGGAGTACTTCCGCACGTACTACGCGCCCAACAACGCGGTGCTCTACATCTGCGGGGACATCGACCCGAAGAAGACGCTCGCGCTGGTGCGCCGCTACTACGGCGACATCCCGCGCGGACCGTCGCCGCTGCCGGTGATCAACGCGGAGCCGGAGCAGAAGGGCGAGCGCCGCGCCGTGGTGCGCCACCCCGCGCAGTCCCCGTCGGTGATGATCGGCTTCCGGGGCCCCTCCGCCAGCCAGGAGGACACGCTGGTGTTGGACGTCGCCCAGTACATCCTCACCAAGGGCGAGGGCAGCCGGCTGGTGAAGTCCCTGGTGTATGAGCAGAAGGCCGCCGTGTCGGTGATGCTCGACTGGAGCTGGCGCATCGATCCGGGGACCGTGATGTTCTACCTGGAGCTCAAGCCGGACTCGGAGCCGGCGAAGGTGGAGGCCCTGCTGTACGCGGAGCTGGAGAAGCTGGCGCGCGAGGGTGTCACCGAGAAGGAGCTCCAGAAGGCGAAGAACAACCTGCGCGCGGATCACCTGCGCGAGCTGTCCACCAACAGTGGCCGGGGCCACGCCCTGGGCCACTATGAGGCCCTGCTGGGCGACTGGCGTGAAGGCCTGTCCCTGCCGACCTTCTACGCATCCGTGACGCCGGAGCAGGTGAAGGCCGTCGCCGCGAAGTACTTCGCCCCCGAGCGTCGCTCGGTGGTCACCCTCCAGCCCGAAGCCGGCGCCATCGAGCCCGGCGACGACGCGGACGCTTGAAGCGTCCCGCGAGGAAACCCCTCCCGCGTATGGCCACCCGAAAAATCGCCTCCGTGAAGAAGACCGTCCGCAAGGCCGCCAAGGCCGTGCGCAAACCGGCCGCCAGCGCCCGCAAGAAGGTCGCGGCCGTCCGCGCCAAGGCCCCGGCGCGCTCGAAGCCCGCCAGGAACAAGAAGACGAAGCTGACCCTGGTGCCCCAGCCGGCGGCCACCAGCGCGCTGAAGCTGCCGGAGCTGCATGAGAGCACCACGTCCACCGGCCTGAAGGTCATCGCCGCCGAACGCGGCCCGCTGCCGCTCATCTCCGTGCGGCTCATCATGCGCGCGGGGGGCGTGTGGGATCCGCCGGGCAAGGACGGTCTGGCGGACTTCACCGCGCGGCTGATGCGCCGGGGCACCCAGAAGCTGGATGCCGACGCCATCAGCGAGGCCGTGGAGTTCGTGGGCGCCAGCCTCTACGCGGGCGTCAACGAGGACGTGCTGTCCGTCTACCTCACGACGCCCGCGGAGCACTTCTCCGCGATGCTGGATGTCCTGGGGCAGGTGGTGCGCGAGCCCACCTTCCCGGAGCAGGAGGTGCTGGACGCGAGGGACCGCGCGCTGGCGCAGTTCGCCAACGACCTGGACGACCCCTCCGCCATCGCCGACCGCGCCTTCAGCCGCGTGCTCTGGGGAGACCACCCCTACGGGCGCGACCTGGGCGGCATCAAGCGCACCGTGTCCACGTTCACCCGCGACGACGTGGTGCGCTTCCACGCTGAACGCACGGGCCCACGCGTGTCGATGCTCACGGTGGTGGGCGCCATCGCGCCGGAGACGGTGGCCGCGGAGGCGGAGCGTGCGTTCGCCGGCTGGACGGGCGGACCGGACGCGCCCACGGAATTGCCTCGCAAGCAGGAGCCGCTGGCGAAGGCCGGGCAGGTGCTGCTCATCGACAAGCCGGACCAGACGCAGTCGCAGGTGCGCCTGGGCGGCCCGGGCTTCTGGCTGGGCCACGAGGACTACTTCCCGGCGACGGCGATGAACATCGCGCTGGGCGGCGGGTTCACGTCGCGGCTGATGAACGAGATCCGCGTCAACCGGGGCCTCACCTACGGCGTCAGCTCCTACTTCGACACGATGAGCGCGGGCGGCGTGTTCGCGCTGTCCACGTTCACGAAGACGGCCTCCACGCGGGAGATCATCGACGTGGCGCTGGAGCAGATCCACGGCGTGCGCGACGGCGGCCTGAAGCCGCGCGAGCTGAAGGACGCGCAGAGCTACCTGGCCGGCCTGTACCCGCTGCGCACGGAGACCAACGAGTCCGTCGCGTCCGTCATCGGGGATGTCCGCATCCACGGCCTGGGGGATGACTGGGTGGAGAAGTTCCGCGACCGGCTGCGCGCGGTGACGCCCAGGGATGTGGCCCGGGTGGCGAAGAAGTACGCCTTCGCGGACGCGCCCGTCATCGTCGTGCTGGGCAAGGCGTCGGAGGTGAAGCCGCTGCTCGAAGGGCTGGGCCCCATCACCGTGGTGCCGGCGTCGGAGTACGAGTGAGCAGCAGTGCCCGCATCCTCTTCGACGGCGCGGGGGTGATGGTGGTGGACAAGCCGGCCGGCGTGCTCGTCATCCCTGGCCGGGAAGGCGGCCCGTGCCTCCGCGACACGCTGGAGGCACAGCTGGGCCGCAAGGTGTTCGTGGTGCACCGGTTGGACCGCGACACGTCCGGCGTCCTCGTCTTCGCCCTGGACGCGGCGGTGCACCGCGCGCTCTCCCAGGCCTTCGAGGCAGGCAAGGTGCGCAAACGCTACCGGGCCCTGGTGGAGGGCCGGCTGGAGGCGCCGCAGTGGGTGGACGCGCCCCTGGTGGCGGGCCGCAAGGGCCGCATGCGCGTGGCCCGGCCGGAGGAACCGGACGCGAAGCCTTCGCGCACGCGGGTGCGGCCGGTGGAGACCTTCGCCCAGGCTTCGCTGGTGGAGGCGGAGCCGGTGACGGGGCGCACGCACCAGATTCGCGTGCACCTGCTGGCCCTGGGGCATCCGCTGCTCGTGGACCACCAGTACGGTCGCGAGGCGCCCCTCACGGAAGGAGAGCTGGGAGGGCAGGGGACGCAGGAGGTGCTGGTGCGTACTCCGCTGCATGCCGCCCGCGTGGAGTGGCCGGCGTTGCCGGGCGTCCCAGCGCGCGCGGTGGAAGCCCCGCTGCCTCCGGACATGCTGCGGGCCCTGGAGCTTCTGCGCGCTGCCGGGTGAGCGGGGCAGCGTCTACTGGTAGTGGTTCAGCATGAAGCTGTTGGACGTGCCGCCCACGCCGTAGCTGTCCAGCGCGGAGAGCTGCACGGGGCCCTCGGTGGCGTCCACGGTGACGATGGCGGCGCACACGCCGTTGTCGCAGGGGCCGATCTTCGTGGGCGTCACCTTGCCTCGCGAGGACGTCAGCTCCACGGAGCCGTCGAAGTGCGCGGCCCGGGGGCCTTCGGCGCGCACGGTGATGGTGAAGGACAGGCGGCTCGTGCGCGCGCCTTCGATGGCGTCGAACGTGAAGCCCGTGATGTCGCCTGCGAGGATGGGGGCATCCGGATCGGATCCCGCATCCCCTGGCGTCCCCGCGTCCTCCATGGAGCCCGCGTCGACCTCCGCATCCTCCACGCCCGCGTCGAAGGCGATCAGCACCCCGGCGTCCCACTCCTCTTCGGGCTCCGCTTCCTTGTCTTTTCCAGGAGGCTTCAGGGTGAGGGTTCCTTCGTTCTCCGCCTCCCGCCCGTCGTCCAGCCGCAGCTTCACCGCGTGCGCGCCCGCGCCCAGCCCCCGGGGCACCGTCACGACGACGACGCCTGAAGGATCGAAGTGTGTCACCGCCGCTTCCTTCTCATCCACCCAGACGGTGCCCGTCGCCGTCACGCGGGTGTTCACCTTCTCCTCGCCGTAATCCACGGACACGGCGTAGCGCGCCTCGAAGCGCACGGTGAGGGACTCGTCCTTCGCGTTGACGAGCAGCGTGTCCGGTTCCACCGAGAGGATGCGGGGCTGCGGCAGCGAGGATGAGCCTCCCGAACAGGCCCACGCCAGCACGGCCCAGAGCGCGAGCGCGGCGCGCTTCACGGGGTGAACCTCAGCCCCGCGGACACGGACACGCCACCCAGTTCGGCCCGCAGGAGTTCGGTCTCCACGGGAGCGAGCGCGGCGCGCACCTCCGCGAGGACGCTCCAGCGGCCAATGTCATACGCACCCTGCGCGGACAGGAATCCCATGGCCGCGACTCTGCTCTCATCCTCGGTCGTCGGGAAGCCGTCCGCGGTCTGAGATGCCTTCACCGACAGCCGGTGGCTGAAAGGCAGCACTCCTCCGCCTGCTCGTCCGTCCAGTCGGAAGGAACCATGCTGGAAAAGGGTGACCCGCGCGGACAAAAGCAGGGGGATGCCCCACACGCGCGAATGCACGCCATCCTCTTGCACATCGAACGTCGCGTAGCGAAGCCCTGCTTCGGCTTCCGCCGCCAGCCGTCCATTCCAGACAGGCAGGGGAACGGAGACACCCAATGACAGCAGCGGTCCGCCATTGGCGCCGCTCGCGAACGTGACGCCGCCCAACAGGAACAATGACAGCCGTTTGTCCCCCCCGCGCGGAGCCTCGGCCAGCGGGGGCAGGGCAGGGGAGGCGGGCGCGGTGACCTCCACGTGTTCCGGAGGCCGTGGCCGCGCGGGCAGCACGCCGGCCTGGATCCGCACCGCTTTCGAGGTGGGCTCCACCGTGGGATCCACCTCGCGCCAGCGCACCGTGACGGAGACGCGCGTGGCTCCTTCGCCCGGCCGCACCGTGAAGCGCGCCCGGTTCGCTGGAGGCTCGGCCTTCACCGTGGCGCCCTCCGCGGCGACCTCCAGCTCCGAGGGCGGCACCGGGCCCTCCGTGCCCGCGAGGATCAGCCAGCCCCCGTCCTCCGGCGACAGCGGATCCGGCGTGAGCGCGGCGACCAGCGGGCGTTCGGAAGGAACCGACAACGGGGCGCTGCGGTCCGTGGTGAGCGTGCCCCGCGTCGCGAGCACGCGCGCCTCCTTCGCATCCGGAGGCACCTCCACCGGGACCTGCGCGCGGCCCCGTCCGTCCGCCTTCACCGGACCGAAGCGCGCGTCACCGACGACGACCACCACCTCCGCGCCCGGCGCGGTGGACACGTCCAGCGTCGTGCGTCCCAGCAGGGCAATGCTCACGGGGGTGACTTCCGGGGGCCGGCCGTCCTCCACCCAGAAGGCGAGCACCGCCCACAGCGGATGGCGCACCGGCGGCGGCGTCCAGCGGAAGACGCGCTCCGCGCCGCCCTCCACCCGCGTCGCCTCCCAGGTGCCGGAAGAGGCCGCCGCGCGCACGGGGCCAGCGCCTTTCGGCACCCGCACCCGCACCACCACGGCCAGGTCCTGCCCGAGCACCACGCGCCCGGGTGTTGCTTCCACCTCGGGCGGTTCCGCCCGCGCCACGGCGGCGAGCGACACCCAGAGGAGGACTGCGAGGAGGAGCGGCGGACGCATACGGGAAAACCCGTCTAGCAGTTGACCGCCGCTCCTGCCTTCGGGTCAATCCTCGGCAGGCGCGGCGTTGTCCAGCTCCTCATCCGAGGGAAGGATGGCGACCTCGGGCAGCTCCTCGTCCATGGGCACTTCGGCCATGGGCTTGTCCGCCGGGCCCGAGTTCATCTTGGAGGGCGGGCTGAAGGCGGGCCGGTCCGCCGGCGCGCCGCCGCCACGGCCGTGCACCAGCGTCTTGGTGTCGGAGCGGAAGGTGAGGTCCACCTTGTCGCCGCGCACCGCGGTCACCAACCCGACGCCGAAGGTCGGGTGGTGGATGACCTGATCCACCCGGTAGGTGTCCTTGGGGCTGTACTTGGGCGCGCTGGCGATGTCCTTGCCCGCGAGCTGATCATCGAAGGAGATGACCACCTTCTCCGAGCGCGTCGTGCGCGTGGTGCCGCTGGCGGCGCGCGCGGCCTTCGCCGTGGCGGCCTTCGTGGGACGGTCCGTGGTGCCGGGCTTGCCGCGGAACGCGTGTTCCCCGTTGCACGTGTTGCAGCGGACGCGTGCGATCTTCGGACCGACCATCGCCAGGATGGTGTGAGCGAGAGACATCTTGCAGCGGGTGCAGAGGGAATCCACCTCGCCGCCGACCTTCAGGGTAGCCATGCTGTTGTTTCGCTCTGGCCCGGCAACTCCCCGAAGAGGGGCGCGCCGGGCGTGGAAGGAAAAGGGTCGCGGAACATAACGGCCAGCCCCTGGAGGAGGAAGCCCCATCGCATCCCACCTGTCCGCCACGCGCGCGGCCCCCTGCCAACCAACCATGGCGGTGGGGGTGGGATAACCCGACAAGGGACTTCGCTTGTGCGCGCGGCGGGGGCACGTAGAGTAGCCGGCCTGAACGCATGACCACCGAGACCCCCAGCAAACCGAACCGCCTGACCGGCGCCTTCGTCCAGTCGGTGGAGGGCTTCGGCAAGGGCCTCATCGACGTCGTCGCCACCATTGGCGGCGTGGTCGCCCTGGGCCTGGACGTCTTCCGCTGGAGCGTCCGGCGCCCCTACCGCCTGCAAAACCTGTTCACCCAACTGGACTTCGTGGGGGTGGGCTCCATCTTCATCGTCGGGCTCACCGGCAGCTTCACCGGCATGGTGTTCGCCCTCCAGACGTCCACCGCCTTCGCCCTGTTCGACGCCGAAAGCCTGGTGGGCCCCACCGTGGCCCTGACGCTCACCCGGGAGCTGTCCGCGGTGTTCGCCGCGCTGATGGTCACCATGCGCGCCGGCTCCGCCATGTGCACGGAATTGGGCACCATGCGCGTCTCCGAACAGGTGGACGCGCTGGAGACCATGGCCGTCAACCCGGTGCAGTACCTGCTGGTGCCCCGGGTGCTCGCGGGCCTGTTCATGGTCCCCGCGCTCACCATGCTCTTCAACACCACGGGCATGACGGGCGCCTACATCGTCGCGGTGTTCGGCCTCGGCATCTCCCCCGGCACCTTCCTGTCGCGCACCCAGCAGTGGATGGCGCCCTCGGACATCTATGAGGGCCTCCTCAAGGGCGCCATCTTCGGCCTGGCCGTGGCCCTCATCTGCTGCTTCAAGGGCTACAACGCCTCTGGTGGCGCCAAGGGCGTGGGTCAGGCCACCACGGAGGCGATGGTGGCCAGCGCCCTGGCCATCTTCATCCTCGATTTCATCGTCGGCATGATGATGCACTGATGGGCCCGCCGGACTCCCCCTCGGCCCGGCCCTCGTCCCCCGGGTCGACGAAGCCGATGATCGACATCGTGGACCTGCACAAGACCTTCGGTTCCACCAAGGTCCTCACCGGCATCAACCTCACCGTGCCGGCGGGCAGCACCTGCGTCATCCTGGGCGGGTCCGGCTCTGGCAAGACGGTGCTGATGAAGCACATGATCGGCCTGCTCAAGCCCGACTCCGGCAAGGTCATCGTCGACGGGGAGGACATCGTCCCCATGAGCGTGCAGGGCCTGCAGCAGGTCCGCCGCAGCTTCGGCATGGTGTTCCAGGCCGCCGCGCTCTTCGACTCCATGACGGTGTTCGAGAACGTCGCCTTCCCCCTGCGCCAGCACACCTCCCTCTCCGAGGACGCCATCCGGGAGAAGGTGCGCAAGCGCCTGGACCTGATGAGCCTCAAGCCGGAGGTGGAGAACCGCTTCCCCGCGGACCTGTCCGGCGGCATGCGCAAGCGCGTGGGCCTGGCGCGCGCCGTCGTGCTGGACCCGAAGGTCGTCCTCTACGACGAGCCCACCACCGGCCTGGACCCCATCACCACCGACTCCGTGGATGAGATGATCCTCACGGCGCAGAAGGAGCTGGGCGTCACCAGCGTGGTCATCAGCCACGACATCGCCTCCGCCTTCAACGTCGCGGATCAGATTGCCTTCCTCTCCAAGGGCGTCATCGTGGAGAACGGCTCCCCGGAACAGCTGCGCGAGTCCACGCAGCCCGCCGTCCAGGTCTTCCTCCAGACGTGGTTCGGCAAGAACTAGGGACCGCAAGAATTCCCGTCCCACATGAAAAGCTGGCACCCGGCATGCAAATCGTTAGAGTCGCGCGCGGCCGGTAGCGCTCGGAGTCACATCAGGTGAAGAAGCTCGTCACGCCCTTCCGTGTGGGCCTGCTGGTCATCGCCGCCGGGGCATTCCTCATCACGTTCGTGCTGTTCGCCACCAAGGGCGGGTTGAGCGACCGGGATTCCACCCAGGTGTGGGCCTATTTCCGGGACGCCTCCGGCCTCGCCGTGCGCGGCCGGGTGCAGATCGCCGGCATCCCGGTGGGAGAGATCAGCGCCATCACTCTGGAGGGCACCCGCGCCAAGGTCT
Organism: Corallococcus sp. bb12-1; assembly: GCF_026626765.1. Lineage (NCBI taxonomy): Bacteria > Pseudomonadati > Myxococcota > Myxococcia > Myxococcales > Myxococcaceae > Corallococcus > Corallococcus sp. bb12-1. Next base: position 372,388 of record NZ_JAPNJZ010000005.1, on the reverse strand, counting down.
GGCTGAAGATCCGCAAGGGCGTGGATGTGCGCCAGGACGCCGCCGTCACCAAGCGCTCGGAGTCGCTCCTGGGCGACTACCTCCTGGACCTGAACCCCGGCACCGAGCAGGCCCCCGCGATGGAGAACGGCGGGCAGATCCGCCGCGTCATCGACACGCAGGGCGTGGAGGCGGTGTTCGAGTCCCTGTCGCAGATCACCTCCGACATCCAGCAGGTGACGGGCGCGCTGCGCGAGGTGCTGGGCGGGGAGAAGGGCGCCGGCTCCCTGGAGCGCATCGTGGAGAACATGGTGCGCCTGTCGGACTCCGTGGACGCCACGGTGCGCCGCAACACGGACCGCCTGGACACCATCATGGCGAACGTGGAGGGCGTGTCCTCCGATGTGCGCGCCATCACCCAGAGCAACGGTGCGGACGTGGGCCGCATCGTCAACAACGTGGAGATGATCACCAAGGATGTTCGCGAGGTGCTGGGCACCGTCAAGAACATCGTGGGCAGCGGGGAAGGGGAGTTCAAGGAGAGCGTCTCCAGCCTCAAGCAGACCCTGGGCCGGCTGGACAACACGCTCGCCAACCTGGAGGACATCACCCGCAAGGTGAAGGACGGCGAGGGCGCCGCGGGCGCGCTGCTCACCGACGAGCAGCTGGGTCAGCGCGTCAACGAGGCCGTCACCGACATCTCCGACTTCGCCACCCGCCTCACCAACATCCAGACAGAGGTGAGCCTGGTCAGCCAGTACCTGGTGTCCCAGGGCGCGTCGAAGAACGGCCTGTCGCTGCGGCTCATCACCAGGCCGGACAAGTACTACCTGCTGGAGATCATCGACGACCCCCGCGGTTCGGTGAGCACGCAGGTGGTGCAGACCAACCCGCCCTCGGAAGGGGACCCGGTCATCCAGACGCAGAAGGTGACCAAGGAGTCCTTCAAGCTCAGCCTCCAGTTCGCCAAGCGCTACTACTTCACCACGCTGCGCGTGGGCTTCATCGAATCCACGGGCGGTGTGGGCGCGGACCTGCACTTCTTCAACGACGCGCTCACCCTGAAGATGGACGCCTTCAACTTCACGGCGGACGAGCTGAGATACCCGCGCCTGCGCGCCACGCTGCGCGCCCAGGCGTTCGACCATCTGTTCGTGGTGGCGGGCATGGACGACATCATCAACGCCCAGCAGCGCGACACGGCCACCAAGCGCCTCATCGCCGGCCGCGACTTCTTCTTCGGCGCGGGTTTCTTCTTCACCGACGACGACCTGAAGTCCCTCATCGTCACCACGGGCATCCCCGCGCTCTAGGCCCGGGCCCCTCCGGGCCCCCGGGTATCCCTTGTCCCCTTGACCTTGCGGGGCAGGTGTCGTACCCGGCACGGGCACGGGGTTTCCCTTCACGAAGCGCCGTGCCCTGACGCAAGCCGTTCGCGCCCGGTCACTCCCCAGGAAGCCCGCATGTCCCTTCTCGTCGTCGGTTCAATCGCGCTGGACTCGCTGGAAACGCCCTTCGGCAAGAAGGATGACGTGCTGGGCGGTTCGGCCACCTACTTCTCCACCACCGCGTCCTTCTTCGGGCCGGTGCAGCTGGTGGCGGTGGTGGGCGAGGACTTCCCGGAGGCCCACCTCCAGTTCCTGCGCGGGCGCGGCATCGACCTGGAGGGGCTCACCCGCGAGGCCGGCCGCACCTTCCGCTGGAAGGGCAAGTACGGCTGGGAGCTCAACGAGGCGCAGACGCTGGACACCCAGCTGAACGTCTTCGAGTCCTTCTCGCCCAACCTGCCGCAGGCGTACCGGGAGACCCCCTACGTCTTCCTGGGCAACATCCACCCGGAGCTCCAGTCGCGCGTGCTGGACCAGGTGAAGGCGCCCAAGCTGGTGGCCGCCGACACGATGAACTTCTGGATCCAGGGCAGCCGCCCCGCGCTCCTCAAGACGCTCCAGCGCGTGAACCTGCTCTTCATCAACGACGCGGAGGCGCGCCAGCTGTCCGGCGAGCACAACGTCGTGAAGGCCGCCCGCGCCATCCTGGCCATGGGCCCCTCGCGCGTGGTCATCAAGCGCGGCGAGCACGGCGCGCTCCTCTTCGACCACGACCACATCTTCGCCTGCCCGGCGTTCCCCCTGTCGGAGGTGTTCGACCCCACCGGCGCGGGTGACACCTTCGCCGGTGGCTTCATGGGCACCCTGGCCACCGCGGCCTCCGACAAGGTGGACGGGCCGCTTCTGCGCAAGGCCATGGTCATGGGCAGCGTGATGGCCTCCTTCACCGTGGAGAAGTTCAGCCTGGAGCGCCTGCGCGAGGTGCAGCGGCCGGAGATCCACGCTCGCTTCGCCGAATTCAAGAAGCTCACCCACTTCGACGACCTGGGCCCCCTGGGCTGAAGCCCTCCAGGCGGCCGGGAAATACGGGCGACCCGGTGTGGAACTTGACGGGTCGCTCCCACCTTTCCTAGGCTCGCCCGAACGCAGTGGATGAATAAATCCGGCATGGCCACCCTTTTTCAGCCCGACCGTGGGTGGAAAGGCCCATGTCGGGAGGTTACGGGTTGAGCGAAAACCGAAAGCACGCGCGGGTTGGCACCCACCTGCGCTGCTGGTGCGAGGGTGAGAACGTGACCCTGTATGCACGCATCTCCAACCTGAGCGAGGGCGGCCTCTTCCTGCGGACGAGCACCCCCCTGGCGAAGGGTTCGCGTGCGCAGGTGCGGTTGTCGCAGGAGACGGACGCGGCGTTGCGTGCCGAGGCGACCGTCGTGTGGTTGCGCGGAGGCGAGCAGCCGGTCGGTCGGCCTCCGGGCATGGGCTTGAGATTCGAAGCGTTGGACGCGAACGCGCTGGCGAGCCTGCGGCGCATCATCTCCCAGCAGCAGACCTCCCCATAGGCTCCCCATGCGCATCGCCGTCATCTCCGACATCCACTCCAACATCGAGGCCCTCACGGAGGTCCTGAGGGTGGCGGAGCACCAGAAGGTGGACCGCTTCGTGTCGCTGGGGGACATCGTCGGCTACGGCGCGTCGCCCAACCCGTGCTGCGAGCTGGTGCGCTCGGTGGCGGAGATCACGCTGCTGGGCAACCACGACGCCGCGGTCGCTGGCCGGATGGACTACTCGTACTACTACGACGCCGCCCGGCACGCGCTCGACTGGAGCGCCAACGTCCTCTCCGACGAGAACCTGGCCTGGCTGCGCAGCCTTCCGTACACGTACCGGATTGGAGAGGTGGGCTTCTGCCACGGCTCGCCCATCGATCCGAAGGCGTACGAGTACATCTTCGCGCTGGAGCAGGCGCGGGAGCTGACGCCGTACGTGGCGGAGCTGCCGGAAGTGACGTTCATCGGCCACAGCCACCTGTGCCGGGCATTCGCCATTGGCAACGGCGAGGTGAACGACGTGGTGGCCCAGAAGTTCGTGCTGCGCAAGGGCTACAAGTACATCGTCTCCGTGGGCAGCGTGGGGCAGCCGCGCGACTACGACAACCGGGCCTGCTTCGTCATCTGCGACACGGACGCTCGCACGGTGGAGTACCTGCGCGTGGAGTACGACATCGAGACGTCCGCGCAGAAGATCTTCGACGCGGATCTCGCGCTGAACTTCGGCAAGCGCCTGTTCCTGGGCGTCTGAGGACCTGACGCCCCCGGTACGGAAAAGCGGCGCAACCGGGCGGAAGGTGGCATAAACCGGGGCTGTGCGTCCCCAGGTCCTCCGTCCGATGCGGCCCGTCATGGGCCTTGGTCTCGCCGCCCTCCTGTTCGTGCTCGGTGCGTCCGGGTGCCGTCGCGCTCCTGAGCCGCCGTCACCCGAATACGAGCAGGCCACGAAGCGCTGGAGTTCGCTGTACGCGCAGAAGCTGGACGACGCGTACCTGGACCCGGCGACAGGGGAGATTGAAGCGCTGCTGCAGCGCGTGCCCGCCGACAGCGTGGACTCCGCCGCGTCGCAGGACCTCCTGCGCCGCATCGACGAGGGCCGCACGCGGATGATGGCGGTGGCCGCGGAGCAGCAGCGCGCGGTGGAGAGCGCCCGGGAACTGCCCACCACCGACCCCTCCCAGACAAGCATCGTGCAGCCGGAGACCCTTCCGGAGGAGGCGCCGGTGGACGCCGGGCTGGGGGACGCGGGGATGAGCGGCCCCCAGGTGGGCACCCCTGCCTCCGAGCTGGGGGCGGGCTTCCGGGGCTGCTTCCAGCGCGCCATGCCCGTCGAGGTGCAGGGGCGGGGGATGCGGGATGGCTGGACGCTGAGCGACCGGACGGCCTGCCGGCTGGAGTTCCCCAGCCATGTGGACACCTACGTGTTGGTTGAAGACGGCCGCGTGCTCTCGCTGGTACCCACCAGCGGGATGCGGACCGTGAAGCGCTACGCGGACGGCGGCCTGGTTCCCGAGGACGCTGGCCGTTGAACCTCTTTTCCCTTCGTGACTGACGACCTTCGATGAACGAACAGACCTTCATGAAGTTGATGCGTGTGCTGCCGAAGTCGGCGGTGTCCTCCGCGGTGGGCCTGGCCACGCGCCTGCCCGCGCCGGCGCCGGTGCACCACTGGGCCATGCGCACCTTCGCCAAGGCGTACAACGTGGACATGGCGGAGGCGGAGCACGCCTTCGAGAGCTACCCCACCTTCGCCCAGTTCTTCACCCGCGGCCTCAAGCCGGGCCTGCGCCCGGTGGACCCGGGCAAGAACGTCGTCGTGTCGCCGGTGGATGGCCGGGTGTCCCAGGTGGGCTACTCGGACAACGGCCGGTGCCTCCAGGCGAAGGGCATCGAGTACACGGTGGACGAGTTGCTGGGGGACGCGCAGGCCGCGAAGCCCTTCCACGGCGGCGCCTGGACGACGATCTACCTGTCGCCCCGGGACTACCACCGCATCCACGCGCCGCTGGGCGGCACCATCACCGGGTACGCGTACATCCCGGGTGAGTTCTGGCCGGTGAACCCCGCGTCGGTGAAGAACAAGCAGTCGCTGTTCTGCGTGAACGAGCGGCTGGTGACGTACCTGGACACGCCCGCCGGCAAGGTGGCGGTGGTCAAGGTGGGCGCCACGTGCGTGTCGCGCATCAAGGCGTCCTACGAGGACATCACCACCCACCTGGGCCAGCCGGGCAAGGTGCACCGCTACGGCGCGGGCATCCCGGTGGAGAAGGGTGGGGAGCTGGGCCGCTTCGAGATGGGCTCCACCGTCATCCTCTGCTTCGAGCCGAAGCGGGTGCGCTGGGACGAAAGCCTCCAGCCCGAAGCGGTGGTGCGCCTGGGCACGCGCATCGGGGAGATCGTGTGAGTCAGAAGATCAACGGCGTGAAGGGGATGAACGACCTTCTGCCCGGCGAGATTGAAGTCTGGCAGTTCGTGGAAGGCACCGCGCGCACGCTGTTCGGCCGCTTCGGCTACGGCGAGGTGCGCACGCCCATGGTGGAGGACACCGCCCTCTTCGTGCGCAGCGTGGGCGAGGAGACGGACATCGTCGGCAAGGAGATGTACACCTTCGACGACAAGGGCGGCCGCAGCCTGTCCCTGCGTCCGGAGGGCACCGCGCCCGCGGCCCGCGCGTACATCGAGCACTCGGTGAGCAACGCGGAGCCGGTGTCGCGCTGGTTCTACATGGGGCCCATGTTCCGCTACGAGCGGATGAAGACGGGCCGCTACCGCCAGTTCTCCCAGATTGGCGCGGAGGCGTACGGCGCGAAGGAGCCCGCGCAGGACGCGGAGCTGATGGACATGGTGGTGCAGTTCCTGGAAGCGCTGGGCCTCCAGGACGTCACCCTGAACATCAACTCGCTGGGCGACGACGCGTGCCGGCCCGCCTACCACGCGAAGCTGGTGGAGTACCTCAACGCGCACCGGGAAGAGCTGTGCGCGGACTGCCAGCAGCGGCTGGAGCGCAACCCGCTGCGCGTGCTCGACTGCAAGAACGAGAAGTGCCAGGCGGTGGCCGGAGCCGGGCCCAACGTCCTGGAGTTCCTGTGCGAGCCGTGCCGCGCGCACTTCAACGACCTGCAGCGCAAGCTGGGCCTGCTGGGCATCCGCTACGTGGTGAACCACCGGCTGGTGCGCGGCCTGGACTACTACACGCGCACCGTCTTCGAGTTCATCGCGTCGCACCCCGCGCTGGGCACCGCCAGCACCGTGGGTGGCGGCGGACGCTACGACAAGATGATGAAGGGCCTGGGTGGGCCGGACGTGCCCGCCGTGGGCTTCGCCATGGGCCTGGACCGGCTGGTGCTCCTCTTGAAGGAGGGTGGCAAGACGTTCACCGCCCAGCCGGACCTGTTCATCGTCGCGGCGGATCAGGACGCGGCCTGCCAGGACGCGACGCTGGCGCTGACCAGCCGCCTGCGCCGCGAGGGCTTCTACGTGGAGATCGACACGCGCGGCGGCAGCATCAAGAGCCAGATGAAGCGCGCGGACAAATCCGGCGCCCGCTTCTCCCTGGTGCTGGGCGGCAACGAACTCGGCAGCGGGCAGGCGAAGCTCAAGCCGATGGCGGGTGGAGATCTCATCCCGGTCGCCCTGGACAGCGTGGGCACGACCCTGCGCGCCCAGCCGGCGGCACCGCCAGTGGCGCCGCAGGGATGATCCGCCGCTGATCCTCCGACCCGGCGCACCGGGTCGGAGGGCAGACGGCCGGCCTGTCTTCCCTGAAAGTCCCGGAGTAAAGGTGTTAAGCATCGTAAGTCCCGGGAATCGCTGGAGGATTGAGGCTCCAAGGATTCGCGAGCGTTGAGAGGCTGGAGTAGATTCGGTCTCCGATGGCGAGCGTTCCCCGCACCGCATCCGTGATCAATGGCCCGCGCTGGATCCCCGTGGATGGGGACAGCATGTGGCCGTCGTTGCGCGCGGGTGACGTGGCGGAGGTGGAGCCGCTGGTGGAGGCGCCGCGTCCGGGCGAGGTGGTGCTGGCGCGCTTCGAGTCCTCGCTGGTGCTGCACCGGGTGCGCTGGTGTGACGGCGACGTGTGCGCGCTTCGCGGGGACAATGGCGAGGGCGAAGATCCGCCGCTGCCTGTCTTCCGTATCCTCGGGAAGGCGCGGCGCGTGCGCCGTGGGGGCGCGGTGCTGGAGATGGAGCGCTGGGACGTGGGCCCCCGTCTTCTGGGCCGGTGGCGCGCGACGGTGAAGCGCCAGTTGGCGACGTGGCTGGGAAGGACGGGCCGCTCATGAGCTTCGCGGAAGCCAGCATTCCCCGCCGCCGCGCGGGTGTTTCGGGCGAGTGGTTCGGGGCGGACTTCCTCGTGCTGGACGCGGAGGGGCGCACCCTGCGCGGCCTCAACGCGACGGCGGCGCGCATCTGGGCGTTGTGTGACGGCCAGAGCACGGCCCGGGCGGTGGCGGAAGCCGTGGCCCGGGAGTTTTCAACCGACGTGGGCCCGGTGTTGGCCGACACGCTGCGCTTCCTCACGGAATTGCAGCGGCGGGGTCTGGTGGATGAAGTGCGCGCGCCGGCCGGTGCCGCGCCTCGGGAGGTTCGATGATGCGGGGGCTCGTGGCCGTGCTGGCGGGTGTGGTGGCGCTGTCGGGGTGCTCGGAGGGTGTGGCTCCCCGGCCGCCTCCGGCCGTGACGCCGGGGCAGGGAAGTGACAACGCTGGACCGCTGGAGCCGACGGACGTGCTGAGCGGCGGCGGAAGCGTGGCCCGGCCTCCGCCCGATGCGCCCGTGGCGGAGGAAGTGTCTCCGGTGGAAGCGCCGCCCCCGTCCGGGAGCGCGCAGGTGGTGGGCGCCGCGTCCGGGCCGGTGGGCCTGTCCCAGGTGGAGCAGGTGGACGTGGACTTCGTGGTCCGGGGCGTCCGGGGCCGGGGCCAGGTGGACGTGGAGTTCATCTCGCCCACCGGGCGGCCGTACGAGAAGCAGGGCCAGACTGTGGAGGCTCCGCCGGAGGAGTCCCGCACGCTGCGCTTCTCGCTGCCGGTGGCGGGCACGCTGGTGACCTCGTCGCGGATGACGGGCACGTGGCAGGCGCGCTTCTTCCTGGACGGCGTGCAGCTCGCCACCACCACCTTCACCCTGGAGCCGTGACGTGAGCGCCGCCATGAACCTGCGAACCCTCGCGCTCCTCGCCGGCGTGCTGCTGCCCGCGGTGGGCTTCTCCCAGACCTGGACCGCCCGGATGGTGCCGTCGGCGGGAGAGACCGTCGCGCGGGTGGTGATGGACGAAGCGTCCGACCTCGTCGTGGAGGTCACGAACACGGCCTCGGCCACGTATGACAACTCCCGGTTGTCGGAGGTGTCCTTCGTGCTGCCGGACGGCTACCAGTTCCTGGGCGGCCTTCCCGCGGCGGAGACCCCGGACTGGAAGATCGAATACTTCGACGCGCCTTCGCGGCGGCTCACCTTCCAGTCCGTCGTCGGGTGCTCGGAGGATGCGGAACGGGGGCTGGCGCGGGGCGAGAGCGCGCGCTTCGTGCTGAGCGTGGTGGCCCCGCTGGACCGCGCGAACGACAAGGCCAATGAGCGGCTGGTGGCGGGGACCTATGGACGTGACCAGTGCGATGGCACGGGCTACACCATCAATCTGGCCACCTATTCGTGGACGCGCTCCAGCCTGTCCTCCACGGTGACGATGACGCCTCGCGGGCTGGCGACCAACGGGGCCGCCGTGGCCCGCGTCGTGGTGGAGAACCGCACCAACGCGAACACGGGGACGCTCACCGTGGACAACCCTACGTCCACGAGCGCGGTGCCGCTCACGACCCTGACCAAGGAAGCGCCGTTCAACAAGACGGTGCCGCTGAGGGGCGCCGGCGTCTTCGTGATCAACGTGCGTCCGACCGCGGCCGGCACGGTGGCGGCCCGGGTCCGCGCGCATGCGACGACGGGCACCGTCACCGCGCCGCTGGTGGACTCACCGATGGTGGACGTGGGCGCCTTCGTCGCGGCGGCGGACATGGACGTGGTGGATGCGTTCGCCGACGAGCAGGTGACGCTGCGCCTCACGCTGCTCAACACGTCCACCGCGAACACGTACGCGAACGCGCACCCGCGCGCGCCGGTGCTGGTGGGCAACGCGACCGCGACCCTCGTGGCCGGGCCTTCGCCGGAGACGGTGGCGCAGCTGGCCCCGGGGGCCTCCGCGCAGTTCACGTGGCGCTACCAGGTGTCCGGCGCGCCCGGCGCGAGCTACCAGTTCCAGGTGCAGGCGGACGCGACGCTCAATGGCGCGGCGGTGGTCAGCGATCTGGTGACCGCTCGCAAGGGGCGCATCGTCCAGCAGCGCGTGCGGCTTAGCCACGAGGCGGTGTCCACCGCGGCGACGAACGTCACGGTCGCGTACACGGTGCAGAACCGAGGGCCGCAGCCGCTCATCGAGGTGAAGCTGTTCAAGCCGGCGGTGAACTACTTCGCCATCGCCGCGTCCGGGCCGCAGCAGGTGAATGACTGGACCCTGTACTACGACGACGCGTACTTCCTCTGGGAGTCGGACTCCGGCGAGGGCATCCCCCCGGGCGGAGAGCTCACCTTCCGCGTCACCTATTCGGGCTTCACGGCCGTCACCGGGGACACGGCGTTCCGCCACCGGCTGGAGCTGAACCAGGGTTACAACGATCCGCGCATCCACGTGAACGCGCTGATGACGCTGCTCGCGGTGACGAGCGCGCCGGATGTCCAGCGTGTCACCGGCGTGGCACGCGATGGCAGCGTGACGCTGACGTGGGACAACCCCTTCAACCACGGCGGCACCCTGGTGCTGCGCGCGCAGGGGACGACGGCGCCCAACACCGTGCCCGTCAGTGGCACGCAGTACGCGGTGGGCGATGTGCTGGGCAACGCGACCGTGGTCTACTCGGACGAGTTCAGCTCCGCCTCCAGCTTCACCGACACCTCCGCCACGAACGGCACGACGTACGTCTACCGCGTGTTCAACGCGGACGACGCGCGCCGGTATGGCCCGGGCACGCAGCCCACCTCGCTGGGCCTGCTGGCCACGCCGCGCGCCCGGACGGCGGGGCAGCCGCTGTGGTGCTACTCGGTGGGATTGTCCTCGTTGTTCCAGCCCGTCACCGCGCTGGGCGAGGGCATCTTCAGCTCCTTCAACGATTCGGTGGTGGGCAGCCTCACCAGCTCGGCCAACCCGGCAGAGGATGGCGCGGAGCGCTTCCGGCCGGTGAAGCTGTCGGGCAAGGTGGGGAGCCGCTTCCCGGTGGTTCCGTTGCTGGGCCGGCCGGGGCAGCAGTTCCTCGTGGTGGGCGACCAGGCCGGTGTCCCGGCGGTGATCAACGCGGCCACGGGCGAGTTCCTGTGGCGCAACACCACGATTGGCCTGGGGAACATCAGCTCGTTCCCCGTCACGCAGCTGCTCGACTACGCGAACCCGGCATACCGGGCGGTGTTCTCGAACGTGGATCTGGCCATCTTCGCGACGCGCGTGTCCTCCGCCGCGCAGAACCAGGTGGTCGCGCTGAACGCGGCCACGGGCGCGCTCATCTGGAGTTACCGGCCCAATGACCTGGGGATGATCAGCGGCGGCATGCTGGTGGACTACACGACGAACCGGCTCTACGTCGGGACGAAGACGGGCGTGGGCAGCACGAGCACGCTGCGGGTCCTCAACAGCCTCAACGGCCAGGAGCTGGGACGGCGGGCGCTGGGAGACCTGGAGTTCGGCGTGGTGCGCAACGCCACGTCCAACCAGATCCTCGTCACCGCCCAGGACGGCAAGGTGTACGGGCTGGATCCCGCCACGCTCGACACGGTGTGGACGGTGTCCCTCGCCGCGCAGCCGACGGCGGCCGCGTTCACCCACTTCGTGCGTCCGCTGGGCCGGGGCTTCCTGGCCAGCCTCTCCGACGGCTCCGTGGAGCGCTGGGAGATGGGCACGAACAACGTCCCCGTGAAGTTGTGGAAGACGCCCATCGCGGGGCCGTCCGGCACCTTCTCCCTCAACCAGGGGGGCGTGGTGCGCATCTACGTCGGCAGCTCGGACGGCAAGGTGCACCAGTTGGAGCTGGAGACCGGTGTTGATTCGGGGCAGGTGTCGCTCGGCCCCGCCCAGGATGTCGGCACGCCAACCGTCGACCACACCGTGAGCCGGTTGCACGTCGGTTCGGCGGATGGTCGCATCTGCGCCTTCCCGGTGCCCTTCCCATGAGCGCTCGACCTCCCCAGCTTCACGTGGCGCCTTCCGTCCCGAAGCCTGCTCTGGCCACGCCGGCCGTGTACGTGCCGCCGGCCATCCTGTGGGAGCAGCCCTTCGTCGCGCTGGCGCAGATCTCCGCGTGCAACATCCCCGGCGAATCGGAGTGCGTGCCGTGAACAGCGGGGGCCCGTCGCCGGGTCCCCGTGACGCCGCGCTCCGGGTCACCCTCGCCGGGTGGACGGTGGCGCTGGACGTGGAGGACGGTGCGCTCGCCTCGGTGCTGCGGCGCGTGTTCGGCGCGTTCCTGGCTCCGGATGCCGGCGCCTCCGCCGATGCCCGGCTCATGCTTCGGGCCCCTTCGACTTCGAGACCTCCGCCCGCCGTCCGGGAGCTGCCCCGGTTGGAGCCTGGCGTGTCGGGGACGTTGCGGGTGGAAGGGGAGGACTACGCGGCGGTGCTTTCCGCGGACCGGACCCACGCGGACGTCACCGGCGCCGGACGGTTCCCGGTGGAGACGGTGCTCAAGGTGATGCTCGCCTCGGCGCTGGCGAAGCGCGGGGGGCTGCTGATCCACGGCGTGGGACTGGCCTGGGGTGAGCGGGCCGCGTTGTTCGTGGGCGCCTCTGGCGCGGGCAAGAGCACCCTGGGCGGGCTTTGGCGCGAGGCTGGAGGGACGGTGCTCGCGGATGAGCTGGTGGCGGTGTGGCCGGAGGACGGTGGGGGATGGCGGGCCGCCGGGACCCCGTGGAATGTGTTGAGCCATGCCTCCGAGGCCGCGCTCGTCGCGGTGGGCACGCTGGAGTGGGACACGGATTCGCGGTGGGAAGCGCAGGGGGCAGGGGATGTGGCGCGCGTGCTGCTGCTCAATGCGCTGCTGCCCGAGCCGACCGTGGCGGGCCGGGCCGCGCTCGTGGGATCCGCGGGGCGGGTGTTGTCGTCGGTGGAGACAGCGCGGCTCGTGTTCGCGCGCGATGCTTCCGCGGCGGCGGTGGTGCGGACTCGGTTGGACGCGGCCGGGCAGGAGTAGGGCTGGGGCGCTGCGGACGCTGATGGACAGAGCCGGGCTGGAGTAGGGCGGCGGCGCCGCGGACACATCGGGCTGCGGACGGGTGGTTTCGCGAAGCGCACGGTGGCCGGGATGGCGCGTTCATCCCGCCGGGCTCGCGCCTGACGCGTGACTGCGTTACAGGGGGCGTCGGAGGCGGATGACGGTGGCTGAGACGCGGGTGCCTTTGACGGTGATCGCAGGGCCCACGGCGTCGGGAAAGACGGCGCTGGCCATCGCCTGGGCGCGCGAGGCGGGCGGGGAGATTGTCAGCGCGGACTCGCAGCAGGTGTATCGCGCCTTCGACATCGGCACCGCGAAGCCTTCCCTCGACGAGCGGTCCGCCGTGCCGCACCACCTCGTGTCGGCCGTGGATCCGCTGGAGCCCTTCTCCGCCGCCGAATACCAGCGCCGAGCGGACGCGGCCATCGCGGACATCGCTTCACGCGGGCGACCGGTGTTCATCGTCGGAGGGACCGGGCTCTACCTCCGCGTGCTCCTGCATGGCGTGGTGGACGCCCCCGGCGCCCTCCCGTCGCTGCGCGCTGAGCTGGAGGCAGTGGCGGCGGAGCAGGGGAGGGAGGCCGTGCACCGCCGGCTGGCCGAAGTGGATCCGGAGACCGCGGCGAAGCTGCCACCCCAGGACCTGGTGCGCGCCGTCCGGGCCCTGGAGATCCACGCCCAGACGGGCATCCCGGCCTCGGAGTTCCGCCGCGCCCATGCCTTCGCGCCGGACCGCTACCCCTTCCGCCTGTTCGTGCTCAACCCTCCGCGCGAAGCGCTGTACGCCGCCATCAACACGCGCACCGAGGCGTTGTTTGCCCAGGGGCTCGTGGAGGAGACGCGGTCCCTGCTGGAGCGCGGTTACTCGGACGCCGCGCCCATGCGCAGCGTCGGCTACGTGCAGGCCCGCGCCGTGGTGGAAGGGCGGATGACTCACGAGGAGGCCGTCCTCGACACCGCTCAAGAGACCCGGCGGTACGCCAAGCGCCAGCTCACCTGGTTTCGCAGGGAACCCGGCGCGGTGTTCCTCGCGCCTCCGTACGTGCGCCCCGAACCCTGATCGCGGCTGCCCGCCAGGGCACGCGCTTGCTCTTCCGTCCTGCCCTGCCGGGAGGGGCGGATTGTTGCCACCCCTGGGCACTCCCATGTTCCAGGGAGAACGCTTCCAGCGAGTCCGCTCCCGGACCGGCAGACGGCCGAGGGTGCCCCATGCCGGAGGCCACCACCGCGGAGAGCACGATGGATACGAGATTTGAACGCGCGCCGGAAACCCGACCGGAGCGTCCTCCCCGAGGTGCCTCGGCCCTCTGGGGCGCTCCCTTCCTCCTGGGCATGCTGACAGCGGCGGCCGGCTTCGTGCTGCTGGGGGCCACCTTCTTCACCAGCATCGTCACCATCTACTTCGTCGGCATGATGCTGGTGATTGGCGGCATCGCGGAGATCGTCGCCGCCGTCCGGATGCGCACCCAGTCCGGTGAGGGCAAAGGCCTGTTCTGGTCCTTCATGCTGGGTGGCGTCCTCACCACGGTGGTCGGCATCCTCACCGTCATGTTCCCGGGGGCCGGGCTCGCATCCCTTACGCTGCTGCTCGCCGGCTACTTCTTCGCCAACGGCCTCTTCCACGCCATCACGGCCGTCATGGACCGCTATGCGCAGTGGGGATGGGACGCCGCCTACGGCCTCATCTCCCTCTTCCTGGGCGTCAGCATCATGTCCCAGTGGCCCGCGTCCTCCGTCTGGCTGGTGGGCACGCTCGTCGGGATCGCCGTGCTCTTCCGAGGCATCGCGATGATGTCCGGTTCCCTGGCACTGCGCCGGGGCATCCGCCGCGTCACGGCCTGACGAAAGCGCGACCGGGGCCGGGCGGAATCCTCCTGGGAAACCGCTCGGCCGTGTCGCACTGCTAGTGAATTCAAAGATAGCAGTGGGTGAAGTCCGGCCCGTGTAGCGGATGCGGTAGGTGACGCCGTTCGCGTCATCCGCGACGAGCAGCGTGCCGTCGCCCGCGACCGCCGTGCCGACCAACCGAACTGGGTGGTGCTGTCGTCAGGTGCCCGGGCGCCGCGACTTCGTGTGCCTGGCACGGACCTCAGGTCGGAGCTCCGCGGGGCGAAGCCGGGGATGCGTCAGGATGCGTAGCGGTCTTCCCCGAACGGCCCCACGGAAGCGGGGCGCGCGACGGCCGGCGTGTTGTCGCTCGGCTCCGGATCGCGTCCGGTGAGCTGGCAGAGCAGGCGGTCCGGATTCACCGGCTTGGGCAGGAAGGCCTCCGCGCCTGCGTCGAGCGCCCGTTGCCGCACGTGCGGACGGTTGAGCCCGCTCATCACCAGCACGCGGGTGTCCCGGGTGAGCGGGTGCTGCTTGAGGCCCTCGCACAGGCGCAGGCCGTCCACCCAGTGCAGCACCACGTCCAGCAGGATGGCGGTGGGCGGACGCCGCGCCACCGCGCAGAACAGCGCCAGCTCGTCCGCGAACGACACCACGCGCGCGCCGGTGCTCTCCAACAGGAGCGTCAACGCCTCGCGCGTGTCCGCGTCGTCGTCCACCACGTAGTACAGGTCCGGCTCCACTTCCGGCACCATCGTGGGCACGGGCTCCATCGGCGTGCGCAGCCACGAGCCCACCACCTCGCGCACGCCCGCCCAGCGCGCCGCGGTCAGCAGCGACAGTGGGGTGGGGGCGCTCAAGCCCAGCACGCCGCCGCCGTAAACTCCGCCCAGGGTGTGCTTCGCGCGCGCCGCGACGAAGGCCGCCGGGGCCCGCTTGCCCGCGCGCCTCAACCACGAGACGGCGCGCGCTCCGGCCGCCGCGTCCTCCATCAGCTCGCCCAGCCCGTCACGCACGTACCGGCGCTCCAGCGACGGCGCATCCAGGCTCCCGTCCAGCAGCGCCACCGCGGCGCGGCTGCACGACGCCAGCGTCTCCGACAGGCCCACCTGCAGCGGGTGCCCGAATGCGGCCGGCCCCACCACCAACTGCCCGGGCGCCACCAGCGTGCGGCCGGGGCCGTAGGGCAGGCGGGTCGTCTCCAGCGCGGCGACCTCGAAGCCTTCCTCCAACAGGCCGTCGCGCGCGGCCATCATCAGCACCTGGCACAGGTCCGCGGGCGTCACCGCCGCGCCGAAGGCCAGCGCGTACACGGAGCCCGCCCCCGGGATGAGGAACAGCGCATCCACCGCGGGCAGCGGCGACACCCAGAGGCGCGCCACCGGCATCAGCTCCCGGCCCACCATCGCGCCCTTGAGCCGCGCCTGCACCGCGGGCATGGACGGCGCCGGACGGAAGCCCTTGAAGAAGGCATCGCCCAGGAGCGGCCCCGCCCCGGCGGCCAGCGCCACCGCGTGGAAGCGCTCGCCACTTCCCTGGGCCCGGACGACCAGCGGTCCCGCGTTGCGCACCGCCGTGGGTGCATCCGGCGCGGGCGCCTGCCGCTCCACGCGCTCCACATTGCGGTTCACGAAGCGGGCGCCCTGCGAACTGGCCGCGGTGGACAGCACCTGCCGCACCATGTCCAGACCGCCTTCACCCTGGGGCCAGCCATCCACCACCCACAGGCCTCCGGGGGCGCACGGCAACAGCTCGCGCTCGCCCTGGGAGATGACCTCCACGCCGCGCAGCTCGTGCGTGCGCCACTCGGGAGGAATGCGGCAGCCGAGCGCCGCCAGCCGCGAGCGGCATTCGGGGGTCAGCAGGGCAGGGGGCGCGGTGCGCTCTTCGGTGCCCCCCGCGTAGACGCGCACGTCCAGGGCCACGCCCCGGGCGCGACCATTGAAGAGCAGCGAGGCCGCGAGGCCCGCCCCGGCGATGCCGCCGCCGACGATCGCCACCCTCGAACCACTCGCCAGCTTGCTGATCCCGCTCATCGCGCGCCCTCGATCCTTCCCGCCATCAGTGCCGCTGCGCCGGTGAGCCATGGAGGGACTGGCCGTACACCACCACCCGGTCGCGTCCCTCCCGCTTGGCCTCGTACAGCGCTGCGTCCGCTGCCTTCAGCAATGCTTCCGTGCTCTCGCGCGGGTTCTCGGCCGTGTGGTCGGCCACGCCCACGCTGATGCTCAACCCGAACGGCGCCGGGCGACCGTCGCTGCGCTGCACGTTCACGCCGCGCAGCTCCGTGCGCAGCCGCTCCGCGAACACCGCCGCCTCCAGGGACGTCTGGTGGGGCAGCAGCACCACGAACTCGTCGCCGCCGAAGCGCGCCGCGAAGTCGGACTCGCGCAGGTTGCCCTGCATCAGCGTCGCCAGGGACAGGATGGCGCGGTTGCCCACGTCGTGCCCCATGCCGTCGTTGATGGCCTTCAGATGATCCAGGTCGATGACCACCACGCTCAGCGAGTAGCCGTAGCGCAGGGCGCGCTTGAACTCGTCATCCAGCCGCACCGACAGCGCGCGGAAGTTCGCCAGGCCCGTGAGCGCATCCGTCTGCGCCAGCACCTGGAGCTTGCGCTGCTGCTCGCTCTGGCGAACCGCCCGGTCGATACGGGCGAGCAGCTCACGCGAGCTCGCCGGCTTGTGGATGAAGTCCACGGCGCCCATCTCCAGACATTTCTCCAGGGTCGCTTCGTCCGCGTCCCCTGTGAGGAAGATGACGGGCACCATCTCCGTGCGCACGTCGCCCTGGAGCGTCTCCAGGACCGCCAGCCCATCCCCGGAGGGCAGGAACCGGTCCAGGAGGACGAGGTCCGGGCGGTGCTCTCGCGCCAGCTCCACGCCCGCGCCCGCGTCCGCCGCGGCCAGGACGTCGAAGCGTGGGGCGAGCAGGTCCATCAGGCCCTCGCGCACACCGGCGTCGTCTTCGATGATGAGGAGAAGCGCCCGCTCACTGCCGCGGCCGTGCCGTTCCATGAACTGGTTCGCTCCGCTCGCCGTGCCTGAAATGGCAGGCCGAAAGTCTCGGGCGCCACGCCCTTCGAGGTGCTCCCCTCGCCCTTGCGCCCCACGCGCACCCGCCGCCGCCTCGTCCTGCAAGCACCCACCCACCCATCCAGACTTCACCCGAGACCTCCGGCTGCCAAGCCCGTCCGCCTCCGCGAAGCTCCCGGGCCTTCCTGCCCGTGTCACCCGCGTGTCCCTGCACGAGAGCAAAGCGTGTGCCCCGGAGATCCAGCGCGCGGCCGTGCGTCTTTTCAGGGGGTTGCGACACACCCGACGCGGTGGACGCCCGGAGGGTCGGAAGACGTTGCAGCTTTCGGGCATGCGCCCCCGGTAGGAATTGCCGGGCGGGGGAGCCACGGGGGCCTGCCTCGAAGGGCGGCCGTCACGACGTGGCTTGAGGGTTCATCCGCCCCGGACAGCGCTGGAGATCAGCGCCATCCACGAGGCCCGGCCTCGTGTTCGAGGGCGTCCTACCGTACCGCGGGGAGGCTTCAGCGTCGGCGGATCACCGGGTCGCGAAGCCTCGACGTTGCTTCTTCCGCGCTTCGACGAACCGACGTCGGACTTCAGCGTCGCTGGGTGAACTGGACGCGCCGGCCGCCGCCCATGGGGGGCATCATCGGCGGGGCTTCCAGGCCGAACTGCCACCAGAGCGGCTCATAGGGCTTCATCTTGAGGCGCTTGTCGTTCTGCAACTGGGCGAGGCTGCCCTTGAGCTTCTCATCGGACGGGTTCTGCTCCACGCCCCGGGCGAGCACGCGCTGGGCGGCGTCCTTGTCCTTCTGCTGCAACAGGCACCAGGCGTACACAGCCCAGACGATGGATTCCTTCTTGCCGCTCTTCACCGCGGCTTCGAAGGAGGCCTTCATGGCGTCCTTGTCATTGAGGCGGAAGTGCAGGGCGCCTTCCATGGCCTTGGCCATGTAGTTGCGGCCGCTGGCCTGCTTCAGGTGAGGCTTCGCGCCCTCGATGTCCTTCACCATGTACTTGAGCATGCCGATCTGGGCGTGGATCTCAGGACCGATGAGGAACTGCCACTTGTCCCAGACGAGGCCCTGCTCCAGCGTCTTGACGGCCCGGTCCACGCGGCCCTGGGCCTCCTTCTGGTTGGCGGGCTGGCCCTGGAGATCGTTCTGGACCGTGGACATGAGCGCCTGGACGCGGGTGGAGACCCGGCGGGCGAGCACGATGTAGGCGGCGAAGAGGGCGATGACGCCGGGCACGATGCCGGCCCACCAGGAGAAGCCGCCGACCAGCTTGACCAGCACGGCGACCGCCAGCCCGATGGCCAGGGAGATGAGAAGGTTGTACATGCGCAGCCCCTTTAGCGGTGTGCGTGGACCGCCGCAATCTTCGGATGCACACGAACCGAAGGCGCGATATACGTTCGGCCGCCTCGCTTTCACCCGAGGGGCCCTCTGTCGAAATTGGTAGACGAGGCGGACTCAAAATCCGCTGCGGCTGACCCCGCGTCCCGGTTCGAGTCCGGGGAGGGCCATTCCCCCCAACGCAGCACCGGCGTCCGAGATGCCGCTTCCTCCGGATGTCCGCCCGTGAAAGCACCGAATTGTCCTCCGCGCTGGGAGTCGCGATGAAGGTACTTCTGGTCGAGGACGATCCGAGCCTCCGCGAGGGCATGGGAGAGCTGGTCTCCGAGCTGGCGGACGTCCAGGCGGTGGGCACCATCCACGAAGCCCTGTCCGCCCTGAAGACCGACCGTTTCGAGCTGGTGATGACCGACCTGCGCATCGCGGGCGGCCACAATGACGGCCGGGGCATCCTGGAAGCAGCGCGTCGTCGGCTGCACCCGGTGGCCATCGTCAGCGCCGCCGGTCCGGACGAGGTCGCCCAGGCCCTGCACCCCTTCGAACCGGACGCCCTCCTGATGAAGCCATTCCAGGTGGACGACATCATGGATCTGGTGGAGCGCTTCCTCGACTTGAAGCGTCAGGCGCTCGCCGCTTCGGAAGCACCGCTGGCGCCAGACTCACCGGCCTGGACGGAGTTCGCCCCGGGCGCGCGTTCGGCCACGCCGGCCTCGGAAGCGCCCCGGACCTGGGTGCGGCTGACGTCGGAAACGGACCATCGCTGGCCCCCGCCTCATCGTGGCCAGGGGATCCTCCTCTTGGAGGGTGACCTGGAGCTGGACGGGGAACGCTATGCGGCGCCCTGCTACCTGTTCCTCGGCCTGGGGGCGTCACCCCAGACGCGGACGCGGACGGGCGCGCTGGCGGTGTGCGTGCCGCTGCGCGACTGAAGCGAAGAAGAGGACACACCCCCGTGGAGATTCCCCTCTGGCCTTCGCCGCATGATCCGTCGCGTCTGGGGCGTCCGTCCCGGCGCGCGGCCACCGCCGCCCTGGAGACCCACATCGCGGTGCTCAAGGGGGATCCGCTGAAGGCGGCGCTCGCCAACGCGCTGCGGGATGCCGAAGGGCTGGGCGGACAGGAGCGGCGGTTCGTGGCGATGGCGTCGCGCGAGCTGTCCCGGCACCAGCGGCTGTTGGATCTGGCGGCGCGCCTCCTGGGCCACTCGCACGCGAAGATGGTCATGACCGAGGACCAGGCGCTGGTGCGCTACACGCTCTGGCGCCGGATCTTCTGTGGCGAGGGCTGGACGCGCATCGGCCCCGAGGTGCGATTGCCTGGCCCGGTGCGGCCCCGCACGCTGCATGACGCGGTGCTGGAGGGGCTCGCCACGAAGCCGCTTCCGGAGGCGCCCGCGTCGGAGTCCGTCGTGGATCGGCTGGCCACCCGGTACTCCTTCCCGGGGTGGCTCACCCAGCGGCTCGCGGACGTCTATCCGGAAGACACGCTGGCGGGCCTGATGGCGTCGCTGGATGAAGAGCCCTCGCTGCACTTCCGCGTGCGGCCCGCCGGGACCCGGGACGCGGTGCTCGCGGCGTTGGCGGAAGAGGGCGTGGTGGCGGAGGCCGTGCCGTCCTCGCCGGACGCGCTGCGCGTCGCGGATGCCAGCCATCGCATCTTCGAGACGCGGGTGATGAAGTCCCGGCGGCTCCAGGTGCAGGACGTGGGCAGTCAGCTCATCGTCCAGGCGTGCGTTCCTCCAGGGGGCAGCCTCGAAGGGCTCACCGTGGCGGACATCTGCGCCGGGGCCGGGGGCAAGACGCTGGGGCTGGCGGACGCGGTGGGCGCGAAGGGGCGGGTGCTCGCGGGAGACCGCTCCAAGCGGCGGCTCGCGGATGCGCGCGAACGGGTGCGCGAGTTCAGCCTCAAGCAGGTGACGTTCCCGCACCCGGTGCCGCTGGAGGCGGTGGACGTGGTGCTGGTGGACGCGCCGTGCAGCGGCACGGGTTCGCTGGCGCGCGAGCCGGATCAGAAGTGGAAGCTCACCGCCAAGGCCATCAAGGAGTTCCAGACCACCCAGTCCGCGCTCTTGGCGGAGGTGGCCGCGAAGGTGAAGCCCGGGGCGCGCATCGTTTACGCCACGTGCTCGGTGCTGCCGGAGGAGAACGACCGGGTGGTGGAGGGCTTCCTCGCGAAGCATCCGGGCTTCGCGCTGGAGTCGGTGGGGGAGGGATGGGCCCCGGAGCTCCAGGCGGGTGTGGACGGGCCGTACCTGCGCGCCCTGCCGCCCAAGGTCCCCGGTGGTGGCTTCTTCGCCGCGCGCCTCGTCCGCAAGCCGGGTTGACAGTCGGCGAGCCGTCACGTTACGCACGAACGACTTCTCCTGAGGGTGACAGCCGTGGCAGCAGACCCGAAGCAGTCCGAAGTGATGCGGCAGATCAACGAGGCCTTCCAGGCGGCCGAGTCCAAGCTCGCCAAGCTGCGTGAGGCCGTCGAGCGCAACACCGAGCTGGCGCGCGCCAACGGCAAGGCCGCCTTCCTCAAGGACAAGAAGGAACAGACCCACCGGGAGCTCGGTGAGGCCGTCTGGCAGAGCATCCAGCAGGGCCGCCTGACGCTCCCCCCGGGGTTCGATCGGTTCCTCGCGTCCATCGCTGCGGCCGAGAAGGCGGCTTCGGATCACGCCGCGCAGCTCACGGATCTGCTCCGGGAAGGAGAAGAGGCCGCGGAGCGGTTGAAGGTGGCGAAGCCACCGGTCGCAAAAAGTGTCGCGAGGCCTCAAACAGTTGTGGCAACGGGAACGAAGAAACGGTAGAAGTGCGCCGCCTTCGCAGGGCGGAACCGCTCCCCACAAGCGGTACCGGCAGCACGCAGAAAAGAAGGGGCCATAGCTCAGCTGGGAGAGCGCCTGAATGGCATTCAGGAGGTCACCGGTTCGATCCCGGTTGGCTCCACTCTGAAATGGAAAAGGCCCGCGAGAGCAATCTCGCGGGCCTTTTGCTTTGCGGGTTCGAGCCCTGAATCCGGGCCGCTCACCCGTCGGACTGACACCCCTCCCGGACCTCGTGGCGAGGTCGGGAGGGGCGCGGATACGACGCCTACTTGCCGGCGAAGACGTTCATCACGTCCTTGAGCAGCTTCACGGACTCGCCGTGCGGACGCTGGAACGCGTTGCGGCCCATGATGGAGCCGAAGCCGCCACCCTGGTGGATCTGCTTGATGTCGTCGATGAGCGCCGACGTCTCCTTCGCCTCGCCGCCGGAGAAGATGACGATGCGCTTGCCGTTGAACGCGGAGCGCACGACTTCGCGCACGCGGTCCGCCAGCGTCTTGGTGGGGATGTTGGCCTTCTCGAAGGCCTTCTTCGCCTCGGGCTGCTCCAGGAAGTCGGAGGGCGGCTTCACCTTGATGACGTGCGCGCCCAGCTGCGCGCTGATCTGCGCCGCGTACGCCACCACGTCGATGGCCAGCTCGCCCTCCTTGGACAGGGCGCCGCGCGGGTAGGCCCAGAGCACGGTGGGCAGGCCGTAGGACTTGGCCTCCGCGATGATGTCGCGCAGGTCCTCGTACTGCTCGTTGCGGGCGGCCGAGCCCGGGTAGATGGTGTAGCCCACCGCCGTGCAGCCCAGGCGCACCGCGTCCTTCACGGACGACGTCACCGCGGACATGGGCGCGGCCGTCTTGGCCAGCGAGTCGGAGTTGTTCACTTTGAGGATGAGGGGAATCTCCCCCTGGAGCTTGCCGGCGACGGCCTCCAGGAAGCCCAGCGGCGCCGCATACGCGTTGCAGCCCGACTCGATGGCCAGCTGCGCGTGGTAGTCCGGATCATATCCGGCCGGGTTCGGACCGAAGGAGCGCGCGGGGCCGTGCTCGAAGCCCTGATCCACCGGGAGGATGACGAGCTTGCCCGTGCCCGCCAGCGTGCCGCTGTTGAGCAGCCGCGCCAGATTCGTCAGCGTGCCGGGATTGTCGGAGGGGTACCAGGAGAGGATCTGCTTGACGCGGTCGGTGTGTGCCATGGGGATTTCCTTGAAGGAAGGCGTCGAACTCGGCGCGGGATTCTGCGATCCCCGCGCGCGCCGACCAAGCTTTGTCTGAAATGAATGTCGTGGATTGTCACGCGCGCTACGGGACCTCTTCGTGCGGGCGGGACTGGGCGGAAGCAGACGTCTGGCACTGCGCACCGGTGCACAGAAATGCTGCACCGGCGCAGGCTTCCGGATATGCCCGTCGCACACGAGGCGGACCACAGCATGGGCAGAGACGTCGGCAGGGTCGTCGCAGTGGCAATGATGCTCACGGGCGGTGTTTCGGGCGCGCAGCTCTCACCCACGACCGCTCCCTCGAACGCCCCGGGAACGGGCGCTCCGGGCACCGCGGCCCCCTCTCCCGGCAGCCTGTCACCCGCCACCATTCCCTCGCCGGTCGCCCCGGGAAGCCAGGGCACGCCGGGCACGCCTGGGGCTTCCGGAACGGGCTCCTCCGCGGGCAACCCTGCCGCGCGCACCGGTTCGATGCTGCCGCCCGGGCCGGCGCCGGTGAACGCGGGGCCGGCGGCCGAAGCCGGCAACGCCGCGCAGAGCGCCACCACCTCCGCGCCGAAGACCTCCACGACGATGCAGGGCACGCCGGGCGCGGGGGCCCCACCCGGCGCGGGCGTCCCACCCACCACGGCTGCCCCAGGCACGGGTGTCCCCGGTGTCGGCCGCATGCCGGGCGCAGGAGCCGGAGCCGACGTTCCGGGCGGGGATGTCCCCGAGAACGGTTCGCCCGGAGACAGTGCGTCCGCGACAGGAGAGGCGCCGGGAGCCGTCGCCGGCACGAAGCCGCCCAAGGGCCCCATCACCCTGGCCCAGTTGGTGAAGTTGGCACGCACCCAGGACGCGCGCGTGGCGGAGGCGAGCGCGGAGCTGCGCAAGTTCCAGGCGCTGCACCAGCAGGCGAAGTGGGCGTGGTTTCCCAAGTTCGAGATCACCCTGGGCGCGGGCGGCCCCGTCCCCGAGGCGCGCAACGACGGCCTGGGCGGCCCGCCCACCACGGAGGCGTCGCTGGAGGGCGACTGGAACTTCGGCAAGGTGGGCGTGACGGTGTTCTCCACCGGCAACGCGGTGCTGCCGCTGTACACGTTCGGCAAGCTGTCCGCGCTGGAGAAGGCGGGCGAGCAGGGCCCCATCGTCGGCGCGGCGTTGCGTGAGCGCGTGCGCGCGGAGGCCGGCTTCCAGGCCGCGCAGGCGTACTACGGCTATCAACTGGCGCGCACCGGCCTGAAGCAACTGGAGGATGTGGCCAGGCGCCTCAAGGACGCAGGGGACCGCATCGACGCGCTGCTCAAGGAGGACTCGGATCAGGTGGCGAAGCTGGACACGTACAAGCTGGGGTACTTCCGTCAGCTCGTGGAGGGCCAGCGCGCCAGCGCCCTGCAGGGGGAGCAGTTCGCGCTCACCGCCATCCGGCTGCTGGCCAGCGCCGCCCCGGATGAGCAGGTGGAGGTGGTGGAGGAGGAGCTGCCGCTGCGCGAGGACGTGACGGTGCCCGACCTGGAGACCGCGCTGAAGCAGGCCAGCGAGCGCCGTCCGGAGCTCAAGGCCATCTCCGCCGGCATCATCGCGCGCGAGCAGGAGGTCCTCATCCGCGAGCGCAGCTACTACCCGGACCTGGGCCTCGCGGGCTTCTACGACATCCGCTGGACGAGCAGCGCCACGCGCCAGCGCAGCCAATTCGCGTACGACCCGTACAACGACCGGACCGTGGGGCTGGGCCTCGTGGTGCGCGGCACCTTCGACATCCCCATCAAGGACGCGCAGTTGGAGCAGGCCCGCGCGGAGCTGGACAAGCTGCGCGCGCAGGAACAGACGCTCAAGGCCGGCATCCAGTTGGAAGTCACGCAGGTGCAGAGCCAGCTCGTCGCGGCCTATTCGCGGGCGAAGTCCTTCACGGAGGCGGAGAAGAACGCGAAGCGCTGGGCCACGGCCGCCTATGCCGCGTTCGACCTGGGCACCGGCGACACCCGCGAGCTGGTGGATTCCTTCACCGCGCTGGCCCAGGCGTCGGCGGAGCGGGGCAAGAGCTGGTTCGATGTGCGCGTGGGGATGGCGTCCCTGGCACGCGTGACGGGTGCCGTCCCGGCCTCGGATGAATAACCCTTCCAGGCCGCCAGTCCTCTCTCGCGTCGTTTCACGCGTCCTACAACCCGGAGCTTCATCAAAATGATTGCTTCCCTGCTTGCCGCCACGCTGCTCGCCGCCGCGCCCGTGACTCCGCTCAATGTCGTGAAGTCGGGCAACGCGGACGTCCAGAAGGCCGCCAATGCGCCGGGCGCCACCGTCCAGTCGCTCGCGTCCGTCGTGGAGAAGTTCGTCGACTTCGGGGAGCTCGCCAAGCGCGCCATGGGCGAGAAGGCCTGGGCGGGCCTCACCGCCACCCAGCGCAAGGAGTTCACCGACACCATGACGGGCCTGCTGCGCGCCTCGTACGCCCAGAAGGCCATCGGGCAGGCCAAGGCGGAGGTCGCCTACGGCAAGGAGAGCGTGCAGGGGAACGAGGCCACGGTCGACACGAAGCTCACCGTGAAGTCGGACCCGGTGCCCGTGGACTACAAGCTCTACCGCACCTCCGCCAAGACGGACTGGCGCATCTATGACGTCGTGACGGACGAGGTCTCGCTCGTGGACACGTACAGCGGCCAGTTCCGGAAGATCCTCCAGACGAAGGGCTTCGATGGTCTGCTGTCGACGCTGAAGTCCAAGCGCGCCCAGTTGGAGAAGGAGAACGCCAACACCAGCGCCGCGTCGGTGAAGGACACCGCCGCCGGCACCACGGGCGCCGCGCCCCCGATGCCGAAGTAGCAGGGGAGGGCGGTGCCTTCCGTCCGGGCCGCGAGCCCGGGCGGAAGCGTCCTACGGAAGGGCCGTGCTCAGACGGGCCGCTGGAACACGCGGTACGTCTTGGAGCGCTGGCCGCCCATGGATTCAATGGCGCGGTTGACCAGGTGGTTGTCCTCCAGCGTCCAGGAGATCTCCCCACCCGTGTAGCCCAGCGCCTTCGCGGTGCGCAGCGTGTCCAGGTACAGGATGGCGTCCAGGCCGCGGCGCCGGTAGCCCTCCTTGATGCCCAGCGTGAGCAGGCGCAGCCGCTTGAGGCGCCGCGACGCCAGCACCAGCTTCGCCAGGCCAATGGGCAGGCCGAACGTGGTGAGGCGCCCGTTGGCGGCCTTGAAGGCCGGGTTGGCGTCCGGCAGCGTCATGGAGAAGGCGACGGGCTCTCCCTTCACCTCCGCGATGAGCACCAGCTCCGGACGCACGATGGCCTTCATCTCCTTGGCCATGTGGTCGAACTCGCGCTCGGTGAACGGGATGAAGCCCCAGTTCTTCTCCCAGGCGGAGTTGTAGATCTCCTTGATGCGGGCGACCTCCGCGGGGAAGTCCTTCAGGTTCACGGGACGCACGGTGACGCCCTCGCGCTGACGGATCTTCTCCGCGATGCGCGCCACCTTCTCCGGCGGCTCCGCGGACGAGGACAGCTCGAAGGCCCACAGGTCCTTCGCCTTGGTGAAGCCGCACGTCTCCAGGAGCCCCAGGTAGTACGTGGGGTTGTACGGCATCATCAGCGCGGGGGGCGTGTCGTAGCCCTCCACGAGCAGGCCCCAGTCCTGGTTGGAGGAGAAGTTGGCCGGCCCCAGCACCCGGTCGATGCCGCGCGCCTTCAGCCACGCGCTGGCGGCGTCCAGCAGGCCCCGGGCGACGCCTGCGTCGTTCACGCACTCGAAGAGGCCGAAGAAGCCCTCCTTCGTGCCGTGGACCTCCATGTGACGCGGGTTCTTGATGGCGGCCACGCGGCCCACCACCTCCGTCCCACGCCGCGCGAGGAACAACTCCACCTCCGCGTAGTCGAAGAAGGGGTTCTTCTTCGGGTCCAGGAAGTCCCTGCGCTCCATCTCCAGCGGCGGGACCCAGTTCGGGTCGTCACGGTAGAGGGCGTACGGCAGCCGGATGAAGGCCGTCCGGTCGGCCGCGCCGCGCACGGGCGTCACCTGCACGTCCGTGGGCATGGGGGAAAGGCTGGGGGAGGCGACGTCGTGCTCGGCGGGGTGGGCCATGAGGAAAGCTCAGTTCCTTTCGGCCGGGTTGCCGTCGGAGGAACCGTCGCCGTTGCGCATGAACAGGTGGGCGCCCTTCTCCAGCAGCAGGCCCCCCAGCTCGCTGCGCTTCTCCCAGAGCTTCTTGGGCGCGCCGCCCAGCCGGCGCAGGTCCTCCGGCTGGAGGTTCGCCGCGCGCCAGGTGAGCTGCTCCACCGCGTCGAAGAACTTGCCCGCCATCTCTCGCGACGACATGCGCGACAGCTGCTCCAGCGAGAAGCCCTTGTCCGCGAGCAGGCCCGCGGAACCCGCGGCCCACGTCTCGCTCGCCTTGTTGCCGCGCACGCCCGCGCCCGGCCGGGCGATCTGCACCGGCTCGTACACCGTGGGGCGCGTCTCCGGGATGACGTTCAGCTTGCGGCCGATCTTCTCGAAGGTGTCCAGCACCTGATCCAACTGCGCGTCCGTGTGCGTGGCCATGTAGCTGGTGCGGATGAGCGCGTGGCCCGCCTCCACCGCCGGGGGAATGACGGGGTTCGCGAACACGCCCGCCTCGTGCAGCGCGCGCCAGAAGCGGAAGCACTTCACCTGATCGCCAATGTGCACCGGCACCACCGGCGTCACCGACACGCCCGTGTCGAAGCCCATGGCGCGGAAGCCGTTGTGCATCTTCTCCGCGATGTCCAGGAGGCGCGCGCGGCGCTCCGGCTCCGCCTCGATGATCTCCGTCGCCTTGAGCGCCGCCGCGATGGACGCGGGCGTCATGGACGCGGAGAAGATGACCGAACGGGCCTTGTGGCGGATGTAGTTGATGACGTCGAACGGACCCGCGAGCACGCCGCCCAGCGACGCGAAGCTCTTGGAGAACGTCCCCATGACGAGGTCGACGTCCTTCTCCAGGCCGAAGTATTCGGAGGTGCCGCGGCCCAGCTCGCCCAGGACTCCCATGGCGTGCGCGTCATCCGTCATCACGCGGGCGTTGTACTGCTTGGACAGCTCCACGATGCGGGGCAGGTTGCAGACGTCGCCCTCCATGGAGAACACGCCGTCCGTGACGATGATCTTCCCGGCGCCCGGCTCCGCCGCGGCCAGGAGCTGCTCCAGGTGCTCCATGTCGTTGTGGCGGAACTTGCGCTCCGTCGCGAACGACAGGCGTACGCCGTCCACCAGCGAGGCGTGGTTCTGGCGGTCGCTGAAGACGATGTCGTGGCGGCCGAGGATGGACGCGAGCGCCAGGTTCGTCTGGAAGCCGGTGGAGATGACGATGGCCGACTCGCGGTTGAGGAACTTGGCCAGCCGCGCTTCCAGCTCTTCATGCAGCGCGAGCGTGCCGTTGAGCAGGCGCGATCCGGAGCACGTGGTGCCGAACTTCTCCGTGGCCTTGATGGCCGCTTCCTTCACGCGCGGATCCGCGGCCAGGCCCAGGTAGTTGTTCGAGCCCACCATGATGACCCGGCGACCTTCGATCTCCACCTCCGTGGAGCCATGCGACGCTTCGATCGCCCGGAAGTACGGATACAGGCCGGTGGCCTTGGCGATGCGGTAGTCCTTCCAGGTACGGCACTTGTCGAAAACGTCGCTCATGGTGGTCTTTCTTACGCGTCGGGGGGTGATCCGAGCCGCTCTCTAGATGCAGGGCTCGCTCCGTTTTCGGACCGCCCGGCGCGCGTGACCACCCTGGGGACGACGCGTGGGGGTGAATAAAGAGGGAAATCCACACTGTCAAGGCAGGGACGGTTCCCTCGCACGCCGCGTGGGGCATCTGTGTCAGGCCGCGCCTTGACAGTAAGGCCTCTTCGGTGGCACGCCGCGCCTCCGGTCGCCTGTCCGCCAGTGAATGCTCCTGCACTTGGAGCACACACGGGTCCACACGGGGAATGGGTTCCGAGGGGCCATCTGTTTTGGGGGCCTTGCTTGTGGCCGGCTTCTTGCTTCGCCGGCACGCATCAGAGGAGCAGACGGTGTCCCAGACGCGACGACAGCGGTGGTTTGACGGTTTCATCGGGGCGGCGATGTCGCGGCCCTGGCACGTGCTGCTCGCTGTTGCCCTGGTGACAGTCGCCGCGGGCCTCTTCGCGTCGCGGTTGGAGTTCCGAGGGTCCTTCGTGGAGCTGCTCCCGGAGGGGGCCCCGGAGGTCCGGGATCTGACACGCGTGTCAGAGAAGGCGGGTGGGGACGGGTACCTCGTCATCATGGCGAAGGGTGGAACACCGCAGGCCCTGAAAACCTACGCCGCTGAACTTCAGAAGCGTCTGGAGGCCCTGCCGGAGGTCCGCTACGTCGAGCACCACTACGACGTGGGCTTCTTCCGCCGCCACGGCTTGCTGCTGCTGCCCACGGAGCAGGTGGCCGCGCTGCGCAAGGACCTGGAGGCGCGCGTCCGCTACGAGAAGGAGCGCGCGAGCCCGCTGTTCGTGGACCTGGACGCGGAAGCAGCGCCGCCGACCTTCGAGGAGATCGCCCGCAAGCACACGCCGGACACGGCGGTGCCGGAGACGCTGGCCAGCAAGGACGGCTCGGAGGTCTACCTGATGATCAAGCCGTCGGGGACGGCGGGGGACCTGGAGTTCGCTCGGCGCTTCGTGGCGAAGGCGCTGGAGACCGGCCGCCAGCTCGCGGCGGAGCAGGCCCCCGGCGTGAAGCTGGAGGCGACGGGCAACTTCCAGAACCGCATCGAAGAGGACGCGGTGATGCGCCGCGATCTGTCGAACGCGGGCCTGTTGTCCGCGCTCATCGCGGTGGGGCTCATCCTGCTGGCGACGCGGCGCGTGTCGGCGCTGGCGGTGGTGGGCGTGCCGGTGGTGGTGGGGCTGGTGCTGACGTTCGCGTTCGCGCAGGGCGCCATCGGGCACCTCAACATCGTCACGGGCTTCCTCGTCGCCATCCTCATCGGCCTGGGCATCGAATACGGGGTGCACCTGGCGATGCGCTACTGGGAGGAGCGGGAGCGACACGGGGTGCGCGAGGCGCTGGCGGCCACGGTGCGAGGCACCTTCAGCGGCGCCCTCACGTCCGCCTTCACCAACGCGGCGGCGTTCTTCGTGCTGATGCTGGCGCAGTTCCATGCGTTCCAGCAGTTCGGCCTGCTCGCGGGCATTGGCGTGCTGATGGCGGTGCTGTCCGCGTACGCGCTGGGCCCGTCGCTGCTCGCCATCGCGGAGCGCATCCGGCCCTTCCGCAAGGAGTCGGCGCAGGCCGCGGCGTCCGTGGCCGCGCCGCCCGCCGCGCCGGCCGTGCCCCAGAAGCAGTGGCGCCGCTGGCCCACGGGGCTCATCACCGCCATCGCGCTGCTGGTGGTGGGCTTCGCCGCGTACTCGGTGCGGATCGCGCCCCAGTTGGGCTTCGAAACGAACCTGCGCAACCTGAAGGGCGATTCGCCGGCGTCGCGGCTGGATGACCACATCACGCAGCAGATTGGCGCGCCGCTCAACCCGGCCATCCTCGCGGTGGATTCGCTGGAGCAGGTGCGGCAGGTGGAGGCCGTCATCGCCCAGGTGAAGGCGAAGAACGGCGCGGACTCCGTGTTCCTGCGCACCGCGTCCCTGAGCGACCTGGTGCCTTCGGACGTGGAGGGCCACGCGGCGGAGCTGGACCTCATCCGCGCGCAGCTGGACGGGCTGCCGAAGTCCGCGCAGGCCGACGCCCGGGTGCGGGAGTTCCGGGACATGGTGGACGCGAAGCCCTACGGCCTGGAGCAGGTGCCGCCGGAAGCGCGCCGCCGGTTCGAGGCGCTGGATGGCAAGGGCATGTTCCTGCTGCTGTTCCCGTCGGTGTCCAACTACGACACGCAGGACCTGAACCGCTGGGCGGCGCAGTTGAACGAGGTGATCGCGGGGGCGAAGGAGAAGGGCGTCGACCTGGCGGTGCTGGACAGCAATCGCATCGCGGCGCGCATCTTCGCCCTGGTCCAGGGGGATGGTCCGTTCATCCTCTGGGCGGCGGCGGCGGTGGTGTTCGGGGTCATCCTGATCAGCCTGCGCAGCTTCAAGAAGGCGCTGCTGGTGGCGGGCCCGCTGTTCCTGGGGATGACCTGTCTGGCGGGCGGGATGTATCTCTTCGACGTGCAGCTCAACTTCATCAACGCGGTGGTGCTGCCCAACCTGCTGGCCATCGCGGTGGACAACTCGGTGCACCTGTTCCACCGGTACGAGGAAGAGGGCCCCGGGTCGCTGGGCCGCGTGGTGCGCAACACCGGCTTCGCGGCGGTGGTGGCCACCCTGTCCAACGCGGCGGGCTACGGAGCGCTGCTGGTGGCCAACCACCAGGGCTTGCGGAGCATCGGGCAGATTGCGCTGCTGGGGGTCGTGTCCACCTTTCTGGGGACGACGGTGTTCTTCCCGGCCATGCTGGCGCTGCTGGAGCGGTGGAAGGGGCGGCGGTCCGCGGTGGTGCCCGAAGCAGGGGCAATGGTGCGGAGCCTCAATCTCGGGGGAGCCGGCGAGCTGTCGGCCGAATCGCCGGGGGAGCGCAAATCGGCGTGAACATCTGGTCTTTCAGCGAGGGTCGCGTGCGGCCCCAAGCCCGTCTCCGGTCCCGGTATCCATCCGAGGAGGCGCTCGTGCGCTTCCGTCAGGTGGACATCGTCCTCATGGCCGCCTGTTCGGTGGCGGCCCTGGTGTGCGTGGGCCCGGCTCGTTGGGCGCCGAACTCCCTGCGCAGCGCCTGCCTGTTCGGTTCGATGGCGCTGGGGTTGGCCCTGCTGCGCCTGCTGGAGGCGCGCTTCCCGCGCCAGTCGCTCATCGCCATCGCGGCGGACTTCTGGCTGCTGCCCGTGTCGGCCCTGTCGCACGGGTGGTTGGGCCCCATCGTGGACTGGATGAACCCGCTGGTGAAGGACGCCCAGCTCATCGCCGTGGACCAGCGCCTCTTCGGCTTCCAGGCGTCGGTGTCGCTGTCGCATGTGGTGCCGCCCTGGGCCAACGACGTGCTGATGCTCTGCTACTACGGCCACTTCATCTGGCCGCTGCTGCTGGGCGTCTTCCTGTACGCGCGAGCCCGGGGGCCCTCGCCGGGCTTCGACGAATTCCTGCTGGGCCTGGGCCTGCTCTTGAGCTTCAACTACGCGGCGTACTCGCTGGTGCCCGCGGTGGGCCCGCGCTACTTCCTCGTCGGTGCGTTCGACGGCGGGCTGCGCGGGTGGGTGCTCACGCCGCTGCTGGAGTCGATGATGCGCGGGCCGGTGTACACCCGGGACTGCTTCCCGTCCGGGCACACCGGGGTGGCGCTGGTGGTGCTCTTCTACGCGTTCCGGTTCGCGCGGCGCTTCTTCTGGGTGATGCTGTTCCCCGGCCTGGGGCTCATCTTCGCGACGCTGTCGGGGCGCTTCCACTACACCATCGACCTGGTGTGCGCGGTGCCGCTGGTGCTGGTGGTGACGGGGCTGGCGCTGGCGCTGTCCCGGGCGGCCCGGCAGCGCGCGGTGGAACAGAACGCGCGCTCCGTGCCCGTGGACGCTATCGTCAGGCCCTGAACCGCCAGCCGGTTGCCCCGCGGTCGGGGAGGACGTGCGCTGGCGCCTTTCTCTGAGGCCCGCCCCATGTCCCCCCGGCCCGTCCACTCGCAGCGCGTCTCCCGCTTCGGCACCACCGTCTTCTCCGAGTTCAGCGCGCTGGCGCTGAAGCACCAGGCCGTGAACCTGGGGCAGGGGTTCCCCGACTTCGACGGGCCGGACGACGTCAAGCTGGCCGCATGGGAAGCCATCCAGGATGGCATCAACCAGTACGCCCCCGGCGTGGGCGCCAAGGTGCTGCGCGACGCCATCGCGGAGCACTCGGAGCGCTTCTACGGCCACACCGTGGATCCGGACACCATGGTGTCCGTCACCAGCGGCGCGACCGAGGCCATCCTCGATGTCCTCCTGGGCCTCGTGGATCCGGGCGACGAGGTCGTGGTCTTCGAGCCGTTCTACGACTCCTACGATGCGAGCATCGCCTTCGTCGGCGCCACGCCGCGCTACGTGCCCCTGCGCCCGCCGGACGCGGAGCACACCGCGTGGTGGTTCGACCGGGACGAGGTGAAGGCGGCCTTCGGCCCGCGCACGCGGCTGCTCATCCTCAACACGCCCCACAACCCCACGGGCAAGGTCTTCACCCTCGAGGAGCTGGAGTTCCTGGGCAACCTCTGCGCGGAACACGACGCGAAGGTGCTGTCGGATGAAGTCTACGAGCACATCGTCTTCGCCCCCGCGCGCCACATCCGGGCCGCCACGGTGCCGGTGCTCGCGGACCGCACGGTGACGGTGAGCAGCGCGGGCAAGTCCTTCAGCCTCACCGGGTGGAAGATTGGATGGATCATCGCGCCGCCGCCGCTGCGGGACGCGGTGCAGCGCGCGCACCAGTTCGTCACCTTCGCCACCGCGTCGCCGTTCCAGGTGGCCATGGCCGCCGGGCTGCGGATGCCGGACGAGTACTTCCAGGAGCTGACGGCGCTCTACACGGAGAAGCGCGAACGGCTGCTCACGGGCCTGCGCGCGGCGGGCCTCACCGCGTTCGCGCCCGAAGGCAGCTACTTCATCCTCGCGGACATCTCCGGCTACGGCTTCGAGGACGACGTGGCCTTCTGCCGGCACCTGGTGACGCAGGTGGGCGTGGCGGCCATCCCCCCCAGCGTCTTCTACGGCCCGGAGCACCGGCACCTGGGCCAGCGCTTCGCGCGCTTCGCCTTCTGCAAGACGGAAGGGGTGCTCGACGAGGCCGCGCGGAGGCTGCGCGCGAAGCTGCCGGGGCTTGCTTCGGCGAAGCGCTGAGCCTCGCGTGTCCGACGACTTCTTCGGGGAGCTGTACCTGCGCAGCACGCTGCCGTTCCTCTCCGAGGAGGTGACGGCCCGGGAAGCGGAGTACCTGTCCCGGGCGTTCGCGGACGTGGAGGGGCCGGTGGTGGACCTGGGCTGTGGCCACGGCCGGCACGCGGCGCGGCTCAACGCGTCAGGGGCCCTGGCCGGGCGGGTGGTGGGCCTGGAGAGGGATCCGCTGTCACTGCGCCTGCGCCGGCCGGGCTTCCCGGTGGTGCGGGGCGACCTGCGGGCGCTGCCCTTCCAGGCCGGAACGCTGGGGGGCGCATACGCCTGGTATTCGACACTCTTCGCCTTCTCGGACGCGGAGCACGTCCAGGTGCTGCGCGAGGTGGCGCGGGTGCTGCGGCCCGGGGGATTGCTCGTCTTCCAGACGGTGCCCTACGAGCGGCTGGCGCAATC
This sequence comes from Corallococcus sp. bb12-1, assembly GCF_026626765.1. Lineage (NCBI taxonomy): Bacteria > Pseudomonadati > Myxococcota > Myxococcia > Myxococcales > Myxococcaceae > Corallococcus > Corallococcus sp. bb12-1. The sequence goes on along the minus strand of NZ_JAPNJZ010000005.1, from coordinate 338,841 downwards.
TCCGGGCGCGGCCTTCAGCCAGCGGTTACCGGATGGGAGTCTCCTGGAGGAGGAGAGCCGCTTCGACGCGACGCGTGGACGGGATGTGGGGCAGCGTCAATTGACGTTGCCGGAGGGACGCGTGCTGCGGGCGGCGTACGCCATTCGTTACTATCCTCTTGCGGAACTCAGGGGGCTGTTGGAAAGCACGGGCTTTTCGATGGCGTGGGTGCACGGAGGCCTGGATGCCGGGCCGATGACACCCGACTCGACCGACCTCATCGTGGGAGCAGGGCTCCGGCAGGGCTGAAGCAGGCCCGCATACCGCGCCCAGGACACGTCCAAGTGGATCCGAAAGAACCAGCGCGAACGCGGGTCGGCCTGTTGGGGCAACTGCCCCGGAAGGTCGACGTGTATGAGGTCGGTCCCCGCGACGGCCTCCAGAACGAACTGAGGACGCTGCCCACCCGGGACAAGGCGCGGCTGATCAACGCCCTGGTCGCGGCGGGGGAGAAGCGCATCGAGGTGACCTCTTTCGTGTCACCCAAGTGGATCCCCCAGCTCGCGGACGCGGAGGAATTGCTCAAGCAGGTGGGCCGCCGTCCGGGCGTCGTCTTCTCCGCGCTGGTGCCCAACCTGAAGGGCCTGGAGCGCGCGCAGGCGGCGGGCCTGGAGGAGGCCGCGGTGTTCATCTCCGCGTCGGAGGCCCACTCCAAGAAGAACATCAACAAGACCATCGCGGAGGCCCTGGCCGGCGCGAAGGAAGTCACCGCCGCGGCCCGCAAGGGCGGCATGCGCGTGCGCGGCTACCTGTCCACCGTGTGGGGCTGCCCCTACGAGGGCCACGTCCCGGTGGAGCGCGTGGTGGACATCTGCCGTCAGCTCGTGGACGCGGGCATCTACCAACTCAGCCTGGGCGACACGATTGGCGTGGGCACGCCCCGGCAGACGGACGAAATCCTGGGCGCGCTGTTGCAGCACATGCCTGTGGACACCCTGGCCCTGCACCTGCACGACACGCGAGGCACCGCGCTCGCGAACGCGCTCGTGGGCCTGTCCGCGGGCGTCACCACGTTCGACACGAGCATCGGCGGGCTGGGCGGATGTCCCTATGCCCCGGGCGCCGCGGGCAACCTGGCCTCCGAGGACGCGGTGTTCATGCTGCACGGCATGGGCGTGGACACCGGCATCGACCTGGACAAGTTGGTGGAGGCCGGGGAGATCGCCCAGGAGCTGATTGGACGGAAGCTCGCGGGCAAGTACCTCCAGGCCGCGCTGGGCGAACGGGAAAAGAAGTCCTCCCGCCGCGCGCAGACCTGATCCACCGGGGGCCCCGCGTTTCCGGGGGCCCCAGCATCGCCGACAGCCGCCCAGGTGCAGGGCGGCGAACTCCCGCTCCTAGTGGTCCCCGAGCATCGCCGGCAGCTGGGCTTCGAGGCCCAGGTGCTGGGCGGCGATCTCCAGCATCTTGCGCTCCTTGCGGTCGATGCGGCCGTCCACCAGCGCCATCTCCACGATGTGGCGCAGGAACACCTCCGCCTCCGGGCTGCCGCGAGGTACCAGTCGCTCGAAGAGCTGGGGTCCGGCGTTGAGCGCCATCTCCACGTTGGCCCAGGACACGCTCCAGCGCTCCGCGCACAGCTTGAGCAGGCGGCGCTCGGCGTTGGAGACCTCTCCGTCGGCGGCGGCGATGGAGGCCATCATGTAGAGCAGCCGCTCGCGCTCCTTCTGGTCCGTCATCACCCGGTCGCCGTCGACGGGGGCCACCACGGCGCCACGCGTCTCCTCGCGCGCCTGCTGGCGACGGGCCGACGCGGCCGAGTGACGCTGATCCTGCCGCACGTTCCAGGACTCGAAGGGGAGGGCGGACGCGAGCACCCAGTCCCGCTCGCCGTTGCCCAGCACCGTGCCGCAGAACTCGCAGGTGTTGGCGCCGCTGTTGGTGAGGGGCGCGTTGCACTGCGGGCAGCGGTCCGTGGACATGCCGGTGTCGGTGTTCGTCTTCGCGCCATGGCGGCGCACCAGCGTGAAGACCCAGCGCTGCGGCACGGTGGGGAGGCTGGGAGGCCGCTCGTTCACGGGACCAATGCCCATGCGCGCGCTCCAGCGGAGCTCCACCTGCGCCTCGTCGAACGACTCCGGGTGCACCTCCAGCGCGCGCACATCCACCGCGCCCACCGCGCACTCCAGGAAGACGCGCCGGCGGCCGCGCTTGCCCAGCTCCTCCAGCTCCGAGGACAGCCGGGTGATGACCTCCGCGTTGGCGACCTTGGACAGGCGCTGCGTCTCGTTGCGGCTCTGCGCGTCGATCCACTTCCAGAACAGCAGCGACGCGCGGTCCTCCAGCATCTCCAGGTTCAGCGCCGGGTCGTCCGCGCGGGCCTGCATCAGGCCGTCCACCTGCTTGTGGTGGCGCACGTGCTCCACACCTTGCGTAATCTCCGCGAGCGTCCAGTCGTAGTTGCCGGAGTTCACCACCGCGTTGCAGAACTCGCAGGTGTTGGACGCGCCGCCCTTGTACGGGGCGCCGCAGTTGGGGCACTTGCCCTGGAACAGGTCCTCGCCGATGCGCGTCTGCGCGCCGGGCTTGCGCACGAAGGTCCACACCTCCGTGAAGGACTCCGCCGCCACCTTCTTCGCGGCGGCCATGGCCTGCGCGTCCGTCTGGTCCGCGGGCACGTCCGTGTCGCGGATGCTGGCGCGCACGCGCACGTGGATGCTGTCGTACCAGTTCGTCTGGTGCAGCCCGATGAGCTGCACGTCCTCCACGTTGATGTCCGCCAGCGCGTCACGCACGCCCTGGGCCTTCATGAGCTGGAGCTGCACGTTGAAGCGCTGCCACGTCGCATCCGACAGGAAGGGGCGCACGGGCGTCATGTCGCGGCGGAACCACGACTTCTGCAGCTCCAGGAAGAGCCAGCGCACCTTGTCCAGCGTGGGCTGGATTTCAAACGACGGGTCCTTGAGCTTCAGTGCGTTGACCCAGCCCTGCACGTCGCGGCCGGATACCTGCGTGCGCACCTCCGCCTCGCGTTGATCCAACGCGCGCTGCGTGGTGGCGGTGGGGTGCAGGTTGCGCTTGTAGAGCCAGTACAGCACGCCGCCGATGAGGAGCAGGGGCAGGGTGACCTTCGGGTACAGGAAGATCATCCGCACCAGGTCGAAGAGCAGCCAGAGGGGCAGGCCGTCGCCACCTCCGCCCCCGCCGCGATCACGCCCGGAGGTGTAGTGCTCGCCCCCGCCACCACGCGCCAGGGCCACCAGGGGCAGGGCCAGCACGAGCAGGGCGAGGACGGTGCGCAACCCAGGCGACCATTGCCACGGGCGTTTCGTCGGAGGGCACGAAGGCATGGGTGAAATCCTATCCGTTTACGGCTTGCCAGACTGGAGAACCCGTCACAGGCTGCGCGCCATTCACGCGGGCCGCCCCATGCGGCCCGACACGGGGAGCGAAGATGCCGGAGTTCAAGGTCGACGCCCGCGGCGCCATCGAGATCTGGACCATCGACGGGGAGAGCCGCCGCAACGCCATCAGCCGCGCCATGCTCCAGGAACTGGGCCAGCTCGTGGCCCGCGTGTCCGGCAATCGCGACGTGCGCGCGGTCATCATCACCGGCGCGGGCGACAAGGCCTTCTGCGCCGGCGCGGACCTCAAGGAGCGCGCCGGCATGGCGGAGCCCGAGGTGCGCGCCTTCCTGGACGGCCTGCGCAACGCCTTCCGCTCGATTGAAAAGAGCGACTGCGTCTTCATCGCCGCCATCAACGGCGCGGCCTTCGGCGGCGGCACGGAGCTGGCCCTGGCGTGCGACCTGCGCGTCGCCTCTCCGGCCACGGAGCTGGGCCTCACCGAGGTGAAGCTGGGCATCATCCCCGGCGGCGGCGGCACCCAGCGGCTGGCGCGGCTCATCGGTCCGGGGCGCGCGAAGGACCTCATCCTCACCGCCCGGCGCGTCAACGCGGCGGAGGCCTTCAGCATCGGCCTGGTCAACCGGCTGGCCCCCGAAGGGCACCTGCTCCAGGTCGCCTTCCAGCTCGCGGAGGCCGTGGTGGAGAACGCACCCGTGGCGGTGGCCACGGCGAAGCACGCCATCGACGAGGGCACGGGCCTGGAGCTGGACGATGCGCTCGCGCTGGAGCTCAAGAAGTACGAAGAGGTGCTCAAGACCGAGGACCGGCTGGAAGGGCTCCGCGCCTTCGCGGAGAAGCGTCCTCCTGTCTATAAAGGCCGCTGAGCCCCACGAAAGCGACAGGGGCGGCAAGACCGCGGTCGCCCGCGAACCTTCCGCCCCTGACACCTGCTTCGCGATGCGGCCCGGCGCGAGGTGACGGGTGCCTCACCCATCACGACGGCGGAGCGCTCGGACGCATGGGCTCATCGCCCATCACGTTGGACCTGGACGCTAGGCGCTGGCCGTCTTCTCGCCGCCGATGTTCACGCCCTGCTTGTTGATGTAGCCCATCGCCTTGTCCTTGACGGTGGTGCGCAGCTCGGTGCCAGGACGCGGCGCCAGCAGCAGCGCCACGACGCTGCCCGCGGCGGCGCCCAGCAGGAACGCACCAATGCCGCCCAGGCCCGAGCTCACCGGCTTGTACGTCCGCAATCCCACATACCGCAGCGCGTCGTCGGCATCGAAGTTGTCCCAGGACTTCCGGGCCTTCTTCGAAGCGAGGTCCGCGTACTCGGGAACCTGGTCGAGCAGCTGGTGCGCCAGGAACTGGCGGTAGAGCTTGCTCTTGGCCAGAGCCTTCGCCTGCCACGTCTTCTTCCTCACTCCGAACATGGGTCCCTCCTGGGCCGGTATGAATCACGGGGTGGGGTGGCCCGCCTGGGTGCACCCCCCTCGTGCAACATGAAGGTAGGCAGGGAAGCCCCAGGTGCCAGCCCCCGGTGTGCTTCACCGTGGCCCCTTGCGTCGTCCGCTGGACGGCACGTCAGGTAGGACCCACGGCAAGAAGGCAGCCAGGCCAGGGGGTTTTTGGTATGTGGCCCGGGCCATGTCCTACGACCCGAAGCTGCTCGAGACGATCGCCCAGGTGGAGAAGGGTGGTGCGCCGAAGTACCACGCGAAGAACGCCGAGGCCGGCAAGCTCTTTGCCCGCGAGCGCATCCGCTTGCTCGTGGACGCGGACTCGTTCGTGGAGGACGGCAAGCTCGCCAACAACCTGGACGCGGACCTGCCCTCCGACGGTGTCATCACGGGCCTCGGGCGCATCGCGGGCCGCACCGTGGCCATCATGGCCAACGACTCCACGGTGAAGGCCGGCAGCTGGGGCGCCCGCACGGTGGAGAAGATCCTCCGCATCCAGGAGACGGCGAAGGCGTCGCGCTGTCCGCTGCTGTACCTGGTGGACTCCGCGGGCGCGCGCATCACCGACCAGGTGGACATGTTCCCGGGCCGCCGGGGCGCGGGTCGCATCTTCTACAACGAGGTGCACCTGTCGGGCGTGGTGCCCCAAATCTGCCTGCTCTTCGGCCCGTCCGCCGCAGGTGGCGCGTACATCCCCGCGTTCTGCGACCTGGTCATCATGGTGGACGGCAATGCGTCCATGTACCTGGGCAGCCCGCGCATGGCGGAGATGGTCATCGGCGAGAAGGTCACGCTGGAGGAGATGGGCGGCGCGAAGATGCACTGCTCCGTGTCCGGCGTAGGCGACGTGCTGGTGAAGACGGAGCAGGAGGCCATCGCCGCGGCCAAGCAGTACCTGGCGTTCTTCCCGGAGAACTTCACCAAGCCCGCGCCGCGCGCGGAGCTGAAGGCCCCGAAGCACAGCGGCAAGCGCGTGGATGAGATCATCCCGCCGGATCAGAACAAACCCTTCGACATGCATGCGCTCATCACGGAGCTCATCGACGAGGGCAGCTGGTTCGAGGTGAAGAGGCTCTTCGCCCAGGAGCTCATCACCGGCCTTGCGCGCATCGGCGGTCAGCCGGTGGGCATCGTGGCCAACCAGCCCAAGTACAAGGGCGGCGTGCTGTTCGTGGACAGCGCGGACAAGGCGGCCCGGTTCATCTGGCTGTGCGACGCGTTCAACATCCCGCTCCTGTACCTGGCGGACGTGCCGGGCTTCATGATCGGCACCAAGGTGGAGCGGGCGGGCATCATCCGCGCGGGCGCGAAGATGATCTCCGCGGTGTCGGAGGCCAGCGTGCCGCGCATCTGCGTGGTGGTGCGCAAGGCGTACGGCGCGGGCCTCTACGCCATGAGCGGCCCCGGCTTCGCCCCGGAGGCCACCCTGGCGCTGCCCCAGGCGATGATCGCCGTGATGGGCCCGGAGGCGGCGGTGAACGCCGTCTACTTCAACAAGATCCAGGAGCTGCCGGAGGCCGAGCGGCCGGCCTACGTCCAGAAGTTGCGCGACGAGTACAAGGAGGACGTGGACATCTACAAGCTGGCCAGCGAGCTCATCATCGACGCGGTGATTCCGGGGGACTCCCTGCGCGGCGAGCTGTTGCAGCGTTATTCGCTGTATGCGGAGCGCTTCCAGCCCCGTGCCGAAAAGAAGCACGGTGTGTATCCCGTTTGAGTCGTCCCCACCTGAGCTAGATTCCCCGCCCGACCATGGACTTCGAACTTCCCGACAGCCACCGCGCCCTCCAGGCCTCCCTCCGTGAATTCTGCGAACGCCGCGTGAAGCCGTACGCGCGCGAGTGGGACAAGGACGAGAAGTTCCCCATGGAGGTGGTCAAGGAGCTGGGCCAGTTGGGCGTGCTGGGCATGCTCGTCACCGAGGAGTACGGCGGCGCGGCCATGGACTCGCTCGCCGTGGCGGTGGCCGTGGAGGAGATCGCCCGCTACGATGGCTCGCTCGCCCTCACGGTGGCCAGCCACAACGGCCTGGGCACCAGCCACGTGCGCGTCTTCGGCAACAAGGCGCAGCACCAGCGCTACCTGCCCAAGCTCGCCACCGGCGAGTGGCTGGGGGCGTGGGGCCTCACCGAGCCGGGATCCGGCTCCGACGCGTCCGGCATGCGCACCACCGCCGTCCGCAAGGGCGACAAGTGGGTGCTCAACGGCACCAAGATGTTCATCACCCAGGGCACGGTGGGTGACGTGTTCGTGGTGCTCGCGCTCACGTCGCCGGAGAAGCGCCAGAAGGGCATCACCGCCTTCGTGCTGGAGAAGGGCGTGCCGGGCTTCAGCCAGCGCGCCATCCACGGGAAGCTGGGCATGCGCTCCTCGGACACGGCGGAGCTCATCCTGGAGAACGTGGAGCTGGGCGACGACGCCATCGTCGGCGAGCTGGACCGGGGCTTCATCGACACGCTGAAGATCCTCGACAAGGGCCGCATCACCATTGGCGCGCTGTCGGTGGGCCTGCTTCGCGGGGCGCTGGAGGAGTCGGTGGCGTACTCGAAGGACCGCTCCGCGTTCGGCCAGCCCATCAGCGAGTTCCAGGGCCTGCGCTGGATGATGGCGGACATGAAGACGGAGCTGGAGGCGGCGCGCCTGCTGGTGCACCGCGCGGCGCGGCTCGCGGATGCGGGGCAGCCGTATTCGGAGGAGGCCTCCATGGCGAAGCTGTTCGCCTCCGAGGCGGCCATGCGCGGCTGCAACAAGGCCGTGCAGATCCATGGCGGCTACGGCTACACGCGCGAGTTCCCCGTGGAGCGCTACCTGCGCGACGCCAAGCTCTGTGAGATTGGCGAGGGCACGAGCGAGATCCAGCGCACCATCATCGCCCGCGAAACGTTCAAAGGGGCCTGATGGACACCGCTCGGTTACGGGAGCTGGGACTCCAGGTGCGGGAGGAGTCCTCCGGCATCGAGGTGATGCTGGACCTGGAGGCCGCGTCCCTGGTGAATCCCATCACCAAGGACTTCATCACCGAGGTGACCTTCCAGGTGGTGGGGGACCGGCTCATCCCCATCGCCCCCGCGGCGGTGGTGGGCATGACGCCCATCCTGCTGTCCGCCATCGACGCGGCGGAGGAGATGCAGGCGCTGCTGCTGGACACCTTCAGCGACCACGTCTTCCACCTGCAGCGCCGCTCGGAGGAGTTGCAGCTGCTGGGCCTGCCCGCGGACGTGGATCCGCAGTCGCTGGAGCTGTCCACGACGGTGAAGGAGGGCCACCTCGCGGTGAAGCTGGTGTCGGACCGCCAGGGCAACTTCCGCGTCGCGCAGGCCCTTCGCGGCGGTGAGGACCTGCCCACCGCGGCGGGTCATGTCATCGAGCTGTCGGAGTTCCGCGAGCGCGGGGCGCTGATGGGCTACCTGGCGGCGCTCTTCGGCGAGCCCACGGCCCGGACGCCGGTGGCGGCGGGCGCGGGGCCGGTGCGCTTCGTGGAGATCGTGGAGAAGTTCGGCGCCCAGGCGCTGGTGCCGCCGCGCAGCAGCCTGGAGCTGCTGGCCCAGTTCCAGGTGGAGGGCAAGGCCTACCGCTTCGCCGCCGCGCGCATCGCCGGGCGCACCTTCCGGGGAATGCTGGCGGGCACGCAGGGCAAGGTGTGGGCGGGCCGCTTCGAACTGGACGAGTTCCCGGGCGTGGTGCGGATGGTCGCGGACCTGTTGAAGGTCGCTCCCGAGGCCGTGCGCCTCGTGGGCCCGGACGCCCCCCAGGAGTGAGACACCCGTGGAGAAATTGACCCTGGTGGAACGGGTGCAGGCGCTGGAAGGCCGCCTGGGCGTGACATTCCTCAGGCGCGACCTCGCGCTGGAGGCGCTCACGCACAAGACGTACGCCAACGAGAACCGCGATCAGAACCTCAAGGACAACCAGCGCCTGGAGTTCCTGGGCGACGCCGTGGTGGACCTCGCGGTGAGCCACCGGCTCATGGACCGCTGCCCGGGCATGCCCGAAGGCGAGCTCACCAAGATGCGCGCCCGCATCGTCCATGAAGAGGGTCTGGCGCGCGTGGCGCGGAGCCTGCGCCTGGGGGAGCTGCTGCTGCTGGGCCGGGGCGAGTCCCAGTCGGGCGGACGGGACAAGAACTCCATCCTCGCGGACGCGCTGGAGGCGGTGCTGGGCGCCGTGTACCTCAACGGCGGCCTGGAGCCGGCGCTGGCGCTGGTGGACCGGTGCTTCAGTGAGCCCCTGGAGGAGGTGGCCTCCGGCGCGGGCCGCCTGGACTACAAGACGCTCCTCCAGGAGATGTCCCACGAGAAGCTGAAGCTGTCGCCGCGCTACCGGGTGGTGGCGGAGTCCGGGCCGGAGCACTCCAAGGTCTTCGAGGTGGAGGTGTGCATCGGGGAGGTCGTGTACGCCCGGGCCAACGGCCGCAACAAGAAGGAGGCCGAGCAGGCAGCCGCGCGCACCACCCTGGAGCGCCTGAAGACGGCCCCCGCGTCAGCCCCGGACACCGCGACAGACGGGACGCCCACGGTGGAGGTCGTCCCGGAACCCACGACTTCGGGGGTTCCCCGGGACGACCCTCCGGCGTGAAAGCCCTTGGAGGGGGAGGGGGGTGGGGGGTAGGGTCCGCGCCTTCGTGCCCAGGAGGCCGTCCCGTATGCACCGTCTTCTCGGTATCACCGTGGCCTTGTTCGCTTTTGGAGTCCTGGCTGTAGAGCCGGTTCCGGCTTCCGCGAGTGGCCCCTGGACGAAGAAGGTCCAGGCCGGCAAGGACCTCTACGCGACCCTGAAGACGAGCCAGGGCACCGTCATCGTGCGGCTCTTCCCCAAGGACGCGCCCAAGACGGTGGAGAACTTCGTCGGGCTGGCCACGGGTGAGAAGCGCTGGATGGATCCCCTCACGGGCCAGGAAGTGAACCGCCCCTTGTACTCGGGCAGCGTGTTCCACCGCGTCATCCCGGGCTTCATGATCCAGGGTGGCGACCCCACCGGCACCGGCAACGGCGACCCGGGCTACCGCTTCGAGGACGAGTTCCAGAGCGGCCGCGGGTTCGACAAGCCGGGCATCCTGGCCTATGGCCAACGCGGGCCGGAACACCAACGGCAGCCAGTTCTTCATCACCACCTCCACGCCCTCGCACCTCACCGGCCGGCACACCATCTTTGGCGAGGTCGTCTCCGGCTACGACGTGGTGGAGAAGATCTCCAACGTGCCCCGCAGCGCGCAGGACCGGCCCCAGACGCCGGTCATCCTCATCGGCGTCACGCTGAGCGACAAGGCGCCCAAGGGCGTCCCGGCCGCCAAGGCCCCGGCCACCGTGAAGGACGCGGCGAAGGCCGCCGTGAAGAAGAAGGCTCCCACGGACGCCCCCGTCGCCCCGAGCCCCGCGCCATGAGCTTCATGGAGCGGGCCCAGAAGGGCGAGGACCTCTACGGCACCCTGGACACGACCGAGGGCCGCATCGTCGTGCGCCTGCTGTCCCGGGACGCGCCGAAGACGGTGGAGAACTTCGTGGGGCTCGCCACCGGCGAGAAGGAGTGGAAGCACCCCATCACCAGCGCGGTCATGCACGGCCGCCCGCTCTACGACGGGACGCTGCTCTTCCGGTGCATCAAGGACTTCATGATCCAGGGCGGGGACCCGAGCAGCCGTGGCAACAACGGGCCTGGTTTCCGGTTCGAGGATGAGTTCCTGAGCGACCGGCGTTTCGACAAGAAGGGTGTTCTGGCCATGGGCAACACGGGCCCCAACACCAACGGCAGTCAGTTCTTCATCACCGTGGCACCCACCCCGCACCTCAACAACCGACACACCATCTTCGGCGAAGTGGTGGAAGGTCAGGACGTGGTGGACCGCATCGCCAACGAGCTTCCCAAGGACTCGAACGACCGTCCCCGCCGGGACGTGCGCATCCAGACGTTGACCATCTCCACGGCGCGGCCCTAAGCAGCCTCTCGTCGCCCCGTTCTTCGCGGTACCGTTGTTTCCCCGGGGCCTTCCCTCAAGCAGGCGGAAGGCCCACTGATCATCTCCGGAAGTATGGCCTCCCAGTCCTCGCAGAAGAAAACTCGCGCCGGCTTCGCCGCGCTCATCGGCCGGCCCAACGTGGGCAAGAGCACGCTGCTCAACGCGCTCACGGGCGAGAAGATCGCCATCGTCTCGCCCAAGCCGCAGACCACCCGCAACCGCATCCTGGGCGTGGTGACGCGTCCGGAAGGGCAGGTGGCCTTCCTCGACACGCCCGGCATCCACCAGGCCAAGGGAGAGCTCAACCGCTACATGGTGGAGGCTGCCCTCTCCGCGGCCGAGGAAGTGGACCTGGTCCTCTTCCTCATCGAGCCCCCCGCCGGTGAAACCATCGACGTGACGCCGGGCAACCGCGCCATCCTCGAGCGGCTCCAGAAGGTGGGCAAGCCCACCTTCCTGGTCATCAACAAGATCGACGCCATCCCGAAGGAGAAGCTCCTTCCGCTCATCTCGCTGTACGGCGAGCAGTTCCCCTTCGCGGAGGTGGTGCCCATCTCCGCACGGGAGAAGGACGGCGTGGATCACCTGTTCCAGGTGGTGCTGGGACACCTGCCGGAGGGCGAGCCGCTCTTCGCCGAGGACATGCTCACCGACCAGCAGGAGCGCGTGCTGGTGGCCGAGTACATCCGCGAGCAGGTCCTCAGGCACTGCCGGCAGGAGATTCCGTACTCCACCGCGGTGCTGGTGGATGTGTTCGATGAATCCGAGCGCGAGCCGCGCCCCGGCACGCCTCCCGGGCAGTTGGGCGGCCTCATCCGCATCGCGGCGTCCATCTACGTGGAGCGCGACAGCCAGAAGGCCATCCTGATTGGCAAGCAGGGGCAGATGCTGAAGCTCATCGGCACGGACGCCCGCAAGTCGGTGCAGCGCCTGCTGGGCGCGCACGTCTACCTGGACCTGCGCGTGCGCGTGGAGGCCCGGTGGAGCGAGCGCGCCGCGGGCCTGCGGAAGCTGGGTTACGAGTGATGCGGCCGTCGTCGTTCGTTGGGTCGCCGTTCTTGTTGTCGCTGTCGTTGCCGTCGCTGTCGAAAGAGACTCCATGAAGCCGCTGGTCGCCATTGTCGGTCGCCCCAACGTGGGCAAGAGCACGCTGTTCAACCGCCTGGTGGGCCGCCGCGTCGCGCTCGTGCAGGACGAGCCGGGCGTCACCCGCGACCGGCACTACGCCGACGCGGACTGGGAAGGCCGGATCTTCACGCTCATCGACACGGGCGGCTTCGTCCCCGGTGAGAAGGACTCGCTGCTCAAGCAGGTGCGCGAGCAGGCGCAGTTCGCCGTGGAGGAGTGCGACGTCATCATCTTCGTCGTCGACGCCCGCGTGGGCATGTCCACCGCGGACGAGGCCGTCGCCAACTACCTGCGCAAGAGCGGCAAGCCCGTGGTCGTCGCGGCCAACAAGCTCGACAATGAGACGGGGCTGATGCAGTCGCTGGCGGGCGAGTTCTTCCGCCTGGGCCTGGGCGACGTGCAGGGCATCTCCGCCGAGCACAACCTGGGCATGGGCAGCCTGATGGACTCCGTCGTGGCGAAGCTCGCCCCGAAGGTGGAGGGCGAGGACGCCGAGGCGCCCCCCGACGACGGGAAGATCCGCGTCGCCATCATCGGTCGGCCCAACGTGGGCAAGAGCACCCTGGTCAACGCCATCCTCAAGGAGAAGCGCGTCGTCGTCAGCGAGATCGCTGGCACCACGCGCGACCCCATCGACTCCGAGGTGACGTACAAGGGCAACGAGCTCATCCTCACGGACACCGCGGGCATCCGGCGCAAGAAGACCATCGCGCATCAGGTGGAGCAGTACTCCGTCATCGCGGCGCTCAAGGTGCTGGAGCGCAGCGACGTGGCGGTGCTCCTGATGGACGCCACCGAACCGGCCGTGGATCAGGACGCGAAGCTCGCGGGCCTGTCCATGGACCGCGGCCGCGCGCTGGTCATCGTGGTGAACAAGTGGGACCTCATCGCGGAGGACAAGCGCAAGCAGGACGCGTTCCGCGACGACCTGAAGATCGCCCTGAAGTTCGTGGGCTACGCGCCAGTCATCTTCACGTCCGCCCTCCACGGCTCCAAGGTGGAGAAGGTGGTGGACGTGGCGGTGGAGCTGGCCAAGCAGTTCCGCTTCCGGGCGCCCACGCCGCAGCTCAACCGGCTGCTGGACTACATGGTGGACAACAACCCGGCGCCCATCGTGAAGAGCAAGCCGTTGCGCCTGTACTACATCGCCCAGGTGGCGGCGGCGCCGCCGACGTTCGCGCTCACGTGCAACGCTCCGGAAGGCGTCCCGGACATGTACAAGCGCTACATCACCAACCAGATCCGCAAGACGTTCGACTTGCGCGTGCCCATCCGGTTGCTCTTCCGCGAGCGTCCGGGCAAGGCCAAGCGCGAGGCGCGCAAGAACCCGAACCTGGCCAACAAGGGCAAGGCCGGGAAGCGGGCAGGGCGCGACTGACCGCGCACGTTCGTTGACACTCCCAGCAGGCGCTCTCTACAGTGCGCCGCTTTCGCAAGCGAAGAGCACCGTCGAGCCGAGAGAGGTCCCCTCATCGTGGCCCAGCAGAAGACCGAGAAGATTCGTCAGCAGGAGCTTCGTCAGCCGGACGCCTTCCAGAAGGCGGGAGCGGACGCGCGCGACTGGCTGATGCAGCGCCAGAAGTTCCTCGCCATCGGTGCCGGAGTGCTGGTGCTGGGCGCGGTGGGAGCAGCCATCGTCAGTGAGGTCTCCAAACGCGGCGAGGAGACGGCCTCCATGGAGTTCGGCCAGACGCTCACCGTCCTGGATCGCCCCGTGACGGGCGTGGACCCCGCGGACCCCACGTCCACGGAGCCCCCGTTCGCGACGGTGCAGGCTCGGGACGAGGAGATCGTCAAGCAACTGGCCACCTTCCGCGAGAAGAACGACGGCACGCGCGCGGCCACGACGGCGGCCCTGCCGCAGGCGAAGGCCGAGTTCCGCCTGGGCAAGTACGACGACTCGCTGGCATCCCTGGCCGTCTTCCTCAAGGGCGTGCCGGAGAATGACGCCCTGCGCGCGGGCGCCCTGGAAGGTCAGGGCTACGCCTACGAGGCCAAGGGCGACTTCGCCAACGCCATCACCTCCTTCGAGCAGATGGAGAAGGCGGACTCGGGCGAGTACCTGGCCGGCATGGGCCAGTACCACAAGGCGCGCATGCTCATCCTCCAGGGCAAGAAGGACGACGCCGCGCAGGTGCTGTCGAAGATCCCCACGGACCACCCGAACAGCGCCGCGGCCCGTCAGGCCACCGAGCGCATGGCGGTGCTGGCGTCCGAGGGCGTGAAGGTGCCCACGCCGGCGCCGCCGCCGGCCGCCATCACGCCGGATGCGGGGTAACCCTCCGCTATGACCATGCGGCGCGCTCGGTGGAAGCGGTGGGTGGGGATGTTGGCCGGGGTGGGGCTGCTGGCCGGGTGTGGCCGGGCGCAGCTGTATGGCAGCCCGGAGCTGCCCAGGGCCCCGCGTCAGCCGCCGGTGGAGTACTTCCAGGTCGACTGGTGGAAGGGGCTGGTGGAGAAGGTTCCGCTGCTCGAGTACTCGCCGCGTGAGCCCGCCTCCCCGGTGTACGAGCCGGAGAGCCGCAACGTCATCGCGCAGACCCGCGACGGGTACATCCACGCGGTGGGCCCGGACGGCAAGGTGTCCTGGTCGTTCAAGACGGGGGCTCCGGCGCTCGCGGGCGCCATGGCGAGCGAAGGCGTCGTCTTCGCGCCGGGCGGTGACGGCACGCTGTACGCGCTCGACGGCATCACCGGGGCGGTGAAGTGGAAGTACCCGACCCAGGAGTCGCTGGCCACGGTCCCGGTGCTGGCGGACGGGCTGGTCCTGGTGGCCACCGACACCGACACGGTGTTCGCGGTGAAGGCGTCGGACGGGACGTGGGTGTGGCAGTACCGGAGGGATCCTCCGTCGGGCTTCACCATCCGGGGCGCCTCCGCGCCGAAGGTGGACCAGGGCACCGCGTACATCGGCTTCTCCGACGGCTTCCTCGTCGCCCTCAAGGTCGATGACGGCGGCGTCGTCTGGGAGAAGTCCCTGTCGGGCACCGGGACGGAGTTCCTGGACGTGGACACCACGCCGGCCATCGACTCGGCGGGGCGGCTCTACGTGGCCTCGTACAAGAACGGCCTCTATGCGCTGGAGGCGGACTCCGGTGCGGTGCTGTGGAACACCAGCGTGGGGGGCATGACGTCGGTGCTCGCCCGGGGTGAGGTGGTGTTCGCCGCCGGCGACAGCCGCGTGGACGCCTACCTGGGAGAGACGGGACGGCTCATCTGGTCGCTCCCCCTCAAGGACAAGACGGCCCTGGCTCCGGTGTTGGCCCGGGGAATGCTGCTGATCCCCAACCAGAACGCGCTGCTGTTCGTGGACCCGACGACGGGCAAGACGCGCCTGTCCTGGAACCCGGGCAGGGGCATCTCCGCGCCGCCGTACGTCGTGGGCTCGCGGGTGTACGTGCTGACGAACAACGCGTACCTGTACTCGCTGGACATGAACAACGTGCAGAAGGGGCCGCGCGGGTGACGCGCGCCGTGCCCCGGACGGTGCGGGTGGTGGCGGCGCTGATTCCCCAGCCCTCGTCGGAAGGGGGCCGGGTGGATGGCGGGTCCCGGTTCCCAAGGTTCCTTGTCCAGCAGCGGCTCCCCGGAGGCAGCCGGGCGCTCCTCTGGGAGTTCCCTGGCGGCAAGGTGGAGGCCGGTGAAACGGACGAGGCCGCCCTGGCGCGCGAGTGCCGCGAGGAGCTGGACGTGGAGTTGTCCGTGGGCCGCCGCCTGTGGGAGGGCCAGCACACGTATCCGGACCTGACCGTGGAGCTGGTGCTGTACGCGGCCACGCTGGTGTCGGGCGAGCCAAAGCCGCTGGGCGCGCACATGATTGCGTTCCACACGCCCCCGGAGATGCAGGCGCTGCCGTTCTGCGAGGCGGACGTGCCGCTGCTGGAGGACCTGCTGGCCGGAAGGATGGGTGCGCTCGATTGATGCTGCTGCACACGTTCCAGCACATTCCCGGCGTGGGGCCGTGGCGCGAGAAGGACCTGTGGTCCAAGGGCATCCGGACCTGGGACGACTTCCCGGACGGCGGCATCGTCATCAGCCGCAAGGCGGACGTGATTGCCCGCGAGCGCATCGCCGTGGCCCGCGAGGCGCTGGCCCGGCGTGACTTGAAGGAGCTGGCGCGCCTGGTGCCGTCGCGCGAGCACTGGCGCCTGTTCCCGGAGTTCCAGGACGACGCCGTCTACTTCGACATCGAGACGGACGGCAGCCAGACGCAGGTGCCTACGGTGGTGAGCCTGTTCGACACCGAGGGCCTGCACGTCTTCATCCAGGGCCGGAACATGGACGCGCTGCCGGAGGCCATGGCGAAGCGGCGGCTGTGGGTGACGTTCAACGGTTCGTGCTTCGACGTGCCGGTGCTGAAGGAGTACTTCGGCGAGAAGCACTTTCCGGTGCCGGAGGCGCACATCGACCTGCGCTTCGTCACGCGGCGGCTGGGGTTGGGCGGCGGGCTGAAGGAGATTGAGGAGAAGCTGGGCGTGGGCAGGCCGCCGCACCTGAAGGGCGCCAACGGCTACGACGCGGTGCTGCTGTGGCGCGCGTACCTGCGCCGGGGTGACGTGGCGGCGCTGCGCTACCTGGTGGAGTACAACCTGTATGACTCGTTCCAGCTCCGGTCGCTGATGGACCTGGCCTACAACAAGGGCGCGGACGACCTGAACCTGGACGTGCCCCGGCTGAAGGTCTTCGAGCGCGGGGACCTCTTGTACGACGTGAGCCGACTGCTGTTGGAACTGGGGCCCACCCCGAGCGACGTGGACACGCTCGCTCGGGTGAGGGCCATGGAGCAGGATTCCTGAGCGGCCAGGTGGTCCCCTGGGTCGGCCGGCCACGGCCAGGCACCCCCTGGGGCATTCCCAGCCGCCGCGTGGAGCTCACCCGGATCACCGCCTTGCCGGTGACGGACGCGGAGTGGGCCGGGGACGGGTTCGTCCTGAGTCCGGGCGCGGATGCCCTGGGGCTCGCGTTGAGCACGCGCCGGCTCGCGGTGCTCCAGGCCGGTGAAGCGTGGCCGCCCGAACGTTCGCTGGAGCTGCCCCGGTCCGCGCAGCTGGTCGCGCTGCACCCGTCGCTGAAGAGCGCGGCGGTGTTGGGGCCGGGGCGGATTGAAATGGTCGGGATGGGCACGGACGGGGGCACCGCGGGCACGACGGCGCGCACCTGGACGCGGCCCACGCAGGCCATCGGGTTCGACAGCACGGGCCACGGGCTGTGGACCAGTGACGTGGTGGACGGGCGGGCGTCCGTGCAGTTGGTGGATGCGCGGACGTTGTCCGACGTGGACGTGATGGCCACGAGCCCCGACGCGCCGTTGGGCGAGGACGACGTGGACGGGCTGCACGAATGGATGCCGCACCCGAGCCTGCCGGTGATGGGCGCGGCGGTGAGCTGCGGCCAGGACGGCACGTGGCTCACGTTCGTGGAGCGTGGGCCGGCGGGGCTCGTGCGGGGCGCGGAGGTCGCGTCGGTGGACGCGCCGTTCTATCCGGCGGGCTTCTTCCCGGATGGCGCGAGCTTCATCGGCGTGGGCGGCACCTGGGTGCGGCGCTGGTCGTATCCGGAAGGGACGATGGCGGCGGAGTTCATCCTGCCGGAGGTGGGCACGCTCGCGACGGGCTACACCGGGCTGGTGACGGCGCGCTCGGTGCTGGTGGCGGTGGAGGACCTGTTGGCGGTGGGGGAGTGGTACCTGCTTCAACTGGACCCCGGCTCGTTGAAGCCCGTGTGCGCGTGGGAGCTGCCGCTGTCCACGGAGGCCGTCACGTCGCTGCACCTCCTGCCGGGCGGCTTCATCCTGTCGCCGGAGGACGGCCAGCTCTGGCGCCTGCCCGAGGATGTGCTGGCATCCGGTCCGGCTTCCGACCGTTGAACACCCGCCGCGCGGATTGTTCACACGCGCGTGGAATGGTGCCCGGGGCTGTCTGTAGGGTCCGGGACCATGAGCGATCCGAACTTCGTCAATCAGCCCCCGGGAGTCCCACCGCCGCCAGTCGCCGATCCGCCGAAGGCGCCGTCGAGGGGCAAGGTCCTGGGCATCCTGGTGGCGCTGATGGTCGTGGCGCTGGTGGCGTCGTATTTCGGGCTCAAGCGCCAGTCGGAGCCCGCGCCGGTGGTGGTGACGCCCGCGGTGGTGGACGCGGGCGTGGTGGCCCTGCCGCCGGACGTGTCCTTGCCGGAGAGCGACGGTCGGGTCCGGGAGCTGGTGCGCAAGCTGTCGGTGGATCCGGAGCTGGCGCGGTGGCTGGAGGAGCGCGACCTGGCGCGCCGGTTCACGTCGTCCGTGAACAACATCGCCGAGGGTGAGAGCCCCCGGGCCTCGCTGCTGTTCATGGCGCCGCAGGGGGGCTTCGAGGTGGCGGCGTTCGGGACGGGCGGCCGCACGTCGATCGCGCCCGCGAGCTACGCGCGCTACGACCTGGTGGCCCGGGTGCTGGGCTCGCTGGACGCGACTGGCGCGGGGCTCGTGTACCGGGAACTGAAGCCGCTCATCGACCAAGCGTACCGGGAGATCGCGCCGCCGGGACAGACCTTCGAGGTGACGTTCGGTCGGGCCGTCCAGCACCTGCTGGCGGTGCCGGTGCCACCGGGGCCGGTGGAGGTGGAATCCAAGGGCGCGCTGTACGTGTACACGGCGCCGGAGCTGGAGGGCCTGAGCCGGGCCCAGAAGCATCTGCTGCGCATGGGCCCGGGGAACATCCGGATCATCCAGGCGAAGCTGCGCGAGATGCGCACGGCGTTGAACCTGCCAACCCCGGCGCCCACGACGCCGGAGCCGCTGCCGGACCAGGAGCAGGTCCCGGGGCAGTCGGAGACCAGGCAGTAGCGGCTACTTGCGTTTCTTCTTCGCGGGGGGCGGCGGCGGCCTGGGCTTTTCCTTGTCGCCAGCGATCTGGAACGCGGCGCGGAGGTCCTCGACGTCGCGGCCGAGCGAGTCCTGGAACGCCGTGCCGGTCTGGGCGTCCACGACCAGTGTGTAGGAGTAGCCCGTCTTGAGCGGCTGCGGCAGGTGGATGCGGTAGATGAGCCCGGTGTCGGCCTCCGTCACGGAGTCGTCGGAGATCATGGCCCGGTCGGCTTCGTCCATCAGCCGGACCCGGTAGTTCTTCAGCGGCAGCGTGCTGCGCAGCTCCAGGTCGGAGGTCTGTTCGACGAGCGGCTTTTCCTCCATGGCCAGGGGGATGAGCGCGAGGCCGGCATCCGGCGCCTGGTACTGGAGCGTGAAGGACACAGCCGCGGGGGCCGCGTCCGGGGTCGCCGAAGTGCCGGTGACGCCGCCGTCCAGGGGGGCCTGGGGCGTCTTGTCGGGACAGCCCGTGAGCAGGGCCGCGGTGAGGCCGCAGAGCACGGCGAGGCCGGTTCGTCGGAAGAGGCGCATGGGGCGGCAACGTATGTGCCGGACGCGGGCTCGGGAAGCCTGAGAACGAGGAAGCACAGAGACTCTCGTACAGTGGTATCTGGTTTTGCATGAATCCGGCTGTGCGGTTTGCCGTAGGCCTTGGCTTTGCGTTCATCATGGGATGCTCAGCCGTTGTCCGTGAGACGGGCAACCGCTCGACGGATGCCTACTTGGCGCAGGCCTCGGAGACATGCCGCCCGGGTGATCTGAGCATCGTGTGTTGCCTCAAGAAGTACCGAAGTCCCGAGGTGTGCGGGATGACGGAAAGCGAGGCCGCTACGTTGATGCAAGGCGCACGGGAGCGGGAGTCGGCCACCAGCACAGCCGATGACGACGCGGATGGCGGCTGGCGGCAGCACTGCATCGACATGTACGCCCGATGCCAGTCCACGAAGAAGCCGCGCTGGAATGGCAACTGTGGCTCGTGCATGGAGCGCTGTCGGGGGCAGCGGCAATGGCCCCTCGACATGTGCGGGCCCGGAGTGGCGCCGTGATGTCCGAGGACTGGCGTAGAGCGATTGATCTGGGCCTGGCGCTCGCCGGTGGTGCGGAGCTGCCGCAAGACCCTGAGCTGCCCGCGCTCTTGCGGAGGATGGCTCCCCAGGTGGGCATGACCGCTGCGGACGCCGAGGTGGCTCTCGGCAGCGAGTCTGGCACCGCCGCGCTTGCGCGGGAGATCCACCGCCGGACGCGAGAGGGCACATACCGGCTCGGGCGTGCATTCGGAACATCCGACTCGCTCAAGGCAAGTGGAGACCATGCCGGGGCGCGAAGGGTGCTTGAAGCCGCGATGGCGGCGGAGGTGGTGCCCATCTACCAGGCGCAGCTTCAGGCGTACCTGGACCATGTGGACGACTCCGAGGACACCTGAGCTTCGGGCCGATCGTGGGACGATAATCTGGAGGTCCGGGCAGGTGCATTTCGCGGCGTCCGGGGTAGGACTCGCGATGGCTGACGCGCATCATCGAATCGAAGCGAACGCCCGGGCCTATGCCGCGAACCCGAACGACCGGTAGCGGCGCCGCGAATCCTGCGCCCGGGATGGCCAGGCGGCTGGTGGCGGGGAGGTCCACGGAAGCCCGGGGCTTGAACTCGAACCCCCTGAACCCCCTCAGGAGCCCCCTAGTCGTGACGTCTGATAAGAAGCGTTATGTAAACTAACCGGATAATCCGCCCGTAAAAGTAGGCCTCGTGGTTCTGCGGTGGCCCCCGACTGTGCAGCCCGAGTTAACCGGCCAATCCGCCCGCTTTTCCCTCCGGGCCCGCTTTGGGCGCTCGTTGCCAGTTAACCGGTCAATCCGCCCGGGCCCCGCCTCCGGGCTACAGGTCGCCGACGTCCTCGCGGATCCGCTTCAGCCGCTTCACCAGTTGCTCCGCGCGGCGGCGGGCTTCGGGCGCTTCCCCTGCTCGCTTCTGGACCCACCGGATGATGGCTCCCAGCGCCTGGTCCGGGTTGAGCTTCGCGGGCGCCGCAGTCGTCAAGGCGAGCCGGTAGCGCGTCTCCAGCTTCGTCATCGCGGCGTGGTACTCCTCGCCGACCGTCTCCAGGGTGATTTCGGTGTACCGCAAGGTCATCCGGTAGTCCCGGTGGCCCAGCAGCTTCATTACCCCCATGAGGCTCATGCCCCCGCTCATCAGCGACGTCGCATAGCGCAAGAAGTCCTCGGCGGCTTCAGGAATGGGACGCCCCGGCTTCATGGCACGACTCCCTTGTAGCGGCGTTGAATCCGCGCCATCGCGCGGCGGTACTCCACGTGGACGTCCGTCATGGAGAGGTTCACGTACTGCAGCGTCGTCTCCGCGTGCGCGTGCCCCATCATTCGCTGCAGCACGTGGAGACGGACGCCGGCACGGGCCATGTCCGTGCCGAAGGTGTGCCGGAAGCGGTGCGCGTTCGCTCGCGTCAGCTCCGGGTTTCTCCGTCGGTATCGGAAGAGCATGCGCAGTCCTTCGGCCGACATCGGCGAGCCGCGGCTCGGCCCCTTGAGCGCGAGGAAGAGGCGGTCGGACTTGCTCGCTTCCGGCCGCTCCAGGTGTTGGTAGTCCCGCAGCAGTTGAAGCAGCAGCGTGGGCATCGGCAACGCGCGCTCCTTGCCTCCCTTGCCGCGCACGCGCAGGCGGTTGTCCGCCGTCGACACGTCCTCCACGCGCAGCGCCAGCACCTCGTGGGAGCGCAGCCCGCACAGCAGCATCAGGTGCACCAGGGCCAGGTCCCGGTACCAGCGACACGTCTCCAGGAAGCTGCGCACCGTCTCCCGCGCCAGTGGCTCGATGAGCGTGCGTGGCACCTTCACGCGAAGCGGCTGCCGGCGTCTCGGGCGAATCACGTGCAGGCCGAGGTTGTGCTCCCGGCCACGCCCGCGGAAGTACGGGGCCGGGGTGCTCACGCCCAGCCCTCGCGTCATCTCCGTGCCGGTGACAAAGCGATGCAGCAGGCGCGCGGTGGTGAGACGCCGGTTGATGGAGCGAGGCTGGGCCGCGGCCTCCCGCTGGGCCCTCAGGAAGTCGAGCAGCGCCGCATCGGTGAGCTCGCGAGCCGTGAGCGCCCTGCCCCTCAGCCAGGGCAGCAACTTCACGAAGTCCATCGCGTAGGCGCGCACGGTGCGAGGGGACAGCCCGCGCAGCTCCAGCGAGCGTAGGAAGGCGTTGGCCTCGGCCACGTCGGCGCCGTCTCCCACCAGCCGGAAGGCTCGCGCCTCCCCCACGGGGCGAGCGCAGACGTTTGCGCTCACGCCCGCGCCACCGTGCGTCCCGCCGCCGCGGCGAAGCGGACTTCAAGGTGGTCCGCGTCGACGCCCGAGAGGGCCTCAAGCCACGCGTCGCTCCACGCCTGGGAGTTCGCATCCACATACAGCACAAGGTCGATGGGTGCTCCCGCCCAGCGTGCGAGCAGCGCGAAGAGCCGGTGCGCGGAGGGCGCCGACGGGATGGGCTCGAGCGTCCCCGTCACCTGGAGGCGCGTCGCCCCTCCGGGCGTTTCGCGCAGGACCACCTGAAGCGTCATTGAGTGCATGGGTTACCTCCTTGGTAGGTGGCGCGAGAGGTGCCTCGTTCGCCCCTGTCCCGGAAGGCACATCCCCCACGCGCGCTCGGCGCCGAGCGCGCCGACGTCGCTCCGCGTCCCGGTGGTCCGCCTTGCCTTCTTCCGAATGCCGCAACCGCGTGCGCGCCCTGCGCATCAACCGGGCGCGGCTCAGCCGACGGCACCGCGACTGGCAGTACGCCTGCCCTCGGAAGCAGCGCCGGTGGACGGCGAAGGCCTTGCCGCACTCCCGGCATTCGAGGGCGACGACGGCTTCAAGGCGAGCGGGACTTTCGGCTACCGGAAACAGGACCTGCGCATAGCCGCGCGTCGCCAGACCGGCCACTTCTCCGCTCGATGCTCTGCCCCTGCGTCGAGCCCTCACGGACCTGGGGACGAGACGCAACGGCGCAGCGTCGTCCTTCGCTCGCACTCGGGGTGGTGCGTGCCCCGAGGGGCGAGGCCTCACCCTGCTCCAGCGCGAGGTGGCGAAGTGGGCCACCCCACCATGCCCCCTGCGCGGCCTGGTGGGCGTATTCGCTGCAGTGGCCACCCCTGCCCGCGCCCGACCCCTGCTTCTCCGCGGATGGATTGTCCGCTCTTCAGAAACTCAGGCCCTGCACCTGCGCCGGCGACTGCCGGCCCGTCGCCGGCCCGTCGCCGAGCTGGCCGTACTCGTTGAAGCCCCAGGCCCAGACGGTGCCGTCTTGTTTCAAGGCAAGTGTGTGGTCGCCGCCAGCGGCGAGGGCCACGACGCCCGTCAAACCCGGCACTTGCTGGGGCGTGAAGCGGTCCACCCACGTCCCATCTCCGAGCTCACCGTGGGGGTTGACGCCCCAGGCCCAGGCGGTGCCGTCTTGTTTCAAGGCAAGCGTGTGGTTGGAGCCAGCGGCGAGGGCCACGACACCCGTCAAGCCCGGCACCTGCACTGGCGTGAGGCGGGTCGTCTGCGTCCCATCGCCGAGCTGGCCGTACCTGTTGTATCCCCAGGCCCAGACGGTCCCGTCCTGCTTCAAGGCGAACGTATGGTCGTTGCCGGCGGCGAGGGCCGTGACGCCCGTCAAGCCCGGCACCTGCACTGGCGTGAGGCGGTCCGTCGTCGTCCCGTCGCCGGGCTGGCCGTACCTGTTGTATCCCCAGGCCCAGACGGTCCCGTCCTGCTTCAAGGCGCGCGAGTGGTCGCCGCCAGCGGCGAGGGCCACGACGCCCGTCAGGCCCGGCACCTGCTGAGGCGTGAGATGGTCCGTCGTCGTCCCGTCGCCGAGCTGACCATAGGAGTTGTATCCCCAGGCCCAGACGGTCCCGTCCTGCTTCAAGGCAAGCGTGTGGTTGGAGCCAGCGGCGAGGGCCGTGACCCCCGTCAAGCCCGGCACCTGCTGAGGCGTGAGGTGGTTCGTCGTCGTCCCGTCGCCGAGCTGACCATAGGAGTTGTATCCCCAAGCCCAGACGGTCCCGTCCTGTTTCAAGGCGAGCGTGTGGAAGATGCGAGCGGCGAGGGCCGTGACGCCCGTCAAGCCCGGCACCTGCTGAGGCGTGGGGTGGTTCGTCGTCGTCCCGTCGCCGAGCTGGCCGTACCTGTTGTATCCCCAGGCCCAGGCGGTGCCGTCCTGCTTCAAGGCCAGCGAGTGGGAGTAACCAGCGGCGAGGGTCTCGGTGCTTGCAGTGCATGGCGCGCCGCCCTGGAGGGCGAAGGCGAAGCGGGTGGAGAGGCCGAGCGCGTTGGTGACAGTGCCCGTCACCGAGGGCGGGGTGCCGGGAGGCACGCACAGGGGCGCTATCCAGAAGACTTCGCTCGTCGTCGCGCTACTGGTGGCGGTGCCCAACGTGCCCATGTTGGCGGCCCACGTGAAGCCGAGGGTACTGCCCTGGGCGTCCTTCGCCCGCACGCGGAAGAGGACGCTGCCGCCGGCCGCTGGCACCGTGGCCGGAGACGGGTGCGTCTCCACCACGATGGGTGGGCCCACAACATGGAGGTCCATGTTGCCGGCGCCCTGTCCGCCCCGTCCATCCTGCACTGTCACCGTCAGGGTGCAGGTACCGTCCGAAGGCTGAGCGGTGGGCGTGAAGCTGGCGTTGGCTGCAGTGGCATTCGTCCATGTGCCTTCGCACCCCGCCGTCCACTGGTAGCCGAGGCCGTCCCCGTCCTTGTCGCTCGCCACCACGGCCACCTCAGTGGCTTGGCCCACGGCGACGGAGGATGGCGCGGTCGTCACCCTTTCTACCCGGGGCCAGGCGTTGAAGGTGACATCCACCGTCGCGACGCCTGTGCCCACCGTCACCGTCACGCTCAAGGTCTGAGAGGCACCCGTGGCGTCCGTCACCCGCAGCGTCAGCACCACCGGGCCCGGCGTCTCCGGTGCCTGCCATGTGGCCCCGGGGCCGCCGTGGCCGTCGAACGTGCCCGCGCCGGCCGTCCAGATGAAGGTGGGGGGAGCGCCCGCGTGGGAGTCCTCCGCCGTGGCCCGGAGGACCACGAGGTTACGAGGGCCCACCTCGGCGAAGCTCATCACGAGCGAGGTGATGAGGGCCCCAGCAGCGTCGACGGGTGCTGGAGGACTCACCTCTTGCATCAACAGCACCACCGTCGTCGTCAAGCCCGTGGAAACACCGACGGACGTCACCTGCCCCGCGTACCTCACGGTGTTGGAGGGGTCGAAGGCCTGGGCGCGGAAGGTGCGACCGTATCCCGTGGGAATGTGCCTGAGCACCCCACCCCATTGCTGGCCTGAGCGCACCAGCACGTCGGTGCGCGTCGTCATTCCTTCCCCGCTCACCGTGATTTCCACCCGGGCCACATCGCTGGCGCCCAACCCGTGCGGCAGCGCGCTTACTACCTGGGCACTGCCCTCCGCCACTTCCGGCACTGGCTCCTGCTCCTGCCCGCGACACCCGGCCAGCGCCACCACCAGGACGGCCATCAGCCGCAGCAACCCGCTTCGACGTTCCTGCTTCATGGCTTCTCCGCGCATGCGACTTCCGTGGGCCCTCTCCCCCGCGGTTCCTCCTGCACACGTGCGGAAGGCTTACCCGGAAAGAGACGAGGGACTCTATCAGTCGGGCCGATGCTCCTGCTCCTGAGTCCCCACGACACGGCGGCCCGCGCGCTGCGCCGATGTCCGCGCTTCGCGCGAGGCGGACGCGCCCGCCGCTCCACGTCGTGGGCGGATTGTCCGGTTAACGGTCAACTAACTGGCCAATCCGCCCGGAAGACGTCTCCCTTGGGTGTTCGGTTAACCGGCCAATCCGCCCCTGCTGCTGTCGCCGGCCCGCTGCTCTGGCGTGGTGGTCGCCCAGGGCTTCGCCGAAACGGTTAACCGGTCAATCCGACCGGTCCACGGACTCGGGGCTACAGGTCGCCGACGTCCTCGCGGATCCGCTTGAGGCGCTTCACCTGCAGCTCCGCTCGGTGGCGGGCTTCAGGGGTGTCCCCTGCTCGCTTCTGGACCCACCGGATGATGGCTCCCAGCGCGCCTGGTCCGGGTCGAGCTTCGAGGGCGCCGCGCTCGTCAAGGCGAGCCGGTAGCGCGTCTCCAGCTTCGTCATCGCGGCGTGGTACTCCTCGCCGACCGTCTCCAGGGTGATTTCGGTGTACCGCAAGGTCATCCGGTAGTCCCGGTGGCCCAGCAGCTTCATCACCCCCATGAGGCTAATCCCTCCGCTCATCAGCGACGTCGCCCCTGGCTGGCCTGCGGGGGCCCGACCTATGCCTCCGCGAGCGCCCGGCGATGGATGGCCACCCAGAAGTCCGCCGCCTGGCGCGCGCCGTCCAGCAGGGGCTCGGGGCCGTGCGCACCGAGCGACTCGCAGAGCGCCTGGGCCCGCGCGCCGTGCTCCACGTCCACGTCCAGGTGCACGAGCAGGAAGCGCGCCCGTGTCCTGTCCAGGCCGAGCCGCCCCAACCCCTGGCGTGTGTCGCCCCCGAGGTGCCGCGCCACGCCCTCCAGCACGTACAGCGCGCCGAGGAACGAGAGCTGGCGCTCCGCCGGGATGCCTTCCCAGAAGGCGTGGAACGCGGAGACCTCGCGGGGCGTGGCGTCCGACGGCGTGCGCCCGAAGGCCGCGAGGTCCGCCTTCGCGAGCTGGTAGTGGGACTGCTCGTCCGCCGCGAGCTCCGCGAAGAAGGCCTTCAGCTCGGGGAGCGTGGCGCGCTCGGCCGCGAGCCGCAGCCGGTCTCCACTGCGCAGCGTGTAGTGGTACATCATGTCCAGGAAGGCCACGTACCGCTCGGGCGTCACGGCCGGCAGCCAGCCCGCGACCTGCCGGGCCATGCCCACGGTGAGTGCCTCCAACTGCTCCCGCATCGACACCATCTCAGTCCCTCCGGGTTGAAATCAGTCCGCCCAGGGTGCGCCACGCGTGCGCGAGGTGCGGCGCCGCGCGCTCCAGGCCCAGCTCGTCCACCGCCATGACCCCCGCGTCCAGGAAGCCCTCGCCGCCCAGGCCCCGCCCGCACGCCGTGGGCACCGCGCGCACGTCCACGGGGCGCAGGGGGCCCCCCGCGTCCCGCGCGAGCGCGAGCTTCAGCACCGCGCCCGTCTGGCACGCCCGCGTGGGCATGATGCTCAGGAAGTTGCCGAGCGAGTACGCGATGAGCCCCACTCGCGGCGGCCCTCCCCGGCGCACCTGCGCGGGGCACGTGGGGTCCCCGCCGTCGATGGAGACCAGCTCCACGGGCTGCAGCACGTGCGGCGAGGAGCCCAGGAGGATGTCCGCCCCGCGCTCGATGAGGCGGTAGGCGTGCTCGCGCTGGAGGGACTCGGGCCAGTACTCGTACTCGAAGCCCCAGTGCGGCATGAGCACCACGAGGTCCGGCCCCACCGCGCGCGCCGCGTCAATGAGGGCGCCCAGCCGCTCCCAGTCGGGCGCATGCAGCGGGTTGCCCAGGCGCGTCACCGGAACGCCCTCGGGCGGCGCCCCCGCGAGGTGGTTGATGTCATACGTCACCGCGGCAATGCCCAGGCGCACCCCGGCCACCTCCAGGCCCGCCACCGCGTCCTCCGCCCGGGGGCCTCCGACGCAGCGGTGCTCCGGGCGGGCCAGCACGCTCTGGCGCGTGCGCTCCAGCCCTTCCGCGCCCTGGTCCAGCGCGTGGTTGTTGCAAAGCGAGAACACGCGGTGGCGCGCGGTGCCCTCCCACGCGTCCAGGTAGCCCGGCGGCGCGTTGTAGTGGAGCGTCTCGTAGACGAGCCGGGGCACGGGCCGCGCCGGGTCCACGGGCGTCTCCAGGTTGGCGAAGGCCACGTGCGCGTCCGCCATCAGCGCGCGCACGCCCGGGGAGAGGGCTTCGCGGAAGCCGCTGCGAATCCACATCACATCGCCCACGGCGCACAGGTTGAGCGCCGCGGGCGCGTCGGGCTTCCAGCTCCCGGAGGCGAGGTGCCGGGCGACGCGCTCGAAGTGCTCGACGTCCTCGGTGCGGCGCGGCTCGGGGACGTGGAGGAGGCTCTTGGCGATGTAGCGCAGGTTGAGGTCCCAGCGGGACAGCGGCCAGCGGCCGTCCTCGTAGCGGATGTCCGCGTACAGCTGGCGCAGGGCGTTCATGGGCGCTTTCGTTCCAGGGTGACGAGCCGCACGTCCTCGTCCACGACGGTGGGCCCGGCGAGCAGCGCGCGTCCCATGACGTCGAGGTAGCTGTCGAAGACGGGGGCGCCGCGCGCGAGCAGCCCGGGGCGCAGGTGGGTGTGCAGCCTCGCGAGGTTGTAGCCGGGCACGCGCGGATAGAGGTGGTGGTCCAGGTGGTAGTTGAGCCCGTTCCAGAGGAAGGTGACGAGCCGCGTGCCGCGCACCGTCGTCGCGGTGTGGAAGCGGTCCCCGCGCCACGTGTTGGCGTAGTGGTCCGCGATGGACTTGAGGCCGTTGAGGGGGCTGGCGAAGAGCACCGGCAGCAGCCAGCACTCCACCGCGCCGGGGACGAGCCCGTGCCGCGACAGCAGCCAGAAGAGCCCCGCGTAGAAGCCCGCGTAGCAGAGCAGCACCGCGCCATGGCGGCGCAATCGCGCGCGGCAGAAGTGCTGCAGCGGATAGAGGACGTTGAAGTAGATGAGGCTCAGCGGGATGCCGAGCAGCACGGTGGCGTAGAAGAGCGCGCACAGCCCGAGCGAGCGGCGGCCCGCGTTGTAGGCGT
Organism: Corallococcus sp. bb12-1; assembly: GCF_026626765.1. Lineage (NCBI taxonomy): Bacteria > Pseudomonadati > Myxococcota > Myxococcia > Myxococcales > Myxococcaceae > Corallococcus > Corallococcus sp. bb12-1. The sequence continues at coordinate 310,434 of NZ_JAPNJZ010000005.1, read as the reverse complement.
CAGGGTCCTTCTGCGTCCGGTTCCAGCGGTGGTGCGCGAGGTGGTCATGGCGCATGGGCTCGTAGGCGATGCCCACGAGCAGGCTGAGCGCGTTGCCGAAGAGGCGGTTCTGCCACGGCCTCGGGAAGAGATTGTCGTGCCACGCGTCGTGGTCGAGCTGGATGAGCCCCATCACCGCCCCACCCGCCAGCATCCACAGCGGCAGCTTCACCCAGACGCTGCCCGCGTGGGCAATGGCCACGGCCGCCGCGACCCAGACACCCAGGTGCAGCGCCGCCATGCCCACCGCGCGCAGAGGACGGATGCGGAGCAGCTCCACCAGCTCGGCGCGGGAGAGGCCGGGCTCCGGGGGCGCGGCACCGGGCGAATCAGCGGGACGCGAGAGGGCTGGCTGCATGGCGCGTCAGAAGTAGCGAGGTGCGCGCTGGCAATAGCGCGCGTAGGGCTCACCGAGGCGGTCCGCGAGGAACCGCTCCTCCTGGAGCACCAGTTGATGGAAGAGCCCCCCGAGCGCCGCACAGGCGCCCAGCGTCACCACGGACGGAGCCCAGAGCGAAGCCCCTACGAGGTACAGGTAGGAGAACACGTAGATGGGGTTGCGCGAGTAGCGGTGGAGTCCCCCTTCGTGCAGCTCGGGCCGGGCCTCCCCCGCGTCCACGCCGATGCGGAACGCCGGGCCCATTCCATACTGGGCCCACAGCATGCCCATGAGCCCCACGACACCGAGCACCCAACCCGCGAGCGGAGCAATGGGCAGCAGCGGCCGTCCCCAGGGCATGGCGGACCACGCGGGCCAGAGCGCGGCCGCGAGCACGGAGCCGGCCCAGAGCAGCGAGACGCCACTGATGCGCCGCGTGACGCGCGTGTGCGCGGAATCCGCCGCCGCGCTCCGGTAGGCCAGCGGGCTTTTCCCGAAGCGCAGGCGGTAGACGAGGCTGGAGCCCAGGTGCCCCGCGAGCACGTGCAGGCAGATGAAGCCCAGGTACACCCCGGGCGCCTCGCGCAGCCCCATCATGGCGCGAGCACCTCCGCCCGCAGGCCGAAGCCCGAGGACGCCCACCCGGCGACGCGCTCCGTGAAGTCGCGCAACTCCTCGCGCGTCCAGAGGCCCTCGAAGGCCGCCGTGTTGATGTTGAGCGTGTCCGCGAACGACAGGCCCGTGGCGCCCCAGGTGGCCGTGTGGCTGCGCATGGAGCGGATGCGGAGCGGCGCCTGCGTGAAGTGCTTGTCCATCCGTCCCAGGTAGGTGACGACGAGCGTGTTCGTCCGGGGCTCGGCGATGAGCCCGGGACGCGCGTTCTTGCGCAGCACCCTCGCCGGAGCGAGCCGGGCCACCGCCATGCACTCCAGCGCCGTCGTCCAGTGCACGCCCTCATCGAGCACCCGCTGCACCTCGGAGCGGAGGAAGCGGGCCATCTCGCGCGGGGCCTCCAGCCGGGCGCGGACCTCCTTCAGGGAGATCTCAATCGGCACCGCGGAGCAGCCATTGCCCAGCGTCCGCCCGAGCCCCAGCATCCGCCGCAGGTCCACCGGCATGCGCAGGCGGATGAGTCCGTCCGCCGGGGACTCTCGCAGCGCCACGCCCGCGAGCAGCGCGGAGAAGAAGACCTCCGACGCCTGGAGGTCCGTGTCGCCCTGGGGAAGCGTGAGCCGCGCCGTGGCCGATAGCGCGTGTCCGGCGGTGTCCCCACTTCGGCGCAGCCCCATTCCCCGCTGCGCCAGGAGTCGCCGGCGCGGACTCGTGAGCCCCAGCACCACGCTCGGCTGGCGCAGCGCCGCGAGCAGCACCTTGCCATCCGTGAGCGTCGAGGACTCCAGCGGGCGCGACTCCGACCCGCGTCCCGCGCAGAGCAACCACAGCCGCTCCAGCAGGTGCGCCAGCGCCTTCGCGTCCCCGATGGCGTGGTGCAACTGGATGCCCAGCAGCCAGGGCCCCTGGGCCCCGTCCACCATGGGATGCAAGTGCAGCCGCAGCGGCACGTCGCGCGTGAGGTCCACCCGCGTGTTGATGATTCGCGCTACGGCGTCGGGCTCGGACAGGGGCTCCGCGCCTTCCACCAGGGCCGCGTCCACCTCCGCGTCCCCGCGCACGGCGGGCACCCATGCGCGGCGCGCGTCGTTCCAGGCCACGTTGAGGCGCTCGCTCTCCCGCACCAGCGCGCGCAGCCCCCGGCGCAGGAGCGCCACGTCGGGCCTGTCCTCCAGCCGCAACAGCACCGTGGCCCAGAGGGTGGCGACCTCGCCGTCCAGCCGCGCCATCACCGTGTCCACGAAGTTCGCGCGCATCGCTCCATCCATCCCGCGAAGAGTTCCCGGGCCCGCGCGCCGTCCAGCCGGGCGCGGCTCACGACTTCGCACGCGGCCCTCGGGTCCGCCACGTATTGGAAGACGAGTTCATCCGGCTCGCGCTGGTGGAGGCGGATGCCCGTCGGAAGAAAGCCGGCCGCGAGGAGCACCGGCGTCCCCTCGGCCACCCGCTGGGGCTCGCCCATGGGCAGGTGGATGAGGTCCACGCGCGCCCGCTCCGACGTGAGCGCCGGGGTGCCCTCCGCGCTGAAGCCCACGAGGATCCGCCGCTCCAGACGCAGCGACGCGTTCCAGTCGAGCGGACGCAGCACGGCGCCCTCCCTCCATGCCCGGTGCTCCAGCGGCGTGAAGGCCACCGACTCCGCGAGCCCCACCCCGGCCAGGATGGACGCGAGCCACTCCCCCCACGGGCCCTCGGGCAGGTAGCGCCGGCGTGGCGGCGGGGGCGCGAGCACCGTCGTCATCGCCAGTGCCTGCATGGGCACGCCCGAACCCTCCTCCACGCCAAGCAACGTCTCGCCCCGCGTGTAGTTGACGACGAGGCCCATGGGCCTCGCCCGCATGAAGCGCGAGGCGTAGCGCTGCGCCATGACGTGCAGCGTGGAGGTGTTCTGGTGCAGGAAGCCCACCCAGCGCCCGAGCCGCTCCAGCAGCGAGCCCCACAGCGCCTCGTGCTCGGCGCGGCCCATGAGGGTGCGGCGGCTCGGCAGCGCCACGGAGAGCCCCGAGTCCAGCGAGTCCCGCCCCGGCTTGCTCCACAGGCCCGTGTGCCACAGCAGTGCCCCCCGCGCGTCGAACTCGCCGAGGCTCAGCAGCGCCCCGTCCCTCCAGAGCCGCACGGCGCCGCCGGGCTCGTAGAGGAACGGGTAGGAATACGTCTCCGCGTAGCGCGCGTGAAGCAGCTCGCGGAAGGCCGGCTCATCGGGCTCGGCCAGCCAGCGCGTGTGCTCGCTGGGGTTGGCGGCGCGAAGGTCGTCCATCAGGGAAACAGCTCGGTCCCGGCCCATGTGCGCTAGCAATGCATCCTTGAGGCCAGCCGGGAAGGCCCCGCTCCCGCCCGGACGCAACCTCGCTCGCCCAGCCCTTCGTGCAGCGCCTGGCACACGGGTGTGAAGCCCCCTGCACGCAGCCAGCGGTGGACCTGCCGGGAAGTGCCACGAAAGCCCTGCGCTCGACTTGGCGGTGATGGCCGAGGCCGGTGTCGACCTCTCGGCCGCCCAGCCCCAGCTCCTCACCGAGGAACTCGCGCAAGGCGCTCTTCACGAACCGGTGAAGAGCACCTGCTTCACCGGGCTCCTTCAAGCACCCGCGTCAAAGGCTCAGGCCCGGCACCCGCACCGGTGTGAGGCGACTGGTTGTCGTCCCGTCGCCGAGCTGGCCTCTGCCGTTGTAGCCCCAGGCCCAGACGGTGCCGTCCTGCTTCAAGGCGAGCGTGTGGAAGTCGCCAGCGGCGAGGGCTGTGACGCCCGTCAAACCCTGCACGGGTGTGAGACGGTCGGTCGTTGTCCCATCGCCGAGCTGGCCGTATGCGTTGCCGCCCCAGGCCCAGGCGGTGCCGTCCTGCTTCAAGGCGAGTGTGTGGTAGGCGCCAGCGGCGAGGGTCGTGACGCCCGTCAGGTACTGCACCTGCACGGGTGTGAGGCGATGGGTTGTCGTCCCATCGCCGAGCTGGCCGGTCTCGTTGTCCCCCCAGGCCCAGACGGTGCCGTCCTGCTTCAAGGCGAGCGTATGGTATCCGCCAGCGGCGAGTGCCGTGACGCCCGTCACGCCCGGCACCTGCACGGGTGTGAGGCGAGTGGTCGTCGTCGCATCGCCAAGCTGGCCGGACTCGTTGTAGCCCCAGGCCCAGACGGTGCCGTCCTGCTTCAAGGCAAGCGTATGGAATTGGCCAGCAGCGAGGGCCGTGACGCCCGTCAGGCCCGGCACCTGCACGGGTGTGAGGCGATGGGTTGTCGTCCCATCGCCGAGCTGGCCAGACTCGTTGTCCCCCCAGGCCCAGACGGTGCCGTCCTGCTTCAAGGCGAGCGTATGGTATCCGCCAGCGGCGAGGGCCGTGACGCCCGTCACGCCCGGCACCTGCGCAGGCGTGCGGCGGGTTGCCCCCGTCCCATCGCCGAGCTGGCCGTGGTAGTTGTAGCCCCAGGCCCAGACGGTGCCGTCCTCCTTCAATGCGAGCGTGTGGAGGTCGCCAGCGGCGAGGGCCGTGACGCCCGTCAAGCCCTGCACCTGCACAGGCGTGCGACGGTTCGTGAGGGTCCCGTCGCCGAGCTGGCCTTGGACGTTGTAGCCCCAGGCCCAGAGGGTGCCGTCCTGCTTCAAGGCGAGCGTATGAAGTTGGCCAGCGACGAGACGAGGCGAGGGACTCGCAACGCTGGCGGGACCGCCTTGAAGGGAGACGGGAGCGACGGGCGTCACCTGCCCCAGCTCCCCGCGCCACTGCCCGCCCGTCTTCACCAGCGCGTCCGTGCGCGTCGTCATCCCCGCGCCGCTCACCGTCTGAGCGCTGCCCTCCGCCGCTTCCGACTGCGCGCCGCACCCGGCCAATGCCAGCCCCAGGCCCAGGGCCAGCACTGCCAGCCCGCTTCGACTCTCTCTTCGCATGGACTTCTCCCGCGCGTGGGACTTGGAAGGGCCCTCACCCGCTGCGGCTCCGTGCCCACGCGGACGGACGGCCTTTCGGTGGAGAGGGGTGCAGGACTCTACGAGTAGTTCCTTGCCTGCGCTCCTGAGTCGCCCCGCACCGAGGAGGTGCCTTCGGACCTTTCGCGGCGGCCCCTCTCCAGGGCTACCCAAGGGGGAGGGGTTGTACTCGCTCCCCCTGCGCTGCGTGGTCCGCGCGCCTGGCCCACGACGGGAGCTGGCCCGCACCCTGGGCGTGAGCGAGCGGCACCTGCGCCGTGCCTTCGACGACGTGCTCGGCATGGGCCCGAAGGCCTTCGCCCGGCTCGTGCGCTTCCAGCGTGCCCTCCAGGCGTCCGCCACGCCGGGGGCATGGCTGCGCAGCACCCGGGTTGCATAATCCACCCTGCCCGCCCGTGTCGGACGCAATGCGTCGGAATCCCGCGGCGACCCGACTCCACCTCCCCATGGGGGAAATCCGCATGCCCGGCCGGTGACCTCAGGAATCGTTCGGGCGCTCGATCGTTGAGCGTCCTGCGTGGGCGTTTTCACTGCTTGACCGACGCCAGACCTTCCCTCACAAACGCCCCGTCCCCGCTGCTGGCCTTCCCGTCCAGCGGCCCGAAAGGATCCCGACTCATGAAGCGATTGGTCGTCATCGCCGCCCTCGTGGGGGCCGCTCCGGCGCTCGCCGATGAAGGCATGTGGACGTACAACAACTTCCCCAACGCCAAGGTGAAGGAGAAGTACGGCTTCGAGCCGTCCCAGCAATGGCTGGAGAAGCTTCGCCTGGGCGCGGTGCGTCTGGCCGGCGGCTGCTCCGCGAGCTTCGTGTCGCCGGAGGGTCTGGTGATGACGAACCACCACTGCGCGCGCGGCTGCATTGAACAGCTCTCCACCGCGAAGCAGGACTACCTGGCCAACGGCTTCTACGCGAAGGCGCAAGGCGAGGAGAAGCAGTGCCCGGCGATGGAGGTGAACCAGCTCGTTGAAATCACCGACGTCACGGAGGCGCTGAACAAGGCCACCCAGTCCCTGACGGGCAAGCAGTACTCGGACACGCTGAAGTCGGAGATGGCCAAGGTGGAGAAGGCCTGCTCCGCCGGCGACGACAAGGTGCGCTGTGACGTCGTCACGCTGTACCAGGGCGGCAAGTACAACCTCTACAAGTACCGCCGCTTCCAGGACGTGCGCCTGGTGTTCGCCCCGGAGCACGCCATCGCGTTCTTCGGCGGTGACCCGGACAACTTCGAGTTCCCCCGCTACGACCTGGACGTCACGTTCGTGCGCGTCTACCAGGACAAGCAGCCGGCGAAGACGCCGGACTACTTCAAGTGGTCCAAGAGCGGCGCCAAGGAGAACGAGCTCACGTTCGTGGCCGGCAACCCGGGCCGCACGTCGCGCGCGCTGACCATGGCGGAGCTGGAATACACCCGCGATGTGTCCATGCCCAAGTCGCTCATGTACCTGTCCGAGCTGCGCGGCATGCTCACCGAGTTCCAGAAGCGCGGCCCCGAGCAGAAGCGCGTCTCCAGCAACATGCTCTTCGGCGTGGAAAACGCGCTCAAGGCGTCCAAGGGCCGCCACGAGGCGCTGCTGGACAAGAAGTTCTTCGGGACGAAGGTCGCCGCGGAGCAGGAGCTGCGCAAGAAGGTCGACGCGAACCCCGAGCTGAAGAAGAAGTACGCCGGTGCCTGGGAGGAGATCGCCAAGGCCGAGGTGCAGCTGGGCAACCTGCGCAAGGACCTCAGCTACGTCGAGCATGGCCAGGGCATCTCGTCCTCCATGTACAGCATCGCCAAGACGCTGGTGCGCGCAAGCGAGGAGCTGCCCAAGGACAACGGCCAGCGGCTGCGCGAGTTCAACGACGCGAACCAGCCCGCCCTCAAGGCGAACCTCTTCAGCCCCGCGCCCATCTACCCGGAGCTGGAGATCGCCCGCCTGACGTTCAGCCTCACCAAGCTGCGTGAGGAGCTGGGCGCCAAGCACCCGGTCGTGAAGAAGGTGCTGGGCAAGGAGTCCCCGGAGCAGGTCGCCACCCGCGTGGTGAAGGGCAGCAAGCTGAAGGACGTGAAGGCGCGCCAGGCGCTCTTCGACGGCGGCAAGAAGGCCGTGGACGCGTCCAAGGATCCGATGATCCAACTGGCGCTGCTCGTGGACCCGGACGCCCGCGCCATCCGCAAGAAGTTCGAGGATGACGTGGAGTCGGTCATCAAGAAGAACAGCGAGCTGGTCGCCAAGGCGAAGTTCGACATCTACGGCACCAGCCAGTACCCGGACGCGACGTTCTCCCCGCGCGTGTCGTTCGGCTCGGTGAAGGGCTACACGCAGAACGGCGAGAAGGTGGAGCCGTTCACCCAGATGGGCGGCACCTTCGAGCACGCCACCGGCCAGGACCCCTACGCCCTGCCGAAGTCGTGGGTGAAGTCGGAGAAGGTCGTCACCGCCTCCACGCCGATGAACTTCATCACCACCAACGACATCATCGGTGGCAACTCCGGCTCGCCCGTCGTCAACCAGAACCACGAGGTGGTGGGCCTGGTGTTCGACGGCAACATCCAGTCGCTGGGCGGCGAGTACGGCTTCGACGAGTCCGTGAACCGCACCGTGGCCGTCCACTCGGACGCCATCATCGAGGCGCTCCAGAAGATCTACGGCGCCAACCGCGTCCTGGAAGAGCTGCGCCCCGGCAGCACCAAGGTTCCGCCCGTGAAGGCCAACCCGGCCGGGTAGTCAGGCTTCACCATCGTTTGACGTAGAAAGAGGCTGCCCGGTTCGCTCCGGGCAGCCTCTTTTGCTTGCGAGGGCGGTACATGCTCGACGACGCGCGGGTCGAACAGTTCATGCGGGATGGCTTCGTGAGGATCGACCATGCCTTTCCCCGCGAGGTCGCGGACGAGGCGCGGGGCCTCCTCTGGCGGGACACCGGTTGCGACCCTGCCCTGCCCTCGACCTGGACCCGGCCGGTCATCCGGCTGGGCATGTACTCGCTGCCGCCCTTCTTCGCTGCCGCCAACACCCCGGTCCTGCACGCGGCGTTTGATCGGCTCGTCGGCGCGGGCCGGTGGTTGCCCTGCCGCGCCATGGGCACCTTCCCGGTGCGCTTCCCGTCGTCCGCGGACCCCGGGGACGCGGGCTGGCACATCGACGCGAGCTTCGACTACGAGAAGCCGGACTTCATGGAGTGGCGCGCCAACTTCACCTCGAAGGGACGGGCGCTGCTGATGCTGTTCCTGTTCTCGGATGTCGGCGAGGACGATGCCCCCACGCGCATCCGGGTGGGCTCGCACCACGACATCGCCCGGCGGCTGGTTCCGGCCGGCGAGGCCGGCTTGACGCTGCGGGAGCTCGCGGCGGATGGCTTCGCGGTGTCCCCGGAACGGGCCCAGGCGCTGGCCACGGGCGAAGCGGGCACCGTCTACCTGTGCCATCCCTTCCTCGTTCATTCCGCGCAGCCGCACCATGGCACCCGCCCGCGCTTCATGGCCCAGCCGCCGCTCCTGCCCCGCGAACCGCTCAGCCTGACGCGGAGCCCCGCCGACACATCTCCGATCGAAGCGGCCATCCGTCAGGCCCTGGCCTCCAACCCAGGGGCCTGAAACGCGAAACGGCGACCCGCTGCCCGCCGGGTCGCCGCCGTGTGACTTCACGCCTCCTTCAGCTCACTCCCACTCGATGGTGGCGGGCGGCTTGGAGGAGATGTCGTAGACGACGCGGTTGATGCCGCGCACCTCGTTGGTGATGCGCGAGGAGATCTTCTCCAGGATGGGGTACGGGATGCGGGCCCAGTCGGCCGTCATGCCGTCCACGCTGGTGACGGCGCGCAGCACGCAGGTGGACTCGTAGGTGCGCTCGTCGCCCATCACGCCCACGCTCTGCACCGGCAGCAGCACCGCGAACGCCTGCCACACCTCGCGGTACAGCCCGGCTTGGAGGATCTCCTCCTGCACGATGGCGTCCGCGCGGCGCACCAGGTCCAGGCGCTTCTCGTTCACCTCGCCCAGCACGCGGATGGCCAGGCCCGGGCCCGGGAACGGCTGACGGCCGACCATCTCCTCCGGCAGGCCCAGCTCGCGGCCCAGGACGCGCACCTCGTCCTTGAACAGCTCACGCAGGGGCTCCACCAGCTTGAGCTTCATCGTCTCCGGCAGGCCGCCCACGTTGTGGTGGCTCTTGATGGTGACGGAGGGGCCCTTCCAGGAGACGGACTCGATGACGTCCGGGTACAGCGTGCCCTGCGCCAGGAAGCCCGCGTCCTGCACGTCGCGCGAAGCCTCCTCGAACACGGCGATGAACTCCCGGCCGATGATCTTCCGCTTCTGCTCCGGGTCCGTGACGCCGGCCAGCTTCGACAGGAAGCGCTCGCGCGCATCCACCGTCTTCAGCGGCACGTGGAAGCGGTCCACGAAGAGCGCCTCCACCTGCGCCCGCTCGTTCTGCCTGAGGACGCCGTTGTCCACGAAGATGCACTGCAGGCGCGGGCCAATGGCCCGGTGCAGGAGCAGCGCCGCCACGGAGCTGTCCACGCCGCCGGAGAGCCCGCAGATGACCCGGCCCTCCTCGCCCACCTGCTTGCGGATGGTCTCCACCGCCTCGTCGATGAAGCCCTTCATCGTCCAGGAGCCGGACACCTTGCAGTCGTTGAAGAGGAAGGCGCGCAGCATCGCCTTGCCCTGGGGTGTGTGGACCACCTCCGGGTGGAACTGGAGGCCGTACCAGGGCTTCGTCGTGTGGGCGGCCGCCGCGAAGGGCGAATTGCCGCTGCGGCCAATGGCCTCGAAACCGGGCGGGAGCACGTCCACCCGGTCGCCGTGGCTCATCCAGACCTGGACCTGGTCGCCCGGCCGGAACTCCGCGAACGGGCCCCGGGCCGTGAGGACCTCCACGGACGCGCTGCCGAACTCGCGGTGCGCGCCCCGGTCGATGCGGCCTCCCAGCAGCTTGGCGGTGAGCTGGAGGCCGTAGCAGATGCCCAGCACGGGGACGCCCGCCTCGAAGACGTACGGGTCACAACGCGGCGAGCCAGGGGCCTCCACGGACGCCGGCCCCCCGGAGAGGATGATGCCCCGGGGCGCGTACTTGCGGATGTCGTCCGCGGGGAGATCGGGGCGCTGGATCTCGCAGTAGACGCCCAGTTCACGCACCCGGCGGGCGATGAGCTGGGTGTACTGGCTCCCGAAATCAAGGATGAGGATCTTCTCGGAGTGCAGGTCCACCGGCATTTCTCCCAGGGGGCGTCGTTGACGGGTGGGGGCCCTTATCGCTACAAACTTCGGGAAATCAACGCTGAAAGGCCGTCAATTGTTCGAGGTTCGGATGCGCCGCCTGACCGCTTCCAGTGCAGCAGCCATGCTTCTTCTCTCCACGGCGGGTTGCGTGAAGGAGATCTCCTCGGACGAGCGTCTGGAGCGAGACACCCGCAGTGTCGCCGTGAAGGACACCCCCGGAATCGCCGAGCTGTCCAAGGTCACCTGTGACGACACCACCGACCCCCTGACCAAGGCGCGCAACGTCAACCGTCCGGAATCGGACCGGCTGGTGGACTACGTCCAGCTCTACGCCTCCCTCAAGGACCGCACCCACACCTTCGAGGACGCGATGGCCCGGAATCCGGACCTGAGCTACCGCGAGGGCAGCCAGGCGCTGGTGTCCGCCAAGGACACCTGCATCCAGCAGACGGCCGACGTGCGGGTGGAGTTCGAAACCTACCTGCGCGAGCTGGTGGACGTGCCCACCGTGCAGGAGATCAAGGGCGGCAACACCGTCACGGTCGCCCGCCTGGACTTCGCCACCCTGCGCAAGGCCATCGAGACGCTGGATCCGGACGACCGCGAGCAACTCATGCAGCGCGTGGGCGCGGCGGAGAAGCGCGTCGCCACGGTGCCGGCGGCCCCGGAAGACACGGCGGCGGGCGGCAAGCGTCGCGGCGGCAAGTAGTCGCTTGGACCCGCGCCCCCGGTGACACTCCCCGGGGGCGGGGGAATCCGAAGTCGAAGCGCCCTACTCCATCCGGTAGTTGGGCGCTTCCTCGGTGATGATGACGTCGTGCACGTGGCTCTCCTTGAGCCCGGCCGACGTGATGCGCGTGAATATCGCCTTCGTGCGCAGCTCTTCGATGTTCGCGCACCCCACGTAGCCCATGCCGCTGCGGATGCCGCCCAGCATCTGGTGCACGTTCATGGACAGGGTGCCCTTGTACGGCACGCGGCCCTCGATGCCTTCGGGCACCAGCTTCACCGCGTCCACGTCGGACTGGAAGTAGCGGTCCTTGGCACCCTGCTTCATCGCGCCCAGGCTGCCCATGCCCCGGTAGCTCTTGTAGCTGCGGCCCTGGTACAGGATGACGTCGCCAGGGGACTCCTCGGTGCCGGCGAACAGCGAGCCGATCATCACGGAGCTGGCCCCCGCGGCGAGCGCCTTGACGATGTCGCCCGAGTACTTGATGCCGCCGTCAGAGATGATGGGGATGCCGTGCTTGTCCGCCTCGCGGGCGCAGTCATCCACCGCCGTCACCTGGGGCACGCCCACGCCGGCCACCACGCGGGTGGTGCAGATGGAGCCCGGGCCAATGCCCACCTTCACCGCGTCCACGCCCGCCAGGATGAGGGCGCGCGTGCCCTCGGCGGTGGCGACGTTGCCGGCGATGAGGTCGAAGCCGTGGAAGTTCTTGCGCGTGTCGCGCACGCCTTCGATGACGCCCAGCGAGTGCCCGTGCGCGGTGTCCACGACGATGACGTCCACGCCCGCCTTCACCAGCGCGTCGATGCGGGCCTCGCGGTCCGCGGACACGCCCACGGCGGCGGCGCACAGCAGGCGGCCCTTGCTGTCCTTGGCCGCGTGCGGGTGGGTGCGGCGCTTCTCGATGTCCTTGATGGTGATGAGGCCCTTCAACTCATAGGCCTCGTTCACGACGAGGAGCTTCTCGATGCGGTGCTCGTGCAGCAGCTTCTGGGCCTCCTCCTGGGAGATGCCCTCGCGGCCGGTGACGAGCTTCGTCGTCATCACGTCCTCGACCTTCTGGGTGAAGTTCTTCTCGAAGCGCACGTCGCGGCTGGTGACGATGCCCACCAGGCGCTTGCCCTGCACGACGGGCACGCCGGACACGCCGTGCACCTTCATCAGCTCCAGGGCGCGGGCGAGCGGGGCCTTCGGTTCGATGGTGACGGGATCCACCACCATGCCGCTTTCGAACTTCTTGACCTTGAGGACCTCCAGGGCCTGCTGTTCGGGCGTCATGTTCTTGTGGATGACGCCGATGCCGCCCTCCTGGGCCATGGCGATGGCGGTCCGCGCTTCCGTCACGGTGTCCATTGCTGCTGAAAGCAGCGGCACGTTGAGCCGGATGTTGCGCGTCAGGCGGGTCGTCAGGTCGGCATCACGTGGCGTGACGGCGCTCTCACCGGGCAGCAGGAGCACGTCGTCGAAGGTGAGGGCCAGCCGGATATCGGGGTTCAACATTTGGGCTCCCGGAGGCCCCGCGGGGCACCAGCGCCCGGCGGGTGCGGTTCAATACGAGTAACGCGGCAGGCGCGCAACGAAGAAGGTTTTTTGCCGCTGTGTCCAAGGACTTCGGGTGATACTCGGGGCTACACACACATGGGACTTGGGACCGGGCCTTGGCGGATCTGAATCAAGGGGGGGCGGTCGGGCTGGTGGTGAAGCTGCCCTTCGCCACTCCCGAGGAGTTCCTCGCGAAATACGGGGGCAACATCACCCGGGGCGGCATCTATTTGCGCGCCAAGGCCGTGCGCCCTCCAGGCACGGCCGTCACCCTGGATCTCCGGCTGGCAGGCGGCGATCGGCTGCTCTACGCCGCCGCCGTGGTCCACTTCGTCACCGGGCAGCACGGCCAGGGCATCTCCGGCATGGGGCTGAAGTTCGGGGAGGCGGACGCGACGACGCGTCGGTTCCTGGACGGCACCGTCGCCATCCTTCCGCACGCCCAGTCGGACGTGCCGCCCGTGCCCAACGGCGTGGGCACGGCCGACTACACCGTCCCTGCCCCCGTCGCCGCCCCTGCCCTGCCCCCGGCCGCGCCGACCCTCGCTGATGCCTCGGCCGCCTCCGCCCGGGCCGATGCGCCCGGAGCCGTTCCCGCGGGTCCCCCGCTGGAGATGGTGACGGCGGAGGCGCTGGAGTTGAACACCGCGGAGCCGCCCCGGACGGGCCCGGTGATTGGCATCGACCTGGGGACGACGAACTCGTGCGCCGCGTTCGTGCGCGGCAACAAGCCGGGCGTGCTGCCCAGCCGCGAGGGCCACAACACGGTGCCGTCCATCCTCGCCTTCAACCAGCGCGGCAAGCTGGTGGTGGGCCACCCCGCCAAGGGGCAGATGCTGACCAATCCGCGCCAGACGGTGTACGGCGCCAAGCGCCTGGTCGGCCGGCCGTATGCGTCACCCATCGTGGGGCAGATCAAGGACCGCTTTCACTACGAGATCGCCGCCGGGCAGGCGGGCGAGGCAGCGGTGCGGCTGGGCGATCGCATCTATTCGCTCCAGCAGATCTCCGCGCTGATCCTCCGCGAAGTGCGCGAGGTGGCGCAGAACCAACTGGGCCAGCCCATCTCGCGGGCGGTCATCACGGTGCCCGCCTACTACAACGACAACCAGCGGCAGGCGGTGCGCGAGGCGGGGAAGCTCGCGGGCCTGTACGTGGAGCGCATCCTCAACGAGCCCACGGCGGCGGCGCTGGCGTACGGCTTCGGGCGCAAGCTCAACCAGCGGGTGCTGGTGTACGACCTGGGTGGCGGCACCTTCGACGCGTCGGTGCTGGAGCTGCACGACACCGTCTACGAGGTCATCTCCACCGGCGGCGACACGTTCCTGGGCGGCATCGACTTCGACAACGCCATCGTCGAGTACCTCCTGGAGGAGTTCCGGCAGCAGACGGGCCGTGCCTTCCAGGGCGACCGCGTGGCCCTGCAGCGCATCAACGACGCGGCGGAGCGGGCCAAGTGCGCCCTGTCCGAGCGTTCGGAGATGCGGGTGCACGTGGCGTTCGTGACGATGATTGACAACAAGCCGTACGACCTGGACGTCACGCTCACGCGCCAGAAGTTGATCGCGCTGACGGAGAAGCTCGTCGACCGCACCGTGCAGGTTTGTGACGAGGTGTTGCAGGCCAAGGGGCTGAAGCCGCAGGACATCGACGAGGTCATCCTGGTCGGTGGGCAGAGCCGCTTCCCGCTGGTGCACGAGAAGATCACGAAGTTCTTCGGCAAGCCGCCCAGCAAGGGCGTGCACCCGGACGAGGCCGTGGCGCTGGGCGCGGCGCTCCTGGCGCACAGCCTGGGACAGTTGGAAGGCGTGGTGCTCATCGACGTGCTGCCCATGGCCATTGGCGTGGGGCTGCCGGGTGGGCGCTTCAAGCCGGTGCTGGAGCGCAACGTGTCGCTGCCGGCCTCCAAGGTCTACACGCTCTCCACGCACCGGGATGAGCAGACGGAGCTGGAGCTCTCCGTGTTTCAGGGCGACTCCGAACGGGCCCCGGACAACGAATACCTGGGCACACTCCGGCTCGCGGGCCTTCCCAAGCGTTCGCGCGGCGCGGTCCAGGTCACGGTCACCTTCGAGGTCAGCAACGAGTCGCTGCTCAAGGTGATCGCGCGCGAGGCGACGACGGGCCGCGAGGTGGTCAGCACGTTCACCACGCGTGACACGCCGGAGTCCGTGAAGGCACGTCTGGCCCAGGTGGAACCCGAGTCCGCTCCCGTGCCTCCGACGCTTGCTCAAGGAGCAGGCAACAGTGCTGCGGCCGTTGGCGGAGCGCGAAATGTGGCCACGTCGGCGCCTGTCGCACCGATGCTGACACCGGATGCGGTGGTGGTGTTGAAACAGAAGGGCTTCATGGGCTGGCTGAAAGGTCTTTTCGGCCGCGCGTGATTTCTTTGTCTCACCCCCCCCTCTGACTGAGGGGGCTGGTGACACAGGTACGTAGCAGCGACTGGTACCGTGGGTGCCTACGGGATCAAGCACCAGGGCTGATAAGAAGTGTCGACGCTTTTTCGACACTTTGGACGGCTCCCCGTGCCTGACTTCTCGCGAACCCTTCCTGGCGTCCTGTTGAATCTCGCGGTGGGGCCTTCCGCCCATGCTCCGCTCTACACCTTCCTCGGGGAGGTGGACGGCGACGAGACCGTGCTCAGTGCCTTCGAGCTGGATGCTCGCGCGCGTCGCATCGCCGCGGCGTTGCAGGCACGGGGCGCGGTGGGCGAGCGCGTACTGCTGCTGTATCCGCCGGGCCTGGACTACGTCGCGGGCTTCTTCGGCTGCCTGTACGCGGGCGCGGTGGCGGTGCCGGCCTATCCGCCGGATCCGATGCGGCTGGAGCGCACCCTGCCCCGCTTGAGGGCCATCATCCAGGACGCGCAGGCGTCGGTGGTGCTCACCACGTCGGGCATCCTGGAGCTGTCGGACTTCGTCTTCGAGCAGGCCCCGGACTTCCGCGCGCTGCACTGGATGGCGACGGATGCGCTGCCGGAGGGCGGCGAGCGGGACTGGCGCACGCCGGATGTGGGCGCGCAGTCGCTGGCGTTCCTCCAGTACACGTCAGGAAGTACGGGCACGCCCAAGGGCGTGATGCTCACGCACGCGAACCTGCTGCACAACCTGGGGCTCATCTCCGGAGCGTTCCAGGTGCGCCGCGACAGCGTGGGCGTCATCTGGCTGCCGCCGTACCACGACATGGGCCTCATTGGCGGCATCCTCCAGCCGCTGTCCGCGGGCTTCCCGGTGGCGCTGATGTCACCGATGGCGTTCCTGCAAAAGCCGCTGCGCTGGTTGCAGGCGGTGTCGCGCTTCCGGGGCACCATCAGCGGTGGGCCCAACTTCGCCTTCGAGTTGTGCGCGCGTCGCGCGACGCCGGAGGACGTGGCGTCGTTGGACTTGTCCTCGTGGGAGGTGGCCTTCTGCGGCGCGGAGCCCATCCGCGCGGCCACGCTGGAGCGCTTCGCGGAGGTGTTCGGGCCCAGCGGCTTCCGGCGCGAGGCTTTCTATCCCTGCTACGGCCTGGCGGAAGGGACGCTCATCGTCACTGGCGAAGTGAAGGGCCGGGGCGTGCGCGTGCATCCGCTGGAGGATGCGGCGCTGGCGCGGGGGCTCGCGGTGGTGGGGGCGCAGGATGCAGCGGGCGTGCGCTCGCACATTGGCTGCGGGACGACGCTGGCGGAGCAGCGGGTGCTGGTGGTGGAGCCGGACTCGCTCGTTCCGCGTGCCCCCGGGCAGGTGGGGGAAATCTGGGTGTCGGGCGCGAGCGTGGCCCAGGGGTACTGGCGCAAGCCGGAGTTGAGCGAGTCCACCTTCCACGCCCGTCCGGCCGGTGTGGTGGAGGGGCCTGAGTACCTGCGCACGGGAGATTTGGGCGTGCTGACTGAGGACGGGCAGTTGCTCGTCACGGGGCGGCGCAAGGACCTCATCATCCTGCGCGGGCGCAACCTGTACCCGCAGGACGTGGAGGGAGTCATTGAGCGCGCGGACTCGCGCGTGCGAGCGGGCAGCGTGGCGGCGTTCTCCGTGGAGACGACGTCTGGCGAGGCGCTGGCCGTGGTGGCGGAAGTGGGCCGGGACTTGGCCGACGCGGACGCGACGGTGCTGGCGGCGGTGGCCAACGGGCTGCGGCAGGCGCTGGCGCGTGAGCTGGAGGTCCAGACGCACACGGTGGCGCTGCTGCCTCCGGGCGCGGTGCCCAAGACGTCGAGTGGGAAGATCCAGCGCTTCGCGTGCCGTGCCGCGCTCGTGTCCGGGGAACTCTCCGTGCTGTGGCGCAGCGAGGCGGCGGGTGCGCAGCCGTTGGTACGGGCTCTGGTGGATCCTGTGTCCGAGTCGGCGGCGGTGGAGCAGGTCGGTGCGACGACGGTGGCTTCGACAGCGGAGGCCACGGCCTCGGCTGATGTGACGGTGAATCCGTCCGGTGTGGTGAAGGACGGCGTGGAGGCCACGGCCTCGGCGGGTGCGACGGTGAATCCGTCCGGTGTGGTGAAGGACGGCGTGGAGGCCACGGCCTCGGCGGGTGCGACGGTGAATCCGTCCGGCGCGGAGAATGACGGCTTGGAGGCCACGGCCTCGGCGGGGGCGCCGGCACATCAGCCCATTACGACGACAGGGTCCTCGGCAACGGAGGCCACGGCCTCGGCTGATGCGACGCCCTCCACGGGCACGGGCGCACCGCCGGATGCGTCACGGGTCGCGGCCTCCCCTGCCCGCTCCGTGGAGGAACTGGAGCGCATCCTCCGTGAGGAGCTGACCGCCGTGCTCGGGGCGGAGGCGGGCCTTCAGGCCTCGGACGTTCCGCTCACGCAGCTGGGCATGGACTCGCTCGCGGCCGCGGACCTCCAGGCCCGCATCGAGAAGCGGCTGGGGAAGCGTGTCTCCGCGGCCACCCTGCTCCAGGACGTGACGCTCCAGGCGCTCGCGGCTTCGTTGTCCCAGGGCCGCACCGCGACGGGACTGGCGGCGCTTCCTCCCGTGCAGCGTCGTCCGGCTTCAGCCGCGATGACGCCGGCCTCGTTCTCCCAGCAGCGGCTGTGGTTCCTCCAGCAACTCGCACCGGAGTCCACCGCCTACCATGTCCCTGTCTCGCTCTCGCTCCGGGGCCCTCTGGTCCCGGAGGCGCTGTCGCGCTCGCTGACCGAGTGGGTCCGTCGTCACGAAGCGTTGCGCACGACCTTCGTCGCCCGGGACGGGGTGCTGTTCCAGCACGTCCATGCGCCGTCCCCCGTGTCGCTGACGGTGGAGGACGTCGCCAGCCCGGACTCCGTGTCACGGGAGGCGCTGCTGGATGCGTGGGCGGTGCGCGACGCCCAGCAGCCGATGGACATGTTCACCGGGCCGCTGCTGCGCTTCGTGCTGCTGCGCTTCGCTGCCGAAGACCATGTGCTGCTCGTCTTCGTGCACCACCTGATTGCCGACGGCTGGTCCGTGGCGGTGCTCTCGCGCGAGCTGGCCGCGCTCTACGGTGCCTTCACCACGCAGCGCCCCTCGCCCCTGCCCGAGCCGGCGCTCCAGTACGGCGACTTCGCGGCGTGGCAGCAGGCGCACCTGACGCCCCAGGCCCTGGCCCCGGAACTCGCGTGGTGGAAGCAGACGCTCTCCGGAGCGCCGTCTCTCTTGTCCCTGGCCACCGACAAGCTGAGGCCCCAGCGACTGTCCTCCCACGGTGCCCGCAGGCTGCGCGTGCTGCCCGCGCCCCTGATGGCGAAGCTCAACGCACTGGGCCGCCGTGAAGGCGCCACGCCCTTCATGATGCTGGTGGCCGCGCTGGGCACCGTGCTGCACCGGTGGAGTGGCCAGACGGACTTCATTCTGGGCTCAGCGACGTCCGGGCGCGATGTGCCGGGCACCCGCTCCCTCGTCGGCGACTGCACCAACTTCCTTCCGCTGCGCCTGCGCCTTCCTGGCGACACGACCGTGACGGGGCTCCTCTCCAGCGTGAAGCGGACGACGCTGGAGGCGCTGGCCCATGGGTACGTGCCCTATGACCATGTGCTCGCCGTCGCGCAGCCTGGCTCGCAGCGGCGCGAGCTGTACAACGTCGCCTTCGTCCTGGACGACTACGCCATTCCGCGCGCCCAGCCCGTGGGCGGTGGACTGACGCTGGACGTGGGGCTGCTGGACAACCGCACCACCGAGCTCGACATGACCTTCGAGGCCGCCCCCGGCCCCGAGGGTCTGCTCGTCGGCTGCAAGTACGCCACGGACCTCTTCGAGCCGGAGACCATCGACCGACTCCTCTCCCACCTGGAGGTGGTCGTCGTCGGCATGGTGGCCGCCCCGGAGACGAAGCTCTCCGAGCTGCCCGTGATGACGGAGGCCGAGCGTCACCAGGTCCTCCACGGCTGGAACCCGCCCGTCGAGCCGTTCCCCACCGGCACGCTGGTGGAGCGCTTCGAGGGGCAGGTGGAGCGCACTCCGGACGCCATCGCCGTCACCTTCGAGCTGCGCCAGCTCACCTACCGCGAGCTGGACGCCCGCGCGAACCGGCTGGCCCATGTCCTCCAGGCGCGCGGCGTGGGGCCGGAAGTGCTCGTGGGCGTGTGCCTGGAGCGCGGCGTGGAGCTGGTGGTGACGCTGCTCGGCATCCTCAAGGCCGGAGGCGCGTACCTGCCCCTGGACTCCGCGCATCCGCGCGAGCACCTGGCGTTCCTGCTGGAGGATGCGCGCTCGCCGCTCGTCCTTACCCAGGCGTCGCTGGAGGACCGCGTCCCGTCGGTGGACGGCACGTCCGTGCTCACGTTCGAGGCGGCGATGGCCTCCGGGGCATCGTCCTCGCGCCCCGCGCACCGGACTGCACCGGGCGACCTCGCGTATGTCATCTACACCTCGGGCTCCACCGGACGTCCCAAGGGCGTGATGGTGCAGCACGACCACGTCACGCGGCTGTTCAGCGCGACGGACGCGAAGTTCCACTTCGGGCCTTCGGACGTGTGGACGCTGTTCCATTCCTACGCGTTCGACTTCTCCGTCTGGGAGCTATGGGGCGCGCTGCTTTACGGCGGCCGGCTGGTGGTGGTGCCGTACTTCGTCAGCCGCTCGCCGCAGGCCTTCCTGCGCCTGCTGGCCGACGAGGGCGTCACCGTCCTCAACCAGACGCCCACCGCCTTCCGGCAGCTGCTCCACTCCGAGCAGCAAGGCGAAGCCCCGGCCCTGGCGCTGCGCTACGTCATCTTCGGCGGTGAGGCGCTGGACCTCGCCTCGCTGCGTCCCTGGTTCGAGCGTCATGGCGACGTGCGGCCCCAGCTCGTGAACATGTACGGCATCACCGAGACCACGGTGCATGTCACGTGGCGGCCAGTGGGGCTCGCGGACCTGGAGCGTCCCGGGTCCAGCGTCATCGGCCAGCCCATTGCCGACCTCCAGCTGTACCTGCTGGACGCAGCGGGACAGCCGGTGCCCCTCGGGGTGCCGGGCGAAATCCACGTGGGCGGCGCTGGCGTGGCCCGAGGCTACCTGCGCCGGCCGGAGCTCACGGCAGCGCGCTTCGTGGACGACCGCTTCGGCCCCGTGCCAGGCCGCAAGCTGTACCGCGCGGGAGACCTGGCGCGGCGGTTGCCCTCTGGCGAACTGGAGTACCTGGGCCGCATCGACCACCAGGTGAAGCTGCGGGGCTTCCGCATCGAGCTGGGTGAAATCGAGTCCTCGCTCAGCACGCACCCCGAGGTGCGCGAGACGGTTGTCATCGTGCGCGAGGACGTGCCCGGTGAGCAGCGGCTCGTGGCCTACGTCGTCCCCGCCACCGTGGAGGCCAGCGCCCTGCGCGAGCACCTGCGCGCGCGGCTGCCCGAGTACATGGTGCCCGCAGCCTTCGTCAGCATGGACGCCCTGCCCCTCACCACCAACGGCAAGGTGGACCGTCGCGAGCTGCCCGCCCCCACCGTCACCGCGTCTTCCCGCGAGGACGACGCGCCCCTGACGCCACTCCAGGAGCAACTGGCGTCTCTGTTCCGCGAAGTGCTGCGCGTGGAGCGCGTGGGCGCTCACGACGACTTCTTCGATTTGGGTGGGCACTCGCTGCTGGCCACGCAGCTTGTCACCCGGGTGGCCGCGCGGTTCGGCGTGGAACTGCCCCTGCGCACGCTGTTCGAAGCGCCCACGCTGGTGCAACTCTCGGAGCGCATTCAGGCATTGCCGTCGCGCGCCGTCACCTCGCCAATTCCCGTCGTTCCCCGGCAGGGCGACCTGCCGCTGTCGTTCGCGCAGCAGCGCATGTGGCTGCTGGAGCAGTTGGAGCCAGGGCAGGCGCTCTACAACATCCCCCTGGCCCTGCGGCTCACCGGCGCCCTGGATGTGGACGTGCTGCGCCGCACCTTCGCGGAAATCGTCCGGCGGCATGAACCGCTGCGCACCACGTTCGTGGAGCACGAGGGCCAACCGCTCCAGCGCATCCACGCCGCGCCCGCCGAGTGGCCGCTGCCGGTGGAGGTGATTCCCGAAGGCGCCGCGCGCGAGGACACCCTTCGCCGCCGCATGCGCGACGAAGCCGCCCTGCCGTTCGACCTGGGCACCGGTCCGCTGTTGCGCACGCGCCTGCTGAAGCTCGCTGACGGGGAGCACGTGCTGCTCCTGAGCATGCATCATATCGTCTCCGACGGTTGGTCCATGGGCGTGCTGGTGCACGAGGTGGGCAGCCTCTACGCGGCGTTCTCGGAAGGCCGTCCCTCGCCGCTGCCGGCGCTGGCGGTGCAGGCCGCCGACTTCGCCGTGTGGCAGCGCCAGGAGGGGAAACTCCGAAGGCGTGCAGGCGCACCTTCGATGCCCTGGGCGAGTCACTGAAGGACCTTCCCGCGCTGACGCTGCCGTCCGAGCATGGCCTGCCCGCGACGCGGACCCTGCGGGGTGCAAGCCACGTCTTCACGCTGCCGGCGTCGCTGGTGCGGGCGCTGGAGCAGGTGGCCCGGGAATGCAACGCCACGCTGTTCATGGTGCTGCTGGCCGGGTACGAGACGCTGTTGGCGCGCTACTCGGGGCAGGACGACTTCGCCGTGGGCAGTCCCGTGGCCCACCGTACCCGGCCGGAGCTGGAGCCGCTCATCGGCGTCTTCCTCAACACGCTGGTGCTGCGTGCCCGACTGGACGGAGACCCCCGCTTCACGGAGTTGGTGGAGCGCGTGCGTGAGTCCTCGCTGGCCGCGTATGCCCACCAGGACGTGCCTTTCGAGCGGCTGGTGGAATCGCTGGGCTCCACTCGCGGAGCGGACCGCGCTTCGCTGTTCCAGGTGATGTTCGCGCTGCACAACGCGCCCGTGCCTCCGCCCGCGCTGCCGGGCGTGCGCGTGGAGCTGCTGCCCACCGCGCCGGACACCTCCCGCTTCGATGTGAGCCTGTCGATGATGGCGCGCGACGGCGGGCTGGAGGGGACGCTCGAATACAGCCTGGACCTCTTCACCCCGACCACCGCCGCGCGGCTGGCATCGCAGTTCCGAGTCCTGCTGGAGGCGGTGGCCCAGGACGCGACGGTGCCCGTCAGCCGCCTGCCTCTCATGGACGCCGAAGAGCGCTCCTGGGTGCTGGTGGACTGGAACGCCGCGGCCACCGTGCCCTTCGCGGAGGACACCCTCCCCGGCCTCTTCGAGTCCCACGCCCGCCGCGCCCCGGACGCCGTGGCCGTGGAGCACGAGGGCAGGACGCTCACGTATGGAGCGCTGGACGCGCGGGCCAACCAACTCGCGCGCCACCTGCTGTCGCTGGGCCTGCGCCCTGAGGGCCGCGTGGGCCTGTGCCTGGAGCGCGGCCTGGACCTCGTGGTGGGCATGCTGGGCGTGCTCAAGGCTGGCGGCTGCTACGTGCCGTTGGACCCGTCCTACCCGCAGCAGCGCCTGACGTTCATGTTCCAGGACGCGGGCCTGTCCGCGGTGGTGACGGAGCGCTCCCTGCTGCCGTCGCTGCTGGAGCAGTCCTGGCCCACGGTGTGCCTGGACGCGCAACCGGATGCGTTGGAGCGTCACGCCACCACCGCGCCTGACGGCGTGCCAGTGCTGCCGGGCCAGCTCGCGTACGTCCTCTACACGTCGGGCTCCACCGGGACGCCGAAGGGCGCGGGCGTGGAGCACCGCTCCATCGTCCATCCTGGTGCGGGACACGAACTTCGTGCGTCCTGACGCCGCAAGACTGCATCGCGCAGGTGTCCACGCCATCCTTCGACGCGGCCACCTTCGAAGTCTGGGGCGCCCTGCTCAACGGCACGCGGCTCGTCATCATCCCCCGTGACGTGACGTTGTCTCCGCCGCACCTCGCGCGGAAGCTGCGCGACGTGGGCGCCACCACGGTGCTGCTCACCACCGCCCTCTTCCACGAGATGGCGCGCGAGGAGCCCGGCGCGCTGGCAGGCCCTGCGCAATACCTTCTTCGGTGGGGACCGCGCGGACCCGCGCGCCGTGCGCAATGTGCTCGCGGCGGGCCCGAAGGGCCAGCTCACCAACCTCTACGGCCCTACCGAGGCCACCGTCTGCGCCACCTTCCACTCCGTGGAATCGCTGGCGCCGGACGCCACCGCCGTGCCCATTGGCCGGCCCGTGGCCCGTGCCCGGCTGTATGTGCTGGATGCGCACGGGGAGCCCGTAGCGCCCGGGGTGCCGGGAGAAGTCTTCATCGGCGGCGCGGGCGTGGGGCGCGGCTACCCTGGCCACCCCGCGACGACGGCGCAGCGCTTCGTGCCGGACGCCTTCAGTGGCGTGCCCGGCGCGCGGCTGTACCGCACGGGGGACCGGGCGCGGTGGCGGCAGGACGGGACGCTGGACTTCGTCGGCCGCGTGGATGCGCAGGTGAAGGTGCGGGGCTTCCGCATCGAGCCGGGTGAGGTGGAGTCCGTGCTGCACTCGCACCCGTCCGTGCGTGAGGCGGTGGTGGTGGTCCGCGAGGACGTGCCCGGGGACAAGCGGCTGGTGGCCTACGTCGTGGGCCACCCCACGCTGGATGCCTCCGTGCTGCGCGCCTTCCTCACCGAGCGGCTGCCCGCGCACCTGGTGCCGTCCGCGCTCGTGCCCATGGCGGCGCTGCCGCTGACGCCCGGTGGCAAGCTGGACCGCAAGGCCCTGCCCGTCCCGGAGCAGTCCCCCGCGGCCTCGCTCCCCGCCGTCCCGGAACACCTGACGCCCTTCCAGCAGCGCGTGGCTGGCCTCTTCCGCGACGTGCTGCGCGTGGAGCGCGTGGGCCTGCACGATGACTTCTTCGCGCTGGGCGGCCACTCACTGCTGGCCACGCAGCTCATCTCCCGACTGCGCACCACCTTCCAGGTGGAGCTGCCCCTGCGCGGCCTCTTCACCGCGGCCACCGTGGCCCGCGTCACGGAGCTGGTGGAAGAGCAGTTGCTGGTGCGCTCGGAGGGGCCGCGCGTGCCCGTGCTCCGTCGCGTGTCGCGCGAGGGCACGCTGCCGCTGTCCTTCTCCCAGCAGCGGTTGTGGGTGCTGGAGCAGCTCCAGTCAGGGGCCACGCCGTACGTCCTGCTCGGGGCCGTGCGCTTGGAGGGGCCGCTGGACATGGAGGCCCTGCGTCGCGCGCTGGAGCTGCTGGTCGAACGCCATGAGGCCCTGCGCACCACGTTCGCGCTGAAGGGCGGCGAGCCCGTTCAGGTCATCCATCCTCCGTCCGCGTGGACGCTGCCGGTGACGGACCTGGGCGACCTTCCGGCCGGGGACCGCGAGGCGGCGGTGCAGCAGCTGTCGCTGGAGGAAGCGGGTCGTCCCTTCGACCTGGAAGCGGGACCGCTGCTGCGCTCGCGGCTGTACCGGCTGGCCCCGGAGCATCACGTGCTGGTGCTGGGCATGCACCACATCGTGTCCGACGGCTGGTCCGTGGGCGTGATGGTGCGCGAGGTGGCCGCCGGCTACGCGGCCTTCACTTCCGGGAAGCCGCACGACCTTCCGGCCCTGCCGGTGCAGTACGTGGACTTCGCCGTGTGGCAGCGTGACTGGCTCCAGGGCGAGGTGCTCCAGCAGCAGCTGGCGTGGTGGAAGCAGCAGCTTGCCGGAGCGCCGCACGTCCTGGAGCTGCCCGTCGACAAGCCCCGGCCGACGCAGCGCTCGCCTCGCGGTGCCAACCTGCCCGTGCACCTGCCCCGCCTCCTGGGTGAACGCCTGGGCGCGCTCGCGCGGCAGGAGGGCGCCACGCCGTTCATGGCGCTCCTGGCGGTGTGGCAGGTGCTTCTGGCGCGCTACAGCCGGCAGGAGGACCTGTTGGTGGGCGTGCCCATCGCGGGCCGCAACCACGGTGAGCTGGAGGGACTGGTCGGCTTCTTCGTCAACACGCTGGTGCTGCGCGGGCGCGTGCGCGGACAGGAGTCGTTCCGCGAGCTGCTCGCCCGGGTGCGCGACACCACCCTGGCCGCGTACGAGCACCAGGATGTCCCCTTCGAGAAGCTCGTCGAGGCGCTCCAGCCCCAGCGCGACCTGGGTCGCAACCCGCTGGTGCAGGTCCTCCTCGCGCTCCAGAACGCGCCCCAGGGTGAATGGAAGGCCCCAGGCCTCACGCTGCGCCCAGTGGAGGTGGACAACGCCACCGCCCGGTTCGACCTGGGCCTGATGCTCTCCGAGTCCCCGGACGGCCTGCGTGGCATGCTCGAATACAGCACCGACCTGTTCGAGCCCGCCACGGTGGCGCGCATGGCCGGTCACCTGCGCGTGCTGCTGGAGTCCGTGGTCGCGTCTCCGGACGCGCCCCTGGCCTCGCTGGAGTGGCTGACGCCCTCCGAGCGCCAGCAGTTGCTGGTGGACTGGAACGACACCCGGGTGGACTACCCGAGCGACGCCTCCATCCCGGAGCTCTTCGCGCGACAGGTGGCCCTGCGTCCGGACGCGACGGCGCTCGAGTTCGAGGACGAGAGATTCACCTACGCGCAGCTCGACGCGCGCACGAACCAGCTCGCGCACCTCTTGCGTGCGAACGGCGTGGGACTCGACTCGCTGGTGGCCGTGTGTCTGGACCGCTCCTCCGAGCTCGTCATCTCGCTGCTGGCCATCCTCAAGGCCGGTGGCGCCTACGTGCCGCTGGATGCCGCGTACCCGATGCAGCGGCTGACCTCCATGCTGGAGGACGCACCGCCCCGGCTCTTGCTCACCTCGCGGGTGATGCGGCCGCGCCTTCCGGTGTCCGACACGGTGCCATGCCTCTTCGTGGAGGAGCTGCGCCTGGACGCGCAGCCCGTGACGCCGACGGGCGTCCGGCCGCATTCGCGCAACCTGGCGTATGTGGTCTTCACCTCCGGGAGCACCGGCCGGCCCAAGGGCGTGGCGGTGGAGCACCGGGGCGTGCTGCGCATGCTCTTCGGGGTGAAGTCCATGGACCTGGGGCCCGAGGAGACGCTCATCCTCATGTCGCCCATCTCCTTCGACGTCTCCGGCATCGAGCTGTGGGGCGCGTTGCTGACGGGCAGCAAGCTGGCCGTCTTCCCGCCCAGGCCCCCCACGGACCTGGAGCTGCTGGGGCGCGTGCTGCGGCGCCACGCCGTCACCACGCTCCACGTGTCCACCGGGCTCTTCTCCCAGGTGGTGGACGTGGGCCTGGAGATGCTGCGCGGCCTGCGGCAGGTCATCGTGGCCGGCGACATCCTGTCCCCCGCGCACACGCGCAAGGCGCTGGAGACGCTGCGCATCCCCGTCGTCAACGCCTACGGCCCCACCGAGACCACCATCTACGCCACCGCGCTGCGGATGACGCGGGCGGAGACGGTGGGCACCAGCGTCCCCATTGGTCCGCCCTTCGACAACACGCAACTGTACCTGCTGGACGCGCACCTGCGGCCCGTCCCGGTGGGCGTGCCCGGTGAGCTGTTCATCGGCGGCGACGGCGTCGCGCGCGGCTACCTGTCCCGCGCGGACCTGACGGCCGAGCGCTTCGTGCCGGACGACTTCAGCGGACGTCCCGGCGAACGGCTCTATCGCACGGGCGACCTGGCGCGCTGGCGCGCCGACGGCTCGGTGGACTTCCTGGGCCGCATCGACACGCAGGTGAAGGTGCGCGGCTTCCGCATCGAGCTGGCGGAGGTCGAGGCCGCCGTCATGTCCTCGCCCGGCGTGCGCGAAGTCGCCGTCCTGGTGCGCGAGGACATGCCCGGCGACAAGCGGCTCGTCGCCTACGCAGTGCCCGCGCTGTCGGACGCCGCGGCGGGGAAGACCGTCTCCCCCGCGGAGCTTCGCGAGCACGTGCGGCAGCGGCTGCCCGAGTACATGGTGCCGACGGCCTTCGTCGTGCTGCCCGCGCTGCCCCTGAATCCGAACGGCAAGCTGGACCGCAAGGCCCTGCCCGCACCGGGGGCCACCCCCGTTCCAGGCCGCTTCATGGAGCCCACCAGCCCGCTGGAGCAGAAGATCGCGGCCCTCTGGGCGCGCGAGTTGGGGCTGGAGCGCGTCGGTGTGCACGACCACTTCTTCGACGACCTGGCCGGCACGTCCCTGTCCGTGGTGCGCGTCTCCACGCGGCTGCGTGAAGAGCTGAAGCACGAACTGCCCGTGGTGTGGCTCTTCGAGCACCCCACCGTCCACGGCCTCGCCCAGCGCCTGGAGCGTGAGTCGGGCGGAGCCCTGGGGAGCAGCGGGGCCGCGCTTCCGCCCACGCCCGCGGCCCCCGCGCGCGAGAAGGTCACCCCCGCGTCCGGCTTCGCCGACATCGCCATCATCGGCATGGCGGGCCGCTTCCCCGGCGCGGGGTCGGTGGCGGACTTCTGGAAGAACCTGCGCGGCGGCGTGGAGTCCATCCGCCACTTCACACCGGAGGAGCTGGAGCACCTGGCGGGCCTGCCGGAGGGGCTGGAGCTTTGGCAGCACCCGTCCTTCGTCGCGGCGGGCGGCATCCTGGAGGGCATGGAGAACTTCGACCACGCCTTCTTCGACATGTCCCTGCGCGAGGCGCAGTTCACGGATCCGCAGCAGCGGCTGTTCCTCCAGGCGGCTTGGGCCGCCCTGGAGGACGCAGGCGTGGATCCGGACCGCTTCCCGGGCGCGATCTCGCTGTACGCGGGCGCCTCCAACTCCGGCTACTCGGACGCCGTGCGGCAGGCGATGCCGCTGGACGCCGCATCCTTCCTGGAGCTGCACGGCACCGCCACGCACGAGAGCCTGGCGACGAAGGCATCCTTCAAGTTGGGGCTGACGGGTGAGAGCACGCTCGTCTACACCGCGTGCTCCACGGGGCTCGTCGCGGTCCATCTGGCCTGCCAGAGCCTCCAGGTGGGTCAGTCCGACGTGGCCCTCGCCGGCGCGACGCGCCTGTCGGTGCCGCAGCGCACGGGCTACGTGTACCAGGAGGGGATGATCTTCTCCCCGGACGGGCACTGCCGCGCGTTCGATGAGAAGGCGCAGGGCACGCTCGCGTCCAACGGCGTGGGCGCGGTGGTGCTCAAGCGCCTGGAGGACGCGGTGCGGGATGGCGACGCCATCTATGCCGTCATTCGCGGGTCAGCCATCAACAACGACGGGCGGCACAAGTCCGGCTTCACCGCGCCCAGCGTGCTGGGGCAGGCGTCCGTGGTGTCGCGGGCGCTGGCCCGGGCCGGTGTGTCACCGGAGTCCATTGGCTACGTGGAGACCCACGGCACCGCGACGCCCCTGGGCGATCCGATTGAAGTGGCGGCGCTGACGCGCGCGTACGGGTTGGGTGCGGAGCATCAGGGCCGCATCGCACTCGCCTCGCTGAAGACGAACGTGGGCCACCTGGACACGGTGGCGGGCCTGGCGGGGCTCATCAAGGTCGCGCTGTCGCTGCACCACGGGGAGATTCCCCCGAGCCTCCACTTCGAGAAGGCCAACCCGCAGATCCCCTTCGCCGCGGGCCCCTTCTTCGTCAACACCCAGCTGCGTTCGTGGCCCCGGGGCGAGCGTCCCCGCTTCGCCGCCGTCAGCTCGTTCGGCATTGGTGGCACCAATGCTCACGCCATCCTCGAGGAAGCACCCATGCGACAGAGCGGCTCCACCACGCGTTCCCACCAGCTCGTCCTGCTGTCCGCGCGCACGCCCGAGGCGCTGGAGGCGGCGTCCCGCCAACTCGACGCGCACGCACAGGCCTCCGGGGCCGAACTGTCCCTGGCGGATCTGGCCTTCACCCACGCGGTGGGTCGCAAGGTGTTCGAGTACCGCCGCGCGCTGGTGGTGAAGGACGCGGCGGACCTGGCGAAGCAGCTCCAGAAGCCGGCGGCCGCGACGAAGGGCACGAACCGCGCCCCTCGCGTGGCGTTCGTGTTCTCCGGTCAGGGCTCTCAGCAGGTGGGCATGGGGCGCGAGCTGGCGGAGGCCTCGCCACTGTTCCGCGCGCATCTGGAGGCGTGCCTCGCGCTGCTGACCGCGCCGTTGCGGGAACAGGTGTCGGCCCTGCTGCGGCCGGTGGAGGGCGCGGAGGTCTCGGCGCGTCTCTCGGACACGCGCGTGGCGCTGCCCGCGTTGTTCAGCGTGCAGGTGTCGCTGGCGGGGCTGTGGCGGGAGCTGGGCGTCACGCCGCACGCGGTGTTGGGACACAGCTTCGGGGAGTACGCGGCGGCGTGCGTCGCGGGCGTGCTGTCCCTGGAGGACGGGATGCGCCTCGCGGTCGCGCGCGGGGAGCTGATGCACCGACTGCCACCGGGCGCGATGCTCGCGGTGGCGCTGCCGGAGACGCAGGTGGCGCCGCTGCTGTTCGGGCGGCTGACGCTCGCGGCGGTGAACGCGCCGGACCGGTGCGTGGCGTCCGGGCCGGTGGTGGAAGTGGAGCGGCTGGAGGCGGAGCTGCGCCAGCGCAAGGCAGGGGCGGTGCGGATGCCCGCGCCGCATGCGTTCCACTCGGCGGACGTGGAGCCGCTGATGCCGGAGCTGGCGCGAGTGGTGGCTTCGCTGCGCCGCTCGGAGCCAGCGGTGCGTTACGTGTCCGGCCTCACCGGGACGTTCGCTCGTCCGGGGCAATTGACGGAGCCGGGCTACTGGGCGGACCAGATGCGCCGGCCAGTGCGCTTCAGTGACGCGGTGGGCGCGCTGCTGGAAGAGGGCTGCGAGGTGCTGCTGGAGGTGGGGCCCGGTCAGGACCTGACGCCGCTGGTGCGCGCGAGCCTGGGGCAGGACCGCGACCGCGTCCGCGCGCTGGCGTCGCTGCGCCGGGGTGGGACGACGACGGAGCCTCAGGGTTGGCTCCAGGCCGTGGGCGAGCTGTGGACCGCGGGTGTCGCCGTGGACTGGCGTGCGTTCTACGCGCATGAGCAGCGGTTGCGGCTGCACCTGCCGACGTATGCGTTCCAGGAGAAGTCGGTGTGGGTGGAGTCGCGTGCGGGCGCGCTGCCCTCCCCGTCCGTGTTTCTGGCACCGTCCGCCGTGCGTGCACCGCCGGAGGTCCCTGCATCGACCGTGACGGAGCCGGCAGAGCCGGCGTCGCGGAGCGTCCCGCCCCCGCTGGCCATTCCCAGCATCGCGCAATCGCTCCGTGAAGGCGCGGCCCTGTCCCCAGGGGCGTCCGCCGCCGCGCGTCCCCTGCTGCCGGGACTCTCCGCGCACACGGCCTCCGAACCCCTGGCCGTGGTCGCCATCCCCGCGGGCCGCGAGGACGCTCCGCGAGGCGACGTCGAGGAACGCGTGGCCGCGCTGTGGCGCGAGCGCCTGGGCCTGGACTTCGTCGGCCGGGAGGAGAACTTCCTCGAGATCGGCGGCAACTCGCTGACGGCCGCCCAGCTGCTCAACCAGGTGCGTGACACCTTTGGCGTGCAGTTGCCGCTGGCCGCGCTCTTCGAAGCCCCCACCGTCGCGGGCATCGCCCAGCGCCTGGAGCCGCTGCTGCTCCAGGCCCCCCAGGCCCAGGTGTCCGTGGAGCTGCCCCTGGTGCCACTGGAGCGCACCGGGGAGCTGGCCCTGTCCTATGTGCAGGAGCGCGTCTGGCGACTGGAGCAGCACCTGCCCGGCCTGTCCGCGTACAACATCCCGTTCGTGCTGCGGCTCGAAGGCGACGTGGACGCCAACGTCCTGGAGCGCGGCCTCCAGGAGATCGTCCAGCGCCACGAAGCCCTGCGCACCACCTACGACGTGGTGGACGGGCGCCCCGTGCAGCGCTTCCACCCGCACGTCCGCATCCCGCTGACGCGCGTGGAGCTGCGGGGGCCGGTGGACACGCGCGAGCCGGAGGCCCTGCGCATCGCCCGTGAGGACGCGGGCCTTCCGTTCGATCTGGTCCGCGGCCCCGTGCTGCGCACCACGCTCGTGCGCCTGGAGCCGCGCGTGCACATGCTGGTGGTCTGCATCCACCACATCGTCTGCGACACGCTGTCCGTGGCCCTCTTCGTCCAGGAGCTGGGCCAGCTCTACGACGCCTTCCTCCAGGGTCGCCCGTCTCCCCTTCCCCCGCTGCCCGTGCAGTACGCGGACTTCGGACACTGGCAGCGCCAGGGCATCGCGCAGGCGCGCCTGCCGGAGCAGGAGCAGTGGTGGCGTCAGCGGCTGGCCGGCATGCCCCGGCAGATCGACCTGCCCACCGACCGGCCCCGCCCCACTCACAGCCCGCTCACCTCCGCGCGCATGGATGTGGACTTCCCGTCCGCGCTTGCCCGGGAGCTGTCGGCCTTCTCCCGGCGCGAAGGCTTCACCGCGTACATGACCGTGCTCACGGTGTGGCAGACGCTGCTGCACCGCTACAGCGGCCAGACGGACCTCGTCGTCGGCACGCCCATCGCCAACCGCACCCGGCCGGAGCTCTTCCCGCTCATCGGCTACGTGGCGCACTCGGCCGCGTTCCGCACCCGCTTCGCGGGCGACCCGACCTTCCGCGATCTGCTGACCCAGGTGCGCGAGGAGGTGGCGGACGCCCAGGCGCGGCCGGACGTGCCCTTCGAATACCTGGTGGAAGCGCTCGTGCCCGGCAAGGACATTGGCCGGGGCCGCATGACGGACTCCGTCTTCATCTTCCACTCCGGCGTCAGCGCCGGCGCGATGACGCTGGAGCTCCAGGGCCTGCGCGGCTCGCTGGTGGAGGTGCCCGGCACGCCCGTGCAGTGGGGCGCCACGCTGGCGGACCTGGCGCTGATCCTCTCCGAGTCCCCCGGCCGCCTCCACGGCGTGCTGGAGTACGCGATGGAGCTCTTCGACGCGGGCACCGCGACGCGTCTGGTGGAGCACTTCCAGGTGCTGCTGTCCGCGGCGCTTTCCCAGCCCGACACGCAGGTCTCCCTCCTGCCCCTGGCCACGGAGGCGGAGCGCCGTGCGTGGCCGCGTCCCCACACCGTGTCCGGCTTCACCTCCGTGACCACCCTCCTGGCGGACCGGCGCGCCCGTCAGCCCGACGTCGTCGCCCTGTCCCGAGGGGATGAGGCCTGGACCTGGGCCCGGGTGGGAGCCCGGGTGCGGACCCTGGCTTCGAAGCTGCGGTCGCTGGGGGTGCGGGATGGCGCGCCGGTCGCGGTGACGCTGCGTCCGTCCCCGGAGAAACTGGTCGCGCTGTGGGCCGTGCTGGAGGCCGGCGGCGCGGTGGTCGCGCTGGGTCCCACCGACCTGGGCGGCGTGTCCCTCTACGCCCCCGAGGGCGCGCGCGTGCCAGTGCTCGTCACCTCGCGCGAGCTCGTCGCCTCCGTGCGCGTGGAGCCCTCCCGCACGCTGTTCGTGGAGGACGTCGACGCGTCCGCCGTGGCCGGGGTGACGCTTTCGGAGGACCTGGGGGCGGGCGGCGCCGACACCCTGGCGTGGCTGCTTCCCATGGGGGCGGGTCAGCCCGCGTGGGCCCTGGGCCACCTGGAGCTGGCGGAGTTCTTCCTCGCGATGGATGCGCGGCTGGCCCCCACGGCCGGCGGTGCCTGGCTGTCCGCGGGCGAGGCCGCGGCGGACCGTCCGGATCTGGAAGCGCTGTGGGCCCTCTCACGCGGGCTGCGCGTGGTGTTCCCGTCCGAGCAGGTGACGGCGCGGCTGGTGAACGTGGGAGGCGCGGGGCGCCGGGCGAAGGCCATGGACCTGAGCCTCATCTACTTCGCCAACGACGAGGACACCCTCACCGGCCCGAAGTACGAGCTGCTCATCGAAGGCTCGAAGTTCGCGGACGTCAACGGCTTCTCCGCCGTGTGGACGCCGGAGCGGCACTTCGCTTCCTTCGGCGGTCTCTACCCGCAGCCGGCCGTGGTGGCCGCGGGCATCGCCACCGTCACGAAGCACCTGCGCCTGCGCTCGGGCAGCGTGGTGCTGCCGCTGCATGATCCGCTGCTCATCGCGGAGCAGTGGTCCGTGGTGGACAACCTGTCGCAGGGCCGCGTGGGCATGTCGGTGGCGACGGGCTGGCACGTGCACGACTTCACCTTCGCGCCGGGCAACTACGAGGACCGACGCAACATCCTGCTCAAGAACCTGAAGACGCTGCGCGCGCTGTGGCGCGGCGAGAAGGTGACGCGTCCGGCGGGCGCGGGCACGACGGTGGAGCTGGCGCTGCGTCCGAAGCCCGTGCAGAAGGAGCTGCCGGTGTGGCTCACCGCCACGGCGAACCCGGAGACGTTCCGGCTGGCGGGCGAGCTGGGCGCGGGCGTGCTGACGGGCCTGATGGCGCACTCGCTGGAGGAGCTGAAGCCGAAGGTGGCCCTCTACCGCGAGGCCTGGCGCCGCAACGGCCACCCGGGACGCGGCCACATCACGGTGATGCTGCACACGTACCTGGGCGACGACGAGGCGGAGGTGTGGCGCATCGTGCGGGAGCCGCTGCTGGGCTACTTCCGGGGCTCCACGGACATCGTCACGTCACTGCTGGTGGCCCAGGGCTACCAGGGTGAAGTCAACAAGCTGTCGCCCGACGACATCAACGCGCTCTTGGAGCACACCTTCGAGAACCACGCGCGGATGACGGGCCTCGTCGGCTCCATGGAGAGCGGCCTGAAGCGCCTGCGCGATGTGCAGGGCGCGGACGTGGATGAGGTGGCGGCCCTCATCGACTTCGGCCTCGAAACGCCGGTGGTGCTGGAGGGCCTGCGTCGGCTGGCCCGCGTGCGCGAACTGCTGGAGCACGAAAGTGTCGCGCGCCAGGAGCAGGTGCTGGTGGAGGGCGGCCAGGGCGTGGAGGGGCTGCTCGCGCTGGCGAAGCAGTCCGGCGCGGTGCTGGTGCACACGTCGGCCCGCCTCGCGCGCTCGCTGACGGAGTTGCCCGGAGCGCGTGACGCCCTGGGCGCGGTGGGCTCGCTGGTGCTGGAGGACGCATCGTCGGAGTTGGCCTCCGCGCTGCGCCAGGCCTCGGGCGTGGACGTGTGGCTGTCCGGTGGCGCCGTGGAGGGCGCACTGCTGCCCCGGGCCCCGGGCGAGCGCATCCCGGCCAGCCTCCAGACGTGGGTGCTGGACACGGCGGGACAGCCGGTGCCCGTTGGCGTGGTGGGAGAGCTGGCCCTGGCGGGCGCGGGTCTGCCCGGAGCCTTCTGGAAGGCCGGCGCGGAGGCGCACCGCCGGCTGGTGCCTCACCCGACGGAAGCCTCCGCGCGGCTGTACCGCACCGGTCGCCATGCCCGCCTGCGCGAGGATGGCCGCGTGGAGCCGGTGACGCTGCCCTCCCGCCTGCCCGCGCCCGCGCCCGCGGCGCGCCCCCCGGTGGAAGCACCCCGCCCCGTCGCGCACCCCGTGGCCCAGGCCGTGCCTGGGGGCCCGCCGCCCATCCCCCGGGTGCCTCGGAATCAGCCGCTACCGCTGTCCTTCGCCCAGCAGCGGCTCTGGTACATCCAGCAGTTGGATCCCCAGAGCGGCGCCTACAACAACGCGACCACGTTCCGCCTGACGGGCGACCTGGACGTCGCCGCGCTCCAGGCGGCGCTGGACGAACTGGTGGCCCGGCACGAAGTGCTGCGCACCACGTACTCGCTGGAGGGTGAGAGCGCGGTGCAGCTCATCCACCCGGCGCGCGGCCTGCCCCTGGCGCGAGTGGACGTGGCCGGGGAGACGCCCGAGGCCCGCGAGGCGGAGCGGGTGCGCCTGTGCCAGGCCCACGCCGTGCTCCCCTTCGATCTGGAGAAGGTCGTGATCCGCGCGCTGTTGTTGCGCGTGGAGCCGAAGGTGCACGTGCTGGCGATGGTGCTCCACCACGCGGTGTCCGACGCGTGGTGCACCATGGTGCTCGCGCGCGAGCTGACGGTGCTCTACGCGTCGTTCACCGCGGGGATGCCGTCGCCGCTTCCGCCGCTGCCGGTGCAGTACGCGGACTACGCGGTGTGGCAGCGCCAGTGGCTGGAAGCTGGCGTGATGGAGGAGCAGGTCGCGTGGTGGAAGCAGCGCCTGCTGGGCGCGCCGGCGCTGGAGCTGCCCACGGACCGGCCGCGTCCGGCGGTGCAGTCCTTCGCGGGCTCGCTGTACCGCTTCCAGTTCCCGGCCGACGTGGCGGAGCCCCTGCTCGCGCTCAGCCGCAAGCAGGGCGCCACGTCGTTCATGGTGATGATGGCGCTCTTCCAGACGCTGCTGTCGCGCTACTCGGGGCAGGACGACTTCGTCGTGGGCACGCCCATCGCGGGCCGCACGCGTCCCGAGGTGGAAGGGTTGCTGGGCTGCTTCCTCAACACCCTCGCCTTCCGCTCGAAGCTGGAGGGCTCTCCGTCGTTCAACACGCTGCTGGGCCGCGTGCGCACCCAGGCGCTGGAGGCCTACGCGCGCCAGGACGCGCCGTTCGAGAAGATCCTGGACACGCTCCAGTTGCCGCGCGACCTCAGCCGCACGCCGCTGTTCCAGGCCATCCTCAACGTGCTCAACACGCCGGAGGCCAAGGCCCAACTGCCGTCGCTGGAGCTGAGCCCGGTGGAGGTCCCCCTGGACGCGGCCAAGTTCGACCTGGGCCTGGAGATCTGGGAGAGCCGCACGGGCCTCTCCTGCCGCTTCGAGTACTCCACGGCCCTCTTCGACGAAGCCACCATCGCGCGCATGGCGGCGCACCTCATCGGCCTCGCGCGGGAGGCCGTCGCGGCCCCGGAGATGCCGCTCGGACGCCTGCCGCTGTTGAGCGCGGCCGAGCATCAGCAGATCCTCGTCGCGTGGAACGACACGCGGGGCGAGTACCCGCGTGAGGCGTGCCTCCAGGACCTCTTCGTGGCGCAGGCCGCGCAGCGTCCGGACGCCATCGCGCTGGAGTTCGGGGACACGCGCCTGACGTACGCGCAGCTGGACGCACGCACGAACCAGTGGGCGCACCTGCTGCGTGAGCACGGCGTGGGCCCGGATGTCCTGGTGGCGGTGTGCCTGGATCGCTCCATCGAACTCATCGTCGCGCTACTCGCCATCCTCAAGGCCGGGGGCGCATACCTGCCGCTGGATGCCACGTACCCGGCGCCCCGGCTGGCCGCGATGCTGGAGGACGCGCCGCCGAAGCTGCTGCTCACCACGCGCGCCGTGCGCACGGGCCTGGCGGTGGACGACGCCCTGCCCTGCCTCTTCGTGGAGGAACTGCGTCTGGAGCAGCAGCCCCTGACGCCCGTGAAGGCGGGGACGCATTCGCGCCACCTGGCGTACGTGGACTTCACGTCCGGAAGCACCGGCCGCCCCAAGGGCGTCGCGGTGGAGCACCGAGGCGTGCTGCGGCTCCTGCACAACGCGCCCTACGCGCACCTGGGCCCGGAGGAGACCTTCCTCCTCATCGCGCCCATCTCCTTCGACGCCTCCACGCTGGAGATCTGGGGACCGCTGCTCTTCGGCGGCCGCCTCGTCGTCTTCCCGCCCCGGTCCCCTTCGGACGTGGACCTGCTGGCCCACGTCCTCCAGCACCACCGCGTCACCACGCTGCACCTGACGGCGGGCCTCTTCGCGCAGGTGGTGGACCTCAAGTCCGAAGCCCTCCAGGGCGTCCGGCAGGTGCTCACGGGCGGCGACGTCGTCTCCGCGCCCCACGTGCGCCGCGTGGTGCAGCAGCTGGGCATCCCCGTCACCGCCTGCTACGGCCCGACGGAGACGACGCTCTTCGCGTCCACGCACCGGATGACGGACGCGGCCCGGGTGGGGACCACCATCCCCATTGGCCGGCCCATCTCGGACACGCAGCTCTACGTGCTGGATGCGCGGGGGCAGCCGGTGCCCCCGGGCGTTCCCGGTGAGCTCTTCATCGGCGGTGACGGCCTCGCGCGCGGCTACCTGTCGCGCCCGGACCTGACCGCCGAGCGCTTCGTGCCGAACCCCTTCTCCCCCACGCCGGGCGAACGCCTCTACCGCACGGGAGACCTCGCGCGCTGGAAGCCGGACGGGGTGATGGAGTTCCTGGGCCGCGCGGACCACCAGGTGAAGGTGCGTGGCTACCGCATCGAGCTGGCGGAAGTGGAAGCCGCGCTGCGGGCCCACGCGGAGGTGCGTGAGGCCGTCGCGGTGGTGCGCGAGGACGTGCCCGGCGACAAGCGACTGGTCGTCTACTTCGTCGCGAACCAGGACCTGGACCCGGCCTCGTTGCGCGCGTTCCTGTCGCAGCGGCTGCCGGAGTACATGCTGCCGTCGGCGTTCGTGTCCCTCAAGGCACTGCCGCTGACGGCGAACGCGAAGGTGGACCGCAAGGCCCTGCCGGCCCCCGAGGGCCTGCGCAACACGAAGCGGGAGTACGTCGCGCCCCGCACGCAGATGGAGCAGCGGCTGGCCGCGGTCTGGGCCCAGGTGCTGCGCGTCGAGCGCGTGGGCGTGGACGACGACTTCTTCGAGCTGGGCGGCGACTCCATCATCAGCCTCCAGGTGGTCGCGCGCGCGCGTCAGGCCGGCGTGCACCTGTCCGTGCGCGACCTCTTCCAGCACCCCACCCTGGGCGCGCTCTCGTCCGTGGCGAAGGTCGGCGCGGGCAGCCTGGCGGAGCAGGGCCCCGTGGTGGGCGAGGTGCCCCTCACGCCCATCCAGCTCGAACTGTTGGAGGGCGATCCCGAGCACGCCCACCACTCCAACCAGCCGTTGTTGTTGCGTGCCCGTCAGCCGCTCCAGCCGGCGGCCCTGGAGCAGGCGCTCCAGGCGTTGCTTGCCCACCACGATGCCCTGCGCCTGCGCTTCAGCCGCGAGGGTGACTCCTGGCGCCAGCACAACACCTCGCCCGAGGACGCGCCCTTCCGGTTGCTCCAGGTGGATCTCTCCGAACTCCCGCCGGAGGCCCGTCCTCGTGTCATGGAGGAGCAGGCGAACCGGCTCCAGGCGAGCTTCGAGCTGGCCCAGCCTCCGCTGGTGCGCGCCGCCCTCTTCCACTTCGGCCCGGACGCGGCCCAGCGGCTGCTGCTCATCGTCCACCACCTCGTGGTGGATGCCGTCTCCTGGCGCGTGCTCATCGAGGACCTGGAGGCCGCGTACCTGCAACTGCTCGCGCGGCGTCCCGCGGTGCTTCCCGGCAAGACGACGTCCTTCCTGTCCTGGGCGCGCCGGTTGGGAACCCACGCCCTCTCCGATGCGCTGCACGCCCAGACGGCGCTGTGGCTGGACGAAGCGCGCCGCGACGTCGTCCCGCTCCCCGTCGACGCTTCGGGTGCCAACACCCACGAATCGCAGCGGGCAATCTCCGTTCAACTGGACGCGGAGGAGACCCGGCTGCTGCTCCAGGAGACGCCGACGGGCTGGCGGGCGCGGATCAACGACGTGCTGTTGACGGCGCTGGCGCTCGCGTTGCGCGAGTGGACTGGTCAGTCGCGCATGCTCATCGACCTGGAGGGCCATGGCCGTCAGGAGCTGTTCGCGGACGCGGACGTGTCGCGCACGGTGGGCTGGTTCACGTCGCTGACGCCCGCGCTGCTGCGGTTGCCCCCCGGGGGCACCCCGGGCGACAGCCTGCGCGCGGTGCGCGATACGCTGAGCCAGTGGCCCGACCAGGGCATCGGCTTCGGGTTGCTGCGCTTCATGGGGCCCGCGGAAGTCCGTCAGCGGATGGCGGCCTTCCCCAGGGCGCAGGTGGCGTTCAACTACCTGGGCCAGCTCGACGGCGCATCCGACGCCAGCACCCTCTTCACGCTGGGGGATGAACCCGTCGGCACGGCGGTGGCGCCCCAGGCCCTCCGTCCGCACCTGCTGCTCGTCAATGGCTCGGTGCGGGATGGCCGGCTGGGGATGGACTTCGGCTTCAGCCACCACCTGCACCATGCCTCCACCGTCGAGGCCCTGGCGCAGCGCTTCGTTTCATCCCTGCGCACGCTCATCGCGCAGCGGCACTCCGAGGACTCGCGCCGGATGACGCCGGGCGACTTCCCCCTGGCGCGCATCTCCCAGCCCGCGCTCGACAGGCTGCTGGCCTCGCAGGGCTCCTCCGTGGAGGACCTCTACCCGCTCTCCGCGCTCCAGCAGGGCATGTTGTTCCATGCCCTCCACAGCCCGGATGCTGCCTTCTATTTCGAGCAGCGCTCCTGGTCGATCCACTCGCACGTGGACATCGCGCTGTTCCAGAAGACGTGGCAGGCGGCGGTGGACCGCAACCCCATCCTGCGCACCAGCTTCGTGTGGCAGGACCTGGAGGCCCCCCTCCAGGTGGTGCACTCGCACGCGGAGTTGCCGTTCGAGCAGCACGACTGGCGGCACCTGTCCCCGGAGGAGCAGCAGGCCGGGTTGGCGCGGCTGGCGGAGGACGAACGGGCGCGCGGCTTCGACATGGCGCGGGCCCCGTTGATGAGGATGGTGTGCGTGCGCCTGGCGGAGCTGCACTGGCGCTTCGTCTGGGGCCATCACCACCTGTTGTTGGACGGCTGGAGCTCCGGCCTGTTCTTCCAGGAGGTCTTCGCGCTCTACGACACCTTCCGTTCGGGAGCGACGCCCGCGCCTTCGATGCGGCCTCCGTTCCGGGACTACATCGCGTGGTTGCAGCGGACCGACGCCGCCTCGGACGAGCGCTTCTGGCGCGCCCAGCTCGCCGGCCTGTCCGCCCCCACGCCCGTGCCCGCCGAACAGCCCGGGGCCGCCCGGCCCGGCGAGCCCGCGCGGAGGGACAGCACCAGGCTGTCCCTGTCACCGGAGGACACCGCCACCCTCCAGGCGTTCGCGCGTCAGCACCAGTTGACGCTGAACACCTTGGCGCAGGCGGCATGGGGCCTGGTGCTCGCGTGCTACGCAGGCACGCAGGATGTCCTCTTTGGCACCACGCTGGCAGGCCGTCCCCCGGAGCTTCCGGGCGCGGAGTCCATGCTGGGCATGCTCATCACCACGCTGCCGGTCCGCATCCAGCTGCCCGATGAGCACGCGCCCCTGCTGCCCTGGCTCCAGTCGCTCCAGGCGCAGCAACTGGCCCTCCAGCAGCACCAGCACACGCCGCTGGTCACCGCTGCGGGCTGGAGCGACATGCCGCGCGGCACGGCGCTCTTCAACACCCTGCTCGTCTTCGAGAACTTCCCCCTCGATGAGTCGCTGTTGAGGCGCTCCACGGAACTCGACGTCCGCGACCTGCGAGCCGAGGAGGGCACCCACTACCCCCTCTCGGCCTCGGTGCTGCCCGGCGGTCGGCTCCAACTGGAGCTGGCCTACGACTCGCGCCGCTTCTCGCGAGACGCGGTGAAGCGCGTGCTGGGTCACTGGCGCCTGGCGCTGGAATCGCTGGCCCACGCGGAAGGCCGCCTGTCCGACGTGTCGCTCCTCGCGTCCGGCGAGCGTGAGCAGTTGCTGGGTGAGCTGTCCGGCGAAGCCCTGGACTTCGAGCGCGACGCTACGCTGCACGGCCTCATCGAAGCGCAGGTGGCTCGCACGCCAGACGCGGACGCCGTGGTGTTCGAGGACACGACGCTGTCCTTCCGTCAGCTCGACGCCCGCGCCAACCAACTGGCCCGGCACCTGCGCTCGCTGGGCGTGGGCCCCGAGGTGACGGTGGGCCTGTGCCTGGAGCGTTCGGCGGAGGCCATCGTCGCGCTGCTCGCCGTGCTCAAGGCTGGGGGCGGCTTCGTCCCGCTCGACCCGACCGCTCCGGCCGCGCGCAAGTCGTTCCTGCTGAAGGACTGCGGTGCGTCCGTGCTGCTCACTTCGCGCGCTCTGGCGGACGCGTGGAAGCCCGCCGTGGCGCACGTGGTGCTCCTGGACTCCGAGCAGGAGCAGGCGCACCTCGCGTCGCTCTCCAAAGAGGCGCTTCCTCCTTCGGCCCGGCCGGAGGGTCTCGCGTACGTCATCTACACGTCGGGCTCCACCGGCACGCCCAAGGGCGTGATGGTGCAGCACCGCTCCGTGCTCAACCTGCACCGTTCGCTCACGCGGACCATCTACGGGGGGCTGCCGCCCGGCCAGCGCATCACGGTCAACGCGCCGCTGTACTTCGACGCCTCCATCGAGCAGGTCCTCCAGCTCCTGGACGGCCACTGCCTGGTGGTCGTCCCCGAGGACGTGCGCCTGGATCCGGAGCGGATGCTTGCGTGGCTGGAGCAGCGGCGCATCGACGCGCTGGATTGCACGCCCTCGCAGCTCAAACTCCTGCTGGCCGCGGGGCTGTTGGAGCGCGCGCATGTGCCGACCGTGTTGTCGGTGGGCGGTGAGGCGCTGGATGAGGTGACCTGGCGGCTGTTGGTCGCGACGAAGCGCACACGGGCCTTCAACGCCTACGGCCCCACCGAGTGCACCGTCAACGCCACGACGTTCCCCCTCCAGGACGCCCCCCAGACGGTCCCCGTCATCGGCAGGCCCGTCCACAACCTGCGCGCCTACGTCCTCGACGAACGGCAGCGCCTGGTGCCCTTCGGCATGTCGGGCGAGCTGTGCATCTCCGGTGAAGGCGTCGCGCGCGGCTATCTGGGCCGGCCGGATCTCACGGCGGAGCGCTTCCTCCCCGACCCGTTCAGCCCGGAGCCAGGAGCGCGCCTCTACCGCACGGGCGACAAGGCCCGCTGGCGCGAGGACGGGACGTTGGAGTTCATGGGCCGCCTGGACTTCCAGGTGAAGCTGCGCGGCTTCCGCATCGAGCTGGGGGAAATCGAAGCCACCCTGCGCTCGCACCCGGGCATTCGGGATGCGGTGGCGTTGGTGCGTGAGGACGTGCCCGGCGATGCGCGCCTCGTGGCCTGGGTCGCGCCGGAGGTGGACACTTCTCCCCTGCGCGAACACCTGCGCAAGCACCTGCCCGAATACATGGTGCCGTCGGCCTTCGTCGCCCTGCCCGTCCTGCCGCTGACGCCCAATGGCAAGGTGGACCGCAAGGTGCTGCCCGCGCCGGAAGCCTCGCAGCTCGGCGCGAGCACCTACGTGGCGCCCCAGACGCCCACCGAGGTCGCCCTGGCCGCGCTGTGGGGCGAGCTGTTGCGCGTGCCCGCGGTGGGCCGGCACGACAACTTCTTCGAACTGGGGGGCCACTCGCTGCTGGCCACGCAGGTGGTGTCGCGCATCCGGTCGACGCTGGGCGTGGAGCTCCCGCTGGGAGATCTCTTCCGCGCACCCACCGTGGCGGAGCTGGCCGCGCGTCTGACCCATGCGGCTCGTGCCAGGACGCCGAAGCTCACCCGGGCGGATCGGACGTCGGCCCCGCCGCTGTCGTTCGCCCAGCAGCGCCTGTGGTTCATCGACCAGTTGGAGCCGGGCACCACGCTCTACAACATGCCGCTGCCGCTGCGCTTCATCGGCGCGGTGGACGAAGCCGCGCTGCGCAAGAGCCTGGATGCGCTGATCGCCCGGCACGAAGTCCTGCGCACCACGTTCCGAGTGGAAGCCGGTCAGCCCGTGCAGCACATCCAGGACGGGGCCACCGTGCCCTTCGAGTCCGTGGACCTGACGGACCTCCCGGATGAGACGGAGCGCCAGTCCGAGGCGAAGCGTCGCGCCATCGCGGAATCCCGCCGTCCGTTCAACCTGGAGCAGGGCCCGGTGATTCGTGCCCTGCTCCTGAAGCTGGGGGCGGAAGAGCACGTGCTGGTGCTGCACGTGCACCACATCGTGTCCGACGGCTGGTCCTTGGGCGTGCTCGTGCGCGAGATGACGGCCCTCTACGAGGCCTTCCGCTCCGGCCGTGCTCCTGCCCTGCCGGAGCTGCCGGTGCAGTACGCGGACTACGCCGCGTGGCAGCGCGACTGGCTCCAGGGTGAGGCGCTGGAGGCGCAGCTCGGTTGGTGGAAGCAGCAACTGGCGGGTGCTCCCCACGTGCTGGACCTGCCCACCGACAAGCCGCGTCCGGCCGTCGCCTCCCGGCGCGGCGACGCGGTGCCCGTGCACCTGCCGCGCGCCCTCTCCGAACAGGTGGAGGCCCTGGCGCGCATGGAGGGTGCGACGCCCTTCATGGTGTTGCTGGCGACCTTCCAGACGGTGCTGCACTGCTACTCCGGCCAGGACGACGTGCTGGTGGGCTCTCCCATCGCGAACCGTCGTCACGCGGAGACGGAGGGCCTCATCGGCTTCTTCGTCAACACGCTGGTGCTGCGCGGCAGCTTCGGCACGCGGCCTTCGTTCCGACAGTTGGTCGCGCAGGTGCGCGCCATGACGCTGGGTGCCTATGAGCACCAGGACATTCCGTTCGAGCGGCTGGTGGAGTCGCTTCAGACGACACGCGACCTGTCTCGTACGCCCCTGTTCCAGGTGATGTTCGTGTTGCAGAACGCACCCCTCCCGGAGCTGGTGCTGCCCGGCTTGTCGGTGCAGACCGCGGACATCGGGGACCGTGGCACCACCCAGTTCGAGCTAGGCCTGGACCTCGACCGGGAGGCGGACGGCTTCGTCGGACTCATCCGCTACGCGACGGACTTGTTCGAGCGCTCCACCGTCGAACGCATGATGACGCACCTGCGGGTGCTGCTGGAGTCCGCGCTGGAGCGGCCCGACGCGCCGCTCGCGGACCTGTCGTTCGTGGGTCCCGAGGAGCGCCAGCGACTGCTGGGCGACCTGAGTGGCACCGTCGCGGACTTCGACCGCGAGTCCACGCTGCATGGGCGCATCGAAGCGCAGGCAGCCCGCACGCCGGACGCGGACGCCGTGGCGTTCGAGGGCACGACGTTGTCCTTCCGGCAGCTCGACGCCCGAGCCAACCAGCTCGCCCGGCACCTGCGCTCGTTGGGCGTGGGTCCTGAAGTGACGGTGGGCCTGTGCCTGGAGCGCTCGGCCGAAGCCATCGTCGCGCTGCTGGCGGTCCTCAAGGCCGGCGGCGCGTTCGTTCCGCTCGATCCCGAGGCGCCCGTCGCGCGTCGCTCGTTCATCCTGGGAGACAGCGGTGCGTCGGTGCTGCTGACCACGCAGGCCCTGACGGAGGCGTGGACGCCGGAGGTGGGCACCATCGTGTGCCTTGATGGCGAGCAGAAGCCCTGGGCGGAGCTGTCACCGGAAGCACCGGCTTCCGGCGCGGGGCCGGAGAATCTGGCGTACGTGCTCTACACGTCGGGCTCCACCGGCATGCCCAAGGGCGTGGCGGTGCGGCACCGCTCCGTGCTCCATCTGCATCAGGCGATGGCGCGCGACATCTACGTGCAGCCGCAGCGTGGCCTGCGCGTCAGCGTGAACGCGCCGCTCTTCTTCGACGCATCCATGGAGCAGGTCATCCAGCTCATCCATGGGTACTGCCTGTGCATCGTCCCCGGCGACACGCGCAAGGATCCGGAGGCGATGCTCACGTGGCTGGAAGCGCAGCGCATCGACGCATTGGACTGCACGCCCTCGCAGCTGAAACTCCTGCTGGACGCGGGGCTGCTGGAGCGCGCCCATGTCCCGGCGCTGCTCATCGTGGGCGGTGAGGCGCTGGACGCGGTGACGTGGCAGCGGCTGGCGACGACGAAGCGCACCCGCGCCTTCAACGTGTACGGACCGACAGAGACGACGGTCAACGCCACGGCCTGGTCTATCCAGGACGCGTCCCAGGTGCTGCCCGTCATCGGTCGGCCGCTGGACAACGTGCGGGCGTACGTGCTCGATGAGCATCAGCGCTTGCTGCCCTTCGGCATGCAGGGCGAGCTGTGCCTCGCGGGCGAAGGCCTGGCGCGTGGCTACCTGGGCCGGCCGGAACTCACGGCGGAGCGCTTCGTTCCGAATCCGTTCAGCACGCAGCCGGGTGCCCGCCTGTACCGCACGGGCGACAAGGCGCGCTGGCGTGAGGATGGGACGCTGGACTTCATGGGCCGCCTGGACTTCCAGGTGAAGCTGCGCGGCTACCGAATCGAGTTGGGGGAAATCGAAGCCACGCTGCGCTCGCACCCGGGACTCCGGGACGCGGTGGTGCTGGTGCGCGAGGACGTGCCGGGCGATGCGCGGCTCGTCGCGTACATCGCGCCGGAGGTGGACACCTCTGCCCTGCGTGAGCATCTGCGCAAGCACCTGCCCGAGTACATGGTGCCGGCTGCCTTCATGGCCCTGCCCGCCCTGCCGCTGACGCCCAACGGCA
Organism: Corallococcus sp. bb12-1; assembly: GCF_026626765.1. NCBI lineage: Bacteria > Pseudomonadati > Myxococcota > Myxococcia > Myxococcales > Myxococcaceae > Corallococcus > Corallococcus sp. bb12-1. Next base: position 265,888 of record NZ_JAPNJZ010000005.1, on the reverse strand, counting down.
AGGTGGACCGCAAGGCGCTGCCCGCGCCGGAAGCCTCGCAAGTCGGCGCACGCACCTATGCAGCGCCGGAGACACCGACGGAAGTCGCCCTGGCCGCGCTGTGGAGTGAGGTGTTGCGCGTGCCCACCGTGGGACGGCACGACAACTTCTTCGAGTTGGGGGGCCACTCCCTGCTGGCCACGCAGGTGGTGTCGCGCATCCGCTCCACCCTGGGCGTGGAGCTGCCGCTGGGAGACCTCTTCAGAGCGCCCACCGTGGCGGAGTTGGCTGGGCGGATTACCCATGCCGCCCGCTCCGGGACGCCTCCGCTCACCCGGGCGGACCGGACGTCGGCGCCGCCGCTGTCGTTCGCGCAGCAGCGGCTGTGGTTCATCGATCAGTTGGAGCCGGGCAGCAGCCTGTACAACATGCCACTGCCGCTGCGGTTCACCGGAGCGGTGGACGAAGGCGCGTTGCGCAAGAGCCTGGATGCGCTGATGGCGCGGCATGAGGTCCTGCGCACCACGTTCCGCGTGGAAGCGGGCCAGCCCGTGCAGCACATCCACGCCGAGGCGACCGTGCCCTTCGAGTCCGTGGATCTCACGGACATCGCTGACGCGAACGAGCGCCAGGCTGAAGCCGAGCGGCGTGGCAGCGCGGAATCCCGCCGTCCGTTCAACCTGGCGCAGGGCCCGGTGATTCGCGCCCTGCTCCTGAAGCTGGACGCCCAGGAGCACGTGTTGGTGCTGCACCTGCACCACATCGTGTCGGACGGCTGGTCGTTGGGCGTGCTGGTGCGTGAGATGACGGTGCTCTACGAGGCCTTCCGCCAGGGGCAGACGCCTACCCTTCCGGAGCTGCCGGTGCAGTACGCGGACTACGCCGTCTGGCAGCGTGGCTGGCTCCAGGGTGACGCGTTGGAGGCGCAACTCGGCTGGTGGAAGCAGCAACTGGCGGGCGCGCCACAGGCACTGGATCTGCCCACCGACAAGCCCCGTCCGGCCGTCGCCTCCCGACGTGGCGGTACGGTACCCGTGCAACTGCCGCGCGTTCTCTCCGAACAGGTGGAGGCCCTGGCACTGAAGGAAGGCGCCACGCCCTTCATGGTGCTGCTGGCGGCCTTCCAGACGGTGCTGCACCGCTACTCCGCACAGGATGACGTGCTGGTGGGCTCTCCCATCGCGAACCGTCACCACGCGGAGACGGAGGGCCTCATCGGCTTCTTCGTCAACACGCTGGTGCTGCGCGGAAGCTTCGGCGCGCGTCCCTCGTTCCGACAGCTCCTCTCGCAGGTGCGCGCCACGACGCTGGGCGCGTACGAACATCAGGACCTCCCGTTCGAACGGCTGGTGGAGTCGCTTCAGACGACACGCGACCTGTCACGTACGCCCCTGTTCCAGGTGCTGTTCGTGCTCCAGAACGCGCCCCTCCCGGAGCTGGTGCTGCCCGGTCTGGCCTTGAAGGCCGCTGACATCGGGGACCGTGGCACGTCGCAGTTCGAGTTGAGCCTGAACCTCGACCGCGAGTCCGACGGCTTCATCGGATCCATCGACTACGCGATGGACCTGTTCGAACGGTCCACCGTCGAACGCATGATGACGCACCTGCGAGTGCTGCTGGAGGCCGCGCTGGAGCGGCCCGACGCGCCGCTCGCGGACCTGTCGTTCGTGGGTCCCGAGGAGCGCCAGCGACTGCTGGGCGACCTGAGTGGCACCGTCGCGGACTTCGACCGCGAGTCCACGCTGCATGGGCGCATCGAAGCGCAGGCAGCCCGCACGCCGGACGCGGACGCCGTGGCGTTCGAGGGCACGACGTTGTCCTTCCGGCAGCTCGACGCCCGAGCCAACCAGCTCGCCCGGCACCTGCGCTCGTTGGGCGTGGGTCCTGAAGTGACGGTGGGCCTGTGCCTGGAGCGCTCGGCCGAAGCCATCGTCGCGCTGCTGGCGGTCCTCAAGGCGGGCGGCGCCTTCGTTCCGCTCGATCCCGAGGCGCCCGCTGCGCGTCGCTCGTTCATCCTGGAGGACAGCCGCGCGTCGGTGCTGCTGACCACGCAGGCCCTGGCGGAGGCGTGGACGCCGGAGGTGGGCACCGTCGTGTGCCTCGACGGTGAGCAGAAGCCCTGGGCGCAGCTGCCCGCGGAAGCACTGGCTTCCGAAGCGGGGCCGGAGAATCTGGCGTACGTGCTCTACACGTCGGGCTCCACCGGCATGCCCAAGGGCGTGGCGGTGCGGCACCGCTCCGTGCTCCACCTGCACCAGGCCTTGTCACGGGACATCTACGTGCAGCCGCAGCGTGGCCTGCGCGTCAGCGTGAACGCGCCGCTCTTCTTCGACGGGTCCATCAAGCAGGTCATCCAGCTCCTCAATGGGTACTGCCTGTGCGTCGTCCCCGGCGACACGCGCAAGGACCCGGAGGCGATGCTCACGTGGCTGGAAGCGCAGCGCATCGACGCGCTGGACTGCACGCCCTCGTTGCTGAAGCTGCTGCTGGACGCGGGGCTACTGGAGCGGGAGCACGTGCCGGCGCTGATCCTCATCGGCGGTGAGGCGCTGGACGCGGTGACGTGGCAGCGGCTCTCCACGACGAAGCGCACGCGCGCCTTCAACGTGTACGGCCCCACCGAGAACACGGTCAATGCGACGGCCTGGTCCCTAAAGGATGCACCCCAGGTGCTGCCCGTCATCGGTCGGCCGCTGGACAACGTGCGGGCGTACGTGCTCGACGAGCAGCAGCGCCTGCTGCCCTTCGGCATGCAGGGCGAGCTGTGCCTCGCGGGTGAAGGCCTGGCGCGTGGCTACCTGGGCCGGCCGGACCTCACGGCGGAGCGCTTCGTTCCGAATCCGTTCAGCACGCAGCCGGGTGCCCGCCTGTACCGCACGGGCGACAAGGCGCGCTGGCGTGAGGATGGGACGCTGGACTTCATGGGCCGCCTGGACTTCCAGGTGAAGCTGCGCGGCTACCGCATCGAGTTGGGGGAAATCGAAGCCACCCTGCGCTCGCACCCGGGCCTCCGGGACGCGGTGGTGCTGGTACGCGAGGACGTGCCGGGCGATGCGCGGCTCGTCGCGTACATCGCGCCGGAGGTGGACACCTCTGCCCTGCGTGAGCATCTGCGCAAGCACCTGCCCGAGTACATGGTGCCGGCTGCCTTCATGGCCCTGCCCGCCCTGCCGCTGACGCCCAACGGCAAGGTGGACCGCAAGGCGCTGCCCGCGCCGGAAGCCTCGCAAGTCGGCGCACGCACCTATGCAGCGCCGGAGACACCGACGGAAGTCGCCCTGGCCGCGCTGTGGAGTGAGGTGTTGCGCGTGCCCACCGTGGGACGGCACGACAACTTCTTCGAGTTGGGGGGCCACTCCCTGCTGGCCACGCAGGTGGTGTCGCGCATCCGCTCCACCCTGGGCGTGGAGCTGCCGCTGGGAGACCTCTTCAGAGCGCCCACCGTGGCGGAGTTGGCTGGGCGGATTACCCATGCCGCCCGCTCCGGGACGCCTCCGCTCACCCGGGCGGACCGGACGTCGGCGCCGCCGCTGTCATTCGCGCAGCAGCGGTTGTGGTTCATCGATCAGTTGGAGCCGGGCAGCAGCCTGTACAACATGCCACTGCCGCTGCGGTTCACCGGAGCGGTGGACGAAGGCGCGTTGCGCAAGAGCCTGGACGCGCTGATGGCGCGGCATGAGTCGCTGCGCACCACGTTCCGAGTGGAAGCGGGCCAGCCCGTGCAGCACATCCACTCCGAGTCCACCGTGCCCTTCGAATCCGTGGACCTCACGGACATCGCCGACGCGAATGAGCGCCAGGCTGAAGCCGAGCGGCGTGGCAGCGCGGAATCCCGCCGTCCGTTCAACCTGGAGCAGGGCCCGGTGATTCGCGCCCTGCTCCTGAAGCTGGACGCGGAAGAACACGTGTTGGTGCTGCACCTGCACCACATCGTGTCCGACGGCTGGTCGTTGGGCGTGCTGGTGCGTGAGATGACGGCGCTCTACGAGGCCTTCCGCCAGGGGCAGACGCCGGCCCTTCCGGAACTGCCGGTGCAGTACGCGGACTACGCGGTGTGGCAGCGCAACTGGCTCCAGGGCGAGGCCCTGGAGGCGCAGATCGACTGGTGGAAGCAGCAGCTCGCGGGGGCTTCCCACGTGCTGGAGTTGCCCACCGACAAGCCCCGTCCGGCCGTCGCCACCCGGCGTGGTGGCACGGTGCCCGTGCAACTGCCGCGCGCGCTCTCCGAACAGGTGGAGGCCCTGGCCCAGCGTGAAGGCGCCACGCCCTTCATGGTGCTGCTGGCGGCCTTCCAGACGGTGCTGCACCGCTACTCCGCTCAGGACGACGTGCTGGTGGGTTCGCCCATCGCGAACCGTCATCATGCGGAGACGGAGGGCCTCATCGGCTTCTTCGTCAACACGCTGGTGCTGCGCGGCAGCTTCGGCGCTCGACCGTCGTTCCGACAGTTGGTCGCGCAGGTGCGCACCACGACGCTGGGCGCGTACGAACACCAGGACCTGCCGTTCGAGAAGCTGGTGGAGTCGCTGCAAACCACGCGCGACCTGTCTCGTACGCCCCTGTTCCAGGTGCTGTTCGTGCTCCAGAATACGCCTCGCACAGAACTGGTGCTGCCCGGTCTGGCCTTGAAGGCCGCTGACATCGGGGCACGTGGCACGTCGCAGTTCGAGCTGAGCCTGAGCTTCGACCGTGCGGCGGAGGGTTTCGTCGGTCGCATCGACTACGCGATGGACCTGTTCGAGCAGTCCACCATCGAACGCATGATGACGCACCTGCGAGTGCTGCTGGAGGCCGCGCTGGAGCGGCCCGACGCGCCGCTCGCGGACCTGTCCTTCGTAGGCCCCGAGGAGCGTCAGCGACTGCTGGGCGACCTGAGTGGCACCGTCGCGGCCTTCGACCGCGAGTCCACGCTGCATGGGCGCATCGAAGCGCAGGCAGCCCGTACGCCGAACGCGGACGCCGTGGCGTTCGAAGGCACGACGCTGTCCTTCCGGCAGCTCGATGCCCGAGCCAACCAGCTCGCCCGGCACCTGCGCTCTCTGGGCGTGGGCCCTGAAGTGACGGTGGGCCTGTGCCTGGAGCGCTCGGCCGAAGCCATCGTCGCGTTGCTGGCGGTCCTCAAGGCGGGCGGCGCGTTCGTTCCGCTCGATCCCGAGGCTCCCGCCGCGCGCCGCTCCTTCATCCTGGAGGACAGCCGCGCCTCAGTACTGCTGACCACGCAGGGGCTGGCGGAGGCGTGGACGCCGGAGGTGGGCACCGTCGTGTGCCTCGATGGCGAGCAGAAGCCCTGGGCGCAGCTGCCCGCGGAAGCACTGGCTTCCGAAGCGGGGCCGGAGAATCTGGCGTACGTGCTCTACACGTCGGGCTCCACCGGCATGCCCAAGGGCGTGGCGGTGCGGCACCGCTCCGTGCTCCATCTGCATCAGGCCTTGTCACGGGACATCTACGTGCAGCCGCAGCGTGGCCTGCGCGTCAGCGTGAATGCGCCGCTCTTCTTCGACGGGTCCATCAAGCAGGTCATCCAGCTCCTCAATGGGTACTGCCTGTGCGTCGTCCCCGGCGACACGCGCAAGGACCCGGAGGCGATGCTTGCGTGGCTGGAAGCCCAGCGCATCGACGCGCTGGACTGCACGCCCTCGTTGCTGAAGCTGCTGCTGAACGCGGGGCTGCTGGAGCGGGAGCACGTGCCGGCGCTGCTCCTCATCGGCGGTGAGGCGCTGGACGCGGTGACGTGGCAGCGGCTGGCGACGACGAAGCGCACGCGCGCCTTCAACGTGTACGGCCCCACCGAGAACACGGTCAATGCGACGGCCTGGTCGCTCCAGGATGCAACCCAGGTGCTGCCCGTCATCGGTCGGCCGCTGGACAACGTGCGGGCGTACGTGCTCGACGAGCAGCAGCGCTTGCTGCCCTTCGGCATGCAGGGCGAGCTGTGCCTCGCGGGTGAAGGCCTGGCGCGTGGCTACCTGGGCCGGCCGGACCTCACGGCGGAGCGCTTCGTTCCGAATCCGTTCAACACGGAGCCGGGTGCCCGCCTGTACCGCACGGGCGACAAGGCGCGCTGGCGTGAGGATGGGACGCTGGACTTCATGGGCCGCCTGGACTTCCAGGTGAAGCTGCGCGGCTACCGCATCGAGCTGGGTGAAATCGAAGCCACGCTGCGCTCGCACCCGGGCCTCCGGGACGCGGTGGTGCTGGTACGCGAGGACGTGCCGGGCGATTCGAGGCTGGTGGCCTACGTCGCGCCGGAGGTGGACACCGCGCCCTTGCGCGAGCACCTGCGCAAGCACCTGCCCGAGTACATGGTCCCGGCCGCCTTCATGGTCCTGCCCTCCTTGCCGCTGACACCCAACGGCAAGGTGGATCGCAAGGCGCTGCCCGTGCCGGAGGCCTCACAGGTCGCCGCGAGCACCTACGTGGCGCCGGAGACGCCGACGGAAATCGCCCTGGCCGCGCTGTGGAGTGAAGTGCTGCGGGTGCCCACCGTGGGACGGCACGACAACTTCTTCGAACTGGGTGGCCATTCACTCCTGGCCACCCAGCTGGTCTCCCGCGTGCGTGTCCACTTCCGGGTGGAGCTGCCCCTGCGCGCGTTCTTCGAGCGGCCCACCGTGGCCGCGCTGGCCGCGTTGATCGATTCGTACCAGGGCCCGGACGGCACGGGCGCGTCCCTGCCTGCGCTGGTCCGGGCGGAGCGTCCGGACGTGCTCCCGCTGTCGTTCGCCCAGCAGCGGCTGTGGTTCATCGAGCAGCTCGGCACGGCGGGCACCGCGTACATCGTTCCGATCACGCTGAAGCTCGAAGGCTCGCTGGACACCATCGTGCTCCTGGCGGCGTTCGACGAACTGGTGCGCCGTCACGAAGTCCTGCGCACCACCTTCCATTCGGATGAGGGCGCGCCTTCGCAGGTCATCCACCCGCCCTTCCCGATGCCCCTGCGACACGTGGACCTCACGGTCATGGCGTCGCGGGACGAGCGTGAAGCCGAGGCCCATCGGCTCGCGATGAAGGAGGCTCGGACTCCGTTCGACCTGGAGCAGGGCCCGCTACTGCGCGTGCTCCTGTTGAAGCTGGCCCCCACGGAACACGTGCTGGTGCTGACGCAGCACCACATCATCTCCGACGGTTGGTCCACGGGCGTCCTGGTGCGGGAGATGGGCGCGCTCTACGCGGCCTTCTCCAAGGGCCGGCCCTCGCCGCTGCCGGAGCTGGCGGTGCAGTACGCCGACCATTCGCTCTGGCAGCGCGGCTGGCTCCAGGGAGAGGTGCTGGAGCAGCAGCTCGGCTACTGGCGTGGGCAGCTCGACGGTGCCGCTGCGTACCTGGACCTGCCCACGGACCACCCGCGTCCCGTGCGGCAGTCCTTCCAGGCGGCGGACGAGCGCGTGGAGCTGTCGCGTGAGCTGAGCGAAGCGTTGGAGACCCTGGCGAAGCAGGCGTCCGCGACGCCCTACATGCTGCTGCTGGCGGGCTTCAAGCTGCTGCTGCACCGGTACTCGGGCCAGGAGGACGTGCTCATCGGTTCGCCCATCGCGGGCCGCCGTCACGCCGAAGCCGAGGCCCTCATCGGCTACTTCGCCAACACCGTCGTCATCCGCACGCAGGTGGAGGACACCCTCACCTTCCGCGAGCTGCTGGCGCAGGTGCGCACCACGACGCTGGGCGCGTACGAGCACCAGGACCTGCCGTTCGAGAAGCTGGTGGAGGTCCTGAAGCCCGAGCGTGACCTGCGCCGCACGCCGTTCTTCCAGGTGACGTTCACCCTGCAGAACGCGCCAATGCCGGAGCTGGTGCTTCCGGAGTTGACGCTCCGGGGATTGGACATGGATCCGGGCAGCATCCTCTTCGACCTGCAACTCGTGATGAGCCGGGGGCCCGCCGGGTTCGCGGGCTCGCTGCGCTACAACACGCATCTGTTTGTCCCCGAGACCGCGGCTGGCATGGTCCAGCGCCTGCGGATGCTGCTGGAGGCCGCCGTCCGCGCACCGGACACGCGGCTGTCCGAGCTGTCACTGCTCGCCCCCGAAGAGCGCCGACAGGTCCTCGTCGAATGGAACCGCACGTCGCGCGAGTACCCGCGCGACGCGTCCGTGGCCGGGCTCTTCTCCGCCCAGGCGGCGCGCACTCCGAATGCGCCCGCGCTGAAGTTCGGGGAGAAGACGCTGAGCTACGCGGCTCTGGAGCGAGCCTCCAACCAACTGGCGCACCACCTGCGCCGCTCCGGCGTGAGGCCCGGGGACCGGGTGGGCCTGTGCCTGGAGCGCTCGTTCGAGCTCATCGTGGGCATGCTCGGCATCCTCAAGGCCGGCGCGGCCTACGTGCCGGTGGAGGCGAAGTATCCGGCCGACCGCATCAGTTGGATGCTCCAGGAGACGGGCGTCAGCGTGCTGGTGACACAGGAGTCGCTGGCGGATGAGTTGCCGGCCGTGGCGGACCTCCAGGTCCTCCTGGACGCGGATGCGGCGGTGATTGCGAAGCAGCCGGAGACCGCGCTGGAGGTGGAGGTGCCGGCCGAAGCGCTGGCGTATGTGATGTTCACGTCGGGCAGCACGGGGCGTCCGAAGGGCGTCAGCGTGCCCCAGCGCGGCATCGTGCGGCTGGTGCGAGGCAACGACTTCATCCACTTCGGGCCGGAGGAGGTCTTCCTGCAACTGGCGCCGGTGGCGTTCGACGCGTCGACGCTGGAAGTGTGGGGCGCGCTGCTCAACGGCGCGAAGCTGGTGCTAGCGCCAGCGAAGGCGCTGTCCTTCGAGGAGACGGGGGCGCTGCTGCGCACCGAAGGCATCACCACGCTGTGGCTGACCGCGGCGCTCTTCGAGCAGATGGTCATCCATCAGGGCGAAGCGCTGGCGGGCGTACGGCAGGTGCTGGCGGGCGGCGACGTGCTGCCGGTGGAGCGCGTGCGCGAGCACCTGGCGCGGATTCCGTCGGGCTCCGTGCTCGTCAACGGCTACGGCCCCACGGAGAACACAACGTTCTCCGCCACGTACGCACTGGGTGCCGGTGACACCGTGGGCCGCTCCGTGCCCATCGGCCGACCGCTGGCGCAGTCCACCGCGTGGGTCCTGGATGCGGCCCTCCAGCCCGTGCCGGTGGGCGTGCCGGGTGCGCTGTACGTCGGAGGCGATGGTCTGGCGTGGGGCTACCTGAAGCGCCCGGACCTGACAGCCGAACGCTTCATCCCCCACCCCTTCGCGACGGAGCCAGGAGCGCGTCTGTACAGCACGGGCGACCGGGTGCGCTGGCAGGCGGATGGGACGTTGGAGTTCCTGGGCCGCACGGACTTCCAGGTGAAGATCCGTGGCTTCCGCATCGAACCGGGCGAAGTCGAAGCGGTGCTGCGCCAGTCGTCCCTGGTGCGCGAGGCGGTGGTCCTGGCGCGCGAGGATGTGCCCGGAGACAAGCGACTCGTCGCCTACGTCGTGTCCACGGGCGAGGGTTTCGAGCCCGGCGCCCTGAAGGCGCTCATCCAGAAGCAGTTGCCCGAATACATGGTCCCCACGGCCTGGGTGGAGCTGTCCGCCCTGCCGCTCAATGCCAACGGCAAGGTGGATCGCAAGGCCCTGCCCGCCCCGGAGGCGCCGCGCGTCTCCACTGAGGAGGTGGCCGCGCCGCGTAACGCGATGGAGACGGCGCTCGTCGCCATCTGGGCGGAGGTGCTGAATCTGGAGTCCGTCGGCATTCACGACGACTTCTTCGAACTGGGCGGCCACTCGCTGCTGGCCACGCAGGTGGTGTCGCGCATCCGGTCCACGCTGGGCGTGGAGCTGCCGCTGGGAGACCTCTTCAGCGCTCCCTCCGTGGCCACCCTGGCCGAGAAGCTGGGCAGCGCCAGCCGCACGCAGGCGCCCCCGCTGGTTCGCACCGAGCGGACCACCGCGCCGCCGCTGTCGTTCGCGCAGCAGCGGCTCTGGTTTATCGACCAACTGGAGCCGGGCACCAGCCTGTACAACATGCCTCTGCCGCTGCGCCTCACTGGCGCGCTGGACGAAGGCGCGTTGCGCAAGAGCCTGGACGCGCTGATGGCGCGGCATGAGTCGCTGCGCACCACGTTCCGCGTGGAAGCGGGCCAGCCCGTGCAGCACATCCACTCGGAGGCCACCGTGCCCTTCGAATCCGTGGACCTCACCGGCATCGCGGACGACACGGAACGGCAGGCTGAAGCAACGCGGCGCGGCTTCGCGGAATCGCGCCGTCCGTTCAACCTGGCGCAGGGCCCGGTGATTCGCGCCCTGCTCCTGAAGTTGGACGCGGAAGAGCACGTGCTGGTGCTGCACCTGCACCACATCGTGTCTGACGGCTGGTCGTTGGGCGTGCTGGTGCGTGAGATGACGGCGCTCTACGAGGCCTTCCGCCACGGCCGGACCCCTGCCCTGCCGGAGTTGCCCGTGCAGTACGCGGACTACGCCGTCTGGCAGCGCGGCTGGCTCCAGGGGGAGGTGCTGGAAGCGCAGCTCGACTGGTGGAAGCAGCAGCTCGCGGGGGCTTCCCACGTGCTGGAGCTGCCCACCGACAAGCCGCGTCCGGCGGTCGTCTCGCAGCGCGGCGCCTCAGTGCCCGTGCGACTGCCGCGTGCCCTCTCCGAACAGGTGGAGGCGCTGGCGCAGAAGGAAGGTGCCACGCCCTTCATGGTGCTGCTCGCGGCCTTCCAGTCCGTGCTGCACCGCTACTCCGCTCAAGACGACGTGCTGGTGGGCTCCCCCATCGCGAACCGGAGCCGCGCGGAGACGGAGGGCCTCATCGGCTTCTTCGTCAACACGCTGGTGCTGCGCGGCAGCTTCAGCGCGCGGCCCTCCTTCCGGCAACTTGTCGCGCAGGTGCGCACCACGACGCTGGGCGCGTACGAACACCAGGACCTCCCGTTCGAGCGGCTGGTGGAGTCGCTGCAAACCATGCGGGACCTGTCCCGCACGCCGCTCTTCCAGGTGATGTTCGTGCTCCAGAACGCGCCTGTCCCGGAGTTGGCGCTGCCCGGCCTGTCCGTGACGGGAGCGCACTTCGGCAGCCGGAACCTGTCCCTGTTCGAACTGATCCTGAACCTGAATCGGGACGCGGACGGCTTCGTGGGCATGCTCGAATACGCGACGGACCTGTTCGAGCCCGCGACCATCGAGCGGCTCGCCACGCACCTGCGGGTGCTGCTGGAGACCGTGCTCGTGCGGCCCGATGTGCCGTTGGCCGACGTGCCCCTCAGCTCGGCGGAAGAGCACGCCCGGCTCCTGGGCATCGGGCGCGGGGACGTCGTGGACTTCAACGTGGAGTCCACGCTGCACGGGCGCATCGAAGCGCAGGTGGCTCGCACGCCGGACGCGGATGCCCTGGAGTTCGAAGGGATGACGCTGTCCTTCCGTCAGTTCGACGCCCGAGCCAATCAGCTCGCCCGGCACCTGCGCTCGTTGGGCGTGGGGCCGGAAGTCACGGTGGCCCTGGCCCTGGAGCGCTCCGCTGACGCCATCATCGCGTTCCTCGCGGTGCTCAAGGCGGGCGGCGCGTTCGTGCCGTTCGATCCGGCGGCTCCCGCCGCGCGCAAGGACCTCCTCCTGCGCGACTGCGGCGCCTCCGTGCTGCTCACCACCCGGGCCCTGGCCGACGCGTGGCAGCCCGACATCGCCCACGTGGTGAAGCTGGATGTCGAACAGACCTGGCTGGCGGCGCTCTCCGAGGAGCCCCTGCCTCCCTCGGCGGGCCCGGACAATCTGGCCTACGTCATCTACACGTCCGGCTCCACGGGCACGCCCAAGGGCGTGATGGTGCAGCACCGCTCCGTCGTCCACCTGCACCACACCCTGGCCCGCAACATCTACCCGCAGCAGGGTCCGTTGCGCGTCAACCTGAACTCGCCGCTGTACTTCGACGCGGTCATCGAGGCGTTCATCAAGCTGCTCGACGGTCACTGCCTCTGCATCATCCCCGAGGACACGCGGCGTGATCCGGAGCGGATGCTCACGTGGATGGAATCCCGACGCATCGATGTGCAGCTCAGCACCCCGTCGCAGCTCAAGCTGCTGCTGGAAGCGGGACTGCTGGAGCGCGCCCGGGTGCCGTCGCAGGTCCTGGTGGGCGGCGAGGCCATTGACGAAGCCCTCTGGCGCCTGCTGGCGGGGACGACTCGCACGCGCGCCATCAATGGCTACGGTCCCACCGAGACCACCGTCATCGTCACGACGTTCGACATCCAGGGCACCGCCCTGCCCCGGCCCGTCATCGGCCGGCCGCTGGACAACCTGCGCGCCCACGTGGTCGACCAGCACCAGCGCCTGGTGCCCTTCGGCCTGCCGGGTGAGCTGTGCTTCTCCGGCGCCGGCATCACGCGCGGCTACCTGGGCCGTCCGGAGCTCACAGCCGAGCGCTTCGTTCCGGATCCGTTCAGCACGGAGCCCGGTGCGCGGCTGTACCGCACGGGCGACAAGGCCCGCTGGCGCGAGGACGGCACGCTCGACTTCCTGGGCCGCCTGGACTTCCAGGTGAAGCTGCGCGGCTACCGCATCGAGCTGGGAGAAGTCGAAGCCACGCTGCGCTCGCACCCGGGCATCCGGGACGCGGTGGCGCTGGTGCGCGAGGACGTGCCGGGCGATGCGCGCCTTGTCGCGTACGTCGCGCCGGAGGTGGACACCGCTCCCTTGCGCGAACACCTGCGCAAGCACCTGCCCGACTACATGGTCCCGGCCGCGTTCATCGCCCTGCCCGCCCTGCCGCTGACGCCTAACGGCAAGGTGGACCGCAAGGCGCTGCCCGCGCCGGAGGCCTCGCAGCTCGCATCGCACGTCTCCGAATCGCCGCAGACGCCGACGGAAACCGCCCTGGCCGCGCTGTGGAGCGAGGTGTTGCGCATCCCCGCCGTGGGACGGCACGACAACTTCTTCGAGCTGGGCGGCCACTCGCTGCTGGCCACGCAGCTGGTCTCCCGCGTGCGTGTCCACTTCAAGGTGGAACTGCCCCTGCGCGCGTTCTTCGAACGGCCCACCGTGGCCGCGCTGGCCGCGCTGATTGATTCGTTCCAGGGCCCGGACGGCACGGGAGCGTCCCTGCCTGCGCTGGTCCGGGCGGAGCGTCCGGAGGTGATTCCCCTCTCGTTCGCCCAGCAGCGGTTGTGGTTCATCGAGCAGCTCGGCACGGCGGGCACCGCGTACAGCATCCCGGTGTCGTTGAAGCTCGAAGGCAGGCTGGACACGACCGTGCTCCAGCACGCGTTCGATGAGCTGGTGCGCCGTCACGAAGCACTGCGCACCACCTTCCGTCCACACGAAGGGACACCGTCGCAGGTCATCCACCCGCCCTTCCCGATGCCCCTGCGGCACGTGGATCTCACGTCCATCGAAGCGCCCGAAGCGCGTCAGGCGGAAGCCTTGCGGATCGCCGCCGAAGAGGGCCGCGTCCCGTTCAACCTGGAAGAGGGCCCGCTGGTTCGGGTGCTCGTGTTGAAGCTGGGCCCGGCGGAGCACGGGCTGGTGCTGACGCAGCACCACATCATCTCCGACGGCTGGTCCTCGGGCGTCCTGGTACGGGAGATGGGTGCGCTCTACGCGGCCTTCTCCAAGGGCCTGCCCTCTCCGCTTCCGGAGCTGGCGGTGCAGTACGCCGACCACTCGCTCTGGCAGCGCGGCTGGCTCCAGGGAGAGGTGCTGGAGAAGCAGCTCGGCTACTGGAGGGCTCAGTTGGACGACGCGGCGCCGTATCTGGACTTGCCCACGGACCATCCGCGTCCGGCGCGGCAGTCCTTCCAGGGCGCGGACCAACCCATGCTTCTGCCGCTCGCGCTGAGCGAAGCCGTGGAGGCGATGGCGAAGCGCGAGTCCGCGACGCCGTACATGTTGCTGCTGGCGGCCTTCAAGCTGCTGATGCACCGGTATTCGGGTCAGGAGGACGTGCTCATCGGTTCGCCCATCGCGGGCCGCCGCCACGCCGAGTCCGAAGACCTCATCGGCTACTTCGCCAACACGGTGGTCGTGCGCACGCAGGTGAAGGACACGCTCACCTTCCGCGAGCTGCTCGCGCAGGTGCGGACCACCACGCTGGGGGCCTATGAGCACCAGGACCTCCCGTTCGAGAAGCTGGTGGAGGTCCTGAAGCCCGAGCGCGACCTGAGCCGCACGCCGTTCTTCCAGGTGACGTTCACCCTGCAGAACGCGCCGATGCCGGAGCTGGTGCTTCCGGAGTTGACGCTCCGGCCGATGGGCGGCGCGCTGCGGTTCAGCCTCTTCGACCTGCAGTTGCTGATCCGCCGCGGCCCCGACGGCTTCGGCGGAACGCTGCTCTACAACACCGCGTTGTTCTCACCCGAGACGATGGCCGGCCTGGTCCACCGCTTCCAGGTCCTGCTGGACGTCGTCCTGGCTTCGCCCGATGTCCCCGTGGCTCGGCTCCCGCTGCTCACGCCCGAGGAACGCCAGAAGCTGCTGGTCGGGTGGAACCGCACGTCGCGCGAGTACCCGCGTGATGCCTCCGTGGCCGGGCTCTTCAGCGCCCAGGCCGCAAGGACGCCGAATGCGCTCGCGCTGAAGTCCGGAGAGAAGACGCTGAGCTACGCGGCGCTGGATCGCGCCTCCAACCAACTGGCGCACCACCTGCGCCGATCCGGCGTAAGGCCCGGGGACCGGGTGGGCCTGTGCCTGGAGCGCTCGTTCGAACTCATCGTCGGCATGCTGGGCATCCTGAAGGCCGGAGCGGCCTACGTACCGGTGGAGGCGAAGTATCCGGCCGACCGCATCAGTTGGATGTTGCAGGAGGCGGGCGTCAGCGTGCTGGTGACGCAGGAGTCGCTGGCGGATGAGCTGCCCGCCGTGGCCGACCTCCAGGTCCTCATGGACGCGGATGCGGCGGAGATTGCCCGGCAGTCGGAGACGGGGCTGGGCCTGGAGGTGCCGGCCGAAGCATTGGCGTACGTGATGTTCACGTCAGGCAGCACGGGGCGTCCCAAGGGCGTTAGCGTGCCCCAGCGCGGCATCGTGCGGCTGGTGCGAGGCAACGACTTCATCCACTTCGGGCCGGAGGAGGTCTTCCTGCAACTGGCGCCGGTGGCGTTCGACGCCTCGACGCTGGAAGTGTGGGGCGCGCTGCTCAACGGAGCGAAGCTGGTGCTGGCGCCAGCGAAGGCGCTGTCCTTCGAGGAGACGGGGGCGCTGCTGCGCACCGAAGGCATCACCACGTTGTGGCTGACCGCGGCGCTCTTCGAGCAGATGGTCATCCATCAGGGCGAAGCGCTGGCGGGCGTACGGCAGGTGCTGGCGGGCGGCGACGTGCTGCCGGTGGAGCGCGTGCGCGAGCACCTGGCGCGGATTCCGTCGGGCTCCGTGCTCGTCAACGGCTACGGCCCCACGGAGAACACCACGTTCTCCGCCACGCACACGTTGCGCGTGGGAGACAGCGTCGGCCGGTCGGTGCCCATCGGTCGTCCACTGGCGCAGTCCACCGCGTGGGTGCTGGATGCGGCCTTCCAGCCCGTGCCGGTGGGCGTGCCGGGTTCGCTCTACGTCGGAGGCGATGGCCTCGCGTGGGGCTATCTGAACCGTCCGGACCTGAGCGCCGAGCGCTTCATCCCCCACCCCTTCGCGACGGAGCCGGGAGCGCGCCTCTACAGCACGGGCGACCGGGTGCGCTGGCAGGCGGACGGGACTTTGGAGTTCCTGGGCCGCACGGACTTCCAGGTGAAGATCCGCGGTTTCCGCATCGAGACCGGCGAAGTCGAGGCCGTGCTGCGCCAGTCGTCCCAGGTGCGCGAGGCGGTGGTCCTGGCGCGCGAGGATGTGCCCGGAGACAAGCGACTCGTCGCGTACATCGTGGCCGCTGCTGACGCGGGCGATGTGGCGCAGCTCAAGTCGTTCGCTCAGAAGCTGCTGCCCGACTACATGGTGCCGTCCGCGTTCGTCACCCTGCCCTCCCTGCCGCTCAACGCCAACGGCAAGGTGGACCGCAAGGCCCTGCCCGCCCCGGAGGCGCCGAAGGTCTCCGATGCGGAGGTGGCCGCGCCTCGCAATGCGATGGAAACAGCACTCGTCGCCATCTGGGCGGAAGTGCTGCACCTGGAAGCCGTCGGCATCCACGACGACTTCTTTGAACTGGGTGGTCACTCGCTGTTGGCCACGCAGGTGGTGTCGCGCATCCGTTCGACGCTGGGGGTGGAGCTG
Source organism: Corallococcus sp. bb12-1 (assembly GCF_026626765.1). Taxonomy (NCBI): domain Bacteria; kingdom Pseudomonadati; phylum Myxococcota; class Myxococcia; order Myxococcales; family Myxococcaceae; genus Corallococcus; species Corallococcus sp. bb12-1. The sequence goes on along the minus strand of NZ_JAPNJZ010000005.1, from coordinate 249,785 downwards.
CCTCTGGGAGACCTCTTCAGCGCTCCCACCGTGGCCACCCTGGCCCAGAAGCTGGCCAACGCCAGCCGCACGCAGGCCCCCCCGCTGGTTCGCACCGAGCGGACCACCGCGCCGCCGCTGTCATTCGCGCAGCAGCGGTTGTGGTTCATCGACCAGTTGGAGCCGGGCACCAGCCTGTACAACATGCCGCTGCCGCTGCGCCTCACCGGCGCATTGGACGAAGGGGCGTTGCGCAAGAGCCTGGACGCGCTGATGGCGCGGCACGAATCGCTGCGCACCACGTTCCGCGTGGAAGCGGGCCAGCCCGTGCAGCACATCCACTCGGAGGCCACCGTGCCCTTCGAGTCCGTGGACCTCACGAGCATCACGGACCCGGCGGAGCGTCAGACTGAAGCAACGCGGCGCGGCCTCGCGGAATCCCGCCGTCCGTTCAACCTGGCGCAGGGCCCGGTGATTCGCGCCCTGCTCATGAAGCTGGACGCGGAAGAGCATGTGCTGGTGCTGCACCTGCACCACATCGTGTCCGACGGCTGGTCGCTGGGTGTGCTGGTGCGCGAGACGACGGCCCTCTACGAGGCCTTCCTCCACGGCCAGACGCCGGTCCTGCCGGAGCTGCCGGTGCAGTACGCGGACTACGCCGTGTGGCAGCGTAACTGGCTCCAGGGCGACGTGCTGAAGGCGCAGATCGACTGGTGGAAGCAGCAGCTCGCGGGTGCGTCCCACGTGCTGGACCTGCCCACCGACAAGCCGCGTCCGGCGATTGTCTCGCAGCGCGGCGCCTCAGTGTCCGTGCGACTGTCGCGCGCGCTGTCCGAACAGGTGGAGGCCCTGGCACAGAAGCAAGGCGCCACGCCCTTCATGGTGCTGCTGGCGGCGTTCCAGGCCGTACTGCACCGCTACTCCGGTCAAGACGACGTGCTGGTGGGCTCCCCCATCGCGAACCGTGGCCATGCGGAGACGGAGGGCCTGATCGGCTTCTTCGTCAATACGCTGGTCTTGCGCGGCAGCTTCAGCGCGCGTCCCTCGTTCCACCAGCTTGTCGCGCAGGTGCGCACCACGACGCTGGGCGCGTACGAACACCAGGACCTGCCGTTCGAACGGCTGGTGGAAGAGCTCCAGACGACGCGCGACCTGTCCCGCACGCCGCTGTTCCAGGCGCTGTTCGCGCTCCAGAACGCGCCGCTGTCGGCGGCGGCCCTGCCCGGCCTCGCCGTGCGGCCCGCCGAGTTCGGCACCCGTGGGACCACCCTGTTCGAGCTGAGCCTGGACCTGCGTCGCGACGCGGACGGCTTCGCGGGCCGGCTCGAATACGCGACGGACCTGTTCGAGGCCGCCACCGCCGAGCGGATCGCCACGCACCTGCGGGTGCTGCTGGAGACCGTGGTCGCGCGGCCCGATGCCTCGCTGGCCGATCTGGTCCTCGACACACCCGAGGCGCAGGCACGGATCGTCACGCTCGGACACGGCGACGTCGTGGACTTCGACCTGGGGACCACGGTGCACGGCCTCATCGAACAGCAGGCGGCCCGCACGCCGGACGCGGACGCCGTGGTGTTCGAGGAGACGACGCTGTCCTTCCGTCAGTTCGACGCCCGGGCCAATCAGCTCGCCCGGCACCTGCGCTCGCTGGGCGTAGGGCCGGAAGTCACGGTGGGCCTAGCCCTGGAGCGCTCCGCGGACGCCCTCGTCGCGTTCCTCGCGGTGCTCAAGGCGGGCGGCGCGTTCGTGCCGCTCGACCCGGCGGCTCCTGACGCGCGCAAGGCCTACATCCTGGAGAACAGCCGCGCCTCGGTGCTGCTGACCACCCAGGCCCTGGCCGAAACGTGGCGGCCCGACGTCGCCCACGTGGTGAAGCTGGATGCCGAAGCGGCGCGCCTGGCGACACTCCCCGAGGAGCCCCTGCCTGCCTCGGCGGGCCCGGACAATCTGGCCTACGTCATCTACACGTCGGGCTCCACGGGCACGCCCAAGGGCGTGATGGTGCAGCACCGCTCCGTCGTCCACCTGCACCACACGCTGGCCCGCAACCTCTTCACGGCGCCGCACCGGCTGCGCTTCAGCTTGAACGCGCCGCTGTACTTCGACGCGGTCATCGATTCGTTCATCAAGCTGCTCGATGGTCACTGCCTCTGCGTCATCTCCGAGCAGACCCGCCTGGAGCCGGAGCGGATGCTCACGTGGCTGGAGCGGCACCGCATCGACGTGCTGATGTGCACTCCCGCGCAGCTCAAGCTGCTGCTGGAGGCGGGGATGATGGAGCGCGCCTGGGTGCCGTCGCAGCTCATGCTGGGCGGCGAAGCCCTGGACGAGGTGACGTGGCGACTGCTGGCCACGACGGCCCGCACGCGCGCCATCAACGGCTACGGTCCCACCGAGACCACCGTCGCCGTCACGACGTTCGACATCCAGGGCACCGCCTTGCCTCGGCCCGTCATCGGCCGGCCGCTGGACAACCTGCGCGCCTACGTGCTCGATGAGCGCCAGCGCCTGGTGCCTTTCGGTCTGCCGGGCGAGCTGTGCTTCTCCGGCGAGGGCGTCACGCGCGGCTACCTGGGCCGACCGGACCTCACCGCGGAGCGCTTCGTTCCGGATCCGTTCAGCACGGAGCCCGGCGCGCGCCTGTACCGCACGGGCGACAAGGCCCGCTGGCGCGCGGACGGGACGCTGGACTTCATGGGCCGCCTGGACTTCCAGGTGAAGCTGCGCGGCTACCGCATCGAGCTGGGCGAAGTCGAAGCCACGCTGCGCTCGCACCCGAGCGTCCGGGACGCGGTCGCGGCGGTGCGCGAGGACGTGCCCGGCGATGCGCGCCTCGTGGCCTGGGTGGTGCCGGAGGTGGACACCGCGCCCTTGCGCGAACACCTGCGCAAGCACCTGCCTGAGTACATGGTCCCGGCCGCGATTCTTGCCCTGCCCACCCTGCCGCTGACGCCCAACGGCAAGATGGACCGCAAGGCGCTGCCCGCGCCGGAAGCCTCGCAGCTCGGTGCGAGCACCTATGTGGCGCCGGAGACGCCGACGGAAATCGCCCTCGCCGCGCAGTGGAGTGAAGTGCTGCGCGTGCCCACCGTGGGACGGCATGACAACTTCTTCGAGCTGGGCGGCCACTCGCTGCTGGCCACGCAGCTGGTGGCCCGGGTGCGTACCCGCTTCGGTGTGGAGCTGCCAGTCCGCGCGCTGTTCGAATCGCCCACCGTGGCGACGCTCGCCCTGCGCCTGCCGGAGGCCCCGACCGCCACCGTGCTGCCGCCGCTTGTTCCGGCCTCAACGCCCGGACCGCACCCGCTGTCCTTCGCGCAGCAGCGGTTGTGGTTCATCGATCAGCTGGACCCCGGCAGCCCGCTCTACAACATGCCCACCGCGCTGCGTCTGTCGGGCACCGTGGAGGTGCCGGAGCTCCAGCAGGCCTTCGACGCGCTGGTCCAGCGGCATGAGTCGCTGCGCACCACGTTCGAGACCCACGACGGCGAGCCCCTTCAGCGCATCCACCCCGCCCCGGCGCAAAGCCTGTTCGTGGTGGACCTCACCACGCTGCCCCAGGACGCGCGCGAAGCCGAGGTGCTCCGGCTCGCGAGCGAGAACGCCCTGCGTCCCTTCGACCTGGCTGCGGGACCGCTGGTGCGGCTCACGCTGCTGAAGCTCGACGCGAGCGAGCACGTGCTGCTCCTGTGCCTCCACCACAGCATCGGCGATGGTTGGTCCATCGGCGTGCTAGTGCGCGAGGTGGTGGCCCTCTACGAGGCCTTCCGTCAGGGGCTGCCGTCTCCGCTGCCTCCGCTTCCGGTGCAGTACGCGGACTACGCCGTGTGGCAGCGCTCCTGGCTCCAGGGGGATGCGCTGGAGGCCCAGCTTGGCTGGTGGAAGCGGCAGCTCGCCGGTGCGCCGCAAGCGCTGGCCCTGCCCACCGACAAGCCCCGTCCCCCGCGCCGCTCCGCACGGGGTGCCATGCTCCCGGTGAGCATCCCTCCGGTCCTGAGTGAGGCGGTGGAAGCCCTGGCGCAGAAGGAAGGCGTCACGCCCTTCATGGTGCTGCTGTCGGCCTTCCAGACGCTGCTGTACCGCTGCTCCGGTCAGGATGACCTCTTGGTGGGCACGTCCATCGCGGGCCGGCGCCACGCGGAGACGGAGGGCCTGATTGGCTTCTTCGTCAACACGCTGGTGCTGCGCGCCCGCTTCGACGCGCGGCCCTCGTTCCGTCAGGTGCTGGCGCAGGTGCGCACCAACACGCTGGGCGCGTACGAGCACCAGGACATCCCGTTCGAGCGGCTGGTGGAAGCACTCCAGCCCGCGCGGGACTTGTCGCGCACGCCGCTCATCCAGGCCCAATTCGTGCTCCAGAACACGCCGGATTCGGACGCGCGTCTGCCGGAGCTCACGCTGCGGCCGGTGAAGGTGGAGGCGAACGCGACGAAGTTCGACCTGGACCTGAGCCTGGGCCGCACGGCCGGGGGCTTCGAAGGCGCCCTCTTCTACAGCACGGACCTCTTCGAGGCGGCCACGGCCCGGAGGCTGACGGAGCACCTGGTGCAGTTGCTGGAAGGCGCCGTCGCGCAGCCGGACGCTGGCGTGGAGACGCTGCCCCTGCTGTCGGCGGACGAGCGTCAGTGGGTGCTGGAGGAGTGGAGCGGCGAGACGGCCGACTTCCCGGCCGACGTGCCCTACCACACGCGCTTCGAGCAGCAGGTGACGCGCACGCCCAAGGCCCCTGCCCTGGTGATGGGGGAGGCTACGGTGTCCTTCCACCAGCTCAACGTGCGCGCCAACCAATTGGCGCACTACCTGCGCACGTTGGGGGTGGGCCCCGACGTGCCGGTGGCCTTCAGCCTGGAGCGCTCGCCAGAGGCCATCGTCGCGCTGCTGGGCATTCTCAAGGCGGGCGGGGCCTACGTGCCGCTGGACCCGTCGGCCCCCGAAGCGCGCAAGGACTTCATCCTGGAGAACAGCGGAGCCACGGTGCTCCTCACCACCCAGGCGCTGGCCGGAGTGTGGCAACCGGCGGTGCGCCACCTGGTGCGGCTCGACGCGGAGGCCCGGCGCATCGACGCGCTGTCTCCGGGCAACCCGCGCGTGGAGGTGCGGCCTGAAAACGTCGCGTACATCCTCTACACGTCGGGCTCCACGGGCATGCCCAAGGGCGTGATGGTGCAGCACCGCTCCATCGTCCACCTGCACCGCGCCATGGCCGACGTGCCGCTCTCCGCGGTGCCGCGCGTCCTGAGGGCCAGCCTCAACGCGCCGCTCAACTTCGACATCTCCGTGGGACAACTCCTCCTGCTGCTCGACGGCCACTGCCTGTGCCTTGTGCGCGAGGAAGTGCGCCAGGAGCCGGAGCGGATGCTGGCGTGGATGGAGCAGCACCGCGTGGACGTGCTGGACTGCACGCCGTCGCAGCTCAAGCCCCTGCTGGAGGCGGGCCTGCTGGAGCGCACGCACGTGCCGGAGACGCTCCTCATCGCCGGTGAGGCGGTGGATGAAGCCACCTGGCGAGTCCTCTCCGCGACGAAGCGCACGCGGGCCTACAACCTGTACGGCCCCACCGAGGGCACGGTGTACGCGACGTGGTGGTGCATCCAGGACGCGACGCAGCCGGTGCCCGTCATCGGCCGGCCGCTTGTCAACATGGGCGCCTTCGTGCTCGATGCGAGCCTGAACCCCGTGTCCGTGGGAGTGCCTGGAGAGCTCTTCATTTCCGGCGAGGGACTCGCACGCGGCTACCGCGCCCGGGCGGACCTCACGGCGGAGCGCTTCATTCCGCATCCGTTCAGCACGAAGCCCGGAGCACGGCTGTACCGCACGGGAGACCGGGCCCGGTGGCGGCAGGACGGGACGCTGGACTTCATGGGCCGGCTGGACTTCCAGGTGAAGCTGCGCGGCTACCGCATCGAGCTGGGTGAACTCGAAGCCGCCCTGCGCTCGCACCCGGGCCTCCGGGACGCGGTGGCCCTCGTCCGCGAGGACGTGCCCGGCCTGCCGCGCCTCGTGGCCTACGTGGCCCCCGCCGTGGACACCACTCCGCTGCGCGGCCACCTGCTGCGCACCCTGCCCGACTACATGGTGCCGTCCGCCTTCGTCGCGCTGTCGGCCCTGCCGCTCAACGCCAATGGCAAGGTGGACCGCAAGGCCCTGCCCGCTCCCTCCACCGACGCCCCGTCGTCGGGCCCGCTGGTGGGACCGCGCGACGCGAACGAGGCGTTGCTCGCGCGGCTCTGGGCCCAGACGCTGGGCGTGTCCGCCGTGGATGTGCGCACCAGCCTCTTCGAACTGGGTGGCCATTCACTCCTCGCGGTGCGCCTGCTCGCGGCGGTGAACCGTGAGACGGGTCGCCGCCTCCCGCTGTCGGCGCTCTTCCAGGCCCCCAGTGTGGAGCAGTTCGCGCAACTCATGGCCGAAGCGGAGGACACGAAGCCCTTCACGCCGTTGGTGCCCTTCGCGAAGCAAGGCCCGGGCACCGCCCCGCCGTTCTTCTGCGTCCACCCGGTGGGCGGCAACGTGCTCGCGTACGCGGAGTTGGCGCGACAGTTGGGTCCAGAGCAGCCCTTCTACGGCCTCCAGGCCCGAGGCCTGGACGGCACGAGCACCCCCGCAGGCACCGTGGAGGAAATGGCCACTGACTACGTGCGAGAGCTGCGCACGGTGCAGCCCGCCGGCCCCTACCACCTGGGTGGCTGGTCGTTGGGCGGCGTCATCGCGTACGAGATGGCGCACCAACTGCGCGCGGCGGGCGAGGAGGTGGCGCTGCTCGCGCTCATCGACTCGTACGTTCCGGAGACGGTGGCGGCTTCCGAGCCGCCCCTGGATGGAACGCTGGCCGTGGGCTTGTTCGCGCAAGACTTGATGGGCGTGTCGCTGGCGGAGCTGGCGCTGGACACGGCGGAGCTGGCGACGCTGGAGCCTGAAGCGGCGCTCACCCGGGTGCTGGAGTCCGCGGTGCGAGCCGGAGCGCTCCCGCCCGGAGTGGACAGCGCGAACCCGCTCGCCCTCTTCCGCGTCTTCGAGGCCAACCTCGAAGCGGCTCGGCGCTACCACCCGCCCGCGATGGAGCAGCGGGTGCTGCGCGTGCAGGCGGAAGAACTCGCGGACACGGGTCCGAGCGACGGCGGCTGGGCCGCGCTCGTGGGTGAGCGGTTGGAGTCGCACCGCCTGCCTGGCAACCACTACACGCTGTTGCGCGAGCCCACCGTGCGGACCGTGGCGGACCTGTTGAAGAAGGCCCTCCGCGAACCAGGCAAGCGCTGACGGCGCACGAGCCCGCTCCCTCTGCTTTGGGGAGCGGGCCTCACGTGGGCCGAGGGATCATCGAGCAACACCTTCACCCTGCGTGACACACGTTGGCCTGCCTCACCGCACCGTCGGGCTTCCGGATGCGCGGTTGTGTTGAAGCAACAGAACTTCCTGATCTGGCTGAAATGATTTTTCGGCTGTGACGAATCTTCCGCCTCACCGTCGCTCGCGGCTCGATGGGGCTGGAGACAACAGGTACGTATCAGCAAGCATTGGCACCGTGAGTGCCTGAGGCACACGCGGAAGGGCTGCTAAGAAGTGTCAGCGTTTTTCGACACTTCGGATGGCTCCCCGTGCCTGATTTTTCGCGAACCCTTCCTGGCGTCCTGTTGAACCTCGCGGCGGGCCCCTCCGCCCACGCTCCGCTCTACACCTTCCTCGGAGAAGAGGCCGGTGAGGAGACGGTGCTCAGCGCGTTCGAACTGGAGGTCCGCGCCAGACGCATCGCCGCGGCGTTGCAGGCACGGGGTGCGGTGGGCGAGCGCGTGCTGCTCCTGTATCCGCCGGGCCTGGACTACATCGCGGGCTTCTTCGGGTGTCTGTACGCGGGCGCGGTGGCGGTGCCAGCCTATCCGCCGGACCCGATGCGGCTGGAGCGCACCCTGCCCCGCCTGCGGGCCATCATCCAGGACGCGCAGGCGTCGGTGGTGCTCACCACGTCGGGCATCCTGGAGCTGTCGGACTTCCTCTTCGAACAGGCGCCGGACTTCCGCGCGCTGCACTGGATGGCGACGGACACGCTGCCGGAGGGCGGCGAGCGGGACTGGCGCACGCCGGAGGTGGACGCGCAGTCGCTCGCGTTCCTCCAGTACACGTCCGGGAGCACGGGCACGCCCAAGGGCGTGATGCTCACGCACGCGAACCTGCTGCACAACCTGGGGCTCATCCACCACGCGTTCCAGGCGCGCGCGGACAGCGTGGGCGTCATCTGGCTGCCGCCGTACCACGACATGGGCCTCATCGGCGGCATCCTGGAGCCCCTGCACGGAGGCTTCCCGGTGGCGTTGATGTCGCCCATGGCCTTCCTCAAGCGACCCATGGCGTGGCTGGAGGCGGTGTCGCGGTTCGGGGGCACCATCAGCGGTGGGCCCAACTTCGCGTTCGACCTGTGCGTGCGCAAGAGCACGCCCGAGCAGCGACGCGCGCTGGACCTGAGCCGCTGGGAGGTCGCGTTCTGCGGCGCGGAGCCCATCCGTCCGGAGACGTTGGATCGCTTCGTGGAAGCGTTCGGGCCGAGCGGCTTCCGGCGCGAGGCGTTCTATCCCTGCTACGGCCTGGCGGAAGGCACGCTCATCGTCTCCGGAGGCGAGAAGTCGGCCCCGCCGGTGTCGGTGACGATCTCCGGGAGCGCGCTGGAGCATCACCGCGCGGAGGAAGCGGGCACGGACGCACCGGGCGCGAGGACGCTGGTGGGCTGCGGCCGGACGCTGTTGGAGCAGCGGATCGCCATCGTGGATCCGGACACGCTGGAGCGGCGCGCACCGGGCGAAGTGGGCGAGGTGTGGGTGACGGGCGCGAGCGTGGCGCGGGGCTACTGGGGTCGCGAGGAAGCGACGCGCGAGACGTTCCAGGCGCGCATCGCGCACGAGGACTCCGGGCCGTTCCTTCGCACGGGCGACCTGGGCTTCCTGCGGCCCGAGGGTGAGCTGTACGTCACCGGGCGGCGCAAGGACCTCATCATCCTCAGGGGTCGCAACCACTACCCGCAGGATCTGGAGGCGACGGTGGAGGCGGCGCACCCGGCGCTGCGGCCCGGCGGGAGCGCGGTGTTCTCGGTGGACGTGGGCGGTGAGGAGCGCGCGGTCGTCGTGCAGGAGATCGACGTGCGCCGGCTGGAGAGTCTGCGCCAGCAGTTCGAGGCGGTGGACGCGGCGCTCGGCGCCATCCGTCAGCGGCTGGCGGAGTCGCACGAGGTGCAGGCGCACGCGGTGATGCTCATCGAGCCGGGCAGCCTGCCCAAGACCTCCAGCGGCAAGGTGCAGCGGTACGCGTGCCGCACGGGCTTCCTCACGGGGACGTTGCAGGAGGTGAGGAAGTGGCAGGAGGCGCCTGGCGCCTCGTCGGTCCCTGGCTCGAAGGAAGACGGGGGCACGGCCACCGTATCGCTCAAGCACGACGTGACATCGACGGGACAGGCGTCCGGCACGGCCTCAGCCCAGGCGGCGGTGTTCGGCACGGACGCGACGGGCCCGGTCTCCGAGCAGGAGCTGGTGACGTGGCTGCGCGGCGTGGTCGCCCGGCACGTGCGCATGGTCCCCGAGGACATCGACGTCTCGGCGCCGGTGACGCGCTACGGACTGGACTCCCTGGGCGCGGTGGAGCTGGCGCACGCGGTGTCCGCGGGCACGGGGCTGAGCGTCCCCATGGAGTGGCTCCTCCAGGGACCCAGCATCACGTCCCTGGCGCAGCGACTGTGGACCCTCCGGGAGGAAGCGGGTCCGGTACCTGACGCGCCTCGCCGCCGCGACGTGCAAGGCGAACGCGCGGTGTCCTTCGCCCAGGCGGGACTGTGGTTCCTGGACAAGTACGCCCCAGGGGATGCGACCTACAACCTGCCCGCGGCGGTCCGGTTGGAGGGTGCGCTGGACGTGGCCGCGCTGGAGGGCAGCCTCGCGGCGCTCGCGGCCCGCCATGAATCCCTGCGGACCACCTTCCGGGAGGTGCGGGGACGGCCGTCGCAGGTCATCGCTCCGGACCTGACGTTGCCGCTCGCACGCGTGTCGCTGGAATCGCTGCCAGCCGGAGCCCGTGAGGCCGAAGCCTCCCGCCTCGCGCACGAGGAGGCCCGCCGCCCGTTCCAACTGGCGCGAGGACCGCTGGTGCGCGCCACGCTCCTCACGCTGGACGCACGCACGCACGTGCTGGTGCTGGTCATGCACCACACCGTGTCGGACGGCACCTCCATGGCGGTGCTCGTGCGCGAGCTGTCCGCGCTCTACGCGGCACGGCTCGAAGGTCGGCCGTCTCCCCTGCCCGCGCTGCCGCTGAGCTACGCCGACCATGCCGACTGGCAGCGGGAATGGCTGGACGGGGCCCGCCTGGAGTCCCAACTGGACTACTGGCGGCAGCAGCTCGCCGGAGCCCCCCGACTGCTGGAACTGGCCACGGACCGGCCGCGTCCAGCCGCGCGCGGGATGACGGGCGCGCGGGTGCCCGTGGTGCTGGAGGCCGGACTCTCGGCCTCGGTGCGGACGCTGGCGGTGCGCGAGGGCGCGACGCCCTTCATGGTGCTGCTCGCGGCCTTCCAGACGGTGCTCGCGCGCCGCTCGGGACAGGACGACATCAGCGTGGGCACGGCCATCGCGGGCCGGGGCCGCGCGGAGCTCCAGGGGCTGGTGGGCTTCTTCGTCAACGCCCTGGTGATGCGCACCCGGCTGTCCGGTGCGCCCACCTTCCGGGAGCTGCTGGGCCGGGTGCGGGACACGGCCCTGGGCGCGTACGCGCACCAGGAGGTGCCCTTCGAGAAGGTCGTGGAGGCCCTCAAGCCTCCGCGCGATCGCGGGCACACGCCGCTGTTCCAGGTGATGTTCAACCTCCAGGGCGCGCAGGTGGATGCGCCCTCTCTGCCGGGCCTCCAATCGCGCCTGCTGGACGTGCACACCGGCACGGCCATGTTCGACCTGACGCTGTCCCTGGCTGAATCAGCGCGGGGCTTCGAGGGCTGGCTGGAGTACGCCACCGACCTGTTCGACGCGGACACCGCGACCCGGCTCGCCGGGCACCTGCGCGTGCTGCTTGAGGCCGCGGTCGACGCACCGGACGCGCCGCTCTTCCGTCTGCCGTGGCTCACGTCCGATGAGCGCCAGCAGGTGCTCGTCGCGTGGAATGACACCGCCCGCCCCTATCCCTCCGACAGCACCGTCGCGGCAGCGTTCGCGCTCCAAGCCGCGCGGACGCCCGATGCCGTCGCGGTGGAGTCCGAGGACGAACGGTTGACCTACGCGCAGCTCGACGCGCGGGCCAACCAGCTCGCGCATGTTCTCCGGGCCCACGGCGTGGGACCGGACGTGCCGGTGGCGCTGTGCCTGGAGCGCTCGGTGGGCTTCGTCGTCGCGGTGCTCGCCATCGTCAAGGCAGGCGGGGCCTACGTGCCTTTGGATGCGTCCTATCCCGCGCAGCGGCTGGGCTTCATGTTGGAGGATGCCCGACCGCACCTGCTGCTCACCACGCGTGAGCTGCGCGCACGGCTGCGACTGCCCGACGCGTCCCTGCCGTGCCACTTCGTGGAGGACCTGTCGCTCGAAGGTCAGCCCCACACCGCGCTCGCGGTCGACGTGGGACCGCGCCACCTGGCGTACGTCATCTTCACCTCCGGCAGCAGTGGGCGCCCCAAGGGCGTGGGCGTCGAACAACGCGGCCTGCTGCGCCTCGCGCATGCGTCGCCTTACTCCCGCTACGGCACGCGCGACACGGGGCTGCTCTTCGCGCCCGTGTCCTTCGACGGATCCGTGCTGGAGCTGTGGACCCCGCTGCTGCACGGTGGTCGGCTCGTCATCTTCCCTGGCCACGTGCCCGCGGGAGACATGGACACGCTCGCGCGCGTGGTGGAGCGCCACGGCGTCACCTTCGCCCACCTGCCGTCCGGACTCTTCTCGCAGTTGATGGAGCACCGGCCGGACATCCTCGGGCGCCTGCGGGAGCTGCACGCGGGCGGCGACATCGTCTCCGTGCCGCACGTGCGCAAGGCGGTGGAGACGCTGGGACGGCCCTTCACCAATGCGTATGGCCCCACCGAGTGCTCGGTGGTCGCCACGACCTTCACGGTGGAGCGGCCGGATCAGGTGGGTGCTTCGGTGCCCATCGGAGCGCCGCTCGCCAACACGACGGTGTACGTGTTGGACGCGCTGCTGGAGCCGGTGCCCGTGGGCGTGCCGGGCGAGCTGTTCCTCGGGGGGGACGGCGTGGCCCGAGGCTACGTGTCGCGGCCGGATCTGACGGCGGAGCGCTTCGTGCCGGACGCGAACAGTGCGCTGCCGGGGGCTCGGCTGTACCGCACGGGCGACCTGGTCCGCTGGCTTCCCACCGGGGTGCTGGAGTTCCTCGGACGCATCGACAACCAGGTGAAGGTGCGAGGCTTCCGCATCGAGCTGGCGGAGGTGGAGGCCGCGCTGCGCGAGCAGTCCGAGGTGCAGGAGGTCGCGGCGGTAGTGCGCGAGGACGTGCCCGGAGACAAGCGGCTCGTCGTCTACGCGATGCCTCGTGCAGGCCACACGCTGGAGGCCGCGCGGATGCGCGAGGCGCTGCGGCAGCGGCTGCCGGAGTACATGGTGCCGTCGGTGTTCGTGACGCTGCCCACCCTGCCCCTGAATCCCAGCGGCAAGGTGGACAAGAAGGCCCTGCCCGCGCCGGACGCCGCGTCCACCGGACGGCAGGGGCGCTTCGTGGAGCCCACCCATCCGTTGGAGCAGCGCATCGCCCCGGTGTGGGCCCGTGAGCTGTCCACCGACCGTGTGGGTGTGCACGACCACCTCTTCGATGACCTGGGCGGCACGTCGCTGTCCGTGGTGCGCATCGCCGCGCGTCTGAGCGAGGAACTCCAGCGCGACGTGCCCGTGGTGTGGTTGTTCGAACACCCGACGGTGGAGGCGCTCGCCCAGCGCCTGGAGCGCGAATCCCAGGGCTCGGTGTCCGTTGTGGCCCCTGCGACGGGTCACCGCCCGCGTGGGGCACCGCAGGCCAGCGCCTCCGGTGCCATCGCCATCATCGGCATGGCGGGCCGCTTCCCGGGCGCGCGCACGGTGGCGGAGTTCTGGAGCAACCTGCGCGGAGGCGTGGAGTCCATCTCGCGCTTCTCGCCGGAGGAGCTGGAGCACATGCCGGGCCTGCCCGAAGGGCTGGAGCTGTGGCACCACCCGGCGTTCGTCCCGGCCGCCGGCATCCTGGAGGGCGTGGAGCAGTTCGACCATGCCTTCTTCAACATGTCCCTGCGCGAGGCCCAGTTCACGGATCCGCAGCAGCGGCTGTTCCTCCAGACGGCGTGGACCGCGCTGGAGGACGCGGGCGTGGATCCGGAGCGCTTCCCCGGTGCCATCTCGCTGTACGCGGGGGCCTCCGGTTCCGGTTACTCGGAGGCCGTCCGTCAGGTGATGCCACTGGATGCGGCGTCCTTCCTGGAGCTGCAGGGCACCGCCACGCACGAGAGCCTGGCGACGAAGACGTCCTTCAAGCTGGGGCTGAGGGGTGAGAGCACGCTGCTGTACACCGCGTGCTCCACCGGCCTCGTCGCGGTGCACCTGGCCTGCAAGAGCCTCCGAGGGGGCGAATCCGACGTGGCGCTCGCGGGCGCGACGCGCCTGGCGGTGCCGCAGCGCACGGGCTACGTGCACCAGGAAGGGCTCATCTTCTCGCCGGACGGCCACTGCCGCGCGTTCGACGCGAAGGCCAAGGGCACGCTGTCGGGCAACGGCGTGGGCGCGGTGGTGCTCAAGCGTCTGGAGGACGCGGTCCGGGATGGCGACGCCATCTACGCCGTCATCCGAGGCTCGGCCCTCAACAACGACGGTCTGCACAAATCCGGCTTCACCGCGCCCAGCGTGCAGGGACAGGCGGCCGTGGTGACGCAGGCCCTGACCAACGCGGGCGTGTCGCCGAAGGCCATCGGCTACGTGGAGGCCCACGGCACCGCCACCACCCTGGGCGACCCGATTGAAGTGGCGGCCCTGACGCGCGCCTACGGCCTGGGGCCCGAGCACCAGGGCACCATCGCGCTGGCATCGCTGAAGACGAACATCGGCCACCTGGACACGGCCGCGGGTCTGGCGGGCCTGATGAAGGCCGCGCTCGCGCTGCACCACGGCGAGATCCCACCCAGCCTCCACTTCGAACAGCCCAACCCGCAGATCGACTTCGCGGCGGGCCCGTTCTTCGTCAACACCGCCTTGAGGCCGTGGCCCCGGGGCGCGACGCCCCGCTTCGCCGCGGTCAGCTCCTTCGGCATTGGCGGCACCAACGCCCACGCCGTCCTCGGGGAAGCCCCCTTGCGGCGGAGCGGTGCGACCTCGCGTTCCCACCAGCTCGTCCTGCTGTCCGCGCGCACGCCCGAGGCGCTGGAGGCGGCGGCGCGCCAGTTGGAGGCACATGTGCTCGCGGGCATGGAGGGCCAGTCCCTGGCGGACCTGGCCTTCACGCACGCGATGGGCCGCAAGGTCTTCGAGTTCCGCCGCGCGCTGGTGGCGAAGGACGCGGAGGACCTGGCTCGGCAACTGCGCAAGCCGGCGGCGCCGGTGAAGGGCGCACCGCGTGCGCCTCGCGTGGCGTTCGTGTTCTCCGGTCAGGGCGCGCAGCAGGTCGCCATGGGCCGCGAGCTGGCGTCCGCCTCGCCGTTGTTCCGAGCGCACCTGGAGGCGTGCCTCGCGCTCTTGGAGGCACCTCTGCGCGCGCGGGTGTCGAACCTGCTGGCCCCCGCGACGGGTGCGGAGGCGGAGGCCACGGCGGCGCTTGCGGACACGCGCGTGGCGCTGCCCGCGCTGTTCAGCGTGCAGGTGTCCCTGGCGTGGCTGTGGCGGGACCTGGGCGTGACACCGCACGCGGTGTTGGGTCACAGCTTCGGGGAGTACGCGGCGGCGTGCGTCGCGGCCGTGCTGTCCCTGGAGGATGCGATGCGCCTCGCGGTCGCGCGGGGCGAACGGATGCACCACCTGCCTCCGGGCGCGATGCTCGCGGTGGCCCTGCCCCAGGAGCAGGTGCTGCCCCTGTTGTCGGAGCGGTTGTCGATCGCGGCGGTCAACGCGCCGGACCGGTGCGTGGTGTCCGGGCCGGTGGTGGAGGTGGAGCGGCTGGAGGCGGAGCTGCGCCAGCGCAAGGCGGGGGCGGTGCGCATGCCCGCGCCGCATGCGTTCCACTCGGCGGACGTGGAGCCGCTGATGCCGGAGCTGGCGCGGGTGGTGGCTTCCCTGCGCCGTTCGGAGCCGGCTGTGCGGTACGTGTCCGGTCTCACGGGCACGCTGACGCGGCCCGGGCAACTGACGGATCCCGACTACTGGGCGCAGCAGATGCGCCAGCCGGTGCGCTTCAGCGACGCGGTGGGCGCGCTCCAGGAAGAGGGCTGCGCGGTGCTGCTGGAAGTGGGTCCCGGTCAGGACCTGACACCGTTGGTCCGCTCGAACCTGACCCGGGACAGCGACCGCGTCCGTGCGCTGGCGTCGCTGCGCCGGGGCGGGCAGACGACGGAGACCCAGTCCTGGCTCCAGGCCATGGGCGAGCTGTGGAGCGCGGGCGCCCTCGTGGACTGGAGCGCGTTCTACGCGCACGAGCAGCGACTGCGGCTGCGCCTGCCGACGTATGTGTTCCAGGAGAAGGCCGCGTGGGTGGAGTCGCGCGCCCGCGCCCTGCCCTCCCAGTTCATGGCCCCGGGACAGCGCACCCTCCAGCCGGTTGCGGGTGTGGACGCGACGGCCCACGCGGCTGGGGCCTTCGTTGCCTCCAGCGTGGTGGCGTCGGAAGGAGCGCGTCCGGAGCCCCTGGCTGTCACCGCATCCGGTGCAGCAATGTCGCAATCGCTGTCCCCCGTGCAAACGGGCAGCGCCGTGCCCTCTGGCGGACGTCCCCTTCTTCCGGGTCTCACCGCGCACACGACGTCCTCCGCGGTGGTCTCCGCCCCTGTTCCCGCGGGCCGTGAGGATGCTCCGCGCGGCGAGCTGGAAGAACGCGTGGCCGCGCTGTGGCGTGAGCGCCTGGGCATGGACTTCGTCGGCCGCGACGACAACTTCCTCGAAATCGGCGGCAACTCGCTGACGGCCGCCCAGCTCCTCAACCAACTGCGGGACACGTTCGGCGTCCAACTCCCGCTCGCCGCGCTCTTCGAGGCCCCCACCGTCGCCGGCATCGCCCTGCGCCTGGAGCCGCTGCTGCTTCAGGCCCCGCAGGCCCCCGTCACGGCGGAGCTGCCCCTGGTGCCCCGTTCGCGCACGGAGCCCCTGCCCCTGTCCTTCGTGCAGGAGCGCGTCTGGCGGCTGGAGCAGCACCTGCCCGGCCTGTCCGCGTACACCATCCCGTTCGTCCTGCGGCTCGAAGGCGTCGTGGACGCCGACGTGCTGGAGCGTGGCATCCAGGAGATCGTCCAGCGCCACGAGGCCCTGCGCACCACGTACGATGTGGTGGACGGCCGCCCCGTGCAGCGCTTCCACGCCACGATGCGCGTCCCGCTCACGCGCGTGGAACTCCAGGGCCCGTCGGAGACGCGCGAGACCGAGGCCCTTCGCTTCGCCCGCGAGGACGCCGCCGCGCCGTACGACCTCGTGCAGGGCCCGGTGATGCGCACCGCGCTCGTGCGCCTGGACGCCCGGCACCACCTGCTGGTGGCCGGCATCCACCACATCGTCTGCGACACGTTGTCCATCGCGCTCTTCGTCCAGGAGCTGGGCCAGCTCTACGACGCCTTCATCGAAGGCCGTCCGTCTCCCCTGGCGCCCCTGCCCCTCCAGTACGCGGACTTCGGTGCCTGGCAGCGCCAGAGCATCGCCGAAGCGCGCCTGCCCGAGCAGGAGCAGTGGTGGCGGCAGCGGCTGGCGGCCATGCCCCGGCAGCTTGAGCTGCCCACCGACCGGCCCCGGCCCGCGAACAGCCCGCTCACCTCCGCGCGCCTGGACCTCGACTTCCCGTCGACGCTCGCCCGGGAGCTGTCCGCCTTCGCGAAGCGCGAGGGCTTCACCGGCTACATGACCGTGCTCGCGGCGTGGCAGACGCTGCTGCACCGCTACAGCGGGCAGTCGGACCTCATCGTCGGCACGCCCATCGCCAACCGCACCCGGCCGGAGCTGTTCCCGCTCATCGGCTACGTGGCGCACTCGGCCGCGTTCCGCACCCGCTTCTCGGCCGACCTGACCTTCCGCGACCTGCTCGCCCAGGTGCGCGAGGAGGTGAACGACGCCCAGGCGCGTCCGGACGTGCCCTTCGAATACCTGGTGGAAGCGCTCATCCCCGGCAAGGACATTGGCCGGGGCCGCATGGCCGACTCCGTGTTCGTCTTCCACTCCGGCGCCAGCGCGGGCGCGACGACGCTGGAACTCAAGGGCATGCGCGGCTCGCTGGTGGAGGTGCCCGACACGCCCGTCCAGTGGGGCGCCACGCTGGCCGACCTCACGCTGGTGCTCTTCGAGTCCACCGGCCGCCTCCACGGCGCGTTGGAGTACGCGACGGAGCTCTTCGACACGGGCACCGTGAAGCGCCTGATGGAGCACTTCCAGGTGCTGCTGTCCGCGGCGATCGCCGACCCCAACACCCTGCTCTCCCGCCTGCCCCTGTCCACGGAAGCCGAGCGACGCGCATGGCCGCGTCCCCGCACCGTGGCCGGCTTCACCTCCGTGCCCGCGCTCCTCGCGGACCGGCGCGCCCGTCAGTCGGACGCCGTCGCGGTGTCACGGGGCGAGCAGCATTGGAGCTGGGCCTCCCTGGGAGCCCGGGCAGGCACCCTGGCCGCGCGCTTGAAGTCGCTCGGCGTGAAGGCGGGGACCCCCGTGGCCGTGAGCCTGCGCTCCTCGCCAGAGAAGTTGGCCGCGCTGTGGGGCGTGCTGGAGGCCGGTGGCGCGGGGGTCGCGCTGGGGCCCTCCGACCTGGGCGGCCTGCCGGGGTACGCGACCGACGGTGCGCGGGTGCCGGTGCTCATCACCTCCCGCGACCTCGTCACCTCCGTGCGCGTGGAGTCCTCGCGCGTGTTGTTCGTGGAGGATGTCCTCGCGTCCGAGGAGCCTTCGCTCACCCAAGAGGATGCCGCGAACGCGGACGCGCTGGCGTGGCTGTTGCCCCGGAGCGCGGGACAGGCCGCGTGGGCGCTGGGTCACCGCGAGCTGTCGGAGTTCTTCGCTGGCCTGGACGCGCGGCTGTCCCCCACGGACGGCGGCACGTGGCTGGCCGCGAGCGAGGCGGCACCGGACCGGCCGGACCTGGAAGCGCTGTGGGCGCTCTCACGCGGGATGCGCGTGGTGTTCCCACCGGAGCAGGTCACCGCGAAGCTGGTGAACCTGCAAGGCGGCGGTCCCCGCGCGAAGGCGATGGACCTGAGCCTCATCTACTTCGCCAACGATGAGGACTCGATCACCGGGCCCAAGTACGAGCTGTTGATGGAGGGCGCGAAGTTCGCGGACGCGAACGGCTTCTCCGCCGTGTGGACGCCGGAGCGGCACTTCCACTCCTTCGGTGGCCTCTACCCCCAGCCGGCGGTGATCTCCGCCGCGCTCGCAGCCGTCACGAAGAACCTGCGCCTGCGCTCCGGCAGCGTGGTGCTGCCCCTGCATGATCCGTTGCTCATCGCGGAGCAGTGGTCCGTGGTGGACAACGTGTCGCAGGGCCGCGTGGGCCTGTCGGTGGCGACGGGCTGGCACGTGCACGACTTCACCTTCGCGCCGGCCAACTACGAGAACCGTCGCGACATCCTCCTGCAGAACCTGAAGACGCTGCGCGCGCTGTGGCGCGGCGAGAAGGTGACGCGGCCGGCGGGCGCGGGCACGACGGTGGAGCTGTCGCTGCGTCCGAAGCCGGTGCAGAAGGAGCTGCCGGTGTGGCTCACGGCCACGGTGAACCCGGACACCTTCCGCCTCGCGGGCGAGCTGGGCGCGGGCGTCCTCACGGGCCTGATGTCGCACTCGCTGGAGGAGCTGAAGTCGAAGGTGGCCCTCTACCGCGACGCGTGGCGCCGCAACGGCCACCCGGGCCGGGGCCACATCACCTGCATGCTGCACACGTACCTGGGCGACGACGAACAGGAGGTGCTGCGCACGGTGCGCCAGCCGCTGCTCGACTACTTCCGCAGCTCGGCGGACATCTCCACGTCCCTGCTGCGGGCGCAGGGCTTCCAGGGCGACATCGACAAGCTGTCCCCCGACGACATCAACGCGCTGCTGGAGCACACCTTCGAGCACCACGCGAAGACGACGGGCCTCATCGGCACGGTGGAGAGCGGCCTGGCGCGTCTGCGCGAGGTGCGCGAGGCGGACGTGGACGAGGTGGCCGCGCTCCTCGACTTCGGCCTGGAGACCCCGGTGGTGCTGGAGGGGCTGCGCCGGCTGGCCACGGTGCGCGAGCGGATGGAGGCGGAGGGCGCCGCCCGCCAGGAGCAGGTGCTGGTGGAAGGCGAACAGGGCGTGGAGGGGCTGCTCGCGCTGGCGAAGCAGTCCGGCGCGGTGCTGATGCACACGTCGGCCCGGCTCGCGCGTTCGCTGACGGAGCTGCCCGGCGCCCGGGAGTCCCTGGGCGCGGTGGGCGCGCTGATGCTGGAGGACGCGTCGGCGGAGCTGGCCTCCGCGCTGCACCGGAACGCGGGCGTGGAGGTGCTCCTGTCCGGAGGCACGAACGAAGGGGCGCTCCTGCCCCGCGCGCCGGACGAGCGCGTCCCGTCCAGCCTCCAGGCCTGGGTGTTGGACCCAGCGGGACAGCCCGTACCGGAGGGCGTGGTGGGTGAGCTGGCCCTCTCCGGGGCGGGACTCCCCGGGGGCCTGTGGAAGTCCGAGGAGGAGGCGCGTCAGCGGTGGGTCCCGCATCCGCTGGAGGGCTCCGCGAGGCTGCTCCGCACTGGCCGCCATGCGCGTCTGCGCGCGGAGGGCCGGGTGGAGCCGGTGACGCTGCGCCTGCCCCCGACCGTGGCGCGTCCACGCACGGAAGCGCCCCCGCGTCCTGTCGTGGCCACGGTGGTCCCCAGCGGGCCGCCGCCCATCCCGAGGGCGCCCAGGAACCCGCCGCCGCCGCTGTCCTTCGCGCAGCAGCGGCTCTGGTACCTCCAGCAGTTGGAGCCTTCGAGCAGCGCGTACAACAACGCGTCCACCTTCCGCCTCACGGGGCGGATGGACACCGCCGCGCTCCAGGCCGCGCTGAACGAACTGGTGGCCCGGCACGAGGTGCTGCGCACGACGTACGCCCTGCGGGATGACCGCGCGGTGCAGATCGTCCACCCGGAGCGGGGCCTGCCCCTGCCGGTGGTGGAAGCGACCGGCGACACGCCCGAGGCCCGTGAAGCGGAGATGGCGCGGCTGTGCCAGGGGTTCATCACCCAGCCCTTCGACCTGGAGAAGGTCGTCCTCCGCGCGTGGCTGGTGCGCGTGGAGCCCACGGTGCATGTGCTGGCGCTGGTGCTCCACCACGCCATCTCCGACGCGTGGTGCACCATGGTGCTCGCGCGCGAGCTGACGGTGCTCTACGCGAGCTTCAACGCGGGGCTGGCCTCGCCCCTGCCGCCGCTGCCGGTGCAGTACGCGGACTACGCGGTGTGGCAGCGCGACTGGCTCGAAGGCGCGGTCATGGAGGAGCAGGTCGCGTGGTGGAAGCAGCGACTGCTCGGGGCTCCCGCGCTGGAGCTGCCCACGGACCGGCCGCGTCCGGCGATGCAGTCCTTCGAAGGAGCGCTGTACCGCTTCCAGCTTCCGGCCGAGGTTTCGGAGCCGCTGCTGGCCCTGGGCCGCAAGCAGGGTGCCACGTCGTTCATGGTGATGATGGCGCTCTTCCAGACGCTGTTGTCGCGCTACTCGGGCCAGGACGACTTCGTGGTGGGCACGCCCATCGCTGGCCGCACGCGTCCCGAGGTGGAAGGCCTGATTGGCTGCTTCGTCAACACGCTGGCCTTCCGCACGAGGCTGGAAGGAACACCGTCGTTCGCGGAGTTGCTGGGCCGGGTGCGGGCCCAGGCGCTGGAGGCGTACGCCCGTCAGGACGCGCCCTTCGAGCGCATCCTGGACACGCTAGGCCTGCCGCGCGACCTGAGCCGCACGCCGCTGTTCCAGGTGGTCCTCAACGTGCTCAACACGCCGGAGGCCAAGGCCCAGTTGCCGTCGCTGGAGCTGACCCCGGTGGAGGTGTCCACGGACACGTCCAAGTTCGACCTGGGTCTGGAGATCTGGGAGAACCGCACGGGCATCACCTGCCGCTTCGAGTACGCCACCGCGCTCTTCGACGAGGCGACCGTGGCGCGGATGGCGGAGCACCTCCTGGAGCTCGCGCGGCGGGTCACCGCGAATCCGGAGGCACCGCTCGCGCACCTGCCCTTGATGGGCGAGGCGGAGCGGAACCGGGTGCTGGTGGAGTGGAACGCGACGGGCGGCGAGTACCCGCGCGAAGCGTGCATCCAGGACCTCTTCATGGCGCAGGCCGCGCAGCGTCCGGACGCGGTGGCGCTGGAGTTCGGGGACACGCGCCTGACGTACGCGGAGCTGGATGCGCGCACGAACCAGTGGGCACAGCTTCTGCGCGAGCGCGGCGTGGGGCCGGATGTGCTGGTGGCCGTGTGCCTGGAGCGCTCGGTTGAACTCATCGTCGCGTTGCTGGCGATCCTCAAGGCCGGTGGCGCCTACCTGCCGCTGGACGCGGCGTACCCGGCGCAGCGCCTGGCCGCGATGCTGGAGGACGCACCGCCGAAGCTGCTGCTGACGACGCGGGAAGTGCGCGTGAAGCTGGCGGTGGAAGACGCCCTGCCCTGCCTCTTCGTGGAAGAGGTGCGCCTGGAGGAGCGGCCCACGTCGCCCGTGACGTCAGGGACGCATGCGCGCCACCTGGCGTACGTGGACTTCACCTCCGGAAGCACCGGGCGTCCGAAGGGCGTCGCGGTGGAGCACCGGGGCGTGCTGCGCCTCTTGCACAACGCGTCCTTCGTGGACCTGGGACCGGACGTGGCGTTCCTGCACATCGCGCCCATCTCCTTCGACGCGTCGACGCTGGAGATCTGGGCCCCGCTGCTCTTCGGTGGGCGGCTCGTCGTCTTCCCGCCCAGCTCGCCATCGGACCTGGCGCTGCTGATGAGCACCATCCAGCGGCATGGCGTCACCACGCTGTGGCTGACCGCGGGCCTCTTCGCGCAGGTGGTGGAGCTGAAGCCCGAAGCCCTGCGGGATGTACGGCACGTGCTCACCGGAGGCGACGTCGTCTCCGCGCCCCACGTGCGTCAAGTGGTGAAGGAGCTGGGCATCACCGTCAGCGCGGCCTACGGCCCGACGGAGACGACGGTCTTCGCCTCCACGCACCGCATGACGGACGCGGCCCAGGTGGGCACGTCCATTCCCATCGGATGCCCCATCAACGAGACGCAGCTCTACGTGCTGTCCGTGCACGGACAGCCGCTGCCCGCGGGCGTCCCTGGCGAGCTCTTCATCGGTGGAGACGGCCTCGCACGCGGCTACCTGTCACGGCCGGACCTGACCGCCGAGCGCTTCGTCCCGAACCCCTTCTCCCCCACGCCGGGCGAACGCCTCTACCGCACCGGAGACCTGGCGCGCTGGACGGCCGACGGGGTGATGGAGTTCCTGGGTCGCGCGGATGATCAGGTGAAGGTGCGGGGCTTCCGCATCGAGCTGGCGGAAGTGGAAGCCGCGCTGCTCGCCCACCCGGACGTGCGGGAGGCCGTGGCGCTGGTGCGCGAGGAAGGCGTCGACGACAAGCGGCTCACCGTCTACTTCGTCGCGGACCGGGAGCTGGAGCCGAGCACGCTGCGCGAGTTCCTGAGGCAGCGGCTGCCGGAGTACATGCTGCCGTCGGCGCTGGTGCCTCGCGACGCGCTGCCCCTGACGCCCAATGGCAAGGTGGACCGCAAGGCGCTGCGCGCGCTGGAAGTCTCCCAGTCCGTCGCGAGCGCCTACGAAGCGCCCGAGACGACCACGGAGGTGGTCCTGGCCGCGATGTGGGCGGAGCTGTTGCACGTCCCCGCCGTGGGACGGACTGACAACTTCTTCGACCTGGGCGGTCACTCGCTGCTGGCCATGCAGGTGGTGGCCCGCATCCGGACGCAGTTCGGGGTGGAGTTGCCGCTCCGTGCGTTCTTCGAGAGGGCCACGGTCTCGGTGCTGGCCGCGCGGATCGACTCGCTCCGGGGCGTCGATGCAACCGCGTCGGTTCCGGCCTCCCTGGTCGCCGTGAAGCGGCCGGACGTCCTGCCCCTTTCGTTCGCGCAGCAGCGGCTGTGGTTCATCGACCAACTGGAGCCGGGCAGCAGCCTCTACAACATCCCCATCGGCTTGATGTTCACCGGCAGGCTGGACGTGGGCGCCCTGCGCGAAAGCCTCGATGCGCTGATGGCGAGGCATGAAGCCCTTCGCACCACGTTCCAGGAGGTGGGCGGCCAGCCTGTCCAGATCATCCACGCGGACTTCCGCGTGCCGTTTGAAACGGTGGACCTGTCGGACGTGAGGGGTGCTCAGGCGCGGAACGCGGAGGCCCTGCGACTGCGGGTGGCGGAAGCGCACCGCCCGTTCAGCTTGAGCGAGGGGCCGCTGATGCGCGCCCTGCTGCTGAAGTTCGGCGAGGAAGAGCACCAGTTGGTGCTGAACACGCACCACATCGTCTCCGACGGCTGGTCCCTGGGTGTCCTGGTGCGTGAGATCAACGCCTTCTATGAGGCGTTCCTCCAGGGCCGCTCCCCTGTCCTCCCGGAGCTGCCCGTGCAGTACGCGGACTTCGCCGTGTGGCAGCGCGACTGGCTCCAGGGCGAGCGGCTGGAGTCTCAGCTCTCCTGGTGGAAGGACGCCCTGGCGGGAGCCTCCGGCGTCCTGGAGCTGCCCACGGACAAGCCCCGGCCCGCCGTCCTCACGCAGGAAGGCGCGATGGTGCCGGTGCGCATTTCGCGAACCCTGAGCGAGCAGGTGGAGGCCCTGGCGAAGCAGGAGAACGTCACGCCGTTCATGGTGTGGCTGGCGGCCTTCCAGACGTTGCTGCACCGCTACTCCGGGCAGGACGACGTGCTGGTGGGCTCGCCCGTCGCGAACCGGCGGCAGGCGGAGGCGGAGGGCCTCATCGGCTTCTTCGTGAACACGCTCGTGCTGCGCGCCCGCTTCGGTGAGGCGCTCACGTTCCGGGAGCTGCTCGCCCAGGTGCGCGCCACGACGATGGGAGCCCAGGAGCACCAGGACGTCCCGTTCGAGAAGCTGGTGGAGGCGTTGCAGCCGGCGCGGGACCTGGGGCGGACGCCGTTCTTCCAGGCTCTCTTCGTGCTCCAGAACGCGCCGCTGCCAGCGCTGGCCCTTCCCGGCCTGACGATGCGGCTGCTTGAGACGGATGTGGCGAGCGCACGCTTCGACCTGGAGCTGGCGCTGTTCCGGAACCCGGAGGGCTTCGAGGGCGTGCTGCTCTACCGCACGGCCCTCTTCGAACCCGCGACCGCGAACCGGATGGTTCGGCACCTGGAGCTGTTGCTCGGAGCGATGATCTCCGCCCCCACCGTTCCGCTGGATCGACTCACGCTCCTCCCGCGCGACGAGCGTGAGCAGGTCCTCATGCGGTGGAACGACACGCGCGTGGAGTACCCGCGCGGTGAGCGCATCCACGACCTCTTCGAACAGCAGGTCGCGAGGAGCCCGGACGCCATCGCCGTCGCGTTCGAAGGGCAGCAACTCACGTACGCGCAGCTCGACGCGAAGGCCAACCAGCTCGCGCACCACCTGGGCACGCTGGCCGTGGGCCCCGAGTCGCTGGTGGGCGTGTGCCTGGAGCGCTCGGTGGAGATGGTCGTGGCGCTGCTGGGCGTGCTCAAGGCGGGCGCGGCCTACGTGCCGTTGGATCCGGCCTACCCACGCGATCGCCTCCAGTGGATGTTGGAGGACACCGCAGCCCCCGTGCTGCTGGTGCAGGAGCACCTCGTCTCGAAGTTGCCCCTGGAGGGTTCGGGCCCACAGGTCGTGTGCCTGGACACCGGCTGGGAGGACATCGCCCGGCACCCCACGACGCCTCCGTCGACGGGGGCCACCGCGGAGTCGCTGGCCTACGTCATCTTCACGTCGGGCAGCACCGGCCGTCCAAAGGGCGCGATGAACGCGCACGCGGGCGTCGTCAACCGCCTGCGCTGGATGCAGCAGGAGTACGGCCTCACGTCGCAAGACACGGTGTTGCAGAAGACGCCGTTCAGCTTCGACGTGTCCGTCTGGGAGTTCTTCTGGCCGCTGATGACGGGTGCGCGGCTGGTGGTGGCGCGTTCCGGTGGCCACCAGGAGCCGGCCTATCTGGTGCGGCTCATGGCCGACCAGCGCATCACCACGGCGCACTTCGTGCCGTCCATGCTGCGCGCCTTCGTGGAGGAGCCGGGCCTGGAGGGTCTGACGCACCTGCGCCGTCTGGTGTGCAGCGGCGAAGCCCTGCCCGCGGACCTGGTGCGCCAGGCCCACGCGCGACTGCCGGTCGCGGAGGTGCTCAACCACTACGGCCCCACCGAGACCGCGGTGGAGGTCACCGCCTGGCACTGCCCGCGTACGGAGGACCTGCGCCGCGTGCCCATCGGTCGTCCCGGGGCGAACACGCGACTCTACGTGCTCGACCGCCACGGTCAGCCCGTGCCGGTGGGCGTCTCCGGTGAGCTGTTCCTGGCGGGCGTGCAGGTGGGCCGGGGCTACTGGCGCCGCCCGGAGCTGACCGCCGAGCGGTTCATTCCGGATCCATTAAGCCCCACGCCCGGCGCGCGCATGTACCGCACGGGAGACGTGGCGCGCTGGCTGCCCGACGGGACGGTGGAGTACCTGGGCCGCGCCGACTTCCAGGTGAAGCTGCGAGGCTTCCGCATCGAGCCGGGCGAAGTCGAAGCCGTGCTGCGGCAGGCTCCCGGGATTCAAGAGGCGGTGGTGCTGGCCCGGGAGGATGTGCCCGGCAACATGCGCCTCGTGGGCTACCTCGTCCCTGACGGGATCGCGCTGGACCTGGACACGGTGAAGGCCTTCGCCGCGAAGCAGCTCCCCGAGTACATGGTGCCCTCCTCCTGGGTGCGGTTGCCTTCCCTGCCGCTCAACCCCAACGGCAAGGTGGACCGCAAGGCCCTGCCCGCGCCGGAGGCGCCGCTTGCCTCGGAGTGGCGCGCGCAGGCTCCACGCAATGCGCTGGAGGCAAGCCTCGTCGCCATCTGGTCGGAGGTGCTGCACGTGGAAGGCGTCGGCATCGACGACAACTTCTTCGAACTGGGCGGACACTCGCTGCTGGCCACGCGGATGGTGGCCCGCATCCGGACCGCGCTGGGCGTGGAGCTGCCGGTGGGTGACCTGTTCACCGCTCCCACGGTGGCAGCCCTCGCCGAACGGCTGGGCCACGCCGTCCCGAAGGCGCACGCTTCGCTCCTCACGCGGGCGGACCGCACGAGCGCCCCGCCGCTGTCATTCGCGCAACAGCGGCTGTGGTTCATCGACCAGTTGGCGCCGGGCAGCAGCCTCTACAACATCCCCGTCGGCCTGACCTTCAGCGGCACGTTGGACGTGGGCGCCCTTCGCGCAAGCCTCGACGCGTTGATGGCGAGGCATGAAGCGCTGCGCACCACGTTCCACGCGGAGGATGGGAAGCCCGTCCAGATCATCCACGCGGACTTCCGCGTGCCGTTCGAAGCGGTGGACCTGACGAACGAACAGGATGCGAAGTCGCGGCATGCGGAAGCCCGGCGGCTGCGGATGGAGGAGGCCGTCCGTCCCTTCAAGCTGAGCGAGGGGCCGCTGATGCGCGCCCTGCTGTTGAAGCTCGGCGAGGAAGAGCACCAACTGGTGCTGAACACGCACCACATCGTGTCCGACGGCTGGTCCCTGGGCGTGCTGGTGCGCGACGTCAACGCCCTCTACGACGCGTTCCACCACGGACGTCCCCCGGCCCTGCCGGCCCTGCCGATGCAGTACGCGGACTTCGCCGTGTGGCAGCGCGACTGGCTCCAGGGAGAGCGGCTGGAGTCGCAGATGTCGTGGTGGAAGGACGCCCTGGCGGGAGCCTCCGGCATCCTGGAGTTGCCCACGGACAAGCCCCGTCCCACCGTCCTCACCCCGGAGGGTGCGACGGTGCCGGTGCGCATCCCTCGGGCCCTGAGCGAGCAGGTGGAGGCCTTCGCGAAGCGGGAGAACGCTACGCCGTTCATGGTGTGGCTGGCGGCACTCCAAACCCTGCTGCACCGGTACTCGGGGCAGGACGATTTCAGCGTGGGCTCGCCCGTCGCGAACCGGCGTCAGGCGGAGACGGAAGGCCTCATCGGCTTCTTCGTGAACACGCTGGTGCTGCGCGCCCGCTTCGGTGAAGCGCGCACGTTCCGCGAGCTGCTGGCCCAGGTGCGCACCACCACGCTGGGAGCGCAGGAGCACCAGGACGTCCCGTTCGAGAAGCTGGTGGAGGCATTGCAGCCCGCACGGGACCTGGGCCGCACACCCTTCTTCCAGGTGCTCTTCGCGCTCCAGAACGCGCCGCTGCCGGAGCTGTCGCTGCCCGGCCTGACGATGCGGCCGTTGGAGACGGACTCGGCGAGCACACGCTTCGACCTGGAGCTGTCGCTGTTCCGGAACCCGGAGGGCTTCGAGGGGGTGCTGCTCTACCGCACGGCCCTCTTCGAACCCGCGACCGCGAACCGGATGGTCCGGCACCTGGAGATGTTGGTCAGCGCGATGGTCGCCGCACCCGGTGCGCCGCTGGCTCAGTTCTCGCTGCTCACGCAGGTGGAGCGGAAGCAGGTGCTGGTGGGGTGGAACGCGACGGGCAGCGGATACCCGCACGAAGCGCGCATCCAGGACCTCTTCATGGCGCAGGCCGCGCAGCGTCCGGACACGGTGGCACTGGAGTTCGGGGACGCGCGGCTGACGTACGCGGAGCTGGACGCGCGCACGAACCAGTGGGCACACCTGCTGCGCGAGCAGGGCGTGGGGCCGGATGTACTCGTGGCCGTGTGCCTTGAGCGCTCGGTCGAACTCATCGTCGCGTTGCTGGCCATCCTCAAGGCCGGGGGTGCGTACCTGCCGCTGGACGCGGCGTACCCAGCGCCACGGCTGACCGCGATGTTGGAGGACGCACCGCCGAAGCTGCTGCTCACGACGCGGGAGGTGCGCGCGAAGCTGGCCGTGGACGACACCCTGCCCTGCCTCTTCGTAGAAGAGGTGCGCCTGGAGGCGCAGCCCACGACGCCAGTGCACGCGGGGACGCACGCGCGCCACCTGGCGTACGTGGACTTCACGTCCGGAAGCACCGGTCGTCCCAAGGGCGTGGCGGTAGAGCACCGGGGCGTGCTGCGCCTCTTGCACAACGCGCCGTACGCGAAGCTGGGTCCGGATGAGACGTTCCTGCTCATCGCGCCCATCTCCTTCGACGCATCCACGCTGGAGGTCTGGGGGCCGCTGCTCTTCGGCGGACGGCTCGTCGTCTTCCCGCCCCGCTCACCTTCGGACCTGGACCTGCTGGCGAGCACGATCCAACAGCATGGCGTCACCACGCTGCACCTGACCGCGGGCCTCTTCGCGCAGATGGTGGACCTCAAGCTCGAAGCCCTTCGAGGCGTGCGGCAGGTGCTCACCGGAGGCGACGTCGTGTCCGCGCCCCACGTGCGCCGCGTCGTGCAGGAGTTGGGCATCCCCGTCACGGCCTGCTACGGCCCCACGGAGACCACGCTCTTCGCCTCCACGCACCGCATGACGGACGTGGCCGAGGTGGGAGCCTCCGTCCCCATTGGACGGCCCATCACCGCGACCCAGCTCTATGTGCTGGACGTGCACGGACAGCCGATGCCCCCGGGCCTCCCGGGCGAACTCTTCATCGGCGGAGACGGGCTCGCACGCGGCTACCTGTCGCGGCCGGACCTGACCGCCGAACGCTTCGTCCCGAACCCCTTCTCTCCCACGCCGGGCGAACGCCTCTACCGCACCGGAGATCTGGCGCGCTGGAAGCCAGACGGGGTGATGGAGTTCCTGGGCCGCGCGGATGATCAGGTAAAGGTGCGGGGCTACCGCATCGAGCTGGCGGAAGTGGAAGCCGCGTTGCTCACCCATCCGGACGTGCGGGAAGCCGTGGCGCTGGTGCGTGAGGACGTGGTTGGTGACAAGCGGCTCACCGCCTGGTTCGTCGCGGACCGGGAGCTGGAGCCGGGCACGCTGCGCGACTTCCTCACGCAGCGGCTGCCGGAGTACATGCTGCCGTCGGCGCTGGTGCCTCGCGAAGCGCTGCCCCTGACGCCCAATGGCAAGGTGGACCGCAAGGCGCTGCGGGCGCTGGAAATCTCACAGCCCGTTTCGAGCGCCTACGAAGCCCCCGTGACGCCGATGGAGGTGGCCCTGGCCGCGATGTGGGCGGAGCTGTTGCGCGTCCCCTCCGTGGGACGCAATGACAGCTTCTTCGAGCTGGGGGGCCACTCGCTGCTGGCCACGCAGGCCGTGGCACGCATCCGGTCCTCGCTGGGGGTGGAGCTGCCGTTGGGCGACTTCTTCACCGCCTCGACGGTGGCCGCCCTCGCCGAACGGCTGGGCCGCGTCGTCCCGAAGGCGCACGCTTCATCCATCACCCCGTCGGTCCATGCGGACGTCCGCCCGCTGTCGTTCGCGCAGCAGCGGCTGTGGTTCATCGACCAGTTGGATCCGGGCAGCAGCCTCTACAACATCCCCATCGCCCTGACCCTCCACGGCACGCTGGACGTGGGCGCCCTTCGCGCAAGCCTGGATGCGCTGATGGCGCGGCATGAAGCCCTGCGCACCACGTTCCACTCGGAGGGGGGGCAGCCCGTCCAGGTCATCCACGCGGACTTCCGCGTGCCGTTCGAAACGGTGGACCTGACGGACGTGGAGTCGCGGGAGGCGGAGGCCCTGCGGCTTCGGGGCGAGGAGGCACGCCGGCCGTTCAGCTTGAGTGAGGGTCCGCTGATGCGCGCCCTGCTGTTGAAGCTCGGCGCGGAGGAGCACCAACTGGTGCTCAACACGCACCACATCGTGTCCGACGGCTGGTCCCTGGGCGTCCTGGTCCGGGAGACCACCGCCCTCTACGGAGCCTTCGTCCAGGGGCTCCCGCCCGTCCTGCCGGCCCTGCCAATCCAGTACGCGGACTTCGCCCGCTGGCAGCGCGACTGGCTCCAGGGCGACACGCTGGAGGCGCAGCTCTCCTGGTGGAAGGACACGCTGGCAGGAGCCTCCGGCGTCCTGGAGCTGCCCACGGACAAGCCCCGTCCCACCGTCCCCACCCAGCAGGCCGCGACCGTGCCGGTGCGCATCTCCTCGGCGCTGAGCGAGCAGGTGGAGGCCCTGGCGAAGCAGGAGAACGCCACGCCGTTCATGGTGTGGCTGGCGGCCTTCCAGACGTTGCTGCACCGCTACTCCGGGCAGGACGACGTGCTGGTGGGTTCGCCCATCGCGAACCGGCGGCAGGCGGAGACGGAGGGCCTCATCGGCTTCTTCGCGAACACGCTGGTGCTGCGAGCCCGCGTCGGTGAGACGCGCACGTTCCGCGAGCTGCTGGCCCAGGTGCGCGCCACCACGCTGGGGGCCTACGAACACCAGGACCTCCCCTTCGAGAAGCTGGTGGAGGCGTTGCAGCCCGAGCGGGACTCGGGCCGCACGCCCCTCTTCCAGGTGACGTTCACCCTCCAGAACGCCCCGATGCCGGAGCTGAAGCTCCCGGCGTTGTCGCTCCGCCCGCTGGAGGACTCCCCGAGCCTCATCCACTACGACCTCCAGTTGCTGCTGACCCGAGGCCCAGAGGGCTATTCAGGAGGGCTCGTCTACAACACGGCCCTCTTCACCCAGCGCACCGTGGCCGGCATGCTCCAGCGCCTGGAGCTGCTGTTGACGGAAGCCGTCCGCGCGCCGGGGACGCGACTGTCCCTGCTCACGTCGGCCGAACAGCGCCAGCTCCTGCTCGACTGGAACGGCACGGCGCGCGAGTACCCGCGTGACGCCTCGGTGCCCGCCCTCTTCTCCGAGCAGGCCGCGCGGACGCCGGACGCCGTCGCGCTGAAGGCCGGCGACCGGACGCTCACCTACGCGGAGCTGGAGGCGACATCGAACCAGCTCGCGCACTACCTGCGGCTGTCCGGAGTCAGGCCGGGTGATCGGGTGGGCGTGTGCGTGGAGCGTTCGCCCGCGCTCATCACCGCCCTGCTGGGCATCCTCAAGGCCGGCGCCGCCTATGTCGCCATCGAGGCCCGGGAACCCGCCGAGCGCATCACCTGGATCCTCCAGGAGGCGGGAGTCAGCGTGCTCGTCACCCAGGACGCGCTGGCGGACAGCCTGCCCGTGGTGGCGGGGCTGCTCGTCCTGCTGGACGAGGAGGCGGATCGGATCGCGAAGCAGCCTGGCACTCCGCTGGACGTGGCGGTGCCCGCGGAGGCGCTGGCCTACGTGATGTTCACCTCGGGAAGCACCGGACGTCCGAAGGGCGTCAGCGTGCCGCACCGGGGCATCGTGCGCCTCGCACGCGGCAACGGCTTCCTCGAAGTCGGAGCCAGAGAGGTGTTCCTCCAGCTCGCGCCCATCGCCTTTGATGCCTCCACGTTGGAGGTCTGGGGCGCGCTGCTCAATGGCGCGAAGCTGGTGCTGGCCCCGCCGAAGACCTTGTCCCTGGCGGAGCTGGGTGAGTTGCTGGGCCGCGAGGCCATCAGCACGCTGTGGCTCACCGCCGCCCTCTTCGAACAGATGGTGTCCCAGCAGGGCCAGGACCTGGCGCGAGTGCGCCGCGTGCTCGCGGGCGGCGACGTCCTGTCCGTGCAGGCGGTGCGCGATCATCTCTCGCGCCTCCCGGAAGGCGCGATGCTGATCAACGGCTACGGCCCCACGGAGAACACCACCTTCTCCGCGACGCACGCGCTGCGCGCGGGGGACGCCGTGGACCGCGCGGTGCCCATTGGTCGTCCGCTGGGGAACTCCACGGCGTGGGTGCTGGACACGGCGCTCCAGCCGCTGCCGCCCGGGGTGCCGGGCGAGCTGTACGTCGGCGGTGACGGTCTCGCCTGGGGCTACCTCCAGCGGCCAGATCTCACCGCGGAGCGCTTCGTCCCCCACCCGTTCGCCCCTGAGCCCGGTGCGCGCCTGTACCGCACGGGAGACAAGGCGCGGTGGACGGAGGACGGCACGCTGCAGTTCATGGGCCGCACCGACTTCCAGGTGAAGCTGCGCGGCTTCCGCATCGAGCCGGGTGAAGTCGAAGCCGTGCTGCGACAGGTGCCGGGGATCCAGGAGGCCGTGGTGCTGGCCCGGGAGGATGTGCCCGGCGACAAGCGCCTCGTGGGCTACCTCGTGCCCTCCGTGGAAGGGCTGGAGCTGGACACGGTGAAGGCCTTCGCCGCGAAGCAGCTCCCCGAATACATGGTGCCCTCCGCGTGGATGCGGTTGCCCTCGCTGCCGCTCAACGCCAACGGCAAGGTGGACCGCAAAGCCCTGCCCGCGCCAGAGGCCCCGAGTGCCTTGGAGCGGCGCGCCCAGGCACCGCGCGATGCGCTGGAGGCAAGCCTCGTGGCCATCTGGTCGGAGGTGCTGCATGTGGAAGGTGTCGGCATCGATGACAACTTCTTCGAACTGGGTGGCCACTCGCTGCTGGCCACGCAGGTGGTGGCCCGCATCCGGACCACGCTGGGCGTGGAGCTGCCGTTGGGCGACCTGTTCACCGCTCCCACGGTGGCCGCCCTCGCCGAACGGTTGGGCCACGCCGTACCGAAGGCACATGCTCCGCCCCTCACCCGGGCGGATCGCACGAACGCCCCGCCGCTGTCATTCGCGCAGCAGCGGCTGTGGTTCATCGACCAACTGGACCCGGGCAGCAGCCTCTACAACGTCCCCCTGGCCTTGAAGTTCGTGGGCGCGCTGGACGTGGGGGCGCTGAGAGGAAGCCTCGACGCGTTGATGGAGAGGCATGAGGCGCTGCGCACCACCTTCCGCACGGAAGAGGGCCAGCCCGTCCAGATCATCCACGCGGACTTCCGTGTGCCGTTCGAAACGGTGGACCTGACGGATGTGCGGGACGTGGAGTCGCGGCAGGCCGAGGCCCTGCGGCTGCGGATGGAGGAAGCACGCCGCCCGTTCAACCTGGGCGAAGGGCCGCTGATGCGCGCCCTGTTGTTGAAGCTCGGTGAGGAAGAGCACCAGTTGTTGCTGCACGTGCACCACATCGTGTCCGACGGCTGGTCCCTGGGCGTCCTGGTCCGGGAGATCACCGCCCTCTACGAGGCGTTCCATCACGGCCGTCCCGCAGCCCTGCCGGAGCTGCCCGTGCAGTACGCGGACTTCGCCGTCTGGCAGCGTGACTGGCTCCAGGGAGAACGACTGGAGGCGCAGCTGTCGTGGTGGAAGGACGCCCTGGCGGGAGCCTCCGGCGTCCTGGAACTGCCCACCGACAAGCCCCGTCCCCCGGTCCTCACCCCGGAGGGGGCGACGGTGCCGGTGCGCATTCCGCGGGCCCTGAGCGAGCAGGTGGAGGCCTTCGCGAAGCAGGAGGGCGCCACGCCGTTCATGGTGTGGCTCGCGGCCTTCCAGACGTTGCTGCACCGCTACTCCGGGCAGGACGACGTGATGGTGGGTTCACCCATCGCGAATCGGCGTCACGCGGAGACGGAGGGTCTCATCGGCTTCTTCGTCAACACGCTCGTGCTGCGCGCCCGCTTCGGTGAAGCGCGCACGTTCCGGGAGCTGCTGGCCCAGGTGCGCACCACCACGCTGGGAGCGCAGGAGCACCAGGACGTCCCGTTCGAGAAGCTGGTGGAGGCATTGCAGCCCGCGCGGAACCTGGGGCGGACGCCGTTCTTCCAGGTGCTCTTCGCGCTCCAGAACGCGCCGCTGCCGAAGCTGTCGTTGCCCGGCCTGTCCCTGCGTCCGCTGGAGACGGGATCGGAAAGCGCACGCTTCGACCTGGAGCTGTCGCTGTTCCGCAATCCGGAGGGCTTCGAGGGCGCGCTGCACTACCGCACGGCCCTCTTCGAGCCCGCCACCGCCGCCCGGATGCTCCGTCATCTGGAAGCGCTCGTCGAAGCCCTGGTCGCCGCACCCGGCGCACCGCTGGAGCAGCTGTCCCTTCTCACCGAAGCGGAGCGGAAGCAGGTGCTGGTGGAATGGAACGCGACGGGCGGCGAGTACCCGCGCGAAGCGTGCATCCAGGACCTCTTCATGGCGCAGGCCGCGCAGCGTCCGGAGGCGGTGGCGCTGGAGTTCGGGGACACGCGCCTGACATACGCGGAGCTGGATGCCCTAACGAACCAGTGGGCACACCTGCTGCGCGATCAGGGCGTGGGGCCGGATGTGTTGGTGGCCGTGTGCCTTGAGCGCTCGGTCGAACTCATCGTCGCGTTGCTCGCCATCCTCAAGGCCGGGGGCGCCTACCTGCCGCTGGACGCTGCGTATCCGGCGCCACGGCTGACCGCGATGCTGGAGGACGCACCGCCGAACCTGCTGCTCACGACGCGGGAAGTGCGCGCGAAGCTGGCCGTGGACGACACCCTGCCCTGCCTCTTCGTGGAGGAGCTGCGTCTGGAGGAACAGCCCACGTCGCCCGTGAACGCGGGGACGCACGCGCGCCACCTGGCGTACGTGGACTTCACCTCCGGGAGCACCGGGCGTCCGAAGGGTGTGGCGGTGGAGCACCGGGGTGTGATGCGGCTCTTGCACAACGCGCCCTACGCGAAGCTGGGCCCGGATGAGACGTTCCTGCTCATCGCGCCCATCTCCTTCGACGCCTCGACGTTGGAGGTCTGGGGCCCGCTGCTCTTTGGCGGACGGCTCGTCGTCTTCCCGCCCAGTTCGCCGTCGGATCTGGAGGTGCTGGAGCAGGTGGTGCGGCGGCACGGGATCACGACGTTGCACCTGACCGCGGGCCTCTTCGCGCAGGTGGTGGACCTGAAGCCCGAAGCCCTGTGGGGCGTGCGCCAACTGCTCACCGGAGGCGACGTCGTCCCTGCTCCGCAGGTGCGGCGGGTGGTGGAGACGTTGGGCATCCCCGTCACGGCCTGCTACGGCCCCACGGAGACCACCCTCTTCGCGACGACCCACCGGATGACGCCCGGCACCCGGGTGCCGGAGACGATCCCCATTGGCCGGCCCATCGCGCAGACGCAGGTGTACGTGCTCGATCCGCACGGGCAGCCGGTGCCTCCGGGCATCCCGGGCGAGCTCTTCATCGGCGGAGACGGACTCGCGCGCGGCTACCTCGCGCGGCCGGACCTGACGGCGGAGCGCTTCGTGCCCAACGCCTTCGCGGCGCGGGAGGGCGAACGCCTCTACCGCACCGGCGACGTGGCGCGGTGGACGCAGGATGGCGTGCTGGAGTTCCTGGGCCGCATGGACGCGCAGGTGAAGGTGCGCGGCTACCGCATTGAACTGGCGGAAGTGGAGGCCGCGCTGCGGGCGCATCCAGACGTGCGCGAGGCGGTGGCGCTGGTGCGTCAGGACACGCCGGGCGACAAGCGACTGGTGGCCTACGTCACGGGCGGCACGGATTCCCTGGACGGCTCGAAGGTGCGAGCGTTCCTCCAGGAGCGGCTGCCCGATTACATGGTGCCCTCGGTCGTGGTGGCGCTGGACGCGCTGCCGCTGACCTCGAACGGGAAGCTGGATCGCAAGGCCCTGCCCGCCCCAAGCGCCGCGGTTCCCCGCTCGGGATTCATGGCCCCCAGCACCCCCACGCAAGCACGGCTCGCGACGCTGTTCGCCGAGGTGCTCGGCGTCGACCGGGTGGGAAGCACGGACAGCTTCTTCGAGCTGGGAGGCCACTCCCTCCTCGCGACGCGGCTGGTGGCGCGGGTGCGCTCCGGCTTCGGCGTGGAGCTTCCGCTGCGAGCCCTCTTCGAAGCGCCCACCGTGGCAGCCCTGGCCTTGAGGTTGGAGTCCCGGACGGAGCACGTCGGAACGCAAGCACCGGCCCTGGTCCGGGCGGAGCGTCCGGAAGCGCTGCCCCTCTCCTTCGCGCAGCAGCGCCTGTGGTTCATCGACCAGTTGGATCCCGGGAGCGCGCTCTACAACATCCCCACCGCGCTGCGACTGTCGGGCGCGCTGGAGGTCTCCGCGCTCCAGCAGGCCATCGACGCGCTGGTGCAGCGGCACGAATCCCTGCGCACGACGTTCGAGACGCGCGAGGGAGAGCCACGCCAGCGCATCCACCCTGCCCCGTCGCGAACGCTGCGCACGGTGGACCTGAGCGCCCTGCCCGAGGACGCCCGCGAGGCCGAGGCGATGCGCCGCGCCTCCGAGGACGCACTGCGACCCTTCGACCTGGAGCGCGGACCGCTGGCCCGGTTCACGCTGCTCACGCTGGACGCGCGCGAGCACATGCTGCTCCTGTGCCTGCACCATGCGATCTCCGACGGCTGGTCCTTCGGCATCCTGGTGCGCGAGGTGGTGTCCCTCTACGAGGCCTTCCGTCAGGGCCAGGGTTCACCGCTGGCCCCACTGCCGGTGCAGTACGCGGACTACGCCCTCTGGCAGCGCTCCTGGCTCCAGGGGGACGTGCTCGACACGCAACTGAAGTGGTGGCGGCAGGAGCTGGCTGGGGCGCCGATGGTGCTGGCCCTGCCCACCGACAAGCCCCGTCCCGCGCAGCGCTCCTCGCGCGGGGCCACGCTTCCGGTCCGGCTGTCACCGGCGCTGAGCGACGCGGTGGAGGCGCTGGCCCAGAGGGAGGGCGCCACGCCCTTCATGGTGCTGCTGGCGGGCCTCCAGACCCTGCTGCACCGGTACTCCGGCCAGGACGACCTGCTGGTGGGCTCGTCCATCGCCGGACGCCGCCACGCGGAGACGGAGGGCCTCATCGGCTTCTTCGTCAACACGCTGGTGCTGCGCGCCCGCTTCACGCCGGCCCTGTCGTTCCGGGAACTCCTGTCGCAGGTGCGCGCCACCACGCTGGGCGCGTATGAGCACCAGGACGTCCCGTTCGAGCGGCTGGTGGAAGTGCTCCAGCCCGCGCGCGACCTGTCCCGCCCGCCGCTCATCCAGGTCCTCTTCGCGCTCCAGAACCTGCCGGACGCGGCGCTGCGCCTGCCGGAGCTGACGCTGCGGCCGGTGGACGTGGCGCTCGCGACGGCGAAGTTCGAACTGGACCTGAGCCTGGGCCGCACCCCGGAAGGCTTCCAGGGCATGCTCTCCTACAGCACGGACCTCTTCGAAGCCGACACGGCCGGACTCCTCATGGAGCACTGGGCCCTGTTGCTCGAAGAGGCAATGGGTGCGCTCGACGCGGCGCTCGACGCACTGCCCCTGCCGGAAGCTCCGACCCGCTGGCTGCCGGCAGGCCCCCTGGAGCCGATGGCCCTCGTCGCAACCCGCGCTGCCGCTGCACCCTCCATGCGGGTCCACGGCATCGAAGCGCCCCGGAACGAGTCCGAGTCCCGGCTCGCGCGCATCTGGGCCGAAGCCCTGGGCGTGGACACCGTGGATCCGCGCGACAGCTTCTTCGACCTGGGCGGCCACTCGCTGCTCGCCGTGCGCCTGATGGCGGCGGTGAACCGAGAGACGGGCCGCCGGCTGCCGCTGTCCGCCCTCTTCCAGGCCCCCAGCGTGGAGCGGTTCGCGGCGTTGCTGGAGCAGCACGGGGACGCGGGCACGAACTCGCCGCTGGTGCCCTTCGACGCGGGAGGCACGCCGGGCACCGCCCCTGCGTTCTTCTGCGTCCACCCGGTGGGCGGCACGGTGCTCACCTACGCGGCGCTCGCGCGGCGGCTGGGGCCGGAGCAGCGCTTCTACGGCCTCCAGTCCCGAGGGCTCGACGGCACGAGCGCCCCCCATCGCACCCTCGAAGCCATGGCCGCGGACTACGTGCGCGTCCTGCGCGAGGCGCAGCCCGCCGGGCCCTACTTCCTGGGCGGCTGGTCCCTGGGCGGCGTCATCGCCTACGAGATGACCCGCCAGTTGCGCGAAGCGGGCGAGGAGGTGGCGCTGCTCGCGCTGCTCGACTCCTACGTGCAGGAGCCCGTACCAGCCTCGGAACCCCTCCTGGATCGCACGCTGGCCGTGAGCCTGTTCGCCCAGGACCTGATGGGCGTGTCGCTGGGCGACCTGGAGCTGGACCTCGGCGCGCTCGCGCCCCTGGATCCCGAAGCCGCGCTCACCCAGGTGCTGGAGGCGGCGGCCCAGGCAGGGACCCTGCCGCCCGGGACGGATGCCGCGAACGCGGTGGCCCTCTTCCGCGTCTTCGAGTCCAACCTCGAAGCCTCCCGCCGCTACCGCGCGCCCGCGATGGATCAGCGGGTGCTGCGCGTCCAGGCGGAGGCGCAGGAGACCCCGGGCACGGACGACGGGGGTTGGAGGGCGTTGGTGGGAGATCGGCTGGAGTCGCACCGCCTGCCGGGCAACCACTACACGCTGCTGCGCGAGCCCAACGTGCAGCGCGTGGCGGACCTCCTGAAGAAGGCCCTCGGCGAGCACTGAGACCGCCACAACGAAGAACCCCGCTCCCTCCAGCAGAGGGGGCGGGGTCTGGGGACTGCTTCAGCGCGTGCGGTGAGGCGCTACTTGAGCACGTTGGTCGAAGGCTCGGAGGGCGGAGGCGTCTTGTCCGCGGGCACGTCGAAGAAGCTGCTGCTGCTGGGCGCGCGCGTCTGCGCCAGGTTGTTCTCCAGCGACTCCGGCACGGGCGGCAGGGCCACGGGGACCATCTCCGCCCGGGCGGCGGCCTGCGCCGCGAGCTTCTTGTTCCGGTAGCGCCGGAACAGGAAGTAGCCCACGCCCAGCACCGCCAGCGAGCCCAGGACGACGACCTGTCCCTCCTTGAGCTTCCCGATGACCATGTCCAGTTCGCCACCGAAGTGGAACCCGAGCCACACGAACACCGGCGCTGACAGCAGCGCGGCCAGTCCGTCCCACAGGATGAAGCGCCAGTACGCCATGCCCACCGAGCCCGCGGTGAAGTACGTCACCGCGCGCACGCCCGGCATGAAGCGCGCGATCATCACGATCTTCTGGCCGTGGGAGATGAACAGCGACTCCACCTTCGCGCGCTTCTCCGGCGTGACGATCTTCGCGAAGAAGCCGCCGCTCTTCGCATCCGGGTTGCGCCCCAGCCGAGACCCCAACCTGCGCCCTGCCAGGTAGATCAGGCTGTCGCCCACGAGGATGCCCAGGAAGCCCACGACCATCATCACCGGCAGGCTGGCCGCGCCCTTGTGCGCCAGGAACCCACCGAGGATGAGCGAGATGTCCTCCGGCAGCGGGACGCCCAGACCACACGCCACCAGGATGGCGAACACCGTCGCGTAGGCGATGAGGCCCTGGGAGTTACCAAGCAGACTGGTGAGCAGGTCTTCCACGCGTCGTTCCGTCCAATCACTTCCCGAAGGGTCGCCCGGCAACCACCCGGGCCAGCCCCTTCAGCACCCAGCCAACAACCGGGTGCGGGTCTTGAAAACTCCAGCCGCCAAGCCTCTCATCTCAAGCGGCCTGGCCCCACCACGAAAGCCCAGCGCTTCGTGGCTTCCTCCCACCCTCGCCCACCCTGTGCTCCAACATGGGGGCCCACCGGTTCCACTTCCGGCGAGGACAGTAACCACATCCCGTGCGAGTGGCAGCGACTCCCTGCCCTTCCGACCTCCTGGCACGAGGTCGAGGCCCTCCACCCAACACCCAGCCTGCCCGAGCCCCGGAAGGCTCAGGTGCTCGTGGACCGCACGACGAGCGTGCGCAGCATGTCCCGGTTCTCCCGTGCCTTGGCGCCGAAGTGGCTGACGATGCCCATCAGCAGCTTGATGCAGGCCTGGGGCTTCTGGGCGAGCAGCTTCTGGAAGTCCGCCGAGCGGATCTCCAGCGCCATCACGTCCGTCTGGGCGGTGGCGGTACACAACCGCTCCCCCTTCTGCACGAGCGCCAGCTCCCCCAGGGGCTCTCCCACGGTGACCTCGCCCAGGGACACATCCTCGCCCCCGGGGTTCCGGGCGCTCAGCCGCACGGTGCCTTCGCCGACAATCAACAACGAGTCACCGGCCTTGCCCTCGGAGAACAGCGCCGTCCCCCTGGGGAAGGCGCGCGACACGGCCGCCGACGCGAAGATGGCGATGCCGGTGTCGGTG
Source organism: Corallococcus sp. bb12-1 (assembly GCF_026626765.1). Classification (NCBI taxonomy): domain Bacteria; kingdom Pseudomonadati; phylum Myxococcota; class Myxococcia; order Myxococcales; family Myxococcaceae; genus Corallococcus; species Corallococcus sp. bb12-1. The sequence goes on along the minus strand of NZ_JAPNJZ010000005.1, from coordinate 209,869 downwards.
AAGCCCTTGAACAGCGGGCAGGCCTTCAGGGTCGTCTCGGGCACGAGAGCCATGGGGGTGTTCCTAACACGCACAACCCGGCGCCGTCAGCGACTCGCGCGGTGCTCGGAGGCGGTCTCGACGTAGTGCAGGGCGGACTGGACCAGGAACTCACGTTCGCCGTCGTTGATGGGGCGCTTCACCTTGCCCGGGGAGCCCACCACGAGCGAGCCCGGGGGAATCTTCGTGCCGGGCGTCAGCAGCGTGCCGGCGCCGATGATGCAGTCGTCCCCCACCTCCACCCCGTCCATCAGGATGGCGCCCATTCCGACGAGGACGCGGTTGCCCACGAGGCAGCCGTGGAGGATGACCCGGTGGCCCACCGTGCAGTCGTCGCCCACCGTCGTGGAGTCACCCTGGCTGGTGACATGCACCATGGTGAGGTCCTGGATGTTGGTGCGCTTGCCGATGCGGATGGCGTTCACGTCCCCGCGCAGCACGGAGTTGAACCAGACGGAGGAGTCCTCGCCCAGCTCCACGTCGCCCACCACGTGGGCGGAGTCCTCGACGAAGCAGCTCGGATGGACGCGGGGGGACACCCCGCGAAACGGCCTCAACGCCATGGTGCGACCTCCGGGAAGACGGCAGGGAACTGCGGGGCGAAGCGTCAGGCCTCCGCGGGCACGTGCAGCGGCACCGGGAGCTCCACCGGCAGCGGCGCCACCGTGGGCTCCTTGAGCACCGCCACCTGCCGGCCCTGGAGCTGGTTGGGCGTGGCGCGCTCGATGTGCACCGTCACGAAGGAGCCCGCGGGAGCGTCCCCTTCGAAGTTGACGGTGCGGTTCTCCGGCGTGCGCCCGAAGCGCTTGGTGGCGTCGTAGCGCGAGCGGCCCTCGACCATGACCTCCACGTCCAGGCCCACCTGGGACTGGGTGTACTCGCCGCTGATGCGCCGCTGGAGCTTCTGCAGGCGCTCCAGCCGGGCCACCTTCACCTCGTGCGGGATGAGGCCCCAGTCCTTCTCGCGCAGCGCCGCGCCCGTCTTGGGACGCGGGCTGTAGACGAAGGAGAACTGGTTCTCGTACTTCACCAGCTCCGTGAGCTTCATCGTCATCTCGAACTCCTCCTCGGTCTCTCCGGGGAAGCCCACGATGATGTCGGTGGTGACGGCGATGCCGGGACGCGCGGCGCGCAGCTTCGCGAGCTGCACCAGGTACTGCTCCACGGTGTAGTCGCGGCGCATCATCTTCAGGATGCGATCGGAGCCGCACTGCACGGGCAGGTGGAAGTGCGGCGCGATCTTCGGCTGGATGCGGAACGCTTCGATCAGCTCGTCCGACAGGTCATGCGGATGGCTGGTGGTGAAGCGCACGCGCTCGATGCCGGGCACCTCCGCGGTGCGCAGGAGCAGTTGCGCGAAGCTGATGCCGCCCAGGTACGAGTTGACGTTCTGGCCGATGAGCGTGACTTCGCGCAGGCCCACGCGCGCCAGATCCGCCACCTCGACGAGCACCTCCGGGAACGCGCGGCTCACCTCGCGGCCACGGGTGTGCGGCACGACGCAGAACGAGCAGACGTTGTCGCAGCCCTTCATCACGGTGACGAACTCGGTCACCTTGCCCCGGGACGTCTCCGCGTCGGCGCGCGGGAAGACGTACTCCTCGGAGTCCACGAAGGCGGTCTCCACCACCCGCTCGCGCGCTTCCTGCACGCGGGTGATGACCTCCGGCAGCTTCGCGATGTTGTCCGGGCCGAAGACGAAGTCCAGGTAGGGCACCTTCTTCAGCAGCTTGTCCTTCTCCTGCTGGGCCACGCAGCCGCCCACGCCCAGGATGGCCCCGCGACTGGCCTTCACCGCGCGGTAGCGCCCGAGCGCGGACAGCATCTTGTCCTCGGCCTTCTCCCGGATGGAGCAGGTGTTGAGGATGATGAGGTCCGCGTTCTCCGGCTCCGGCGTCGGGACGTAGGACATCTTCGACAACGCTTCGCTCATGCGGAGCGAATCGTTGACGTTCATCTGACAGCCGAAGGTGTGGATGAAGTAGCGCTTCATGGTTTGCCTATAGTGAAAACGGGCCCTTATGCGATGACCGGGCGCGGAATGCAACCGGGCGGACGGGCCGGTTCATCCCCGGCTGAGCACCTTCGTGAGCCGGGTGTGCAGGGCGACCAGCACCGGCTCGTGCTCCCGAAGCAGCGTCACCGTGTCCGGACCATACCGCCGGCCCAGGGCCTCCGTGTGCCGCTCCTGCTTCTTCAGCTCGTTCTGGATGCGCTGGCGCAGTGCGTCCACCTCCGCCCCGGAGGTGGCCTCCAGCTCCGTCAGCTTCGACTGGAGGCGCTGGGCGGTCCACCGCCGGCCGCCAAAGGCCCGGAGCACGGAGAGCCCCCACTCCACCGTCTTGAGGGTGAGGCCGCTGTCGGTGAGCGCGGCCGTCTGGGCCCGGGCCATCGCGTCCGGGGTGGCGTCCGACTCCACGTGGGACAGGAAGGTCTCCTGGTAGCGGATCAGGCTGTCGAGCAGCGCCTTGTCCACCGGCTGGGAGGCCATGCGCAGGGTGCGGTCATCGGCGGCGTCGAAGTCGAGGCCGGTCTCCACGTTGGGAACGTCCACGTAGTCATCGAAGAGGGACGGAGCCATGGGGGAACCTCGGGGGAAAGGGTTCAGGCGGGGACGAGTTGATCCGCGATGCGGGCCAGGTCCGAAACGGACGTGACGACCACCGCCTGGTGACAGTGCTTCTCGTAGGTGAGCATCTCGCTGTCGCCGATGCCCCAGTTGCCGCGGTCCTCGGGGCAGATCCACAACAGCCGCTTCGCCTTGCGGCGCAGGTCCTTGAGGGCCCACGCGTTGCTCGCGTTGTAGTTGTTCCGGCCGTCGCCAATGATCATCACCGTGGTGCGGCGGGTGATGCTGCCCAGGTGATCGCGGGTGAAGTCCGCCAGCGCGCGGCCGTAGTTGGAGTTCGCGCTCATGGACACCGTGCGACCGGCGGTCGCCGCGTCGATGGCTTCGCTCACGTCCAGGTCCTTGAAGAAGTGGGTGACTTCCCCCACGTCGGACACGAAGACGAACGAGCGCACGCGCACGAACAGCGACTGCAACGTGTGCATGAACAGCAGCATCATCCGCGAAGCGTTCCGCACGGAGTCGGAGACGTCGCAGAGGACCACCAGCTCCGGGCGCTCGGGCCGGCGCGAGCGGAACTGCGGCACCATGGGGATGCCGTCCCAGGGCATGTTCCGGCGCAGCGTGCGGCGCACGTTGAGGGCGCCCCGGCGGTGCGAGCGCTGCTTGCGGATGAGCCGGCTCTTGAGCTTCTCCGCCATGGTGCGCACGGCGGCCTCCATCTCATCCACCTCCGCCTGGGTCAGCAGGTGGAGCGGCTTCTCCGTGACGGAGTCCGTGCGGCGGCGAATGCGGGCCTCGGACTGACGCTTCACCTCCTGGCGCGCGGCGTCCTCAATCTTGCGCATCGCCGCCGCCACGTGGCGCGAGACGATCTCGATGCCCTCCGCGCTCAGCCCGCGCGCGTGCAGCTCGTCCTCCATGGACTTCAAGTCGGAGCGCGCCCGCTCCATGCCCGCGCCCGCGAGCAGCCGCCGCGTGAAGAACCCCGTCTGGAGCGGGCTCTCCAACTGCCCCAGGTCCAGTTGCAGCGACGCCTGCCGGAAGATCTGCGCCAGCCGGGCGCGATCGCCCGCGAGGATGGCCTGGGCCAGGGGGGACATCTCCGGCGCGAGCAGGTTCATCTGGTAGATGACCATCTTCAGCAGGTCGCCTTCCAGATAGCCCTCTTCCTCCAACTGCTTCGCCAGTGACTGGTCGATGGCCTCGAACGTGCGGGCGGCGCCGGAGAAGTAGAAGTCGAACGCGCGGCTGAAGGTCTCCACGTCCAGCTCGCGCTTCACGAGCGTGGTGCGCAGCACGGCGCGGAACAAGCTCCGGTCCTGGAGGCCCACCTCGGCGGTGGCACGCAGCGCGTCCTGCACCTCGGACGTGCTGACGCGCACGCCATTCTGACGGAGGACCTCGGCGAACTCGACGATGCGTGCGTCCATGGCGAGTCCCTTTCCGTTCCCTACCGTTCGAACGACATGACGGCTTCCACGTGGTGCGTCTGGGGGAACATGTCCACCACCTGGAGCGCCATCGGCTTGTAACCGGCCTCCACCAGTCCCGCCGCGTCCCGGGCGAGCGACGCCGGGTCGCACGCCACGTAGACCACCCGGCGCACGTTCAACGCGCGCATCCACTTCGCCAGTCCCGGAGCCCCGGCGCGAGGCGGGTCCGCAAGGCACACGTCGAAGCTTCGCGCCTCCGCCACCAGCCCGTCGCACACCTTGCGAGCGTCGCCCTGGATGAAGCGCACGTTGCCCACCCCACCCTCCCGGGCACTGCGCTGGGCCAGTTCCACGCCGACCGGCGAGGACTCCACCCCCAGCACCGACGCGGCCGTGCCCGCCAGCGGGAACGTGAAGTTGCCGTTGCCCGAGTACAGCTCCAGCACCGAGTCCGTCTCCCGCGCGCCCAGCTCGTAGATGGCGGAGGACACGAGCCCCACGTTGGCCTCCGCGTGCGCCTGGGCGAACGCATCCGGTCGCAGGTACAGCGGCACCTCCGGCCGCAGCGGCGACAGCGAGCGCAGCACCGGACGGCCCACCAGCCGCGCGGAGCCCTCCTTCGGGACCAGCACCGCGCCCTCCAAACGGAGCGCGCGCACGGCGGCCTCCGCGGCCTCCAGGTGCCGCGCCGTCACCGACCCGGAGAGGTTCACCGCGAACGCGGCCTTGTCCCCCTCCGCCAGCAGCAACACCTCCTCGGTGTCCTTGGCCAGGGGCTTGAGCAGCGGGGCCAGCTTCCCGGGCAGCGCGGTCAGCACCGGCGTGAGCGCGGGACATAGGTCCACTGGAACGCGCTCGTGCGTGCGCCGGCCGAAGTAGCCGAGCGCTCCCTTCCCCGCCCCGTGCAGCACCGCCCGTCGCCGGTAGCCCCAATCCCGGGGCGCCACCATCAACGGCCGTACGGTGAACCCGGTGCGAGGCAGGTGGCCCAGGTGCTCCAGCGTGGACAGGACGATCTCCTGCTTCGCGGACCGCTGGGCCGTCACCGATAGCTCCAGCCAGTCACAGCCACCACAGGCCTCGGAGAGGACACAGCGCGAAGTGACGCGCTCGGCCCCATCCGCGAGCACCTGCCGCAACTGCCCGCGCAGCACGCGCCCGTGCGACTCCAGGAGGACGCGCACGGTGTCGCCGGGGAAGGCGCCGGGCACGAAGACGGTGCGGCCCTCCCATGAGGCCACGCCCTCGCCGAGCTGGCCCAGCCGTTCAATCGTCAATTCAATGGGGGTCTCTGGCAGCGTCAGCATTCAGGCGCTCTGGGGGGACGCCTGGGACGGGCCGCCCTACTTCCGGGTCGTGCTGCCACGCTCGTCCGCCGGCAGGGCTTCCCGCAGGCGCTCCACGAACGCTTCGATGCGCGACCGCTTGTCATCATCAACGTCCACGAACTCCACCGCCATCCCCGGCACTTCTCCGCCGGCTTCAGCGCCCTGCGCGTTGGTCCGCGTCACCTTGCCGGCCAGGTCCACCGGGAAGTTCGCGCCCGGCAGCGACACCAGGATGCGGACCACGGTGCCCACGGGCAGCGGCTGCTGGGTGTTGATGTACAGCCCGCCGCGCGACAGGTTCACCGCCCAGTCCGTCACGAAGCCCGCCACCGTGCGGTACGCCACGGGCAGCTCGTGGTCGATGCGGTGGGCGCGCGGCGCGGGGACGGGATGCTCCGGGGTGTCGGACATGATGCGGTGTGCTCCACTGCTCCAAGGGGGCAAGGTGCCTTCCGTCCCTGGGAACGGAAGCGCACCTTATCCCCGGAGGCTCAGAACTTCATCTCACGAAGGTCGGGCGCGATCTTCAGCTTCGGCTCCGTGAGCTGCTGCACCCGTTCCACCGTCAGTCCGGGCGCCAGCTCCCGGAGCACCAGGCCCTCCGGCGTGACGTCCATGAACGCGTGGTCGGTGACGATGTGGTGCACGCACTTGAGGCCCGTCAGCGGCAGCGAGCACTTCTTCAAAATCTTGGGCTGCCCGTCCTTGTTGGCGTGCTCCATGGCCACGTAGATGCGCTTGGCACCCACCGCCAGGTCCATGGCGCCGCCCATGCCCTTGACCATCTTGCCGGGGATCATCCAGTTGGCCAGGTCGCCCTCTTCGCTGACCTCCATGGCGCCCAGCACGGCCAGGTCGATGTGGCCTCCGCGGATCATCCCGAACGACAGCGCGGAGTCGAAGAAGGCGGAGCCCTTCACCACCGTCACCGTCTCCTTGCCCGCGTTGATGAGGTCCGGGTCTTCCTTCCCCTCCTCCGGATACGGCCCGATGCCGAGCAGGCCGTTCTCCGACTGGAGCACCACCTCCACGCCGTCCGGGATGTAGTTGGGGACGAGCGTGGGGATGCCGATGCCCAGGTTGACGTAGAAGCCGTCTTTCAGCTCCTGGGCGATGCGCTGCGCGATCTGTTCACGTGACAGGGGCATGGCTCAGGACGCCTTCTTGCGGACGGTCCGCCGCTCGATCCACTTCTGGAGGTTCTGCGCCTGCACGATGCGGTGCACGAAGATGCTCGGGATGTGCACCAGGTCCGGGTCCAGCTCCCCCGGCTGCACGATGTGCTCCGCCTCCACGATGGTGACCTTGGCCGCCATGCACATCATCGGGGAGAAGTTGCGCGCCGTCTTGTGGAACACCAGGTTGCCCCAGGTGTCCGCCTTCCACGCGTGCACGATGGCGAAGTCCGCCTTGAGCGGCGTCTCCAGCACGTGCAGCCGCCCGTCGATGATGCGCGACTCCTTGCCCTCCGCCACCTGGGTGCCCGCTCCCGTCGGCGTGAAGAAGCCGCCAATGCCGCAGCCCCCCGCGCGGATGCGCTCCGCGAGCGTGCCCTGCGGATTGAGCTCCACCTCCAGCTCCCCGGAGAGGAACTGGCGCTCGAACTCCTTGTTCTCCCCCACGTAGCTGGCGACCATCTTCTTCACCTGCTTGTTCTGCAGGAGGACGCCCAGCCCCAGCTCCGTGGTGCCGCAGTTGTTGGAGATGATGGTGAGGCCCTTCACGTTCTTCTTGTGCAGGGCCGTGATGAGGTTCTCCGGATTGCCGCACAGCCCGAACCCACCGCTCATGAGGGTGATGTTGTCCGGGATGTCGGCGACCGCTTCCTCCGCGCTCGCGTAGACCTTGTTCATGGGGTCACGCCCTTCAGCGCTCGACCATCAGCGCGATGCCTTCGCCGCCGCCGATGCACAGCGACGCCACGCCCCGCTTCTTGTCCTGGTCCTTCATCGTCTGCAGCAGCGTCACCAGCACGCGCGCACCGGAGGCGCCAATCGGGTGGCCCAGCACCACCGCGCCGCCGCGCACGTTCACCTTGGACGGATCCAGGCCGAGGATGCGGTTGTTCGCGATGGCCACCACCGAGAACGCCTCGTTGATCTCCCAGAGGTCCACGTCCTTGGCGGTGATGTTCTGCTTCTTGAGCAGCGTGTTGATGGCGTCCGCCGGAGCGATGGTGAACTCCACCGGCTTGCGGGCCGCCTGCGCGTAGCCCTTGATGCGGCCCAGGATGGTGCGGCCCTCCGCCTTCGCCCGCTCCTCGCTCATCAACACCAGCGCCGCGGCGCCGTCGTTGATGGAGGACGCGTTGGCGGCCGTCACCGTGCCGTCCTTCTTGAACACCGGCTTCAAGCCCGGGATCTTGTCCGGCTTGGCGTTCTTGGGGCCCTCGTCCTCGGAGACGGTGATGAACTCGTCCGGCTTCTTGCCCGGAATCTGCACGGGGACGATCTCCGCCGCGAACAGGCCTTCCTTCTGGGACTGGATGGCGCGGCGCGTGGACTCCAGCGCGAACTCGTCCTGCTGGGAGCGGCTGATGTCCTGGGAGGTGGAACACTCCTCGGCACACAGGCCCATGTGGACGTTGCCGTACACGTCCCAGAGGCCGTCGTGGATCATCGCGTCCTTGAACTCCACGTTGCCCATGCGAGCTCCGCCGCGCATCGTGTGGCTGATGTAGGGCGCGTTGCTCATGGACTCCATGCCGCCGGCGACGATGACGTCCGCGTCACCCAGGGCGATGGACTGCGCCGCGGCGATCACGGCCTTGAGGCCGGAGCCACAGACCTTGTTCAGCGTGACGGCCGGCACGGTGTCCGGGATGCCCGCGAAGATGGTGGCCTGACGCGCCGGGGCCTGACCCACGCCCGCCTGGAGCACGTTGCCCATGATGACTTCCTGGACGGCCTCCGGCTTGACGCCCGCGCGCTCCAGCGCCGCCTTGATGGCGATGGCACCCAGCTGGGGGGCGGTGAGCTTGGACAGGGCGCCCTGGAAGGAGCCGATGGGGGTACGGGCCGCGCCCACGATGACGACTTCACGAGCCATGGAACTGCCTCCTGGAAGGACCTTCGCTAACAGTGCCTCAAGCCCTTATCACGGGGCGTTTCGGCCGAATCAAATGGAAACGGCCGGGCTCCCACTGGGGAACCCGGCCGCTATTCACGTCACGACGTTGGGCTGATTACTTCTTCAGCTTGCTCGCCATCACGTCGCCCAGACGGGCCTTGGACCCTTCGGCCTGCTTGCGCAGGTACTCGCGGTAGTCTTCGCCCTCGCCGATGAGCGCCTTGATGGACAGCGCCACCTTGCGGTCGGGGGTGTTGATGTCGATGAGCTTCACCTCGACATCCTGGCCCTCGCTCACCACGTCGCGGGGGTTCTCCACGCGCTCTTCCTTCAGCTCGGAGACGTGGACGAGGCCTTCGATGCCCGGCTCGATCTCCACGAACGCGCCGAAGTCGGTGACCTTCGTGACCTTGCCCTTCACGCGGCTGCCCACGGGCAGACGCTCGGACAGGGTCTCCCAGGGATCCGGCTGGAGCTGCTTGATGCCCAGGCTGAAGCGCTCGTTCTCGACGTCGATGTTGAGCACCACCGCCTCGACCTCGTCGCCCTTCTTGAACATCTCGCCCGGGTGCTTGATGCGCTGGGTCCAGGAGATGTCGGAGACGTGCACGAGGCCGTCCACGCCCTCCTCGACGCCGACGAACACGCCGAAGTCGGTGACGTTGCGGATCTGGCCCTTGATGACGGAGCCGATCGGGTACTTGTCCTCGAGCAGCGTCCAGGGGTTCTGCTCGATCTGCTTCATGCCCAGCGCGATGCGCTTGGCCTTCGGATCGATGTCGAGGACGACGGCCTCAACAACCTGGCCGACCTCCAGGATCTTGGACGGGTGCTTGAGACGCTTGGTCCAGGACATCTCGCTGACGTGGACGAGGCCTTCCACGCCCTGCTCGATCTCGATGAACGCGCCGTAGTCCGTGATGGACACGACCTTGCCGCCCACGCGGGTGCCGACCGGGTACTTCTCGTCGGCGCGGTGCCACGGGTCCTCCTGGATCTGCTTGAGGCCCAGGGAGACGCGCTCCTGCGTCGGGTCGAACTTGAGGACGACCACGCGCACTTCGTCACCGACGTTGAACATCTCGCTGGGGTGACCGATGCGGCCCCAGGACATGTCGGTGATGTGCAGCAGGCCGTCGATGCCGCCGAGGTCGATGAAGGCGCCGTAGTCCGTGAGGTTCTTGACCACGCCCTTGAGGACCGCACCCTCCTTCAGGTTCTTGAGGGTCTCCTTCTTCATCTCCTCGCGCTGCTTCTCCAGCAGGACGCGACGAGAAAGCACGATGTTGCCGCGCTTCTTGTTGAACTTGATGACCTTGAACTCGAACTCCTTGCCAATGTACTGGTCAAGGTTGCGCACCGGGCGGATGTCCACCTGGCTGCCGGGCAGGAACGCCTTCACGCCGATGTCGACGGAGAGGCCGCCCTTCACGCGTCCGACGATGGTGCCCTTGACGATCTCATCGCGCTCGCAAGCGGCGGAGATTTCGTCCCAGATGCGCATCTTGTCGGCCTTCTCCTTGGAGAGGACGACCATGCCGGTGTCGTTCTCACGGCTCTCCAGGAGGACCTCGACGGGGTCGCCGGCCTTGACCGTGACCTCACCGCGGGGATTGGTGAACTCGGAGATCGGGACCTGACCCTCGGACTTGTAGCCGATGTCGACAATCGCGAAATCCTTCGTCACCTGCACAACCGTGCCCTTGACGATTTCGCCTTCCTTCAGGATTCCGTCGCCGCCACGCTCCTTGAGCGAGGCCTCGAACATCGCCGCGAAGTCTTCGTCACCGCCGTCGATCTGCTGGTTCACGTTCTGCTGCATGAAGTGGAAGTCCTTGGAAACGGTACAACTGCCCCCTGTTTGAGAGGTGTTCGCAGCCGCCTGCGGGGAGCAACCGGAAGCTGCGGGTGTCCCTCCAATAGGGACCTGAGGCTTTTGTGAGGCCGCGCACCCTAGACACCGGATATTCCGGGAGTCAAGCCGTGCCCCGCCTCATGTGATGATCCGTGGGGGAATCGGACCGGATCTGTCAATCCCGGTACCCGGCATGCCCGCCTGGACGCCCTTCCTAACACCGAACGCGATTTCCGGCAGCCGGAGGGGCTCTACTTTTATGAACGCTCGGCAGAGTCCGCACCCCTCCCACCTCCAGGGTCCCCTGCCCGCCCGCCCGGTGTGGAAAGGGCGGAGCGCCAGGGGCCCGAGGCGGGAATGGAGCCCCGGGCTCCCCGTCCCTACCCCTGCTGTCGGAACGTCTCGCGGGCGATGACCATGCGCTGCACCTCGCTGGTGCCCTCGTAGATGGTCTGCACGCGGGCGTCGCGGAAGTACCGCTCGACAGGGAACTCGTCGATGTAGCCGTAGCCGCCGTGGAGCTGGACGGCCTTGTCGGCCACCTTGTTGCTCATCTCGCTGGCGAACAGCTTCGCCATGGAGGCCTCGCGGGTGAACGGCTGCTTCGCCTCCTTGAGGGCCGCGGCGCGCAGGGTGAGCAGCTCCGCCGCGTCCAACTGGGTGCGCATGTCCGCCATCATGAAGCGCGGGCCCTGGAGGTCCGCCACGGCCTGACCAAAGGCCTTGCGGTCCTTGGTGTAGGACACCGTGGCCCCCAGCGCCGCCCGGCCCACGCCGCACGCCTGCGCCGCGATGCCGATGCGGCCACCGTCCAGCGCCATCATCGCCAGGCGGAACCCGTCGCCCTCCTTGCCCAGGAGGTTCTCCAGGGGGACCTCGCAGTCCTCGAAGGTGAGCCCCACGGTGTTGGACGCGCGCAGGCCCATCTTGTCCTCGTGCTTGCCCACGTGGAGGCCCTTCGCGCCGCCCTCCACGATGAAGCAGGACAGGCCCTTGTTGCCGGCCGAGCCCGTGCGAGCCCAGACGACCATCACGCCCGCGTACGCGCCGGAGGTGATCCACTGCTTGCTGCCGTTGAGCACGTAGCGGTCGCCGCGCTTCACCGCGGTGGTGAGCATGGCGCCGGGGTCGGAGCCCGCGTGCGGTTCGGACAGCGCGAAGGCGCCGACGATGGCCTCACCGGAGGTGAGCTTCGTGACGAACTTCTCCCGCTGCGCGTCGGTGCCCACCGCGTGGATGAGCTCCGCGCACATGTTGGTGACGGCCATGGCCACGGACACGGAGGCGTCCGCGGCGGCCATCTCCATCATCGCCAGGGCGTAGGAGACGACGCCCGCCTCGGCGCCGCCGTACTGGGACGGCAGGTTCACGCCGAGCAGGCCCACCTCCGCCAGCGCCTTGAAGACTTCCGGGTCGAAGTGCTCCGCGCGATCCGCGGCGCGGGCCTTGGGCGCCACCCGCTCCTTCGCGAACTTGCGCGCGGTGTCGCGGATGAGCGTCTGGGTCTCGGTGAGGTCGAAGTTCACGGGCGCGGGTGTCCTGTTGTTATTCGACGGCCTTGAGGTTGATCGGGTACTCGATGGGGTGGTCGCGCCCGTCCGGAGGCCGGGGGAAGTCCAGCACCATCAGGACGGACACCACGCAGTCGTTGAGCCCCGCGTCCTTCAGCGTGCTCTGGGCCCGGTCCACCTTCGCGCTGCGCACGGCGCCCTCGGCGGTGATGGTGAAGGTGGTCATGAGCTTGCCCTCCACCTTCTTGTCCTTCTCCACCATGTGGCTCTCGTAGCACTCCTGGATACGAGGGGCGTTGTGCACCATCACCTGCCGGATGGAGTCCGGGGTGAAGGGCAGCTTGCTGACGTCCAGGCCGTCGTCCTTCGGCGCGGGCTTCTTGGGGGCCTCGTCCGACGGGGTGCCTTCCGGGGCGGGCTTCGTCGCCGCCGGCTTCTTCTTCGAGGACGTGCCCTGCGCCGTGGCCATGGAAGGAGCCACGAGCAGCATCAGCACGGGGATGAGCGCGCGCTTCATGACGGGGACTACTCCTTGAGCAGGTTGGCGGAGATGACGATGCGCTGGATCTCGCTCGTCCCCTCGTAGATTTCGGTGATGCGCGCGTCGCGCACGTGGCGCTCGACGTCCATTTCCTTGCTGTAGCCCATGCCGCCGTGGACCTGCAGGGCCTTGTTGGCGACCCGGCTGGCCATCTCGCTGGCGTACAGCTTGGCCATGGCGCTCTCCGGGCTGTGGCGCTGGCCCTTGTCCTTCATGAGCGCCGCGCGCCACACCAGCAGGCGGGCCGCGTCGATCTCCATGGCCATGTCGGCGATCATGAACTGGATGGCCTGGTGGTCGCGGATGGGCTTGCCGAACGTCTTGCGCTCGCCCGAGTAGCGCACCGCCTCCTCGAAGGCCGCGCGCGCGATGCCCAGCGCCTGGGACGCGATGCCGATGCGGCCACCGTCCAGCGTGGACATGGCGACCTTGAAGCCCTCGCCCTCCTTGCCCAGGCGGTACTTCTCCGGCACGCGCATGTCCTCGAAGAACATGGAGCAGGACCAGGCGGCGCTGATGCCCATCTTCTTGTCGGGCTCCGCGCGGGTGAAGCCGGGCGTGTTGGTGGGCACGAGGAAGGCGGTGATGCCCTTGTTGCCCGCCTCGCGGTTGGTCATCGTGATGAGCACGATGGCGTCGGCCTTGGGGCCGTTGGTGATCCAGTTCTTGGAGCCGTTGATGACGTATTCGTCACCGCGCTTCACGGCCACGGTCTTCTGGGCGGCGGCGTCGCTGCCGGCCTCCGGCTCCGTGAGGCCGAAGCAGCCGAGCTTCTCACCGCTGGCGAAGGGCTTGAGGAACTGCTCCTTCTGCTCCGGGGTGCCGAACTTGGAGATGGGGTCGCAGTAGAGCGAGTTGTTCACGCTCATGATCACGCCGGTGGAGGCACAGCCTCGGCTGATCTCCTCCATCGCGATGGAGTAACAGACGTTGTCCAGGCCCGCGCCGCCAAACTCCTCCGGCACGGCGATGCCCAGGAGCGAAAGCTCCGCCAGCTTCTTCACCGCGTCCGAGGGCCACGCGTGCTGTTCGTCCCACTTGCGGGCGTTGGGGGTGAGTTCCTTGGCGGCGAACTCGCGGCACAGGCGCTGGATCTCGCGCTGGATGTCGGTCAGCTCGAAGTTCATGGTGGGACTTCCATAGTATGGGCCCCGCCCTGGGGCTACTTCGAAGAAGGCCCGGCATCCTCGGGGGCAGGAATCCGGGTCCCGAAGAACATCGCCAGGGGCACCGTCACGTCGAGGGACACGTCCGTGCGAGCGCCCGCGTCCGTCCACGCCCGGCGCACCACCACCGACACCGTCCAGGGTTGGGTGTCCCGGTGCCGCTCAATCAAGTCGTACGTGAGTCCCACCCCGGCCACCCCACCCTTCCCGTCCCCGCCCCAGACGCCTGCTCCCTCGGCCAGGACGCCGAAGCGGGACGTGTCCGGGAAGGCCGACACGCGGGCCCCGGCCAGCAGGCGGAACGTGCTGGGCCGCAGCCGGAGCTGGGGCTCCACGAAGGGCGACACGATGAGGGTGGGCCCCGGCACGTCCAGGGGCGGCGTGGCCCAGGGGTGGATGGGCCAGGACAACACCCAGTGCGCGCCGTCACCCCACTCCCGGCGCAGATCCGGGATGAGCGGCTCCAGGAAGCACAGCGTGTAGAGACACAGCGTGCGCTTCCAGGAGACCAGGGCCGGGGCCCGCTCCAGCTCTTCGGACCGGGCTTCGAGCTGGGAGGCCGGCGGGACTTCGGCCTGGGACTGAGCCCAGGCCTGGGGCGCGACCAGGAAGCACAGCAGGCTTCCGGCCGCGACCGCGTGCTTCACGTCACTTGCCCTGGAACGCGGCGGGACGCTTGGCGAGGAACGCGGCCATGCCCTCGCGCTGATCCTCCGAACCGAAGAGGACCGCGAAGCCCTGGCGCTCCAGTTCGTTGGCGGAACGCAGGTCCTGATCCGCGCCGTACTCCACCACGCGCTTGGCCTGGGCCACCGCGAGCGGACCGTTCTTGAGGATCCTCGCGGCCACCGCGCGGCAGTGCTCCATCAGCTTGTCCGCGGGCACCACGTCCAGCACCAGGCCGATCTCCTTGGCTCGGGCCGCGTCGATGCGGTCCGCCGTGAAGAGCAGCTCCTTCGCGCGGGAGCGGCCGACGAGCCGGGTCAGCCGCTGCGTGCCGCCGAAGCCCGGGATGACGCCCAGGGTGACTTCCGGCAGGCCCATCTTCGCCTTCTCCGACGCGTAGATGAGGTCGCAGCCCAGCGCCAGCTCCAGCCCGCCACCGAGCGCGAAGCCGTTCACGGCCGCGATGGTGGGGATGGGCAGGTTCTCCAGCGACTGGAAGACGTGGTGTCCCAGGGCGGAGAACTCGCGCGCCTGGGCGGCGGAGATGGTGACCATCTCCGCGATGTCCGCGCCCGCGACGAACGCCTTGTCCCCACCGCCCGTGACGATGAGGGCGCGGGTGTCGTCCTTCAGCGAGCGCAGCGCGTCGTCCATCTCATGGAACGTCGCGCTGTTGAGCGCGTTGAGCGCCTTGGGGCGGTCCACCGTGAGGACGGCGATGGGGCCGTCCTTCTCCAACCGGATGTTCTCGTAGGCCATGTGCGTCGAAGCTCCTGTGTCGGGTGGGGACGACTAGTACTTGTAGAAGCCGCGGCCGCTCTTCTTGCCGTACCAGCCCGCGTCCACGTACTGACGCAAGAGCGGGCACGGACGGTACTTGGAGTCGCCCAGGCCCTTGTGCAGGACCTCGGCGATGTAGAGCACCGTGTCCAGGCCGATGAAGTCCGCGAGCTGGAGCGGGCCCATGGGCTGGTTGGTGCCCAGCTTCATCGCGGTGTCGATGTCCTCCACGGTGCCCAGGCCCTCCATCAGCGCGAAGCAGGCCTCGTTGAGCATCGGGATGAGGATGCGGTTGACGATGAAGCCCGGGTAGTCCTTGGAGACCACCGTCGTCTTGCCCATGCGTTCGGCCATGGCGCGGATGGTGGCGTACGTCTCATCGCTGGTGGCCGCGCCGCGGATCAGCTCCACGAGCTGCATCACCGGCACAGGGTTCATGAAGTGCATCCCAATGACGGACTCGGGGCGCTTCGTCGCCGCGGCGATGCGGGTGATGGGGATGGAGGAGGTGTTGGTGGCGAGGATGCCGCCGGGCCGCACCACTTCGTCCAGCTCCAGGAAGATGCGGCGCTTGAGGTCCTCGTTCTCCGTGACGGCCTCGATGGCGACGTCCACGTCCTTCGCGTCGCGCGCGCTGGTGAACGTGGAGAGGTTCGCTTCCGCGGCCTGCTGCTTCGCCGCGTCCAGCTTGCCCTTCTCCACCAGCTTCTTCAGGCCGGCCTTGATGCGGTCCGCGCCCTTCGCGAGGCCGTCCTTGTTGACGTCCACCAGCGACACGCGGATGCCCGCCTGGAGCGCCACCTGCGCGATGCCCGCGCCCATCTGCCCTGCACCGACGACGACGATGTGTTCCGTTGCCATGGCGACTTCTCCTGTGTCGGCGGCCATAACGCACGCCCCCAGGAGGGTCAACGACTGGTGGCGGGCAGACGCAGCTGGCGGACGATGGCCTCACCCTCGCCCACCGACACCCGCTCCTCCAGGCGCACCCGCTGTTCGCCGTCCCGCATCTTCAGGAACAGGAGCGTGCGGAAGGTGCCCTCCGGGAGGTTCATCTTGAACGTCACCTCCGGGGGCGGGCCGCTGGTGAAGAACCGCTCCTCGCGCTTGAGGATGTGCTCTTCCGGATCCAGCACCTGGAGGTCCATGGCGCGCACGTCGCTCCAGCCCGCGCCGTCGAGCTGGAGGATGAGCTGTCGTTCCGGGACGTCCGTCGCCCTCCACAGCCACAGACCCACCGCCACGATGGCGATGAGCGCCAGGCGCTTGGGCAAGGGATGCGTGCGCCAGGTTCCGCGCGGCTTCGCGGGCACCGGGGCCTGGGGCTCCGGGGCCGGGGACGGCTGTTCGGGAACTTCCGCCACGTCCCTACTCCCGCTTCGTTCGCTTGGAGGCGGGACGGCGCGCGTTCAGCTCCGTGATGACCACTCGCGCGGAGGGCGGCGGCTCCGCGGCCTTCTTGCCCTTGGGGGCTTCCGGCGGCGGCTCTTCTTCCTTCTCCGACTTCTCCGACGGAATCAGTCGGATCTGCGCCTTCACCTCCACCGTCATGCCGGAGAGCAGCTTGAGGAACTCATCGCGCAGCTTCTCCGACTGCATGAAGCGGCGCATCTCCTCCGTGACGACGCGGGAGATGTCGTCCTTCGTCTTCTCCGCCTGGGAGAGGATGAATCCCAGGGCCTCCTTGGGGAGTTTGAGCTGACCCGCGAGCGAGCGGATGCCCTCCTCCGTCATGAAGACCGCGCCCATGCCGGCCACCGCCATGCGCCGCACGAAGTCCGGCACGAAGCCCCCCGAGCGGCTTTCACGCCCGGGCTGCTGCTCCGATTCGTCGAACAGCGGATCAGGCGGGAAGTCGTCGTTGCCGGCGGGGGCCATGCGGTCTCCTTACGGGTTGGGCACTACCGGGCCTGCATCACCGGCAACGGCACGCTCTTCATCGTCTGCGCGGACACACGTCCGGCCACATTCCGGGCGATCTCCTGGAAGGCCTTCGCCTCCAGGCTGTCCTTCGCCCCCGCCACCACCGGTACGCCCAAGTCTCCCGACTCGCGCACCTTGAGGTCCAGGGGGATCTCCCCGAGGAATGGGATGTCGAACATCTCCGCCGCCTTGCGCCCACCCCCGTGGTTGAAGATGTGGGTGGCCTTGGAGCAGTGCGGGCAGATGAACTGGCTCATGTTCTCCACGATGCCCAGCACCGGGATGTGCACCTTGTCGAACATCTGCTTGGCGCGCACCACGTCCGCCAGCGCCACGTCCTGCGGCGTCGTCACCAGCACCGCGCCCGCCGCGCGCACCGACTGGGACAGGGTCAGCGCCACGTCACCCGTGCCCGGGGGCAGGTCCAGGACGAGGTAGTCCAGCTCTCCCCAGTTCACGTCGCGCACCAACTGCATCAGCGCGCCGTGCAGCATGGGGCCACGCCAGATGAGCGCCTGATCCGCCTCCACCAGGAAGCCGATGGACATCACCTTGATGCCGTGCGCGATGAGCGGATCCAACGTCTTGCCGTTGGGGCTCACCGGACGCTTGTCCGCGAGCCCCGTCATCAGCGGCACCGACGGGCCGTAGAAGTCCGCGTCCAGCAGGCCCACCTTGGCGCCGTGCTGCGCGAGCGACACCGCCAGGTTCACCGCGACGGTGCTCTTGCCCACGCCGCCCTTGCCGGCGCCCACGAGCAGGATGTTCTTCACGCCCGGCAACAGCGCCCCGCCGCCACCCGAACCGCCCGCGACGCCACGCACCTGGGCGCCCCATTCGATGTCGAAGGACTTCAGGCCCGGCACCGCCTTGAGCGCCGCTTCCGCGTCCGCCTGGATCTTCCCCTTCATGGGACACGCGGGCGTGGTCAGCTCGATCTTCAACTTCACCGTGTCGCCCGTGACGCGTACGTCCTTCACCATCCCGGCCTTCACCAGGTCGATGTGCAGCTCGGGATCGATCACCTTCGACATGGCCGTCATGACATCGGCCTGTGTGACGCTCATCGGGACACCTGAAACCTTTTGAAAACGGGCGTTTGCACGTTTGAAGGGGGGCGGAGATTGCCAGCACTCCGGGGGCTGTCAACGTCGTTTAACGCGAGGGCCCGGAAGATGCATCGGCCATCGCCGCGGACCTACCGAGCCCGGCTTCTGGCCCTCATTCGATGGCCGCCACCCGGTACTCCCCGTCTTCCAGCACCAGGCGCACGGCCCGGTCCTCCCCCAGCGGGAACAGGGCCTCGCCCGCCGCCACGCGCACGTGGGTTTGGAGGGACAGTCGGGCCCGGCGCAGGCGCTCCTTCGCCAGGGGGTCGCGTTCGAAGTCCTCGCGCAGGCGCTCCGGGGTGTAGCGGGCGCGCAGCGGAGAGGCGAGCAGGCTCCATGCTCCCTTCCAGTCGCGCGACTCCACCTCGTCGAGGAACTTCTTCAGCGCGGCCCGGGGCACATCCGCCGGACGGGACTCCACCACGCGCCAGTCCTCGCCCTGGCGGGCCAGGGTGACGGACGGGGCGCGGGCCTCCAGCACACCCGTGCCGGTGCGCACGGCGGCGGCGCGTTCGCGACGGGTGGCCTCGTTGGAGAACTCATCCAGGAAGGCGACTTCGCCCTCTGGTCCCCCGGTCGTCAGGCGGTAGGCGTCCGAGAGACGGTTCTCCTCCAGCGCCTTCGCGTACGCCTCCGCCACGGAGGCCGGTTCGCGCGACGCGGTGGCGCAGGCGGTGCCCAGGAGCAGCAGACTTAAAGGAGCAAGGCGCGGCATCACTGGCGCGGCAGGGTAGACCCCGTGCCTGGGGGGAGCAATCTCTGGACGCCTTGGCGCGTCGTTCATGTGCCCTGCCCTTCCTGGCGCTCGCCTGTGCGGCCGGACAGGTGGGGGCTTCCCGCGCCTGGGGGCCGTCAGCGAATCCGGAGCAACTGGACCACCCAGAACACCAGATCGCCCCACTCCGGGCCCTCGCGGCCCACGGTCAGGTCAGGCAGGGCCTCCGGAGACCGATGCTTGGGCAGGCTCGCTCCCGACACGGCGCCCTTCGGGCGGTGTTCGCCGCAGTAGATGTCGCCGTCCCAGGCCCAGGCCTGGCTCACCGGCACCGGGAGGCCACACTGGACGCAGCCAAAGGGAGACGACAGGCCATAGCCCCCGGAGGGCGAATGCGACGGTGGCAACGGGGCCGTGGCGCCCGGGGCCATCCACGGGTCGGCGCCTCCGTCCGTGGCGGGGGCGACCTCCCAGCCCACCCTGGAGCCGGACGGTGGCGCCTTCGGAGCCTCCACGGTGGCGTTTTCGAGCGTTTCGAACTTGCCCGCGTCCAACCACGCGCCGCCGCACTGCACGCACAGGTCCACCGTGCAGACGCGCGCGGACACCAGCCCGAGCCTCGCGCCACAGCCCGGACAGGCCACGGGCTCACTGCGACACGTGGCACAGCTGGCCAGGGCGCGCGGCACCAGATGTCCTCCGGCGCGGCACCGGGACGCGGCGTTCCTCGCGGTGCCCATCAGCGGCTTGAGCGAGGGCCGGTCCGGAAAGCGTTCCAGCTCTCCCCGGTCGAAGAACAGGCCGTGGCAGCGCGGACAGATGTCCACGTCCACGTCCGAGGCCTGGACGACGTTCAACGGCTGGCTGGGGCACACCGGGCAGGAGCGGGCCATGCCCCCATGTTAGTCCAAGCGCCGGAAAGACCCGAGTCCCCAGAGGCTCCATGCCGCGGTGCAGAAGGCATACGTGGTCGGGTGCGCCGCGGCCGTCAGCAGCTTCAGGAGCGACAGCCTGGAGCGGGCCCCGCCGCCGTAGCGGACGATCTCGAAGTCGTCGGAGGACTCGCGCGCCTCGTCCATCGCGTGGCGACAGACCTCCTCGAAGCCACCAATGCGATCCACCAGCCCCGCGTCCCTCGCGCGCAGCCCCGAGTACACCCTGCCCTCCGCGCGCTCGTGGATCTCCTCCTTCGTCCGGCCGCGCGCCTGCGCCACCAGCTCCAGGAACGTCTGGTAGGACTCCTCCACCTCGCGCTCCAGCGCGACGCGCTCGTGTGGCGTGAAGCCCCTGGAGTTGGAGGCGAACGCCGCGTTCTCCCCCCGCGTCAGCGTGGTGCGCTGCACGCCCAGCTTCTCCAGCAGGCCGCCGTATTCGAACTTGCCGATGAAGACGCCAATGGAGCCCACGATGGCGTGCGGCGCGGACCAGATCTCCTTCGCGCCGATGGCCGCCATGTACCCGCCGCTCGCGCACAGTTGATCCACGTACGCGATGACCGGCTTCTGCTTCGCCACCCGCTTCACCGCCTCCAGCATCTGCTCCGACGCGAGGCTTGAGCCTCCCGGGCTGTTCACCGCCAGCACCACCGCCTTCGCCCTGGGGTCGCGCCCCGCCTTGCGCAGCGCCTTCACCACCGTGTCCGCCGCCGCGAACCGGCCCGCCCCGCCGCTGCCCGGGACGATCATGCCCGCCACGTCCACCACCGCGAGCCGGGGCCGGCGCCGCAGCTTCCTCCAGCGCACCGGAGGGAAGGCCTGCGTCGCCAGGTACGCGCCGAAGGTCGGCACCGGGGTCTCTTCGCCGCCGCGCTTCTTCGACTCCAGGCCCAGGTGCGCGCCCAGGTCCGCCTCGTGGACCAGCCCGTCCACCAGCCCCGCCTCCAGCGCCCGCTTCGCGCTGTAGGGCCCGGCGTCGATGAGGGCCTTCGCCTCCTCCGGCGTCTTGCCGCGCGACTGGGAGAGGGCCTCCACCAGCGCGGCGAACCGTTCGTCCAGGAACGTCTCCAGCGTCTGGCGCTGGATGTCGGACACCTTGCCGTCCGTGAAGAACTCCGGCGCCGTCTTGTAGTCACCCCGGCGGGCGAAGTGGGCGTGGATGCCCACCCGGTCAAAGGCCTCGCCCAGCACCGTGGCCTCCGCCGCGTAGCCCACCAGCTCCACGCGCCCCATGGGAGCAAGCAGCACCTCGTCCGCCGCGCCGAGGGCGGGGTACTCGTTCGTGTCCACCATCACCGCCCAGGACACCACCCGCTTGCCGGCGGCCTGGAAGTCCGACAGCAGCGCCAGCAGGGCCTCGCGCCGGGCGTCCGTCAGCGACACCCCCTCCACCTCCAGGAGGATGCCCTCCACCTTCGGGTCGGCGGCGAGCAGCCGCAGCGCCCGGCCGAAGTCCTCCAGCGAGGTGACGGTGGCGGGCTCCACCGGAGGCCCTCCCAGACGGAAGCGGGGGCCCCGGCGCGGCCGGTACGGCAGGCTCCCCGCAAGCCGGAAGCGGACCCAGGCGGGTCGTTGACGCACCGCCATCAGACGAAAGGGCAGGCCCAGGAGCAGGCGCAGCCCGAGGAACAGGTTCGCCAGGAGGACGAGGGGAAGCCGGAGCATGGGGCGCGGGTAACGGCCCAGGTGGTGTGAAGCAACCCCTGTTCATCGCGAAGGGAGGCTCTGTTAAGCTCAGAGCCCATGTCCTCCCCCTCGCTCCCCCGGCTTGTTCTGATCCTCGCCCTCGTCTGGGGCGGCGCTGTCATGGCCCAGCCCCAGCGCCGTCAGCCCCAGGACTTCCAGACCCGCAAGGAGTTGACCCAGGAAGAGAAGGACGCCGCCAAGGCGCGCGCCATGGGCAACAACCTCTCGGGTTATCAAAAGGACGCGAAGCCCAAGGAGAAGCCCATGCCGTGGCGGGCCATTGGCCTCGCGGGCATCATCTTCGCGGTGTGTCTGCCGTTCGCCATCCGCGCCTACCGGGGCACGGTGAAGGACATGGCCACCGCCAATACCTTCGGTGCCCACGACGGCGACGAAACCTAGCGGCCGTCCAGGCGCCGTTTTCCGGCGGCGCCTTCCGAAGCTTCAGGCCGGGCGGACTTCCACCGCCCCGCCCGGCTCCACGCGGATGTCCACGGGCAGGAACCGCCGCAGCACCTCCGCCTGGGTCGTCAGCTCCCCCGTGACACACGCGGTGGTGAAGCGCGTGATGCCCGGCGTCACCGGCCCCAGTCGCCCCGACGCCAGGAGCGCCGCCGGCAGGAGCAGCTGCTCCGCCAGGTGCTCATCCAGCGCCCCACCCGTCTCCATGAACCGGGTCAGGGCTTCCGCCGCCCGGCGGCCCACCGCTTCCGCATCCAGCGCCCGATCCCCCAGCGACGTGAAGGCCGCGACGGTGTGTTCGAACTGCGCCAACACGAATGTCACCGTGCCCTGCGAGCGCGTCACCGGCAGCGGCCGGTTGTCGGCCTCCGCCAGGATGCCCCGCTCGCGCAGCGCGGCCACCGCGGCGCGCGACTGACGCTCCGCCACGCCGAAGGGCAGCCCGCCCACGAAGGACATCACCCGCACCTCGCGCAGCACGCCTCGCGCGGGCAGGTCCACCCGCAGCGGCGGTTCCTCCGGGGCGCCCACCTCCGCGGTGAACTCGCCCGCGCCCTCCGGGTAGAAGCCCGCGTGCGTGAGCGACAGTTGCACGGGAAACCCGTAGGCGCGCGCCACCGGCAGCCATGCGCCGGTGAGCGCATGGAAGCTGGGGCTGTTCTGGAGGTGCGTGGCGCCTCGGAGCGTGAGCCGGCCTCCGCCCGCCAGCGCCAGCGGGTACACGAGGCACTGGAAGAGCAGCGGCGTGCTGCCCGCGGTGCCGACCTCCAGCAGGTAATCCCCCGCGCGCACCGGGCCAGGGGTGAAGCGCATGTCGGACGCGCCCACGGCGGCGCCCTCGCTGGTGCTGGTGCTCAGGGCCTCCGCGCCGCGCACATAGGCCAGGTGCTGGGGCCTCAGGCCCGGCGGCTCCCGGTGCTCACGCAGCCGGGTGAGCTGGAAGGGCCGGCCGGTGATGAGCGACAGGCACAGCGCCGAGCGGAGGATGTGTCCCCCTCCCTCCCCCATGCTTCCGTCGAGCAGCACCAGCCCGGAGTCGGTCCGGTCGTGACCGGTCATGTCCCTCCCGTCATGGGTCGAAGGCGGAAGGCGTGAAGCGCTCCCGCCAGGCGGCGCGCGAGCGTAGCAGACCCCGCGCGTCCGGCTGGTGACTTAGTCGTCCAACGCCGGCAGCACGGACACCTTCAGTGCGCTGGGGTGCGCCGCCGAGTGGTGGATGCGGTGCATGGCGCGCACGAAGTCGCTCTCCTTCGCCAGGGGGATGTTGGGCACGAAGGTCTGCGGGTTGCGGTCGATGAACGGGAACCAGCTCGACTGCACCTGCACCATCAGCCGGTGGCCGCGCTGGAAGGTGTGGAACACGTCGTTGATGACGAAGCGCACCTTCGTCACCTCATTGGGGGTGAAGGGCCTGGGCTGCAGGTAGCTGTCGCGGAAGCGGCCCCGGAACGGCTCCGCGCGCACGAGCGTCTGCTGGCCTCCCCGGTCACGCTCGCCAGAGGACGCGGACTCCTTCGTCCAGCCGCGCAGCTTGCCCGGGTTCACGTCCACCAGCTTCACCACCCAGTCCGCGTCGCTGCCGGTGGTGGACACCCACAGCTCCGCCTCCAACGGGCCCGCCAGCGTGAGGTCGTCCTCCAGGGGCGGCGTCTGGTACACGACCACGTCCGGGCGGCGCGAGGCGAAGCGCTGATCCTCCGCCATGAAGCCCTGGGTCATGTTGGCGCTTTGAGCCTGCGTGTACGGCACGGGCTTCGCCGGGTCGCTCACGTATTCGTCGAACGACGCCTCCTTGCCCGTGGGCGCCTGGAACGTCAGCGCGCCCTGGGGCTGGAAGAACAGCCGCGTCGGCTTCGCGGCCTTCGGAGGCCACGCATCCAGGTGGCGCCAGCGGTTGGCGCCGCCCTCGAAGACGAGGGCCTCCGGGATGGTGGGAGCGGGGCCGCCCTTCAGGTGGTGCTTGAAGAAGGCCAGCGCCAGGTCCTGGTACGTGACGCTCGTGGGGAAGCCGAAGTCCGCGTCGCCCAGCCCGGTGCCGTCCGTGCGCATCCAGCCTCCGTGGGGCCAGGGTCCCATCACCAGCGTGTTGGTGATGCCGGGGTTCTGCTTCTCGATGGCGGCGTACGTGCGCAGCGGGCCGTAGAGGTCCTCCGCGTCGTACCAGCCGCCCACCACCAGCATCGCGGCCTTGATGTTCTTCAGGTGCGGCAGGAGGTTTCGCGCCTGCCAGAAGGCATCGTAGTTGGGGTGCGCGAGCAGGTCCTTCCAGAAGGCGATGTCGCCTCGGAAGTGCTTCGTTTCCGCGTTGGCCACCGGGCCCAGGTCCAGGAAGAACTGGTACGCGTCCGGGGTGCCCAGGTCGAACCCCTCCCAGCCCTCCACGTCGGTGAGCGTGGGGCGCGGCTTGCCGAAGGCGGAGAAGAACGTGAACGTGAGCTGGAGGTTGAGGGCGCCATGCCGGTGCATGTCGTCCCAGAACCAGTCCGCGATGGGCGCCTGCGGCGACACGGCCTTGAGCGCGGGGTGTGAGTCGATGGCGCCCGCGGACGCGTAGAAGCCCGGATAGGAGATGCCCCACATGCCCACGCGGCCGTTGTTATCGGGCACGTGCTTCACCAGCCAGTCGATGGTGTCGTACGTGTCGCTGCTCTCATCCACCTCCTTGCCGCGCTTGCTGGCGCGGTGGGGGCGCACGTCCACGAACTCGCCTTCGGACAGGAAGCGGCCGCGCACGTCCTGGACCGCGAAGATGAATCCGTCCTGTTCGAAGGCCGTGGTGGCCAGGCTCTTCGGGTAGCGATCCACGCCGTACGGGGCCGCCGAGTACGGCGTGCGCTGGAGCAGCACGGGGTAGCGCTTCGAGGGGCTGGCGTCGTTGGGGACGTAGAAGGACGTGAAGAGCTTCACGCCGTCGCGCATGGGGATGCGCACCTCGTACTTCGTGTAGTGCGAGCGCAGGTACGCAGCGCGCTGCTCCGGGCTCTGTTCGGACGGTGGCTTCGGTGTCGGTTGCGTCTGCGCGACGGCGGCGCCGGACAGCGAGAACAGCGCGAGCGCGGCCAGGATGCGGGTGCCCGGGGACATGCCCCCTCCCTCTTCGAGTGGATCGTGCGGAAGCGGCGGCATTGTGGGGGATGGAGCTGAAGCAAGGAAGCGCGGCGTGCCCGTGCAAGGTTTGCACAGGGGGCGAGGCCATGGCGTGCGGGGCTTGCACTCCCGGCAAGGTTTGCACACCCGCCCGTGGCGACGGATGCGGGCCTTCGAATTGCACAGGTCCCCGGCGTACTGGTTCATGCGGGGGCGCGTTCACGCGTCCCGCTCAAACATCCGCAGGCGGGAGACGAACACGTGTCAGCCATCATGAAGACCTGGAGGCAGGGACTGCTGGGCGCGGTGATGTTGGGAGGCGCGGTCGCGGTCGCGGAGCCTCCTCCAACGAACAGCGCGCAGGGGACGCAGTTGCATGGCTCGGAGCGCTTCGAGTCCATCAACATCCCGCTGGCCTCCGTGGCGGCGCCTCCGTTTCTCGCGGGCGCGAAGTGCGAGGGGCCCGTGAAGGCGATGCAGCTCTCCGGGCGGCTGCTAGCGGCCCAGGTGTCCTGCACCAGCCTGCCCCCGCCCTACTCGGGGCTGACGGGGTACTTCCTGGATGGGCTTACGCTGGTGGGAGCGTCGTTCCGTGCGCCGTTCGAGGGCCGCTCGGTGAAGCTGGTCATCGAGGAGGCTCGCTGTCACGTGGGCATCACGGGCGCCCCGATCGCGTGTACGAACGAGAACCTCAACTCCGGCGCGGCGCGTTGGGAGTTCAGGGTGAGCGCCACCACGGACGACAAGACGACCGTACCGCTGTGCCCGACGGGCAGCGGGTTCGCGGTCGCGGTGCCCCATCCGTGGTCGGTGGGCGGTGAGCTGCTGAAGAACCCGGACTACTTCACGTTCGCGTGCGCGCCGGAGAACCAGGGCACGTCCAGCAATCCGTTCTTCGTGGGCGGCGGCGTCATCTCCAAGTGCATCGACTGGGGCTACGCGCCCTGGGGTGGGGCCTCCACTCCGGACGACGTCGCGCGGGACTACCACCAGCTCTGCACACGCATGGCGAGGGCGGACTATTGCGGCGAGGGGAAGAGCAACACGCTGGACGGCACGCCGCTGTCCTTCATGGGTCCGCAGAATGCCCTGGCCCTGAGCACCAGCGGCTACCCGGTGGCGACCCTGAACCAGGGGCAGTACGCGCTCGAAGCCGTGTGGACGCGGGACTCCTGCGGCACGGTCCGGCCGCTGTGTCTGGGCAAGAAACGCTGGGACAGCCTGTCGCTGGAGGCCACGTGCCTCAACCGCGCGCTCGAAGCCGGCACCCCTCCCGTCATCGCCACCGGACCTTCCATCCGGCCGTGCGAGGACATGAAGCTGACGAACTTCGCGGACGACACGCTGCTCGTGTCCTATTCGCTCTTCATCGACCGTGCGTTGGTGATGTTCAAGAAGAACGACACGGAGTTCGTGACGACCACGTCGGTGGTGGCGGATCTCCAGGAGCACCCGGGCTTCGTGGACGTGTCCACGTTCCGGGCGGACCTCAACGGCGATGGGCTGGCGGATTCGCCGTCGCTCGTCCCCCTGCGCGCGGAAGGCCCCATCCTCTCCGCGAAGTTGCCCGCGGCCATCAAGAAGCGCATGGGCGCCTTCATCAAGCCACTGTACCGGTGCGTGGACCCCGTGGGACGCAGGCTGCTCACGGACTCCAGCACGTGCGCTCCCGCCACCGGCTTCTTCCTCAATGCCATGAACTCCGATCAGGGCATCGAGGGTTATGTATACAGCGCCGTGGACACCACCAGCACGGGCCAGCGAAGGCCCCTGAAGCTGTGGAAGCATCCGACGCTGGGCTTCTACGCCACGTCCACCCAGTCCCCCTCCTCCGCGTTCGTCTTCGTGAAGGACCTGGGCTACCTGCCCGCCGTGGGTCAGCTCCCGGGCCGCGATCTCTGAATCACGGCACGGACGCGCACACGCGCATTCCGATGAATGGGAAGCGTGTGCGCGGCTCGCCGTCGCCGTGGTTGAGGACCCGGGCGGTGAGCGCGTCCTGGTAGAACGAGCCGCCGCCGTACGCGGGCGTGCCCTGCGTGTCCGTCACCAGCCACTCCCACACATTGCCGGACTGATCCGCCACGCCGAAGGGGCTGTCCGACGCTGGGTGCGAACCCACCGCGTCCGGCCCGAAGGCGCGCGGCTTGCGACCATAGGTGGCGTCGAAGTTGGCGTCGTCCGGCGCGAGCGTCGGACCGTGCGGATAGTCGCGCCCGTCGGCGCCCCGGGCGGCGCGTTCCCATTCCCGTTCGGTGCACAGGCGCGCGCGGGGGAGCCGGCCGGTGGTGTCCAACCAGGACACGTACGCGCGGGCGTCCTCCCAGGAGATGCCGGACACGGGGAAGCGGCGCCAGTCCTGTTCGGCGCGTTGCTCGCGGTCCTGGTAGCGCAGCGGCTCCCCTTCCCTCGCTCGGTAGGCGACGCCTTCGTGTTCCAGGTGGAAGGTCCAGGTGTCGTCGGGGTCGGGTCGCAGCTCGATGGTGCCGAAGTAGTTGGTGCCCCGGGGCCTGCGCGCGGCGCGCTCCGACGCGGGCAGTGCGCGCAGCCAGGTGAGCCAGTCCGCGTACGTGACTTCGTGGCGCGCGATGAGGAAGGCACCGGTGGTGAGCGGGTGCAGCGGGCGCGTGCGCACGACGGTGCGGCGGATGCTTTCGTCGTCGCCGCTGCCGTAGAGGAAGCGGCCCGGGGGCACGTAGACGTAGCCGTCCGGGACTTGTTCGGGGAGGACGACGCGGGCCTGGAAGACACCGCCGCGCCCGAGAAGCACGGGGTAGCGCACGGGGAGGCGGTCCGGCCGCGTGAACGTCAGGAGGTAGGAGCCGGGTGACAGCGTGATGCCCGAGGTGATGGGCGTGGTGCCGAAGGTCCAGGGTTGGGAGGGTTCGCCCGCGCTCGGTTCCAGGCTTTCAACCTGGACGACGGCGCCAGGGGGATCGCTGTCCAGGTCCATGCGGACGGGGGCTCTCAGCTTGTTGCTCGTGGCACCGCTGGGATCCACTTCGTCCAGGCGTTGGATCAGGGCCGCGCGGACCTCCGGTTTGCGGTCGCGCTCCGCGATGAGGATGCGCTGGAGGAGCACGTCGGCCAGGCGCTGATCCAGCGCATCATTCCAGCCCGCGCCCACGCGTGTCCGTGAGGCGTCGAGGATCGCGGTGACTTCTTCGTAGCTTCGGGCCTGCTTCGCCCCCAGGGACAGGGCCTTGGCCCAGGCGTCCTCGGCGAAGGGCACCCGGTCTGAATCGAACGCGGTGAAGGCCTCCGCGCGAAGGGTTTCAATCTGCGCGTCCAGGACCCGGTTCGCATCGATCGCGGCTGCAACAGAGGCCAGCGCCTGCTCGGCGTCGCGACGACGGGAGTGCTCACCGTACCAATTGCTGCCGAGGAGGATGGACGCCGCCAGGAGCGGGAGCGCGATCACCCGGCCGACCCGCACCCACCTGGGCCGGGGCCTCGGGGGAATCGCGAGGGAAGTGTCACCGCTGATGACAGAGAGACGCGAGGCGATCGATTCCAGCGCATCACGCAGGGAGTCGGCGGAGTCGAAGCGCGCGGACGGATCATGCGCGAGGCAGCGCGTGACGACCGACGCGAAGGACGGATCGATTCCGGGCACCACCGCGTCCAGGGGCGCGAAGGTCCGGGGTTCAAGGGGCGCATCCGCGAGCGGCCCGGGCGTGGTGCCTCCGCACAGCTCGTGGAGGAGCACGCCCAGCGAGAAGAGATCGCTGCGGGCCGTGGCCGGTTCGCCCCGCCATACCTCGGGCGCCATGTAGAGCGGGGTTCCGATGCGTCCCGTGGAGAGCAGCTCCGAAGGGCCGCCTGGAAGCTCCTGGGGCGCGAGCGGGGCCACGGTCGCGGTGCGCTGGGATGAATCCGCACTGGGTGGAGGTGCGGCCATCGCACTCCGTCGCAAGTCCTCCGCTGAATCGATCGTGGCCTGGTTCGCGGACATGAGGCGTCGGAGGGCTCCTGCTTCGGCAACGCCTGAACGGCCCGTCGTCGGGATCCGCGGCGAACCCTCCCGGTCCCCGGTGCCCTCCGGCAGATCCACCGTCGCCGCGCCCTCCGCCAGCAGGCCCCCTGCCCCATCCGCCTGGAAGTCCGGAAGAAGCACAGGCCCGACAGGCACCACCGCCACGTCGAGCAGCTTCGCCACGCCGAAGTCGAGCAGCTTCACCTGCCCGTCCTCCGTCAGCAGCGCGTTCGCGGGCTTGAGGTCCCGGTGCAACACCCCCTGCCGGTGTGCCGCCGCGAGCCCCCGCGAAAGCCCGATGCCAATCTCCAGCACACGCTCCCACGGCACCGGCCGCGCCAGCCGATCCAAGCTGTCCCCGCGCAGGAACTCCGAGACCAGATACGGCCGATCCCGCACCTCCCCCACGCGGTGGATGCCCACCACGTTCGGATGCTGCACCCGAGCAATCGCCCGGGCCTCGGTGCGGAAGCGCTCGCGCTGCACCTCATCCGGCGCGACGCCCGCGATGAACTTCACCGCCACCAGCCGGTCCAACACCGTGTCATGCGCGAGGTACACCTCCCCCATCGCGCCCCGGCCCAACGGCTGCAACAGGCGGTACTCCCCGAACGTCGCCGGGGGCTGCCACGGTGAGAGGCTTTCGCTCCTCATTCCACCGCCGGACCCCGTCCTCGCGAAGCGATGCGGTGCTGCTTCAACTTGAACGCGAACGTGCGCAGCGGCATGCCAATCAGTTGCGCCGCGCGCGTCTGCACCCCGCCCGTCGCCTCCAACGCCTCCACCATCCGCTGCCGCTCCAGCGTCCGCAGCTCCTCCGCCAGGTTCTGGAACGCACGCGGCACCGCGGTGTCCGTCCCGTCACGAAGCGTGTCGCCGCCCTCGTCCGTGTCCCCCTCCACGTCCGTCCGCTCCAGTCCCTCGCGCAGGGACTCCGGCAGGTGCGAAGGCTCCACCACCGGCCCCGGTGACGTGGCCACCGCGTACTCCAGCGCGTTCTTCAGTTCGCGCACGTTGCCCGGCCAGGAATGCGCCCCCAGGACCGCCATGGTCGCGGCGGACAGGTGCAGCACCGGACGCCCCGCCCTCGCGCAGGCATCCTCCAGGAAGGCCCTCGCCAGCAGCGGCAGCTCCCGAGGCCGATCGCGCAACGGCGGCAGCATCACCACCGCCGCGGACAGGCGGAAGAACAGGTCCTGCCGGAACCTCCCCGCCTTCACCTCGTCCGCCAGCACCCGGTGCGTGGCCGCCACCACGCGCAGGTCCACCGGCCGCTCGCGCGAATCCCCCAGCCGGGTGATGACCTGTTGATCCAACGCTCGCAGCAGCTTTGCCTGGATGGGCAACGACAGCTCCGCCACCTCGTCCAGGAACAGCGTCCCACCGCTGGCCCGCTCCAGCAGCCCCGCCCGCGCCCGGTCCGCGCCGGAGAAGGCCCCCTTCTCATGGCCGAACAGCTCCGCCTCCACCAGGCTCTCCGGCAGCGCCGCGCAGTTGATCGCCACGAAGGTCTGCGCCGAACGCGGCGACCAGTGATGCACCGCCCACGCCGCGTTCTCCTTGCCCGCCCCCGTCTCGCCGTGCACCAGCACCGGCAGCGGGCTCGCCGCCAGCCTTCGCAGCAGCTCGAACAGCCGCACCAGCGCCGCGTCCGCCACCACCACCGACCGCTCGCCCAGCGCCAGCCGGTACAGCGAAGGCCCGCTGACGCGCGTCTCGCCCCGGTCCGCCGCCAGGGCCGCCGCCCTCGCCGCCCCAATCAGCGCATCCCCCTGCAACCCATCCCCCGGCGCCGACGCCAGCCCCGCCCGCACGCGCCCGGCCAGCGGCGAGAGCACCGACAGCAGGTGCGCCGCCATCGCCTCCGCCTCCTCGCCCGACAGATCTGGCAGCAGCACCACCAGCGTGCCCCCCACCTGCCCCACCCCGTCCATCAACCGCAGCGCGCCGTGCAGGGCCTGCACCAACTCCGCCTGCGACACCCACGCCGCCTCCACCTCCAGGGCCAGCACGCTCACCGCGCGCTCGTAGCTGCGCACCCGGTCCAACTCCTCCGACAGCCGCGCCCGCAACCCTTCGGCCTCCAGCGCCCGCCGGGCCGGAGGGGGCCGCTCGCCCCGGTGGAACACCAGCGTCACATTGCCCAGCGTCACCACGTCCCCGCCGTCCAGCGGCCGGGTGCCCTGCACCTTCTCCCCATTCACGCGCACGCCGTTGTGGCTGCCCAGGTCCGCGATGAAGGCCTCCCCGTCCGCCACCCCCACCTTCGCGTGCTGGCGGCTCACCGACGCGTCCTCCACCACCACATCCGCCCCCACCGCCCGCCCGATGACCACCGCCCCCTCCCGGGGCAGCGGCACCAACGTGGACGTGTTGCCCTCCAACAACAGCAGGTACAGCCGCTCCGGCGGGGCGGCGCGGGCAGCCCCCCGGCGGGGTTCCTCGGTGTCCATCAGGTCGCGCGACGGCATTCCCTGAAAGAATGCCCAGGCCCTTGAAGCCCGAGCAACCGGGACGATTGATTTGCGGGTCAGGCCGGGCGCGGTCCATGCTCCCCGGGAGGAAGAGGGAGGCAGGTGCCATGGGCAAGACGCTGCAAGAAGGGGATGCCGTTCCGGACATCACGTTGATGGGGCCGGGCAACGCGCCGGTGCGGCTGCGCGACCTGCTGGGTGACAAGGCGCTGGTCATCTACTTCTACCCTCGGGATGACTCCCCGGGCTGTACCGTCCAGGCGTGCAGCCTGCGCGACCAGTACGAGGACTTCAAAGACGCGGGCGCGGACGTGGTGGGCATCAGCAGCGACTCCGCGGAGTCGCATGAGAAGTTCGTCGCCAAGCACCGGCTCCCGTTCCGCCTGTTGAGCGACCCGGATGGCGCGGCGCGCAAGGCCTTCGGGGTGGGCACCAACTTCCTGGGCATGTTGCCGGGCCGGGTGACCTTCATCGCGGACCGCGCGGGCACCATCCGCTACGCGTTCGATTCGCAGATGCAGGTGAAGAAGCACGTCACCGGCGCGCTGGATGTCGTCCGGTCGCTCACGGGCCAGGGAGCCTCCCCCGCCCGTCCGGGCTGACACACGGGGCCGTCCGCCGTTTCCCGGTAGACTGATTCCGGGCGTCCTGGCCGAGGGGGCCAGGACACCCTCCCCCATCCGCGGGCACGATGGGACGCGTCGGGCGGCAGGAGGTCACGTCATGCGGTGGCATTGGATGCTGGGGCTCTCGTTGTGTGTCGGCGGCTGCGCAAGCCTGACCCGGGACCTGCACGCGGAGGGCATGGAGCAGGGGGAGCTGCCCACCGAGGAGACGGTGTACCTGGTGCCGCTGAACGAAGCGCTGCTCACCATGCGCCACGTCTTCGAGGAGCAGCGCTACGACGTCTTC
The DNA here is from genome assembly GCF_026626765.1 of Corallococcus sp. bb12-1. NCBI lineage: Bacteria > Pseudomonadati > Myxococcota > Myxococcia > Myxococcales > Myxococcaceae > Corallococcus > Corallococcus sp. bb12-1. The sequence continues at coordinate 177,630 of NZ_JAPNJZ010000005.1, read as the reverse complement.
GAGCGCGAGGGCCAGAACGAGCTCTACACCTCCGCGCACGAGCCCGGCATGAACCGGCCCGGCAACCGCACCTTCGAGCGCTACTTCGTGAAGGGCGCGCGGGTGGGCCCTCGCCAGTCCGTCATCCGCGTCTTCCGCCTGCGCTACCGCGAGCAGGACACCAACATCGAGCAGAAGCCCAAGTGGCTCAACGAGCGCGTCCAGGAGGAGGAGAAGTACCTGGCTCGGAAGACGTTCGAGCGCACCTCGTTCGACGGCGTGCCGGCCATGGAAGGCTTCACCCTGGTGCGCGGCGTCCGCGACCTCCCGCTGGAGCGGCAGCTGCTGTCGAAGCTGGAGATGGTCCCGTCGCTGGAGCTGGTGGGCGGCAAGACGTCCGCGCCGGTGCGCGCCGTGAAGGTGGCGGGCTGGGACGAGGACGACGCGACCCAGCCGGCGCCCCGGTGTGGTGAGCCCCTTCAGGGCGTGGAGCCGTTGCTCGTCGCCGGCCAGACGGTGCTGGTGGCGGATCCGCTGGGCACGCGCGAATTGCCGGAGGCCGCCACGCGGATGCTCTGCGACGCCACGCAGAAGAAGCTGCCGGTGGCGCTGGCCCTGTCCATGCCGTCCGAGGATCAGTCCACGCTGGATGAGTACGTGACGAGCGCGGGCACCAACGCGGACCTGGAGCGCCTGCTGGTGGTCAGCTCCTTCTGGCGCCGGGTGCACCAGGATGGCCGCAGCAGCAGCGCCCTCCTGCACCTCATCGAACAGGCGCGCCGGCTGCGCTCCCAGGGCAACGTCGTCACGGTGCTGGCCTTCGACTCCAACGCCGCGTCCGGCAACGCGCGCGAGGAGGAGATGGCGAAGAACCTCATCGCCTACCGTCAGGAGAACCCGGACGTGTGGATGCTGGCGCTCGCGGGCGACGTGCACGTGCGCACCAAGCCGGTCAGTTGGAACAAGGACTTCGAACCCCTGGGCTCGCGGCTGACCCGCGCCCTGCCCTCCTCGCCCGTGAAGGCGCTGGAGGTGGGCTTCACGCGCGGCTCCCAGTTCTCCTGCCGCTTCAACGTCTGGGAGCAGGTGGAGTGCAACGTGTACGCGCTCAGCCCGTCGGTGGAGGTCCGCCAGGAGCCGGGCACGCCGCGCGGGGTGGCGCTCTTCCCGGCGCCCAGCGACAAGGGCTTCCACGGCCGGCTCTACGTGGGCGCGCTCAACGCGTCTCCGCCCGTCATCCAGCGCGCGGCGAGCCGCCCCGTCGCCCAGCAGGAAGACGCGACCCCCGCGCCCACTCCCTGACACTCCGCGTGCCGCTCCCGGCGAAGGGTTTCCGGGTGGATGGTTTCCTGGCGCAACGGTACGAGGCCGCTGCTGGCCGGGAAGCGTAGGCTGATGCGTACGGGCGGCACGCCTGCCGCACCGCTTCCATCACGCGGGGAGGGTTGAGCCATGCGATGGCATTGGACGCTGGGACTCTTGTGCACGGGGTGCGCGGCCCTGTCGCGTGGACTGGATGGGGATCCGGTGGACGCCGAGCCCACCCCCACCGTGGAGAAGGTTCTCCGGGTGCCCCTGGACGAGGCGCTGTTCGTCACGCGCCGGTTGCTGGAGGAGCAGCGGCTGGACGTCTTCGAGCACAACGACACGAACGAGCTGTTCTCCCAGTCCTGGGAGATTGGCGTGAACGTCCGGGGCAACCGCACCTTCGAGCGCTACATGGTGCGTGGCGAGGAGGTGGGCCCGCGCCAGTCCGTCATCCGCATCTTCCGGCTCCAGTACCGCGAGGCGGAATCGGCCGTGGAGCAGCAGATGCCAGAGCCGGGCAGCGAGAAGGCGAACGACCACCGCTACATCCAGGAGCGCGATCCCTTCGCGCGCGAGACCTTCGAAAACGTGCCGACGCTGGAGGGCTTCAGGCTGCGCCGAGGCATCCGCGACCTGCCCCAGGAGCGCAAGCTGCTGGCCCGGCTGGAGATGGTCCCGTCGCTGGAGCTGGTGGGCGGCAAGGCGTCCATCCCGGTGCGCGACGTGAAGGTGCCCGCCTGGGGCCCGGAGTCCACGGACGCCCCACCCCGCTGCGGGGACGCGGTGCAGGGCGCGGAGCCGCTGCTCGTCGCCGGACAGACGGTGCTGGTGGCGGACCCGCTGGGCACGCGCGAGTTGCCGGACGCCGCCGCGCGGATGCTCTGCGACGCGGCCCAGAAGAAGCTGCCCGTGGCGCTGGCCCTGTCCGTGCCGTCGGGGGACCAGCCCGCGCTGGACGAATACCTGGCGAGCCCGGGCACGCGCGAGGACCTGGAGCGCCTGCTGGTGCTCAGCGCCTTCTTCCGCCGCGTGGATCAGGACGGGCGCAGCAGCGCTGGTGTCATCCACCTGCTGGAGGCCGCGCGCCGCCTGCGGTCCCGGGGGCATGCAATCTCGTTGGTAGCGTTCGATTCCAACGGCGCGTCGGGCAACGCGCGCGAGGAGGAGATGGCGAACAACCTCGTCGCCTTCCGCCAGGAGCACGCGGACGCGTGGATGCTGGTGCTCGCGGGCGACGTGCACGTGCGCACCGCGGGGGTGGCCTGGGATTCGAAGTTCGAACCCATGGGGGTCCGGTTGACGAAGGCCCTGCCCTCCTCGCCGGTGAAGGCGCTGGAGGTGGGCTTCGCCCGGGGCGTCCACTACGCGTGCCGCTTCAACGTCTGGCAGCAGGTGGACTGCGACGTGCACGGCATCAACCCGACGGCGGAGGTGCGCCAGGAGCCCGACACGCCCCGGAAGGTGCTGCTCTTCCCGGGGCCAGGGGAGACGGGGTTCCACGGGCGGCTGTACCTGGGGCCGTTGAGTGCGTCCCTGCCCGTCCTGCAGCGCGCCGCGCGTGCCCCGGAGACTCCGGCGGTCACGCACGGCGCGGGTGCGACACCCGCGGTGCCTACGGCTGGGAAGCCTTCGCCGTACTGAGGGTGCCGCCGCTCACGACCAGGCCGTAGACGGCGTCCACAGCCTTGGTCGCGGTGTGGCCGTCCTGGACGATCTCATCCGCCAGGACCTCCACCTTCCACGTGCCCGCGGCGGGCTGCGCGAGGAAGACGTTCTCCACGGTGTCGACCTTGTTGGAGACGCCGCCGGCGGTGGAGACATTGCCCGCCGTCAGGCCGTTGTTGCCCCAGTACACGACGCCCGAGGGCGACGTGACGCGCAGGGACAGGTCGTTGATGCGCGCGCGGGCCGCGCCCACGGTGCCCATCGGGTCCTTGTAGGCCAGCGTGACGTTGAACTCCGTCTCGCCGGAGGCCACGGTGACGTTGTACGTCTTGGTGGCCAGGGGCGCGATGACGTCCGTCTCGTCGATGATGAACGTCTTCGCGGCGCGGTCGTACAGGCGCTTGAGGTCGGAGGTTCCCCAGCCCTGCTTGTAGCGGTCCAGGTCCGCGTTGGCGCCGCCGGCCAGCCAGTTGTACTTCGCGGCGCCGTTGATCATCAGCGCCTTGGCGGTGGCCATCTGCGGGCGGCTGGTGAACACGTCCGCCAGGCCGCCCTTGCCGGCCCACACGCCCTGGTGCCACATCTGGAACAGCAGGCCGAAGTGGCCGGCCGTCTGCGGCGTCGCGGAACTCGTGCCGCTGAACTCCGTGTAGCTGGTGTCGCTGGAGCCGGACGCGCCCCGGACCGAGTCGTAATAGAAGGCCAGGTCCGGCTTGATGCGGCCATCCGCCGCCGGTCCGATGCTGCCGCCAGCGCTCCACTTGTCGTCCGTGCGCGCCAGCGTGTTGTAGTGCCGCACGCCGCCCACGGAGACGATGTTCTTCGCCCACGCCTGCGGGCGGGAGTTGCGGGACCCGGAGTTGCTCTGGGACTGGGTGCTCAGCAGCGGGGCCTTGAACAGGTAGTCATCCACCTCCGCGGAGATGGTGGTGTACGCGGTGCCCAGCGTGCTGCCCACGCTGGAGGTCTGGAACACCGCGCGGTAGGGCCCCGCCGGGTTGATGAGCTCCTGGTTCATCGCGAGGCGCGACTTGGTGCCGCCGAACTGGGTGGACTCCGAGTACAGGAAGAAGATGCCCTGGCCGCTGGGGAGCAGGCCCTTCGCCACCGGATCGATGCCCTGGGCGAAGTTGTGGCTGTAGCAGCTCGTTCCGTGCAGCGACCCCGCCGTCCCCGTGCTGTGGATGATGGGCGGCGTGGGCCACTCGCGGTGGGTGGTGCGCAGCTCGGTGTCGAAGATTTCGCCGCGCACGCCCTGCCCCGTCCACCCCTTGAGCCCCTGGATGTAGTTGGCGCCGCCCGTCTCGCGCACGATGTCCATGTCCGTCTCGCCGGGCCCGCCCCACCGGTCGATGAACTGCACCTCGTTCGCGCGCGCCAGCTGGGCCAGCTGCGCCTGGTCGAGCGTGGCCTCCACGCGCAGGCCGCCCGGCTCCACCAGGTCCACCTTGCCGCCCAGCCGCTGCACCAGCGCCGTCACGCGGGCCTGCCGCGCCGGGCCGCCCTCGCCCAGCATGATGGAGTAGCGCTGGGGCGCGAGCCCTTCCGCCCGTCCCAGCAGCGCGTCACGCAGCGCCGGCTCCAGGCGGTATTCCGGGTGGTAGTCCCCCACCCAGCGAACGGCCGGAAGCTGGGCCACGCGAGCGCGGACTTCCGGCTCCATCTCCACGAGGTAGGTGTGATCCGAAAGGAAGCGCAGCACCTTGCCGCCCGCGTTCTGGATCGTCTCACGGAACTCCGGCAGCGGCGTGCCATGGAACTGCACCAGCGACAGGGTGTTGTCCCGGTCCGCCACCAGCGTGTTGCCCAGGAGCGGCGCGTTGCGCGCGAGCGGATCGAACGACGCCTCCTGCAGTCGGATGAGGTACTGCTCCTCCTGCACGCGCCCCAGCAGCTCCGTGCCGCCGCGCGTATAGGCCGAATAGGCCTGCTCCGTGCCGTCCGCCTGACGCTCCTTCCAGACGTGGATCTGCACGCCGGTGTCCGCCACCACGTTCAGGGAGCGCAGGGCGCTCACGGGCCGCGCCGTCTGGTGGAACACCAGCCCCGACGCCGTCGCCAGCGTGCTGCCACCGGCCTTCAGCGCCGTGACGACCGCCGCGCCCGGAGCCGCCACGGCCCGCGAAGCCGCCGGGGGCGTCCGGTCCGCCGCGAACGCGCCCGCCGGAACCGCGAGGGTGCAACCCAGGACCAGCGCCGTGAACGGCTGCCAGCTACGAGGGGACGTCGAGAACCGCTTCCGCATGTTCCGCATGTCGGCACTCCCTTTAAGTTGAGACAAACCTGTAATACGCATTTAGGCCGTATTTCAAGTCATGCCATTGAGTTGCAACAGGGCGTGCTTTTTGCGCTGCGGGCGTCCTCCCTGAGTGGGCCCAGGTGTGTGCAGGGCCGGGGAACTCTCATCTTTCAGGAGTGTGAGTCCTACACTCTGAGCGGAAACAATCAGGTCGGAAGGTCCGATAAACTCTGCATATGACTTCCATCTCCAATCGCCCCGTTTCGCCGGCCCTGCCCCGTACGCCGGTCGCTCCTGTCGAGCGCCAGGGCCCCGCCGCCGAGTCGCAGGCCCCCGCCGAGCAGCAGGTCGACACCGCGCAGTTGGCCGCCGCCGCGCGCGCCGACCGTGAGCGGTCCTCCTTCACGCCCGCCGCGGCGCTGCGTCCGTCGGGCCGCGCGAGCGTGCGGACGGAGGGTGACAACTTCGTGATGGAGGCGCAGGGCCAGGTGGGCAACCGGGGCTCCACGCCGCGCGGCGGGCGGCTGTCGGCGTCGGGTTCGTTCAGCGCGAATGGCAGCGTGCGCGTGGAAGTTCCCCGCCAGGCCGCGACGGACGCGATGCGCGCCGGCCAGTTGCCCAACCCCGCCGCCCCGGAGACGTGGCCGGTGGGCACGCGCGCCCGGGCGGAGGTCTCCGGACAGGCGGGCTTCAACGCGAGCGTCCCCGCGGGTCCGGGCCGGGCGGGCCGGGAGCTGGGGCTGGGCGCGTCGTACGACCGCAGCCAGACGCAGCGCTATGAGTTGGAGCGCACGTCGCCGGACACCCTGCGCGCCACCGTGACGTCCCAGGGCCGCCAGCAGGACGCGGCCAACGCCCGGGGCCTGGAGGGCCGGCAGGATCAGCGGCTGGAGCGCACCCAGACGGCGGACTTCAACATCACCCAGCCGGAGGGCCGGGCCGCGTACCAGGACTTCCTGCGCACCGGCCAGTTGCCGAGCGCGAACGGTCCCGGCGTGAGCAACGTGCGCACCACGGACGGCCTGGACCAGAACCGTTCGGGCCGGGTGATGGGCCGTGAGGTGGCCACCTCCGCGCGCCAGACGAACCTCACGGGCGACGGCGACGGCAACCAGACCGTGCGCCAGACGGACCGCAACGTGGCGGGCAGCACCCAGTCCACCGACCTGCGGGTGAACCCGGACGGCACCGGCCAGGGCGACACGCGGATCAACGACTCCGTGCGTGCGACCACCACGACGCGGCCCGGGCAGCCCGCGGAGACGAACTACGATCTCACCTTCACGGATCCGAACGCCGCGCGCATCGCCCGGGGCGCCTTCTCCGGCGACGACGCGGCGATGAACGACGGCTCCCCGTACTCAGTGCGCCTCAACGAGTCGCAGGCGCGTGAGCTGCTGGGCCGCACCCTGGGGCCGGACATGGCCGGTGGTCAGCGCCCCATGGATCAGGCCTTCCGCTCCCTGTCGCAGCGGGGACAGGAAGTGTTCGCCACGACCCTGTTCAACGCGACCCAGAACCCGGACGGCTCGCGCCGGCCGCTCGCCTCGACGCCGGCCCCGACGCCGACCCCCGCGGCCACCCAGCCCCAGTTCGAGCCGGCGCCGAGCATCTCGTAGTCCCCATGTCCCGGACCGGAAGCGGGTGCCCTGACGTCACGGGCCCCCTGCCCGGCCCAGGCTCCGCATGCATGACCTGAACGCGCTGGTCGGCACGCACGACCTGCTCTTCCTCACGCTGGACACGCTGCGGTACGACGTGGCCCGGGAAGCGCTGGAGGGCGGTCGCACGCCCACGCTCGGCGCGCTGCTGCCCGGAGGCCGGTGGGAGGAGCGCCACAGCCCGGGGAGCTTCACCTACGCCGCGCACCAGGCCTTCTTCGCGGGCTTCTTCCCCACCCCCGCCACGCCCGGCCGGCACCCGCGCCCGTTCGCCCTGCGCTTCGAGGGCAGCGAGACGACAACCCCGGGCACCTGCGTGCTGGACGCGCCCGACATCGTCACCGGCCTCGCCGGGCGCGGCTATCACACGGTGTGTATTGGTGGGGTGGGGTTCTTCAACCTGAAGAACCCCCTGGGCCGCGTGCTCCCGGGCCTCTTCGCCGAGTCGCACTGGGCTCCGGGGCTGGGGGTGACAGACCCCCAATCCACGGAAAATCAGGCATCACTCGCAGTGAACATCCTGGACGCGCTGCCCCGGGAGCAGCGGGTGTTCCTGTTCATCAACATCTCCGCGTTGCACCAGCCGAACCGGCACTACGTGCCCGGGGCGACGGAGGACTCCCGAGAGACGCAAGCGGCGGCCCTGGCGTACGTGGACGGCCAGTTGCCCCGGCTGTTCCAGGCGCTGCGGCGGCGGGGCCCGGCGTTCTGCATCGTGTGTTCGGACCATGGGACGGCCTATGGCGAGGACGGCTACTCGGGGCACCGGCTGGGGCACCCGGTGGTGTGGACTGTTCCGTATGGCGAGTTCGTGCTGCCGCTAGACTCCGCGCCATGACGCGCCTGGAGTCGATGCTCGAAGGGACGCCCTATGTGGCGTACCTCTACGGCTACCCGCACAAGACGGCCTACCGCCCCTTCACGCCCGCGCTCCCGTTGGAGGAGGTCTGGGCGAAGGAGCATCGGGACGCGCTGTTCCTCTACCTGCACGTGCCCTTCTGCGAGATGCGCTGCGGGTTCTGCAACCTCTTCACCGCCGCGGGCCCGAAGGAGGACGTCGTCCTTGCGTGGCTGTCCGCGCTCAAGCGCGAGGCCCGCCGCGTGAAGGAGGCGCTGGGGCCGGCGACGTTCGCGCGCGCCGCGATTGGCGGAGGCACCCCCACCCTGCTGGACGTCCCCGGCCTGGAGACGGTGTTCGACCTGGCGGCGGAGCTGGGCGTGGATCCCCGCGCCGTGCCCATGTCCGTGGAGGTGTCGCCGGAGACGGTGGACGCGGCCAAGGTGGCGGTGCTCAAGGCCCGGGGCGTGGACCGGGTGAGCATGGGCGTGCAGAGCTTCCTGGAGTCGGAGGTCGCGGCGGTGGCGCGGCCGCAGAAGACGGCGCAGGTGGAGGCCACGCTGGAGCTACTCCGGAGCGCGGGCTTCCCCACGCTCAACCTGGACCTCATCTACGGCATCGAGGGCCAGACGCCGGACACCTTCCTGCACTCGCTGAAGGCGGCGCTGCGGTACACGCCGGAGGAGCTGTATCTCTACCCCCTCTACGTGCGGCCCCTCACGTTCCTGGGGAAGAAGTCGCGCGCTTGGGACGACCTGCGCCTGTCGCTGTACCGCACCGGCCGCGACTTCCTCCTGGCGCAGGGCTACACGCAGGTGTCGATGCGGATGTTCCGCGCGAAGCACGCGCCGGCCGCCCGGGGCGCGGTGTACCGCTGCCAGGAGGACGGCATGGTGGGGCTGGGCGTGGGGGCGCGCTCGTACGCGGGCGACGTGCACTACTCGTCCGAGTACGCGGTCGCCTCGCGCGAGGTGCGCGGCATCATCCAGGCGTACATCGAACGCGATACGGCGTCCTTCGGGGAGGTGCGCTACGGGTTCAAGCTGGATGAGGCCGAGCAGCGCCACCGGCACCTGGTGCTGTCGCTGCTGGCCGAGGGCGTGTGTCCGGGCGCGTACCGCCAGCGCTTCGGTACGGACGCGCGCGAGGACTTCCCGATGCTCGCGGAGCTGGAGGCGCACGGGCTCGCGCGGGACGTGGGCGGCGTGTTCCAGCTCACGGACGCGGGCGTGGAGCGCTCGGATCTGATTGGCCCGTGGCTGGACTCCGAAGCCGTGCAGCAGCGCAAGCAGGAGTACGCCTGGCGATGAAGCTGACCGTGCTCTACCGGGGCCCGCTGTCCGGCTGTAACTACGGCTGCGAGTACTGCCCCTTCGGCAAGTGGAAGCAGAGCGAGGAGGAGCTGACGAAGGACCGCGCGGACCTGGAGCGGTTCCTTCAGTGGGTGGAGTCGCGCACGCAGGACACCGTGTCCGTCTTCTTCACGCCCTGGGGCGAGGCGCTCATCTGGCCCTGGTATCAGCAGGCCCTGGCCCGGCTGACGCACCTGCCCCACGTGGAGCGCGCGGCGGTGCAGACGAACCTCTCCTGCCGGCTGGACTGGCTCACCGACTGCCGCACCGACAAGCTGGGCATCTGGGCCACGTACCACCCGGAGTGGATGAAGCGCGCGCGCTTCCTGGCGCAGTGCGAACGCTTGAGTGAACGCGGCGTGCGTCACAGCGCGGGCATGGTGGGTTTCCGGCGCTTCGCCGATGAGGCGGAGGCCCTGCGCCGCGAGCTGCCGGAAGACACGTACCTGTGGATCAACGCGGTGAAGGACGGCCTGGACGCGTACTCGGCCGAGGACGTGGAGCGCTTCACCCGCATCGACCCGTTGTTCCCGGTGAACAACACCCGTCACCCCAGCCGGGGCATGGCGTGCCGCGCGGGCGAGTCCGTGATCTCCGTGGACGGGGATGGCACGGCCTACCGGTGCCACTTCATCAAGGAGCCGCTGGGCAACGTGTACGCGCCGGATTTCGAACAGACGCTGAAGCCGCGCGCGTGCTCGAAGGACACGTGTGGTTGCCACATCGGCTACGTGCACCTGGAGTACCTGGAGATGGATCGCGTGTTCGGCTCCGGGCTGCTGGAGCGCGTGCCGACCTCCCGGTTGTGGAGCGGAGGAAGTCAGCGCAGTGCTTCGCGGATCTCCCAGCCGTAGACGGACAGGCCGTCGCGCGTGAGGCCGGGGAGCAGGTCCCCGAAGGCGTTGGCCTCCAGCACGCGGTGGCCGTGGAAGAACTCCTCGAACATCAGGTCGATGCCCACGTGGAGGCAGTCGTGCGCGCGGGCCACGGCGCGGCAGCTCTCCAGCGCCGCCTCCCATTCCCGACGAGGCACCGCCGCGTGGAAGTCATCCAGGTCGCCCCGGTAGCCGCCCAGGTGGAGGTTGGTGATGGGAAGGCGGCTCTGGCGCACCACGGTGAAAGCGGGCTCGCCGCGCACCGTGAGGATGCGGCAGTCGAACATGTCCCCGCCCAGCCGAGCCTTGGGCCGGGCCTCCTCCACCTGCGAGCCCTCGCGCAGGAGGAAGGACAGCACCGCGTCCACCTCCCCTGCCTCCGACACGCGCCGCACCTTGAGGGAGTTGAACCACCCGGTGGGCCCCCGGTGGAGGCTGGTGAGCAGCGAACCGGCGGAGCCCGCCGAGCGCCCCGGCCGGTACACGGCGAGGCAGGATGCGGACGAGCCACAGGACAGCTTCACGAACGCCTCGCGCCAGTCCGCCTCGCGCATGCCCGTGCGCAGGGCCTCCGGCGTGTCGATGCCGTCCAGGAACGCAGGTACGGGGATGCCCAGGGCCGCGTACCGGCGCGACGTGATGCGCTTGTCGAACAGGTCCGCGATGGCCGAGGGCTTCGACAGCACGCGCCAGTGCGGACGCCGGGCGAAGCGCTGCGTCAGGTCCTCCAGCACGCGCAGGAAGCCCAGGTGGTGCTGCCGGGGGCACAGCACGCGGCCATGCTCGGGAGGCAGGGCGTCCACCTGCTCCGGTGTCACGACCTCACAGCCGGAAGTCAGCGCAGCCGCGTGGCCGCGCTTGAGGAACGCGCGCTCCACGTCCGCGTCCTCCCCCGCCGCGTCGATGCGGACGATGCGCTCCGCGTCGGGCAGCTCCAGGAGGACGTCCGGATCGCGGGCCACCGTCTCCCAGGACTCGACGTGCGCGGGAGGAAGCCCCGCGTGGTGCAGGGCCTCCTGGAAGAGCGTGACGCGCCGGCTCCCGGGGTTGCCGATGATCAGGAACGGCGGCGCGGCGGACATGGGCGTGGGAGGGACTACTCGCCCACGGCGACGTAGCGAGAGTCCTCGTCGTAGGGCTCGCGCTGGTTGCCGCGCACCACGGAAGGAGCGGCGGTGGCCACCAGCTTTTGCCCGGCCTGGGTCAGGAAGTTGTTGGAGACATCCAGCGTCTTGAGGTGCTGGAAGGCCTTCGCGTTCGTGACCAGCACCTGTGCGCCCGCGTCGGTCATCACGCCCATGGACAGGTCCAGTTCCTGGAGCTGGGCGACCACCTTGGCCTTGGGCAGCACCTCGCACAGCGCATCCGTGAAATCCGAGTTGCGCAGACCCAGCTTGCGGAGGTTCGGCACGCCCTCGCCGTCGAGCAGGGGCTGGATGTCCTTCACCCCGCCCCCCGCGCCGTAGTTGTCCGAACCGAACCAGATCTCCAGCGCCTCCAGCTTCGGCCACTGCGCCTTCACGATGGACTTCACCGCCTTGAGCGGAAGGCCGCCTGTCTCCACGGTGAAGGACCGCAGCTCCGGCAGATCGATCTTCCCCAGCTCCACCTCGCCACCGCGCACGCACAGCTCTCGCAGTTGCGGGAACACGCTGTAGAGCGGCTGGAGGTTGCCCACGTGCGTCCAGGAGATCTCCGTGTCGTCCGGGTACTCGAAGTCGCCGATGAACAGGTGGCGCAGCGTCGTCAGCGGCTTCGACTTGCCAAGCACCTTGAGCGCGTCGTGGTACTCGTTCTCGCCGTCGAAGCAGGCCATGCCAAGGGTCAGGCTCCGCAGGAAGCGGGCGGAGGGGTGGGCCAGCAGCAGGCCCAGCAGTTCGGGGATGTCCTCGTCCGAGTCGAAGTCCACCTGACCCAGATGGGCCTCGCGGATGAAGCCCAGGTGCCACTCCAGCTTCAGCGCCTCCCCGGAGATGGCTTCCGTCAGCTCATCGCCCAGCAGCGAATCCGCGTGCTCCGCGATGTACTTCGCCGCCCGCTTGCGCATCAGCGTGGCGGAGGCGGAGGACGCCTCCAGCGTGTCGTGCTGGAGCTGGATGAGCTCCGCGCGAGGGTCGCCCTTGCCCTTGAGCCACTCGGCGTACGCGAGGTAGCCCTTCACGTCGTCGGGCGCGGCGAGGATGGCGGCTTCCAGGGCCGGGTCGGACGCGGAGACCGGGGCCGGCGCGTCACCGCCAGCGGCCCCCGAGCCCGCGACGAGCGCGTAGCCCTTCTTCTCCTTCTCCTTCACCTGGGCGGCGTAGGCCTTCTTCGCCTCGGCCTTGGACTCGAAGTCCTCGACCTTCTCCTGGCCGTCGGTGCCGATGCGGCCCCAGCGCTTGGTGAGCGTGGAGTCCTCCAGGGTGATCTCCCAGAACTTGCTGGAGCTGCCTTCCGTGAACTCGTACCGAGGCATGGGCGCGTCTCTCCCGAGGGGGCGAAGCGAGGTGGCCGGACGCTAGAAGAGCCCCCTGACAACCTCAAGCGCGACGGCGCCGGGCTGCCGGGACTCAGGGGCGCAGCAGCACCAGCTCCACGCGGCGGTTGAGATCACGACCGCGGGGAATGAGGTTGGGGGCCTTGGGGCTGCGGTCGCCCACGCCCACGGCCTCGATGCGTGAGGGGGCCACGCCGGCCCGGATGAGCAGGTCGGCGACGGCGCGGGCCCGGGCGTCGGAGAGGCCCTGCCGGGCGGGCGCGGGGACTTCGCGGCCGTCGGTGTGGCCTTCGACGCGCAGGCGGGCCTTGGGGTCGCGCACGAGCAGGTCCACGAGCAGGTCCAGGCCCGCGAGCGTGGACTTCGTGGGCACGGGCTTCATCTCCTCGAAGCCCAGGGGCTGGGGCAGCTCCACGTGGTTCTCGAGCACCTTGGCGGCCTTGGCGGCCTTGGGGGCGGGCACCAGGGCGAAGGCCAGCGAGGCGTCCGCGCCAGCGGCCAGCTCCACCTGGCGCGTCTGGGCGAGGAAGCCGTCGGCGATGAGGTCCACGGTGTACGCGCCTGCGGACAGCGGCACTTCGTGGGGCTTGCTGCGGGGGACCACCAGCTTCAGCGGCTCGCCGGGGCCGCGCACGAAGGCGGTGGCGGCGGTGGGCTTCTTGGACGTGACCTGGAGGCGCAGGCGGCCCGTAGGCATCGGCGTGCGCTCCACGGGCGGCGTCACGGAGACGACCGTGGTCGTGGGCTTCACGCCAGCGTCAGGCGCCGCGGGCTGGACGACCTTCACGGGAGCGCCCGCGTCGACCTTCACGGCCACGGCAGGCTCGTCCTGCGGAGGCTTGATCATCTCCACGGTGACGGCATGGGTGAGCTTGAGCTTGAGGCGCGGATCCGGCGCGTTGGGGACGACGCGGGGGGAGGCCTTCACCGCGACGCGCAGCCCGCGCTCGGTCTGGAAGCCGACGGACGCGGTGATCTTCCAGAGGAAGCCGTTCGACTCGCTGAAGAGGCTCCAGGAGCCGTTGGTGTACGTGACGCGCGACACCAGGGTGTGCTCCCCCGGTTCGACCTTCATCACGGCGAGCCGGTGGACGCCGGGCGCGTTGAGCTCCTCGATGGACGGCACCGCGAGCGGTTCGCCATCCAGGAGGAAGTCGCTCTCCACGAGCCGGTAGCCCTCCTCGGCCTTGAAGCCCTCGAAGAGCAGCTGCACTTCGGCGGGGGACTCGGGGACCATGGCGCGAAGCTGACGCTCCAGCTCCGCGCGCGCCTGTTCCTCACGCGTCGTCTCCGCCGCGAGCGCACCCGGGGCGAGCAGTCCGGCGAGGACGAGTGATCCGATCTTGAGGAAGGAGGAATCCACGAGTCGCCATGCAGCATGGCACAAGGTGGCCTCCGGACGATGCAGGGATACATCGCTGTAGAGGGTGCAGGCGGGCGCCACAGGCCTGCAGCGGACCTCCTGTTCGCCCCCGGGTTGAGGGCTTCGCCGTGAATTCAACGTTCCATCCTGTCCTGGCGTGGGGGCGCCCGGATGGATCATCCTTCCGAGGGCATGGATCCGAGGCCCATCCCCTCCCCGTCGGCAGTCCCTCCGCCCGCCCCGAAGCCGGCCTCCTTTTCACGCAGAGCGTGGGCGTGGAGCGCGGTGGGGGCGGTGGCCACGCTGCTCGTCCTGGCGTCGATGGTGCGGATGGATCGCACGGCCAGGGGCACGGTGCTGCTGGAGAAGGGCGAATGGGTGGAGGTCCCGGCGCCCGCCCCCGGGAAGGTGGTGTCGGTGGACGTGGGGCTGGGTCAGAAGGTCACGGTCGGACAGGTGCTGGCGCGGCTGGAGACGGCGTCGGGTCCGGTGGAGCTCACGGCGCTCCAGGCGGCGACGGTGGGCCGCCTGTTGGCGGAGCGAGGGGCGGAGGTAGCGGCGGGCCAGCCGGTGGTGGCGGTGAGGGATCCGGAAGCGTTGCCGTCGCTCCACGTGCTGCTTCCGGGGGAGTACCGGTCGGAGCTGGCCCCGGGGATGACGCTGGAGTACCGGATGGAGGGCATGCCCACGGCCCTCGAGGCGGTCATCGAGAAGGTGGAGGCTCCGGAGGCGTCACTCCAGTACGCACGGGCGAGGAAGTCCGAGCTGGCGACAGGGGGAGACGGCGCCGTGCTGGTGCGTGCGCACGCGCCGGCGCGAGCCTTCATCCGGGACGGGCGGTCACGCCTCTACCAGGACGGGAGTACCGGCAGCGCCAGGGTGAAGCTGGGCACGCAGCGATTGCTCGTCGCGTGGTTCCCCGGGCTGCACCATGCGCTGCCGTGAACGATTGGCTCCGGCCGCCAGCCGTCTCGCCGCGCTCCTGGCGGCCCTGGTGCTGGGATGCGCATCCACGCGGCCGATTCCGGGTGTTGTCCAGAGAGCCGAAGGGGCCCCGCTGACGAGCATCCCCGGCCCCATGCCGTCTTTCGGTCCGTTCGACACGTTCTCGGACGCATTGAGGGCCGCGTGTCCCCTCATCCTGGGCAAGCCGAGAGCCACTGCGGGACGACCTACCGAACAGAACTTCTCACTGCGCTGGCAGCGTTCCCGCGAGTACTGCGCCTGGCTGTACTACACGCCGGACCAGAAGTTCGAGATGAGCATGCTCGCAGCTGGAGCACCGCAGGACGAATCGCACAAGCGCACGTGCGACCTGCCAGCCACCGTGGATGATCCTCGTTACTCCCCGGGAAGCCTGGGCTACGTCTTCGTCCTGCACAACCATCCCTATGACAACGTGCTGTCGGACCGCGACATCCGGTTCATCGTCGCCATGGCGGTCGAGCACGGTGTGACCGTCAACACGCAGGCGGGTGTGATTCCGCTCTCTATCGTCGCCTTCTTCTCCCACTCCAGTAGCTTGGAGAGCCCTCCCTGTGATGGGTTCTTCCAGTACATCCCAGCAACGGGTGAGTTGTTGCGGTGGCTTCGAAAGGACAGCGACTGGGGACGGCAAGTCATTGGTCGGGTCGAATGGTTAGACGACACGCGCTATCGCATCGTGCGCAACTAGGAGCATGGGCCTTCGTCATGGAGAAGCGCGGACGATGAAGCGATATGCGCCGTTGCTGCTGGGGCTCGCGGCCCTCGGATGTAGTCGCGCCACCATCGGCACTGCATCTGTTCCCGTGGGGGATGACCGCTCGATCGTGTTTCCCCAGTTCTCAGAGCAGGCACCGCTGCGCGTCGGAGTACCAGGACAACCTTTCGTGATGGACGGCTCCGTCCTCCGGGCGCTGCTCCTCGCGGCCAACGACTTCCTGCCACCGGGTCGAGCCGACCTGCCGTGTACCGACCAACAGGCGTCGCACGTCTTCCAGGTCATCCAGCGCGAGGACATCCTCTTCGTTCGAATCGACGAGGATCCTTCCGCATGTGGGCGCACGCACCCGAGATTCGATTCCGGGGCGCGATACGCCATCAGTCGCGATGGGCGCATTCTCCGACGTGTTCTGGATGGAATGGAGCCGTATATCGCCCCTCCCAATGGCGGCGTCATCGAGAAGGCGGAGCCCGGGATGTCTCCGTCGTTCGAGCCAAAGCGTCCAAGCGCCCTGCCCTTCCTGGGACCACCCGACGCGGGAATGCCTGACGCTCAGGCGCCCTGACGCGACAGCCTGCGCTCCAGCCGTTCCAGCCGGAGCTGGTGGTCCGCGGGCAGCTCCACCGGGGCGGCCAGGCGTGCGTGGTACAGAGCCCGGGACAAGTCCTTCAGCGAATGCTCGTAGAGCTTCGTCAGCGACAGGTGCAGCGTCGCGCCCTGCCCAGGCCGGGCGAACGTGAGCGCCCGTTGCAGGTGCGCCACCGCGGACTCGCAGTCGCCGGCCCTTCGGCAGAGGCGTGAGGCCACCACCAGCGCCTCGATGCCCAGAGTTCCTCCGCCCTCCGCCGCCGCCTTCGCGAACGCGAGCGCCCGCTCCGCGTCCCCTGCCCGCTCCGCCACCACCGCGAAGCCGAGCAGGTCGCGCGGATCCTGGGCCTCCGTCCCCTCTGCCCGGAAGCGGCGCACGAGGTCGCCGAGCAGCGCCGCCAGCAACAGCAGGTCCTTCTGGTTGTGCTCCAGCACCGGCACCAGCTCCGAGCCGTCCGTGCCTCGCAGGAAGCGGAAGTACAGCTCCGGGATGAGCGCCCCGTCCACGTCATCCACCCGGTGATGACCCAGCACCTTGGACTCCAGGTGCACCAGCCGCGCGCCCTCGCCCCGGTGCTTGAACACGCGCCGCGCGCAGTGCAGCAGGTCCAGGTGCGGCAGCTCCTTCGGCACCGGCACCCGGTTGAGCACGAAGCGCGTGCGCAACAGCGGCCAGTCGAAGCTCTTGCCGTTGTACGTGACGAGGCAGGACGACGACGCCATGCGCTCGGCCAGCAGCCGCAGCATCGGCGCCTCTTCACCCATGCGCCGGAGGAAGAGCTGCTGCACGCGAAGGGAGCGGCCTTCGAACCACGCCAGCCCCACGAGGAAGGGCACCGTGCCCGTGCCGCCCGCGAGCCCCGTTGTCTCCGTGTCCAGCATCAGCATCCGCGTGAAGTCCACCGACTCCAGCTCCGGATGCAGCGCGAGGCTCGCCACCAGCCGGGCCTCCACGTCGAGCGCCGCCGCTACCGGGGCCATCCCGTGGTGATGCTCCGGCGGATACACCTGCTCCGCCACATGCACCGTGCCGAACGACGTCGTGCGCGCCTCCACCGGCAGCGCCCGGGGCTCGGGCACCGGGGCCACCGCCCGCCGCGCGGAGGCCGTGCCCTGTCGCTCCGCCCAGAACGACAGCATCTGGCGCAGCGACTCCACCCGGGGATCCACCGGAGCGTCCGCGACGCCCGCCTTCCGGGCCGCGAACCGACGCCGCGCTTCCTCGCGCAGGTCTACGAGACTGGAGTGCTCTCCGCCGTGTTCTTGGAGCGCGCCGGGGCCCGAAGTGCGGACCTCGTCCGTCCGGTTCACATCGAGGACGGGCTCCTCACCCTCCATCGAGAGGCGCTTGCGGAGCGCTTCCACCAGCACCTCCGCGAGGGTGGTCGTCCCAGCTTCTTCCACCGCCGGAGCAATGACCTCCGCCCGCGCCTCCACCACGGTGTTCACCGGGACGGGCGTCCCACGCGAGCCTCCGGGGCCCGCGCTGGTGAGTCGCGACAGCTTGCGCTTCAGGTCCATGCGCCGTCCGTGCTCCTCACTGCACCCCAGCGACGCCGAGCGCCGCCAGCAGGTCCAGCGCCAACCGCTTGCGCGGATGCGTTCCCACCGGAGCGCTCCCCGGCTGCCCACCCGCCGCCGGCCCGATGCACGCCGGACACCCGTCCTCGCACGGACACGACTCCAGCAGCTTGCGTCCGCGCAGCAGCAACTCCTCGCGCTGATCGTACAGCCGCGTCGCCAGCCCCACGCCGCCGGGCACGTTGTCGTAGAGGAACAGCGTCGGCTCGAAGCCCACCCCACCCTCCTTGCGCGGCGGACCGTCCGGCTCATCCCGGCTGCCGAGCGTCCGGCCCAGGTCGCGCGGGTCGCTCATCAACCCCACGCACGCCACCGTGCGCAGCGCCGAACCCAATCCACGCAGCGCATCGATGACCGCCGGCCGGGGTGCGTCCATGGACCGCACCACCGCCTCCGGCACCGTCAGCCACAGCGCCGTGGTGTGCATCTGCATCTCCGGCAGCCGCACGTCGCCGTAACCGACGTTCTCATGCGTGTGGTACTTGATCTTCTTGTAGCCCACGACCTTCTCGATGACGGACACCTCGCCGAGCCCCGCGTGCAGCGTCGGGCCCACGGGCGCGCCCTGGTCCTCTTGAATCACGCTCACGCGCACGTTCGTCATCGCGTCGGTGAAGTAGTCCGGCGCCACCTTGCGCACGAACGCCTTGTGGTTCTCCAGGTCCAGCAGCTCCACCTGATACTGCTCCGAGTCGTGCTGGTAGATGGCCTGCTCGTGCAACTGCGTGTGCGCGGAGCGGAAGTCCATCTCCGCCAGCGTCCGATCGCTTCCGCGCTCGATGACCACCACGTTGTCCCAACCCACGCTGCGCAGCGACACGTGGTGCGCCGGGTACGCGTCCGACGACCAGTGGAACATCCGCCGCCCGCCCTCCGCCGCCTGCGACGGGTGCACCACCTGATGCTGCGTAAGGAAGTCCAAGGCCTCCGTGGTGTTCTCCACCGGCACGTCCCCGAACGCGTCCCCTTCTTCGAAGGGCAGCTCGAAGGCGGCGCACTTCAGGTGCTGCACGAGGATCTCCACGTTGTCCGGATCAATGCGCGCGTGCTCCACCGGCGCGCCCGTGAGCGCCTTCGGATCCGATGCGAAGTATTGATCCAGCGGGGCGCTCGACGTGACGAGCAGCGCCAGGCTCCCCATGCCCCGGCGCCCTGCCCGTCCGAAGCGCTGCGACAGCGCGGCCACGGAGCCCGGGTAGCCCGCGCACACCACCGCGTCCAGCGACCCGATGTCGATGCCCAATTCCAGCGCGTTGGTGGCCACCACGCACCGCACCTCGCCCGCGCGCATCGCGGCCTCGGTGGCGCGCCGGGCGCCAGGCAGGTAGCCGCCCCGGTAGCCCTGGATGAGCGCCGGGTCCAGCTTCTCCTCCACGAACCGGTCGCGCAGGTACTTGAGCATCACCTCCACGTTGTTGCGCGACTGCCCGAAGAGCAGCGTGGACACCCCCGCGCGCACCAGATCCGACGTGAGCCGCACCGCGCTCTTGAGGTAGCTGGCGCGGATGCCAAGCTCCGCGTTCACCACCGGAGGGTTGTAGACGAGGACGCGCCGCTCGCCGGACGGAGCGCCGCTCTCCGACACGAGCGCCACCTCGCGCCCCAGCATCCGCTCCGCGTGCGCCTTCGGATTGCCGATGGTCGCCGACGCCAGGATGAACGTGGGGGACGCCCCGTGGAACCGGGCCACCCGCTGCAACCGGCGCAGCACGTTGGCCAGGTGTGAACCGAAGACGCCCCGGTACGTGTGCAGTTCGTCGATGACCACGTAGCGCAGGTTCGCGAACAGCCGCGCCCAGTTCGCGTGGTGCGGAAGGATGCCCGTGTGCAGCATGTCCGGGTTGGTGAGCACCACGCCCGCGCGCTCCCGGGCTGCCCGCCGTGCATCTCCCGGCGTGTCGCCGTCGAAGGTGATGGCGCCGTGGCCCAGGCCCGCCTCGCGCATGAACGCCCGCAGCGACTCTTCCTGATCGCGCGACAGGGCCTTCGTGGGGAACAGGTAGAGCGCCCGAGCGTCCGGTTCACGCGCGAAGCGGTCCAACAGCGGCAGGTTGTAGCAGAGGCTCTTTCCGGAAGCGGTGGGCGTGGCGATGACCAGGCTCTCCCCGTCCCGGGCCCGCTCGAAGGCCTCCGCCTGATGGGAGAAGAGCTGCTCCACGCCCCGCTTGCGCAGCGCGTCCCGCACCTGCGGCGCCAGGTCTTCCGGCAGCGGCGCGAAGACCCCGGCCCGAGCGGGCGTCACGGCGTCGTGGACCATGTTCGGCCACACCTGCCGGTCCGTCCGCCAGCCCTGGAGCACGGCATCCAGCCCGCGAACTCCCGACCACGGTGTGCGACGCGGGCCGGAAAAAGCCTCGGTTTCCTTCTCGGGCTTCATAGGGCCGGGCACTGTACAGACGTGTACCGGGAAGGACAACGCGCGTCACGCGCCCCCTGGAACCCGGCGGGTGACCGTTCCTGACGCACTCCGGTTTCATGTTCCTGGTTTCAAGTACGGATTATTGCTGAGCACCTCTGCCGGGGGCCGGTCAGGCCTCGTCGTCCGGCAGGAGCATGTGGAGGAGCGTGTCGTCGGGCCCCAATGGGCGCCAGCCTGGCGGCGGTGGCGAGGCGCGAAGCGCCGCCATGACCTGATCGGCGCGCTCCTGGTGGGTCTCCGGGGTGTAGCCACTCCAGAGCCCGAGCACCTTGGCGACCCTGAACCGGTTCGCGTCGTCCAGTACGGCTGGCCACCCCTCGGGCAGGCCCCCGGAGAACTCACGCACGAACACATCGCGAACAAAGCGGGTGACCTGCTTGCGTTGCTCCGCTTCCACGAGCAACCCGCCCAAGACCTGCACGCCAGCGACGTCCTCCTTGCCAAGTTCCTCGGCCAGCGTGACCAGGGAGGCGGTGGGACGTGCTGCGGCGAACGCTGTCAGCGAACCATAACCGCGCTCACGGACGCGCTCCTGCAAGCGAACCCTCCAGTTCCCATGCCAGGGACGTTCACCGGTCATCGACTCCTCACCGAAGCAAAGCCGAGAAACGTCATGGGAACGTCACGTTGCTGATCGTGACGGTGCGCGGGCCCTCCTCCTCCCAGAGCTTGAGCGAGAAGGCTCCCTGGGCAGCAGTGGTCGGGGCCTCGGCCTCGACCACGATGCGCCGGGCCTCTCCCACAGCGATGGGTTGCTCCTGCCACACACGGAGCACCTTCAAGTCCGCTCCAGCCTTGCCTCGAAGCAATGCGCCCTTCGCGCTCCATGGCTGAGCGCCTGACCTCACCACCAGCATGAGTTCCACGGCAACGCCCTTCTTGGAACGGTAGCTTTTGACCAGGATTGCTTCGAGAACGTTCCCAACAGTCAGGGCAACGTCCCTGGTCACGACCCTTCCAGCCACTCCCGAATCATCCAGTGCTCCCGTGGAGATGAGCCCCGTCAGGCCCGCTGGAGCATCGTGCTCGGCGCTCAACCGCGCGTTCTCGCCCTGGCAACTCAGCAGCTTCGCGTGAGCCTCCCTGGTTTCCTGCTGGTAGGTCTCAATCGTCCGCTTCCCACGGTAGATCTCGACGAGTGGCTCCGCCTTCGCGGGATGGGCTCGCAGCAGGAAGGAGGCACTCACCGGCGACGCCCCATCCTTGAAGCGCACGACCAGCCGGAACGTCTCACCAGGGTTCACGCGCGATGAAGGAACCAATCGGAGGGTGGCCTGCCCCACATCCACCAGCGAGAAGCGCTCCCGGCTTTCCAACTCGATGCCTTCGCGCAGCAGGTCTGAATCGAAATAGAAGCCAGAGGACAGCCCTGGGCTCACCGCGATCTCGGATGGGGGTGGGGTTTCGTCAGGGGCCAGTTCAATGCGACGCGCCCCCGGCACGGTGGATGGGAATTCCGCCTGACCGACAGCGGCTCCGCTCGCGAACAGGAATCCCAACAGAACGACGAAGGAAGAAGAAGGCACTCGACGATGGCTCCCGGACAGGTCTGCTACTCGAACCCACCGACTGCCTTCACGTATGCGACCGTGAAGATGCGGGCACTGGAGGGCGAATCGTCTCCGGGCTCACGGGCCATTCCTCGCGCCCCTTCCTCCGCGTAGACCTCCATGCACACGGGAAAGCTGTCGCCCTTCGGCGTCGTCGCCCACGTCAGGCGCCCATAGACGCGGTCCCTCACGATGAGCCTGCCTGAAAGCACCGTATTGCTCGGCATGTCCGCCCAGGGGCCCGCCAGGATCAGCTCCGTAGGACCCTCACGCACCGAGATGAAGTGAGGCCGACTGAGGACAAAAGGCGCAGGGTGCTTGTCCTCCAACTCGATCTTCAGCTTCCCCATGGCCTTCACGGCCCCCACGGGACATGGCTCGGGAGGGGGGGGGGGGCGTACCTGGGGACCAGGGCACCCGATGGTCGCGCAGGCCGCGACGGTTCCCACCGCACGGGCCATGACGCTCATGCCCTTCTTCATGGGCTTCGACGGGTGCTGGGGGAGCGGGGTCTGTGTCGTCTGAATCATCACGGTGGCTGAATCCTCCTGGAGCATCGCGGGAAGAGCGACGGCCGCGGCGATGGCCTCCGGCCCGGTAGGAGCTGCGGCCAGACCACCTTGAGGCGACTTGCCAGAAGGCGCTACTTCCTGACGGGCAGGCGCGGGACCCGAAGTACGTGGCGCCCACCGCACGAGCACAGCCCCCATCGCGAACAGCACCAGGGCCAGCACCGCCCAGGCGCGGAAGGGCCGGCCCCTCCAAGACGACACCCGCACCGTCGTGCCTTGAAAAGGTGCTCCGCCCCCTGCGGCCAGGGCCGCGTTCCCGGCCAGCGCCGGCTGCCTCCGTGGAGAAGCCCGCTTGCCCCTGCGGGGCCGGTGCCGTGGCTGATGCCGCCATTTCTCGAAGCTGTCTCCACCGCCTTCCGTCGTCGCGGAGTCTTCGTCGTAGGCATCGCAGAGCGGCAGCTCCCACGTCGCATCCGCATCGCGCAGCGCCTCCTCCAATGAGGCACAGACGGCCTGGGCGCTCGGCGTACGTGCCTCGGGTGTCTTCTCCAACAGCCGCGTGCACACGTCACCCAAGGCCCGGGGCACGCGGTCATTCGCTTCGTGTGGCGGCGTTGGCGCAAGGTTGAGGATGGCCTCCGTCAACGTGTGGGGATCCGGACCGTCGAAGGGAACGCGTGCCGTCAGCAACCGATAGAGGACCAGGCCCAGTGCCCACAAGTCGTCCGAAGGGCCCGCCGTGAAGCGGGCGCCCGGCACGTCCCGGTGGCTTCGCAGGAACCTCCACGCCTCCGGCGAGCGGTAGTTCAGCGTCCCTGGCGGGAGGATGTCCTGTGTCAAGGAGCGCGCCCCCTCGTAGTCGCCGATGCCGAAGTCCACCAACTTGGCGAGGCCATCCGAGGTGCGCACCATGACGTTGGCTTCCTTCACATCCCGGTGCACCACTCCGTCCGCGTGGGTGGCGGCGAGCGCCCGGGCCACGCCCAGCACCACGTCCGCCACCTGCCGTGCGGTGGGGTTCTCCTCCCCCGCCCACGCGTCCAGCGGGCGTCCATCCACGTACTCCATGGCGATGACGGCGAAGTGAGGCTCCGCCACGGGCCAGTAGCCATGGCCCAGGATCTTCACCACGTTGGGGTGATGCAGGCGGGCGAGGATGGAGACTTCGCGCTCCGCCCGATCGCCCACGCGGGGCAGGTGCAGCATCTTCACCGCGCAGGGCTGTCCTTCACACCGCGCGAGGTACACCGTGCCGAAGCCACCCTGCCCCAGTTGCCGCTCCAGTGTGTAGCCCAGCACCTGGGCCCCGGGCGCCCAGATGGCGGGCGGTGGTCTCATGGCATCCTTCCTTCGGGCCCGTTGACGGCCCGGGTTCGGACTTCTCGGTTACGCTACAGGCCCTCCATGAATGAAGAACTGGCCATCACCATTGGCACGGCGGCACGCGCCGCCCGCGAGCACCTGGGACTGACGCAGGCCGAGGTCGCTGAACGCATCGGGCTGGTGCACCCCGTCTACAGCCGTCTGGAGCGCGGCAAGATGCTGCCCAGCGTCCCCTCCCTCTACCGTCTCTGCCGGGAACTGCGGGTGTCACCCGAGACGTTGATGGGCCTGACGCCGAAAGCCAGCGGGCGAAAGGATTCGCAGCCCCAGGCCGAAGAGGGACCGAAGCTGCGCCGCCTCCTCCACCTCGCCCAGAAGCTGGAGGAGGAGGACCTGGACGCCCTCCTCCATATCGCCTCCGCGCTGGCGCGCTGACCCGCGCTACTTGCTTCCCCGTGCGTCCAGTTCGTGCGCCTCCAGGCCCTCTTGGAAGAGGCCGCCCTCTCCAAACTCCACCACGTCGCGAAGCACGCTGCCTTCGGCCAGCACCCGGGCCCATTCCGCGGCGGCCTCCTGGCGCCCATAACCCGGGTGTCGTCTCGCCAGGGCCACCCGCATGACATCGCGCAGGGCCTCCGCCGTGGCGAAGCGCTCGTCCGGGTTTGCGCGAAGCGCTGCGTGCAGGAGTTCCTTCACGTCGGGAGAAAGCATCTTCACGGCGGCTTCCACCTCCTCCGGGCCGAAGCTCGCGAGCAGCACCCGCATCTGCGTCAGCGGCAGGGAGGGGATGATTTCCGTGTACAGGGGGAGCAGCCCCGGGGGCCTGCGCGGCACATCCTGCACGTCGAAGGGGTGCTTGCCGGTGAAGAGTTCCACCAACAGCACGCCCAGGCTGAAGACATCGGAGCGGGGCGTGAGCGGCAGTCGCTCCAGGTACTCGGGCGAGGCATAAGCCACGTCGCCCCGGACGAGGCTTGCGGGCGACTGCTCCCGCCCGATCACCAGCGAGTAGGCCGCGCCGAAGTTCATCAGCTTCACCTCACCATGTGTCCCCACGTAGACATGACGGGGATTGACGTCGCGGTGGATGATGCCCAGCGGCTGACCGTCCTCTCGCGTCAAGGTGTGCGCGTGGTGCAGTGCCTCCGCGAGCTCCGCGCCGACGTAGAGGGCGAAGGCCTCCGAGACAGGCCGGCCGCGCGCCACGCCCGCGCTCACCAGCGTCTCCAGCGAGGGCCCCTCGACGCACTCCATGACGACGTGCAGGGCGTCGAGGTGCACCTTGCGGTGGAACACCTGCGCGATGGCGGGATGGCGGAGGCGGAAGGCCAGTTGAATCTCCTCCCCGAGTCGCGTGCGGCGCATGAAGGTGGAGGGGTTGGCCAACCGGCGGACGAAGCAGAGGCCGGGGAGTGCGTTGCCCTTCTCCGAGTAGCGCCGGGCAAGCAGGAGCAGCTCCCCCGTTTGCATCAGCATCAACTCGCGAATGGCCTCATAGCGGATGCCATCCACGGTGAAGAGGGGCCTCGGCGTGTCGGGCGTGGGCGGGAGGGTATTTCGACGCGGTGCCGGCCGGGTGCTCACCCGCGCGTCGGTGGTGGAGGTGGACATGACTCCTCAAGGGGCAAGAGCGACAGGGCCCCTGTGAGTCTGAACGCAATGAACCTTAAAAGTCCACAGCTCCAGAACTTTTAAGGTCTTCGCCGCGACATCGGGGGCCACGGGAGCAGCTGCCCCGCCCACTGTGTGGATTCACCCCATGGAGGTCTTGGTGAATGGAGCCCCCAAGGAGTGGCGCATCGAGCGAACCTGTCCGACTGTCGGACAGGTTCTGGCGAGCAACAGCCGGCGGGGCGTCCCCTGGACTTCGTTTCTGGATAGACCGGAGCGGGCCTTCGTGGCGCGCCGCCAAGGACGGGGACATGCATCCCGAACGCGTCCTTCGTCCGAGCAAGGCTCGTCCCTACCCCGTCGTTGGAGCCGCGACGAGTCGCCTGCCTCGACTTGCCTGACGGCGGCGACCTAGTGTCCCGCGCCCGTGGCGCTCGCGATCTTCCTCTTCACGTACATCTTCATCGCCGGGGCACGGCTGCCCTTCCTCAAACTGGACCGTCCCGGAGGCGCGCTGCTGGGCGCCACGCTGATGGTCGTCGTGGGGGTCGTCACGCCCGCGGAGGTGTTCGGCCACAGCGCGGACCGCAACCAGCAGGCCATCGACATGGACACGCTCGTCCTGCTGCTGGGGATGATGCTGCTGGCCGCGTACCTGTCCCAGGCGAATTTCTTCCGCGCCGCCGGCGCCAAGACGCTGCGCGTGGCCCACACGCCCCGCGTGCTCCTGGTGGCCGTCACCTTCGTCAGCGCCGTGCTGTCCGCGTTCCTCGTCAATGACACCGTGTGCCTGTTCCTCACGCCGCTGGTGCTCGTGGTGGTGGAGGACGCGCGCCTGCCTCCGGTCCCCTACCTGCTCGCGGTGTGCATGGGCAGCAACAGCGGCTCCGTGGCCACCTTCACCGGCAACCCGCAGAACATGCTCATCCAGGGCGCGTCCGGCCTGGGCTACGCACGCTTCGCCGGGTACATGGCCCTGCCCGCCCTGCTCTCCACCGCCATCGTCGCGCTCGCGCTCCTGTACCTGTTCCGCAAGGAGCTGCCCGTCGCGCGCTTCGACACGCACCCGCCCCCCATCGACGTGGACCGCAGGCTGCTCGCGTTGTCGCTCGGGGTGCTGATGGGCGTGGTGGTGGCGTTCTTCGCGGGTCTGCCCATGAGCTGGAGCGCGCTCGCGGGCGGGGTGCTGGTGATGTCGCTGTCCGGGCACGACTCGCGCGAGGCGCTGGAGCGCGTGGACTGGGTACTGCTGCTCTTCTTCGCCAGCCTCTTCGTCGTCGTGTACGGGGTGAACAAGGAGGGCTGGGCAGAGGAGATCCGCCAGGTGTTCTCCCCGCTGATGGCCGGGCCCCCGTGGCGCGAAACGCTGGGCTTCGCGTTCCTCACGCTCGTGGCCTCCAACCTCTTCAGCAACGTGCCCTTTGTGATGCTCGCCCGGGCGTGGGTGCCCGCCATGCAGCAGCCGGAGCTGGCGTGGCACGTGCTCGCCCTGGGCTCCACGCTCGCGGGCAACCTCACCCTCGTCGGCAGCGTGGCGAATCTCATCGTCTTCGAAGCCGCGCGCGGCAAGGTGCGCATGACCTTCTTCGACTACCTGCGCGTGGGCGTGCCCGTCACCCTCGTCAGCTTCGTCGTCGGACTGGGCGTGCTCCTCGCGGAGCACGCCTTGTTCCCCTGAGGCGCAGGGCCTACGCGTCCGGATCCGGCAGCTCGCCCGGCGGAAGCTGACGCTCGGGCGGGGTCGGAAGCGGCGCGGCCGAGGGCGTGACGGTGGAGGGCCCGGTGTCCACGGCCGTGTCACCGAGGGGCGCGGCGCCCTTGCGGTTCTGCGGCGTCAGGTCCTTCACGAACATGTCCGCCACCTTGTCCAGGAGCGCGGTCATCGCCAGGCGGAACAGCTCCGGCTCCTTGCCGACCTTGAACGGATCCAGGTGCGGCGCGCCCTGGTCCACCGCGTCCATGTCGAAGGGCCGGCGCCACAGCTCCGCGCGGCCGTCCACCCGGAACATGCGCCCGTAACCCTTGAGGTAGGCCCCGGCGCGGCCGTCCTCGCTGCGCATGCCGAAGTCCTGGATGACGAACTCCACGATGGTGTCCGCGCCCAGCGGGGCCATCAAGTCATAGTCCGGGGCGTTGGCGGGCACCTCCTCCACGAGGAAGCTCTCCAGCGCGGTGGCCACCCGGGCCGGATCCACCGCGTCCGTCCACGGCGCCTCCTCCGGCAGGCGCGACAGGGTCGTGACGCGCAGGCGCTCCGACAGCTCGAAGCGCGTCACCGCCTGCTGCAACTTCACGGTGAGCCGCCGGTCCGCCTCCTTGTCCTCCAGCTTCTTGAGCTTGCTGGAGTAGGCCCCGTCCTCGCGGAACACGAGGCTCTTGGGCCCCGCGCCGTCCTCGATGCGGGAGATGAAGGCCGGCCGGTGGACCCGATCCAGATCCGCGCCGGAGAGACGCTGCGAAGCGCAACCGACGGTGAAGGCCAGGAGGATTGCCGCGAAAAGAGGGCTACGCACCATGGTGGTAAGGCTACCCCATCCCCGCGCCAGGGGCCCGTTTGCGACCCACCAGGGGCCCAGGAGCGGGGGCTGGCTGCTATGCTGCCGGGCCGTGACCGCTCCCCCTTCCGTTCCCCCCGGCCCGGGCCCCAACCGCAAGCGTCGGCTTGGGGAGATCCTGATGGACGCCGGACTCCTGACTGAAACCCAGCTCCGCACCGCGCTCGCCGAACAGCGCAAGTGGGGCGGGCGCCTGGGCCTCACCCTGGTGCAGATGGGCTGCGTGGACGAAAACTCCATGGTGCACGCCCTGTCGCGGCAGTTGGCCATCCCCACCGTGGACCTGGACAGGCACGTCCCCTCCCCGTTCGCCATCCAGGCGCTGCGCGTGGACATCGCCGAGCGCTACACCGTCTTCCCCATCAGCGTGGACCCGGCGTCGAAGACGCTCACCGTGGCCACTTCGGATCCCACCAACGTGGAGTCGCTCCAGGAGCTGGGCTTCCACGCGGGCCAGCGGCTCCAGGTGGTGGTCGCGACCGCGTCATCCATCGAGCGCGCCATCCGGCACCACTACCACGGCGAAATCACCTCCACGGCCGCCACGCCCCTGAGCTTCGGCATGGAGGAGTCCACCTTCGAGCTGGCCCCGCCCCAGCAGGCGGAGCCCGTGGCCCCCACCCCGCCGCCCAGGGCCCATGGGCCGGCGCCGCGCGACACGGAGCTGACGTCGAAGGTGGAGGCGCTCACGCAGCAGGTGGCGGACCTGGAGCGCATGGTGGCGCAGCAGGCCCGGGTGATGCGCGCGATGATGGATGCGCTGGAGGCCCGGGGTGCACTGACGCGCGAGGAGGTCCAGGCGAAGGCCCGGTAGAGACGCCATGGCGCCCCCCTCCCCGTTCCTCGAAAAGCTGAAGCTGGAGCTGACCGTCACCGCGGGGGATCAGGCGTTCACGATCCCCGGCGGCCAGGTGCAGGCCTTCTCGCTGCGGATGGCGCCCTCCGGGTTCACCGGCTCGCTCACGTTCTGGACGTCGCTGGAGAAGGCGGACGCGAAGCTGTTCACCGCCTTCAGCAAGCCCGACCTCATCCGCATCCGGCTGGCCCTGTCCGGCGTGTACGACCCGCCGCCCGCACCGCTGCTGGTGCAGGGCATCGTGATGGAGAAGAGCGTCAGCGGTTCGGCGCACGGCCTCAAGGACGGCGTCGCGGTGATGTTCCGCAAGTACACCGTGGAGTTCGCGGACCCCGCGCGCGTGCTGTGGAAGCAGCACCGCCCGGTGGAGCTGCACACCGGCAAGAAGGTGTCGGAGCTGTTGGACCTGCACAAGCTGGGCGGCCTGCTGCTCACGTATGACTGGGACGCGCTGGAGTCGAAGCTGGCGATGGTGTGCCTGGGCATCGGGGATGACCATCCGTCGGCCAGCTTCCATGACTTCGTCCTCTGGTTCGTGGACACGCGCGGCGGCGTACTGACGTACGACAGCCCCAAGGACACGTACACGTTCTCCGCGAAGAAGCCGGCGACGGGCAAGGTCACCGCGCTCAGCCGCAAGCACGTGGAGCGCGTGGACGTGGAGCTGCCCCCGGTCATCCGGCACGGCACCCGCGTGCTCAACGGCTTCGGGGCCGCGCCGACCACGGTGGCCCTGCCCCAGGCCCAGGCGGTGGCGGGCGTCAGCCACGACATGCTGGTGCGCACACCCATCGCCGCGGAGGCCGAAAAGCGCCAGTCGCTGGAGAAGGAGCGCCTGCGCCTGCGCAAGCGGCGCCTGCGGCTGACGTTCCTGGACGTGCCCCCCATCGCGCTGCACCCGGGGGCGCTGCTCAAGCTGGACGGGCCGCTCTGGAGTCCGGACCTCACCGGCCTGAACGAGGACCTGCGCATCCGCGGGCTGTCCTTCGACGGCGTGGGGCGCCAGGCCGGTCCGCATGACGGGCAGCAGGAGG
The DNA here is from genome assembly GCF_026626765.1 of Corallococcus sp. bb12-1. NCBI lineage: Bacteria > Pseudomonadati > Myxococcota > Myxococcia > Myxococcales > Myxococcaceae > Corallococcus > Corallococcus sp. bb12-1. Next base: position 148,140 of record NZ_JAPNJZ010000005.1, on the reverse strand, counting down.
CGATGGCGGGCTACGAAGTCACCCTGTCCGTGCTCCTGGAGCAGAAGTCGGATCCGGTGCCGGAGCTGTCCGCGTACCGGCCCCCGCACTACCCCATCTACGTCGAGGGCAAGGTGCACAGCCCCGGCGGCGAAGCGAACGACCGCATCTACCTCCAGGTGGATGATCCGAAGACGTCGGTGACGAACTACCGCGTGACGGTGCCGCTGTGGAACAAGACGGTGAGCGTGCCGGCGGAGCCCGGCCTGTTCCCGGGCACGTTCTACTTCCCCCCGTACAAGAACGAGCGCGCGCTGGTGGCGCTGCACTTCGATCACGCGGCCCTGCACCGCTACCTGGACTGGGGCGAGGGCGTGCGCATGCCCCAGGACAGCCAGGGCGATCAGCTGCTCTTCGGAAAGAACGGCAAGAACCAGACGGCGATGACGCACGACTACCAGGACGCCAAGCCGGTGTGGAACCTGGGACGCGTGAACTCGAACGACACGGAGATCATCCGCATCTCCGAGGGCCGCCTCCTCATCCAGACGAAGGAGGAGCCCGGGGGCGCCCCCACCACGCCCACCTACGACGTGACGCCGCAGGTGGAGACCGCGAAGGGCGATCTCACCTCGGGCGTGGAGGGTGCGGTGGGCGAGACGACGGCCGCCTATACGGCCTCCACCGCGGCGGTGAACGCCAAGCTCAACGCGGCGTCGGAAGAGACGGGCGCGGCACTCGCCGCCGCGGAGGCCAAGGTGAAGGACCAGGCCGCCGAATCCCGCACGAAGCTGACGGGCGCGCTCAACGGCCTGGATGGACAGACGGGCGCGCTCTCCGGGGCCGCCACCGAAGCCAAGGCCGCGCTGGGGGCCCTGAAATGAACGAGCTGCGCGCTGCAGTCGCGAAGCACAAGGCCACCGTGCAGGGCTTCGGCTCGGGCGTGACGCCGCGCCTCACCACCGCGAAGAGCGAGGTGGAGGCCCTGGCGCAGGGCGTGCTGACGCTCGTCGCCACGCTGCGCCCGACGGTGGACGGCACCGTCGGCAAGCTGCTCACGCAGGTCAACGCGGTGAACGTGAAGGTGCTGGACCCCTCCTCCCGCATCCAGGCGCTGGCCACGGAGGTACAGGGCTACCAGCAGGCGCTGACAGCGTCGGGCACGAAGGCCCGCACGTCAGCGGAGTCGCTGGGCAAGGAAGCGGCGGCGAAGAGCCAGGGGTTCGAGTCCCAGGCGAAGGCGTCCGCCGAATCGTCCCAGGGCCAGCTCACCGCGCTCCAGCAACAGGTGGCCCAGCGCTGCGACGCGGACAAGAAGTCCTTCGACGCGAAGCTGAACGCGCGCAAGGGCTCCAAGGCGGACACGGAGGCCCGCCGCGCGCAGGGCCACGCGCTCATCGACCAGACGAAGGCGCAGCTCTCCCAGGACCTCCAGGGCGTGGGGACGACGCTCGCGGCGGCGCTCGCGGCGGTGCTCGTGCGGCTGGCCACCTCGCGCGACGCGGCGACGGGGCGGAGCACGCAGCTCACCGGCACGCTGGACGGGGCCATCAACGACCCGGTGCGCGCGCTGACCGCGCTGCATCAGGAGATCGCCGGCGCGAGCAAGACGACGCAGCAGGCGCACCAGCAGCAACAGACCGCGCTGGAGACGCAGCGGAAGTCGCTCGTGGCCCAGGTGAAGGCGGCGGCGACGGCGGCGGCCGGCATCGTGGACCCGGTGGACACCCAGGTGGCGCCCTCGCTGACGGCAGGCAAGACGCAGGCGTCCGGGACGCTGGAGACGCTGGGCAAGACGGTGGCGGGCCAGGTGGCCACCGTGGCCGCGCAGTTGGAGGCGGTGGAGAAGCTCATCGACCAGGTGCAGAAGCGCATCGAGGCGGCCATCACCCAGGTGAGCACCACCATCGACAGCCTCGTGAAGGGCACGCTCACGGCGGTGGAGACGCTGAAGGCGCCGCTGAAGCAGACCCTGGACGCGGCCTTCACGACGCTGGACACGCTGGTGGCCAGCATCAGCGCGCTCAAGCAACAGGTGATGGCGCTGTTCGACCTGCTGCCCCAGAAGCTGGAGCAGTTGCAGACGCTCTTCCAGCAGCTCGTGGGCTCCCTGGAGGCCCTGCTGGAGCGCGCCCTGGGCCTGCTGGACGCCATCCCCGCGGCGGACCTGCCCAAGCCGCTGGTGAACCCGGCGGTGCAGGGCATCAGCCAGGTGGTGAAGCAGATCACCACGCAGCTGGGGACTATCTCCTCCCAGGTGGGCACCCAGCTCCAGACGGTGCAGAAGACCATCGTCTCGCAGGTGGAGACGGTGCAGACCCAGGCGCAGACGCAGATCGACACGGCCACGAACCAGGTCGTGACGCAGATGGGCACGTTGACCCAGTCCGTGCTCCAGGCCATCGAGCAGGCCACGGCCCAGGTGGCGCAGGTGATCGCCACGGGCGTGACGCAGATCAACACCGCGCGCGATCAGGGCGTGCAGCAGGTCCAGGCGATGCAGCAGCAGGTGGCCGCGCAGGTGAAGCCCCTGGACACGCAGATCCCCGAGCGCCTCAAGGCCCTGGACACCCAGGTAGGCACCGGCATCGACGCGGCCGTCCAGGCGATGAAGACGACGCGGACGGCGGCCGAAGGCCAGGTGACATCCGCGAAGGGCCAGCTGGACACGCACCTGGGCGCGACGAACACGTCGGTGACGGCCGCGCTGAAGTCCCTGGAGACGGCCCGTGCCAGCGCGGAGAAGACGATCGTGGGCCAGGTGGACAAGGCCCTGGCGGCCTTCAAGCAGCGAGCGGAGGCCCTGAAGACGGGCGCGCAGACGCAGGTGGACGCCGTCACCACCAACGCCACCGCGTCGAAGCCGCAGCTGCTCTCCCCTCTCGATGCGATTGGCACCCAGCTCCAGGCCGGCGCCTTCGCGAAGCCCGTCACCGCGGTGAACGGACGCGTGACGGCGGCGCTCCAGGCGCTGGGCCCGAAGCTGGACGCGCTCGCCACCTGACGCAGCGGGCTACAACGGGGACGCGAGCGACATCGGCGGCTCGGGAGCCTTCGGCGCGGCGGGCGCCTTGGGAGGCGCGGGGACTTCAGGCGCCGTCGGCGCGGACTCCTGGGTGGACATCTGCCGGGGCAGGTCCGTGCGGATCCGGCTCTCCTGGAGCTCGATGTCCACCGTCCTGGGCACCGGCACGTCCAGCAGGGCCTGCCAGGCGCCATTGGGCGTGGTGAACAGGAAGCTCACCGCCACGGCCTGCTCCGGAGGCAGGGGGATCTTCACCTGCTTCGTGCGGCTCGGGTAGATGACCACCGTCTGCAACACGGAGTCGTCCGGGCTGATGACCTTGGCCGCGACGTCCGCGTAGCCCTCCGTCATCGTCGTCTTCGACACGGTGCGGATCAGCATGTACAGCGGCCGGCCCTGGTTGGTGCCCGCCGGGGCCTTGATGTTCACCGTCAGGCTGGGGGACGCGCAGCTGCCGCCCACCACCGCCGCGACGAGGCCCGCCGCCAACCGAATGCCCCTGCCCTTCATGGCACCACCCCACGGAATGGCGACCACGGCTCACCACGCAGACCGAAGCTGATCTCCAACACCTTCTCGTTCGCCGCCAGCCCGCGCCCCGGGAGCACCCACACCACGTTCTGCTGATCCGTCAGCGTGGCGGACTCCAGCAGGCGGAAGCAGTTCCACGACGACTCGGACATCTCCATGGAGCGGTAGCGCTTGCCCTCGCGCGCGGGCGAGCGCAGCTCCACGCCGATGGACGACGGCTGCGGGCTCCACCAGCTCAGCGGGAATTCACCCCACGCCGGGCGCTGGTTGAACCCGAACGACGACGCCCCACCGCACTTCAAATAGGACAGCGTCACGAAGCTGTCCGGCGTGGGCGCCGTGGGCAGCGGCAATGGCCGCACCTGCATGTTGATGGTCCGGGCCTTGCCCTCGTCATCCCACAGGAGCCGCGACAGGCGCCCCAACTGGCCCAGCGACGTCAGCATGCGCGGCGGCAGGAGCATCCGCGACTTCAGCGGCCAGCGCAGCGACCAGTCCGTGCCGCGCTCCTCCACCACCGGCGACAGCACCTGGGTGACGAACTGCCAGAAGGCGCCGTCCTTGCGGCGCAGCACCTCCAGCTCCACCGGGTCCACTTCCTGCGACGCGCTGGGGTTGAAGGGGTAGCGCCTGACGAGCGGCTCCAGCGTGCGCCGGCCCTGGTACGCCCACTGCTCCGCGATGACGCGCTCCAGCTCCGCGCGGCCCCGGTTGCGCACGACGACGAAGGGCTGGCGGAACGGCAGCCGGAACTCGCCCACCAGGCCGTGCTGATCCAGCCACGCATCCACCCGGCGCAGGTACGAATCCTCCTCCTCCATCAACATGCTCAGCGCCACGCGCCCCAGCGGCGACATCATCTCCGCCAGCTGCGAGCCCCCCGCCGCCGTCGTCGCGGACGGGGCCCCAGGCCCAGCGCCGTCCTTGGGCGCGGCGGGCTTCACCGGCGCGGGCTTCACCCCGGACAGCTCCTGTTGGAGCTGCGACACCAGCGTGGTGTAGGCCGCCAGCTCCGCCAGGGCGCCGCTCTTGTCCGGCGTCATCAACTGCACCACCGGCTTGAACGGCGCCACCGCGTCGCGCATCGGGGCGTAGTACTCGCTGTCCAGCGGACCCACGCTCGCGCGGCTCGCCACGTCGCGCAGCATCGCCTCCAGCGCGGACGACGGCTGGAGCAGCATCGCCAGGTCGGTGGTCAGCGCGCCCCGGGACGTGCGGAAGCGGTAGCCCCGGTAGCTGGCGTAGAGGTCCTGGCCGTAGCGTCTGGCGAACGCCTGCACCTTGTTCTGCACGAAGGTGGAGCGCTCCACGGCCTCTTCGCGCGACAAGCTCGACTTGGCCAGGCGTTCGGTGAACTCGTCCACCAACGGGCTCAGCTGCGCGTCGAAGGCGGCCTTGCCCAGGACCTTGCCCACCACCGGCATCTGCCCGCTGGCGAACTCCGTGTCGTCGTCCCCTGCCCCTTCGGAGGCGACCTCGGAGGCCACCTCGCCCGTGCCCGGGTTGAACGTCTGGCCCATGAACGGCGAGCGGCCCGTCTCCTTCAAGTGGCGCAGGACCTTGTCCAGGAGCTGCTTCGACACGTCCACCGGACGGAACACGTAGTCGCGCTTGAGCACCTCCACGGAATAGCGCGCGTCGCCATCGCTGGGGGAGAAGAGGCCGTCCGCGCGGGTGAGCAGCTCCGCGGGGGTCATCCGCTCGGCGGCGCGCAGCGCGGTGTCCGCCTCGTCCTCCATGCGCAGGATGGCCTCCAGCGTCTGGCGGTTCGCGCGCATCCAGTCCAGCGAGTCCAGCAGGCTGCCCACGCCCTTCAACTGGCTGGCGTCCGGCTCCGCGTCGGACGCGTTGATGAGGTCCATCACCTGCCGGGCGGACTTGTAGGGCGTGCTCCGCTCCAGCGAAGCCCGCAGGTGCTCCCGCTCATCGCGCAGCGCGTACCACCGGGGGAGATCCAGCTCCTTCGCCTCCAGGACGGCCTGGAGGTTCATGAAGTGTTCGCGCCACGGCCCCAGCAGGCCGTCCATCGTCAGCCACACGAAGGGCCAGCGGGTCCACGGCACGTTCTCGTCGAAGGGCTTGTCGCTGGCGATGACGTAGTTGGCGATCATCGGCTCCGCCAGGCCCATGGACTCCAGCCAGGCGTTCTCCGGATCCGCGTTGGACAGGGTCAACCCGTAGGCCTCCGCCGTCCAGTCCAGCTTCTTCTTGTGCGTCCCGTGCACGCTGCGCAGCACGAACCGGCCCAGGTCCTCGTTGCGCGACGCGTAGAGGATGCCGAGCGTGAACAGCGCCTGCTCGGGACGACACAGCGTCTCCTGGCTGCAGTTCTCATGCTCCGCCCCCTGGGCCAGGGGCGTGGCGCGCGTCGCGCGGGCGTTGAACGTGGGCGCGGGCTGGCAGCCAGGAACCCGCGCCGCGCACCGCCGACACTGGTCCTGACACCGCTCCAGCAACGGCTTGAGGTAGGACATCCGGATGCTGCGCGCGAGCCGGGCCCGCAGCTCCGCCCACTCGTCGGTGAAGCTGTGCGCCAGGGGCGGCCAGTAGCGCGTGGCGCCCCAGAGGGCCTCCATCGCCTTCACGGCTTCGTTCGTCTGGCTCTCCACCACGGAGCCGGAGACGCTCTGGTTGCGCTCCTCCAGCCGCTGCACGGTGACCTGGAACGAGTCCAGCCGGGCCTGCGCGACCAGGAGCAGCCGGTAGAAGTGCGCATACGCCAGGACGACAGGCAGACACCCCACCGCGACGATGGCCGCGCACCGCTTCAGATGCGTCCACCGGTAGTGCGCGATCAGCTGATCCGCCGGCTGACCCGCATGCACCGCCAGCGCGCCCGCGGCCCGCTCGTCCGCCACGCGTGACGACAGGTACACGCGCTCGAGCTTCAGCGGGAATACCAACGAGCCGCTCTCCACCAGCGTGGACACGAAGCGCGCGAGCACCGCGAACGCCTCGCCGCCGCGCGAATAGAACGACGCCAGCCGCTCGAAGGCCTCCGGCGACAGCGTGGTGAGGCCCAGCGCCAGGTACTTCTCCAGCGGTTGCAGCGCGTGCGACAGCTCCTCTTCCCTGCCCGGAGGTGGCACCGCCAGCTCCAACGGCACGCCGTGCTTGCGCAAGAGCTGGGCGAAGTCCGTGAAGCCCTCCAGCGAGTCCATGTGCGTGAGCGACAGCCGCGTCTCCACGGACGCCTGGCACACCTCCGCCAGCAGGTTCACCTTGCCGCGCAGCAGCTGGGTGATGCGCTTCACCTCATCCGGCGACTTGTCCAGCAACCACCGCACGTCCAGGACGATGACGATCCGGCCCACGTGCCGGCGACCGAAGCTGGCCTTCCACAGCCGGCGCAGGGCGGCGCGGGCGTGGCGGGAGTCGTCCTCCAGCACGGGCGCGGACACCTCCTGCACCACGACGTCCGGCCCCAGGTAGATCTGGAGCAACGGATCATCCGTGAGGCTGGGCATGAACTGGCGCTCCTGGCGCTTCCAGTCCACCTCCGTGCTGATGAGCTCCGACTTGCCACTGCCCGCGGGCCCCAGCACCACCAGCGTGGGGAAGTCCCGCACGGAGGCGCGGTAGCGCCACGGCAGCTTGCTCAGGAACTTCTTCCGGATGGCCAGCAGCTGGCCCGACGCCAGCGGCTTCTGCCCTCCCGCGAGGGCCGAGGGCTGCCGCTGCTTGCGCCACCAGAACCACGCGCCCGCACCGATGGCGACAAGCACCATCACGATGCCCAACGTGAGCACCCAATGGGCCTTCAAGGCCGCCAGGAGTGACTGGAGCGCGCCCACGGTCAGCCGCTTCCCCGTCCACCAGAGCGCGCACCCAGCTGCAGCGCCTCCAGTACATCTTCCGCCTCTTCCAGCGTGGCGGTCGCCTTCGCGCGCAGCTTCTGCTGCTCCCGGGGCGACGGGAGCATCGCGTCCCCGGGCGGATCCAGCGCGAGCAGCGCCTGTCGCACGTCATGCAGGAGCGGCTGCACGCCTTCGCGCCACGAGCCCAGCTCCGCGTCCACCCGCTGCGACAACACCTCCAGCAGCGCCACCGGCTTCGGCGCGGGAGGCGTGGGCGCGATGGGCATGCCCGGTCGGCGGGACGGGCCGTCCGCCTCCTCCAGGTTCGCGACCGGCGCGCGACCGTCCCGCGTCACGATGGGCCTCAATTGGAAGCCCACCACAGGAGCACGGGCAGCCCCAGCACGATGGCGGCCGTCACCGCGTAGTAGCGCACCGGGAAGTCATAGACGGTGGGCGGACCCACGGGCACGACGGGCGCGGGCAGCATCAACGACGCGGGCTGCGGGATGCGTTCGGAGATGCGGTCCTTGAACTCACGGATCCGTTCGGGCTGCCCCACGAGGCGGCCGGTGAATCCAGCGGCGAGGCAGAAGCGGATCATTTCAAAGACGATGGGCGGCGTGTCGTTGCGACGCAACTTCTCTTCCACGAAGTCGTAGAAGAGGTCGCCACCCGAGTCGACCTGGAACAGGTTCTGCTGCAGGAGCGGCCAGAGATGTTGCTCCGCGTCCGACAGCCGGCGCAGCACCCATTCGTCCAGGAAGTAGGCGAAGGGGCGGATCAGATCCTCCACCTCGTCCGGACGCTGATCCTCTCCGAAGGCCGCGCGCAGGCGCTCCAGCTCCACGAGCAGCGCCTGCTCCAGGTGGCCCAGCGCTTCCTGCCCCACCCTGCCCTGCGGACGGCGCGCGCCGGGGGCGGGCTCGGCGGGCAGCGCCCGATCGAGGAGCTGGCGTACGCGTCGCTGCGCGGCCAGGAGGGAATTCCAATGCTCCAGTTTCATGGTTGGTTGAGTGCTACGTCGGAAGCTGCAGCGGTCCCAGTCCCGCCACGGAGGCCTTCAATTCAACCGAGGCCTCGTTGTTCCAAGCATCAAGCAGGTCCCGCAGCTGCTCAAGAAAGCAGATGACGACAGGCTCGAAGCTCAAGTCGAACGGCTCCATGACGGCCTCGTAGGCGTGGCGGATCCCCGAGCCCTTCATGGCGCTGTCGGGCACGACACTGAACTTCAACTCCTTGAGCCAGGGAAGGACTCGGCGGAACGGGCTCTCCGCGGGGGTCCCGAGGTGACCCAACAGGGCGACCACCTCGTCCCGACCCAGAGTGGCCTTCGCCTTCCATGCGAGGAATTGCGTCAGGGCCTCCACGTCATCCCGTAGCACGCTGTCGCGGTGGGGTTGCAGGCTGCCCACCGTCTGCCATTTCAACCCTTCGATGTGCCGGCCCGGCACCGACACCTCCACCCTGCCCGCCGCCTGCGAGGAGAACTGCGGCTGGTGCCACAGCGCCTCCAGGACGATCTTCCGGGGCGCGGTGAACGCCTCCGGCATGCGCACGATGAGGCTCTGCCGGGACGTGTGCTTCTCATCGAAGGTCTCGTCCACCTCGTAGCTGGGGCCCTTGCCGGGCAGGAACGCCGGGCGCAGCGGCGACAGCCCGGCCTTGGTCATCTCGAAGACGCCCGTCACCGAGTGCAGGCTGAACTCGCGCCCCGCGCTCATGCTCAGGATGGGGTGCTCCGCGCGCGTGCCGTCCGCGACCACGACTTGCGCGGGCTCCGCCTTGAGGTTCACCACCGGCACGGTGAAGAGCTGGAAGAAGTCCGGGTGCAGCGACTTGCCCACCGTCCAGTCCTTGTCCAGGTCCAGGCAGAGGCAGAACTTCATCCAGGAGCTGGCGCGCGGTGGCGGCACCTTCACGTGCACGAAGAGCTGCTGCTCCGGGAACTGGAAGAAGGCGCGCAGCCGCTGGAACGGGTGCGCGTAGGCGGAGCCGTCGTCCGGCGCGGGCGAATCCCGGTTGAAGGACACCTCGCAGGGGCTGCCCACGGAGTGCTCGTCCGCGGACTCGTCGTACACCACGCTCACCTGCTGGATGTGCTTGCGCAGCGCGTGGAACACCGCCAGCGACGAGCGGTATTCGTCCAGGTGACGCACGTGCAGGCTGAGCACGTCGATGGCGTCCTTGCGCGCGAAGCGGGACTCGAAGCGCAGGATGAGCCGGTGGCCGCTCCTCACCTGGGGCACCACGTCCGTGCCCTTGTGGAAGATGGGCAGCACGCGCAGGTCGCGCTGGAGGCGGAAGGAGCCCGCCACCCCTTCCGCGGGCGTCAGGCGCAGCTCGGTGCCCCGCGTGAGGAGCACCGGCTCCACCATCTTGTCCGTGGGCACGGCCTGCGCCATGGCGGCGGCGGGCACGGGCTCCAGCAGGAAGTCGAAGAAGCCCGCGAAGAGCCGGCGCCAGGTGGAGCGCAGGTTGTGCAGCGTGGCGTGCCGCGTCTGCACGGAGAAGTACGCCATCGCCTCGATGAGGCGGCGCACGTCCGGGTCTTCGCGGTCCAACGGGGCGGCGGGATGTCGCTCCTGGAAGCGCTGCCGGAAGCGCTCCAGCCCGTCCAGCTCCGACAAGAAATCGAGGTAGATCTTCTCCGAGAAATCCTTCACCGCCCGCTCTCCCGCCGTACGTCAGTCACAAAGGAATCCGTGCATCGCGTCAGCCCAGCTTCACCAGCGCGCCGCCCACGCTGGTGATGGAGCCCTTGAGGTTGGCCATGCCGCTGGCCTCCAGGTCCAGCTTCCCGGTGGCAGTCACCTTCGTCATCGCCCCGGACATCTCCGCCGTCGTCTTGCCGGCGAGCTTCAGCGTCACGCCGTCCACCTTCGCCTCGCCGCCGGACGTCACCAACTCCGCGCCCATGTTGCCCTTCATGGCCAGCTTGGACGTCGCCTCGATGTTCACGTTGGCGCTGGAGGACAGCTTCGCGTCGCTGGTGGCCGTCTGGGTCAGCTTCGCGCTGGTGTTGAAGGTCATGTCCTTCGTGCTCTTCACCGTCAGCGTGTCCTGGCTGGTCCACTGCGACACGCCCTTGGACTTCATCGTGATGGTGTCGGTGTCGAAGGTCAGGTCCTTCACCGTGACGACGATGCTGTCCTGCTTCTGCACGTAGGTGCTCGTCTCCTGGGGGCCCTTCACCGTGATGGTGATGCTGGTGCCATCCATCACCACGGTCTGGGTGATTTGATCGTCCGCGTTGTCGACCTGGACGGTGATGCCCTTCACCTTGTCCAGCTCAATCTTGCAAACCAGCGTTCCCATCAGTCCTCCCCGTCCGCGGCTCGGTTCACGCGGGTTCTTCCTTCACCAGGATGAGCAGCGTGCCTTCCTTCAGTTCGATCTTCTCCGTGTCGGTGTCGTTCGTGCGCATGAGCCGGAGCACCGGCTTGTTGTCGTCGTAGAAGTGGCGCATGGAGGTGCCATTCTCCGTGGTCTTGCCCACGAGCAGGTGCACGCCCTGCCCGTCTGACGGCAGCCGAGCGCCCGCGCGCCAGTCCAGGTGGCGCTTGAGCCACGCGCGCTGGAAGTCCAGCGCCACCAGTACACGAGCACCCTTGTAGGCCGGGAAGTAGAAGTGACCGGGCAGCAGGCTCGCGTTGAAGGGCACCTTGATGATCTGGTTGGCGAACAGCGGCATCTTCACCTGGTAGCTGTCCAGGGACGTGACGTCGTCGGTGTACGCCTGCCACGTCTCGTCCTTCTGCTCGCCCACCTCGCTGACGATGAGCCCTTCGACGAAGCGCGGGTACACCGGCGTCACGAACGCGGGCAGGTCCACGTGCAGCTCGTCCTTGCGCTCCAGCCGCGTGGTGAACGTGAAGAGGAAGCGGCTCTCCGGCTTGGGGCGGCGCGTCTCCTCTTCGTCCCCTTCCCCGTCGGTGTCCTCCACGGGCAGCGGCTCCGCCTTGAGCATCATCCGGCGCACCCGGAAGGTGTCCGTGCCGGGCACGCCCGACGCCACCCACCCGGCCGTCTGGGGCAGCTTCACCAGCGCGCCGGGCGCGAACGCCACCGTGGGGAAGCGGTTCCAGTCCAGGTCCACTTCCAGCCCGCGCACCTTGAGGCGCGCCGTCTCCAGCGTCACCCGCTTCTGCACGTCGTCCGCGATGTCCGTGCGCAACAGCACGTCCTGGCGGACGCCGGTGACGGCCTGGGCGTTGGTGATGGCCTGGTTCTTCGGGCTCTCCGCGGCGGCGTTGAGGATGGCCACGTCGTGGCGCACCACCTCCGGGAACACCACCGTGACGGTGTCCACGTCCTCCGCGCGCAGGTTGAGCGGCGTGCCGGTGGCGTCCTTCTTCGCCCGGAGCTGGTAGCCCTGCGCGGTGTAGTCGTACGCGAGCACGCCGTTGCGCGCGTTCACGAACCAGACGACGAAGTCGTAGAAGCTGGCCCCCGACTCCGGGGACAGTCCCAAGAAAAGCAGCGGACACGTGGCCGCGAGCTCCGCGTCCCAGTCGTTCGCGAGGGCGATCTTGTCGCCCTTGTGCGCGTCCAGCACGTCCTGCACGGTCTTCTTCGTGTAGAGCGCGCACGGGAAGTGCTGCGTCCACAACAGCCGCGCCGGGTCCACGAAACGCACGGTGTAGTGCCGGTAGGTGATGGCCGCGCCCTTCGCCTGGGCGACGGTCTCCTCCGCCAGGGCCTTGTCCAGCCCCAGCCCCTTCACCTTGAGCGACGTGTACGTGGGCTTCGTCGCCGTGTCGGAGTGCACCGCCTTGAGCTCCAGCGCCACCTCCACCAGGTCCGGCTTGAGGAAGTCCGCGAGCACCTTGTCCTGCTTCTGCCCGCCGTGCGCCGTCTCGTCGAGGACGCGGAACTCCACCCGGCCCTCGTGCCCCCACCCGTGCAGGTCCAGCTCGAACGCGAGGATGTCCGCCGGGGCGATGGCGTGCGCCGTGCCCGCGATGGTGAGCGTGAGGCTCAAGTCCAACCGTTCGGCGTGGGCCATCAGGTCTCCTCCACGTGCACGCGCACCTGACCGGTGACCGAGTGGAAGACGAGCCGCAGGTGGCACGGCACGTCGTCGAAGGTGCCCTTGCAGTCGAAGTGCAGCCACAGCCCGCTGTCGCGGCCGCGCAGCTTCACCTCGGGGCCCGAAAGGCGCGGCTCGTGCTGGGTGATCTCCTGCTGGATTTCGGCGGTGAGCGCCTCCACCAGCTCGCGCGTGCCCAGCTTCTCCGTGTACCCGCCCAGGCCGAAGTCGTGCATGAAGAAGCCGTAGCCCTTCTTCGTGTTGAGCACGGCCTCGATGTTGCGCATCACGTGCTCCAGACTGTCCCGGACCTTGGGCTTCTGCGAGCGGGACGCGAACTTGTCCAGGAAGGGTGCGCGCGCCATGGCGTCAGCTCCTCCGCCAGAACAGCGACGTCTGGGCACCCTTGAGCGCCGACGTCACGTAGAAGGCCACGCCGTCCTCGCGCAGCGCGTGCTGCCACTCCTCGCCCTTGCCCAGCAGGTACCAATCGATTTCGGGCCCCAGCGCGTGCGGGAACGACGGGTACGGCACGTGGGTGTAGGGCACGCCCTTCAAGGCCTGACGGCGCACCAGCGGCAGCCGCGAAGGGCTTGCCAGCTTCACGCCGTCCATGGGCGTGCGCTCCCCCGGCTTGGTGCGCTGCACGAGCAGGTACGCTTCGCTGGCGGAGCTCACCTCCGGCGGCAGCGGAGAGCAGACGTACTGTCCGTCCTTCACCTGGAAGGCCTTGTGCGTGGAGCGCGTGGCCTCCGGCTGGAAGCTGCGGGTGAGCAGGCGGATCCACCCGCCCAGGCCCTGGGCCAGGTCCTCGTGCTGGTACACCGGCATCTGGTCGTCCGGGAGCATCTCCAGGTAGCAGCACGCCTCGAAGTACAGTCGGCGCAGCCCGTCGAACAGGTGGTACGGGTGCACGAACACCTGCCGGAACATGTCCTTGCGCAGCGCGAGCAGGCGGTGCACTTCGAAGAGTGCCCGGCGCGCGTTGGTGAGCCGGTCCGTGCGCAGGTACGTGTCCGAGATGTGCGTGAGCAGCTGCTGGCGCACCTGGTCGAGCAGGTCATCCAGCGTGGAGAGCAGCTTCTCCAGGAAGGGATTGGGCCCGACGAGCAGCAGCGCGGGCACCCAGTCCGGCGACGTGCGCCACGCGCCGTCCTCGTCCTGGGACACGGCCGCCAGCCCGAAGGACGCCACCGCCCCGTCCATCACCGGCTCCGACGACAACTGCAGCTTGCTGAGCACGCGCTGGAGCACCGGCGGATCATCCGCGTACAGGCGGATGCCCTCCGCGCTGACGGTCTCCTTCAGCACGTGCAGGTAGATGATGAACTCCGACTTGCCGATGGCGTCCAGCGACAGGGGCGCGATGACGGCGTTGCCGGGAACGTCCAGGAGCTCCCCCGTCTTGGTGACGACGGTGAGGGCGGAGATGGACAGGCTGCCGCCGAGCAGGAGCGACTCGTTCCACGCAAGGTACGCGACGCCGTGGGACGGCAGGCCGGACAGGTTGGCATGGAGCCGGATCTCGGCGTCCAGCGCGTCCTCTTGCGCGATGAAGTGCTCGGGGAGGAGGGTCTGGCCCACGTGCCAGCGGACCCGTGCGAGCTTGTACCGCTGCATGCGCCTTGTTCTCTTCTTTCGCGCCAGCAAGGCCGGGAGCGAGGGTGCTCCCGGCCCGGGCGCGACTTGTTACCGGGACTGGATGCTAGCTGGCCGTCTCCGTGACGCCCCACTTCTTGGCCAACTTCTTCGTCGAAGACGTGGCCAGGTTCAGCGACTGCTCCAGCGCCTGCGGCTTCACGCCGATGTTGAACGTGTAGTTCTTGGGCGACTGCACCTCGCGGGACTCGTTGTCCGCGACGGACATGTTCAGCTCATCGCCGTTCTTCTCGAGCAGGCCCTTGATCTCCGCGTCGAGGAAGTTCGACTTGAAGTACTTCTTGCCGAGCGGGTCGTACTCGTAGACCACGTACTTCACGACGACTTCGATGTTGCTGAACTTGCCCAGCAACATCTCCGCCACGGCCTGCTTGTTGGCGACCGACACCTGGCCAGAGAAGTACATGGCGTCCGTCACGCCCGTGTCCCACTGGTAGTGGTTGAGCACCGCGACGACCTTGTCCGCGATGTTCGCGTCCGGGTTCTCCGGATCCTTGATGCTCTCCTGGTCGGCCTTCAGCGCCACGCCACCGATGGTGAGCGCGGTGATGTAGCCAACCGGGGTCTGCTTGTCCTTCTTGAAGTTGAAGCCCTGATACACGTCCAGGCTGCGCAAAAACTGGGGCATCTGTCACTCCAGGGTGAAGGGCAGGCTCTCACCTGCCCCAATGGGGGTGCGGCTTAACCGAGCCGCGACTCGAGCATCAGCTCCACGTTGAGGCCTTCGAACTGGATGTGCGGCAGCACCGCCAGCTTGCAGTCGTACCAGCCGATTTCGCCGGGGCGCGGGTACACGACGACGCTGCTCGCCTTGAACGGGAAGCGGCGCACGGTCAGGTCGTCCGGGTTCGCCACGGTGGTGACGTAGTTGGACAACCAGGAGTCCAGCTGGCGCTGGATGTAGTCCGCGTCAGCCGTGTTGCCGATGTTGTCGCGCATGATGCACTTCACGTAGTGCGCCAGACGCGTGATGGAGAACGTGTAGGCCAGGTTCGTGACGAGCTGCGAGTTCTCCGAGTCCTTGGGGTCCTTGAACGTCTTGGCGACCTTGGCGGACTGGGTGCTGAAGAACGTCGCGTCGCTGGAACCCTTCCGGTACACGAGCGGGATGAAGCCCGAGCGCGCGAACTCGTACTCGCGGTAGTCCGGGATCGCGATCTCCACGGGGGCCTTGATCTCGTCCTGGCCGCGCAGGGAGAACGTGTCCACCGGGAGGCCGGAGATGAGACCGCCGCCCTTGGGGCCGCGGATGGACTGGCACCAGCCGGAGATCTCGAACGCCTTCACCATGTTGCGCGCGAGCAGGATGGCGGAGTTGCCCCAGAGGTACTTCTCCGACTCACCGCGCGCCGTCTCCGTGAAGTTGAGGACGTCGCAGGGGTTCTTGTCCGGGTGCCAGGGCAGGCGCAGCACGTAGCGCGGGAAGGTCAGGCCCACGTAGGCGGCCTCCTCCGTCTCACGGAACGCGTTCCAGCGGCCGAACCGGGGGTGCGCGAGCACGCCCTCCAGGTTCTTGATGGCCTCCATCTCCTCGATGGTCTCGCAGCCGAAGAACGTGTGGCTGACGGCGGAGATGAACGGGGCGTGCGCCGCGTTGGACACCTTCGCCATGCGCTGCAGCCAGGTCAGGTCCGCGGGCGTGGAGGAGAAGTCGTAGAGGCCGACGATGGCGCCGAAGGGACGGCCGCCGTACTGGTCGTACTCCTGGATGTAGACCTTGTCGAAGAGCGCACCGGCGAAGATGTTGCTCGAGTTGTTCTCGAAGTCCTCCGCCAGCTCCTCCTTCGCCACGTCCAGCACGTCAATGGCGATGTTCGCCTTGAAGTTGGTGTGGTTGACCAGGTCCTCCAGGCCGCGCCACGACGACTCCATCTTCTGGAAGGTCTCGTTGTGGATGATCTCGTTCATCTGCGCGTCGATCATGCGATCGATGCGGCTGATGACGTCCAGCACCTGCCCCTTGTCGAAGCGGGTGGTGGTGTCCGGTCCTTCCACCGGCGCGACGTTCTGGAGCAGCGCGGCGACGCTGGAGAGGAAGCGGCTCTCCAGGGTGACCTGCTGCTCGTCGACGACGGCGCCGAAGTTGCTGAGGATCATCGGCTCGGACGACTGGGGCGGATCCAGTCGAACGCTGGTGAACAGGCGCTTCAGGTACGTGGTCTCGGCCATGGCGGAGTCCTTTTAGAAGTCAGAAGGGAGGAAGGAGGATCAGGACGCGGCCGGAGGCTTGGCCCCGGCGGCGACGGTGGCGGCGACGGCGGCGGTCGCGGCGGCGGCCCCCGTGGGCTTGCCCGCGGCGGGGGCGGCGGCGGACGCATCCGCGGGCTTCGCGGCGGTCTCACCGGAAGGCAGGCGCATGCTCTCGTAGCCCTTCAGCTCGGTGAGCAGCTCCTTGAGCGCCTCCGGCTTGGAGAACAGATCGTAGAGTTCGCGGCGCAGGTCCTTGCGGTTGTCGATGTTGGACTGCATCTCCACCAGGAGCGTCTTGAGCAGCAGCAGCGCCTTGAGCTTCGGCACGTGCTTGACGACCTCGTCCGGGTGGAAGGACTTCATGCTGTCCACGGGCAGCTGGACGTTCAGCTCCGACTCCACATCCGGGTTGATGCGGTTGGGGACCTGGAAGCTGGCGGACATCTTCATGTCCTTCATCAGCTCATCCAGGTTCTTCCCGTCGATGGAGCGCAGGCGGCGCGTCTCCAGGTCGTTCTTGCGGTCTTCCGAGGACCCCAGGGAGAAGTCGCCCATCACCAACAGGCGCAACGGCAGGTTCACCGTCTCCTGCTCTCCGTTGATGGTGGTGCGGTACGTGAGGGTGATGCGGGATTTGGGAAGCAGGTCCTGAATGGCCACGGTGACTCCCTGACATTCGCAGTGCGTTTCCTTCCCCCCGTACTACTGGAACCGCTCCGGGAGTACGCCCTGCTTGTGAACAATTCCAGCCTAGGCGCGATCAGGAATTCCAGTCAACCAAGCGACATCTCAGGTCTACCGGGGATCCGTTGATCGCAATTGGGCGGTGTCCCCCGAGAACAGGAGGACCTCCTGGGTCTGTTCCGGACCGCCAACCAGCGGCTCGTAGCCCAGGTGGCTGCCCTTGATGAGCCTCGCGTGGCTGGACTGATCACGCAGCGCGAGGATGACCGCCAGCGCGAGCGGCGTCTCCGCGAGGCTCGGGAAGATGCGGGTGTTGAGGCGCCGTCGGGCCTCCACGGCCCAGGGGATGCCGGCGCCGGAGATCGGCTCGTCGAGGAACAGCCGGACCTCCACGCCGCCCGTCGGCACGGTGGCGAAGCCGCCCACGGCGCTGCCATCCCCGAGCGCGGCGGCGCCCAGGCGGATGCCCTTGGATTCGATGCGCTGTCGGCGCGTTTCGCGGCGCACCACCACCTCCGCCTCCGGGAACACCTTGGCGAAGAGCCAGTGCAGGCTGCTGGGGCACGCGAGCCGCAACAGGCGCAGGCGGTGGGCGGTGGAGTGCTCCCAACCGGGCAGCAGGGATTCGTCGCGATCCGGGAACTGACCCGCGAAGCGAGTCCGCAGTAGCAGGTGGTCGAAGTAACCCAGGAAGTCAGCCATCACATCGTGCTCCAGCCGGTCCATGGCCTGGAAGAGGAAGGACGGCAGCGGCGTCTGGAGGCTGAGCAGGCCCAGGTTGACGGTGATCACCACGCGCTTGCGCGGCTGGCGGGTGAACTCGATGGCGTGCACCAGGTGCTGCTGGTGCAGGGTGCTGCGGTGGCTGCGGAACTCCACCTCCGCGTCGCCGTAGCCTTCCTTGGCGAGCAGATCCAACAGCGCGGGCACGTCGAAGCTGCGGATGCGCTCGCTGATGCGCTCCTCGACGGTGAGCTTGCGGCCTGGCTGTTCGCGCTCCGCTTCCATGGGGGGAGACAGACGCTATTCCTCGTAGCCGGGGTTGCGCGCCTGGCGCGGCGGGGAGACGAGGAACGCGTCCAGGTCCACGCGGTAGAGCTGATCCAGGGCGCGGAAGCCCAGGGTTTCAGTGCCGTGCAGCATCGGTTCGATGGCGTCCGCATGCTGGCTCAGGCCGTTGAAGAAGCCGGAGAAGAGCATGGGCAGGTAGACGCGCGGATCAAAGCGCTCCACGGTGGCGAGCACGTCCACGGCGATGACGCTCGCCTTCACGAAGTCCTCCTTCGCCACCAGCGCTTCGAAGGCGGACAGCTTGCGCACCAGTTGCGCGAGCGCGGGCGACATGGGCAGGGACGGCCCCGCGTCCGCTTCCGGGACGGCGGCGCGGCGGCGGGCCTTGGCGGCGGGGCGGACCTCCTCGTCGTCGCCGTCATCCTCGTCGTCGTCGTCCTCCTCGTCCGGGGCGAGCGCGAGCGCCTTCGCCTGGGGATCCTCGGGCGGGGGCAGGTACGGCACGCCCTGGGCGTGGGAGCGCAGGGTGCCGAGCAGCGTGCGGAGGGGGTCCACACAGGCGCTCTTGGGCAGCGCGCCCAGGGCGGCGATGAGCGGGTCGCCCATCCGCAAAGCCTCTTCAATGGGCTCGCGGTTGCCGGCGGCGTTCCACGCCTGCCATTGCGCGTCCTTGAGGCGCGTGTGGTGTTCCAGGGTCTTGCTCATCATCTTGAGCAACCAGCGCAGGCCGGTGTCCACGAAGATGGGCTTCTTGCCCGGGGGGCCGAAGGCGTCCCAGTTCTCCGTGAGGCTGCGCGACAGGGAGCGGAACAGGACGGGCAGCGCCTTCATGCCGTCCGCCACGAAGTGGCCGAAGAGGTACGGCCCCAGGAGGCGCACGTCGCGCACGCCTGAGCGCAGCAGCGCTTCGGCCGCGCGGGCCGCGTCCGCGTAGGAGCCCTTGGCGACGAGGCCGGTGATGGCCTCCATGCGCGGATCCGGCCCTTCCGTCTCATCGATGGGCACGGGCGTGCCGGTGAAGGGCGCGTCGAGCAGCGTGAAGTCGACGGCTTCGATGGCCAGCGCCGCGTCACCCATCGATGGCCACCATCTGTCCGGGGGAGACGACCTGGATGACGCCGCCGTAGCTGCACATGCACTTGGAGTTGCTCTCCAGCGCCGGCATGTTGCCGATGAGCACCTTGGGGCACCCGGGCACCCAGGGCGCCGCGGTGGCGGGGATGCAGGGCATGGGGGTGAGGACGCCCAGGGCCGCCGCGGTGGCCGCGGCCACCATGGGGTTCGCCATGGATGAGCACATGCCGAAGGGCAGCACGTTCATGAACGGCTTGTTGTCCATGATGTTCGCCGCGGGGGTCGTGGCCATCACCTTGTTCGTGGGAAGCACCATCAGCGACGAGGGCGCCACCCCGAAGCTGCATTGCAGCATCGCGCCCATCACGACCTGGACACCCATGTCCTGCCCCTTTCAGCCTGTTGACGACGGGCCATCTTCGCCCGGGTTGCCCGCGCTTTCCAGCAGCCGTCCTCGCAGCGCGGTGAGGGCCTGGAACATCGGGTCCGTCGATTTGCGGTGCAGCGCGCCGGTGAAGAACTGCGAGGCGCACCACGCGTCGTCGACGGCGCCCTTCTTGCGGTGTGGAAAGAGCGGGAAGAACTCGATCCGGTCGGGGAGGAAGTCCCCACCCAGCAGCATCTCGATGCGCCGCTTGATCTCCTGCTCGCCCTCCGGGGGGGCGGGTTCATGGCCGGTGAACGCCAGGAGGATGAATCGCGACTGGCTGGCGAGCCCCCCGGTGGACACCGGCACCACGCTGGTCCCCATGAGGAAGGGCAGACCCTCCAGCGCGGCCGTCACCTCCTTCGCCGGGTAGGTGCGGCCATCGTGCCGGAAGCCCTGCGTGCCGCCGTAGTGGTAGCGCGAGCGGATCCGCGCGAGCAGCACGTGGCCAGGAGGACGGCCCTTGTCGGGCAGGAGCGTGAAGGCGCCCACGTCCGTCGGGGCGCCCTGCCCGCTCTGGTTCGGGTCCTTCAGCGTCCACGCGCGGCCCGGGACGGGGAAGACCTCCGTGTGCACGTCCGCGTGCGGATCACTCACCCCGCGCGACGACACGAGCACCGCGCCGCCGGCCGCCGCGTCGATGAGGATGTTGGAGGACGGCACGGCCTGGAGGCCGCACTGCTTCACCCACGTGCGCCACGCCTGCGCGTCGTAGGGCTCCTCCGGGTCGCGGAACCAGTGCAGCACGTTGCGCATCGCCCCGACGCGGTGCTTGAGCAAGAGGTCGCGGAGGCGCGGCGTCACGCCCAGGGCGCGCAGCGGGGCCTCCAAGAGGGGCGCCGGGTTGTGCTCCAGGTCCGCCATGTCCAGGTGCAGGTAGGTGGCGCCCCGGAGCAGCGTGGCGAACAGCAGGGCCGGCAGGTGCTGGAGCACCGGGAAGTCCGGCGCCGCGAGCACGTCTCCCGGCGCGAGCCCGAAGGTGAGCATCCCGTCGCCCAGCGCGCCCTTCCAGGCGTCCTCGGCGGTGAGGGACACGGGGGTGTGCGGCGGATCCACCAGCGGGGAGAAGATGAGCCCCACCACGTCCCCGGGCTTGTACGTGTGCGAGGTGAAGCCGGGCGCTCCCCCACCCCGGCTCTTGAGCAGGAGCTTCTCGTGGCCCCGGAGGATGGGGAGCTGGTGCGGCTCCGCGGCGATGAAGTCCGGCGTCAGGGCCTCCAGCCGGGTAGCCATGGCGCGCGGGCCCAGGGGCGGCAGGAGCGTGAAGCAGCCGCCCAGCCGCAGCGTGGCCAGCAGCGACACAAGCAGTTCCTGGCCCACGCCGTACACCAGGCACACCTTCGCGCCCGGTTCCACGCCCTGCTCCGCCCACTCGCTGGCGCGGCGCGCGGCCAGGTCGTGCAGGGTGCGGAAGCCCACGTTCTGCCAGCCCTGGATGCGCGCGTGGGTGCGGAACGCGGGGCGCTCCAGGCCCACGTGGCGCACCACCAGGTCGTGGAAGAAGTCGTATTGCTGGCCCGGACGGCTCTTGGGAGGAGGCACGCCCCGGCCCGCGTGGGCCTCCGAGAGCGCGGTGGCGAACCCTTCCGGATCCTCCCAGCTCTCCTGCCACCAGGGCGGCGCGCCGCCTTCGTGCGCGAAGCCCGCGTCCAGTTGCCGGAGGATGTCCTTCACGTCGAAAGGCATGGGTGTCTAGCGCGAGGGAAAGTCGAAGCCGACCTTCACCATGAAGCGGACCTTGGAGCGCATCGAGCTGCTTTCCGGCGCGGGCGCGCTCTGCGGCCGCGAGTCCATGCGCCGGAGCGTCTGCTGCGGCCCGCGTTCGATGGACGTGGGGACGACGGCGCGCACCAGCGGGTGGCGGGACTGGAGCGGCGGCACGTGCATGTCCACGTCCCGGCCGAAGAGCCACGCGCCGCAGCGCCAGAGCAAGTCGTGGCGCTTCGTGAGGAGCGTCCAGAAGCGATCCCTCACCTCCGTGGCCTCGAAGAGCAGCGGCGAGGATTCGTGCTCGCGGGCTTCGCCGGGGGACGCGAGCAGGGCGCGCAGTTGCTCCGCGACGCGCTCCACCTCGTCCACGTCCTCGGGCGTCACCGGAGAGCGGCCGGTGAGCTTCGCCTCGTTGCGCCGGAACAGCGCCACGAGTCCCAGGCAGTCCCCCACCACATCGCGGTGGCCCTCGCCCCGGCTGGCCTCCACGTCGGCGGGGGTGAGGAAGGCGGCTTCCGCGAGCGCCTCGGCGGTCTTGAGCAGCTTGCGGCGCAGGTGCTGGGCCCGCTCGAAGAGGGCTCCAAAGGCGCTGGCCCGCATGTCGCGCTGCACCTGCAACGCGGCCCACGCGAGGCCCTGGGCGAGCAGCGGCAGTTCGCGCAGGTGCTCCACGTTGACGCCCGGCAGCGTGGCCACCTCCGCTTCGTGGGCCAGCACGCTGTCCACGCCGCGCTTCGTGTTGTGGAAGGAGAGCGCGATGTTGGAGCGGCACTCCTCCACGGCACCTTCGAGCGCGCGGGCCTGGGGAAGGAAGACGTCGTAGCCGGGCTGCGAGCCGATGGCTTCCAGCTCGGCGATATCGTCGGGCCCCAGTCCCGCTATCGCGTGCGGCGCCCCGCCTCCAGCCATGCCCGTGAGGATAGCGGGCGCTCCTGGGGGCCACAACCCGCTGTCCTGCCCCATCGCATGGTCGGTCCTCGGGGAGAGGGGCGCCAGGCAGACCCGTGGGGTCGGGTTCCTTGACGCCGTCAGACGAGGATGAGGTCGTCCTCGTCGTCTTCGAGCGGAAGACCGGCGGCGTCCGTCGCGGCGTCCAGCAGGCGCTGGGTGCGGCGCAGGCGCTCATCGCTCAGGTCCGAGACGAGCATCAGGACCTGCGGGTGGCTGGAGATGAGCGAGTCGAAGTCCTCGCGCGGCAGGCGCAGGAGCGTGGTGTGGCGCGCGGCCTCCACCGTGGCCGTGGCCGGCGTCTTCTGGAGCAGGGAGATCTCTCCGAAGAGGTCCCCTTCCTTCAGGCGCGACAGCACGTGGCCGTTCTTGAGCACGTCCACCTCGCCGGAGAGGACGACGTAGAGGCCGTCGGTCGCGTCGCCCTCGCGGATGATGACGTCGCCGCGCTCCACGTCGCGGGCGCGGAAGCGCTCCACCAGGCCACGCCGGTCCCTGCGGTTGAAGGGGCGGAACAACGCGGAGCCGTTCATCACGTTGGTGAGCAGGCGCTCGCGGCAGAACTTCTTGAGGGCCTGGGCCACGGGCGGATGGCTGTGGGAGAGCGTGGCCAGCACCGACGCGGAGATCTCCAGCACCTGCGTGTCGTCGGACGCGGACTCCACGGACGCGGCGCGCGGGGCGCCGGACAGCAGCGCCATCTCGCCGAAGAAGGCACCGCCCTCCAGCGTGGCCAGGTCCTGACGGTGGCCGTTGTCCTCGCGGAAGACGCGCACGCTGCCTTCGCAGATGACGTAGAAGGCGTCGCCGTGGCTGCCCTGCGCGAGGATGCGCTCGCCGGGGCCGAAGCGGCGCAGCGGGCAGCGTTCGAAGAGCTGGATGAACGCTTCGCGCGGCAGGTCGGAGAAGAGCGGGATGGACGGCAGCGCGTCCCAGCTTCCGGCGGCGGGCCCGGCTTCCTCGGTCAGCTCGTAGACGGGCTCCTCCTCCGGTGCGCCGTCGGCGACCCCGCGCTGGGCCGCGAGCTCCACCGCGTGAAGCAGCGAGTCCGCTTCAATCTCCAGCTCCGTGAAGCTGGAGACACGCAGGGACGCGCGCCAGGGCTCGGGGGCACCGGCGGTGGTGGGCGCGACCGTGGCGCCAGCGGCGGGCGTGGGGGCCGTCGGCGTGGCGGCAGCGTCGGTGCGGCGGGGACGCATGCCGGGAGGCGCGGACGGCCTGGGCGCGGCGGCGGCCGGGGGCGTCGCGGCGGGCACGTCAGGCCCGGTGATGGGGGATGCGAGGGCCTGCCAGCGTCCGCTGGGGGTCCGGATCTGCGGAAGCTCGGGCATGGAGGCGGGGGACGGCGGGGTTCGCGGCGGTGCGACGCGGACGGACATGCCTGGAGGCTGGCGGTCCCGGGCAACGGAGGAAGGCGTGGATGCGGGGGGCACCGGGAGCTGGCTCTCGGCGGTGTCCCGTGGGGGGATGGGGTTGATGGAGCTGGAGGCTTCCGGTTCCAACGGAGCTTCGGGCGTCAGGTCCCAGCCGGGCTCGTCATGCTGGGGCTCGACCTCCACCTCGACGGAGAGGACCACCTCGGTGTCTTCGGGCACCGGGGGGCTTCGCGCTTCGGTGGACGCCGCGGATGTCAGGGCCAGCTCGGGCGGCAGCGAATCCGACAGGTCGAGCGACGCGCCTCCTGCCTCCAGCGGCGCGGGAGTCGTTCGCACCGCGCTCGGCGCGGACGCCCAGCCCGTCGTGCCTGCCGCATCGGCGGAGGCCGGACCCGGCGACCCCGTGGGAGGAAGGCCCGACGCAGCGCCCTTCCCTGCCAGACCGACGGCGCCGGGCGGAACCTCGCGTTGGGTGATGAGGCTGGGCGTGTCCTGCGGCGTCGCGGGCGCGCCATCCTTCGGCTTCGCCCGGGACGTGGCCGGTGTGCCCCTTCGCGCGTACAGGTCCGCGAGCATCTGCTGCACGCCCTGGTGCGCCGGATCCAGTTCGAGGATCAGCTTGCTCGCGGCGATGGCGCGCGGCAGGAAGCCCTCTTTCGCGAAGCCCTCCGCGGCGGACTGGTACGCGGTGACGGCGCGGTCGCGCTGACCGGCCTTGGACCAGGCGTCCCCCATGCGCAGCCGGCTCTGGTGGTCCTTCGGCTCAGCGCGGCAGTAGTCCTCGTACAGCTCCGCGGCCTTGGAGAAGCGGCCCTTGGTGAAGGCCTCGGTCGCCTTGTCCTTGAGCGCGCGCAGCTCCATTCACCGCGCTCCGCCAGCGACCTTGTCGTCCTTCGTCGGGGTCGCGCCCACGGCGTTCCGCACCTCGCGGAAGTAGTCACCCTTGAGCGCATCCAGCGGCTCGGCCTCCGCGCCCGTGTTCATCTTGCGCAGCGCCGTGGCCGCCGCGGCGCGGATCTCCGGCAGGTCGTGGTACAGGTCGCGTCCCACCTTCTCCGCTGACTTCGCGTCGCCGATGGCGCCCAGGGCCAGCAGCACGTCGCGCCGGGCCACGCTGTTGGAGTCGTCGAGCGACTTGAGCAGCGTGGGCACCGCGTCCTTCGCGCCCATCCGGCCCAGCAGGATCGCCGCGAGCGCCGCCTCCGCCCCACCCTCCTTCACCACCACCTGGAGCATCTCCGACGTGGAGGCCGGCGGCGGGCCCGCGCGCGTCAGCGCATCCAGGACGACCAGCTTCTCACTGCCCATCTTCGGCAGCGCCGCGACCAGCGCCACCTGTCCGCTCTCGCCCTGCTCCGCCAGCGCCAACGCCAGCGTCTTCTGCAGCTCGCGGTCGGGCTCCAGCAGCGCCGTGCGCGTGATCTCCACGCCCTCCGGCCCCACGTACGCGAGTCCCACCAGGGCCGCCGCGCGCAGCACGGGGCTGGCGTCGTTCGTGTAGCCCTTGAGCACCTCCAGCGCGCCGGGAGCCTTGACCGCGCCCAGCCCCGTCAGCAGCCTGGCCAACGGTTCGAGCTTCGAGGGATCCACGTCGTCGCTCAGCTCGGAAGGCACGCGCGGAGCCACCACCGCGCGCCCTGCCCCCTTCGCCCGCGCCACGTTGAGCGCCTGGAGCCGGTCGAAGAGCTGCGCGTGCTTGCCCGCCTTGCTGTCCTCCTTCTTCGACGCAGGACGCGGGGCGGCCGGATCCAGCTCCGCGCTGTACTTCAGGGGCAGCGCGGTCGGCACCCAGTCCGCGCGCAGCGTCGCGAGCCCGGCGACCTCCTGCTCGTAGAGCTTCTGGAGCGCGGGGGCCACGGAGGCATCGCCCACGCTCGTCACCGCCTCCACCGCGAGCGTGCGCAGCGCGACGTCCGGCTGGTTGAGCCACGGCGTCACCTTGGGCAGCAGCGCCTTCGCCGTTGGGCCCAGGCCCACCACCGCCTGGAGTCCCGACGCCGCGGAGGCCGGCCGGGAGAGGCGGTCCGCGATGGGATCCGCCGGGCAGCCGCCGCGCGAACGCATGGCGCGGCCTGCTTCCTCGGCCTCCGCCCGCGCGCCGTCGAGCGCGATGGCGCACAGCGCGGCGTCCGTGGCCGGCGTGCGCTGGAAGGTCAGGATGGCGTCGGTGGCGAGCGGACTCACCGCGCTCTTCTCCACCGCCACCGCCTGGAGCCGCGTGGCGGAGGTCGGATCCTGCAGCTTCATCAGCGCGCTGATGGCGGACTCGCGCAGCTCCGGGAAGCTTTCGTCGAGCAGCAGCGCGATGGGCGCCACGGCGCGGGGATCGCCCGCGTCGCCCAGTCCGCGCACGGCGGCGGCGGCGAGGATGACCTGGCTGTCGCGCACCATGGGCAGCAGCCGGTTGATGGCCTCCGAACGGCCGCTCTTGCCCAGCTCTTCCGCGGCGCCCACGCGTTCCGGGAGCGCGCCTTCGGTGAGGGCCAGGAGGTTGCGCTCCCAGAGGCCCTTGGATTCCGCGGCGACGACGGTCGCCATGGCGCCAGGGACGTTCGCGCTCTTGAGGGCCTGGACGATGATCTGCCGCGTGGCGCGGCCCCGGCGTCCGTACTGGAGCGTGAGGTAGGCCTTGGCCTTGTCGCTCTTCACCTTGGCGAGCGCCAGGGCTGCCTTGCCCTGCACGGACTCGTCCGCGTCCTCGAGCAGTTCGCCGAGCAGGTCCACCACGCGGGGGTCCTGGCTTTCGCCGAGCGCGCCCGCGGCCTCACCGCGGACGATGGCGGAGAGGTCCTTGGCCGCGCGCGTGAAGAGGACCAGGTCGTCCGCGTTGTTCTGGTCGGCCAGTTTCTTCACGGCCGCGGCGCGGATCTCCGGACGGGAGTCCTGGATCTCCGCGAGGAGCTGATCCCTGTTGCCGTTGCACCCGGCGAGCAGGGCCAGGGCGAGGAAAAGGGGGCGCACGCTGGGTCGCATCGTTCTCCCGGAGAGGCGGACGGTGGAGGTAGGCGGCGGTTATATCAACGCCCCCCCGGGCCGCCCACCGACGGCACGACCCGGGAGGATGGATGTCCTAGCGAGGACGGCGGGGACCCTTGGAGAAGCCGGCGCCCTTGCTGGCGCCGCCCCCCTCGCCCGGAGGACCCTTGCGGATGCCGGCGCGCACGATGCGCTCGCCGGTGGGCCGGGCGGAGTCGCCGGAGCGGCTCGCGCTCGCACTCGGGGAACGGGGCGTACGGCCCACGCCACCACGGCTGGCGCGCGGGGGACCCCGGCTGCCGGAGTCCTCGCCACGGGGCTTCCACTCACGACGCTCGGGACGGCCTTCGCCGCGCGACGCGCCAGCCCCCGCGGGCTTGCCGAAGCGAGCCCCACCGGCCGGCTTGCCGAACCGGGCACCGCCGCGAGGAGCACCGCCTTCACCACCACCGAAGCGGCTGCCACCCGCGGGCTTGCTGAAGCGAGCCCCACCGGCCGGCTTGCCGAACCGGGCGCCGCCACGGGGAGCACCGCCCTCGTCACGGCTGAAGCGACCCGCCGGCTTGCCGAACCCACCAGCGCGCGGCGCGCGATCACCGTCCGGCTTGCCGAAGCGACCCGCCGGCTTGCCGAAGCCACCGGCCCGAGGCGCACGATCACCGTCCGGCTTGCCGAAGCGACCCGCCGGCTTACCGAAGCCGCCGGCCCGAGGCGCACGATCACCGTCCGGCTTGCCGAAGCGACCCGCCGGCTTACCGAAGCCGCCGGCCCGAGGCGCACGATCACCGTCCGACTTCGCGAAACGGCCGCGAGGAGCACCACCCTCGCCACCACCGAAGCGGCTGCCACCGGCCGGCTTGCCGAAGCCGCCCGCGCGAGGCGGACGATCACCGGCCGGCTTGCCGAAGCCACCGGACCGGGGAGCGCGATCACCGTCCGGCTTGGCAAAACGGCCGCGAGGAGCGCCGCCCTCGTCACCACCGAAGCGGCTGCCACTGGCCGGCTTACCGAAGCCACCTGCACGAGGCGGGCGATCACCCGCCGGCTTGCCGAAACCACCGGACCGGGGAGCGCGATCACCGTCCGACTTCGCGAAACGGCCGCGAGGAGCACTACCCTCGTCGCCACCGAAGCGGCTGCCACCCGCGGGCTTGCCGAACCCACCAGCACGAGGAGCCCGCTCACCGTCCGGCTTGCCGAAGCGACCCGCCGGCTTACCGAAGCCACCGGCCCGAGGCGCGCGATCGCCGTCCGACTTCGCGAAACGGCCGCGAGGAGCACCACCCTCGTCACCGCCGAAGCGGCTGCCACCGGCAGGCTTGCCAAAGCCACCCGCACGAGGAGCCCGCTCACCGTCCGGCTTGCCAAAGCCACCCGTCCGAGGCGCGCGATCACCGGCCGGCTTGCCGAAGCCACCCGCACGAGGCGCGCGCTCACCGTCCGACTTCGCGAAGCGGCCCCGAGGAGCACCCTCGTCCCCGCCACGACCCGCACCGGCCGGCTTGCCGAAACCACCACCAGCGCCGCGAGCCCCCGCGGGCTTGCCTTCGGAAGCGCGAGCACCCCGGCCCGCAGCGGCCTTCGGCTCCGTCACTTCCTCGCCCTCATCGTCGAACGTCGGCACGTCGGAGTCATCGAAGCCCTCCTCCATGTCCTCGCCCTCGGAGGGCAGCGTCGCACCGCGCACCGCGAACTTCGGCGGACGCGTGCCACCGTCCTGCACGCCCTTCCACTCCTTGCGCTCCGGACGGGCCTCGCGGGTCTTCGGACCCGTGGGGGCCTTCTTGTCCCCGCGGTCCGCCTTGGCAGCCTTGGCCGCGGACTTGCGCGGAGGCGGCGGCAGCTCGTCGTCCATGGACAGCTCGACATCGTCGTCGTCCGGACCGTCGAAGCCCGGCGCGGCACGGCCGTGGCGGCGCGGCGGCAGCTTCATCTCCGCTTCCGCGGGCTGCGCGCGACCTTCCGCGACCTCGTTGAGCTGCGTCACCTCCGCGAGCTTCAACTGCCGCAGCTGGCCGGGACGCAGGCCTTCCACGCCGATGCCCGCGTAGGCCGGACGGAACAGGCGCACCACCGGGTGGCCCACCGCCGCGCACAGGCGCTTGATGAGGTGCGGCCGGCCTTCGGCCACGACGATCTTCAGCCAGGTGTTGCGCTCGACCTTCTCGAAGATGCCCACGTACACGGGCGTCGCCATGCCGTCTTCCAGACGCACGCCGCCGCGCAGCTTTTCAATCGTGGGCATGTCCGGCACGCCCTTCACCTTCGCCAGGTACGTGCGCGGCACCTGGAAGCTGGGGTGCGTGAGCTTGTGCGCCAGCGCTCCGTCGTCCGTGAAGAGCAGCGCGCCCTCCGCGTCGTAGTCCAGGCGGCCCACGGGGAACAGGCGACGGCCCGTCTCCTCCACGTAGTTGGCGACGGTCGGACGGCCCTGCGGATCCGACAGCGTCGTCACGACGCCGATGGGCTTGTAGAGCAGGTAGTACGACGATTCTTCCGGCGGCGTGACGAGCTTCCCATCCACGGTGACCAGGTCCTCGCCCGGCGTCACACGACTGCCCAGCTCCGTCACCGTCTCGTTGTTGACTCCCACCCGACCGCTGGTGATGAGTTCCTCTGCGTGCCGGCGCGATGCCACTCCCGCGCGAGCCAGGTACTTCTGCAAACGTTCCGCCGCCATGCCTTAGCCTTCTTCCATTCCAATTCGGCCCGTCACTCGGGCTTGGGGCCCTCGCTATCACCCTTCAAGGGTGATGGGGGGCTTTCCAGGGCGCTGGAACTGACCTTCTGGGTCCGCTCCGCGGCGGCCATGGCCTCTTCCAGCTCCTCCAGGGCGGCCTCACTGGCCGCCTCGTTCTTCTCCATCCGCTTCGTGAAACCCGGGTCCGACAGCGCCTGGACCGTCCCCAACGCCACGGGTACTGGCGGCGCCACTTCCTTCTCCACGATGTCCCGGTGCTCCTGGGTCAATTCATGGAATTCCCGCAGCGTGGGGAGCGCTGACAGGTCTTTCAGCGCGAAGAACTCCAGGAACTCGCGCGTGGTTCCATAAAGAATGGGGCGGCCGACTTCTTCCCGCTTGCCCAGGATTTTCACCAGCTTGCGGTCCATCAGGGCCTTCAAGACGGCGCCGCAGTCCACGCCGCGGATGTCCTCCAGCTCCGGCCGGGTGACAGGCTGCCGGTAGGCGATGATGGCCAGGGTCTCCACGGCGGCCCGCGTCAGACGCTGCGGCTTCACCCGGAGGTAGCGCCGGACGTACTCGGCGGAATGGGGGTCCGTGCGGAACTGCCAGCCGCCCGCCACCTCGTACAGCACGATGCCGCTGATGCCCTCCCTGTGGATCCCGGAGAGCTGATCCAGCGCCTGGGTGATGGCTTCCCGGTGGATGCCGGTCGCCTGGTACAGCTCGTCCACGGACAGGGGCCGTTCGGCGACGAAAAGCACGCTCTCCAGCACCGTGCGGATGCGGTCCGCGGACAGGTTGCGGCTCTTGGAGACGAGCTTTTCGAAGGAGCTCTGGAGGTCCGGGACGTTGTCGTCCGAGTCCTCCTCGATGGCGGCGGGCTCCACCCCGTCCAGCTCCGCGTCGTCGGGACCGGGGCCGGTGACGGCGGCGATCTCCTCCTCGGAGAACTGGCCGGGGCCTCCGGGCGTGCCGGGGGCGGGCGTCTCGTCACCGTCGTCGGGACCGTTACCGGTAGTCACTCTCGTCAACCTCCGTGGGGCGCAGCTGTTCCAGCGCGTCCCCGTTGGGAATCACCTGGATGGGACCCAGGGGCTCCGCCTGGGAAATCTTGATGAGGCGGCGCTTCACCATCTCCAGCATGGCGATGAAGGTGATGACCACCTCCTGGCGCGTGGCCGCCTCCGTGAACAGCGCCTCGAACACCACCTGCCCGTCCTTGCGCAGCCGGTCGGCCAGCCGGAGGATGGCCTCGGACAGGCTCACCCGCTCCAGCACCACCTCGTGCTGCACCTTGGGCGTCAGGCGCTCCAGCACCCGGTCGAGCGCCTCCACCAGCTTCAGGACCGAGATCTCCTGGAGCCCGATTTCATCGTCCGGGATGGGCACGGCCTCCACCGGCACCCGGCGCGTGAAGACATCCCGGTCCAGGATGTCCTGCTTGGCCATGTGCTCGGCGGCGTCCTTGTACTTCTGGTACTCCAGGAGCCTGCGCACCAGCTCCGCGCGGGGGTCCTGCGCCTCCTCCACCGCCGCGAGCGCGTCCGCCCCTTCGGGCACCTGGGCCGCGTCCTGCCGGGGCAGGAGCATGCGGCTCTTCAGGTGCGCCAGGGTGGAGGCCATCACCAGGAACTCCCCGGCGATGTCCAGGTTCAGCTCCCGCATCCGCTCCAGGTACTCCAGGTACTTCCCCGTGATGAGCGCCAGCGGGATGTCGAAGATGTCGACCCGATGCTCCTTGATGAGATGGAGCAGCAGGTCGAGGGGCCCCTCGAAATTGGGCAGCGCCACCCGGAAGGCATCGGCGGGTGTGCGCGGCGTCCCCTCCCCGTCCGGGTCCGGTGGGAGGTCGTCAGGCGGTGGTGGCTTACGACCTTCGCTCACCGGACGGCGTCCTTCGGGGGGGTTGGGAGGGGCTTCGTCATCTCGCAAGGGCCCGAATTTCCGGCCTTTAGCGCGTGCCGGGGGGGACAGACCTCCTTAACAGTGCCTTCCAGGTGGGTCAAACATTCGAACAGGAACGCGTGTTCAGGGGATTCCCACGGCCCTGCGGATCTGGTCCATCAGGCGGGTGGCCTCGGCGCGGGCGCGCTGGGCGCCGTCCTGGAGGATGCGCTCCAGCTCCCCCGGGTCCGCGAGCAGCTCCGAGCGGCGCTGGCGGGCGGGGCCGAAGGTGGTGTGGAACGCCTCCAGCAGCTTCTTCTTGTAGTCGCCGTAGCCCTTGCCGCCGGCCTTCCAGGTCGCGTCCACCTCCGCGAACTCGGAGGCCGGGAGCATCAGCTTGAGCAGGTCATAGAGCGGCGCGTCCGTGGTGGGCTTGGGCGCCTCCACCGGAGTGGAGTCCGTCTTGATGGACATGATGCGCTTCTTGAGGTCCTTCTCGTCGCCGAAGAGCTCCAGCGTGTTGCCGTAGGACTTGGACATCTTGCGCCCGTCGATGCCGGGCACCGTCGCGGCGGACTCCTGGATGTAGGCGGCGGGCAGTTTGAGGATGCCGGGCGAGTGGCCCCGCTCCTTGCCGTCCGGATCCGCCGGGTCGTAGCCGGGGACGTACTGGGTGTTGAACTTCACGGCCCAGTCGCGCGCGAACTCGATGTGCTGGATCTGATCCTTGCCCACCGGCACGGCGTCCGCGCTGTAGAGCAGGATGTCCGCGGCCATCAGCACCGGGTAGGCGAAGAGGCCGAAGTCCGGGCTGATGCCCTGCGCGACCTTGTCCTTGTAGCTGGTGGCGCGCTCCAGGTTCGACTGCGGCACCACGGTGCCGAGGATCCAGTAGAGCTCCGCGACTTCCTTCACGTCGCTCTGGCGGAAGAGGACGGCCTTCTTCGGATCCAGGCCCAGCGACAGGTACGTGAGCGCCGCTTCGCGCGTCAGCTCCTGCGCGAGCTTCGGCTCCCGCACGGTGTTGAGCGCGTGGTAGTTGGCGATGAAGTAGTAGGCCTCGCCCTGATCCTGGAGCTGCACGAACTGCCGCATGGCCCCGTAATAGTTGCCAATGTGCAGCCTTCCGGACGACTGGACACCTGAGAGAATGCGCATGGGGATTGCGATTCCTTTGACGGGTGGAGGACACGGCTCGTTCGCATACCCGCCGCGCCCCTGCAACCTTCCGTTGACGGCGGCGCCCTGTGGCGAACGCCCGACATCCAAGCCGGGTCCTTCACTGGAATAATGCCGCCGGCCAGGAAAATGCGAGCAGTTCCGGGGGGTTGAGAGGGCTCGGGTCTGTCGCTACCCTGTGGGTGACGGATGCATCAGCCCGCCTTGGAGGGCGCCCACGGATGGAAGCGTTCACAGGAAACCTGGCCAGCTACCGGCTCCAGTTGGTGTTGCCGCCGCTCTACACGGCGCCAGGGTTGGAGGGGACGCTGCGGGTGGAGCGAGGCGCGGTCCGCCGGGAGTTCTACCTGCGGGACGGGCACCTGGTGGGGGTGGCCTCCACGGAGCCAAGAGAGCATCTGGCGCAGGTGCTGGTGAACCTGCGCATCCTGGACGCGCCCCGGGCGGCGGCGGCGTTCGAGGCGGCGGAGGGGGCGAACCTGCCCTACGGCACCTTCCTGGTGCAGCGCTGTTTCGTGGAGCTGTCGCAGCTCATCGAGGCGATGGAGCACAAGGCGCGCGAGGCGTTGTTCGACTGCTACGCCTGGGAGTCGGGCGAGGTGGAGTTCACGCCGGGGCTGCCGCTGTCTGCTCGGGCGGTGGGGCTGCGGTTGCCCATGGGGACGCTGCACCGGGACGCGGTGGCGCGCCTGCGCGAGTGGGCGGTGTTCCGGGAGATCTTCCCCCGACTGGACACGACGTTCCGCGTGTTCCGCGAGTTCGCGGTGGAGACCTTCTCCGAGGAGGAGGACGTGCTGCTGGATCTGGCGGCTGGAGGGGCCACGCTGGGTGAGCTGCTGGCGAGCGCGAGGGAAGCCCCGCTGTTCGCCGCGCGGTGGGTGCTGCACCTGTACCGGCGGGGCGCGCTGGCGCCGCACCGGGCGAAGGGTCCGCAGGTGGGTGAGTCCACGGAGTTCACGGAGCTGCTGGCGCTGGTGCGGGCGTTCCTGTCGTCGCGCAAGTACGACCACGCGGTGGCGCTGGCGGCGCAGGTGTTGGAGCGGGGCCCGGTGCCGGAGGCGCACGCGCTGTACCGCGAGGCGGAGGTGGGGCTGACGCTGGCGTTGAGTGATGAGCTGTTCGCGCTGGATGGGAGGCTGGTGTTCGAACCCATCCCCCGCCCTGCCCCGGCGGACCTGACGGCGGATGATCTGTATCTGTATTCGAAGCTGCGAGGCAGCCGGAGCATCCGCCAGGCGCTGCGCACGGCGGCGATGGGAGAGCTGGCCGCGTCGCGGTCGGTGTACCGGCTGATGGAGGCGGGGCTCATCCGCGTGGCGCCCCTGGCGGACGGGGCCGTGGAGCCTTCTTCCCCCCGGCGCACCACGACGGATCCGTACGGGCTGAACCTGGGGGATTTGATGGGCGGGGGCTGAGCTGTGCCGCCGTAGGTGACGGCACCCAGCGGGAGATGAGCCGTTCACCCGAGCTTCGGCGTCCACTCGTCGACTTCGACCTCCAGAGAGGGCTCGGTGGCGATCTCACCCAAGATCCTCCGAAGTGTCCCCTCATCGCCGCCGCCGAGCGTGAAGACCTGGCTCCCCTCGAAATCCGCGCTCGGAGGGCTGCTACAGATCATGGCGGCATCGGCCCGTTCATACAGCCTGCAATAGGTGCCCGTAGGCACCGGCTGCGTGAAGCCGAGGCGGTTCATCACGGGGTCGAGCCGAGAGAGAAGTCCAGCGGGCTCTCCGGTGATCATGCCCTCACACTGCTGCGGCATGATGCCGACCCGAAACTGCAGGAAGGCGCCCCACGCCAGCATCTCGCGGAAGGTCTCGAATCGGTCGTGCTGTTCATTGCCCAGGGCGTCCCGCACCGTCACCAGCGCATCCGCACGCGCTGGTGCCTCCAGGTCATAGAAGGCATGCAGAGGCATCACCTCGTCGGAGCTGTACGCGATGAAGAGGAACCGTGGCTCGGACGCAACCCACTTCTCCGCGTGACAGGCGAGTGCACGCTGCGCCGAGAAGTCCAGGGTCGGATAGGCCAGGCGCCCCATGCTGTTGCCCATGCGGGACAGGAACCACCGATAGAATGAAGGCAGGGGGCGCCCGGCGAGGTGCTCAATCTGCTCGATTTCGTCGGGTGTAGCCCCCTGCCACTGATCCGCGAGCCCCGGTACGACTCTCAGGAGCAGCGACTCCAGTTCAGACTCTTTCACGTGTGCTGACATTGCTTTTTCTCATCTCCGGGGCAGAGCAGCAGGGGAATGATGAGCTCGCACGCACCACACGGGGGGACGGTTTCCCCATGGGCGAATTTCCGCTCGTTCGGTTTGCCGCTCTTTGCATCCAGGTACTTGATCTCCCCGCTTGTCGAAAGCTTCTCGGGGTGGAACCAGCGCTCGGTAATGGCCCCAGGATGGGCGTTGTCCTGCAACACGAGCATGAGCGCCTTGGGGGCAGCACAGGACCCCGGCGGATAGGAAGCGTTCGACGCCTCGCGCTTCGTGTATTTATCGAAGCGCACATGGGCCCTTGCCCATGCGTTCTGAACCACCTTCTCCTGGCTTCTGTGTCGTTCCAGGAGGAAGTCGCGGACCCGGTTCTTCTGGCTTTTTTCAGGCTTTCCAGTCGCGGGATCGATCACGGACTCCCTGGCAGGTGCGCCCCAGCCGAGTTCCTTCACGCTTTGGTAGAGCTGCCAGTGCGTACTGCCCGACTGGTCGGCGTACTTCTGTTTCTTGCCGCATTTGCACTGAACCACGCCGAGCATGGTCGGAGGAAAGGAGGAGTTACTGGTCCGCACCTTCTGCCCGAGCTTCCGGGCCAGTTGCGCGGCGTCCAGGGTCGTCGTGGGGGTCTCTTCCAGTGCGCCATGGGTCTTCCTGCAGACAGGGCAGACGTCCTTTCCGTCGACGATCGTGACGAGTCCACTCACCTGGATCACACCCATCATTGTCGCCGCGTTGGCTGGGCTTCCGCCCGGCCCACAGTTGTTGAGCATGGGGTCGCCCAGCAACTGGACGTTCTTTCCCTCGATCTTCGTATCCATCGACCCGGGGCCTACGAAGCTCGTCGGGCCCTCCACGTTGGCGGAGACGATGCCGCCCCCCGTCCCCTTGCTGGCCACGTCGCCCATGGAGCCGAAGGTGGATCCCCGGATCGCCACCTTCTTTCCATCTATCGTCACGGTCTTCGAATACTTCTTGGGGTCCGTTCCGCTCTTGCCGATGTTGGGAAGCGGCGTCGGCACGAAGGGTGCCGGGGGGCCGGGCATCTTGCACACGTTGGGCAGTGTCGCTGCGGCAACCCCACTACTGCTTTCGGTGACCGGAGTCTTGGGCGCATTCACTGAGACCTTCGTCATCGCTCCCTCCTCTTCACTCCACTTGCGGTGATTGCAAGGCCAGCGCGCCGCGCAGCCCGCCATCAGAACCTGCCAGCACCATGGCCCGAGGGCCACGCGCGTAGCCTCGTGCGAAAGCCCGGACAGCCAGGATACCTCCGAGCACTCCAGACGCAGCGCCCACGTCGCCCCAGCAGTCGCTCGGGGCCCTGTAGCCGGCGGACTTCCAAACTGACGGCGTCCGCAACGCTGCGAAGCCCCACTCCTCGCTGCGATATCGCTCGCCATTGATGTCCGTGTACAGGTCGTCGATGCCTTCGCGAGGCAGGTCGAGTCCCGCCATGGCACCTTCCACGGCCTGTGCCATTCCGACGCCAAACGAGCCCGTGCTGCTATCGCGCAGCTGGCGTTCCTGAGCGGTGCTCACTCCACGCACGACAGCCAGCCGGGGGAGCCGCAATCTGCGGCGCAGCCCCGCACTCATCAGCGCGAGGCACCCGGCTCCCTCGCCAGGGGTGAAGCCGCCGCGAACCCCCGGCTGCGCGAACCGGCGGCCCCGCTCCAGCCAGATGAACGTCTCTGCGTGGTGGTAGCTGTCGGCGCCGGCCACCAGGAACAGGGCATCCCTTCCATTAGAGCTCTCTCTCGCCACCTGCTCGATGGCGAGCATCGCTCCGGCGTGCCCACGTCCGATCGTCATGACATTCGTGTGAGCGTCCATCCCTCGGAATCGGGCCTTCATGGCGCTGGCAATCCACACCGCGTCGTCCTCGGAGAATCCGGGACGCGCCTCGGGCAGCGCGAGCAACAGCCGGATCCGGCACCCCTGGACGACGTCTGGGCCCAGCTTTTCCTCCACCTGTCCGAGCACACTTTCTAACAGGGGCGCGAGCCGTTCTCGCCCTTCCAGCTTCCGGTCGAGCAGACCGTCAGAAGCGACCACGACCGGCTCACCCTGTGCACTGAGGAAGGGGTACTCGGCGTACCGGGAGATGCCTGCGCGCACGGCCGCCGCACTACTCTCAGCAGTATATCCGACGGGAGTGCGCGCACCGACGGCCACCACCTCGACCTCGGCGGTCATGTCGTGCCCTTCCGCTCGGCAATCTCCGTCGTGTCGAGGTAGTCCGCGTCCGGGGCTGGAACGTGCAGCGCCCCCTGCCACACCAGGCTGAGCCGCCGCTCTTCAGGCTCGACGAGGACCGTGGTCAGGCGTGCACCGTGCTCCTGGCGCCGGCTGCCTATGTGCGTGGTGAGGCCGATCAAGATGCTGGGAAGTTCGAAGCGCAGCACTCCCTCATGTGTCATGTTCGTGAGTTCGACACGCTCTCCGCCCACCAAAGGTCTCCCTGTCCGCTGGTCTGCGGGAGCACTCAGCGCGAAGGCGGGTTCATGGTCATCCGGCAGCAGTGGCTTTTTCGTCCGTGCCCACCGTACGTCGTAGGTTCCCGCGAGCTTGCGCCGCGGCAGCCAGGAAGAGTCGATGGGTCCGAATCCCGCCGGGCCCATCTTTGCCGGGTCCCCCGCTGGATACTCAAGAGTGCAGGCCGGCTTGCCGACGAGATGGCCATCTCGGGTTCCGAATCCGCAGCCGATTGGGTTTCGCTCGTCAAGGCGATGTTTGCCGGGGTCGGGGTCGGACACATCGTGACCACCGAACGCGAACTCATATCGAATCGGACGGGTCTTGAATGGCTGGGGTCTACTCTGCACCACCCCGAGTATTCCCCTGACGAAGGTGCGCTCTCCATGCACGACCAGTACCTTGTGGAGCTGCCCCAGACGCAACGACACGGGCACCGTCTCGGCGGGCCTGCCTTTCGGAGCGTGCGCATGCGCATGGACCAGCACGTCCGTGCCTGGCTTCATGGCCAGGAGGTCCGAGTCATGGCGCAGGCTCGATTGGCCGAACTCGCCGAAGTATTCCGGCATCATCACGGGAACTGGCTGCGCATCCGCGAGGACGAGTCGCCCCCCGGGCGCGATGTCGAACGTTGCCCTGACAGCGACGAGCCACCAATGCAATCCATCCTTGTCGCGCGTCCAGTTGCGTTCAGCGGCATACGCCGTGTGGTTCTTCAGCGCCCACATAGGTCAGTGCGAAGCCATGATGCGGCACCTCCGAGCATGCCCCTTGAGGGGTCCGCCATCATCTCCTCCCCACCCTCCATCTTAGACACATTCAAGCTCATGCACCATGGGGTCCTGGCCAGGGCTCACCCGATTCTGTCTGCTCTGACCGAGGAAGTCCGGGTCAACCGTGAGCAGGCCTTCCATTCGGCGTGTCGGCCTTTAGTGCTGTTGAATTGGGCTGCTATGCAAGGCGGCGCAACATGAGGCCAGTCATCGCGATGTGGATGAAGGTTTCGGATGAGTGCTCGTGACGCTCGTAGTCGCGAGCCAGGCGCCGCTCGCGCGTCATCCACCCGGACAAGTACACTCAACCCAGCACAACCTGGGTGCCGCGGACGGACTCGCCGGCTTCGGCGCGCTCCTGCAGGCGCTGCCCAAGGGCTCCGCCAGGGTGAACACCATGCGGGTGTTCCAGGACGGCGACTTCGTCTTCGCCCATACCGACTACGACTTCTTCGGTCCCAAGATTGGCTTCGACCTCTTCCGCTTCGAGGACGGGAAGATCGTCGAGCACTAGAGCGCCGATCAGGTTTCCGCCCGAGGAAAGTCGAGTACTTGCGCGAGCGATCGACGTGGGCTGGCGCCGCGTGATCAGGTCGCCACCTCACGGAGGTGGCTCATGGAACGCTGGAAGCCGACTGTGGAGCAGAGCGCCCGGGAGCAGCGCCTGCTGAAGCTCGCGGGGAAGAGCAGGAAGCTCTTCGTCTTCCTGCGCGAGCATCGGCACGAGTTGTTCGACGAGGCCTTTCAGGACGAGCTCGAAGCGATGTACCGACAGACGGGCCAGGGGCAAACGCCGCAGTCGCCCGCGATGATGTGCATGGCGCTGCTGGTGCAGGCCTACACGCAGACCTCGGACGCCGAAGCCGTGTGCCTCTCGGGCACCGACAGCCGGTGGCGAATGGTGTTGGACCGACTCGGTGCGGACGAGGACGAGCCAGCCTTCTCCCAGGGCGGGCTGCAGCAATTCAGGGAGCGACTCATCGCGACAGAGATGGACCGCCGGCTGCTGGAGCGCACCGTCGAGGTAGCGAAGCGGACGAAGGGGTTCGACCCGAAGAAGACGCCGAAGACGCTGCGAGTGGGGGTGGATAGCCGCCCTTTAGAAGGGGCCGGGCGGGTTGAGGACACCCTCAACCTTCTCGGCCACGCAGGCCGCAAGGTGGCCGAGGGCATGGCGCTCGCGCTCGGAACCGACGTCGAGGAGGTGTGTCAGCAGGCCGATGCGCCGTTGCTGCTGGCGAGCAGCATCAAGGCCGGCCTCGATATCGACTGGAGCGCGCCCGACGCGAAGCTCGACGCACTCAATCGCCTGGGCCGGCAGCTCGACCGTCTCATGGCCTGGGTGGCGAAGCAGTCGAAGTCGTGCGTCGCGGCTCCGCTGACTCGCTACATCGAAGCGCTCGCGCAGGTGAAGGCGCAGGACCTTGAGCCG
Source organism: Corallococcus sp. bb12-1 (assembly GCF_026626765.1). Lineage (NCBI taxonomy): Bacteria > Pseudomonadati > Myxococcota > Myxococcia > Myxococcales > Myxococcaceae > Corallococcus > Corallococcus sp. bb12-1. The sequence goes on along the minus strand of NZ_JAPNJZ010000005.1, from coordinate 109,074 downwards.
CGCCCCGAGGGCGGCGTTCAGATTCGACAGGGCGTGGCGGCCGACAGGCGCATCTCCATCGAGGACGCCGACATGCGCCACGGGCGCAAGAGCAAGAGCAAGCGATTCAATGGCTACAAGCAGCACGTCGGCACCGACCTCGACACCGACCTCGTGGTCGCCTGCGCCGTGACGCCAGCCAACCGCCCCGAAGAGGAGGCGACCCTTGCACTGCAGGAAGACATGGCCCACCAGGAGCTCTTCCCCGATGTCCTCCTCATCGACAGGGCGTACCTCAACAGCACCATGGCCGAAGACGTGCTGGAGAGCGGCGGCGACGTCGTCTGCCGGCCGTGGCGAGGAGCCAGCGCGAGGCCCGGACTCTTCGGCAGGCGCGACTTCAAAGTGAACATCCGCGACGGCACCCTCACGTGCCCTGCTGGCGAGGTGGAGCCCTTCGAGCCCGGCGCCGTCGTGCACTACGACCCGGAAGCCAGCGGGCCGTGCAAGCTGCGCTCGAGTTGTACCCAGGCCGCGTCCGGAAGGGGGCGCAACGTCACGATGGGTGACGACGAGCGGCTCCAGAAGCGTCTTCGCTCACGTCTCCAGTCGCGCGCGGGCCGCGCACAACTCCGCGAACGTGTCGGCGTCGAGCATTGCCTGGCACATCTCGCCAACCGCCAGGGCCCGAAGGCCCGTTATCGAGGCACGCGCCGCAACCTCTTTGACCTCAGGCGACTCGCGGTCGTCCAAAACCTCGAGGTCGCCGCGCGCTACCAGCTCGCGGCGTGACCTAACCTGTTCGGTGCTCTAGGACAACCTCCAGGAGAAGCCGACCCAGCCGAACCCGAGTGGCCACACGATGCTGGACGGCCCCACCGAGGCCACCGACCTGGACAAGACCGAGGCCAACAAGCAGCTCGTGGCTGGCTTCGTGGACGACATCCTGGTCCACGGCCGAATGAAGAAGCTCGCGGGCTACTTCTACGGGGACCGCTACGTGCAGCACAACCCGGCGATCGCGGACGGCCTCTCCGGGCTGGGACAGGCACTCCAGGCCATGGCCCATGCGGGCGTCACCATGAAGTACGACCGCGTCCACAATGTGCTGAGCGAGGGCGGCTTCGCCGGCAAGCCCACGACGTTCTACGACCTATTCCGCGTCCAGAACGGCAGGATCGCTGAACGCAGGGACGTCATCGAACCCGTGCCCGCTCGCGACCAGTGGAGGAACGCGAACGGCAAGTTCTGACCGTCGCGCCGGCCCTCCCCTGCTCCAACGGAGGAACACCCGGTCCTCGGCATCAACCTCTCGGAGCCCGAGCCTCCCTACGCGTTGGGCAGGCGCGCCATCGCGCTGGCGATGGGAGCCGCTGACGCCCTCGACCTGATGAGCTGAACCCGCCCCGCCTTGTTACTGCAGGTCTTCGAGCAGCGCGGCCTGGAGCGCCTTGCGGTTCTCGGGGAAGCGCTGGTTGGGATAGGACCTTGCGCCCCCCAGGATGGGCTCGTACTTCTGGTACATCGGGTCGGAGCGCGCGGGCTCCTGCTGGTAGAAGGCGCGGTTGGCCTGGAGCAGGTAGCGGGGCCGGGTGCCCTCGGGGCCATCCTTGCTGAAGGCGATGAGGCTGCGCGTCTCCGGGGCCTGCATGAACCGGGTGACGGCCCGCGCGTCCTCCGCGCACGTCCCGGTGCAGTTCGCATTCAGCACCAGCGCGTCCACGAACACCGCCGGGGCCGAGCCCGTGCCGAGCGGCACCGAGATGACCTCCGGCAGCGGCATGTTGGGCTGGGCCTGGAGGATGTAGAACAGGCGCTCGGTGTAGCCCATGAAGCCGTTGGCCTGCTCCTGGGCGAAGGCCTCTTCCGCTACCGTGTTGTCCGCGTAGGTGCCATCCAGGCACGGATTGGCGCCCGTCTCGCTCGCGCAGCTGTCGACGACCTCCTCGAAGGCCCCCACCGTCTTCGCGTCCAGTGGCAGGGAGATGGCGCTGGCGAGCGCATCCCCGGGATGCGTGTCCGCCCAGGCGTCGATGTACGAGGACGGCAGCGTCCAGCTTCCGTCGAAGTTCGTCGCCAGCGGGCGCTTGCCGGCGGAGACCTCCCGGAGGATTCGCACCAGCGAGGCGCTGTCGGTGGCGGACCGGATGTTCGTGCTCCGCGAGTACACGACGTTGGTGCACAGGTACGTGGGCGCGCCGTAGCTCTCACCGGACACGCGGACGGCCTCCTCGGCCGCGGAATGCACGACGCCCGCCTCCTGTGTGACGGACTGGATCCACCCCTTCGACACGAGCGAGCCCAACACCAGCGTGTCCACCTCCACCAACTGCGCGGCCCCCGTCCCCGTGCCCAGGAGCTGGTTCAACGTGCCCCCCTCGTCCAGGTCATAGACATCCAGGTTCGCGTCGAACACCACCTCCAGGTCGATGTCCTCGTGGGCCCGCTCGAAGTCGGACTCGAGCCGCTGCTTGAGGCTCGCGAACTGGTCCCCCGCCGAATCCGGGATGTAGGGGAACAGGACCGCCTTGAGCGGACGCCGCTCGACAGGCACGGGGTCGGGCGTTTCCGAGCAGGCGCTCAGGACAAGGACGGCGGGACAGAGCAGGACAGTCCACTTCATGGCGGGGGACCTCGGTTCCTGGACGCAGGCAGGGATGCCCGCGCTGGATGCAGCCGGGCACGATACGACTCCCGCCCCTCCCACCGGGCTTGAATCCGGGAGACCTGATGGGCGGTAGTGGAGCCCATGCTCTTTCGTCCCTATTTGAAGATGGCCGCGGTGGGTCACAACCGGGGCCAGACAGGGGCTTCGGGAAGCTGGGTGGCCCTGGAGAAGCTCCATGGGGCCCAGCTCGTTCTGGGGGTCCAGGATGAGCAGGTCCACTTCGGCAAGCGCAAGGCCTGGCTCACCGAAGAAGAGCCCTTCTTCGGATGGCAGTTGCTACGCCTCCCCTTGAGCAGCGCGGCGCGGGCGCTTGCGCAGACGGTCTGTGCTCAGGGCGAGCGGCTCTACCTCTACGGAGAACTGGTGGGCGGTCGCTATCCCCACCCGGAAGTGCCTGCCGTGCCCGGCATGGCCCCCGTGCAGACAGGCATCTGGTATGCGCCCGATCTCCAGTGGATCCTCTTCGACATCCTGGTCGCCCGCTCCGACGAGGATGAGGGGGAGTTCCTGCCCCACCGGGACGTGGAAGAGGTGGCCCGCAAGGCAGGAGTGGTGACGCCACCTGTCGTCCGCCGGGGAACGCGTTCGGAGATGGAGGCCGTGCCCACGCGCTCCCTGTCCCGTCTCCCAGCACTGCTGGGCCTTCCGCCCATCCCTGACAACTGGGCCGAGGGCCTGGTCATCAAGAGCGAACAGCGGTCGTCGCCCAGCCAACGCGCCGCCGTGAAGCGGAAGATCGAGGAGTTCAACGAGGCCCGCTTCGATGAGAGCGCCCCGTGGGATCCCCAGCAGCGGTTGTCCCTGTCGGAGCTGAAGGACTGGGCCTCGCGACTGGTGAACCCGGCGCGGATCGCCAGCGCGCTCTCGAAGTGCGGAAGGAGCGACGCGGACCTGCTGGTGGGCGAGGTGGAGCTGGATGTCCGGGTCGACCTCGAACTGACCTTCCCTTCAGCGTGTCAGGCCTTGGACCCTGCCGGAGAGGAGAGTCTGTCCGCGCATATCCGTGAGCAGGCCCGGCCACTCGTCAGCGAGGCACTCGCTCAGACCTAGTCGAAGGGGGGCCTTGACCGCCGCCCGATTGGAAACTACCTTGGTTACAGTTCGAGGCCGTCGATGAACACCAGCAGCCGCTTCACTGTCGCCATCCACATCCTCACCCTGCTCGCCCACGGAGGCGGAGAGCAGATGACGTCGGAGCACATCGCGGGGAGCGTGAACACCAACCCGGTCGTCATCCGGCGGCTGCTGTCACTGCTGCGGGATGCCAGGCTGGTCACCGCGCAGGTGGGCGTGGGCGGGGGCTGGCTGCTCGCACGCGCCCCCAAGGGCATCACCCTGCGCGACATCTACCGCGCCGTGGAAGGAAGCACCCTCTTCCCGCTCCACAGCAACACGCCGAATCCCCGTTGTCCCGTGGGGAGCACCATCCAGTCCGCGCTCGGCGGCCACTTCGAGGAGGCGCAACTGGCGCTGGAGAAGGACCTCGAACGCACGACCGTCGCGGACCTCGTCAAGGAAGTCCAGGCACTCGCCCCCTAGCACCGGGGCGCGGGCGCTTTTTTTGCCCCTATTCGTAACAGCATTGGTTTCAATTCAACCTCGCGGTCCCCTGGAGAAGCGCATGTCCTCCCTCCTCAAGAAGTCGTTCACCTCCACCCTGACGCTGGCGGCGCTCTCGATCAGCGCCTGCGCCACCGCTCCGACCCGTGATGACGGACCTGCCGCGACGAGCGCCTCAGGGCAACAGAAGCAGCAGGTCGTCGCGCTCCTCAAGGCCATCGAGACCGGGGAGGCGGCGCCCGTCGCCGTCATCCATCCGGACAAGTACCGCCAGCACAACCTGGGTGCCGCGGACGGACTCGCCGGCTTCGGCGCGCTCCTGCAGGCGCTGCCCAAGGGCTCCGCCAGGGTGAACACCGTGCGGGTGTTCCAGGACGGCGACATCGTCTTCGCCCACACCGACTACGACTTCTTCGGTCCCAAAATTGGCTTCGACCTCTTCCGCTTCGAGGACGGGAAGATCGTCGAACACTGGGACAACCTCCAGGAGAAGCCGGCCCAGCCGAACCCGAGTGGCCACACGATGTTGGACGGCCCCACCGAGGCCACCGATCTGGACAAGACCGAGGCCAACAAGCAGCTCGTGGCGGGCTTCGTGGACGACATCCTGGTCCACGGTCGGATGGAGAAGCTCGCGGGTTACTTCGACGGGGACCGCTACGTGCAGCACAACCCCGCGATCGCGGACGGACTCTCCGGACTGGGACAGGCGCTCCAGGCCATGGCCCAGGCGGGCGTCACCATGAAGTACGACCGCGTCCACAAGGTACTGGGCGAAGGCAACTTCGTGCTGGTGCTGAGCGAGGGCGGCTTCGGGGGCAAGCCCACGACGTTCTACGACCTGTTCCGCGTCGAGAACGGCAAGATCGCTGAACACTGGGACGTCATCGAACCCGTGCCCGCTCGCGACCAGTGGAAGAACGCGAACGGCAAGTTCTGACCGTCGGGCCCTCCCCCTTTCCATCCAGGTGATCGTGTCTTCTCCCGTCCCAGCACTGGCCCTCGAGGCCTATCGCGCGCTCGTGTCGCTCGACACGCCCTTCACGCCTCCCTCCCCTGCCCCGCCGGAGGAACACCCGACCCTGCTGCGGGACCTGGGCGAACAGCTCCGGCTCGACGGCACCGAGGCTCGGCTGCGCGAGGAATTGGGGGCGCGCGCATCGCATGCGATGGACGCTCGGGCCTGGCTGCGAGCGCTCCTCACGGTGCGGAGGCCATCCCACGCTGTCCCCGCTGTGGAGGGGCTGTCTTCATGAACGTGCGCCTCGACGCGGGCTTCGTGGAAGCGCCGTACGTCGAACAGGCACAGCGTTTTCGCCAGTGGCTGCATGAAGGAGCCAAGTCGCGGATCCTCGTGATCGAAATCGGAGCCGGCTTCAACACGCCTTCCGTGGTGCGCTGGCGGATGGAGCACCTGGTGCAACAGCATCCCGGTGCGCGACTGATCCGCATCAATCCCTCGGAGCCCGAACTTCCCGAGGCGCTGGGCGAGCGCGCCGTCGCACTGGCGATGGGGGCGGAGCAGGCGCTGGGGCTCCTGGAGCAGCCAAAGCTCCAGGGCGCTGAAGCGAAGCAGTCCTGACCGGGTGAGTACGTGAGCCCAAGGTGTTCGCATCACCCGATGCGGCATCCACCGTCATCTCCTTCGCCTTGCGGCCTCGGAGCCAGCTGGGGCAGATTTCTCGCCATTGACGGCTGCGTGCCTCCGACCCGCGGAGCGCCCACCGGCCAGGCCCGTGGAACGACATGCGCCCTGAACTTCCGGAAGACCTGCGACGGTTGCTCCGCGCTCGCTCGCGGGGTTTGTTGGACCGCGTCGAGCGGTTCCTCGACGACGCCCCGCGCAGGTGCACGTACGTCCGAACGGAGCGGGTTTCAAAACAGCCCCTGCGGACTTCCTGGTTGCGACGGATGTTGGGGCAACGTGCCGCGCAGCCGGTGCTCGGGATTCTCGACAGCAAGTTTGGCGGAGCTCCGTACGCGGAAGAGGCGGACCTTCGGTGGGAAGGCTTCCGCTTCCTCGGGCAGCTTCACTTCGCGCGAATCCAGGACCTGCCTCCGGAGCTGCCGCGCCACGGCCTCTTCGCGCTCGACCTGAAAAACAGAGGGCCTTTCTCCCAGGCGTTTCGCGTCCGGTGGTATCCGGCTCCCTCCGAGGCCCGCGCCCGTTCCTTCCCCCTTCCCCGGAGTGTGGGGCCCTGGGAAGCGCGGATGTCGTTCGAGTCAGGCTGGTCACTGCCAGGGGGAAGGGCCTGGGATGCACCGCTCCTGGCGGAGGACGCGGAGCTCCAGGAGCACTGGAGCGACTGGGATCCTGATGGCTTCCTCATGGATGAGCTGGGAGCGGGGGTGCACCGGCTGGGCGGACACCGAAGCGCGGTGCTGGATGAGCAGGAGGACCCCCTTCCACCTTCCGGGCACACCCCCTACATGCAGCTCTGGCGCATCAACTACGACAACCCCGCGGGCTTCCATTGGGGAACAAACTGGGTCTACGTCCTGATCCACCCGGAAGACCTGGCGGCGGGACGGCTGGAGCGCGCCGTGGTGACGAGCGCGAACGCCTGAGTGCAGGCCCTGCATCCCAGCCCCAGGGCCCACTTGCCCCCCAGGTGCGGGGGGTGCCCAGATGAGTCCCTGTCACCCCGGAAGGGACATCTCGAATGAAGCGCGACGTGCGAAGTGGTTGGAGTCTCGTGTTGGCGTTGGCGGCGGGCGCCCTGGTCGCGGGCAGCGGAGGTTGTGGCGGCGACGACGGCGACCCGGATCCGGGCACGAAGCCAGACGCTGGCACCCAGGCGGATGCCGGCACGGACGCTGGCACCCGGGCAGCGCGAACAGGACGACCGCGCGGACACCGTGGCGGTGTTCCCGGATGGCAGCCTGCTGGTCGCGGGCTTCGCCCAGGGCGGCGCGAAGTCCGACTCGCGCGACTTCGCCGTGGTGAAGCTCACCGCCAACGGGCAGTTGGACACCAGCTTCAACAAGACGGGCCGCTCCCGGCTGCACTTCGGAGGAGAGGGCAGCGTCGACTTCCGGGGCGCGGTGCACAGCCTGTTGCCGCTCGCGGACGGGCGCTTCTACGTGGGCGGCTTCCTGACGAAGTCGGACGGCCTGGACGAGGACTTCGCGCTGATCCGCTACAAGGCGGACGGTTCGCTCGACACCTCCTTCACGTCCGCGGGCAGCCCCGCGGGAAGCTGGATCGGCGGCGCGTACACGAACGGTGAGTCCGCGCAGGGCATCGTGATCCAGGGCACGAGCATCGTCATCGGCGGCGGTGACGACTTCGCGACGGTGCGCATCCGTCCCGCCGGCAACCAGGACCTGACGTTCGGCACGTCGGGGCTCGCGAAGAGCGTGGGCGGCCGGGCCCACGCGATGGTGGCCCGTCCGGGCGGCGGCTTCCTGCTCGCGGGCGAGCGGCAGGACGTGAAGATTGGCGGCACCGGCTACGGCGTGATGAAGCTCGTGGCCTACACGGCCGAGGGCAAGCCCGACGTCACCTTCGGCCCTGAGGGCGTGCGCGAATACACCGCCCCCGAGGACGTGCTCGACGTGGTGGACGTCAGTGGCCTGGCCCTCCAGGCCGACGGGAAGATCCTCGTCTACGCCAACGTGCGCGCGAAACCCGCGCTGTTCCGCTTCCTGGCCAATGGAGATCTGGACACGGCGTTCGGGACGGGCGGCGTGGTGCGCTGGCCGGAGACGCAGCTCACCCTGCCCCTCTTCATCCGCCCCACCACCGGGCCCAAGCTGGTCGTCAGTGGCAACACGGCGTTCGTCACCGACGCGAACATCTACACGCCTGGGTTCTTCCCCGGCCCCGCGCGCCTGCTCCTGAAGAGCACCGGGCTGTAGCGGTGCGCCACGGAGTCCTCGGCGGCTGACGCGAAGCTGACACAGCGGATCGCCCCTGGGGACAGCTTCCGGTGTGACTGCCGCACATTCCCGGCGCGCGGCCTGCACCCACCGCCCGGAATCCCTAGCCTCCCCTGTCATCGCGCTGGCGCGGTGCCAGGGGAGGAAGACATGGCCACAACCCGCCAGTCCGGATTCGAGCTGCGCGACGAGGAGGTGGAAGAAGCGCTCGTCACCGGCGCCCACCAGGAACTGCTCGAGGACTACTTCGGACCGGAGCAGTACGCCGAATTGACCCGACTCGCCCGCGAGGTGACCGCCTCCCGCACGCTGCGCGGAGGCCCACCGGTCCTCATCCTTCCGGGCCTCCTGGGCTCGAAGATTGGCCGCGAGCGGAAGCTTGGCCCCTTCGATGACGTCTTCTGGTTCGACCCCGTGGATATCGGCGCCGGCAGGCTGACCCAGTTGGAGCTTCCCACTCCGGGCAATGGCCTCTCCGCGCTCGGGGTGATGCTGTTCGCCTACCTCGCGCTCAAGTTCCGGCTCTGTCAGGCAGGCTTTGATGCGCGCTTTCACGCCTTCGACTGGCGCAGGAGCATCACCGAACTGGGTGCTGAACTGACCGCCGTGCTCCAACAGCGCGCGGGAGAGAAGGTGCACCTGGTGGCGCACAGCATGGGCGGGCTCGTCGCACGCGCGGCCATTGGCCAGGGCGCGCCGTATGCGCGGCTCGTCATGCTCGGCACCCCGAACTTCGGATCCTTTGATTCGGTGATGGCCCTGCGTGCCACCCATCCGGTGGTCCGCAAGCTTGGCGCGCTCGACCTGCGGCACACCCCCGAACAGCTCTCGCGTGACCTCTTCACCACCTTCCCGGGGCTGACCCAGATGCTCCCTGCCCCGGAGCGTTGGGCGGAGGTGGACCTCTACGATCTCTCCCAATGGCCTCCCGACGACCTCCACCCCCAAGACGCCCTTCTCAAGGGGGTGGCGCCGATGCGTGAGGGGCTCGCGGGCGCGCGCGAGGACTTCTTCATCATCTGCGGCGAGGACCAGGAAACGACCGTGGGCCTGCGCCACGACGCGCAGGGACGGTTCGTCTACCAGACCTCCCGTCAGGGGGATGGCACGGTGCCACTGGAGTTCGCCCAGATGAGCGGGGTGAAGGCGCACTACTACATCGCCGAGAGCCACGGGGCGCTGCCGAACAACTCGCGAGTGGCGCGCGCCGTCTGTGATCTCCTCGAACGTGGGCAGACGGACGTGCTCCCCACCCACCCGGCACCGAGCGCACTGCGCGCCCCGGTCACCGAGGTCCCCGAAGTGGCGCTGCGTGTGGAGCCCTATGGCGGGCGCCGAGGCCCCGCGCTGAGCCAGCGCGAAGTCCGGGAGGTGACGGAGGAGCTCGTCGCTCCGACGGCACGCGACCAGGGACCTGCTGATCCGCCGGTGCCTCCGAGGCTGAAGGGGCGCGGGCCTTGAATCCCACCGCGCCCTCGCGCTGCATCCGTCACGCCGTGGGCGGGCGCTTGCGCGCGGCGGGCTTCGGCTTGAAGGCGTCGCTGCGCGGGTGGAATTCGTCGTAGACCTTGCGCAGGCGGGCGCCGTTGACGTGCGTGTAGATCTGCGTCGTCGCCAGGTCCGCGTGGCCCAGCATCTGCTGCACCGCCCGCAGGTCCGCGCCCCTCTCCACCAGGTGCGTGGCGAACGAGTGCCGCAGCTTGTGCGGTGACAGCGGCTTCAGGATGCCGGCCTTCAGCGCGTAGCGCTTGAGCAGCTTCCAGAAGCCCTGCCGCGTGAAGCCTCCGCCGCGCGGGGTGACGAACAGCGCCTTCGCGTCGCGCTTGCCCAGCAGCTCCGGCCGCGACAGCGACAGGAACGTCTGGACCTTCTCAATCGCCACGCGACCCAGCGGGACGATGCGCTCCTTGGAGCCCTTGCCCCTCGCGATGAGGTAGCCCGCGGTGAGCTGCACGTTGTTGAGCTCCAGCGTGCACAGCTCCGTCACGCGCAGGCCCGTGGCGTAGAGCACCTCCAGCATCGCCTTGTCGCGCATGCCGGTGACGGTGCGCTCGTCGGGCGCGGCCAGCAGCTGCTCCACCTCCTCCAGCGTGAGGAAGATGGGCAGCTTGCGAGGCGACTTCGGCGTGTCCACGTCCTCGGTGGGGTCCTTGTCCGCCAGCCGCTCCGCGACGAGGAAGCGGTGGAAGACGCGGATGGCGGCCAGGTGCCGCGCCTGGCTGCGGCGGCTCAGGCCCTGCTTGCCCAGCGTCGTCAGGTGCGCGAGCACGTCCTCCTGGGTGACACGGACCGCGTCCGCCTTGCCCCGCGCGCGCAGGTCCGCGAAGTACACGGTGAGGTCCGCGGCGTAGGCGTCCACTGTCTTGCCGGACAACCCCCGCTCCGCGCGGATGAAGGCGATGAACGCGTCGAGCAGTCCTTCCATGCCCCACAGGGTAGCGAAGGAACACCCGCGAGCAACTCCCCGGCCCTCCCACCGTCACGACCTTCACCCCTGGGGCGTCTGGAATCCGCGCATCGTCTCATACAGTCCGGAGCGGTCCTCGTCCCTGCGTGAGGGGACCGCACGACCGGACGACGATGGAATTGTCAGAGCTTCAGGGCAACGTTGGCTGCAACCGGAGCGGGCCAATGACAAGACCTGCCTCCGTCCACCCAAGACAAGGAGCAGGAATGATGCGCGCACAAGGATGGCTGTGGATGGCGGTACTGACGCTGGGAAGCATGGGCACGTCAGCGCTGGCCCAGCCTGCTCCCCAGACGACGTCCGCGAAGACGAAGGAGGGCACCGTGAAGAGCAAGTCGGAGACGTCAATCCAACTGTCGGGCGCCACCAACTCCGCCCCGCCGTTGACCTACGTCATCGAAAACCCGAAGCAGGAGCTCAAGGCGACCCTGGACGCCATCAAGCCCGGCGACACCGTGCGCGTCACCTACGCCCCGAATGCCGTGGGCGCGAAGGTCGTCAGCCAGGTCGAGAAGCTCCAGTCCGCGACCCCGTAGCACGACACCGTCGGCCCCAGGGCCTCACGCCTGGGGTTCGACGGCGGCCTCCTGCGCATGCGCGCGCTCCAGCGCCTCCACCACCCACGGCCAGCCCACCAGGATGTTGCCCGGCGAGCGCAGGCACGCATCCGCCACCGCCAGCACCTCCGCGGGCCTGGAGCGCACCGCCAACGCCAGGTGCCGGCCCAGGAACGGGTGCGGCAGGTAGCTCAGGTTGTGGTGCCGCACCGGCACCCACCGCAGCGTGGGCCGGCCCGTGAAGCGCTCCACCGCGTAGGCCACCGCCTGCGCCAGCACCTCCAGCGCGTAGAACGGCAACCGGAAGGCACACGCCAGGAAGGCCACCAGCGCGCTCGCCGCCACCGCGCCCGCGAAGGACACCGACGCCGCGCCGCTCCACACGAACATGGGCACGACGCTCGTCGCGATCGCCGCCACCTGCACGTTGCGCACGGAGGGCCCGCGCCCATTCGCCAGCCCCCCGATGCTCCCCGCCGACAGGCCGGACACGATGCCCAGGCACACGCCCACCGCCATCGCCGCCAGGCCCCCGGACTCCGGTCCAAAAGCTCCGCCCGCCGTGGCATGCAGCCCCGCCAGCATCGACATGCTCGCCAGCGACCCCAACAGCACGCCCGACGCGAGCCCCGACACCAGCGCTACCACCAGCCCCACCGCGGAACACAGCGCCGCGGAGATGAACCACACGCCCCGCATCGGCACGCCCATCACATGCAGGCCCAGCCCGGCCAGCACCGTGAGGCCCGGCGACAGCACCACCAGCAGGAGCAGCATCCGCCCGACGAAGGCCCCGGCCGCGCGGCCTCCTTCCGCCTGCTCGCGCCACAACTGACCAATGCGCCCCGCCGGCGAACGGATGCCCGCCTCGCGCAGGCGGTAATGCAGATCAATGGGCCGCAGCATCAACAGCCCTAGCAGCGCGAGCGCCCCAGGCACCCGCTCCGGTACGTCGACAATCACTGGCGCTTCTGGACGGTCCCCCTCGGCCAAGGCTCCCCCCTCTGGTTCGGTTTCAGGCTTCCAGCCTACCCTTGCCTTGCCTGAGAATTTCAAGCGTATCGCCTATGAGTGAAACCACCGTGGACGGCTCGTTCAATGTCACGCCGCCGTCAAGGATGAGCTCCAATCCGTGTCCCAGTGCGGCCTTGATGTCCCGGGCGTCTGACAAAACCGTACCATCGGTATGTGTTGCCGACGTGGTGATGAGCGGGCGGCCAAGCGCCTTCGCCAGCTCGCGAGGCAGCGCGGCGTCCGGCACGCGCAGTCCTACCTGCTTCTGCTTCGTCATCATCACCTCCGGCACCAGGCGTGTGGCCTCCAGGATGAAGGTGAAGGCGCCCGGGGTGAGGCCCTTCATCGCGCGGTAGGCGAAGTTGCTCACGTGCGCGTAGCGGGCGACGTCGGACAGGTCCGGGCACAAGAGCGACAGGGGCTTCTTCTTGTCGCGGCCCTTGAGCTGGTACAGCCGTTCGATGGCCTTCTTCGCATTCAAGTCACAACCGAGGCCGTAATAGGTATCCGTGGGATAGGCGATGAGGCCGCCCTTCTCCAGCACCTCCACCGCGCGAGCGATGTGGCGCGGCGAGGGGTGGTCCACGTCCACCTCGAGGATGGGAGCGACGGCGGGGGGCATGACGGGCGCGACTCCTGGCAGGGACAGGCTGACGGCGGCGAACCCCAACTATGCGCCGCCGCCCGCTTCTTCCGCACGGATTTCGCCACTGCCCAGCAGCGCGCGCCGGGTGAGCACCGGGCCCACCAGCTCGTGCGCGGTGATCATCGCGATGATGAGCACCTCCACCTGCGGCCCGAACGTGGGGAAGGTGCGCGACACCAGGGCCGCCAGCCCGAACGTCACCCCCGCCTGGGAGATGAGCCCCATCCACAGGTAGCGCTTGAGGCGCGGATCCCCTGCGGGAGCGAACTTCCTGCACGCGGCCCAGATGGCCAGGCCCCTGAGGGCCACGAGCAGCAGCGCCGCCGGCCCCACCGTCACCAGCGCGTCCAACTTCAAGCCCGCCCCCGCCGCGGCGAAGAAGAGCGCGAACACCGGCAGGCCCGCCTGCTGGATGGCATGGTGGATGCGCCGCCCCTCGCGCTCGTCCAGGTTCGCGATAAGCGCGCCCGCCGCCAGCGACACCAAGAGCGGCGACAGGTGCAGCCGCGCCCCGCCCTCCGCCGCCGCGAACGACAGGCCGACGAGGAACAGGGGCAGCTCGCGGTTGACGCCTCGCATGTACAGCAGCATGGCCACCGCCAGCAGACAGCCCACCGCCACCGAGCCGAACAGCTCCCACCCCACTCCGCCCACCAGCGCCGCCACGTCCAGCCCGTCGCCGAACGTGGCCCGGGTGATGCCCGCCGCCAGGCCGAAGGCCACCATCACGAACAGGTCCCCGATGATGACCAGCGCCATCAGGAACTCCGTGAACGAGCCCTTGGCGGCCGTCTCCTGCACGATGGCGATGGTGACCGTGGGAGAGAACGACACGACCACCGTGGACAAGAGCGCGCTCACCGCCAGCGCCTGCGGCAGCGTCATGGGCGCGAGGAACGGCAGGAAGGGCTTGAGCGCGAACGTCGCCCCGAAGCACACGAGGAACGTGACCCCGCACACCGCCGCGCAGAGCACGGCCACGCGCGCGCCCACGCGCCGCAGGAGGCCCAGGTGCAGCTCCGTGCCCGCCACCAGCGCGATGAGGCTCACCGCCAGCCCCTTCACCAACTCCAGCCCCTTCACGCCCGCGCCCGGGATGAAGCCCAGCGCGTAGGGCCCCACCGCCACGCCCACCAGCAGGTAGCCGGTGAGCCGGGGCAGGCCCAGGCCCTTGGCCACCTTGCCCGCGAACAGGCCACAGAGCAGCAGCGCGCCCGCCGCCAGCAACACCGGCGTGCCCGCGTCCGCGCGCATCACCTGCGCCTGGGTGATGGCCGCGAGCAGCGCCATCAGCAGCAGCAGCCGGAAGACGGACCCCTTCACGCCACCACCCCCGCGCCAGCTCCCGGCGCCACGGGCGGATCCCCGGGCGGTGCATCCCCTGGAGTCGCGGACGGAGGCCCGGCCTCGCGCGGCGGATCCTCCGCGGCCAGCACGTGCCGGAAGGCCCCGTGCGCGAGCATCTCGTTGATGACCGCGCCCACCGCCACCACGTCCAGCACCCGCTGCGACAGCGAGCCCGGAACCAGCAGCACGTACTCCGCGACGATGCACAGCGCCAGGCCGCCCTGGGCGATGAGCGCGTAGCCGAACTGCGGAGGCAGATCGAGCACGCCCTGCGTGAGCCGCTGCGCGAAGCGTCCTCCCAGCACCTTGCCCACGAAGCGCAGGCCCACGAACGCGGGCAGGAGCGCCCAGGCCGCCAGGTCGCGCGCGTGCAGGTGACAGCCCACGATGAACACCAGCACCAGGTACGTGGGCCGCTCCACCCGCGACAGCGCCCGCGCCACCCGCTCCGCCGTGCGTCCACCCATCAGCGCCAGCGTCGCGCCGCACGCCACGCCGGCCAGGAGCGCCGACAGCCGCAGGTACGCCGCCGCGCCGCCCACCAGCGCCACCATGCCCAGCGTCACCGTGGTCTGCTCCGCCGGATCCTTCAGCGAATGGGTGAGGAACGCCAGGAGCGCGCCGCACGCCACGCCCAGCAGCAGCGCCAGCCCCAGCAGGCCCAGCCCTTCGGCCGCGTTGCCGGTGGCGCCCAGCACGAGCCCCAACGCGAGCACGCCCAGCCCCACCGCGTCGTCCATCATCGTGAGCAGCGCGACGCCCAGCCCGCGCGAACGCTCCAGCCGTCCGTTGCGGTAGCCCAGGACCGCGAAGTGTCCCGAGGACAGGCTCGCCGCCGCGCCCAGCAGCGCCGCCGCGCCCACCGCCACCAGGGGGCGCAGGCCCATGGACAGCAGCAGCGGCACCGACAGCGGCAGCGCCACGAACAGGAACGCCGTGCCCGCGTGCGCCAGCGCCGCCGCGTAGACGGGCCGGGGCAACAGGCGCAAGAGCCGGGGCTCCAGGTTGAGTCCCAGGAGCACGCCGGCCGTCCCCAACCCCAGCGCCACCAGGGGCCGGAGCGAGTCCAGGTTGCCCGGCGTGAGCACGCCCAGCACGGACGGCCCCAGCAGGGCTCCGAAGATGAGGAACAAGAGGCCGCTCGCCGCAAGCTGCGCCAGCGCCGGGAAGCGGGCTGGATCCAACAGCGAACGGCTCGACGCGAGCAGCGACAACGCCGCGACGATGAGGAAGACGAGCAGCGCTTGCACCAGGGGTGCTTACACCCACGCGCCCCCGCGCGTCATCAACGCCGGTGGGTGGGGGCCGCCAGCACGGGCAAGGCCACCAGGCGACCCATGGGCGGATCGTCCGCGTCCATTTCCAACTGCACGCGCTGGATCAGCCGCTCCATCTCCTCCGCGGGGATGGGGGGCAGCACGCTCACCAGCACGATGCGGTCCTCGTCCGCGCCCAGCGCGAGGCTGCGCAGGCCGGCGAACACCGGCACCTCCGCGGACAGGGCGGCAGCCGCGCTGCGCGCCCGGATGACCAGCGGCTCCGGGATGCCAAACTCCCGGAGCCGACCGATCGCCCGCTCGGTCGTCTCCACCTGCTCGAGGAACGTGATGACCAGGTACACGCGACCCTCATACCGGAAGAGCGCGCGTCCTGTCCCCCGTTACTCGTTGCCGGGCGTGGTCGGCTCCGGCGGCGGGGTGGCGACGACGGGGGCGGCACCCTCCTGCTGGGGTGCGGCTCCGCCCGCGGCGGCGGCCTCCTGCGCCATCTTGGCCGCCAGCGCCGCGCGCTTGCCCTCCTCGATCAGCTTCTTCACCTTCTGACCGCCCTTGCGGCCAATCTCCTCGTAGAAGTTCGGTCCCCGGGTGGCCTTGACGCGGTCGCCACCCTTCTTGCCGATCTCCTCGTAGAACTTGGCACCGCGCTCGGCCTTGACGGTCTCTCCGCCCTTGCGACCGATCTCCTCGTAGAAGGAGCGACCGCGCTCGGCCTTCACCGTGGCGCCGCCCTTGCGGCCGATGGTCTCGTAGAACTCGCGACCGCGCTCGTTGCGGACAGTCTCGCCGCCCTTACGCCCCGCCTCGGCCACCGTCATGCTGCCCTTGTTGTCCTTGTCCGACATGTCCGTATCTCCTCTCGGTGACTACCAACCCCGTCCGCGCCTCGGTGTCCCTTGCCTGAAACCTTGGGACGGAAGCGCCCCGATGCAAGCAAGCTCCGTACACCGCCAGCCGTTCTGTCCTGACATTGCATGCATAATCCCCAAGGATTCCGCGCGCTTGTCGAGGACGCTGAGCATCCGGACTGGACGGGTGATTGCCCGGCAGGACGCTCTCAATGTTCACAACAATTCGGATCACGTTGCCGATTCCCTGCTCGGTTCCCACCTTGTGCGCAACGCCTGACACATCGGTCCGGCGCTCTTGGTGGAGGTCGCGGTGGCGAGTGGCAGGAGTGCGGTGTCGACGTGGCTGCGGATCCTCGCACCCATGGTCGTGTCCATCGGCGGTCTGGTGATGCTCCGGCTCCTGGGGCCGGACTTCATCGATCAGCGCACCATCCGCGAGCTGCTGTTGCCCCTGGGCGACTATGCGCCCGTGGCGTACGTGGGCTTCCTGGCGATCCGGCCCCTGACGCTGCTGCCCGGACAGGTCCTCACCGCGGTGGGTGGGATGATGTTCGGAACGCTCGCAGCGACCCTCTATTCACTAACGGGCAGCTTCCTGTCCGCCACCCTGCTCTACTTCCTCGCCCGGAAACTGGGGACCCGGCCGATGCAGCGTCTGGCCGGCAGCAAGTACCCGGCGATCGCCCGGGCGGCGAAGCGCCACGACTTCCAGTTCACGTTCCTCGCGTGCATCAACCCGCTGTGCCCCACGGACATCATGCTGGCGGCGGGCGCGGCGAGCGGCGCGCGCTTCTGGCCCTCCGTGGCGGGCGTGGTGCTGGGCACCATCCCCGGCACCTTCCTCACCGCGCAGTTCGGCAGTGGCCTGGCGCAGGGGCGTACGGTGATGACCGCCGTGGCCGCGGTCGGCATGGTCGTGTCGCTGGTGCTGGGCGTCGTCTTCGGCCGCCGGTTCTACAAGGAGGTCAACGAAGCCGCCGTGGAGGCTCCCATTCCAGAGGCGGAGGTCGGCGACGCGGCGGCCGCCCCGAGGCTTGCCGCCTCCAAGGTCCCGCTCACCACGCCGTGAGCCGCAGCTCCTCCGTGAGCAATTGGAGCAGCGCGCGGACGCGGGGCACGGACTGACGTCCCGGCAGGCACAGCGCGTGGACCGGCGGGCCTTGGGCCGCGTGATCCGCGAGCACCTCCACCAGGGTGCCCTCCCGCATCCGCGCATCGCTCATGAAGTCCAACACCTGGCAGAGCCCGGCCCCGGCGGCGGCCAGCTCCAGCAGCGCGGGGCCGTGATCCACGTCGATGGCGGCCTTCGTGCGCAGGGTGACCTCCGCGCCGCCCGGCGCCTCCAGGAAGCGCCACTCGCGCGTGAGCCCTCGCGGATCCACGAACTTCAGACACGCATGGCGCTCCAGGTCCGCAGGGCGCTCAGGGGTGCCGTGCCGCGCCAGATAGGTCGGTGACGCGAGCGTCATCCAGCGCGTGCTCGACAACCGCCGCGCCACGAGGCTGGAGTCCTCCAGGTCCCCCAGTCGGATGGCCACGTCGACCTGTTCCTCCACCAGTCGGCTCAGCCGGTCGCTCATGCGCACGTGCAACGTGAGCTGGGGATGACGGGCCTGGAGCCTCGCCAGTCGCGGCAGCAGCACCGGCCCCAGGATGAACGGCAGCGACACCGTCAGCGGCCCCTGGGGCGCCAGGTGGGCCTGGGCCACCGTCTCCCGCGCCGCGCGCAACTGGGCCACGGCTTCCTTCGCGCGCTCCAGGAACACCGCGCCCTCGGACGTGAGGGCCACGTGCCGGGAGGTGCGCTCCAACAGCCGCGCGCCCAGCTCCGCCTCCAGCCGCCGCACCGCCTTGCTCACCGCCGCCACGGTGACGCCCAGCCGCTCCGCCGCCTTGCGGAAGCTCCGCTCCTCCGCGACGTGGAGGAACGGCAACACCCCGGTGAACAGGTCCATGGGCGGCATCGTCAACCTGGAGTTGATGATGATTCAACCTCCATGTGCTTACCCCGCGTCCGGGTTGACGATTAACGTTCTGGCCACACGGAGGAAGTCGACATGCGGATCGCGATCCTGGGCACGGGCATGGTGGGTGAAGCGCTGGGCAGCAAGCTGGTGGCACTGGGCCACGAGGTGCGGATGGGCTCGCGCACCGCGGACAACCCGAAGGCCGCCGCGTGGGTGGCGAAGGCCGGGGGCAAGGCGTCGCAGGGGACGTTCGCGGATGCGGCCGCGTTCTCGGAGCTGCTCTTCAACTGCACGCTGGGCAATGCCTCGCTGGACGTGCTGAAGGCCGCGGGCGAGGAGGCCCTGCGCGGCAAGGTGCTGGTGGACGTCTCCAATCCGCTCGACTTCACGAAGGGCATGCCGCCCGTGCTGTCCACCGCCCCCACCGATTCGCTGGGCGAACAGCTTCAGCGCGCCTTCCCCTCCCTCAAGGTGGTCAAGGCGCTCAACACCATGAACTGCCACGTGATGGTGGAGCCCTCGCGCGTGCCCGGAGACCACGACGTCTTCATGTCCGGCAACGACGCGGACGCCAAGGCCCGCGTGAAGCAGCTCCTCACGGAGGGCTTCGGCTGGAAGCACGTCATCGACCTGGGAGACATCACCACCGCCCGGGGCACCGAGGCCCTCCTGCCGCTCTGGCTCCGGTTGTGGGGCACCCTGGGCACCGGCGACTTCAACATCCACGTCACCCGGCGCACCCATTCCTGACACAGCGCATTATTGGCCTGACATGGAATCCAGGGGGCCGGGCCAACGCCACGCAACTTCCTGAGGCAGGCGCGGATAACCTACCTGAGCCCACGTCCCCCCCGGTGGCTGGAGGTTTTCATGAGCACGATCGACCGCACCCGTCCTCTCGCCGTGCCCCCCGCCACCCGGAAGCCCGCGGAGCCGCTGACGGCGACGAAGCCCGCGCCCCACCAGCCCGCCTTCCAGAAGTCCTCGTTTGAATCGTCCCCGTCCCGGCAGAACACCGTGGCCCCGCAGTCCGCCGCGAAGCTGTCGGGCGCCGCGCCCGCGGGCCCCCAGGGCCTGCTGGGTGGGGTCATCGACGCGGTGGTGGGTGGCATCAAGGACATCCCCCGCTTCGTCGAGATGGGCCTGGGCGTCTTCGAGGCCACCACGGTTCGGGAAGTCACCAGCCTCTTCGGTGGCCCCAAGCCGGACCGCGCGCAGGACGGCATGTTCGTGGGCGCGGGTGGCAAGACGCTGCCCGCCAGCACGAACCTGGGTGACGTGCCCGGCGTGACGCCGAAGAACAACCCGAACCCGGACAAGACGATCCTCTACGTCAACGGCATCATGACGACGACGCCGGGTCAGGTGAACGAGATGCAGGCGCTGGCGGACTCGTCCGGCGCGAAGGTCGTGGGCATCCACAATGCGACCGAAGGCCTGGTGAAGGACCTGGGCCAGTGCGTGACGGACAAGCTGGACAAGGGCAAGAACCCCGCCGTGGACACGCTGGCGGACACGCTCTACTCGGAGCTGAAGGCCGGCCGCGACGTGCACCTGGTGGGCTACAGCCAGGGCGGGCTCATCACCGCGCGCGCGCTCAACGACGTGGCGAAGCGGCTGCGCATTGAAGACGGGCTGTCCCCCGCGCAGGTCGAGGCGAAGATGGGCCACCTGAGCGTGGAGACCTTCGGCGCCGCGTCCACGACGTATCCGGACGGCCCCAAGTACGTGCACTACGTCAACAACGCGGACCCCGTGCCCACGCTCACCGGCCTGGGCGGCTCCGTGGATCCGCTGGCGTTCCTCAAGGACGCGGGCAAGGGCGCGGTGGTGCACCGCTTCACCGACGGCAACGCGAACCCCATCAGCAACCACATGCTGGACACGCTGTACCTCAAGCACCGCGTGGGCTTCGAGCAGGCGCGCCAGGGTCAGTTCTGAAGCACTGAGGCGCGGCGTGCGCTTCTTCCGGGACGCGAAGCTGGCGGGCCCCGGTAGGATGCCGCGCCATGACGCCCTTCCCTGTCCCCATCGCCCTCACCATCGCCGGCTCGGACAGCGGCGGTGGCGCGGGGATCCAGGCGGACCTGCGCACCTTCTCCTTCCACCGGGTCCACGGCACCAGCGCGCTCACCGCCATCACCGCGCAGAACACGCGCGGGGTGACCCGCGTGGACCTGCTGCCCCCCGAGTCCGTCACCGCGCAGGTGTCCGCAGTGGCGTCGGACATGCGCGTGGACGCGGTCAAGGTGGGCATGCTGGCCCAGCGGGGCATCATCGACGCCGTGGCGGATCAACTGGGCAGCCTTCCGGTGGGGCCCGTCGTGGTGGACCCGGTGATGGTGTCGCGCGCGGGCTCGCAGCTCATCGACGACGCGGCCGTCGCGGCGCTGCGCTCGCGGATGCTGCCCCTGTCCGCGATCCTCACGCCCAACCG
Source organism: Corallococcus sp. bb12-1 (assembly GCF_026626765.1). Taxonomy (NCBI): domain Bacteria; kingdom Pseudomonadati; phylum Myxococcota; class Myxococcia; order Myxococcales; family Myxococcaceae; genus Corallococcus; species Corallococcus sp. bb12-1. Next base: position 88,422 of record NZ_JAPNJZ010000005.1, on the reverse strand, counting down.
CCATGAGGCGCGGCTGCTCGCGGGGATGGACATCGAAACGCTGGAGGACATGCGCGAAGCGGCCCGGCGCATCCACGCCCTGGGCCCCCGGGCCGTGCTGGTGAAGGGCGGCGGCATGCAGGGCGCGCTGCGAGGCACCGACGTGTGGTTCGACGGAGCGCACCTGGAGACGCTCGCCGTCGAGCCCGTGGAGACGCCGAACACGCACGGCACCGGGTGCACGTTGTCCGCGGCGATCGCCGCGCGGCTCGCGCTGGGCAGTGCGCCGCTGGAGGCCGTGCGGCTCGCCAAGGAGTACGTCACGGCCGCGCTGCGCTACCCGCTCGCCGTGGGCCATGGGAACGGCCCCATCGGACACTTCTTCCCGCTGAATACGCAATGAAACATTGATACATTTTGTTTCACGCATTTAAATGCAATCAATTGCAATAAACACAGGCAGGCGGCACGCAAAAATCGACCATTGCTGATATGTGTTTGAATTTGACATGTCTTGGTGTTGGTGCCGACTCACTGGTAATCCGAGCATGTAGGTACTGCCAATGCCGTGCGCGTGTTTACATGGTTTTCCCTACATCTTGATGCTCGCTGGAAAGCGGCACCCTTCCCCACCTGATCACTGTTTCATGTAGGCAGGCGCGATCAGAACTCCAGGACTGCTCGACCGTTCAGTCCGAAGGAAGGCCGAAACTACCTCGATATTTGTTCAGTGTCGGTTCAGGTGCGCGAAAGCCCCGGGAAAAACCCAGGGAAGCGTCTTCCGGAAACCGGCTCAGTGCTTCGAAGCGTCGGACTCCACGTCGATGGCCGGCAGCCGCTGCGCGAGCAGTCCCAGCAGCTGCTGGGTCGACAGGCGCCCTGCGGCATCCTTGCCCTCCAACACGCCGGCCACGAGCGCGCGCTTGTGCTCATGGAGCGCCAGCATCTGCTCTTCAATCGTCCCGCGAGCCACCAGCCGGTACACCGTGACGGGCCGTTGCTGCCCGATGCGGTGGGCGCGGTCGGACGCCTGGTCCTCCACGGCCGGATTCCACCAGGGGTCCAGGTGGATGACGCTGGTGGCGGCCGTCAGGTTGAGACCGAAGCCTCCCGCCTTGAGGGAGATCAGGAACAGGGGTGCGTCGCCCTCCTGGAAGGCGCGCACGCGGTCGGCCCGGGAACCGGCGGGCGTCTGCCCGTCCAGGTACTCGTAGGCGATGCCCTGCGCATCCAGCACCTCGCGCACCAGCGCCAGGTGGGACGTGAACTGGCTGAACACGAGTGCACGGTGCCCCTCCTCGCGCAGCTCCTGGATGAGCTCCATGAAGCGCTCCAGCTTGGAGGACTCCAGCTTGGACGCCGCGTCATACAGCCGGGGGTGCGACGCGAGCAGCCGCAGCCGTGTCAGGGCCGCCAGCACCTCGATGCGCCGCTCCTGCTCCTTGAGCTTCGGCTTGCGCGTCTCCAGGTCCGACAGGGCCGCCAGCCGCGCGTCCTCGTAGAGCGTCCACTCCGGGGCGGACAGGACTACGGGCACGTGCACGTCCGTGCGCGGCGGAAGCTGGGCCTCCACCTGCGCCTTGGTGCGACGCAGGAGGAACGGCTGGAGCACCCGGGCCAGCGCGGGCGCGGCCGTGGGGTCCACCTGCCGCTCAATCGGCGCGGCGAAGCGGGCGCGGAACGCCTCCAGGCTGCCCAGCAGGCCCGGGAAGACGACGGCGAAGAGCGCCCAGAGCTCACCCAGGTTGTTCTCCAGGGGCGTGCCGGACAGCGCGAACTTGAAGTCACCCTGGAGCGCCCGGGCCGCGCGGAAGCGATGCGTGGCCGCGTTCTTCAGCGTCTGCGCCTCGTCGAAGACGATGGTGGCGAAGCGCTGCGCGGCCAGCCGCTCCACGTCGCGCGTGAGCAGGCCGTAGCTGAGCACCAGCACGTCGCGGGGGCCCATCCGCTCCAGCGTGCCGCCCCGGTCCTCCGTCTCGGAGAAGAGCGTCACCTTGAGCGACGGCGCGAAGCGCTTCGCCTCGTCCCGCCAGTTGAAGGCCACCGACGTGGGCGCCAGCACCAGCGCGGGCCCCTGCTTCGCGCGCTCCAGCAGCACCGCCAGCGCCTGCACCGTCTTGCCCAGGCCCATGTCGTCCGCGAGCACCCCGCCCGCGTTCCACGACGCCAGCCGCGTGAGCCAGCGGAAGCCTTCGTGCTGGTAGTCGCGCAGCTCCGTCTTGAGCGACGTCGGCACCTTGGGCTTCAGCTCCCTGGCCGCGAAGATGCGCTCCACCAGCGTCTTCCACGACGCATCGGCTTCGATCTCCGCGCCCGCGGAGCCCAGGCCCGCCAATGCCTCCGCCGCGGACGGGCCCACCTCCAGCCCGTGGCGGGACGCATAGGTGTGATCCGACAGCTTCTCCAGGTGCTCGCGCAGCGCCGCTTCGATCTCCACCCAGGTGTTCGCATCCACCTGGACGAAGCGCTCCTTGCGCCGGGCGGCGTCCAGCAGCCGCGCCAGCTCCACCCGTTCGCCCTCCACCGCCAGCCCGCCCAGCACGCCGAACCAGTCGCGCTTGCGCTGGAGCACGACCTTCAGGTCCTGCGCGCCCCGCTTCTCCACGAGCCGCATGGAGGCGCCCACCCACTCCAGCTCCGGCCGGGGTTCGAAGTCCGCGCACGCGGCCAGCACCGCCAGCCCGCCCTGCGCGCTGTGGAAGAGGAAGCAGAACGGCTGCTCCTGCGGCTCCGCCGAGTGCAATGGCAGTCGGGCCTGGAGCGCCGTGGCCGCCGCCAGCTCCTTCACGAAGTCGCGCACCGCATGGAAGGACGCGGTGCCGCGCCGCACGTGCACGTCACGGGGGCCCTCGCCGGGAAGGAACGCGGGCCCGTCCGGCAGCGCGCGCAGGCGCAATTCCAGACGCACCGCACCGCCGTACTGTCCTTCCAAACGAAGCACCGGAAGCTGCCCGGGTGCCACGGATTCGCCCATCACGCTGCGGGGCATGGCCACCGGCAGGCGCATGGAGAACTTCGAAAGCTGCTCCAACAGCGCGCCGTGACTCTCCGGGGGGAACGCGTTGCCGTGGCGCAGCAACACCGTGGTGAGCGCGCGCACCTCCGGGCTCACGTCCAGCACGGTGAGCAGGCGCTGTCCCTCATCCCAGAGGAACACCGCCTCCTCCGGCCGCGACTTGCGCACGCGCTCCAGCATCGCCGCAGGCAGTGCCGTGCCGTCCACGCCCGCGTTCACCACGACGGTGCCGCCCCGGTCCTCGGCGACGAGCCCCACCTTCTGGCGCTCGATGCGCACGAGCAGGTCCGGATCCAGCCCCTCCAGGTAGATGCGCGGATGGTCGATGAGCTCGAACAACAGCGCGCGAGACGCCGGAGCCTCGTTGTCCGCCATTAGCGCGGCGATGCGCGAATCCGACGCGGTGAGCTGCGAGCCGTACTCCTGCAACAGCTTGCGCCGGCCCAGCTTCGCGCCCAGCGTGCGCTGCCCCTTCTTCGTGCGCCGGTGCACGTAGGGCGCCACCTCCACGCCGTAGCCGTCGATGACGTCCACGCGCCAGGAGATCTCCACCCCGCCCGAACCGCCCGGGCTCTCCTCCACCGCCCGCTCCAGCGCGCGCAGCGTCCGCGCCCACGGGGGACGCACCAGCTCCTCCAGCGTCTCGCCGAAGGCCTCCGTCCAGCGCTGTCGCAACCAGAGGAGCGTGGTGTCCACCGCCGCCAGCTGGTGCACGCAGAACGTCGCGCCACACGAGCAGTCCACCGCGAGCGCCGTGGGACTGAACACCAACCGCGTGTCCGGAAGGATGAAGACGCTGGGGGCCGGGCCCACCGGCAGCTCGGAGATGCGCGTCTCCTTGAGGCGGAAGCCCGGCGGCTCCGGCTCCTCCACCAGCGCGTCCAGCGTCAGGGCCCGCGACGGACGCGGCGCCACGCTCGGCGGCACCAGGGCCCGCCACGCGATCAACATCCCGTGGACCCGGTGCGTGCGGGGCTCCGCGGGAGGCGCCAGGCGTTCAGGCAGCGAGGCGCGCGCTTCGGCCAAGCCCGCCCGCTCATCCTCCACGTAGCGCCAGGCGAGCCTGGGTAGCAGGTCCCGCATGCGCGGCGTGGGCAGCATCTCCGCCGTCCACCGGTCGAGCGAATCCGAGGCCAGCAGCTCCACCAGCCGGCGGCGGGAGATGACGGCGCGCACCTGCGGCAGGTACGCGGCCTCCACGCGCGGGGTGAGCAGCGCGAGGCTCAGACGGGAGAGGTGCTCCAGTCCTTCCGCCCGCAGCCACGCGCGCAGGTCCGCCTCCGTCTGGAACGGGGGCGCATTCGGGTCCTGCGAGGGACGGGGGACGGACGGGGGAGACTGCTCGGCCATGGTGACGACGCGAGCGTCAGTCTACCTTGGCCACGCGGCGACGGTCTCCGAGGAACTCTTCCACTCCGAGCACGATGTTCTTCGCCACTTCGTCCTGGTAGCGCTCGGACGCCAGGCGCTTCTCTTCCTCCACGTGCGACAGGAAGGACGTCTCCACCAGGATGGCCGGCATCTTCGCGCCCAGCAGCACGTAGAACAGCGCCTCCTTGTGGCCCAGGTCCTTGATGCCGTCGTACTTCGTGGACAGGCCCGTCACCATGCTGTGTTGCACGGACTTCGCCAGCCGCGACGACTCCTCGGTGTTCGCCTTCGTGGCCAGGTCCGCCAGGATGAACTGCAGGTCGCTGATGCCCTTCTCGGAGGAAGCGTTCTCCCGAGCGGCCAGGCGGATGGAGTAGCGGTCCGCGGACGTGTTGAGCGTGTACGTCTCGATGCCGCGCAGCTTGTGCGTCGCCGCCGAGTTGCAGTGCACCGAGATGAACAGGTCGCCGTGCGCCTCGTTCGCCAGCTTCGCGCGGTCCTCCAGGCGGATGAAGGTGTCGTCGTCGCGGGTGAGCACCACCTCCAGGCCCTTCTCACGCAGGCCGTCCGCGACCTTCTTGGAGATGGCCAGCGCCACCTCCTTCTCCAACGTCCCTTCCTTGCCCACCGCGCCCGAGTCGTGCCCGCCGTGGCCCGGATCGATGACCACGCGGCGCACCTTGAGACCCAACTGCTCCGCCAGCGTCAGCTCCGAGTTGCGGGACTGCTTCGCCACCGCCCGGAGCCGGGCCTGCGCCACCTGCGCGTCCACCGGCGCCGTCACCGGACGCGGAGCCTCCGGCATGGGCGACACCGTCACGGCGCGAGGTGGCTTCGACGAGACGACCTCCGGCTCGACATGCTTCGACTCCGGCCGGGACGCGGTCGCCACCTGGGCGCTGTCCGTCGAAGTCGACGGAGCCGGAAGCTTCGTGGCCACGGACGGGGACTCGGCGCGGACGTCGGGCTTCAGGGGCTGGAGCACGGTGCCGCGAAGGGAGGCCACGGCCTCGGGGGCCTTCACGTCGGAGGGCGCCTTCGCGGCGTCCTTCGCGTCCATGGCCTTGTCCGCGACGGTGGGCGCATCCGCGATGACCACCGCCGGCTCCTTCGCGGGGGCAACCGGATCCACGCGCGTCAGCACGGGCGACGGCTCGCGAGCCAGCTTCGTGATGGCGTCCACCAGGGCGGAGCGATCCTGCGCCGTGGCCTCGGCGACGGCGGTGCCCTGGGGGCCCTTCGTCGGGGGCAGCGGCTTCACGGTCGGCTTGACGGAAGGTGCCTTGTTGGACGCGGGCAGCGAGGCCAGCAGCGCCTTGAGCTCCTTGCCCTGGTCGCCCTTGGGGTTGGTGGCCAGCGACTCCGTGAGGACCTTGCGCGCGGCGTCCGGCTTGTCCAGGCGGTTGACGTGGATGCGCGCCAGCGCCAGCGCCGCGTCATCCGCGAGCCGGTGCTTGGGGTGCGCCTCCAGCAGCTTCGAGTAGTCGCTGATGGCGGACTGGAGGTCCCCCTCCACGAAGGAGATGCGGCTCAGCTCCTGGAGCAGGTCGCCCGCGGTGAAGAGGGCATCCGGGGCGCGGTCGCTCTTGGGGTAGTGGCTGGCAACGGCCTCGAAGCGGTGCACCACGTTGAGCCAGTGGTGGCGCAGCTTGCGGCGGGAGGCGTCGTCCTTGAGCGCGTAGTAGGCGCGGCGGGCCTGCTGGTACGCCTCCTCGGCCTCGTTGCGTTTGCTGGCTCCGACGGCGTTCGGCGCCATGAGCATCAGCACGGGCAGCACGAGGTGGGAGAAGCGTACGCGCATGAAGGCCTCCAGACGTTGCAGCTACAGGCGTGTGTCACACGGCGCCTGGAGCCCGGCAACTTTTCGGCCCTGTCCGCGCGTGCTTCAGCGCACCCAGCCCAACTGACGCGCCAGCTCTTCGTCGATGACCCGACACCACCCGGGCTCGCTCGGGACGACGGCCGCCAGCACCTTGCCGCCGTTGCGCACGGGGGCCCGCTGGGGGCGGCAGCGCGCGCGCACAGGCTGCTTCACGTCCTGGCGGAAGTAGTGCGCGGGGAACTCCGCCTCGCCCTTGCCCTCCGGCAGGGAGCCGTCATCCGGGGTGAGCCACACCAGGGCGCCCAGGCGCAGGGGCACCACCTCCTTGCGCCACAACCGCCGCACCTCCCAGCCGAAGCCGGCGGCGGCCACCAGGGCGCCCAGGGCGAGGCCCCAGGACAGCCACCCCATGCGGGACGCACGCGCACGCGCATGAGCGGCCTCGCGAGGTGCCCCCGGGTGCTCCGGATCCACCAGCAGCATCACCTGCGAGCCGTGTCCCATGCCCGCCGCGAAGTCCGCGCGGGTGCGAACACCCGACACGGAGTGCTCCACGTTCGCGTACGTGTAGAGCACATCCAGCGTGCCCTCCGCGTCCTCGCGATCCGACACCGGCGGTGCGTGGCTGCGAGCCACCAGCGCCGCCACCTCCTCCGCGCGGGCCGCGAAGCGCTGCTCCTCCACGAAGAAGCGCCCCGCCCACCCGATGCCCAGCCCCAGGAACGCCATCACCCCCAGGGCCACGAGCACCCCGTGCACCAGCCGAGACACCGCCCCGGGAACCTGGGCCAGACGGACACGGCGGGGCGCATGGGGAATGGCGAATTGCATGGGTGCGTGGAGCCTACCCGTTGATTGAAATGACCGACAGCGGGGATGGACGGCTCCCCATCCGTTGAACTCCCAGGGCCAGGCAAGGCACCGGACGCAAACCCTCACCGCGTCCGGAGCCCGCCCGTGAATCACGGCGTGTACGTCACTTCAAGGTGCGGACGCTTGGAGGCGTCCCCGCTCTCGCGGGAGTGGTAGTAGCTGATGTAGCCGGGGCTGGAGATGCGGAAGGAGATGCGCCGGTCGGTGGCGTCCGACGCCCCCTGCACCGCGGGGATCAACTCCGGACTGTCATTGACGCCCACCTGCTCGTACGGCTCGGAGGCGTTCCCAGGGAACCAGAGGAACCACGCGCCCAGGGGCGAGCCGGAGATGGACGGCTGGGTGTCGAAGGTCACACTGTATTCAGCCCAGGAGTTGTCGGGCACGAGGTACGCGTAGGTGTTGCCGTCGCCCCCGGGAGACGCTCCACGCCGCGCGGTGGCGGAGAACTTCACGGACTTGATGACCGCGCCCGAGGGAATGCTGCCCAGGTTGAAGCGCAGGAACGAGAATTCGGGCCAGCCGTAGTAGACGCCCAGCTCGTCCGTGCCGCCGAAGTTGGTGGTGCGCTGCCAGGAGCTCCCGCTGACCCAGGCGTCCGCCTCCGGTTCGAGCACCGTGACGACATCCGCGAGCTCGTACTGGATGACGAGCTTCGGACGCTGGCTGGCATTGGAATACTCACGCGAGCGGTAGCGCGTCTTGTATCCCGGCGAGTGCAGCCGGAAGCTCAACGACTTGTCGCCGTCCAGTTCGCCCTGCACGACGGGGATGAGCGCCGGGTTGGAGTTGACGCCCAGCTTGTCCTCGGGCGTGAGATTGTACCAGAGGAACCACTCGCCCGACGGGGTGCCCGAGGCCGCGGGCTTGTTGTTCCAGGTGATGCCCGTCTCCGACCACGAATCGTCGGCGACGAAGCTCGTGTAGACGTTGCCATCCCCACCGTAGGCGTAGCCATCGTAGGCCTGCGCGGTGAGGCTGACGGACGTGATGCGCGCGTTCGCGGGGAGGCTGCTCAGGTCGAACTTCAGGTACGCCTGGGCGTACTGGCGATTCACGATCCACGCCGTATTGAGCCCGAAGTTGCTGTCCGGCGCATCGGGTGTGACGTACGCGTCCGCCACGGGCGTGAGCGTCACGCTGCCGGTGTTGAGCGCCGAGGCGCGGGTCGAAAGAGGAGCGCTGCCTTCAGGCGAAGGCTGTTCCGCCGAGGGAGCCGGTCCGCACCCCACGACCGCCAGCGCCAGCAGTGTCGACACCGAAGGGGGATACCACCTGGATACAGCAAGATGTCTCAGAAGACTCATCAGATCTGCCTTTGCCTGAAAGAGCGTCGTTGCTCTTCCTCAACACCGACCGGCCCCTCGGCGCCCTTATTCAGGCGGGTCTGGAATCATGGGAGCCCTCCTCGGGACAGGGAGGGCCGGCTCGACCCCACCCCCGTTCTTCTCGAAGAAGGGGACGCGCCGCCATGACTGCTGGCTGACTCCCCATGCCCCCTGCTACTCCACGCACTTCCTGCCGCCCGCCTTCCCTGTCCGACCTCTTCGATACGCGGCCCCACCGTGGAGTCATGATGTCTCGGTTTCAGCGGTCGCTTTGGATTCTCGCCACACTCGCACTCACGCCTTCTGCCTGCGTCAAGGCGCCCCCATCGCACCAGGGTCCCCACTCCAGCGACGAGCTTCCCAGTTTCTACCAACCGCCCTCCCCCCTTCCCACGGAGCCGGCGGGCTACGTCATCGCGCATGAGAAGCTCACCGGCCCCGCGGCGCTGGAGTCCGCGGGCTCCAATGAGCGCGTGCTCTATCTGTCCAACAGCGGAAGCGTCGGGGAGGCGCCCGTCGCGGTGTCGGGCATCATCGCGCTGCCGGACGGCCCCGCGCCCACGGGGGGCTGGCCCATCGTCACCTGGGCCCACGGCACGCTGGGCATCGCGGACAAGTGCGCACCCTCGCGAGACGCCATCGGCGCGTCCGCCCACTACTTCAACCAGGCGCCGCACCGACTGCTCAACCAGTTCCTCAAGAAGGGCTGGGCCGTCGTGATGACGGACTACGAGGGGCTGGGGACGCCGGGCCGTCATCCCTATGTCCTGGGCAACTCCGAGGCGTACGGGACGCTCGACATCGTGCGCGCCGCGAAGAAGCTTCACGGGAACAAGCTGTCGACGAAGTTCGCCATCGTCGGGCACTCCCAGGGAGGACAGGCCGCGCTGTTCGCGGCGGCGCGGGCACCCACGCGTTTGACCCAGGAGGAAGGCCTGGAGCTGGTGGGCGTGATTGCCTACGCGCCCGCCTCCGCCATGCGGCTCTTGTTCCACGCGGGTGCCGGCCGGGAGGAGAAGAGCCCCGACTCCGCGTTCATGCCCCTGTTCCTGACCGGTGCCGTCGAGGGCAATCCCTCCAAGGTGAAGCTGACGGACTTCCTCTCCGAGGACGCCGTGAAACTCTACGAGCGGGTCGACACCGAGTGCCGCGTGGAGCTCAGTGAGGAGACGTCCTGGGGAGGCATTGTTCCAAAGGACTTCGTGATGAAGGAGTCACCCGTATTCACAGAGCTGAACGCGCAACTGGAAGCCATGGACCCCAGCACGCTTCAGATCACCGTGCCCGTGCGGCTCGTCCAGGGAGCGCAGGACGAGCGCGTCAACCCGGCCCAGACGGTGCTCGTGAAGTTGGGGCTCGCCCGACAGGGCGCGACGATCGACTACGTCGGATGCCCGGTGGCGGATCACTTCGGGGTGCTGGGCGATGACATCCCCGGCACCCTGGCCTGGTTGAAGCAACAGTTCACCGGCGATGCGCCAACAACCCCCGTGCTGAGCTCCTGCCAGCCCCTTCCGTAGCGCGGCGCCTCGACGCGGCAGGGCTCGGGTCGGAATCACCCCACAATCACAAGCATTCCAGAATCAGGGCAACTTTCCGTGCATACGCGCGACAACTGGTTTTCCCCGCTCATCCCGGAGACACCATGCGAGCCGCCCGATTGGCGATGTTGTGCCTGCTGACAGCCCTGACCGTATTCCCACGCACCGGTAGCGCGCAGACGCCACCGCTCGTCATCAAGAGCGTCACCGTCGATCTGGAGAACCAGGAGATCACCATCTTCGGCCAGGACTTCGGCAACACGGCGCCAGGGGTCAACCTCTCTGGCTCCGGGCTCATCATCCTGAGCCACGGCACGACGACGGTCGTGGCGAAGCTGCCGGCGCCGGTGGCGGTCATTCCCGGCACCTATCTCCTGACGGTGACGGCCCTGGACCCCTCGGCGTCTGGCTACGACCGCTTCAATGTCAGCATCGGAACGGGAGGCCCTGCGGGGCCAAAGGGAGACACGGGGCCTGCGGGTGCTCCCGGAGCCGCAGGTCCTCAAGGGCCCGCTGGCGCAGCGGGCGCGGACGGCGCCGCTGGGGCCCCGGGTCCGGTCGGGCCTTCAGGGGCGCAGGGCGCACCGGGCCCCAAGGGGGACACCGGGGCCCAGGGCCCTCAGGGGCTCAAGGGCGATACCGGCGTCCAGGGAGCACAGGGCCCCCAGGGACCTGCCGGTGCGGTGGCGGAGTCCTCGGGCAGGGGAAGCTCCGTCAAGTCGTTCTCCGGTTCATTCAACGGCAACACCACCAACATCACACCGCTCTATACGGTGCCCGCGGGAAAGACCCTCGTCATCACCGACATCATCGTGATTTCGAATAGCACCGCCATCGGCTTGCGGGTGGGGCCCATCAGCCCCTACATCTATCAGGATTTGAGCGCCACCCGGGCGATGGTTCCCGGCTGTTCGCTGACACCCGGTTCATCCTATGTGAGCGTGCCGTGCGGCATCTCACTCCAGGGGGGCATCCGGTTCGAGTCGGGAGAGCGGGTCGGCGCGCATGCCTATGGCGTGAGCGGAAGCGTGACCATGAGCGGCTACGAGTTCTGATCAAGAACCCATGAAGCTCCACACGCAGCAGCCCCAAAGGCTGCTGCGTGCGTCACGAACCTTCCCTCTCCGTTGAGGGAAGGCCTGGGTGAACAATGCGCGCGAGCCTCATGTTGTTGTGTCTGACCCTGGTCGTCACAGGCTGCTCTGGCGTGGAAAGGCACGCTGGACGCGGCAGCTCGCGAACGCAGAGGGGCTCGGTGCCCCCGCTGCCGGCTCCCGTACGCGTTGAACCCGTGGAGGCGCTGGGGACGCTCATCATCCTGACCCCCGAGCGCTTCACGGTCACCAATCCGGAGCATGTCGCGCTCGCCGCACAGGTCCGGAAACTGTTGGACCATGCGGGACTGTTGCAGCCCATTCTCGCGGAGACATGAAGGCAACAGGCCTTCCCCTGAGCACGAAGTCCCACACGCAGCAGCCCCAAAGGCTGCTGCGTGCGTCACGACTCAGGAAGAGCCCAGCTCCCGCTGCAACTTCGCCAGCAGGTTGAGCGCGTCCAGCGGAGTCATCCGGTCCACCGACGCTGCCCGCAGCGCCTCCAGCACCTCCGAGTGCACGGGAGGCGCAGGAGGCACGGCCACCGGCGCCACGCCTCCGAACAGCCCCAGCTGCCCCGCGTTCACGGGCGAGCGCTTAGGCGACGACCGCACCGCCACCCGGGGCCGCCCCGCCTCATCCAGCTCGCCGGACTCCAGGTTTTGCAACAGCTCCCGCGCCCGCGACACCACCTCCGGCGGCAGGCCCGCCAGCTTCGCGACGTCGATGCCGTAGGAGCGGCTGGCCCCACCCGGAATCAGCTTGCGCAGGAAGATGACCCTGCCGCCCTGCTCCTTCACCGCGATGCACAGGTTCTTCACCCGGGGCCGCTCGCGCGCCAAGTCCACCAGTTCATGGTAGTGCGTCGCGAACAGCGAGCGCGCCCCCACCTTGTCGTGGATGTGCTCCGCGACCGCCCACGCAATGGACAGACCGTCATACGTGGACGTGCCACGCCCAATCTCATCCAGGATGACCAGGCTGCGGCGCGTCGCGTGGTGGAGGATGTGGCTCGTCTCCGTCATCTCCACCATGAACGTGGACTGCCCTCGCGCCAGGTTGTCCGCCGCGCCCACGCGCGTGAAGATCCGGTCGCACAACCCGATGCGCGCTGACTTCGCCGGCACGAACGAGCCCGCCTGCGCCATCAGCGCCGTCAGCGCCACCTGCCGCATCACCGTGCTCTTGCCCGCCATGTTCGGGCCCGTGATGATCAACAGCTGCGCGTCCTCCGGATCCAACCGCACGTCGTTGGGCACGAAGGACTCGCCCGCGCCCAGCATCCGCTCCACCACCGGGTGCCGGCCGCCCGTGATGCTCAGGCCCTCCGTGTCGTCCACCTGGGGCCGCGTGTAGCCGTACTCCGCCGCGCACCGGGCGAAGGACACCAGCGCGTCCGCCGTGGCCACCGCCTCCGCCGCGGAACGGATGGCCGGCGCCCAGGTAATCACCCGCGCGCGCAGCTCCTCGAAGAGCTGCAACTCCAGCACCGTGCGGCGCTCCTCCGCCGTGAGGACCTTCTCCTCGTACTCCTTCAGCTCCTCGGTGACGAAGCGCTCCGAGCCCACCGTCGTCTGCTTGCGGATGTAGTCCTTGGGCACCGCGTGCAGGTTCGCCTTCGTCACCTCCAGGTAGTACCCGAAGACCTTGTTGTAGCGGATCTTCAGCGAGCTGATGCCGGTGCGCTCCTTCTCCCGCTGCTCGATGCGCAGCAGCACGTCCTTGCCGGACGTGGACAGCGCCACCACCTCATCCAGCTCCGCGTGGAAGCCCGGCCGGATGAACCCACCGTCGCGGAGGACCACCGGCGGCTCATCCGTCACCGCCCGCAGCAGCACGTCCGCCAGCTCCGGCAGCGCCCCCAGCGGCCCTGCCAGGGACTTCAGCAGCCCCGCGTCACACCGCGCCAGCGCCGCGCCCAGCCGGGGAAGCTGCGACAGCGACAACCCCAGCGCGCGCAAGTCGCGCGCGTTGCCCGCGCCCAGCGACAGCCGGCCGCACAGCCGCTCCAGGTCGCCCACCTCCTTGAGCGTGGCCACCAGTTCCTCGCGCCACACGCTCTTGCCAGCCAGCTCCTCCACCGCATCCAGCCGCGCGGTGATCTCCGGCAGCGAGCACAGCGGCGCGGACAGCCAGCGCGAAAGCTTCCGCGCCCCCAGCCCCGTCGCGGTCCGGTCCAACACGCCCAGGAGCGACCCCTTGCGCCCACCGTCGCGCAGGCTCTTGAGCACCTCCAGGTTGCCCCGCGAGGACTCGTCCAGCACCAGGCACGCGGACTTCTCCTGCCGCGACAGCCGGTCCACGTGCGCGGCGGCCGTCTTCTGCGTGTCCTTCAGGTAGCGCAGCGCCGCCCCCGCCGCCCCGGTGGCAAGCGCTGAGCCGTCCAGCCCGAACGCGGCCAGCGACTGCACGTTGAAGTGCGTGCGCAGGAAGGCCGCCGCCCGGGTGTGCTCGAAGGCCGCGCCCTCCCCTTCCGCCACCGCCGGCGCGCGCGACAGCCGCTGGCACACCTGCACCACCTCCGGCGCCTCGCGCTGGCCCTGCGGCACCAGCAGTTCGCGCGGCTCCACGCGCGACAGGCCCTCCACCAGCTCCGACAGGCTGGCCGCCTCGAAGGTGTAGAACTCGCCGGTGGACGCCTCCAGCAGCGCCGCGCCGAAACCACCCTCGCTCCAGCACACGGCCGCCAGGAAGTTGCTGGCCTGCGGCTCCAGCACCTCGTCGTCCAGCACCATGCCGGGCGTGATGACCCGCGTCACCTCCCGCTGCACGATGCCCGGCCCCGCGCCCGGCTCCGTCACCTGTTCGCAGATGGCCACCTTCAGGCCATGTTCAATCAGCTTCGCGATGTACCGGCGCGCCGAGTGGTACGGGAACCCGCACATCGGGACCTTGTCCGCGCCCTTGGACCGCGCCGTCAGGGTGATCTGGAGCAGCTCCGAGGCCTTCACCGCGTCCTCGAAGAACATCTCGTAGAAGTCGCCCATCCGGAAGAACAGCACCGTGTCCGGATGCAGCGCCTTCACCTCCAGGTACTGGCGCATCATCGGCGTCAGGGACGCGATCTCCCGCGCCCCAGCGGGTGCTTCATTCGTCCCGACGTCCGGGGTCGTTTCGTCCTCGGCGAGCACCACCTCCGCCGCCTTGCCTGTCTTCATCTGCTGTGTCACCGCCATCCCCGACCTTCTCCCACGACCCTACGCCCGGATCAACGAACCGGAGCCCCTACCTGGGGAGTCTGCCTACCACCCCTGTCCGACATTTCCAGACGCCCTGCTCCGAAAACGGTTTGCAGCCCCACCATCCCCCGGCAGGCTGCCCGCCGACATGGCGACCTCCTCTTCGAAGCCGAACCGCCCGCCCGTTCCCGCGCTCTTCCAGGTCGCGCTCGCCCCCGTGCAGGCGTTCTTCCGCCTGGAGGCCAGCAGCGGCATCCTCCTGGCGCTCTGCGCGGTGGCGGCGCTCGCGTGGGCCAACTCCCCCTGGGCCGGCTCCTACGCGGCCGTGTTCGACGCGCCCCTGCGCCTGGAGGCCGCGGGCCACGGAGGGGGGTTCACCTTCCGTGAACTCATCAACGACGGGCTGATGACGCTGTTCTTCTTCCTCGTCGGGATGGAGATCAAACGCGAGCTGTCCTCGGGCGAGCTGCGCACCTTCTCCCGAGCGCTCCTGCCCCTCATCGCCGCGCTGGGCGGCATGGTGGTGCCCGCCGCCCTCTATCTGGCCTTCACCCACGGCACCCCCGCGCAGGGCGGCTGGGCCATCCCCATGGCCACCGACATCGCGTTCGCCATCGGGTGCCTCACGCTGGTGAAGGCGCGCGTGGGCCACGGGCTGGTGGTGTTCCTCACCGCGCTGGCCATCTTCGACGACATCGGCGGCATCCTCGTCATCGCGGTGTTCTACGGCACCGGCCTCCATGTGGAGTGGCTCGCGGCAAGCGTGGGCGTGTGCGCGGTGCTGTGGGCGCTCAACCGCTTCTACGTGCGCAACGGCCTGGCCTACGCGCTCGCGGGCGTGGCGCTCTGGTACGCCATGCACCACGGGGGCATCCACGCGACGCTGTCCGGCGTGGTGCTGGGCCTCTTCATCCCCGCGCGGCCCACCCGCCCGGGACGCGAGGTGCTGGAGGAACTTGCGGACTACATCAAGGGGCTCGTGGCGCAGCCGGATGACGAAGGTCAGCGCGGCGCGCAATTGCTGCACATCGAGGAGGCGCTGGAGGACATCGAGCCGCCGCTCAACCGCTTCGTCCACCTGTGGCACGGCTTCGTGGCGTTCGGCATCGTGCCGCTGTTCGCGCTGGCCAACTCCGGCGTGGACGTGTCCGGCATGGGCCTGTCGGATCTGCTCAATCCCCTGCCCCTGGGCATCATCGCCGGCCTCTTCGTGGGCAAGCAGGTGGGCATCTTCCTCTTCACCTGGGCGGCGGTGAAGGCGGGCGTCTCCCCCCTGCCCGCGGGCGCGAGCCTCGCGCAACTGTACGGCGTGGCGGTGGTGGCCGGCATCGGCTTCACGGTGGCCCTGTTCGTGGGCGGACTGGCATTCAGTGGACAGCCGGCGCTGCTCGCGGAGGCCAAGCTGGGCATCCTCACCGGCTCGCTGCTCTCCGCCGTGGTGGGGTACGTGCTATTGCGCTACGTGGCCCGACCCTCGGTCGCGCCAGACCGCTCGCCATGAACCTCCAGGACCTCAACCGCATCCGGCAGATCACCGTCATCGCCGCCCGCCATGGTTTCGGCGAGGTGGCCGAGCGCGCGGGCGTGTGGCGCATGCTGGGCCGCAAGGAGAAGGTGGAGGTCTCCCCGGAGACCCAGCGCGAGTCCACCGCGCGCCGCTTCCGCCTCTTCCTGGCGGAGCTGGGCCCCACGTTCATCAAGCTGGGCCAGGTGATGTCCACCCGCGCGGACCTGCTGCCCGCGGAGTTCGTGGAGGAATTGGCCACGCTCCAGGACCACGTGGAGGCCATCCCCCTGGAGGCCATCCACGCGCAGATCCGCGACGCGCTGGGCAAGGACGTGCACGAACTGTTCGCGCAGGTGGACCCGGAGCCGCTCGCCGCCGCGTCCATCGCCCAGGTGCACCGCGCGGTGACGTTGGACGGCGAGGAGGTCGTCGTGAAGGTGCAGCGGCCGGGCATCGCCGAGCGCATCGACGCGGACCTGGGCGTGCTGCGCTCGCTGGCGCGCCTCCTGGAGGCCGTGGTGGAGGAGACGGGCATCTACACGCCCTCCGGCATCGTGGACGAGTTCGACCGGGCCATCCACGAGGAGCTGGACTTCGTCAACGAGGCCTCCAACATCCGCGCGTTCCTGGAGACCCACCAGGACCGCCCGTACATGAAGATCCCCCGCGTGCACGCGGCGCTCTCCAGCCGCACCGTGCTCACGCTGGAGTTCATCCGGGGGGAGAAGATCAACCCGGCGGTGCTGACGGAGGCGGAGCGCAAGCAGCTGGCGCAGAACATCCTGGAGGCCAGCTTCCGCCAGCTCTTCGACGACGGCCTCTTCCACGGCGACCCGCACCCCGGGAACCTGCTGCTCATGGAGGGCCACCGGCTGGCGCTGCTGGACTTCGGCGTGGTGGGCCGGCTCACGCGCCCCATGCAGGAGACGCTGGTGATGCTGTGCCTCGCGGTGGCGCTCAAGGACAGCGACTCCGTGGCGCGCATCCTCTACCGGGTGGGCGTGCCCGACGCCCGCGCCAACCTGATGGGCTTTCGCAACGACATCGAGTCCATCCTCGGCCAGCACCTGCCCACCACCCTGGGCCAGGTGGACGCGCGCACGCTGCTCAGGGACCTGCTGGACCTGGCGGTGAAGTACCGCATCCGCATCCCCAAGGAGTACGCGCTCTTGTCGCGCGCCTCCATCTCCACGGAGGGCATGCTGCGAAGCCTCTACCCGGAGATGAACATCCTGGAGGTCGCGCTGCCGTACGCGAAGGAGCTGCTCGCCGGGCGCTATGACCCGAGCCAGCTCCAGGGCGGATTGATGCGCACGCTGTTGCGCTTCCAGTCCATGGCGCAGGACCTGCCCACGCAGCTGTCGCAGATCCTCCTGGACCTGGAGACGGGCAAGTTCAGCGTCACCGTGCGCGCCGAACAGTTCGACAAGCTCAACGAGAACCTGCGCAGCGTGGCCGTCATCGCCTTCCTGGGCCTGTGCGCGTGCGGCTTCATCGTGGGCGCCTTCATCGCCTTCGCGCCCCGGCCGCCCATGTACGGCAACGTGCCGGTGCTGGGCATCGTGGGCATCGCGGTGGCGGCGGCGCTCTTCGGCGCGGTGCTCACTTGGTACCTGTTCGGTGGCCGCTTCGGGAAGGTGCGCCTCTCCCGCTTCCTGAAGAAGCGCCGGTAGCACCGGGGCCTTACGGAGTCTGGAGCGCCCTCGTGGTGAGGTGGGTGTGACACCGGCCCACCCGGGTCGGGCAGGCAGGCCGGGGAGCGGGTGTCACGGGAGCGAGAACGGATCCGTTGAGGGGTGCACAGTCACGCTCGGGCCGGTTAGGCTGCGGCGCTTGTTGGCTCCCCCTCTTGCCCACGTGGTCGTCTTGTTCGCGAACCCATCCGCCGCCCGTCGTCCGTACCGCGCCCCGCTGGCCTCGCTGTTCGCGGTCGCGCTCCTCGCCACCTCCGCCGGCTGTGCTGGCGGGCTCGATGATCCCGATCGCTTCACCGGGGGCACAGGCGGTGCCTGCGCGACCAGCACCACCGCCACGGGCATCATCCAGGCGCAGTGCTTCGCGTGTCACTCCACCTCCAGCAAGGAGATTGGCGCGGGTCTGGACCTGCAGGCTCCCGGTCTGCCGGGGCGCCTGTACACGACGACCTCCAGCGCGGCGTGCGGCGCGGTGCCGATGGCGGACAGCGCCAATCCGGCCAATTCGCTCTTCCTGAAGAAGCTGACGCCCACCCCCGGCTGCGGAACGCAGATGCCGCAGGGCAACCCGCTCAGCGAGGCGGAGTCCGCCTGCCTCAAAGAGTGGCTGGTCAACGGAAAGCCGAGCTCGCCTTGAAGACGCGCACCCGTTTCGGCTCCATCACCGCCCTGCTGGGCGCCGCCCTCCTCCTGGGGCCTGTCGCCCACGCCGCGCCGAAGAAGCCGGCGAAGACGACGCAGTCCGCGAAGAAGAAGTCCGCGAAGCAGGCCGACGTGCGCCGCGTCGCGGTGGTCGCCTCCGGTCCGCACGCGGAAGCCGCGCGGGATGCGCTGGAAGCGGAGCTGGCCCGCCGCCCGGCCCGTTATGAAATCGTGCCCGAGTCCGCCGTGCGCAGCGCCGCTTCGCGCCTGGGGCAGGACCCCACCATGACCGCCGGCGCCTCCGCCGTGGCCAGCGAGCTGGGCCTGAGCGCCCTCCTGGTCGCGGACACGTCCACCACGGGCAAGAAGCAGCAGGTGCGCCTCACCGTGCGCAACGGCAAGGATGGCAAGGCCCTGGCCTCGCCCGCCGCGGCCCGTCCTGCGACGGCGAAGCTGGTGCCCGCGTCCGTGAAGCGCCAGTGGACGGCGCTGGAGAAGGGCCTCCAGAAGAGCCGCGCCCCGGAAGCCGTCGTCGCCCCGCCCAAGCCCGTGGAGCCCGAGCCCCCGCTGAAGCCCGCGACGCCCATCGCGGAGACGACGCCCGCGACGCCGGCCACCCCGCCCGCGAAGACGCCCGTCACCGAGGACAGGACGCCCCCGCGCAAGCCGGTGGCTGTCACGCCGAAGCCCGAGGAGAAGGCGCCGGAGGAGCCGCAGACGTACGCCGGCACCGAGCGCCGTCCGCCCCTCGTGGAGGGCGCGGTGGGCCTGAAGCTCTTCGGCCGTTCGCTGCGCTACAAGGACGACGTGTTCGGCGTGCTGCGGCCCTACACGCTGGGCCTGGACGTGGGCGGCTTCGCGCTGCCGGGCGCGCCGCAGGTGACCGGTGACCTCACGGTCTACCCGCTCGCGCGCTTCAAGCAGGGCGCCCTGGCGCGGCTGGGCCTCACGGGCTCCATCGACCAGTCGTTCGGCCTGAAGTCCACCGGCAGCACGGGGGCCGTGTCCTATCCCACCGTCGCGCGCGAGTGGCAGGCGGGCCTGCGCTACGTGATGCCCTTCGGCCAGGCGGAGCGCTACGGCTTCGAGGTCACCGGCACCTACGGGATGAACACCTTCCGCATCGATCCGGTGAACGACGAGCGGCCGTTGGACCTGCCCAACGTGGAGTACCAGACCGCGGGCCTGACGCTGGGCCTGCGCGCGGAGCTCACGCAGAAGCTCGATTTCAACTTCCGCCTGGGCTACCTGCACCCGCTGAGCGCGGGCGAGCTGAACTCCGACACGTGGTTCCCCAACGCGTCCATGGGCGCCGTCACCGGCAGCGCCAGCGTGGCCTACCGGCTCAACAGCTTCCTGGACGTGCGGCTCAAGGCGGACCTGCGCCGTTACTTCTTCAAGTTCAACCCAGACGTGGGCGATCCGTACATCGCCGGTGGCGCCGTGGATCAGTACCCCGGCCTGTCGCTCCAGTTGGGCTTCAAGTACTAGCCTGCGCGTTCCGGAGGACCCGCCGGTCCGTGCCCCGCACGGACCGGCCAGTGGCCTGACCCGTGCGCTGCGCTGGGCACGCCTGCCCAGCCCCATTCCCCTCAAGCCCCGCGCTCGCCTCCTCGTCACCTGTGTCCTCGACTTCGAGCGAGTGAGGCACGTGACGCGGATGACCGCCAGCCCGCACTCGGGCCATTCCGCCGTTCAATTCTTCCGCTGGCCCCCGGGCTCCACCTTCTCTCGCTTCCGACTTCCCGAGAGGACTCGGTGCATCGGCTGCCCGTGTCCATCCACCTTGGGGTGAGCACGCGTTCTGAAGACAAACATGATGGGGGGCGAGATGAAGAAGACGAAACGGGCGCTGGGGTTCCTGTCGCTGCTCGCAAGCGCTGGCTGCGCCGACACCTACTACGATCCCTACTACTACGACACCGCCTACTACGATCCGAACTACGGGGCGTACGACGCGGCGTGGAGCTACGCCTGGGTCGATCCGGTCTACGGCTCTTGGTATTACAGCCTCCCGGTGCAGCCTCGAAGCATCGGCGGAGGGCAGCTTCAGACCTCTGTCGACGTGAACGCGGCGGCCGCCCAGCTCGCGGCGAGCGCCTCCTCCACCTTCACGCCCGCCGGGTGTGCCACCGCCACTTCGACGGGCGCGACGGTGAACTACGCCCTCGATAACTGCACAGCGCCCATCGGGCTCGATCAGCTCTCCGGCAACGTCCAGTTGGTGCTCTCGGACAACCAGGGGCAGCTCGCCATCGCGGCCACCTCCACCGACCTCTCCATCAACGGAGCGCCGTACAACCTCTCCCTGCAGATCGTCGGCTCCCCTCCCGAAGCGGGCCAGCGCAAGGTGACCATCACCTCCACCAGCTTCTCGCCGGAACGCTTCGACACGCGCTCGTCGGAGAGCACGGTCACGTGGGTGGAGGGCAGCGGGTGCTTCACCTTGAACGGTCAGTCGAGGTCCACGCGGAACAACTTCAGCGCGACCGCGACCGTCTCGGGCTACCAGCGCTGCGACAACCAGTGCCCCTCGGCGGGAACCGTGACGGTGGAGTCGACCGAAGGGACGTTCACCACGTCATTCAACGGCTCCAACACCATCGACGTCACCACGCCGAGCGATAACACCAGGCAGTACACGATCGACTGCTGAGAGCGACGGGGGCGGGCGGGGGCGTTCGGCTCCAGCCCGCTCCGGCGCGCCCCCTTCCTACTTGCTCGCCGCGATGGACTTCCGGAAGAGCGCCAGGCTGTAGGCGAAGAACCCCACACCCACCGCGCTCACCATCAGGAACTGACGCCAGACGGCCTCCAGCCCCCCGCCGCGGTAGATGATGACCTGCGAGAAGCTGACGAAGTGCCGGGCAGGCAGCAGGTACGTCACATACTGCAACCACTTCGGCTGGCTCTCGACGGGCGTGCTCCCGCCCGAAAGCAGCATCAGCACGAGGACCACGAGGATGATGAGCAGCGCGAACTGCGCCATCGAACGTGAAATCGTCCCCAGGAAGATGCCGAGCGCCGTGGCGAAGAACAGGTAGAGCACGACGCCGACGAACCACAGCACCACCGAGCCGGCGAACGGCACCTTCAGCACCATGTGCACGATCAGGAGGAGCGAGGCCCCGGTCGCGACGAGGATCACCAGGCCGTTGGCCCAGACCTTCGCCATCGCGATCTCGAACGAGGTCAGCGGCATCACCAGCAGGTGCTCCAGCGTTCCGTGCTCGCGCTCGCGGATCACCGCGGCCCCCGTCAGGACGACGGTCAGCAGGGTTATCTGGTTGATGATGGCCACCACGCTCTTGAACCAGGACGAGACCCCGTTGGGGTTGAAGAGCTTGCGAATGACCAGGTTGACGGGCTTCGGTCCTGTCGCCTCCGTGCGCCTGAGAAAGGAGGAGATCCGGTCGTTGACGATATTCTTGATGTAGCCAGAGCCGATGCCCGCCTGCTGCATGGCGGTCGCGTCGATGTTCACCTGGATGTCCGGGCTGCGCCCCGCGCGGAGGTCATGCTCGAAGCGGGGCGGAATCACGACGACGAACATGAACCGGCCCCTGTCCATGTTCGCCTGCACCTCATCGGGGGAGATGAGCTCCGGCAGCTTGAAGCGGGGCGGATAGAAGGCGTTGAGCAGTTCCTTGGACAACGCGGACCCGTCCTCGTCAGCGAAGGCAATCGATGCGTTGTTCACCTCGCTCGACGTCCCCGTGGCCTGGACATAGATGGCCAGGGTGAACGCATAGACGACGAACACGACCAGCACCGCGTCGCTCAACAGGCTGCGAAGCTCCTTGAGCCCGAGCCACAGAATGTTCAGCAGTGAGTTCACCTCTATTTCTCCTGCTTTCTCAAGCCAATGACACTGATGGCCAGGAGGACGGGGACGCACGCGGCCAGGAAGGCGACATCCCGCATGAGGAGGCCCGCCCCCAGTCCCTTGGTGAAGGCGCCCAGGCTGGCGTGCATGTAATAGGAGGCCGGCCAGATGGAACCGACGAGACCGGCCCCGCCCTGCAGCGTGGAGACGGGCTGCAACAGGCCGGAGAACTGGATGGTCGGCACGATGGTCAGGATGGCCGTGACGAAGACGGCCGCGACCTGGCTGCCCGTGAAGGTCGACGTCACCATCCCGATGCCTGTCGTCGCCGCGACATAGAACAGCGTGCAGAGCATCAACATCAGGAAGCTGCCCTTGATGGGAACACCGAAGACAGTCAGCGCCAGGGCGGTCAGGATGAAGAAGTTGGCCATGCCGATGACGACGTAGGGCAACTGCTTTCCAAGCAGGTACTCCAGCCTGCCCGTGGGCGTGACATAGAAGTTGATGATCGACCCCAGCTCCTTCTCACGCACGATGCTGACCGTCATGAGAATCGCCGGTATCAGGAGCAGCAGCAGCGCCGGGACACTCGGCACGATGGAATAGACGCTCTCGAACGTTGGGTTGTACAAGAAGCGCTCTTCAATGTTGGCCGTGTACTTCTGCGCGCTGGCCGAATGGAAGCCGCTCGCGGGATCCCGCAGCATCCGGTTGTGGACCCCCTGCACATATTGCTCGACGGTGTCACCACGGAAGGTCATGGCGCCGTCCACCTGCGCCAGCACCTCCGGCCCGGAGCCCCGGCGGAAATCCAGACCGAAGCGCGGCGGAATCTCCAACACCATCGAGACATCGTCCGACTGGAGCCGGCGCAGCGCCTCGTCCGAGGATTGGGCTGGCGGCGTCAGCGCGAAATAGGGTCTCGCCGCGCTGAACTGTTCAAGATACGCGCGACTCTCGGATGACTGGTCCATGTCCAGCGCGGCGTAGCGGATGTTTTCGACGTCGGTCGTGATTCCGAAGCCGAAGACGAGCATCAACACCGCCGAGCCGACGAAGGCAAACGCCAGCCGGACCCTGTCGCGGAGGATCTGGATGGTCTCATTGTGGGCGTATGCGAGCATCCGGCCAAGACGCAGCCGGAGGCCGGCCCGGTCCACGCGTCGCGCGGCCGAGGGCTGCTGGGGTGGCGAGGCTTCGGGCGCGCGGGCGGGCGTCGCGTCCTTGGGCGGCGTGTCCTTGCCCTCGGTGCGTGCCTTTTCGGCGATGGCATCCTCCATGTAGCCGATGAAGGCGGTCTCCAGGCTGTCTGCCTTCCGCGCCTCGATGAGCTTCTGGGGGGAGTCCGCCGCCAGCACCCTCCCCGCGTTCATGAGGGAGATGCGGTCGCAGCGCATCCCCTCGTTCATGAAGTGCGTCGTCACGAAGATGGTGACGCCCTGCTTGCGCGACAGATCGATCAACAGCTCCCAGAAGCTGTCCCGGGCGACCGGATCAACCCCCGACGTGGGCTCGTCCAGGATGAGGATCTGCGGCCCGTGCAGCACGGCGACGGCCAGCGAGAGCCGCTGGCGCAGGCCCATGGGCAGGTCCCCGGCCAACGCCTCCAGGTGCGCGCGCAGTCCGAACCGCTCGACCAGCTCCTCGATGCGCGCCTTCGCCTTGTCAGGCGGCAGATGGTAGAGCCGGGCATGCAGGACCAGGTTCTGCTGGACGCTCAGCTCGCCGTAGAGCGAGAACGCCTGCGTCATGTAGCCCAGGTTCTTGCGCACCTCCATGCTCCCGGCATCCACGGAGCTGCCGAAGAGCTTCGCCGTCCCCTCCGTGGGGGGAAGCAGGCCCGTCAGCATCTTCATGGTCGTGGACTTGCCGCAGCCGTTGGAGCCCAGGAAGCCGAAGATCTCACCGCGCTCAATCGACAAGGTGACGTGGTCGACGGCGGTGAAGGTGCCGAAGCGGCACGTCAGCCCGTCCGCCTCGATGGCCAGCTCCGCCTTGCCCGGTGGACGGGGCGGGATGGTGATCTCCTTGTGCCCCCTGCGCTTCTCCTCGGGCAGCAGCGCGAT
The DNA here is from genome assembly GCF_026626765.1 of Corallococcus sp. bb12-1. Classification (NCBI taxonomy): domain Bacteria; kingdom Pseudomonadati; phylum Myxococcota; class Myxococcia; order Myxococcales; family Myxococcaceae; genus Corallococcus; species Corallococcus sp. bb12-1. The sequence continues at coordinate 64,481 of NZ_JAPNJZ010000005.1, read as the reverse complement.
GAAGCATCGCTCCAGGTCCTGGGTCCCCGTGCGCTCCATCAGCTCCGCGGGCGTCCCTGTCGCCAGCACGCGCCCCGCGTCCATGGCAACAATCCAATCCCACTGCTGCGCTTCGTCCATGTAGGCCGTGGAGATGATGACGCTCATGCCGGGGCGCCCGGCGCGAATCTCGTCGATGAGGCTCCAGAACTGCCGCCGGGAGAGCGGGTCCACGCCGGTGGTGGGCTCGTCGAGGATGAGCAGGTCCGGGTCGTGCACCAGCGCGCCGCACAGCCCCACCTTCTGCTTCATTCCGCCGGAGAGCTTGCCGGCGGGGCGCTCCGCGAACTTCCCCAGACCCGTGGCTTCAAGCAGCTCCGGGACGCGCACCTTGCGCTCCGCGGGTGACAGCCCGAAGAGCCGGGCCATGAAGTCGACGTTGTCGTAGACGCTGAGCTCCAGATAGAGGTTCTTCCCCAGCCCCTGAGGCATGTACGCGATCCGCGGCCCCACCGCGCGCCGGTGCCGGGCGTCGGCGATGTCCCCGTCCAGGACCCTCACCCTTCCCTGCTGCATCTTCTTGGAGCCGGCGACCAGGGCCATCAGCGTGGACTTGCCGACGCCGTCCGGCCCCACGATGCCCACCATGATACCGGTGGGAACGTCGAGCGAGATGCCGTCGAGCGCGACCACCTTGCCGTAGCGGTGGGTCACGTCCTGGATGGAGACCACGAGCCTGGAGGAGCCGCCCGGCGATTCTGGAGACGCGGATGAAACCATGGCTGAGCCCTCCCGGGTCACCGGGCTAATGGGATTCGGATTCAGCCGTGATGACGTTCTGCAATTTGGTAGGCCAGGTGGCGGAAGGGTCCACCTTCACGTAGCCGACGCCGCGAATGCCTGTCTTGATGCGCTCGACGTAGCGGCTGGCCAGCTCCCGGGGGACCTGGAGCTTCAGTCGGAACACCAGCTTCTCCCGCTCGCTCTTGGTCTCCACCTGCTTGGGCGTGAACTGTGCCTCCGGGGACACGAAGGAGACATACCCGGGGATGGAACGGTCGGGCTCGAAGTCGGCGGTGAGGCGCGCTTCGGAGCCAAGCTTCACGCGGGCGGCCTCGCTCGCCGGGAGGAAGATCTCCATGTAGACGTCTTCCAGGTTCACCAGCGTCAGCGCCGGTCCGCCGGGCGCGAGCACCTCGCCGGGTTCGGCGAGGCGATAGAGGACGCGTCCCGTCACGGGTGACTTGAGCGTCGCGTCGGCGATGCGCGTCTGGATCGTCGCCGCATTGGCTCGCGCGACCTCGATCTCCTCCCTGGAGGTCTTCAGCGTGGCTTCCGCTTCCGCCAGGGCGGCCCGGGTGGTCTCCACCTGGCTCGCTCGAACGTCCAGATCCCGCTGCGAACCGGCCCCCTGCGCCACCAGCCTTCGAGCGCGCTCGGCTTCAATGGTGGCAAGCTCTATCTCACTCTTCTGTTTGACGATCCCCGCCTGGGCCACCGCCAGCTTCTCCTGCGTGGCCGCGAGGTTCGCGTTGGCTTCCGCCAGGCTGGACTCCAGCGTGGTGGTGTCCAACCGCACCAGCACCTGACCCGGCCTGACGAGGTCGCCCTCGTTGACAAGGATTTCCTTCACCCGCAGGGGTTCCTTGGCGGCGACATCCGCCAGCTTCGCCTCGATGCGGCCATTGCCTGAGACGATTCCCTCCGGCAGCGCGGATTTCTTCCCCTTCCAGTACTTGAAGCCAATGAACACGGCGATCGCGATGGCGATCAACCCAATGACCCACTTGATCTTCCCTTTCGGGTACTTGGGCATGGCGGACTCTCTATTGCTTTCCGGGCTGCGAGCTGTGCTTGACTTCCTGCGTCCGCGGCTTCGACAACATGTCGCCCCAGTCGGTCCGTTTCTCCATCTCGCTTTGCATGGGTTCCGGCACGACGGGCTGATCCCGGCGGACCTCCCAGCCCCCGCCCAGCGCCTTGTAGAGGGCGACCAGGTTCGTGGCGATGGAGGAGCTCGTCTGGACCAGGTTGTTCTGCTGCTGCAAGAGCGAGCGTTGCGCGTCCAGCACGCGCTGGTAGTCCACGGCGCCTTCCCGGTACTGCACCAGGGCGAGCTCCACTGACCGCTGCGCGGCCTTCACGGCGGCTTGCTGGAACACCATGGCCTTCTGGGCATTGACGAAGCCCGTCAGGGCGTCCGCCACCTCCTGGGCCGCCTTGAGCACCGTGTTGCGGTAGTTGACGAGCAGTTGCTGGAACCGCGCGTCTTCGACACGCACACCATTCTTCAGGCGGCCGTAGTTCAGGAAGGGAAAGACAATCCGGGGGCCAATGGAATACGCCAGGCTGCCAAGGGAGAAGAGATTGCCGGAGGACGTGCCGCTGGTGCTCGCCTCCAGCCCGATCGTCCCGAAGAGGGAGAAGCTCGGATAGAGCTCCGCCTCGGCGATGCCGATCCGGGCACACTGCGCGGCGGCGAACAGCTCGGCGCTGCGGACATCCGGACGCCGCCGCAGGATTTCAGCCGGCATGCCGACGGCCACCGTCGCGGGCGCCAGCGGAACCTGCCTGGGTCCCGCCAGCAAGGTCTCCACGGCGCCCGTGGGCTGGCCCAGGAGCGTGCTCAGGGCGTTGCGGGCCTGCTCCAGCCCGCCTTCCAATTGGGGGATGGTGGCCCGGGTGCTCTCCAGCAGGGTCGCGGCCTGCGCCACATCAAGCTCCGAGGTGACACCGTTGCTGAAGCGCGACTGGGCGATCCGGAAGCCCTCCTCCTGAATCCTGACGTTCTCCCGGCCCTGATCGATGAGCATCTCGAACGTCCGGACCAGGACATAGGTTCGCGCCACCTCCGCGGTGATCGCGACGAGCGAGGATTGGTAGTCCGCGACCGACGCGAGCAGGCCGGCGGCCCCCGACTCCACGCCCCGCCGGTACTTGCCCCAGAAATCCACCTCCCACAGCGCGTCGAAGCCCAGTTGGTATTCCAGGTAGTGGCGGTCGATGGGGCCGACATTGGCCAGATCCACCAGGTTGGCCGCGGCGGAGTTCTCACTGCGTCCCACCGCGGCGGCGCTGCCGGTGGCCACCTGGAGCTGCGGATACTGCCGACCGGTGAGGATGCCCAACTGGGCGCGCGCCTCCACGATCCTCAGACCCGCGATCTGCAGCGGCAGGTTCTGCCGGTAGGCGATCTCGACGAGGCGATCAAGCGCCGGATCGCCAAACGACTTCCACCATTGGGTGTCGACCGCTGCCTGCGTCGAGAGTCGTGGGTCGCCCTGGGTGCGCCACTCCTTGGCCACCACGGCCTCGGGCTTCGTGAAGTTGGGCCCTACCGTGCATCCGGAGAGCGCCGTCAGGACGCCGAGCAGCGGCCACGCGCCGACGAAGGATGCACGCCCCGGATTCATCCCCTGCCTGGTGCTGCCCGTCCCCAGCATTCAAGACACCTCGATGGATGGGGATGGTCCGCACTTCGGGGAACGCGCGGAAGTACGAGCTGTCCGAATGCCCCTCGGGGCTGACGGTGATGTCCATTCCCCCAGGCCTGACACCGACCCGAGGGCGATGTGGATATCGCCCGTCGCACAAGGTTGGCGCTTCGAATGTCTGACGCGTCCTCGAAGGCAAGCATTGCACGCGTCATAGGGCCGCACGCCCCTCAGTGCGGGGTGCCGTCCTGAGCGAGGAGCGCGGCTGGATCCGTCACCACGAGGTCCGCGCCATGGCGGCGCAGCTCGGCGGGCCGACCCAGCCGGTCGACGCCGATGACATAGGCGAAATGGGCGGCCCGTGCGGCCGCGACGCCAGCAGGCGTGTCCTCGAAGACGACCGCTTCCTCGGACTCGACACCGAGGGCCCGTGCGGCCTCGAGGTAGACCTCGGGGTAGACCTCGGGGGGCGGCGTGGCGCCGAGCCGCGCGTCGAAGAGATCCGAGATGCCGGCGGACTGGAGCAGCTCCGCGCAGTGCCTGCTCGCGGAGACGACAGCGGTCCGAAGTCCAGCGGCGCGCGCCGCCTGGACGTAGCGGACCGTTCCCTCATACGTCTCCACCTGCTCCTGCCGGAGCAGTTCGACCAGGAGCTCCGCCTTGCGGTCGTTCAGCGCATGAACCGTGCTCTCCGGCAACGCGATGCCGCGGGCGTCTAGAAACGCGCGGAGTCCTTCCAGGGGCGGCTTGCCGTCGAAGTAGTGGCTGGTGTCGCGCACCAGGTCGAAGGGGATGAAGGGCTGCCCCGAGGCTCGCGCACGCCGCCGCAGGTAGTAGTCGCACAGCTGCTTCCAGGCCCTGGCGTGGAGGCTGGAGGTCTGGGCGAGGACGCCATCAAGACCGAAGAGGCAGGCCCGCGTGCGGGGCGGAAGCCCCAGCTTCGTCCGGGCGAAGGGCGGCTGGCCCAGGATGAAGGCGTCGACCGCATAGGCGAACCCGTCCTCCTCGTTGGTGCGCGTGACGTGGCGTGCGAGGCGTTGGACCTCCGCGCTGGCATTGCCCATGGCGAGACCAAGGCCGGCGGTGGTCAACATGGGCAGATCGTTGGCCATGTCCCCGATGGCCGCGATCTGCTCGAGGGGAAGCCCGAGGAGGCGCGCGGCCTCACGCACGACCATTCCCTTGTTCGCTTCGGGATGCGTGACGTCGACATAGTAGGGCGTCGAACGTGCCGCCGACGCCTCGGTGCCCAGTCGCCGGGAAAGTTCGGCCTCGCAGCGCGCGACCCGCTCGGTGTCCTCGCTCACCCCGACGATCTTGATGGGGGCGTCGAGCACGCCGTGCAGGTCCGCGATGACGACCGGATCGAACCCGACGTTGCGCCTCTCTCTCGCCACGCGGAATGCCTCGGGGCCGCGGAGGAACCAATCCGCCCCCTGGTATACCCAGACATCCAGGCCCGCCTGGAGCATGAAGTCGACGGCCTGTCTGGCGATGGCGGGAGGAAGGGTCTTCTGCTCCAGCACCGTCGTGAGATCGGATTTGACATACACGCCGCCGTTGAAGGCGGCCACGGGGTCGGTGAGCTTCAATGCGGCCACCAGCCCTGCCATCCCGCGCGGCGGTCGCCCGCTCGTGACGGTGAACAGGATGCCGCTGGCGCGCAGCCGGGCGACAGCCTCGCGGGTTCGCTCGGTGACGGCCTTGTCCCGCGTCACCAGGGTCCCGTCGATGTCCGCGATGAGCAACTTGATGGTCATGGCTGTCTCCAGCATCCGCCCGCTCGCTGCGGCAGCCGCGCGCCGGGCGTTGTCGGTGACGGCTGGGTCCAGGGTTCAAGATGGCATCGCAACGGAGCGGCACCATCCTTCCCGGCGCTCCAAGGCAGTCCCATGGCCGAGCGCCGTCCCGCCAGTTGTCGGCGCATCAGGGCGCCCTCAGGTTCACTTGCGATGGATGGGAGGAACACATGCCGACGACGCCAGGGCTCGACCAGACCGCGCGAGCCATCGTTGCTGATGGAAAGGGCATCCTGGCGGCGGACGAGACAGTCTCCACGATCACGAAGCGCCTGACCGCGCGCGCGATCGAGTCGACCTCGGACAGCCGCCGCGCCTACCGCGAGATGCTCTTCAGTACGCCCGACATCGCCGCGTTCATCGGCGGTGTCATCCTGCAGGACGAGACGATCCGGCAGGAGAGCTCGACAGGCATCCCGCTGCTGGAGCTGCTGGTTGGCCGCGGCATCATCCCTGGCATCAAGGTGGACACCGGCGTCCACCCTCTGGCTGGCGCGCCGGGAGAGTCCGTCGCCGAAGGGCTCGACGGGCTCCGCGATCGGCTCGAGGAGTACCGCGAGCTCGGTGCGCGCTTCGCCAAGTGGCGCGCGGTCTTCACCCTCCGCGACGGGCTGCCGACCGCGAAGTGCATCCACGCGAATGCGCACGCGCTCGCGCGCTACGCCGCCCTCTGCCAGGAGCAGGGCATGGTGCCCATCGTGGAGCCTGAGGTCCTGATGGAGGGAGCGCACGCGCTCGAGCAGTGTGAGGACGTGACGGGGCGCGTGCTGCAAGCGGTCTTCAACGAACTCTTCGACGCGCAGGTGTCGCTGGAAGGGATGTTGCTCAAGCCGAACATGGTCACCGCGGGCCTCCGTTGCGCGAAACAGGGCTCGGTGGACGAGGTGGCGGAGGCGACGTTGCGCGCCCTGACGCGCCATGTGCCGCCCGCGGTCCCCGGGGTCGTCTTCCTGTCCGGTGGACAAGACGCTGTCCTGGCCACCGAGCACCTCAACGCCATCAATGCGCTTGGCGGCCCGAAGCCCTGGAAGCTGAGCTTCTCCTACGGACGCGCGCTGCAGGACGAGGCGATGGAGGTCTGGCGGGGCCGGCGCGAGCACGTGCCCGCCGCCCAGCAGATGTTCCACCGCCGCGCCGGGTGCGACAGCGCGGCGGCCCTGGGCAGCTACAGCGGCGACATGGAGGGCGAAGCGGGCTTCGCCCGGGCAGCGGAGCCTCCCTCCATCCACGGCCAACCCGACTCAACACTCCATACCCAACACTGATGGGAGACATGTCATGGCACACCCGATAGGGACGGGAGCATCCGAAGAGTCTGGGCCGTCATTGTCCGCCAGGGAGCACGGCCAGGGGCCCTCCACGCCAGCCAGGGAGCGGACCCAGGGGGGGGGACCGCTCACCGCCAGGGAAGTGGAGTTGATGGACGCGTACTGGCGCGCGTGCAACTACCTCGCGGTGGGGATGATCTACCTCCAGGACAACCCGCTGCTGCACAGGCCCCTGGTGCCTGCGGACGTGAAGCATCGGCTGCTCGGCCACTGGGGCGCGAGCCCGGCGCTCTCGTTCGTCTGGGTCCACCTGAACCGGCTCATCGTCGAACAGAACCTCGACGTCGTCTTCGTGGCCGGGCCGGGCCACGGCGCCCCGGGCGTGCTCGGGCCGGCGTACCTTGAGGGCACCTATTCGGAGGTCTATCCGGACAAGAGCCTGGATGCGGAGGGGATGCGGAAGTTCTTCAAGCAGTTCTCCTTCCCCGGTCACATCGGCAGCCACGTCACCCCGGAGACGCCGGGCTCCATCCATGAAGGCGGCGAGCTCGGCTACAGCCTCTCCCACGCGTACGGTATGGCCTTTGACAATCCCGACCTCATCGTCGCCTGCGTCGTGGGTGACGGCGAAGCCGAGACCGGACCGCTCGCGACGGCCTGGCATTCGAACAAGTTCCTCAACCCCGCGCGGGACGGCGCCGTGCTGCCCATCCTGAACCTCAACGGGTACAAGATCGCCAACCCGACCATCCTCGCCCGCATCAGCCCGGAGGAGCTCGAGTCCCTGTTCGTCGGCTACGGCTACAAGCCCTACTTCGTCGAGGGCAGCGACCCGGCCCAGATGCACCAGAAGATGGCGGAGACCCTGGAGCGCGCCGTCGAGGAGATCCGGACCCTGCAGAAGACGGCGCGGCAGACGGACACCCCGACGCGTCCGCGCTGGCCCATGATCGTCCTGCGCTCGCCCAAGGGATGGACGGGTCCAAAGGAGCTGGATGGGCACAAGCTGGAAGGCACCTGGCGCTCACACCAGGTCCCCTTCGGCGACGTGCGGGGCAACCCGGCGCACCTGAAGGCGCTCGAGGACTGGATGCGCAGCTACCGGCCTGAAGAGCTGTTCGACGCGCAGGGACGACTGAATCCGGAGGTCAGGTCCCTTGCACCCAAGGGGCCCCGGCGGATGAGCGCGAACCCCCACGCCAACGGCGGCCTGCTTCGCAAGACGCTCAGGCTGCCCGACTTCCGCGACTATGCGGTCAAGGTCGGCCCGCGCGGCACCACGCTGCATGAGAACACGAAGCCTCTCGGCGAGTTCCTGCGCGACATCATGCGCGACAACCCGACGAACTTCCGCGTCTTCGGCCCGGACGAGACCGCGTCGAACCGGCTCCAGGCCATCTATCAGGCGAGCAAGAAGGCCTGGATGGCGAACCTGTTGCCGGAGGACCTCGACGGGGGCGAGCTCGCGCGGGACGGCCGCGTCATGGAGATGTTGTCGGAGCACACGCTGCTCGGCTGGCTCGAAGGGTATCTGCTCACCGGGCGTCACGGCCTCTTCCACACGTATGAGGCGTTTGCCCACGTCATCGACTCCATGTTCAACCAGCACGCCAAGTGGTTGGACATCAGCAAGAACCACGTGAGCTGGCGGGCGCCCGTCGCATCGGAGAACATCCTGCTCTCCTCGACGGTGTGGCGTCAGGACCACAACGGGTTCTCACATCAGGACCCGGGGTTCATCGACCTGGTGACCAACAAGTCCGGCACGGTAACGCGCATCTACCTGCCTCCGGACGCCAACACGCTGCTGGTGGTGGCGGACCAGTGCCTGCGCAGCACCGACTGCGTCAACGTCATCGTCGCGGACAAGCAGAAGCACCTGCAGTTCACCAGCATCGAGGAGGCCATCTCCCACTGCGCCAAGGGGTTTGGCATCTGGAAGCGGGCCAGCACGGACCAGGACGCGGAGCCGGATGTCATCATGGCCAGTTGCGGCGACGTCGCGACGCAGGAGGCCCTGGCCGCCGCCTCCATCCTGCGCGCGCGCGCACCGAACCTGAAGCTGCGCTTCGTCAACATCGTCGACCTGTTCAAGCTCCAGTCGTCGGCGGACCATCCGCACGGGTCCACCCAACGAGAGATCCAAAGCCTGTTCCCGCCGGGCAAGCCCATCATCTTCAGCTTCCACGGCTATGCCTCGCTCATCCACAAGCTCGCCTATCGCTTCATCAACCACGAAGACCTGCACGTGCATGGCTACCGGGAGAAAGGCAACATCAACACGCCCTTCGAACTGGCGATCCTGAACGAGACGTCCCGCTTCCACCTGGTCATCGACGTCATCGATCGCGTGGCGGGGATGCAAGCGAAGGCAGGGCACCTGAAGGAGGAGATGCGCAACGCCATCCTCGACAACCTGGCCTACGCGCACGAGCACGGCACGGATCGTCCTGAAATCGCGGACTGGACCTGGCCGGACTGAGAGGGCTGACGCATGGCGCGGCGGACATCCGAAACGGGGGGCGTGCCGGACGCGCTGCTCGTGCTCAACGCCGGCTCATCAAGCCTGAAGTTCTCCGTCTTCCTCGATGAGGAGCCCCTCCGCCTCCTCCTGCGGGGGGAGTTCGAGGAGCTGTCGACCCGTCCGCGGTTCGTCGCGCACGCGGACGGTGCCGTCATCAGCCAGAGGGATTGGGCCCCCGGAACGCAGCTCGGGTACATGGGCGCCACCGACTTCCTGTTCGCCTGGGGGCGGGAGGGTGTACTCGGCGGGCACCGGATCGCGGCCACCGGCCACCGGGTGGTCCATGGCGGCATGCGCTTCTCCGGGCCCGCACTCGTCGACGCGGCGACCCTGGCGGAGCTGGAGGCGCTCATTCCGCTGGCGCCGTTGCACCAGCCCCACTGCGTGGAAGCGATTCGAGCCGTCACGCGGACGGCGCCAGCGGTGCCGCAGGTCGCCTGCTTCGATACGGCGTTCCACCGCACCCAGCCCCCCGTGGCCCAGGCCTTCGCCCTGCCCCGCCGCTACGCCGAGGAGGGCATCCGCCGCTACGGCTTCCATGGCCTCTCCTACGAATACATCGCCTCCACGCTGCCGCGCACGGTGCCCGGGGCCGCCGAAGGACGCACGGTGGTGGCGCACCTGGGCAACGGCGCGAGCATGTGCGCCCTGCTCCGGGGACGAAGCGTGGCGACGACCATGGGCCTCACCACCTTGGATGGGCTCATGATGGGCACCCGCTGCGGTGCCCTGGATCCCGGGGTCCTGCTCTACCTGATGGACCGGCACGGCATGGACGCGCGCGCGCTGGAGCGGCTCCTCTACCAGCAATCCGGCCTGCTGGGCGTCTCCGGCGAATCCAGCGACATGCGCGAGCTGCTCGGCGGCTCCAGTGCCGCCGCCGCCGAGGCACTGGACTTGTTCGTCTATCGCATCCATCGCGAGCTGGGCTCGCTCGCGGCGGCCCTGCACGGCCTGGACGCCGTGGTCTTCACGGGCGGCATTGGCGAGCACGCCGCGCCCATTCGCGAGCGGGTCTGTCGCGAGGCGAGCTGGCTCGGGCTGGAACTGGATGAGGAGGCCAATGCTCGCGGAGGCCCCTGCATCACCCGGTCCGGCAGCCGCGTCTCCGCCTGGGTGATTCCCACGGACGAAGAGGCGATGATCGCCCTCCACACCCAGAGAGTGCTGAGCACGACAGGTCTTGCACCCGGTCCTCGGTGAGAGCGCGTGCCTGCCTGCCCGGCCCACCCTGGTGGAGCGGTGGGCGGACAGGCGGCCCATCCCCACGCTCCCAGCACCACGCAGTCCGGTGCCCAAAGGCGGTCGTCATGCGATTGAAGACAGTGCTTCCCCTTGCCCTGCTGGCGCTCACCGTACCTGGAGGGGCGCGTGCCCAGACGGTGTCCGGCACGGACGCGGACACGGCGGGCTTCGTGACGCAGGGGATGGAGCTTCCCGAGCGGCACTTCATGTTCAACGTGGGCGGCGGCCTCTCTTTCCCGGTCTCCGACGCGGGGGACCGCTTCGAGACAGGCGGCGGCTTCCAACTGGGCTTCGGCTACCAGTTCCAGAGGAGCCTCGGCATCATGGCTGAGTACTTCTATAGCGGCTATGACATCCGCTCCGACGTGCTCACCGGGACTGGCGTCGACGGCAACCACTACATGCAGTACGGCAGCCTCAACGCCGTCTGGAATGTGATTCCCCGCAGCACTCTCGGCTTCTACTTCATCGCCGGGCCGGGCGTGTACTACCGCACGGTGGATCTGACCCAGTTGGCGGGCGTCGCGGCCGTCCCGTACTGCGACCCGTGGCTGTACTACTGCGCCACGGACGTGGTGCCGGTGACGGAGGTCCTCGGCTCGCGCAGCAGCACGGACTTCGGTCTCAGCGGTGGTGTCGGCGTCACCCTGAAGATCAACGGAGACCTCCGCCTCTACGTGGAGGGGCGCTACCACTACATCTTCGGCTCGAGCGTCGACGTGCCGGGCGGCGATACGCGCAAGGCCAACGGCCAGTACATCCCGGTCAACTTCGGCATCCGCTATTGAGCCTGGGCTTTCGCGTCGGGGAGTGACGCGAAGCAAGGAGGGCCCGGACTCCCGCTGGCGAGGAAGTCCGGGCCCTGCGTCCGTGGGGCCGTTACCGGCCCGGGCCGCGGTGCGCGTCAGGCCAGGGGCTGGGTCCCGGCGCCGTTCTTCAGTTCCTTGCGCACTGCCTCGCTGACGCGCTCGCGGACGACGTCCGCCATGCGCTCGCGGAGGTCCTCGCCCACGCGATCGCGGACGGCGGCCACGATGCTCTCGGTGTCGACCTGACCGGGCCCCTGCGACTGGAAGCCGCCCATGGCCTGCTCACCGTACCCGCCGCGCATCGTGGGGCCCATCGAGGCCATCGACTCGCGGACGGCGTCACCCAGCCGCTCCTTCAGCGCCTCGTGCAGGTGCTCGCGGAGGTTGTTGGACAGCCGCTCGTGGAGGGTGTCCACGAGCCGCCCGCGGAGCGCCTCGGCGATGCGCTCCGGGTCGATCTGGCCGGCGCCCTGCGGCTGCATGCCCGCGAAGCCCATGGTGCGCTCGCTCATCCGCGTGCGCAGCTCGTCGCCCAGCCGCTCGCGCAGCGTGTCACGCACGCGCTCGCGCAGGCCGCTCTGGACGCGCTCACGGATGCCGTCCGCGACGCGATCGCGGATGAGGTCGGCGATGCGCTCCGGGTCGACCTGGCCGAAGCCCTGCATCCTGCGCTCGGACAGCGCGGAGCGCAGCGTCTCCGCCAGGCGCTCCTTCAGCGCCTCACGGACGCGCTCGCGCACGGCGGCGTGGATGCGCTCGGACATGGTGTCGACGAGCCGGGTGCGGATGGCGTCGGCGATGCGCTCGGAGTCCATCGGCGCGAGGCCCTCCATGCCCATCCTCCGCTCCATCATCGCGGAGCGCAGCGCCTCGCCCAGCCGCTCGCGCATGGCGTCGCGGACGCGCTCGCGCACGACGTAGCCGAGCCTGTCGCGGAGGGTGTCCTCGAGCCGGGCGCGCACGCGCTCGGCGATGCGGTGGGTGTCAATCTGCCCGCCCCCCTGGAGGCTCATCATGGTCTCGGTCAGGGCGCCGCGCAGCGCCTCGCCCAGCCGCTCCCGGAGCACATCGCGGACGCGCTCGTGCACGCCGCTGGTGACGCGCTCGCGGATGACGTCGGTGAGGCGGTTGTGGACGGCGTCGGCGATCTGCTCCGCGTCGAACGGCTGCCCGCCGCCGTCCCCCTGCTGCATGTTCATCGAGCGCTCGCTCAACGCGCCGCGGACCGCTTCGCCGACGCGCTCACGAATCTCCGTGCCGATCCGCTCCTCCAGCCCGGAGACGACGCGCTCGTGCACCGCGTCGGCGATGCGGGCCTTGATGGCTTCACCAAACATCTGCTGCCCCTGCATGGGGAACTGTTCCTTGCTCATTGTGCTGCCTCCTGGAGCGGCAGGTGCGGGGAGTCCCGGCCTGCCGCTCAAGGCGGACTGATAGAGCCAGACGCGGTCGGCGGATACAGGGCCCGGGTCGGGCACGGGTGTTGGCGCGCGTCCCGCGAAGTGCCCTCGCGGGGCGGGCTGGACACGCGCGAGCTTGAGCCATCGGACTGCGGTCTCCGGCTTCCGGGCATGGAAACTCAGGGCCAGGCCGCTTCCGGATTCCCTGGCAGCAGGTCCGACAGCAGCAACTGCTCCTCGCTCGGCGAGAGGTCGAAGTGGCGGGCCGCCTCCGTGATGAGCTGGACCAGGGGAGCCTCCGGCGCCTCGGCCCTCCGCACCGCGATCCTGCGGGCTGCGCCGCGCAGCGCCTCTCCCCTGGGACGAAGGCTTTCACGCATCACGGAACCTCATTTGAAGAGCGGTCGCGTCATGCGGCGCTCCTCTCCACGTTTCGGACGACCCGGGCCTGGGGCAAGGGAGGGCACTTCTTCACCATCGACACCTTCCAGGAACAGCCCACGGCAAAGGAGTGTGGGCACAAGTCTTGAACTGTGCCCACACGGATTCCCCAGCGAGAATTCATTACCGCTGCTGGAGCGTCACGGCTTCCTCTCGCCGAGTCAGGCCCGGCGAGAGCTGATGCTGTCGAGGCAAGCGGCCTGATTACGACCAATCTGGTGTCCCAACAATCCGGTGCGGTACAGTCATCAGTCGTCGTCCGGATGCAGGACTCGTTCTTCGACTCACCTTTCGACATGAGGACATCATGAACAAGCAGATCATCTTCAACCTGCCGGTCAAAAGCCTGGATAAATCCAAAGCCTTCTTTTCCGCTCTCGGCTTCAGCTTCAATCCACAATTCAGTAACGAGAGCGCGGCGTTCATGGTCATCGTGGATGGCAGCATTCATGCCATGCTGACGACCGAAGCGTTCTTCAAGACCCTCATCGACAAGCCCGTCGTGCAGGCGAAGGACGCCAACGAGGTCGTCATCTGCCTGAGCTGCGAGAGCCGGGAGGAAGTGGACAGTCTGATCGCCAAGGCCGTCGCCGCCGGCGGCCGCACTCCGCATCCGCCCGAGGACCACGGCTTCATGTATGACCAGGGCTTCGAGGACCTCGACGGCCACCTGTGGAACCTTGTCTGGACGGCGCCGCAGGCTTGATGCGGCCGGCCGGGCTGCTGGAGCGTCACGACTTCCTCTCGCCGAGTCAGGCCCGGCGAGAGCTGATGATGCAGATATTTCTGGATATCTTGAAAATTACGCCATGTCGGAAGCGTGGCTGCGTCCTCCAACCAATGACAGACAGGGAGACGAGCGCAGGGGGCACGTGCCCGCCACCGCGCGCGGACGTGCGAGCTGGCGCCAGGGTGATGCGCGTCGCGGCGCGGTCTCCCTATCCTTCTCCATGGAGACGAAAACAAGCCTCACGGGCAAGGCGTACCACTACGTGCCCACGCCCTTCCCCGAGTCCAGGGCCTTCCCCTGGGATGAGCTGCTGGAGCCCACGCAGCGGGGGCTGTACGAGCTGCTGTCCTGGTTGGAGGCCGCCTGCGGAGGCAGCCAGGGTGAGGGAGAGGTCCGCAACGAGCACCTCTCCACCAGCCTGCTCATCTCCGGCCCCCGGGGCGCGGGGAAGACCACCGTCCTGCTCAGCGCCGTCCAGGCCCTGCGCGACTGGAGGGCGTTCCTCGGGATGAAGCCAGGCGGGCGCCTGGAAGTGGAGGCCGGCGAGGCGGTGGCTTCGGGGCCGGAGGCGATGCGCAGGGACCTGTGCACGACGCTCGAGCGCATCGAGGGGCGCGTCGTCTGGCTGGAGCCGCTCGACCTGGAGCCGGTGCCCCCGGGCGCCAACCTCCTGGCCACCCTGCTGGTGCGCGTGCGCGCGGCCCTGGATGCGCCCCAGGAGGACACGTCCCCGCGAGGCGGGCACGGCAGGTGGTCCTCCTCCATCCTCGAGGAGAGCGCGGAGGAGGCCTGGGGAAAGTTGGATCACCTCATCCGGGATGCCTCGTTCATGTGGGAGGACAGCGCGTCGACCACCGACGTACGCGCGCGCGCGGAGCAGCAGATCAAGGCCGCGGAGATCTACGCCAACTTCCAGCAGCGCTTCGCGAGGGCCATGGAGAACGTGGCGAAGACGCTGTCCCTGCCCCGCTTCGGCACCGCCAGGGGTGAGCAGGTCATCCTCGTCCTGCCCATCGACAACGTGGACCGCAGCATCGAACACCTCCACAACATCGTGAAGCTCACCCGCATGGTGGCCAGCCCCCGGCTCTGGTTCGTGCTGGCCGCGGGCCATCAGGAGTTCCAGCTCTTCATGGAGCGCTCCTTCCAGAAGGAGCTCATCCTCTCCGGGCAGGCGGGGATCGGGGCCGTGGGCCAGGACGAGACGCTCTCCATCGCGCGGCGCCAGTCGGCCACCACCCTGCGCCGCGCGCTGCCCCCCAGCTACCGCATCAACCTGGGACCCGTGGATCCCTACAAGGCATGGGACTTCCGCCCGCTGGGGGTGGACGCGGAGGACGGAGCGCAGACGCTGGGCACCCTGCTGGAGCAGCTCCGGCTGCCCTGCGCCGCGACGCGGGAGAAGACGCAGGTGCTGACCTCCTTCGCGGACCTCTTCAACCTGGCGCCCCGGCTCTCCGACACGGTGAAGACGACCTACCGCCTGGCCACGCGGGAGGGGCGGGACGCGCCCCTACGCAAGGTCATCCTCACCCCCGCGGGCAAGCTCGCCCTCCACCTGCCCGCGCGCACCCTGCAGGACCTCTGGCACGCCGCCCGGCGCGAACTCCGGAGCACCCCCGCCTCCTCCGAGGAAGCCTGCGTTTCGGATGGGGAGCGCACCGTCCGGGTGGTCACGGAGATGCTGCGCAACGCCATTGACGAAAGCGACCTGCCGGCCTGGGCAAGCCAGCAGTTGAACAACCGCATCCTCCGGTATGACGAAAAGGGGCTCATCTTCCTGGACCTGACGGGCAAGCCCGTGCGCCGCTCCAAGCGGACCACCCTGTCGGATGTCCTGGAGTGGCCGCGACGGGAGCGCCCGGGCGACGACGCCGCGAAGACGCAGGAGCCGCTGCTCCTCAGTGAGCTGCACCTGCGGCACTTCCACGACGTGGTGCTGATGTTGAGCGACCTGGACCAACAGGGCCGCTGCGTGCCCCTGCCCGGCAATGTGACGGGCTGGTTCATGCTGCTGCACGACACGCTGATGCTGTTCGAGCCGCCCCGGGTGCTGAACCTGGACGTGACGCCCTTCGAGATGAGCCCCGAGCTGGTCGTGACGCTGCACGAGCTGTGGGTGGACGCCGCGCCCCACGAACCGCTCGTCCAGGTGGAGTGCTGGTGGAGCCTCCCCACCTGGAAGACCTTCGTCGAGTTCGCCATCTTCACCGCGCAGTGGAAGGCGTTCCTGAAGCGGACGGCGGACGGGTACTTCAAGGTCGACAACATGAGGGACTCGCGCATGAAGGTCGGCGCCCACCACCGCTTCATCCAGGCGGCCTGGGTGGAGAACATCTGCTCGGTGGCGGGCCGGGAGCTGGGCGGATGGGACTGGGGCGACGCACGCGACCGGGGCGTGGAGTCGGTCCTCCTGGAGCAGGAGCGCGCCAGCGCGCTGGAGCCCTACGAGCAGCGGGTGCGCGGCACGGTGGCGAAGCTCGTGGAGGACATCCGGACGTACAGCGTGGGCTCTGATCGGCTGTGGACGGCCCGGGTGTGGCTGCAGAACGCGCTGCCCCTGCTGGTGCTGCCGGAGTTCGCGCCGGCCCCCGCCCTCAGCGAACTGCTGCGCTGGCAGTCGGGGGAGGCGGGCGAGAACGAGGCCTGGGACGAGCTGGTGGCGTACTGGGAGCACCATGGGCCCCGCCTGACGAGGCTGCGCGAGCAGATGGTGCGCGCCGCGGTGGGGCGCTCCGGCGCGTCCGAGGCGCTCCGCCGCCACCTGGGCACGGACGGAGGCCAGCTCACGGGCCTGTACTACGACTGGCTCGACACCGTGGTGCGGACGTGGTTCCGGGTCATGGACCAGGAGGGCGACCACCTGGAGCTGGAGGCGCTGCGCAGGGTGTCTCCCGTGCAGGACCTCCAGGCGGACTCGAGCCATGGGCACTGAGGGGCCGCGCCAGCCCCAGGGGAACCTGGCCCCCCGCCGCGTTCCGGAGGCCTACGTGCGCGCGGAGGTGGCCAGCTTCCCGCTGACCAGCTTCCAGGCCTTCCGGGAGGCGCTGACGGAGCTGGTGCCCTCGCTGGACGGGCGCGCCGCGAGCCCCACGCGGGCGCTCTGGCGCGATTGCGAGAAGACCCTGTCGGAGCACGCCAGCGGCTGGTCGCTGGACCGCCTCATCGCAGTAAGGGACGTGTTCTGGTTCGATTCGCGCCGGCACATCCGCGGCCAGAGGGATCCGCCGCGGCGGGTGTCCATGGCCAGCTACCTGGTGCACCTGGCGGACACCCACCTGGAGCGCCGGCCCGGGGTCACCGTCGTGGCCCAGGACACGGAGGCTGGCGCGGTGGACGCCGTCACGCACTACCGCTGGCTCACCTTCGCCCTGCCCGAGGACCTGTTGATGTCGGCCTTGCCGGTGGAGCCGCCGCCCACGCGGGTGGACCTCGAACCGCCGCTGCTGATGCGCCACCTGCTGGACCGGGGCGTGACGGAGGTCCACCACCACGTCAACGCGGGCATGGACTTCCCGCTGCTGTGGACCTCGCTGCTGTCCGCCATCGCGGACCCGGCCCTGGATGCACGCCTGCTGTCAGGACCGGGGCTCGTCTTCGGAGAGGGCGAAACGATGCTCCGCTGGCTGCTGGCGGCCGCGGTGTCCCGCTGCGTCCTGGCGGAGGTCATCCTGCGAGGTGGGGGGCGGCCGCTGCTGGAGTTCGTGGCGGGCCTGCGGGAGTCCTCCGTCTGGCTGCCCCAACGCCGCCGGGTGCTGGAGCGGACGCTGGAGGCACTCTCGCGCGCCCGCCTGGAAGTCCTGCCGGAGCTGGACGAATTGCGCGAGCTCTACGGGGACCTCCACCCGCTGGCGGCCAGCAACGGCACCGAGCCTCCGGAGACCCTCGACGACGTGTGGCGGCGGTGCGATCCCATCGCCCTGCGGATGGGGCTGCACACGCCCAACGCGGGGGAGCGCTGGCTGGTGCGCTACGGGCTGCGACGGCTGCGGCGGCTGGAAGAGGCCGGCACGCCGGATCCGCACTTCGAGCGCCTCTTCTGGCAGGTGCAGCGGGTGCGCTGCCTGAGCTACCGCACCTACGTGCAGCGTCCGCTGACCGCGGGCCTCCAGTGGTTCATCCGCTTCTATGATCGCCTGGGAGCGATGAAGCGGCCCCTGCATGCCGTGCGCGCGGAGGTCTCCTACGCGGTGGCGGGGGGCGAGCAGCCCATCGCCGCGCTGGAGGTGCGCACGCGCCTCATGGACACCTCCATCCAGATGGCGGAGGAGCTGTGGGGGCTGACGCGCTCATGGCAGCGGGTGCTGGAGCGCGTGGGGCGGGCCACCAGCGACGGCCGTCAGCCGGAGTTCGGCCTGGTGCTGCACCTGCTCAAGGCGCGGGATCCCAAGCGCCACTGGAGGGAGGGCCTGCCGCCCGCGCATGCCCAGGGCACGTACGCGGAGCCCGTCCCGGAGGGCCTCATCCGGCTGGGAGGCCGCTACGCGGACTACTTCGTCTCGCAGTCGGTGCGGGTGGAGGCGCTGGTGGACCTGCTGCGGGCGGTGCCGCTGTCGCTCTGGCTGGTGCGGGGGCTGGACGTCGCGTCGGACGAGCTGAGCGTGCCCACGTGGGTGCTGGCGCCGCTGTACCGCTACATCCGGTGGGAGGCCGCCCGCGCCGCGGTCCGGCCGGCGGCCCGGGGCGCCCCACCCCTCCAACTGACGGGCCACGTGGGCGAGGACTACCGGCACCTCATGGAGGGGCTGCGCCGCATCTACGAATGCCTGCACTACCTGCTGGACCACCGGGGCGGGCGACTGGGACACGCCACTTCGCTGGGGGTGGAGCCAGGGACGTGGGCGGAGTCCGTGGGCGCGGTGATGATGCCGGCCGAGGAGCGGCTGTGGGACCTGGTCTTCGAGTGGCGCCTGTACGGCGGCTACCGGCTGCCCCCAGGCCTGAGCGTGGACACCCCGCCGGGACGGCCGCTGCAGGTGGAGAACCTCATCCGCGAGCTGTCCGAGGGCATCTTCGGCAAGTGCATCGCGCCACACGTCCTGGCCGAGGCCCACCACGTGCTGCACAACCTCTGGTGTCCGCCCCTGGCGCAGGAAGGCGTGGGCGTGGGGCTGGACGCCTTCAGCCGGGCTTCCCGACGGCTGGACTGGGTCCGGGTGCGCAACTCCCAGCGCGTCCAGGAGCTCATCGAAGCGTACCGGGAGGACGAGCGCGTGTTTCGGCGCGGACAGCAGTTGGTGGACATCCCGCTGGATGCGGCGGAGGTGGCCGCGCTGCGCTCCGCGCAGGACGCGCTGCGCCGGTACGTGGGGGCGCGGGGGACCGTCGTGGAGGTGAACCCCTCCAGCAACCTGCTCATCGGCAACCTGTTGGACCTGCGCAACCACCCCATCCTGCGGCTCTTTCCGCCGCGAGCCGAAGCGGGGGCGCCGCCGCCGGTGCCCATCGCGGTGGGCGCGGACGACCCCATCACCTTCTCCACCTTCCTCCTCCGGGAGTACTCCCTGCTGCACGAGGCGGCGCGGAGCGCGGGCTACTCCGAGCGCGAGGTGCACGAGTGGCTGTCCACCGTCCGGCAGACGAGCATGGACGCGCGCTTCACCACGCCCTGGCATCCCAGCGCGGAGCGCATGACGGAGGACCTGCTGGACGCGCTGGGGGCCTTCACGCGGCGGCCCTCGGGGCACCTGGGGGCCCGGGCCCCGAGGTGAACCAGGCCACCTACTCCGGCTTCGCGCGCCGGGGGGCGCCACCGGCCTCCGGGGCACCACTGGAAGGCAGCAGCTTCTCCGACTGCCCGATGAGCCTGCGCAGCACGTTGTTCATGATGGAGCTCACGAACCTGTCCGCGGAGTACCCCGCGACCACCGACAGGGCCGCGAGGGTGAAGAAGACGGCGCGCCAGTCCCTCACGACGATGTTCAGCAGGGCCGGGTTGTAGCTGGCGGCCTTCACGGGGTCGCGAGGCACCACCGAGAGCAGCAGGTTGGACTGCTCGACGAAGAGGAGCGTCATGGCCGCGAAGGCACCGACGACGGGCTTCACCAGCAGGTGGTAGGCGAAGAAGCGGCTCGTCGCCCCCGTCGCGACGATGAAGCGCTCCTTGGACAGCATGTTGGACACCACGGCGCCGGCCGCGCCCACGAGGCCGAGCAGCAGCAGCCCCTGGGGAACGAGCTGTTCGGGCCAGGTCGTGACCAGGGATTGATTGAACCCCAGCAACGCGATGAGGCAGAGCGTGATGAGCAAAAGGGTGCTGAGGATCTGGATGGAGACGTTGATGGAGAGCTGCCAGAAGGTCTTGTCCACCCGCTCATTGACGACGCCCAGCGCTCCCCGCAGCACGTGGCGGCACCGCGTCAGGCGCTCCTGCTCGGTCAGGGAGGTTTCAGGATCGCTGGCAGGAAGCGCCTCGCCCCGGAGCACGCGGACGCACCGGGGCAGTGGGCCCTCGGTCCGCTCCGCGCCCAGCCAGAGCACCTTCTGGCCGGGGTCCGTCACCCGCCGCTCGAACTGCTGCTGAACCTCCAGCGCGTTGGGCAGCAGCATGTGAAGGGGCATGACCAGCAGCAGCAGGCCGTCCACCTCGTGGATGACCTGCCAGAAGGAGAAGGACCAGCGCCAGAGCGGCCTGTCGAGGCAGCGTCGGGCCACCTCCAGCCGCTGGGCGCACTGCTCCAGGATGACCCGGTCCTCGGCCGTCAGATCCTCGCGGACCTGACACAACTCATGGATGGAGGCGGCGTTCTCCAACCTGTTCCAGAGCAACTGGGTCGCCGAGCCATACCTGCCCCGGCGGCGGCGGAAGCCGACGAGCCCTAGGATGGCGGGAGGAGGACTGTCGGAAGGCAGGGTGTCGGAGGCCGCCATGAGGAACACATGGACACGGCGCGGAGGCCTGCCAATCCGTCAACGCCCGTGCGCAAGCGCGCCCTCGGCCGGATCCCCGCCCGGTGACATGGACCGGGAAGGCGGCCGCCACGGCCGCCCTCCGCGGTCTGTGACCTACAAGCCCCCGAGTCCGGGCGCGACGACGCCTGAGTTGAATTGATTCGAGCTGTTGTAGAGATGGACGGTCACGAAGGCCCCGCCTCGAGCGTCATCCCGAATCTGCACGATGTCCGCCCTGCCGTCGCCATTGACATCCCCCGCATGGAAGGCCAAGGCAGCGCTGGGGGCGGAGATTCCGCTGGAGTCGACGCCCGCGCTCACGATGGCCGTCCCGTTCCAACGCCAGAGGATCGCGCGAAGACGGCCAGCATCACTCCAGAGCTGCATCAGGTCTGGGATGCCGTCGAGGTTGGTATCCCCCACCAGCCAGTCCACCGCGCCCGATCCGGCGCTGGTGATGGAGTTCCACACCGAGACAAGCTGCGTGCCTCCGTTGTTCTTGATGAGCCGCAGTTCGAGAAAGCCGCCATTGTTGCGCGCCTGAATCAGATCGGTCCGGCTGTCGCCATCGACATCAATCGCGAAGAACCTCGACTCGGCGATGGGACCAAGAACCCCGGCGGTGCTGACCCAGCCGTCAGAATAGCCCACTCCATTGGCCTTGTGGACGAGGACGCCGACGTTGCCGGCGTCGTTCCAGATCTGGAAGATGTCGGTTCGACCGTCGCCATCGACATCGCCCGTCAGCCATTCGACAGCCCCATATCCCGCTCCCATTTCCGTCACGGCGACGGTTTGATACACGTTGTTCGCCGTGGCGGCATGAACCGAGATCTGGAGTTTCCCGTTCGCCAGGGGCGCCAGCTCCGCGATGTCCGTTCGACCATCATTGTTCACGTCGACCGGGAGGTATTTGAAGGCCTGCATGCTGCCCTGGAGCGACGCCGATGGCCCCGATTGATAGCCCGTCCCATTCGCGTTCCAGAGAATCATTCCGAGTTGTCCGCTGTTGTTCCAGAGCTGGAAGATGTCGGTCCTTCCGTCCTGATTGGCATCTCCCGTCAGCCATGCCAGGGCCCCTGAACCCGCCGGCATGACGCTGGTCCACGGCGAGCTGTTTTGATTGAGGGTGTTGTTGACGCTCATCCCCAGGGTGCCCAGGTTGTCACGAAGGTAGACGGCATCGGGACGGCTGTCCGCATTGACATCCACGAGCGGAAGCAACCTGCTCTTCATCCCTTGATACCACGGAGACGAACCATAGGCCGCCTGCGCGCCCATGATGTCAATGCGACTGATGCGCCCTGAATTGTTCCCCGTGAGGTTGCAGTAATGCATGATCGAATCACGATCATAGGAGGTCAGCACCGTGCCTGGCTGTGGCGCCCCTGAACCGCAGGCCGTGCCGTCGGGAAGACGCTCGGGGTTGTCGTCACGGTCCATCTCGTGTCCAAAACCCAGGGTGTGCCCGAACTCATGGACCCCGAGGTACTCGAGCCTGCTCTGTGCGGCTTGCGTCCCGATGATGATCCCCCAGCTGTCCCCCTCGAACTGGTTGTGGAAGGCGTCGCCCATTCCCACCTGGGCCGAACCGCCACCAGGACTTGTAGGTTGGGCCGAATCGAGGTCGACCCGAGCCCTCACATAGAGGTTGTCATTGGGAGGAAAGGTCGAACTGGCGGGGCAGTCGACGAACTCCGTGAAGTGGATGTTGGCGTATCGCTCCCAGGTGTTCCTGAGGGCTGTACGGACAACCAGCTTCTGGGCGAAAGCCCCCGGAGTGCTCCAGCACACCGGGACCACGTTGCCATTGGAGGTCCAGAGCGTCTTCCCACTCAGGACATACAGGCCATCCGTCCTGGACGCAGTGGTGTCCGGCAAGGGCCCTTCAATACGGGGCGCCGAGTCGCAGGCGAGAATGAAGCCACACGCGAAGAATATGAACCGCCTGGAAAAGCGAGTCGGATGTTGAGTCATGCGGGCCTCTTTGTGGGCACGGATGCAGGGATTGGAAGCTGGGACGGCGCGAACCAGCTTCACGGCGTCAGGTCCGTGCGTCACCTGGTCGTGCGTGCTTGAATAGAGGACCTGGCGTGACGGGCGCGTGACGGCAAAAAGCCGAGGACGAAGCCCGCTCACAAGGGCGGGCGCCAGGGCATCACTTGCGCTCCAGCAGCATCGTCATCCCGCCGCCGGGGCGGGTCCGCCCAGGTGAGGAGGTGTCGAAGTGCTCCGAACGGCCTCAGAGGTCGACGAACTCACAGTCGCGCACGAGGACGTTCATCATCAGTCCTTGGACGCGGCCACGGATACCAATCTTGGTTCCCTTTGAAAGGTTCGCGGCCTTCTTCACCTGCTCGTCGGCGACGAAGCACTGGATCTGCGGGATCTCGAACTGCCGTCCGGTGCCGAGCGTGACGTAGACGGAGTTCATGATGTCCTTCTTGATGTCGTCGACAACGCCTGCGGTCTGGATAACCTGGTCCTTGAAGTTCGAATCAGCGCGAACCTCGTTGTCCGCGTACTCCGCGAGGAGCGTGCGAATCTCCACCAGCTTGGGTGCGGGCTTTTCGTGAGCGGCAGTGGTTCGGATTGACGCCGTCTCCCCTGATGTCGAGCCCTTCTTCGCCGCGCCGATAGCACCGAGGCACGTCCCGAGGAAGCAGAGCGAAAAGAGCCCTCCAACCACGAAGAGGGTCACCTTGAGCACGGAGGTGCCACGGGGCACAGGAGCCCCACACTTCGGACAAGCCGTTGCATTGCTGGCGACGTCATTTCCGCACTGCTTGCACTTCACCAATGCCATTTCGATTCCCTTGCCGGAGCCTGTCGAATGCCGAGTCGGCTCTGGATCAGGATTGGACTTTCAAGTGCTCAACACCATCCCCCGCAAGGAGAGGGTGCGAACGACCCCAGGCTCTTCCTCAAGACGAAGTGAGTCCAGACGCCACCGGGAGACCCGCTCCTCCCGGTGGACGTCCATCCCTCAGGGGCAGGCGCTTACGGGCACCACCTTCCAGTTCACAGTTCCATGCAGTTGAACGCGATGGGTTCACGCGTCAGCGCCTGACGGATACCGCTGTAGACCGCGCCATTCGACGCCAGGCCGATGTGTTCCACGAAGATGAGCGGGCACTGCTCCTGCACGGTGATGTTGCACTTCAGCGACTGGCCCTTCGCGTTCGTGCGGTCGCAGTTGTCCATGCGGCCGTTGGTGGCCGCGTCCGTGAACACGTCGAACTGCTTCAGGTTGTTGATGTTGGTGTAGGCAATGGCGTCATCCGCGGCCCGGACATTGATCTCCTCCAGGAACGGCCCCGCGCGCAGTTGGTGGCAGATGGGGCTGTCCGTGGGCTTGTCGGTACAGCCGACCAGCAGCGCGGCCAGCTTGGGATCCACGTGGGTGCCCTTGTGGGGCGTGCCCAGGCTGATCATGTTCTCCACCTGCTTGTGGCCGTAATCGTGGATGAAGGTGCGAGACGTGATGCCGCCCTGGCTGTGGCCAATCAGGTTGACCTTCTCCGCCCCCGTCTTGAGCAACACCTCCGACACCCGGTTCTTGAGCCACTGCGCGCCCTCGCGGATGTCGATGAGCCCGAAGCCCGGCAGCTCGAAGAACTCCACGTAGTAGCCGTCCGCCCGCAGTCGGGCCTCCAGCAGCAGGTAGAGGAACTCCGACGCCATGGTGCCTCCGACGATGATGACCGGGTTCTTGCGGCTCGTCGGCGCGGGGACCGGCGTCGGCACTGCGGCGGTCGTGATGCCGCAGCTCACCACGCTGGCCTTCGCCGTACCGGGGTTGGAGATCAACGGCGGATCCGCGGCCAGGCAGGCCCAGGAACCATCCGAGGGCTGCGGCCCCTGCTGCACCATGAACTCGGCGTGGATGGAGCCATTGCCGGCCCAGGACAGCTCACAGCCGCCGCCCAGCGCCCTGCCCGGCCCCTTCGCGATGGACTTCGGATACGCCCCCGTGCCCGGGGGGCCCTGCGTCACCGTGCACTGGAGGCTCGGCTTCGGGGTGACCACCGTGGGCGCCACGCGGCAGGCGACGAGCGACGCCTCCACCGTGGCGTCCTGCGCGTGGTTCGGCGGATCCGCCGCCTGGCAGTACCAGCCCTGCCCGCCCGGCGTGGGCCGGGACACCACCACGTTCTCCGCGTGCACGGAGCCGTTGCCGAAGTGGGACGTGTCACAGCCGCCGGACACGACGGTGTAGCCGTCGGTGACGAGCGTCGGCGTGAGCGACACCTCGACCACCGGGTTGCGCAACAGGCCCGTGCGCTTCGTCAGCGTCGTGCATTGCAGGGGCAGGTTCGCCCCGGCCGCGTCGGTGGCCTTGCAGTACGTGACGGACGCCCTCGCCCAGGACGGGTTGGAGACGAACGCGGGGTCCGCGCCCTTGCACCGCCAGCCGAACTCCCCGTCGGGCGCGTTCTGCACCATCACGGCTGCGTGCACGGACTCCAGGCCGAAGCGAGACACCTCGCACCCGCCGCCCACCCGGACGTAGCCCAGGCGCTGCTTGTCCAGCGGCACCGTCGCCACGGCCCTCGGGTTGGGCGTCAATCCCACGGCGGGCACGCGCTCCTGGGATGTCTGGCAATCGAGCGCCCCCTGCGCGGCGGCCGTCGAGCCCAGCAACAGCAGCGCGGTGAACAGCCCGACCTGTCTGCTTGAAAAGGTTGTCATTGGAGAGCCCCGCCCTTTCACTTCGCCACTTCGCGCAGCGTGATCTCGTAGACGAGCGTCGCGTTGGGGGGCACCTTGCCGGGAAGTCCCTGCGCGCCGTAGGCCAGCTGCGGAGGAACGACGAAGCGGTACTTGCTTCCCAGCGTCATGAGCTGGAACGCCTCCGTCCAGCCCTTGATGCCGTCGCTGACGCCGATGACGGAGACCTTGCCCTGGGCCGCGGAGCTGTCGAACTCCGCGCCCGTGCCGCCGACGATCATGCCCTTGAACTCGAACACCACCCGGTTCGCCGGGCCGGGGCGAGGGCCCGGCGGCGTGGCCGTCAGCACCTGATACTGGAGACCGCTCGCGGTGGTGACCACGCCCGGCATGGCCTTGTGCTTCGCCAGGAAGTCCTGCCCCGCCGTGCCGTACTTCGCCGAGTCCGCCGCGAGCTTCGCCTTGCGGTTCTGGAGCATCGCGTTGCGGCCCCGCTCCCTCGCCGTGGTGAGCTCCACCCCGGTCAGCAGGGAGGGCTTTCCCTCCAGGTTGTCCCGCAGGCCCTGAAGCAGCGCGTTGATGTCCAGGTCCGCGTCGTTGCGCTTGATCGACTCCGCGACGTCCTGACCCAGGGCGTAGCTGTCCCGCTCCTTGTCCGTCGCGAGCGGCGCGGCGGCGTGGGCGGCCGCGGCGCTGAGAAGCAAGAGGAAGGCAAGAGGTCTCATGGGCACGAACTCCAGGGTGGTTGAGGCAGGAAGGAAGCGCTCCGCCAGGAATCAGCGGCACCCCGCGCTACATCAATTCACGTGCCAGGGTTTGCGACGGCCGGGCGCGCGGGCCCGCCCCGGAACGGCCTGAAAACAGAGACACCTGACACGTCAGGGCCGCCCCTGACACGTCACGGAAACCCTCGCGCGAACCGGTCAAAAAAGGATATCGATATTTCCCCGCAACCAATTTGAGGACCCCGTGTTGAAGGACACCGGAGGTGTTCATGACAGCGGTCGCGCGGATGTGTTCTGTCGGTTTGTGCTTCATGTTGTTGGCATGTGGAGGCGCGGGGAGTCCGGCGTCGGAAGAGACTCACTCGGGTGTGAGCACCGGAGCACTCGCGGAGGCGAGTCCGCTGGCACCCGACGCGGGCTCACCGTGGAGCGCGGTGAGCACACGGGTGGCGTCGCGGGCCGCGGCGGCGGGGGTGACGCGGATGGGCATCGCCATCTACGACGCCCAGGACCGCAAGGTGTTCGAGCAGATGGTGGGTGACTTCACGCCCGACGAGCGCGTGGCGGTGGCGTCATCCTCGAAGATGGTGTCCGGCGTCGTCCTCTTCGACGTCATCCGGCAGGGCCTGCTGTCGCTGGACTCCACCACCGGCCAGGTGCTCGGGTGGACCGGGGACAAGGCGGGCATCACCCTGCGCCACCTGCTCTCGTTCACCTCGGGGCTGGAGCCGAACCATGCGTGCACCTCCCGGGTCACCCTCACCCTCCAGGAGTGCGTCGCGCAGATCGCCACCGTGCCGGTGAAGGCCCCGCCGGGCACGCGCTTCGACTACGGCGGCGTGCACCTCCAGGTGGCGGCGCGCATGGCGGAGGTGGTGACCCACAAGGGCTGGAACACGCTCTTCACCCAGACGCTGGCGACGCCGCTCGGCCTGCCGTCGGGGGTCACCTACTACACGGCGCCGACGCAGATGCTGGGCACCACCAACCCGCTCGTCGCCGGAGGGCTGCGCGCGTCCATGAATGAGTACGCGAAGCTGCTCGCGCTCGTCTTCCACCGGGGGCGCTACGCGGGCCTGGAGAAGGGCACCCTGACCCTCTTCACCGCGCAGACGCGCGAGCCCTACCCGTCCGTGACGGTGGGCAACTCCCCGATGCAGGACGTGGGCTATCCCTACCGCTATGGGCTCACGGCGTGGCTGGAGTGCAGCCCCGTGCCGGCCCTGGGGTGCCCCAGCATCAGCTCGCCCGGCGCCTTCGGCTGGACGCCCTGGTTGGACCGGGACGCGGGCTACTACGCCATCCTGGGCATGCAGTTGGGCGCAGGGGATGCGACGGGCGGCGTGGTGTCGTTCTCCGTGGACCTGGAGCAGGAACTCCAGCCGCTCATCCGCACGGCGCTCGGAAACTGAGCGCGGCGCCGCCCGGGCCGGTGTGCTGGCTCCGGGCGGGATGCAACGCCGGTCCGGAAGCTCACACGGGCCGGCGGAAGTAGTCCCCGAGGTCCGCGGGAAGCTGTGACGCCACCGCGGCCACCTCCTCCTCCGGGATGCGATCGCGCACGGCCGTGAAGACGGCGGCGACCACGCGAGGCGCCTGGTCGACCTTGATCTTCAGATGGTCCGCCACGTCGGACATGAATTCGTCGCGTCCGATGCGCCGGGCGCGCGAGGAGCCCCGGTGCACCGAACAGGCGCCCAGGATTTCACCGATGCCGCCGGTGAGCGCGCGGTAGAGCTTCACGTCCTCTCCATCCGAAAGGCGCCGTCCGAGCGTGCACAGCACCGCGCTCGCGGCCTCCCGGGCATCCAGGCCCTGGCTGTGCATGACCGCGTCGGATTGGATTTCATCCAGGAAGGGCTGGAGCTCCAGCGACTCGTCGCGCTCCTTGACGGGCACGGCGTGGGTGTCCTGATTGGGATTCTGGGGCGAAGCCATGGGCGTCTCCGAAGGTTCGTGGGCCCGAAGCGGCCCAGCTCCGGCAAGAGGCTGCGCATGGGGTGGAGCGCTGTCATCGTCCGCGACGCCGCGAACAAGGACGCCCGCTGTCACGCGGCCTTGGAAGGGAGCGTGACTGGGAGGCATTGCAGGGCGATGCCAAGCGCCACAGCTTAACGTTTCAAGCGCGCGAAGGAGCCGCCATGCTGAAACACGGTGAACCGTTGCAACCCCAAACGGGCCTCGGCGGACGGCGACTCAAACGCTTCGGACCGGCATTCCTGATCGCGGCCCTGTCGGTGACGGGCTTGATGGCGGCGGACTCCTGTGGCGGTGGCGGCGGCGGAAGCTGCAAGGCCTGCCGCGACGACTGCGCGAACAACGGCATTCCTGCGAGCCAGTGCAACTGCGAGGGCTGCACCCCGCCCTAGGAGACCGCCATGCCTGGACTCGCCACCCGCCTTTTGGTCGCGCAGCGCGCGTTGGATTCGCTGAAGGCAGCGGGCGCGCCGGAGGTCGCCGTCATCGAGGCGAACCTGAAGTGGTACCGGCTGGGCGCGCTGGGCCCGGCGCTCGGGGACTTCGTTCCCTTCGAGAAGACGCCCGGACAG
This sequence comes from Corallococcus sp. bb12-1, assembly GCF_026626765.1. Classification (NCBI taxonomy): domain Bacteria; kingdom Pseudomonadati; phylum Myxococcota; class Myxococcia; order Myxococcales; family Myxococcaceae; genus Corallococcus; species Corallococcus sp. bb12-1. The sequence continues at coordinate 36,016 of NZ_JAPNJZ010000005.1, read as the reverse complement.
AACGGCGGCCGCTCGCCCTACTACAGCGTCCGGGTGGAGGTCCTCCGGCTCGCGGTCGGTGACCCCACGGATGGCACCCCCGGTGTCGTGCCGACGTTGCGCACGTTCAAGGAGTTCCAGGAGCAGGTCTCGAAGCTGGTGAAGGACCATGACTTCGGTGGGCTCAAGGACCTGCGGGACAGCGGCGGCCTGGACAAGGTGCAGCAGGCCTCCGCCGACCTGGGACGGGTCATGAAGCGGTTCTCCGACAAGGATAAACTCGCGGATGTCGGCAGGAAGATGGGCCGCAACAGCAAGCCGCCCATCCTCAATCCCAGCACCGTGATTCCGCCGAAGCAGTGGAACGGGCGTGACTGGTTGCATTGGAAACAGCCCGGAAACTTCGCATCCACGCTGCGCGCCAGGGCACTGGCCAGTGGCGACGGGCGCTTCATGGCGTATGCGCTGGGATGGACGGTCGCCTATGCCACGCTGGTGTGCGGCACGGGCTTCATGAACTCGCTGGTCGGCTCCAGCTACCGCAACCACTGGTGGCGCACGCGCTTCATCAGGAACTTCGTGGACGCCTGGGTCTGGGGCTTCTACGGCGCGAAGGCGTCCATGAGCCCCACGGACGTGCCCACCCCCGCGTATACCGAGTGGCCGGGGCTGTGTGACGCGCGGCTGCACGACTTGGTGGACTTCACCGGAGGGCTCGACGCGGAGGGGGTGGGACGCAGCATCGTCGCGGAAGAGGCCCTTCCCCACGTGCTCCCGCAGGAGTTCACGGCTTTCTGGGTGGACGCCTGGACGGCCGCCTACCCCGGTCAGGATGCACCGCTCTTCACCCAGGACCGGGTTCAGGTGGCGTACCTGCTGCTCTGGATCCAACTCTGGTTCGAGACCTCCGGCGACGTCATCGGTTGCAACCCGCCCCCTCCGACCGATCCTCCGGATGCGTGCACGGACAAGACCCCGCCCGCGTGGGTGGACCCCACGCTCATCGATCCCCAGACGAACGCGCCCTTCAAGGCGCCCACGCCCAAGGCCAAGCATGATCCAGACATAGGGGAGATCATCTCCGGCATCCTGCTGGCATTGGCGGGCGTCGCCTCGTTCTTCCTGGGAGGCGCGGGTTTCGGCATCGTGGCGCTCGCGGGCGGCATCGGGCTGATCGTGGATGGGGAGAAGAACCTGAACTGGGACGAGCTGGAGTGTCAGCTCTACTGGATCGCGGTCTACCTGTTCAACGGGCTGGATGCGCTGCACAAGCTGACGGTCTTCGCGGGCCTCCAGCCTCCGGCTCCGGCGGAGTTCGCGACCGCCAGTCGGGACGTCCAGTTCGCGGACAGCCTGCCCCTGTCGTATTTGAGCGCGGGGACTGTCTGCAAGGGCCGGGCAATGGAAGGACTGCACGTGCCGTGGTCGGGCGCGCTCAGCACATGGAACACGTATCCGGACACGACCGCGCTGGAGACACCGCTGACGAACGAAGGGTCCTTCGCGGGCTTGTGGCCCTCCGCCATCGTCGACGACGCGGGCGCGAACGCGGCCACGGATGACATCGGCCGCCCTACCCTGCCCTGGCCCGGGGGCATCCAGGGGTCCTTCGGTCCCGCAGTGCAGGCGAGCGTGGAGCTCCTCCGCGGCCCGGGGCAGTTGCCGGACTGGAACCTGGACAATGACCGCGGTCGCGGCTGGCTGACGTGGGAGCTGTCGGGTCCCTACGCCGACCCCGTGCCCGCGAAGCCGGAAAGCTAGAGGTGGGCGCCATGCGCTCCATGGATGAACCCAGACACGGACGGCAAGACCGACATCCGCTGGAGCCGGTAGCCCAGGGCTGCTGGCTCGTCATCCCCTACAAGGACACCGACGAAGGCGAGCGGACGGTCCCGGCGGGTGAAACCTTCTGGGAGTCCAATTACATCTGGATGCGAGACATGAGCGGGCAGCGGGTGGCTCAGGCCACCGCCGGCCAGCCGGTGCGAGTCTTTGTCCGGATCCGCAATCGCGGGACGCTGACGTCGTTTCCCACGCGCGTCACCTTCGCGTTCGTGGATGCGTCGCTGGGCATCGCCTGGAGCGCGCCCAGGGTCCTCGCCCAGGTAGGAACGAATGTGCCGCCGAATCAGCTGGGCCCCGGGGTGATGGACGTGGAATGCCCCGTGCCCTGGGTTCCCGGGCCCTTCAGCACGCACGCGTGTCTGCTGGTGATGTGTGACGGCGTGCTCATGGACCGGCCGACGGTGCCGTGGAGCGCGGGGTTTGATCGGCACGTGGCGCAGCACAACGTCACCATCGTCCCGGCGGCGCCGGGTTCGACCCTGACGTTCCCGCTCCAGTTCGCGACGGTGCTGGCGAGCACTTCGACCGTGCGATTCGCCGCGCAGGCCGCGTGGGTGGAGGCGAGCGACGCCGAACAGGTGCTGCGCTACGCACCGGGCCGTCGGGGCGTTCGCGGCACCCTGCTCGAACCCGGCATCGTCAAGGAGAGCTTCCGCCCGGGCCGCATCGAAACGGTCGGAGCGCTGGACGAAGGCCCGCTGGACTACCAGGCGGAGGCCCACGGGGAGGCCGTGGGGTTCGTCGCGCTGGGGGAGCCGCTGGAGTCCCGGCCGAGGGAACTCCAGCGCGTGGACTTCGACCTCACCGTGCCCTTCGGAGAGGAAGCGCCGTTCCTGCTCATCCGACTGGCCCAGGTGGAAGACGGTCTCGTGACCGGCGGCTACACGGGGGTATTTCAGCTGCGGCCGTGAAGCGGGAGTAGGCTGTTCGCGGCATTGCTCCCCCCGGGAGGAAACCCATGTCCCAGCAACGTCGTGCCGCGTGCGGTTGCGGTCAGCTCCACCTGATGCTCACAGGCGATCCCCTCCGGGTCTCCATGTGCCACTGCCTCGCATGTCAGCAGCGGACCGGAAGCGTCTTCGGCGTCCAGGCGCGGCTCCACATCGGAACCGGAAACACGGGGCGGCTGGTGCGGTCCGCGGGCCTGGAGATCAAGCTGAAGCTGTCAGGCCCGCTGGGCGGGGACGCGCAGATCGCCTCGGAGGTCGTCGCAGGTCGCTGTGACGCGGTCATCTTCCTGCGCGATCCCCTGTGCGCGCGAACCCACCTTCAAGGCCGCTCCCCGCCACCCCACTTCCCCCCTCGTCTGGTCGCAATCCCTGGCGGCGAGCGCGCAGAAGTGGGCGGACCAGAGCGCCAAGACCTGCGGCGTCCTGAAGCTTGGAGGTGGGAAGGGACACCCGGACTACCGCTACGTCGGAGAGAACCTCTACACCGCGTGGTCCAAGGCAGGCGCCACCGGCTTCGACGCCTCGGCAGCCGTGAAGAGCTGGGCGGCGGAAGCCAGGTACGTGAGGTTCTCCTCCAACCACGAACCCCTTAGCGTGGACGGCCACCAGATCGGCAACTACACCCAAATGGTATGGCGCGACACGACGGCGTTGGGCTGCGGGGCCGCCACGTGCACCGACCCCTCGAAGCCCGCCACGCCCCCGGTGAAGTTGTACGTCTGTCACTACGGCCCGGGCGGCAACTATTCGGGCGCGAGGATGTACTGAGGCCCCCGCGCCCCGGCACCCTGCTGGGGAGCCCCTACCCGTGCGTCACCGGCCGGGACACCTCTGGCGACGGAGGCGCCTCGTCCCCGCCCTTGTCCCGGCTCAGCCACCTGCCCAGCCGCGTCTTGTAGCGGTCCGCCACCACGTAGAAGGCGGGCACCACGAGCAGGCTCAACACCGTGGACACCGACAGGCCGCCCAGCACCGCGATGGACATGGGCGCGCGCGTCTCACTGCCCGCGCCCAGGGCCAGCGCCGCGGGCACCGCGGACATCATCGTCGCCGTGGACGTCATCAGGATGGGCCGCAGGCGCACCGGTCCCGCGCGCAACATGGCCTGCATCGCGTCCAGGCCCAGCTCACGCTGCTGGAGCGCGTAGTCCACCAGGATGATGGAGTTCTTCTTCACGATGCCCATCAGCAGCAGCAGGCCAATCATGCTGAAGATGTTCAGCGTGTTGCCCGTGACGAGCAGCGCGAACGACGCGCCCGCCACCGACAGCGGCAGGATGGTCAGCACCGTCACCGGGTGCAGGAACGAATTGAACTGCGCGCCCAGCACCATGTACGCGACGGCGATGCCCAGGAAGAGCGCGAAGATGAGGCTGCTCATCGAGTCGCGGAACGCCACGCTCGCGCCGCCCGCCACCACGCGGATGCCCCCGGGCAGGTTCTTGCCCAACTGCTCCACCGTGGCCAGCGCCTCCTCCTGGTTGGAGCCCGGCGCCACGTTGGCGAACAGGCTGATGGCCCGCTCGCGGTCGCGACGCGTAATCGCCTGCAACGCGGGCAGCTCCTGCTGCGTCACCAGCGATGACAGCGGAACCAGCGTGTTGTTCGCCGTGCGCACCTTGAGCAGCGACAGGTCCTCCGGCCGCGACCGCTGATCCGCCAGCAGCCGCATCCGCACGTCGATCCGCCGCCCGCCGCTGCTGTACTTGCCCACGCGCACGCCGCCCACCAGCGCGTTCACCGTGGAGGCCACCGCCTGGATGGGCACGCCCACGTCCGCCGCGCGCGCCCGGTCCGGCGTGATGCGCAGCTCCGGCTGGCCCAGTTGGTAGTCCGTGTCCAGGTCCACCACCTTGCCGGACGCCGTGAGCTGCTCGCGCAGGCTGGTGCTGGCCTCCACCAGCTTGTCCCAGTCCGAACCGCGCACGCTGAACTCCACCGGGAAGCCGCGCTGCGCGGTGAAGCCCGCCTGCGACAGGTCCTGCACCACCGCGCGCAGACCCGGGTAGCTGTTCAGCTCCTTGCGCAGCACCTGCGCGAACTCCGCCTGGGACATGCGCTGGTCGCGCGGCAGCAGCGTCAGGTTCATGTTGCCGGCGTTCACGCTGGAGCCGCCGCCACCGCCGCCCACCACCGCGAACACGCGCGTCACCTCTGGCCGGCTGGCGACGAACTCCTCCGCCCGCTTGAACAGGCGGTTGGTCTCCTCCAGGCTGCTGCCCACCGCCGTCTGCAAGCGCACGGACATGCGGCCCTGGTCCTGCGACGGGACGAACTCGCCCGGCAGCGCCTTGAACGCGAACGCGCTCAACACCAGCATCGCCACGGCCACCAGCAGCACCCGGTACGGCCGCACCAGCCCCCAGGCCAGCACGCGCGCGTACAGGTTCTCCAGCTTCGTGAAGGCCTTGTCCACCACCACGCCCACGCGGCTGCGGTGCTCGCGCGACGTCTTGAGCAGCTGCGCGCACCGCGCGGGCGCCAGGGTGATGGCCTCCACGTAGGACAGCAGCACCGCCACGCACAGCGTGACGCCGAACTGGAGGAAGAACCGGCCGATGATGCCCTTCATGAACACGACGGGCAGGAAGATGGCCACCACCGCCAGCGTCGCCGCCAGCGCCGCGAAGGTGATCTCCGCGGTGCCCTCGCGCGCGGCGCGCACCCGGTCCTTGCCCTCCTCCGCGTGCCGGAAGATGTTCTCCAGCACCATGATGGCGTCGTCCACCACGATGCCCACCGCCAGCGCCAGGCCCAGGAGCGTGAACGTGTTGAGCGTGAAGCCCAGGAAGTAGATGACCGCCACCGTGCCCAACAGCGACATGGGGATGGCCAGGACGACATTGAGCGTGCTCGACAGCGACCCCAGGAACACCCAGCACACGAACGCGGTGAGGATGCACGCGAGCAGCAGCTCGAATTCAATCTCGTGCACGCTCTCCTCGATGAACTGCGTCGAGTCGAAGTTGATGCTCGCGTTCATGCCCTCCGGCAGGTCCTTCTGCAGGTCCGCCAGCACCTGGCGCACCTCCTTGGCCACGGCCACCGCGTTGGAGCCGCGCTGCTTCTTGATGCCCAGGGCCTGCGCGGGCTCGCCGTTGACGCGCGCCAGCCGCCGCTCGTCCTCGAAGCCGTCCTCCACGATGGCCACGTCGTGCAGGTACACCGCGCGGCCCGCATCCTCGCGCACCACCACGTCGCGCAGCGTCTCCAGGTCCAACGCCTCGCCCATGAAGCGCACGTTGACCTCGCGGCCTTCCGTCTCGATGCGGCCGGCGGGCAGCTCCACGTGCTCGCGCTGGAGGGCCGCGACCAGGTCCGTGACGGTGAGCCCGTGCGCGTCCAGCTTCTGCGCGTCCACCCAGATGCGCACGTTGCGCTCCAAGAGGCCGCCCAGCATCACCTCGCCCACGCCGGGCACCGTCTGCAGGCGCTCCTTCACGCGGTAGCGGGCGAAGTCGCTCACCACCTGCTGGGAGAAGGGCCCGGACACGCCCAGCCACATGATGGGCTGGTCCTCCGGGTTGGACTTGGAGACGACGGGAGGATCGATGTCCAGGGGCAGCCGGCGCTGGGCCTGGCTCACCTTGGTCTGTACGTCCTGGAGCGCCAGGTCCACGTTGCGCGACAGGTCCAGCTCCACCGTGATGTTCGCGCTGCCCTGGCGCGCCGACGAGGTGATGCTCTTGACGCCCTCCACCTGCGTCACGGCCTCCTCGATGAACTCGACGACGTCCGTCTCCACCGCCTCCGGGTTGGCGCCCTCCCACGACACGGAGATGTTGATGGTGGGGAAGTCGACGTCCGGGAACTGGCTGATGCCGATGCGCTGGGCCGCCACCAGTCCGAAGATGATCGTGGCCGCCATGATCATCCAGGCGAACACGGGCTTCTTGATGCAGACGTCGGTGATGCTCATGGCCGACCCTCCGTGCCCGTGGCCGTGTCCGTGCGGGCCTCGGTCGCGGGCTGCTCGCCGGTGACCTTCGGCTTGGGGCTCTCCGACACGCGCACGGCGACGCCGTCACGCAGGGCCTCGGCGCCGCGCACCACCAGCGTCTCGCCGGGCTTCAGGCCCTCCTTCACCTCCACCCGTCCGTCCGACGTGCGCAGGCCCAACTCCAGGATGCGCTCGCGCGCCTTGTTGTCCGTCACCACGAACGCGAGGAAGCCGCGCTCGCTGGGGCGGATGGCCGTCTGCGGAATCACCGGGCTGCCGCCGCGCGTCTCCACCGGCACGCTCACCGTGGCGAACGCGCCGGGGCGCAAGCGTTGGGCCGCCTCTCCCGTCACCTCCGCCGTCACCGCCACCATGCGGCTCTGGTCGTCCGCGCTCGCGGCCACGTAGGTGATCTTCGCGGTGAACATCCCGCCCTCCGAGCGCACCGTGAACTTCGCGGGCATGCCCGGCGTGATGCGCGTCACGTCCGCCGCGGGCACGTTGAAGCGCAGCAGCAGCGGCTCCCGCCGCAGGAGCGTGGCCAGCACCACGCCCGGCTGCACGTACTGGCCGGTCTGCACCGTGCGCGTCTGGAGGACGCCGTCCATGGGCGCGCGCACGTAGGCGTCGCGTTGGTTGAGCTGCGCCTGATCCACCATCGCCTTCGCGGAGGCCACGTCCGCCTGCGCGGTGGCGGCGCGGGCCTGGAACGTCTCCAATTGTTCGGCGGGCAGCAGGCCCGGGCTCTGCGCGTTGACCTCCGCGCGGCGCTGGGCCCCGGCCTTCGCCTCCACCAGCGCGGCCTGGGCCTTCTGCAGCATGGCCTCCGCGGAGCGCACGGCGATGGCGTAGCGCGCGGGTTCGATCTCCGCGAGCGTGTCGCCCTTCTTCACCGTCTGGCCCTCGCTGAAGTTCACCTTCTCCAGCGCGCCCGGCACGCGCGCGGTGATCTGCACGCGCTCGAAGGCCTCCACCGCGCCCACGGCGCTGACCGCGTACTCCACGTCACGCGTCTCCACCGGCGCGACCTCCACGGGGAACTGGATGGGGCCCCGGCCGGACACGCCTCCCTTGCCGCCCTTGCCACCGCCCGCGGCAGCCGCCTCTTCCTTCTTGCAGCCCGGGGCCAGGGACAGCACGGCCAGGGACAGGGCCAGCACTCCAGTGCGTCGCATTGCCTTCACGGTTCCTTCCCCAATGGATTGAGTCCGACAGCGGCCCGGAGGCCCAGCAGCGCCACGCCCAGCCCATAGCGATTCCGGGCCAGCGCGACCTCCGCCTCGAAGAGACTGAGTGACGCGTCCGCCACGGTGAGCGCGGTGGACAGGCCCTGGCGATACAGGATGCCCGTCTCCGCGGCGTTCTTGCGCGCCGCGCGGGCCGCCTGCTCCGTCTGCGCGAGCGCCGCGCGGGCCGTCTCTAGATTCACCCGCGCCTGTTCGATGTCTACCGACACGCGCCGCGTGGCCCCTTGCGTGTTCAGCTCCGCCGCGTTGGCGTTGGCCACGCGCTCGCGGCGATCCGCGTAGCGCGCGCCGCCGTCGAAGAGGTTCCAGGTGAGGTCCACCGTGAGGAAACCGTCGCCGACGTTGCCGTTGAGACCCGCCTCGTTGGTGAGACGGAACTGGGCGTTCGCTCCCAGCGAGGGCAGCAGGCGGGCCAGGGGCTCCTTCGCGCTCTCACGCAGCGAGCGCACCCGCAGGCGCGCGGCGAGGATGTCCGGCCGCCGGTCCGTCGCCCCTGCCGTGAGCACGTCCAACGCGGGCGCGGGACGCGCGGCGTCCGAAAGCAGCGGCTCTGGCGGGGCAAGCCCCCCCTGGACGGGTTCGACGAGCAGGAAGCCCAGCTCCAGCCGGCTCGTCTCCGCGGTGCCCAGCGCCGCGGCGAGGTTGGCCTCCGCGGTGGCGACCTCCAGCTCCGCGCGGGTGACGTCATTGGTGCTGGCGAGCCCCGCGGTGGCCCGGGCCTGCGCGTCCGCGAGCCCCTGGCGCGCATAGGCGAGCCGCTGTTCGGCGGCCTGATACACCTGCTGGTTGGCCAGGGTGACGAGGAACGCGTTGGCGGCCGAGAAGGAGACCTGCCGGCGCGACTCCACCGCGTCCAACTGCGCCGCCTCGCTCTCCAGCTTCGCGGCCCGGTACAGGGGGATGCCGCGCGCGTCGAAGAGCACCATCCGCCCGTTGAAGTTGGCGCCCAGGGCGTTGAACTGCTGGAGGACGACGGTCTGTCCGCCCACCTCGCGGGTGGATTCGCGCAGGCGGCGCGTGTAGGTGCCGGCGGCGGTGAGGCTGGGCAGGAAGAAGGCCCGGGCACGGGCGACGCGGGCACCGGCGGCTTCCGCGAGCTGTCCCGCGGCGAGGACGGCCTCGTTGCGCTCCGACGCAAGCGCCACGGCGCGCTCCAGCGTCAGCGGGGTGGCGCCAGTGTCCGGGACCTGGGGCTTGGGAAAGGCGCTGGCGGGGGCCTCGGCGGGACCCGGGGACGCGGCAGGAGGCGCCGCGGGCTCCGGTGTCTGGGCGGACGCGTCCAGGGCCAGGACGGACAGGCAGGCTCCCAGGGGTGCGGCGAGGAGGGCACGGCGGACGGTAGGCATAAGGCGTGCGGTGGAACCGGGCGGTGTCGAAGGGTCAGTGGGCCCTATACACGGAAGGCGTCGGAGGGGGTGTGACAGTGGAGGGCCTGCCTGGACGATGCCTCGCGGATCGAGCCAGGGGGATGCGTTCAAATGCCGACGCTGGCGGTCACCTCGACCGTGAAGCGCGGCGCGCCCCTGAATGCCTGTCCCCTGCTTTTATTCCGGGTCGGTTCGCGCGGTGTCGGGTCATGGAGGGCTTCGGGCATGAAGGCGGGCCCGGTAGCAATAGCCCCGCGCCCTGACACCCGAAGGCCCTTGCCGACGAACCGGCTCGAAATCTCGACGAACCGTTCCCCCGCGAGCCCGAGCCGTCAGGCGCGACGCACGCCGGCCGCGTTCGCCAGCAGCAGCTCGCGCACCCGGGCGGCGCGTTCGCGGGCCACGGGGACCCGGAGCGGTGGCACGTTCGCGGCGCGCGACCCGATGAGCAGCGCGGTTTCGCCATCGCCGCGTTCGATCTGACGCACCAGCGCCAGGTTCACCAGCCAGTTGCGGTGCACCCGGACGATGGTCTCCCCGAACGTGGCCTCGATAGAGGAGAGCGGGAGGTCGAAGTCGAACTTCCCTTCGACGGCGTGCACGTACGTCAGTCGGTCATCGGCCTCGAACGCGAACACGGAGTCCAGCTCGATGAAGACCAGGGAGCGCTGTTGGCGGGCGACGATCCGCGAGATGGGTGTCACCTGCTGCCCGGGAGGCTTGCGCTGCTCGCGAAGCCGGCGGACGCAGGATGCGACGCGCTCGCGCGTGAACGGCTTGTGCAGGTAGTCGAGCACGCCCAGCTCGAAGGCCTCCAGCGCATGTTGCTTGTGCGCGGTGGCGAGCACGACAGCCGGGCCCTGCCGGCCCAGGGAGCGCACCAGGTCGATGCCGTCCTCGTTGCCTCCGCTGCCGACCAGCTGCACGTCGACGAACATGACATCGACCTCGAGCGAGCCTTCGAGCGCCTGGCGGGCCGCCTTGGCGGTGGCCACGGCCGCGACGACCTCGACGTCGCCCGTGTCGCTCAACAGCTCCGCCAGGTAGTCCCGGGCGGGCGGTTCATCGTCGAGGATGAGCGCGCGCAGGCTCATGTCCGGGCCTCGGGGATCTCCACGAGCACGTGGACGCCCTGGGCCGACGAGTCCACGGTCAGCCGCGAGTTGGGCAGGTGCAGATTGAGTCGGCGACGGACGATGTCGAGCCCCTTCGCCCCGGGACGCACCTTGTCCGGAGGCAGCCCCGGACCGTTGTCGTCGATCGAACAGACCACATAGTCCTCCCCGCCCGTCTTCCTGACGCGCCGGCTGCGCACGGTGACGCGGCCGTCCCCGTCGCGGCGCAGCGCCCCGTGTTTGACGGCGTTCTCCAGGAGGGGCTGGAGCAGCAGCCGGGGCAGCTTGAAGGAGCGCGTCGCCTCATCGATGTTCCACTCGAAGGTCAGGACGCCGCGATGCCTCGCCTCCAGGATCTCCGCGTAGCGCTGGAGCCAGTGCACCTCGCGGTCGAGCGTCTGCCATTCGTCTTCGTGTTCGGAGATGTCATCGAACAGCGCGCCCAGACACGCCAGCAGTCGCCGGGCTTCATCGGGGTCCTTGGTGACGAGCCCGGCGATGGTGTTGAACGTGTTGAGCAGGAAGTGGGGCTCCAGGCTCGCGCGCAGTTGGGCGATCTCCGACTGGCGGCGAAGCTCGCTGGCCTCGGCGCGGCGCCGTTCCGCGTCGGCGGCCAGGATGGGGTACACGAACGCGAGCATCCACAGCGCCAGGTTGCGGGAGAAGCCCAGCAGGTAGCGCAGCGTCACGGTCAGGTAGTCTGGATGCCGACCGAGCGTGAGGTTGAGCTCTGGCGCGCGCGGGTGGAAGACCCCCACGGCGAGGCAGCTGAACAGCACGGTGACGAGCGCCCCGACCCCGGCGGCGATCAGGAGCGCGTTCTTGTGGGTGGCGCCGCGACGCAGGGCGAGCTCGAAGGCGAGCGTGAGGACGGAGAAGTCCATCACCAGGAGGACGATCTCGAAGGTGAGCCCGTAGCTGCTGGCTTCGACCGCCGTGGCGCGCACCGCCCCCTTGAGCAGGACGAAGGCGGCGACGATCAGCAGGCCGACGATCAAGCGGCGTGACATGGGGAGGCCTGATTTCTCATCGGAGGAGACGGCAACCTACTACGCACGTCGGGGAGCGTCAGCCGGAGCGTGTAGGTGCGGTTTCTCTCCAATGCGTCTTGCCCGGGTACGGGCCGCGCCCGAGAATGCCCGTCCCATGCGTTTATTCCTGTTGGCAGTGCTGTGTGGCTCCGTGTTGGCGGGGTGCAAGAAGGACGATTCGAAGGCCGGAGCGCTGAACGTCACCATCGGCTACAGCGGCTTCAAGCGCGCGTGCCTCACGGTGACCGCCACGGATGATGCTCAGAACACCAACAGCACCACCGTGGAGATCTCAGAGGTTACGGGGAACCCGGTGTCGGTGGCGGTCTTCCGGGAGAAGGATTGGGGCCGCGTGCTGAACGTAACGGCTCAGGTCCACGAGTTAAATTGCTCGGGCCCGGTAGTGGCTTCGGACGACATGAAGGGGGAGGTCCCCAAGGAAGGAAAGCTCGATCTGGGTCTCACCGTGTCGGCGCTCGACAAGGACGACGATGGCTACTTCAGCACCGCCTTCAACGGCAGCGACTGCGATGACGACAAGCGCGCCGTGAATCCGGCCGCTACGGAAGTATGCAATGGCTGGGACGACAACTGCCGCGACGGGGAAAACGACGCCCAGGTAAAGCCGACCTGGTACGTGGACCAGGATGGAGACTCCTACGTCGGCACCGCAGTGCAGAGCTGCGCCGCGCCGCCGAACTCCGGCCCGGTCGCCATGGACTGTGATGACACGAATGCGCTCATCAACCCTGGCGCCAGTGAATCGCGTTGCGATGGCAAGGACGACAACTGCAATCAGCAGGTGGATGAAGGCTTCGATGTCGGCGGGTTCTGCGAGGATGGCTTCTCCTGCTCGGGCAAAAAGGCCTGCGACACAAACCCGGCATTGACGAAGTGCGTCGTCACCGAGGCGCCTGAGCAGTGGTACGTGGACCGAGATGGCGATGGGGCGAAGGGCGAGAGCGTGGGTCCGTACTGTGGTGTTCCGCCCACCGCGTCCACTGCGATCAACGTCCAGCAGGATTGCGACGAGGACTCGCGCTTCGTGAGCAAACTGCAGGTTGAGGTTTGCGACCGCCTGGACAACAACTGCGATGGACAGGTGGACGAAGGCTGCACACTTCCCCTGCCGGCCTGGAGCAAGTCCACCGTGACCCCGAGCGCCGAGCCCAACTTCGAATGGAAGGCCATCGCCATCTTCGGATCCACCGATGCATGGTTCGGGGGACGCAATCCGAGCCCGAGCATGGGAGGAGCCGTCTTCCTGACCGATGGCTCCACGGCGAACCCTGCCGCGAACTGCGACCTGCCGGTCTCTGCGGCCTGGGCTGGCACGAATCGACGCCTCATCCTCGCAACCGAGACGGGCTCTCTCGCGACAAGGCTCCCTGGGGACACCGGGTGTTATGGCCCCCCCGAGTTCTTCAACTTCGGGGCCTTCAATGGAATCACGGGCCTTGGGGGCGACCTCGGGCAGGACACGACGGCCTATGCCGTGACGAGCACAGGCAAGATCGTCAAGTGGTCGCCGCCTTTCGACACCCCAGCCACTGTTTCACTGGCGGGTGACGTCGGGAGCATCAACCTGCGTGCGATCAGCAGCAGGAACAGCCTGGAAACCATGCTGGCGGTCGGGGTCAGGGGCGATGGCTTCCCCGTTGCCTTCAGCTATCGTACCGGGAGTGGCACATTCGAGCAGGAAACCCTCCCATCCTCCACTGCGGTCTTCATCTACGGCGTGCATGTCCTGAGCGACCGGATTGCCTACGCAGCCGGCCAGGGGGGCAAGGTCTTTGAACGGCAGAGTGGGGTCTGGAGGGAACTGCCCACCGTCACCAATCCTGACGGCGGCGCGCCCACCGATGTCCTGGATGTGATTGCGTTCAGCACCAAGAGTGTCTACGTCGTGACGACATCGGGCGAGATCGCGTTCTACGACGGCTTGAGCTGGACAACGGTCTACAACGGTGACGACAAGTTGAACTCCATTGATGGCCTGGACTCCCGAAGATTGGGGGCCGTGGGGCAAAAGGGAGCAGTCGTGTACTGGCCGCCTCCCTGAGCCACCAGAGGCCAGGATGGAACTGCGCGCCGAAAGTCTCACCCTCCGGCACGGTCCCAGGACCGTGCTGGAGTCCATCGACGCGCGCTTTCCGCCGGGGACCCGGGCCCTGGTGCTGGGCCGCTCCGGCTCAGGCAAGACGACGCTCCTGAAGGCCCTCGCGGGCCTGCTCCTGCCCTCCTCCGGAAAAGTCACCTGGGACGGGCAGGACGTCGCGAAGCTCACGGCCCCGGAGCGCCGCAAGCAGCAGGCGGCGTTCGGGTTCGTCTTCCAGACGGACGCCCTCTTCGATTCGCTCACCGTGCGGCAGAACGTGATGCAGCCGCTGCTGCGCCGCCACGTCCCGGAACCCGAGGCCCGCGAGCGCACGGACGCAGTGCTGAAGTCCGTGGGCCTCACGGACGCGGCGGACACCCTGCCTGAACGACTCTCCGGTGGCATGAAGAAGCGCGCGGGGCTCGCGAGGGCGTTGGCGGCAAAACCAGCGGTACTGCTCGCGGATGATCCGTTCGCGGGCCTGGACCCGGGCACGGCGAGGCAGGTAGCCCGGGTGCTGTTGGAAGTGGCGGGCACGGGAACACTGCTTGTGGCCGCGCCGGAAGCGCCCCTGGACCTCCACCTGCCCCGCTGGCTGTACCTGAAAGGAGGCCGACTGGTGCACGATGGGCCCCCGGCGCCGGAGCTCGAGCGGACGCCAGACGAGGCCCTCGCATGACCCTTCCGTGGCCCCACCCGTGAGCAGTGCTGGCCTGACCTGGCTGGGGCGCTCGGTGCTGGGCGCCGTGGAGGGCGTGGGAGCGCTGGCGCTGGTCGCGGGGCGCACGGCCTGGGCCCTCCCGAGGCTGGAGCGGCGCGAACTGGCACGAGGCCTGGTGCAGTTCGGCTACGGCTCATTGCCCCTGGCGCTGGCGACGGCGGCCCTGGCGGGCGTCATCGTGGTGGTGCAGGCGGGGCTCTACATCCAGCGGTTCGGAGCCAGGGCCTTCCTGGGGTGGGCCGCGGGGTACGGGGTGCTGTGGGAGTTCGGTCCGCTGCTGCTCGGGCTGATCATGTCGGCGCGCATCGGAGCCCGGAACGCGGCGGAGCTGGCCACGCTGAAGGTGGGCGGGCAGATCGAAGGCCTGCGCGGCATCGGGCTGGATCCGTTCGCGCTGCTGGTGGCGCCCCGGGTGGTGGCGATGGAGGTGAGCATGCTGGCGCTGAGCACGTTCACGTTCCTGGTGGCCATCCTCTGCGAAGCGGTGGCGGCGAAGCTCACGTTGAATCTGCCGCTGCGGGTGTTCTTCGGGACGTTCGCGGACATGCTGAGCCCCTTCGACATCGTGGGGGGCGTGGTGAAGACGGGCGCCTTCGGGCTGGCGATCTCGCTGGTGTCCACGGCGGTGGGGCTTCGAGCGAAGGGCGGAGCCCGAGCCGTGGGTGAGGCAGCGGCGAGCGCGGTGGTGCTGGGGTGCGCGGCCATCTTCCTGTTGGACTTCCTGCTGACGACGCTGCTGTCGCGGTGGTCGACATGAAGCGCGTGCTGTCCTTCTTCGGAGCGCCGGTGGTGATGCTGGCGCGGACGGTGCGGGCAAGCCTCCGGGAAGGAGTCCCCCTGCGCGAAACCCTGGCGCAGGTGCACGAGCTGGGGGGGCGCAGCGTGTGGCTGGTGATGTCGGGCATGGCCTTCTTCGGCGCGGTGCTGGTGACGATCGCCAACGCGCAGGCGAAGAAGCTCATCGGCAACGTGGCGGTGCTGGGCCCGGCGTACTTCGAGATGCTGGTGCGCGAGCTGGGCCCCGCGGTGTCGGCCCTGCTGACGGCGGCGCGGGCCGGCGCGAGCCACTCCGCGGAGCTGTCCACGATGAGCGTGAACGAACAGGTGGAGGCGCTGGAGATGTCAGCGGGGGATCCGTACGCGGACCTCGTGGCGCCCCGGGTGCTGGCGGGGGTGGTGGGCGTACCGATGTTGAGCGTGCTGGGAACGGTGGCGGCGACGCTGTCGGCGGTGGTGGTGGCGAGTCTGGCATTCGACATCGACGGCCGGGCGTTCATGGACGCGAGGTACGTGGATGGGTGGGATGTGCTGGTGGCGGTGCTGAAGGCGGTGGGCTGCGGGCTCTACATCCCGCTCGCGGCGGCGGTGGCGGGGCTCAAGGCCCGGGGCGGCGCTGAAGCCGTGGGCGAAGCGACGACGGACGGCGTGGTGGCGGCGAGTCTGGGGTGCCTGTTGATTGATCTCACCGTGTCGCTTGCGTTCCAGTTCGTGCGCCTGTGAATGACTCCGGTCCCGACACGCTGGTCTTCGACGACGTGGCCATCGCCTTCGAGAAGGGCCGCCGCGTGTTGGACGGCCTGAGCGCGCAGGTGTCCACCCGCGAGCTGACATTCGTCGCGGGAGCGAGTGGTTCCGGCAAGAGCGTGCTGTGCCGCCTGGCGGTGGGGTTGTTGAGGCCCGTGGCGGGAGCGGTGACGTTGTTCGGGGAGCGGGTGGACACGCAGGCCGAACGGACTCTGGTGGGTGTCCGCCGCCGGGCGCCGTATCTGGTGCAGGGACCGGCGCTGCTGGACTGGCGGACGCTGCGGGAGAACGTGCGCCTCGCGGACCCGAACGCCCCGGAGGAAGCGGTGGAGACAGCGCTGGAGCAGGTGGGGCTGAAGGAATGGGCGGACCGGCTGCCACCGGAGCTGGGGCCGGGAGCGAAGAAACGGGCGGCCATCGCGAGGGCCCTGGTGCTCAAGCCGCGCTACCTGCTGTTGGACGAGCCAACGACGGGGCTGGACCGGAGGGCGGCGACGCAGGTGGAGGCGGTGCTGGCGTCGTTGAAGGAACAGGGATTGGGGGCACTGGTGGTGTCGCACGACTACCGGCAGTTGAGGGAGATCGCGGACCGGGTGTTGGTGGTGGCGAAGGGGCGCTGTGCGTACCTGGGGACGCCGGAGGGCTTCCTGGAGTCCCCTGCCCCGGAGCTGCGGACCTTGACGGCGCCGTTCATGGAGGGCGTGACGGATGGATGAGCAACGGCTGGAGTTGAAGGTGGGAGCGCTGGTGCTCGCGACGGTGGTCGGCGTGCTGGTGTTGCTGTGGTTGATGGGGGAGCTGACGCTGGGCAGGGGCTCCAAGCTGGAGGTGGACTTCGCGCACACGGGCAACGTGGTGCAGGGCGCCCCGGTGAAGCTGGGCGGCGTGCAGGTGGGCAAGGTGGATGCGATCAACCTCCTGCCGGCGCGAAGGGACGCGAAGGGAATCCCCCTCCCCGTCCGCATGGACCTGTCCGTCGAAGCGTCGGCGCGGGGAGCGTTGCGCAAGGATGCCCGGGTGACGGTGGGAACGGTGGGCCTGTTGGGGGAGCCGTATCTGGAGCTGAACCCAGGCAACGCGGAAGCCCCCCTGCCCGAGTCCGAAGCCTTGCGAGGCGTGGATGCGCCGCGCCTGGACCTGCTGTCGGAGCAGCTGTCGAAGTTCGTGACGCTGTTGTCAGAGATGTTGGAGCGGGACCCGGAAGCGGTGACGGGGCTGGCGGCCAACGTGTCACGGCTGGCGAAGACGCTGGATGAGGTCCTGACCGAGAACAAGGGCGACGTAAAGGTGCTGGCATCGGAGCTGGCGGCGGCGTCCAGGGACCTGCGCCAACTGTCGCAACTGGCGAAGGAATCGCTCCAGCCCGGGGGCAAGGGAGCGCGCCTCCTGGATGACGCATCGGCCGTGGCGGCGGTGATGCGAAAGGACCTGCCCGGCCTCACGAAGTCCGCCGGAACGACCCTGGAGGGACTGGCGGCGGTGACTGGCCCCCTGACTGCCGAAGATGGCCAACAGGTGAAGGTGGCCATCCAGCGCTTCACGGCAGCGGCTGGACAACTGGAGCAGATCGCCACCAAGGCGGACCGCGTCCTGGGACGACTGGAAGCGGGAGAAGGAACAGGGGGCGCCCTGCTGAAGGATCCGGCGCTCTACGACGAGCTGCGAACCCTGGTCACGGATCTGCGCAAGCATCCGTGGAAGGTTCTGTGGAAGGACTGATCATCTCAGGGGAAGGTGGAGCAACAGGACCGATGAACATCTACGTGCTCCGAGAACCCACGGCTGGAAGAGAAGCAAGCCAAGCGTGAAATCAGGGGCTGTTGGATTCAGTCGCCCATCCGCCACGCATCCAACGGCTCGATAGGAGACACTTCACATCGAGCGACCGAAGGGATGGCTGGAAACGCGCTGGGCGACTTCATCCCCGCGCGCTCCGCGAGCAACACCAATGCGAGCCCCTCGACGCAAATCTTCGCATCGGTGGCCCAGGCCTCCTGGGTGAGCCGTCCTCGCTCACGCAGCAGGACATATCTCCGGGCCTCCGCCTTCAAGAAGTCCTCCAATGCTGCTTGGAAGGAAGCCTCGTCACGGGAGAGGAGGGCCTGACAGACCTGGAGGCGCGGCTCCTCGGAGCCTTGAAGCACGCTTTCGAACCGGGCAAGACAGGCCCGCGCGTCCTCCTCCGAACGGTTCAGGACGCAGAAGTCCATGAGGAACCGCACATAAAGGAAGTCCTCCTCATATTCGAGTTCGACCCTTCGCTCCCGCGGAGCCCGGAGGGACAACTCGCGTGCGCAATCCCAGTCAAGCGCAGCCAAGGCATCGAAGAACGGGGCCGACCGGCTCAGCGCCACGGGCCAACCTCCGTCGGCTTGATTCGACAGCGCCAGGAAGGCCCGTCCGCTGCGGCACAGGTGGGATTGCCATCTGCGCGTGTCGCACAGGAGGAGAAGCCACCCGATACCCATCAACCGATGGTTCCGACAGAAGGCAAGAATGTCCTGCGGGCTTCCTTCGCCTTGGGTCAGCCGGATGAGGAGCTTCTGGTTCACATAGCTGGCGTTGCTGACAAAGGTGGACAGGAATTTGTTGCTCACCTCCCACCCCCAGGTGCCTGGAGATGGATGGCGCCCACGTCGCCATGCTCGGCGCTCGACAGAACCAGCGCATGCAAACCCGCGGAGTACTTTCGTGCGAAAGAACGGGCCACCATGCAGACCCCCAGCGCGCCACTCGCCGCGCCCACGTCCCCCACCGAGGCACAGGGCAATCGCACTCGCCACGGCCCTTCCTGCCGCGCATGAAGTCGAACCAGAAGATGACCCCAGGCCCGGGCGCGCCACTCCTCCCCGTTGAGGTCGCAGACCAGATCTCCCGAAGCGCCGCTGCCATCCGGTCCCTCCGAAAGCACCTGCTCGACAAGCCGGGCGAGTGCCTCCCCCGACGAGCTCTGCCCGGACCGGGGTGAGCGGTCCTCACGACCCGCTCTCGCTGCTGGCAGGAGCGCAAGGACCGGGGCCCCTCGCTGACGGGCACCCGGCAGGGACTCCACCAGAAGGCACGCCCCCGCTTCGCCAGGCATCAATCCAACGGGACGATCTGGCGACTTGAGTCGACGGTGCGCCGACAGCCACTCGAGACTGGTCTCATCAAGATAGGAGTCCACCGCGACGATCACGAGACGCTCGACGTCCCGGGCCGCCAGCAGCTGCCCCGCGAGGTGGACGGCAGCGGCGGTGCCCGCGTGACCGGCATGGATGAAGTGAACCGCGTCCTGCCTCCAGGCCAGGCCCAGCGACCGACTCAGGCGCTCCAGCCAGGTGGCCGTCAGGAGCGTGCTCCCGAAGTCCTGCACCTCCAGGTAGCGCCCCTCGTCCAGGTGCGGCAGGACGAAGATCCAGCCCGTCTGGCCCCAGAAGCGGACATCCTCCGCCGGTGGAAGCCTGGCCTCCTCCCGGAGGTCTCGCACGCACGCCTGGGCCAGTTGCAACCACCGCCCCAGAGGCCCGAAGCCGTCCGTCAGGCCTGACACGGGATGGCCCACCAGAGGAACGGGCTCAAGCAGATCCTGGTCCGTCAAATACAGATCGTGCACCGGCGTTGGACGCGTGATGCCGGCTCGGATGGCTGCACACGTGGCGACGATGCCCCAACCCACGCTGGAGACTCCTCCAATTCCTGTCAAGGCCAGCGACATCGTGAGGGCCTCCGAAGCGCTATGCGTTGGGCGAGATCGAGAGCGGCTCGAGTTGAAGATTGGTGAATCCCTTTTCTTTCAACGCCAACGCCAGGGTCTCCGTCACGATGTAGACTGCGGGCTCCTCCTTCGGACGAAAGAGGGCCGGGAGGGGGGCGACCTTCTTCGGATCCAGCACGAAGCGGGCGACATGGATGACACTGCCTTCTGGCCCGATCTTCACACCGCTGGCAGCCACGTCCAGACAGTCCAGGGTCCCAATGGGATTGATGATGAAATAGTCCTGACTGTAGAGGCGCTTGCGGTGGTCATACAAGTCAAAGGGCAGATACTCCACCTCGATGTCCTTGGCATGAGCCGCGATGACCTCCTTCACGTCCGCACGAACAATGAGATAGCTGCTCGTGTTGCCCAAGAGGGACGACAGCTTGATTCCCGGGTGATCGCTTCGCAAGGAGACCTTTGCCTCCTTCGGATAGAACCTGAGGGCGGGATCGCCCTCGGACATGCAGTAGGCTCGCAGCGACATACCCTCTGGCGCACCGTCAACCAGGGCCAGCTCGGGCTCATGCAGGTCGCCAATCGTATTGATCTGGAAGAATTTCATGATGGGTCGCGAAGAAGGTGTCATGCACTTGAAGGAGTGGGCGTCACCATCTTCTTGCCGAACTCTTCAATGGATACGACTCCGTGAACGCGCCTGACCGAGGCCACTTCAACATAGACCTCGCTGGAAACGGCTTCAATGGCTTTCGCAAGATCCTTGAACCTGGGCTCCCCTCCCCCCTCGTCATGCTTCTTCATGATCTCCTTGAGCGTCCTTCTCAGACGGAGCGCCAGCTTCTTAAGTACATACATATCGTACAGGCCATGACTACACTGCTTCGTCTCGCGATGGATGGGCAGTTGAAGCATTTCCCCTACCTGCTCATCCATCGGCAAGATCATCATGTTGTCCTTGTCGTGAACGCTATACGGTGCATTCAGCACTTCCGTCACGACATGGCGTGCCATTTCGGGCTTCTCGAAGATGTCGATCAGGGCGGTGCGCAGCGTGGCATCCGGAAGCACGTGATGCGCCTCGTGATAGTAGGGCTTGTTGCAATCCCACTTGAAATTATATTTCGCCCGATCGATGTTCCAGTCGCCCTGCCGGGGCTTGCCCAACTGATGGCGGTACATGCCCTTGTTTTCGGCGGAGAGCGCGACCTTCGCTCCTTGCTTCGCCAGCTTGGCGACAGCCTTCGCCCCGCCTCGGAAGAGGAGCGACCAGGAACCCTCACCCGCTGAACCCAACTGTTCGTCTGACAGATTGTACATGGCGTTCTGCTCCAACGCCTTCTCAAAGGCCTGCCAGCGGTGTGAGCAGGAGCAGTTCTCCTTGTAGGGAGATTCGTGCTTGGCGATGCACTTGCCTCCGGTCAAACTCCCTGCGGTGTGGTGGGGAATCGTCTGCCCCAAGAGCGTCGTGTGCTTGTTGGACTGCTTCTTGGCTTCACCCATGGTGAAATCGTAATGGCTTGTATGGAGCTGGGTCAATCCTTCGGCGTCATCCCTCTCAGGTAATGGGTTTCGGGAGAATCCGCCGCCACCCGCTCCTCTCCCAGCAACTCCTGCGCCCGCTCCACCCGCACCTCACCTTCGGTGACGAGCAGCGCCGCCAGTTCCACCTCCGGCGCCGCGCCCGCGCTCACCGCCACCGACCGTGCATGCAGCGCCATGTGGCCCTTCTGGATGCCCACCGACCCCAGGGCCCGCAGCGCCGCCAGGTTCTGAGCCAGCCCCACCGCGGCGATGACACACGCCAACTCACGCGCGTTCGGATTTCCCAGCACATGGTGTGCCACCCGGACCCCTGGATGGACCTTCAACGGTCCCCCCACCGTGCCCAGCGCCAGCGGCAACTCCAGCTCACCCCCAGCCCGCACCTCCAGGTCCCGCATGCCTCCACCTCGTGCCGTCAGGTGGGGAAGCATGCCCCGCGCCCACTCCAGCAACTCCTCCTTCGCCGCGCGCAGCCGTTGGGCGGCATCCCGGGGATCGCCGTACCGCACGATCTGGAGCTGGCCGATCATCAGCGACGCATCCGCTTCCGCTTGGAAGCCGCCCACCCCCGCCACCAGCTTCGCGGCGAAGCAGACCGCGGCGATGACCGACGGCTCCTCGATGACCATGGGCACCACGTAGCCCCGCCCGTTCACCTGGAGGTGGAGTCCCAGGCCCAACGGCAGGCTGAAGCAGCCCAACGCGTTCTCCACCATCGCGTCCGCGACTTCATCCGACAGGCCCTGCGCCCCCGTCAGCGCCCCCGCCTCCTCCGCGCTCAAGCCCAGCGCCGCTGCGGCGTGCTCGCACCTCCAATGACAGCTTGTAGAATCCCGAGAACGTGGGCGGCAACGACGGCCCCCACGACACCTCGTCGGGGTCCGCCATTACCGCGCCTCCATCGCTTCGACCACGGCATCGTTCCAGCGCATTCAGGGGCTCCAGACCATGGGGATGTCCTGGAAACTGGGCCGACCCGACGGAGATCCACATCACCCACGAGGGCAATGAGACACTCCCGTGATACGTCCGGAGTTGTCACATCACCAAGACACCCCTACCCCTGCACGGGGGCAGGTGCATTCACCGGCTCGGGCGGCTCCACCGGCGGCTTCACGATGAGCTGCTCGAGCGTGGGCCGTCGGGGTTTCTCGAACGGGGCCAGCTTCACCGGCTGCCCGGTGCGCGCCGACTCCTGCAACGCGACGATGACGCGCACGTCCGCCAGCCCTTCGATGCCGTTGGGCTCCGGCTCCTGGTCCTCCAGCACGCAGCGCGAGAAGTAGATCAGCTCCGGCGCGAACTGGTCGCTGTTCTTGAACGTGCGCGACTCCGTCTTGCCCCCCACGGTGAGCAGGTGCTCGATGTCCGTGCCGTACCCGAAGCCCTGTTGCACCAGCAGGTCCCCTTCGGTGCCCACCAGCCGGTAGCTCGACACCGAGGACGCCTCATGGCTGATGCCGAACTGGGCCACCCGCCCGTGCGGAAAGCGCATCAGCGCGAACGCCGTCGCGTCCACTCCGTGGAAGCGGCCATCCCCCGCGTTCGTGTATGCGAACACCTCGCGCGGCTCGTCCCGGAACAGGTAGCGCGCGGCGTTGATGGGATAGGGGCCCTCATCCAGGAGCGCCCCGCCCCCCAGCTCCGCGCTGCCCCGGATGTCGCCGTCGCGCATCTGCTGCGTCAACAGCGCGGAGAACATCCTCGGGTCGCCCAGCCTGCCGGAGCGCACCAGCTCCACGGCGTGGAGGTTCGCCTCCTCGAAGTGCAGGCGGTAGGCGACCATCAGCTTCACGTCGTTGTCGTGGGCGACGCGGATCATCGCCTCGCAGTCCTCCACCGAGGTCGCCATCGGCTTCTCGCAGAGGACGTGGACACCCACGCGCGCGGCCCGCTCCGTGAAGGCCCGGTGCTGGGTGTTCGGCAGCACGATGTAGACGGCGTCCGCGCGCGAATCGCGCAGCACCTGTTCAAGGTTCTCGTAGCCGCCCGCGTGCGAGACACCATACCGGTGCTGGAGCGCGTCGCGCTTCGTGCGGTCCGAGGAGATGATGGCGACCAGTTCGGAGTTCTCTGCCGCGTGCTCGAACGCCGGCAGGATGGCCACCTGCGCGAGGTTGCCCGCCCCCACCACCGCGTACCGCACCCTCCTGGACGTCCCCTGAGCCATCACTCGCCTCCCGACCTGAAGATGAGTCCCAACGCTGGTGACGCGCTCCGCCACCCCGCAAGCCGCGATCGGTCCTCCGGTGCTCGGCCCGTATGAAGGGCAGGCAGGAAGGCGGGCCCACGGCACCGTGTGCTATGCGCGAAAGCCATGCACGCCCGATTCATGCCGCTCCTGGGACTCCTCGTCCTCTGCGCCTGCGCGAACCCTCCCGAAGGCGGCGGGGTGCCGGATGCTGGCGCGTACGACCTCCCGTCCATCCCCTACACGGTGGACGCGGGCGCCCCCATCGACGCGCCCCGGGAGACCTGGACGTTCGTCCCAGTCCCCGACGCCCATTGCGCGAACGGCTCGTCCACGGGCATGGCCGTCAACCTCACGGACCGCTCCCGGCGGGTCCTCGTCTTCCTCGCGGGCGGTGGCGCGTGCTGGGAGGCCGCCGCCTGCGCGCTCGGAGCGGCCACCCACATCACCGACACGATGGGCGAAGCCCCCGTGCTGGCCGAGGCCCGCGCGCCGGACCTGGCGGTGCTCTTCAACCGCGACGACCCACGCAACCCGTTCCGCGACGCGAGCTTCGTCTACGTCCCCTACTGCACCGGCGACCTGCACGCGGGCACCCGCATCCAGACGTATGACTGGTTCGGCCCGAAGAACGTCGAACACGTCGGCGCGCGGAACCTGGACGCGTACCTGCGGCGGCTCCAGCCGACCTTCCCCGACGCCGACCGCGTCTGGCTCACCGGGATCAGCGCGGGCGGCTACGGGGCGACGTTCAATGCCTGGCGCGTGCAGAAGGCCCTGCCGTGGGCCCGGGTGGATGTGCTGAACGATTCGGGGCTCGTCATCGACACGCTGGGGGATGGTCGCTACGGCACGATGCGCGCGAGTTGGGGCGTGGAGTTCCCTCCAGGGTGCTCCGGCTGCGACACGCGCCTGTCGGCGGTGCTGGGCGCCTCCGCGAACCTGCTCACCGCCCCCCGGAGATACGGGATGCTCGGGTACCAGCAGGACGGCACCATCTCCCTCTACTTCGGACTGGACGGACCCCAGGTGCAGGCAGGCCTGGAGGCGGCCCGCGCTTCCGCGGCCCCGAACGTGAAGACGTTCTACCTGCCCGGCAATCCCCATGTGCTCCTGGCCCACCCGGACGCCGCGAACGGCGCGGGCCTCACCGTGCGCGACTGGGTCCAACGTTTCGCGAGCGATGATCCGGCCTGGGGCCACGAAGGCCCCTGAGCCGTCCTGATTTCCTTCCCGCCCCGGAGCCTTTCCCCATGTCCTTCAAGAAGATGCTCGCCCGCCTCGGTATCGGCAGCGCCCGGGTGGACACCCGCCTGGAGCACGACACCGTGCGCGCGGGCGGGGACCTGCGTGGCGCCGTCCACATCCAGGGGGGCCACACGCCCCAGCGCATCGACCGCATCGACCTGCACCTGATGGCGCAGTACCTCCAGCGCGACAACGACCGCCGGAGCGCGCTCAACACGGTCGTGCGCACCTGGCGCATCGCCAACCCCTTCACCCTGGAGCCCCAGGAGGTGAAGGAGCTGCCCTTCTCCCTGCGGATGCCCGCCCACACGCCCCTCACCGAGCGCGGGTCGCCGGTGTGGCTCAAGACGGCGCTCGATATCGACAACGCCCTCAACCCCGAGGACAGCGACCGGATCCACGTCCTGCCCCACCCGTCCCTCCAGACCGTGCTCGACGCCGTCCTGCACCTGGGCCTCCAGTGGAAGAACGCCTACTGCGAGGCAGGTCCCCCGCTGGGGCGCGAAGAGCCATTCGTCCAGGAGCTGGAATTCCACTCCACTCCCAGATGGCAGGGGCCCCCGCGCACGCTCGCCCTGCTCCCGTTCCCGACAGAGGACGGCCTGGAGCTCATCCTCGACATCGATCGGGGCCCCCGGGGCCTCACCTCCCTCCTCGAAGGAACGGGCCTGGAGGGCGGTCGCCGGGAGAGGCTGGTGCTCACCCCGGCGGACCTGACCCGCGGGGTGATTTCCGTGTCGGAAGCCCTGGCGGCGCACCTGCGCTGAGAAAGGCTTAAAACCGGAAGGTCCGGAGGCCCTGGGCAGTGGTGAACGCACCTGACGTGGCAAGTCCGACGCCGGGGCGTGAAAGTGGTACAAGCCGCCCTGTGAAGACTCCCCCGCCTCCCGCCACTGAAAATGAAAACCCCACCTTCGACTCCCTCGGGCTCAAGCCCGAGCTCGTCGAGGCGTTGACGTCGCTCGGCTACGAAGAGCCCACGCCCATCCAGGCGGCCGCGCTCCCACCCCTGCTCGCCGGCAAGGACCTGCTGGGCATCGCCGCCACCGGTACCGGAAAGACGGCCGCGTTCGCGCTGCCCCTGCTGCAACACATCACCCCCGGGGCCGCCACGCCCCACAGCACCTCCGCGCTGGTGCTCGTGCCCACGCGCGAGCTGGCCATGCAGGTGTCCGAAGCCATCCACCGCTACGGCCAGAAGCTGGGCGTGAGCGTGCTCCCCCTCTACGGCGGCCAGGAGATCGGCCGGCAGTTGCGCGTGCTCAAGCGCGGCGTGGACGTCGTCGTCGCCACCCCCGGTCGCGCGCTGGATCACCTGCGCCGCAAGACGCTGAAGCTGGACCGCGTGCACACGGTGGTGCTGGACGAAGCGGACGAGATGCTCGACATGGGCTTCGCGGACGACCTGGAGGCCATCCTCTCCGAGACGCCGGAGAAGCGGCAGACGGCGCTGTTCTCCGCCACCCTGCCCCCGCGCATCTCCAGCATCGCGGAGCGCCACCTGCGCCAGCCGGAGCGCATCCGCATCGCCAAGGAGAAGCTGGAGGCCGGGGAGATGCCCCGCGTCCGGCAGACGGCCTACATCGTGCCGCGCGCGTTCAAGATCGCGACGCTGGGGCGCGTGCTGGATCTGGAGTCCCCCACCGCCGCCATCGTGTTCTGCCGCACCCGCACGGAGGTGGACGAGCTCACCACGTCCCTCAACGGGCAGGGCTGGCGCGCGCACGCGCTGCACGGCGGCATGAGCCAGGAGCAGCGCGACCGCGTCATCAAGCAGTTCAAGTCCCAGGCGGCCGACCTGCTCATCGCCACCGACGTCGCGGCGCGAGGCCTGGACATCCCCCGGCTGTCGCACGTGGTGAACTTCGACGTGCCCAACGCGCCGGAGGCCTACGTGCACCGCATCGGCCGCACCGGCCGCGCGGGTCGCGAGGGCGTGGCCATCACCCTGCTGGAGCCCCGCGAGCACCGGCTGCTGCGCAACATCGAGAAGCTCACCGGCCAGCGCATCGAGGTCTCCGCGGTCCCCACCGTGTCGGACCTGCGCGCCCGCCGGCTGGAGATCCTGCGCTCGTCGCTGCGCGAGACGCTCGTCGAGGGTGAGCTGGAGGCCTACCGGGGCGTGGTGGAGACGATGTCCACCGAGTTCAACGTCATGGACGTCGCCGCCGCCGCGATGAAGCTCCTCCACGAGAAGGAGGACGAGGGCAAGGAGTCCAGCGAGCAGGACATCCCCACGGTGTCGGCGCCGTCGGAGAAGCGCATCCCCCGCGGCACGGAGCGCTCGGGCCCGCCGAGCCGTGGCGGAGACCGTCCTGAACGTCCGGCGCGTGCACCCCGCGTCGATCGCGGCGAACCGGCAGGAGAGCGCGCCGCGCGTCCCGCCCGTGAGCCTCGTGCGCCGGAGTGGAACGTCACGCGGCTGTTCATTGGCGCGGGCCGCACCGCGGGCATGCGGCCGGCGGACCTCGTGGGCGCCATCGCTGGCGAGGCGGGGCTCGACTCCTCGCGCATCGGCGCGATCCACATCGCGGACATGTACTCCATCGTGGAGGTGCCGGAGCCGGACGCAGCGCGCATCATCTCCGCGCTGAAGGGCGCCACGCTGCGCGGCAAGAAGGTCTCCGTGCGCCGCGACACCCGCGACTGAATCAGCGCCCCGTCACGCGTGTGACGGGGCCTGGGGCCCGGAGCCGTCGCTCCGGGCTCAAGCGGAGCCCCGGTCCACGCCGGGCGCGCGCCCCAGCAACAGCGGCGACGCGAGCCGGCTCTCGGGGTGCATGCGCAGCAGCGTGTGGATGACGCTGCCCAGCCCCGCCATCAATCCCGGTGAGAAGGCGTCCCGGGCCATCCCCGCCACGGGCCCTCGGGCCTCCAGGCCAGACAGCAGCTCCGCGTCCAGGGGCTCCTGCTCCGGCCCGTGTGGATCCGGCGCGAGCCGGCGGCCGGTCTCCAGCAACTCCCACAGGCCCAGGTCGCCATGGCACAGGGTGTGGGTCCAACCGAAGCCCTCGCTCAAGCCCGCCGCTCGGGCCCGTTGGAAGAGGTCGCGGTAGCGCGGCATCCCCGTGAGAGCAGAGAGGTCCGCCGCCGCGAGGCCGATGCCCGTGCTTCCGTGACACCAGGTCGTCAGTTGATCGCGCGCCTCCGGACGCCGCAAATCCATCCAGTTGCCGAGCTCCGGCAGGTAAAGGCCCTCCACGAAATCGAAGGCGCGCGCGGAGAGCTCCAGCCACCGCCGCCGGTCCGCCGCCGAGCCCGCGGAACTCAAGCCCAGCCTCGCCAGCGCCCAGCCGATGCCCACCGTGCCATGGGCGAAGCCGCCAATGGGCGCGGGGAACATCGACGTCTCCCAGCGCGCGTCCCCTGCCACGCTCTTCGCGGTGGCCTCCAGGCGCCGGCCCGCGTGCGCAGCGACGTCCAGCCACTTCGCCTCGCCCGTCTGGTCCACCAGGTTGAGCAGCGGAACGATGAGGCCCGCCACGCCGCCCAGCACCTCGAACAGGCCGTCGCCTTCGATGAGCTCCGGCGTGAGGGCCGCCGCGCGCTCGCGGGCCCGCTCCAACGCGCCGGGGAACGTGCCCAGGTCGTGCAGCGTGGACCAGGTCCACACCTGCGATGCGAGCCCGGAGAAGCCACCCGGTTGCTTCACCGGCACCCGGTCCTCCGTGGCCCGCAGCACCGCGAGCGTGCCCTCCAGCGTCTGGGACAGGCCCTCCACCGGATCCGCCCGTCCCTGCTGCACCTCGTGCTGGTACTGGGCCAGACACACCGCGACTCCGGCCTGGCCGCTGTAGAGCTCGGCGGAGAGCGGACGCACGGCCCAGCCATGTTCCGCGAGCACCGGGCTGATCCACGTCACCGTCCCATCCGGTCCCCGCACCGCCGCGTCAAGCACGCGGCGGACCAGTCCGGACAGTTGCACCCGCCTGCGGGGATCCAGCCGTTCACGCCGCGACGGCGTGGTGGGGGCCACGACGCGCGGAGGAAGGGCCTTCTCGTTGAGGTACGCGCTCACCAACGTGCTCTGGATGGTCATCTCCTCCAGCGCCTCGTCCACCGACCGCCACGTGGTCAGCGTCGAGTCGAGCAGCGCCCGGGACACGGGCACGGTGAACACGGGAATGTCTCCGCAGCTCAGGTCCGCGATCTCCTCGTCGATGACGGGCAGCGTGGAGGGGGCACCGGGTGACACGTCGGCGTTGCGGCGCATCACGTCCCGCGCCCGTGCGTGGGCCTTGGGCGCGTCGTAGAGGGAGGCCGGGTGCCAGAGCATCCGCATCAGCTCCGCGTAGGTCTGCGTGGGTCGCAGGATGCGCCGGACCACCGCGCCCGTGAACGGCTCCAGCAGCGGGCGGAGGTCCCCGTGCGCATCCAGCGCCTTGAGCCGCGCGGTGAGCTCGCGGAAGCCTTCGACCACCTGATCCCAGTAGCGCGCGAGCACCGGCTCCGTGCTGGGATGGTTCTTCGACAGGGGGCGATCCATCAGCGTCATGCCCAGGCGGGCTCCATCCGTGCCGCCCTCGATGATGGTCGGTACCTGGATGCGCGGCTGCTCTCCCGGCAGCGACCCCGCCGCGGAGATGTCCAGGCCCCCCAGGCCCGGTCCCATGCTGCGCACGGGGAGCAGGCCGGTGCGCAGCACGGTGCCCCGGATGGCCCTCGCGGCGATGTCCACCGCCAGCCCGCGCTCCGACGGGGGAACGGGTGGATCCGGGGTGAAGAGGCTCTCCACGTCCACCACCACGGGCACCGGCCCGTGCGCGATGAGGTTCTCCGAGTGCAGGTCCGTGCCACCCAACAGGCGCATCACCGCCAGCCAGTGCCCCAGGTTGCGGTAGAAGCGCGCGAGTTCTGTTTCGCCCTCGCAGGCGCGGTGCTCCACGAACTCCGCCCAGCCGTAGCCCGCGCGGACCAACACGGCGGGAACGCGGATCCGCGTGGCCTGGGGATCCGGCGCGAGCACCCGCGCCAGCAACCCCTCCAGCGCGCGGTCCACGCGCATGCACCGGGGCTTGTACATGACCGTGCCGGCCTCCAACTCCAGCAGGGCCACCGTCTGACCGCCCCGGTGGGCATCCCCTTCGCCCAGGCGCAACCGGGTGAGCGCGCCGTGGGGATGTCCGGGCAGCGAGCCCAGGGCCTCGCGGTCCACGACGAACCGGTCCACCAGCCGCTGGACCGCCTGGGATTGGAGCCGACCCACCGTGGCCAGCCGGGTCAGGAGCGTGGGGTAGCGGCCGCGCAGGTGCGCGTGGAAGTCAGGGGTGCAGGCGCGGTCCAGGAACTGGGCCCACCGTCCCGGTGGATCCGAGGCATCGAGCCGTCCCTCCAGCCCCGCCGCGTGCAGCTCCAACAGCAGCACCCGGTTGAGCTTGAGCTGGGCGCTGAAACCCAGACTCTCACGGACCGACCCCTCCACCACGGCACGCTCGGAGGCGGTGAGGTCCACCATCCGGGACAGCCGTTCCGACAGCGCATCCAGGTACGGCGCGAGCAGGACATTCACGGGGCGAGCGAGCCATCCGGCAGGGGGGATCTCGGTCGCCATCGACGCTTCCTCGTGGACCATTCGGTGGGCTCTCGGGCGAGGCGGGGGGGGCCTCCGGCACCGGGGCGTGCGGCCCGGGCCGGAGGGGAATTCAGCGGGGGATCAACAACAGTGGACGTTGGCAGAGGCGGTGCAGCCGCTGCAGCCCGTGTCAGCCACCAGGCTGGACTCGGTGAGCGCCTGCTCCGTGCGCGCACCTCCCACGAACACCGGGCCCGCCGGATTGGTCATGCCATGGGACTCCTCGGCGCCGGACAACCAGCCCTTCACCACGTCGAGGACTTCGGGATTCTTCATCATGGGCTTTCTCCCTGAAGCGTCCACGGCGGTGGCGAGGGGTGCCAGCGCTCCGGACGCGAAGGGAACTCGAACACAGACAACCCTCTCAATGCCAGACGCATCAGGCCGAAACCCTGACAAATCAAAAGGCACGCATCTCCACGCCACAACTCCAGCGCGGCGCGATCTCCCTCCGGGAAATGACGTAAGGGATTGCCACCAGGGAGACGGGCGAGGCTGCCCCGGGGGGCAGGCAGGCTGTAAGCCGTGCGACAGACGGCCGTCCGGCGTCGGAGGGGCCTGGAGGGGTTCGGGTGACCCTGTTCACGGTGAGGCGTGGGGTAGGATGACGGGCACGATGAGTGACGAGGGGGATCAGAACCGGCGGTGGCTCGGGCGCCTGCGCCGCGAGCTGGGGTCGCTGCGCGCCGAGTTCGCGGCGTGGCTGGCGCTGCGAAGGAAGCATGACGTCGCCGAGCAGCACGCGAGCCACTTCACGGCCATTGAGGACTGCATCGACGGGGCCGCCAGGGGGCTCACGAAGCACCTGGACACGCTGGACCTGGACCTCCCCCGGGGGGAGTTCGCGGAGCAGTGCCGGCGGCACGACCTGCGCATCCTGTGGCTGCGGCGGCTGTGGCGGTTCTTCAGGGAGCGGATCGATCAAAGGGACGACGCTCGGCTGGCACCGCTTCTGCGGGCGGCGGACGAGGTGGTCTGGAGCGCCTGGCGGTCGGTGTTCGAGCGGGCTCCAACGCTCGGGCTGAGCGTGACGAGCGGGCCTGCTCCCCTGCCCTTCATCGACCTGGAGCATTCGCCCGCGGCCACGCCCCGCTCCTGGGTGTCCCGGGAGTTGAGCCGCGATGGAGGCCCGCTGCTGGCCGAGCACCTGGAGCGCCTGCCCATCGCGCTCATCCACCTGCCCGTGAAGAGCGTCGCCTCCCCGTGGTGGCTCGTCTTCATCGGGCACGAGGTGGGCCACCACGTGCAGCACCACCTGGGCCTGGTGGAGGGCTTCCAGGACCACCTGAAGCAGGCAGTCCTCCGGTCCGCCACCGACTTGAAGCTGGACGACGCCCCCCTCGCCGCCGAACGCTGGGGGCGGTGGTCGCAGGAGGTCTTCGCGGACGTATACTCGGTGGTCTCCTTTGGCACGGCCGCCGTGCGGGCCATGGTCGAGTTCGAACAACACCCGGATGCGCGGATGGGCGAGCCGCGCCAGAACTACCCCTCCGCCGCCGTCCGGCTGCACCTGCTGGCCCGGACCGCTGAACGATTGGGGCTGACCGGTGCGCAAGCGAGCCTGAACGGAGTGGACCCACAGGCCCTGGTCGCGGGCGTGGAAGCCGCGGAAGAAGATCTGCGCCTCGTGGACGCGGTGGTGGAGGCGTCCCTCGCGGAGCTGCCTGGAACCGACGTGACGTTGAAGGAGCTGCTGGGGTTCGACGCACGGCACTTCGAGCTGCGCTGGCCCACGGTGCCTGCGCCGTTCGATGTCACGGGCCCCCGCAGGATGGCCGGTGCCGCGCTCGGAGCCTGGGCCCGGACCGAAGCGACGCACGCCAAGGGAGACACCGCCGCGCTCGACATGCTCGCGAGCACCGTGAAGCAATTGCTCGGAGAGAACCGGCTCCCGGGACGGCGCAGTGGCGCGAAGCCACCGGGCAGGCCCGTGGATGGCGATGGGCTGTCGGACGTTCTGCTCGGCCTGGACACAGCGCGACTCGAAGCCGCGGCCCTGGGGGCGGCATGAAGGCGGTCATCTCCGTGGTGCGGGAGACCTCCCCGGCCACCGCTGCGTTCTGGCGCGTGGAGGTGGATGGGACGTTGCTCCACCACCTGCGGCGCCTGGACAACGGCTTCCCCTTCCCCGGTGTGGACGGCGCGCTCGATGGCCTCCCGGAGGTCACCGCGCTCTGGCAGGGCACGAAGCCCGAGAAGGGACTGCGCGGCGCCTTCACCAGCATCCACGGCGGTACGCCCGCGCAGGGCCATCTGTGGGGCTTCGGCCGCTACCTGCTGGAGACGCTCCTGGGTGGCACCTTCTGGCGGCAGCTCAAGGCCCGTTGTCCGCCGAATGAGTCCCTGGAGCTGGTGCTCGAATGGGATGCGAGCGAATGGGAGCTGAGCCGCCTGCACTGGGAGCTGATGCGAGATGACGCGGGCTTCCTCGCGGAGCAGCACGCGCCGGAGGTATCGCTGGTGCGGCGGGTGCCCGTGTCGAAGCCCTTCCAGGCCCGGGCGCCCATCGACCTGCGGGTGCTCTTCGTGGTGGGCACGGACCTGGCGGATCCACGGATCCGCGCGGGGGCGGAATACCTGGGACTGCTGCGCCACCTGAACCACCAGCAGAAGAGCCTCCACCACCGCGTCCTCATCGCGGCCCACGGAGAGGACCTCGCCTCGGCTGTGAAGAGCTACCAGCCCACGATCCTCCACCTCACCTGCCACGGCGAATGGGACAGCATCCATCTCAAGCCGGGCCGGGAGGCGCCACCTTCCGAGGAGCGAGAGGGCTTCAAGCGCTGGAGCGCCCAGGATCTGTACCAGCTCCTCCAGGACACGGGCGTCCCGCTGCCAACGGTCGTAGTCGTCAACGCCTGTGATTCGGCGAAGGGCCGGCCTCCCACGCCCCAGGAGGATCCAACCCGCGCCACCGCGCAGGCCTCGTTCGCCGTGGAGCTGGCGAAGCTGGGCATCCCGATGGTCGTGGGCATGGCGGGAGAGGTCGCCGACCATGCCTGTCGGCTCTTCACCCGACGTCTCTATGAGTCCCTGCTCGAAGGCGTGCCGAACACGCCCGTGGACCTGGGGCTCGCGACCACCACCGGTCGTCGCGCCGGGCTCCAGTTGCTCGCCGGTCGCCACTCGACCAGCGACTGGGCCTTCTCCCAGTTGATCATCCGGGGTGACACGGACACGCGGCTGGAGCTGAAGGACGTGGGACAGGCTTCCGTGCGAACGCGGATCGCGAACACGTTCCGGGTCAATCATCCGTTCTGCGACCGGCTCGAAGCGTTTCGTGATTTCGAGCGCTGGTTGGACTCGGGACGCAGCGAGTGGAACCACTTCTCCATCGTCGGGCCCGCCATGGAACAGCCCCCGGTGAAGTACGGGGCCACGCGCCTGATGAACGAGCTGGCCGTGCACGCGCTCCATTCCGGCTACGTCCCCGTGCTCTTCGGCTTCCCCGAAGGCAGCACCGAGGCACCCACCACCGAGAAGCTCCTCACGGAGCTGTACAAGAAGCTGCGCGACCTCCGGAACGACTGGGGCGTGGGCGCCGCGCCGGACTCGCAGCTGCGCGCACTGCTGCTGCGGGACAAGACGCCCGCGCCGCCGCTCCACCCGGACCTCGACGAGGCGCTGACCCTGGGCGGCCCGACGGATCCCACCGTGCTCCGGCTGGCCCTGGCCATGGATCTGGCGGCGCTGGCGAAGGACACGCAGTGCAAGGGGGCGCTGCTGCTGCTGGATGGCATCCACACGTGGTCCCCCGCGCTGTCCACGCTCGTGCACGTGTTGGAGCATCGGCTGAGCTTCGAGGGCGTGACGACGCCGGTGGTGGTGAGCTGCCGCCGCTGGCCTGGCCATCCGCAGGCGGATGGGCCCATCAAGTCCCTGCTGGAGCGCGCGACCGTCGAACGCCACGACATCAGCCGGTTCCCGGAGGCGTTGGAGCCGCTCATCTACAACCAGTACGTCCTCTTGCGAGAGCCGCCGCAGGTCCCGAATCCCGCCATGCCCAACGTGGCGATGTTCCTCGAAACGTATTTCAGGGACCTGGTGAAGGGACTGCCCTCGCAGCTCCATGGGAACGCGGGACTGGACGCGGTGCTCAAGGCGCTCGGCACGTCGAAGATGCTCCTCCAGGCGGATGATCAAGCCACCATGAAGGCCTTGCTCCGGGGCACTCCGGCGCGTGAAGGGCAGGGTTCATGAACGCCGACCTGCGACAGGAGCTGGCGCGCATCAACCAGCTCGTCGAGCAGAACCTCGAAGCCAACCGGCGCAAGCGCGATGACCGGATGCAGGGCTTCGAGGACGCGCTGCGATGGATGCTCCTCGTCCCGGTGTGGACGGAAGCCCTGGCACAGGCCTGTGGTTTTCCTCCGACGGCCGCAGCGCTGGAGTGGCTGCGCACGGAGGGGCTGTGTCAGTCCCGGGACGTCTCCGGCCTGGACCTGGATGCACCGTCCACCCGCGAGTACTGGATGCCTCCCGACATCCGTCAGCGCGAGCTGCGGCGTCTGTTGGAGAAGACTCCTTCACTCGAACAGGCCTTGCGTGACGAGTGCCGGCTGCTGGGCTTGAAGCTGTCCGCTCCGGAGTTGAAGGCACTGGTCCCCATGCCCACGCTCCGGTGGGCCGAACTGGCCGCCCA
Source organism: Corallococcus sp. bb12-1 (assembly GCF_026626765.1). Taxonomy (NCBI): domain Bacteria; kingdom Pseudomonadati; phylum Myxococcota; class Myxococcia; order Myxococcales; family Myxococcaceae; genus Corallococcus; species Corallococcus sp. bb12-1. The sequence continues at coordinate 1,304 of NZ_JAPNJZ010000005.1, read as the reverse complement.
TGGGTTGTCTCCCGAAGCCCTGGCCACTGAACTCCAGGAGCGGCTCGCGGAACGGGCGGAGCAGGACGTCACTCCCGCGCCCGAGAAGGAGGAGGAACAACACCTCGCGGAGGCGATGAGCTGGGTGCGCACGGCATGGCACCTGGAGCCCATCTTCGGCCCCACGCTCGGCGCGGCCGCCAGTGCCGCCGCGCGGCGCATCGACTTCCTCCAACTCCGCCGCGAGGACGAGCGCCGGCTGGAGCACTACCTCCAGCGGGAGGAGCAGCTTGGCGCCTTCCAGGAGCTGCTGACAGCGTCCGAGGACACCTCTGCCTGGGCGCTACATTTCGTGGGCAAGGCAGGCATCGGCAAGACGATGCTGGTGCGTCACCTCTGCGCGCGGAACATCTTCGAAGCGCGAGGGTACTGGGCCCGGGTGGACTTCGATCACCTCAACCCGGCGTATCCGACGCAGGCCCCATGGCTGCTCATCGAACAGCTCGCGGAGCAGCTCTTCCTCCAGGGGGGTGCGGGACGGATCAACCGGAGCCTGAACTGGTTCGACCGGACCCGGCTGATGGTGCGCGAGCTTGCCGGCTCCTCCGCGCCGTCGTGGAGGGACATCCAGCGGACGCCCCACTGGCAGGAGATGCTCCGCGCCTTCGCCAGCGTGGTGCGCGAGCTGAACGGTCCCGTCTTCCTCCTCTTCGACACGTGCGAGGAGCTGGCGAAGCTCTCCGCCGGGGATGAACCCGCCAACGTCACCGCCACCTTCCAGCTCCTCGAAGAGCTCCATCAGCAGGTGCCGGGGCTCCGGGTCGTCTTCTTCGGCCGTCGGCCCCTCGCCTCCAGCGGTGCGGGCTGGCGGCTGGAGAACGCGCCCTCGTGGCTTCCCTCGCGTGACTTCCTCCGGCTGCATGAGATGCAGTCCTTCTCCCAGTGGGAGGCGGAGCGGTACTTCGATCAGGTCCGGGAAGGACAACGCGAACTGCCACGCGAGCTGCGGACAGCCGTGCTGATCAAGACCCAGGAGCCGCCGCGACCGTCCGCGTTCGTGCACACGCGCACCACGCCACCGCCCTCGACACGCTTCAATCCCTTCGAGGTCGTCCTCTACGCGGACTGGATCCGAGAGGACACGCGCGTCACGCCCACGCTGCTGGCCCAGCCTGGAAACGACCGCTATGTCGAACTGCGCATCGTGGAGCGGCTCCAGAACCCGGACCTGCTGAAGCTGCTGCCCATGGTGGCGCTGCTGGGGCGCTTCGATGAGGCCCTGCTGCGAGACACCTGGAACGGAGCGCCCGAGTCCTTCGAGGCCG
>NZ_JAPNJZ010000003.1:170000-396507 GCF_026626765.1 Corallococcus sp. bb12-1 | reverse complement strand
AAGTCGCCGGAGCACACCGTGGCGCTCCTCAAGGAGATGGATGGGGACGTGACGCCGGTGCCGCTGGACTTCCTGCGCCCGGAGACGTTCCTGCCCGCGCTGGAGGGCGTACGGGGCGTGTTCCTGATGCGGCCGCCGGCCCTGGCCAACGCGGAGGGCACGCTCAACGCCTTCGTGGACGCGGCCGTCGCGCAGGGCGTGAAGCAGGTGGTGTTCCTGTCCATGGCGGGCGCGGAGCGCAGCACGTGGGCGCCGCACCACGCGGTGGAGGAGCACCTGAAGCGCTCGTCGCTGGGGTGGACGCTGCTGCGCCCGGCCTTCTTCGCGCAGAACCTGGGGGACACGTACCGCGAGGACATCCGCCAGGACGGCCGGCTCTACATGCCCGCGGGGCTCGGCAAGGTGGCCTTCGTGGACGTGCGCGACGTGGGCGAGGTGGCGGCGCGGGCGATGCTGGACACGTCCCTGCGCGACCGCGCGTTCACGCTCACCGGCCTGGAGGCGGTGACGTTCGAGGAGGTGGCCTCCGTGCTGTCGGAGGTGCTGGGCCGGCCCATCCGCTACGTGCCCGCGTCGGTGCCCGGCTACGTGCGCCACCTGCACCAGCGGCGGCTGTCCTGGGGCCAGCTGGGCATGCAGACGCTGATGCACGTGGGGCTGCGCTTCGGCCACGCGGAGCAGGTGGACCCCACGCTCACCAACCTGCTCGGGCGCCCCACGCGCACGGTGCGCCAGTACATCGAGGACCACGCGCCGCTGTGGCGCTGACGCGTCTCAGGTGTACCAGAGCGCCCAGAGGATGAGGACGCCCTGCAGCGGCAGCCGCAGCCAGAGCAGGGGCTTGGGAATCTTCCGGAACTTCTCCGGGTGCCAGGCCATGTGCACGTTCGCGGGGAACACCGCCACGAACAGCGCGACGAGCCCCCAGGCCCCAAGCCGCGTCGTCTGCGGCACCACCAGCAGCACGCCGAGCAGCACCTCCGCCACGCCGCTCAGGAGCACCAGCTCCCGGGGGTACGGGAGGTAGGGCGGCATGATGCTCATGAACATGCGCGGCTTGCGAAAGTGGGTCACCCCCGCGACGACCATGAACAGCGCGAGCACGAACTGGAGGATGAGCTTCACGGACATGGCGGGTGGGGCTCCTTGCGGCGGCATCGAAGCCCGCCCTGGAGCCCCCGTCCATGGCTACTTTCCGGCGAAGGCCTCCCCGACGATGGTGCGCGCCTCCTGGACGATGGTGTCCAGGTGCGCCTGGTCGCGGAAGCTCTCCGCGTAGATTTTGTAGACGTCCTCGGTGCCGGAGGGGCGCGCGGCGAACCAGCCGTTCTCCGTCGTCACCTTGAGGCCGCCCAGCTCCGCGTTGTTGCCCGGCGCGCGCGTGAGGCGCTGCTGGATGGGCTCACCCGCCAGTGACGTGGCCTTCACCGCTTCGGGGGACAGCTTCTTGAGCACGGCCTTCTGCTCGGGCGTGGCCGGCGCATCGATGCGCGTGTACAGCGGCGCGCCGAACTTCTGCGCCTGCTCCAGGTAGTGCTCGCCGGGGTCCTTGCCGGTGCGCGCGAGGATCTCCGCCGCGAGCAGGTCCATGATGATGCCGTCCTTGTCGGTGGTCCACACGGTGCCGTCGGTGCGCAGGAAGGACGCGCCCGCGCTCTCCTCGCCCCCGAAGCCCAGCGAGCCGTCCAGGAGGCCGTCCACGAACCACTTGAAGCCCACCGGCACCTCCACCACGCGGCGGCCCAGGCCCTTCGCCACGCGGTCGATGAGGCTGCTGCTCACCAGCGTCTTGCCCACCGCCGCGTCCTGCTTCCAGCCCGGGCGGTAGCGGAACAGGTACCCGATGCAGACGGCCAGGTAGTGGTTGGGGTTCATCAGCCCCTGGCTGCGGGTGACGATGCCGTGGCGGTCGGAGTCCGTGTCGTTGCCAAAGGCGAGCGCGTACTTGTCCTTGAGTTGCACCAGGTTCGCCATCGCGTACGGCGACGAGCAGTCCATGCGGATCTTCCCGTCATGGTCCGCGGGCATGAAGCCGAAGGTGGGGTCCACCTTGCGGTTCACCACGGAGATCGACAGCTTGTAGCGATCCGCGATGGGGTCCCAATAGTCCAGGTTGGAGCCACCCAGCGGATCCGCGCCCAGCTTCAGCTTCGCGTTCCGGATGACCTCCACGTCCACCACGTTCTCCAGGTCCTTGACGTACGGGGTGATGAAGTCGTGCTCCTTCACCGTGCTGCTTCCGCGCGCCTTCTCGTAGGTGACGCGGCGGACGTCCTTGTTGCCGGCGGCCATCAACTCATTGGCGCGGCGCTCCACCAGGGACGTGACGTGGGTGTCGGCGGGGCCGCCGTTGGGCGGGTTGTACTTGATGCCGCCATCCTCCGGCGGGTTGTGGGACGGGGTGATGACGATGCCGTCCGCAAGCCCGCTCGTGCGGCCCCGGTTGTACATGAGGATGGCGTGGGAGATGACCGGCGTGGGCGTGGCGCCGTCGGTGAAGCGCACCTCGACGCCGTGGGCGGCCAGCACCTCCAGCGTGGTGCGCTGGGCAGGCTCGGAGAGGGCGTGGGTGTCCTTGCCCAGGAACAGCGGGCCGTCGTAGCCCTGCTGCTTGCGGTACTCGCACAGGGCCTGCGCCACCGCGAGGATGTGCGCTTCGTTGAAGCTCCGGCGCGCGGCGCTCCCCCGGTGACCGGAGGTGCCAAAGGCGACGCGCTGCTCGGCGATGGACGCGTCCGGTACGTCGGAGGCGTACTGCCTGCGCAGCTTCTCGGGGTTGATCAGCAGATCGCGCGAAAGGGGCTTGCCAGCGGAAGGATGGGCCATGACCCGGCCACACTAGCCGCGCGCGCCCTGGGATGGGGAGGCGAAGTCACGCCCCCCTGTCCATCCCTGCTCCGGACCTGACGCGCTCCGTCCAGAAGCGGGCGGGAGCGCGCATCCGCGGGGCGGTGCCAGTTGTCCGGAAGCCGTCAGCGCGCCACGGCGACGGAGGACGTGGGCGCCGTGGGCGGCATGGCTTCTGGCGCGGGGGGCTCGTCGTCCACGGGCTGGGCCGCGTTTTCGGGCAGGAACATCAGCAGCACCAGCCCGGGGATGGCAGCCGCCGCGGTGAAGGCGAAGAACGTGGGCCAGCCCATCCACGTGGCCAGGTAGCCGGACACGGAGCCGATGAGCCGGTTGGCGAGGGTGCCCATCGTGGACAGCAGCGCGTACTGCGTGGCGCTGAAGCTCTTGTGGCACAGCGACATCACGAAGGCCGCGAACGCCGTCACGCCCAGGCCCGTGCACACGTTGTCCACGGCGATGGCGGCAGCGAGCATCAGGTCGTTCTTGCCCGTAAGCGACAGCGCCAGGAAGGCCAGGTTGGTGAGGCCCTGCGCGGCGCCGAAGATGAAGAGCGCGCGGCGCATGCTGAGCTTCACCATCAGCACGCCGCCCAGCAGGCCGCCGCCAATGGTGGCGAGCATGCCCAGCGTCTTGCTGAGCGCGCCAATCTCCGTGTTGGAGAACCCGAGCTCGATGTAGAACGGCGTCACCATGCTCGCGGCGATGGCGTCCCCCAGCTTGTAGAGCACCAGGAACGCGAGCACGCCCAGCGCATACTCGCGCCGGAAGTAGTCGACGAAGGGCTTCACCACCGCGTCCAGCAGGTTGCGCGGAGGCCGCACGCTCTGGGGCTCCGGCGCGATCAGGGTGGCCACCACGCCCACGCCCATGAGCAGGCCCATCACGTAGTACGTCCTCGACCAGCCGAGCTGATCCGACAGGATGAACGCGAGTCCACCTGCGACGAGCATGCCCAGCCGGTAGCCGGTGACGTACATGGAGTTGCCCAGCCCGCGCTCCTCCAGGGTGAGGATGTCCGTGCGCCACGCGTCCGCGACGATGTCCTGGCTGGCGGACAGGAACGTCACCACCACCGCCATGCACGCCATCGCGATGGGGGTGTCCTTCGGGTTGACGAGCCCCATGGCTGCGATGGCGCCCATGAGCAGCACCTGCGTGAGCAGCATCCAGCCGCGCCGCCGGCCCAGGAAGGGCAGGGTGTAGCGGTCCATCAGCGGCGCCCACAGCACCTTGAAGGTGTAGGGCAGCGCCACGAGGCTGAAGATGCCGATGGTCTTGAGGTTCACCCCCTCGTTCTTCATCCACGCGGACAGCGTGACGCCGGTCAGCCACAGGGGGAGGCCGGACGCGAAGCCGACGGCCATCAGGAGCCAGATGCGCCGGCTCTTCAAGACGGTGAGAAGCGAGGAGTTGGGCATGGAGGGCGCGGGAGAACAGCCGCCAGCATAGAGAATCCGCCCCGCACGTCACCTGCCAACGACCAGGGAATGTCCGCCCGGCTGCTGTCCGGGCACCAGCCCGGGCGGCTTCCGCTACGGCCCCAGCGCGGACACGTCCGGGCAGGAGGAGGCGTTTCCCTCGGTGGGATTGAGGAAATCCCAGTTGCGCTGCAGGAAGGTGATCCGCGTCTGGGCGTCCCAGCACTCGGTGTACTTCAGGCCCTTCGCGTCGCCTTCCAGGATGGTCAGCACCAGCTTGCCCCGCCCATCCGGCGTCCAGCGCGACACGATGTCCAGCGTCTCCAGGAGCCCGCCGGGCACCAGGTCCTGCCCTGGCAGCCGGAACGTCATCTCCCCCAGCCCCTCCGGCACCTGGCGCGACGCATAGCGCGTCAGGGGCAGCGTGGCCCCCGTGCCCGTGAAGAGCAGCTCCACGCTCGTGGGCAGCGCCTTCGTCTGGTAGCGGATGTCCAGCCGGTCCACTCCGTTCGCGTCGCTCGCGTCGAAGCCGTGCGCGCGGGCCTCCTTGAAGTCCAGCGCGAGCGTGCCGGTGCCCTTGCGGATGCCGCCATCCGCCTTGAAGGTGCCGGGCAGGTAGGTCCACCACGCGGCCTCGTCCGTGCCCCGGGGACGGAACTGGAGGCGGTAGGTGTAGTCAGCATCCTGGCGCTCCATCACGAAGCGCAGCTCGTGGCCTGGATGGTCGTCGGCGGGGAAGGGGCCCCAGATGCGGCGGTCGGTTTCGCGCGTAGTGGGCGCGACGCCGCGGAACAGCTCCAGCAGGGTGAGCAGCGCGTCCACGCTGGCGTTGAACTGCGTGCCCACCTGGTAGGTCTGGAGCGCGAGTTCCGAGGTGCCGCCCAGCACCTGGAGGCCCAGCCGGTCCTCGCGGGTGCCGGTGCCCTGGCCGGAGCGTCTGGCGGAGTCCGGCAGCATCGCGGCCAGGTCCTCGCGTTGGGGCAGGGCGTTCTGGAACTCCAGGTCGTCGTTGGAGAAGTCGCCACCGCACGCGACCGCGAGGAGGCAGAGCAGGGCCGGGATCAGGTTTCGCATCGCGTGCGCTCTCATGGCTCGTACGTGAGGAGCGCCGCCAGTTCCCAGTAGCCCAGGGACCGCTGCGCATCGACGGTGTATTGGAGGTACTGCGCCCGGCCTCGCGCGGTGAGGTGGAGGCGGCGCGTGAGCTGGAAGCGCGCGCCGGCCACCAGTCCCGGTGACACCATGGCGAAGCGCTGATCCGGGAACGCCGCGTCCTCGAACTTGCGGCCCAGGATGAGGTACGCCAGCCGCGCGCCCACGAACGGGGAGACGCGGCCCAGGGGCCACTCGGTGGTGAGGCTCGTTCCCAGGTTCACCACCGAGTACCGGTACGACGGTCCCGCGAGCGTGGGCAGCGCGAGCACGCCCCGGGTGCCGCCCACGGAGGCATCGAAGCCCCAGACCCAGTCGCGTCGGAAGTAGTCGTGCAGCTCGGCCTCCGCGCCGAACAGCGGAACGGAGAGGAAGAGCGACTGGCGCGTGGCCGCGTCGAAGAAGGACTGGTAACCGCCCGTGAGGCCGAAAGCCCACCACGAATCCCGGCCCCGGCCCGCGCCCTTCACGGGGTCGTCGGAGAAGGGGGCGTCCTTGAGGCGCGGCTCTTCCAGCACGGTGGTCCGGCCGCGAGCAATCTCCACGTCCCCGATGCGCAACCGGTCACTGAGCCGTCGCTTCACGCGGTAGGTGCCAGGGGCCAGGGCCACGCGGCGCTCCGTGTCCGCGCTCTTGTCCAGCTCCGCGACCACGAGGCCGCCTGGATCCACGAAGTAGTACGCACCCGCGGGCGCGCCGCCGGGCACCACGAGTCCCTCGGCGTTCGCGCGCAAGTCAGTGAGGACCAGGTCTCCGTTGCCCGCGAGGTCGTAGCTGAACGTGGGGTGCTGCGGGCCCGCGCTGCTGTCGGCCGTGTCCGCGACGGTGCGCGCGTAGGCGTGTGAATACGCTTCGAAGAGCGTCACGCGTCCGTCGCCGCTGCGGTCCGCGTCGCCGAGCAGGCCGCTCGTCAGGTGGTGGGAGAAGTAGCTGCCGCCCAGGGCATCCGACTCCTGCGAGTCCTCGTCCGCAGCGCTGGAGGTGAGGATGACGACGCCCCGGGCATCGCGCGCGGCGCCGGATTCCACGTCGAAGGCTGGAGCCTTGCGAGCCCCCTTGGTCCGCGTGAGCGCGCCGGAGCGGCACGAGTCCAGGATGGCGATGCGGATGTCGACGGGTGCCTCCGCCAGCCGGCGCTTGAGAGCGTCGAAGGCCAGCCGCGAGTCACCTAGTCGCAAGGCTCCGTCCTTCGCGTGACCGGAGTAATAGACGAACAGCGCGGTGCGCTCCCCGCGAGCCTGGGCCGCGCGTGCCCGCTGCTCCAACTCCGACAGGGCCGTGAGGAAGTCCTTCGCGTCATCGTCGAGGAGGAGCTTCGCGTCGGACGGGGCCACGCCGCCCAGTCGGGTCAGCAGGTCGTGCATCTTGCGCGCATCGTCACGCGCGTAGCTCAGGGGCCGCGTGTCACTGCCCCCCGTGTCGTTGCCGGCGATGAGCGCGAAGCGGCGCAGCGTGTCCGCGTGCGCGGCGGTGGAGAGCAGTGCGACTGCGAGCGCAAGTCCCGGTGCCCACGCGCGGTGCGGGGCCATGACGGTGCGCATCCGTGCCAGAACGCGGAGCCCCGCGAGCAGTGCCCGTTCCGGAGCGACACGCTTCACGGGCAGGGTGCTCATGGCTTCAGCAGGATCCACTGCGTCTGCTCGCCCGCGACATCCAGCGGCGCCATGCGCGTGACATCCCGCCCCGCCGCCGCGAAGGACTTCCGCGCCGCGTCGCTCAGGACGTCCATCGACACGGGCGCATCCGTCAGCACCAGCACCACGCGCTCCGTCCCCGCTCCGGTGAACTCCACGCTCTCCGGCAACCAGTGCTGTCCCGCGCCCGGCTCTACCGCGAGGCTGTCCCCCGACTCCGGATACAGCGGCGTCACTTCGCCCTGGGCATCCACCGACAGCGCGGCCACATAGCGGTGCGCTTCCGGCGTGTAGCCCAGCCGCACGCGATCCCCGGGCCGCAGGGCTTCCGGTGCGTCCACGCTCGCCACCCGCTGCGGCTCCACCCCGCCACCGATGCGAAGCTCCGCGCCCACGCCGCCCTTGAGCCGGTTGCCCGCCACGGGCCGCGTCACCGTGCCGGACGCCCCATCGTTCTCCAGCAGCGGACGCACCAGCACCAGCACGAACACGGAGGCCGCCACCAGCATCAACGGCCTGGCCCACGTGGCGCGCGTCGCGGGCTCCGCCGAAGCCTTGGACTGACGGGCCAGGGCCCGCTCCACGCCCGCCTCGAAGCGCTCGAAGGGCACCTCCGCCTCGAACGCCGACTGCTGCTCCGACAAGGAGCGGAGCACCGCGCCACACGCCTCGCACGCCTCGGCATGCTCACGGGCGCGCAGGGCCTCCGGAGCGGGCAGGTCGCCGACGTGCAGACGGCGCAATGTCCAGTTCGACTCGTGCGCGCTCATCGGACGTTCAGCTCCTCTCCACCCAGCTGTGCGAACTGTTCCAGCCGCTTGCGCACCGTGGGCACCGAGCGCCCCAGCACCGCGGCCACCTCTTCCAGCGTCATCCCGTCCACGTGGTAGTGGATGGCCGCCGCCTGCGTCTCCGCGTCCACCCGGGCCAGCAGCTTGCGCACCAGGTCCCGCGTCTCCATCGCCTCCGCCCCGCCGTGGCCCTCTGAACGGGCCGCCTCGTCCCGCGCGAACCACCGCCGCCACGCCGCCCCTTCCGACCGGAGCTGGTTGAGGCAGTGGTGCGTGGCGATCTTCATCAACCACGTGAGCGGGGAGGCCTCCGCGCGGAACGACTCCCCGTGCACGAGCGCGCGGGCGAAGACGTCCTGCATCGCGTCCTCGGCCCGGCTCGCATCCTTCAGCAGGTAGCGGCAGCGCTCCCTCACGCTGCCGCCGTACTTCACATACAGGTCGCGCAGGACGGCCCGCCGGTCCTCGGGGGGACGGGGAGCTACCACCTTCAGGGCCAGCGGGGTCGGTCCAGTCACGCGCGGCTTGAGCCTACCGCGAGGAGGCTCAGAGCGACGAGTACACCGCCGCGGTGAACCCGCCGCAGGCCGCTGCCACCTCGCCGTACCCCAGGCGCGGGTCCAGGCTGACGAGGAAGTAGGTGCTCAAGAAGTTCGTGTCCCAGCATTCGCTCAGCGTGGCCTCGCCCTTCAGGTCGCCGCCCGTCACCTTGATGTCCGAGCGGCCCGCCCCCGTCGCCGTCCAGCGGCTCTTGATGCTCAGCTTCTCCAGCTTCGCGCGCAGCGGGTCCCCGTTGTCGATGTCCTTGGCCGACGCGAAGTCGAACTCGCCGCCCGCCGTCGCGGACGCCTTGTAGTGGTATTTCGCGTCCACGCGCTGCTCCGGGTGCTGCTCGTCGCGCACCTGGTGGAAGTCCGCGTCCACCGTGGCCTCCGCCGTGGCGCTCGGACGCGCGTAGCGGATCTCCACCGTGCCCACGTTCTCATCGCCGTCCGGCAGGCTGTGCGACGCGTCCCAGTCGATGAACAGCTCGCCGGAGCCGAAGCCCTTCAGGCGCTCGCCGTTCGCGTCCACCGCCACCGTCTGCGTGCCGGACAGCACCGCCTTGAAGCCGCTGTCCGTGTCCGCCTTCGCCTTGCCCTCCAGCACCCAGGAGAACGACGCGTCCCCCGACTTCGTCACCGTCAGCCGCCACGTCGTGGGACTGAGCGCGTCCGTGTGCGGACCCCACACCGCCTTGTTCTCCTCCAGCGTCGTCGGCGGATACTTGGCGATCTCCTCGATGAGGTTGAGCACCCACAGCGTGCCGCCGTTGATGGACACCGTGGCGTCAACCGTCGCCTGGTAGTACTCGGCCTTCTGGCCCTGGCCGTACATCGCGGAGGGGCCGCTCGCCGTCAGGCCCTGGCCGCTCTCCTTCGGCGCCTTCACCTGCATCATCTCCTTGGAGGGAAGGCCGTCGCGGAACGTGTCCTCGTTGGACTCGGCGTCGTTGCAACCGGCGGCGAACAGCAGGGAGGCGGCACACAGCAGGCTCTTGCGCAGCATGGTCGGGTGTCCTTTCAAGGCCCGTCGTGCGGGCCGTGCGGCAGGGAATTCGCTCCTATGGACACAGGCCGGCCGAAAAACAGAAAAGGCGCTCGCTTGAAGCAAAAAGTTTCAATGAAACCGGCTGTTTGGAACCTGCCTGCCTGCCCTCCGGCCGCCCGCGCCCGCCTGCCCGACCGTCGAAATGGGCCATCCCTAGATTTCGCCCATGGAAAAACGACACCCGAACCATCCCGGGGACATGGGTACGGACGCCTCGCTGGCTGAGCGTGAGCGCGCGCCGGACGAAATCAACGCCCGCGCCAGAGCCGTCGGCCTGCTTCATGAGGCCGGGGTGCCCTTCGTGGTGGGCGGGGCCTATGCCTACGCGACCTATACCGGCATCTACCGGGACACCAAGGACCTGGACCTGTTCCCGCGCAAGGCGGACGCCGTCCGTGCCCTGGAGGTGCTGGAGAAGGACGGGTGGCGCACCGAGCACCACGACGAGGTGTGGATCTACAAGGCGTACAAGGGCGACTACTTCGTCGACTTCATCTTCTCCTCCGGCAACGGCGTGGCGACGGTGGACGACGAGTGGTTCACCCACGCCAAGAAGGCCAACATCTTTGGCTACGAGTGTCTCATCGCGCCCGCCGAGGAGATGATCTGGTCCAAGGCCTTCGTCACCGAGCGCGAACGCTATGACGGCGCGGACATCAACCACCTCATCCTCAAGGCGGGGCGGGAGATGGACTGGGACCGCATCCTCCGGCGCTTTGATCGCTATTGGGAGGTGCTGCTCAGCCACCTGATGATGTTCCGCTTCGCCTATCCCAGCGAGCGCGACATCGTGCCCAACTACGTCATGACGGAGCTGATGAGCCGCACGCTCCAGACCGTGCGCGACGGCAGTTGGGATGAGCGCCTGTGTCGCGGCAACCTGGTGTCCAAGGTGAACTACCACGTGGACATCCACCACTGGGGCTTTGGGGACGGCAGGGCCTGGGACGAACAAGAACGACCCGAGGGGGACGTGCGTGGCGCGAGATCCGAACTCGAAAATACGGCTGGCGGCAGTCGGTGACCTCCACTGTCGGGACGACCAGCACGGTCGCTTCCGCCAGCTCGTCAAGCAGGTGAATGCTTCAGCGGACCTGCTGCTGTTGTGTGGCGACCTGACGGATCGCGGCATGCTGGAAGAGGGGAAGGTGCTGGCCGAGGAGCTGTCGGCCCTGCGCGTTCCCTGCGCCGCGGTGCTGGGCAACCACGACTACGAGCACGGGCAGGTGAAGGACATCTGCTCGGAGCTGTCGAAGGTGGGCGTGCACATCCTCGACGGAGACCACTTCATCTTCGAGAAGGTGCTGGGCGTGGCGGGCGTGAAGGGCTTCGGCGGAGGCTTCGGCAACGCGACGTTGCAGGCCTTCGGCGAGGGGCAGACGAAGGCCTTCGTGCAGGAGGCCGTCACCGAGTCACTCAAGCTGGAGGCGGCGCTCAGCCACCTGGACACGCCGAAGAAGGTCGTGATCATGCACTACGCCCCCATCCCGGAGACGTTGGAGGGGGAGAACATCGAGATCCGCCCCTTCCTCGGGACCAGCCGCCTGTCGATGCCCATTGACCACTACGGCGCGGCCTACGTCTTCCACGGGCACGCGCACCATGGCGCGCGCGAGGGCAAGACGAAGAGCGGCATCCCGGTGTTCAACGTGGCCATGCCACTGCTCACCAAGTTCACGCCCGAGCAGCGCTTCGCCTTGATGGAGGTGTAGCGCTCAAGGTGCTCCGCCGTCCGGATCTCCAGGCGGCGGGTCCTTCAGGCCCGCGGCGCTCGTGGGCCAATCCGCCACGGCGCCCGCGGAGACCTCCACGAGGTCCGGGCCCGAGCCGCGCGCGTAGAGCCGCTCGTCCTGCTCCGGCACGGCGTTGCCCAACCACAGCCGCGTCAGCTCGCGCCCGTCCGCGTCGCGCAGCACGACGCTCCGGGAGGCCTCGCCAATGCCGTAGCGCTCCCAGCGCTTCACGTTCGCCTCGCCGAACGCGGCGGCCTTCAACGACTCCAGCGAGCCCAGCAGCTTCACCACGCGGAAGTGCCGCGCGAGTCCTCCGTCGGGACCTTCGATGCGCCACGCGTCGGAGCCACCATCCAGGGATGCGCCGCGCGCTACCACCACGGGAGCGGCCTTGCCTCCGGGATGGAACTCCAGCCGCCGCACGGCTTCGCGCGGGAACGCGAGCACGCGGCGATCCTTCAGCTCCGGCACGCCCACATCCAGCGTCGTCAGTGCCCGCGCATCCACCTCCGCGAGCGTGGCGCGTGTCCCCTGCTCACGCAGGGCATGGACCAAGGGAGCACCGTCGCGTGTCACCTGGGACAGCCGCACGCGGATGGGGTCGCCCGAGGCGGGGACGAAGCGCGCGTCCACGACGGGTGAGTCCAGGCCCAGGGCCTTCCGGGCGGCGGGGGTGTCCGCGGGGAAGGACAGGGCCTGCTGTCCCGCGAACGCGGTGAGCAGGTCCGTCACGCGGCTGGCGTTCGCGCGCGTCGGCTCCGGCTTCACCATCCGCCACGTCTTGCCGTCGGTGTCGCGCGACAGCAGGTACGCGTGGTCCTTCGCGGTCACCTCGATGGACTGGAGCGTCGCCGCGTCCAGCGGCCCCAGGAACTCCTTGGCGCGCAATTCAAAGGGGCCCTTGTCGAGTGACCACCGCACGACACCCTCGGCCGCGTAGACGGTCGCGTCCCCGTCGCGGCGCACGTACACGGAGCCGTCGAAGGGGTTCTCCTCTCCACCCGACAGCGTCACCGTGCGCTGGCGGGACGGATCCTCCGCGCCGCCGCCATTCACATCCGGGACATAGGCGCGCGCCGTCACGGTGAAGTGGGGGGACGTGAGGCCGAACTTCTTCAGGTCCGCGTCCGACGGCGCCGCGTTCACCGTGGACTTGAACTTCGCCGTGGTGAGCTGCTGCACCATCGCTTCGACGGCATAGGGGTCCGCCTTCGCCTCCACGGGCGAGGTGATCCGCCAGCCTTCGGGCGTCCGCTCCAGCTCCGTGGTGGCGCCCCGAGCCTTCACCGTCAGGTGGGTGAAGACGGGGGCCGCTGGGGCCGGGGCTCCGTGCTTCGGCTCCGCTGTTTCCGTGGCGAAGAGTTTGGGAGGCGCCGGTGGCTTCTCTTCACGCGAACACACCCACGACCCCATCGCCGCGAGCCCGAGCATCACGAACGCCGAAGGCCTCATCGGTTCCTCCTCGACAGCCAGACGGCCAGCCCCACGCCCAGGAGCGACAGCGGGAGCAGGTCCGTGGAGACGAAGCGCAGGGTCTGCATCTGTCCGGCGCTCAATTCCAGCGTGGAGGTCTCCCGGTCCGCGGGGCGCCAGGTGACCTTCTCCACCTGATGCGACGCCCAGCCCAGGGCATTCATCGCCAGGTTGCGGTTGGCCTCATGGCCCCAGTTCGGATCCAGCAGCAGCTCCGAATCCCCCATGACCACCAGCCGTGCCTCATCGAAGCGCTTGTGCTCCGCGCCACGCGTGTCCCGGGACGCGGCGGCGACGAGCGTGAGCTGCCCCATCTTCTCCCCATCCGACGGGGTGGCGTCCTCCTGGGGCCGCGTCTCCACCCAGGCATAGGGCGAGCTCAGCAGCACGGGCTCCACCGTGACGCCGGGAAGGAAGCCCTCGCGGAACAGCGTGAGGCTGCGCGTGGTGGGAAGCTGCACGTTGAAGGCCCGCTCCTGGAGGGGGCGGGTGATGACGTGCTTGCCGAAGAAGTTCGACACCAGGACGAACGGGTTGCCCGCGTTGAACTGCGAGTCGGCGGCCACGCCCTCATCCACCTGCACGCCATAATCCGCGAGGAACAGCCCCAGCCCGTCCGACGTGCCCACGTCGGTGAAGTACAAGAGCCGTCCGCCCTCACCCAGATAGGTGCGCAGGGCGGCCACTTCCGGAGCCGTGTAGTCTTCCTTGGCACCCGCGATGATCAACAGCCCCGCGTCGCGAGGCACCTCCTGCTTGCCCAGCAGGTTGAGGGGTTCGGGGCGGTAGCCCTCGCGGATCAACTGACGTCGGAACTCCGCCAGCCCGTCGCCAGGGCCCTGGGGCCCCTGCGGCGTCTCCAGCGGCCACTCCCCATGCCCTTCGAGGAAGTACACCTTCTGCGCGCCCGCCGCGCCCAACTGGAGCAGGGCGTTGGTCAGCTCCAACTCGGCGGGAACCGGTAGCAGGGTGTGGGGCGCGTTCTCGCCCTCGCCGCGTGTCACGACCACGAGCGTCTGGCCGTCCTTGAGCTGATACTTCGCGGCCAGGGTGGGCTCCCGGCGCGGATCCACGAAGGCGGAGTCGAACACCTGGGGTGCGGCCTCGTGGTAGCGCCGGAACAGCTCTTCCAGGTCGCCATAGGCCGGGTGCGTGGGCGGAATGAGCGCCAGGACGTGCACCCGCTCCTTGAGGCCCGCGAGCGTTTCGAGCGTCTGCGGCGCGAGCGAGAAGATGCGCTCCCGCGTCAGGTCCCAGCGCTGGTTCTTCCGGAACGCGAGGACGTTGAGCGCCACCAACACGCCCAGCACGGCCAGCGTGGTGAGCACGGTGGACGCGAGGAACCGCCCCGTGCGGCGCGAGCCCGCCCGTCCCAGCTCCTGGCGGTGCGCGGCGACGTAGGCCGCGATCATCGCCGTGCCCAGCACCGCCTTGCCCAGGGCGAGCCCCACGCTGCCGGAGGAGAGGAACAGCGTGAAGGGACTGGACAAGAGGAGCAGCAGGCCAAAGGCCCCCAGCACCCGGGTGACGTGGGTCGCTCTCATGGTCACGCGTAGCGCTGCGCTTCCACCGCGCGGTGGGTGAGCAGCAGCGAGAACAGGATGACGGACGCGAAGAACACCAGCGCCTGCACTTCCAGGACGCCCTGGATCATCCCCTGCAACTGGGTGTCGAAGGACAGGTAGTTCAGGAAGGAGCGCAGCGGCTCCGCCGTGGACAGGGCCACCCCGCGCAGCAGCATCCACGGCAGCAGCACGGTGAAGGTGAGGAAGGCCGCCAGCATCTGGCTCTCCGTCAGCGCGGAGATGAACAGGCCCACCGCCATGCAGGTCGCGCCCCACAGGAGCACCGCCCCGTAGCCCAGCAGCACCGTGGGCCACTCCAGCGCGGGCCCCTTCGCGCCCGAGCCCACCACCGACAGCAGCACCGGGAACACCAGCGTCAGCCCCAGCGTGACGAAGATGAGGGCCAGGCCGCCCAGGTACTTGCCCAGCACGATGTCCACCGGCCGCACCGGCGTCGTCAGCAGCAGCGCGAACGTCTTCTGGCGCTTCTCCTCCGCGAACAGCCGCATGGACAGGAAGGGCGCGACGAAGAGCGTGATGATCAGCACCACGCCCCACAACTGCACCACCACGCCGTCGGTGAGGTTGCGGTAGACGACCGAGTCGGGCGGCAGCCGGCTCCACCCGTGCTCACGGGCCAGCGACTGCACCTGCTGGAACTGCTCCAGCAGGCTGACGAAGAAGAACGACGTGAGCGCCGCCATCGCGGTGAACACGGCGTAGGCCCACGGGGTGGTGAAGGCGACGGCCAGCTCCTTGCGGGCGATGGCCAGGGCGGTGCGCATGCGCGGGAGGTCCTCGAAGGGGGGAAGGGGAGCCGCGCGCTTCAGGCGGCGGTCAGCTTGATGAAGACTTCTTCCAGCGAGGCGTGCTCCGCCTGGCCATGGGACTTCGCGAGCGTGTCGATGGCGTCATGGGCCACCACGCGGCCCTGGTGGAGGATGAGCACCGTCTGGCACGTCACGGTGACCTCCGGGAGGATGTGCGTGGACAGGAGCACCGTGTGCTTGCCCGCGAGGCTGCGAATCAACGCACGCAGCTCGGCGCGCTGGGCCGGGTCCAGGCCTTCGGTGGGTTCGTCCAGGATGAGCACCGGCGGCGAGCCGAGCAGCGCCTGCGCGATGCCCACGCGCTGCTGGAAGCCCTTGGACAGGTTCTGGAGCACGCGGCCCAGCACGTCGCTTACGCCGGTGAGGCCCGCCACGCGCTCCACTTCCACACGCACGGCGCGGCCGGGCAACTGCTTGAGCGCCGCGACGAACGCCAGGTAGCCGTGCACCGTCAGCTCCGGGTACAGCGGCGGCGTCTCCGGCAGGTACCCGATGCGCCGTTTGACCTCCATGGGGTGCGTGGACACGTCGAAGCCGGCCACCTTCGCGCTGCCCTCGGAAGGGGGCAGGAAGCCGGTGAGGATCTTCATCGTGGTGGACTTGCCCGCGCCATTGGGCCCGAGGAAGCCGAGGATCTCCCCCTCACCCACGGTGAAGGACAGGTCCTGGATGGCCACGCGATCGCGGTAGCGCCGGGTGAGGTTGCGCACCTCGATGATGGGATTCTCGGTGATTGGCATGCGCGGGGGCGGACTTTACACTGCTCGGGAAGCGAGGCGTGGATGCCAATCGTGGTTCAGAAGTACGGCGGCTCATCGGTCGCCGACGCGGAGAAGCTCGGCAAGGTCGCCCGTCGCGTGAAGGAGAAGCGGGACGCGGGGTATCAGGTCGTCGTGGTGGTCAGCGCCATGGGCGACACCACGGACGATCTGCTGGCGCTCGCCAAGGGCGTGTCGGCGGACCCGCCCCGGCGAGAGCTGGACATGCTCCTCACCTGTGGTGAGCGCATCTCCATGGCGCTGTTGTCCATGGCGCTCCAGGAGCAGGGCGTGCCGGCCATCAGCTTCACCGGCAGCCAGAGCGGCATCATCACCAACGACGCGCACGCGCAGGCGCGCATCGTGGAGGTGCGGCCCTACCGCATCCAGGATGAGCTGGCGAACGGCAAGGTCGTCATCGTCGCGGGCTACCAGGGTGTCTCCTACAAGAAGGAGGTCACGACGCTGGGGCGCGGCGGCTCGGACACCACCGCGGTCGCGCTGGCGGCGGCGCTGGAGGCGGAGGCGTGTGAAATCTACTCGGACGTGGACGGCGTCTTCAGCGCGGATCCGCGCGTGGTGTCGGACGCCCACAAGCTGGAGTCCCTGAGCTACGACGAGATGCAGGAGCTGGCGAGCGCCGGCGCCAAGGTGCTCAACGCCCAGGCGGTGGAGTGGGCCAAGGCGCGCGGCATCACCATCCTCGCGCGCACCGCGCACGGCCAGGGCACCGGCACCGCCGTGCAGGAGCTGGCCGTACCCACCGACAGCCGCGTCAAGGGCGTGACGGCCGACGCGGAGATGGCCGTGCTCGTCGCCAACGCGAGCGTGCCTCTGCAGGAGCTGCTGGAGTTCCTGGACGCTCGCGCCGTGCGCGGCCGCACGCTCGCGCACGACGGGCTGCCGGGGGCCCCGGGGCGCACGTTCCTGGCCGTTCCGCTCGCGGACGTGCATGGCCCGGAAGCGCTCCAGCGAGAGCTGACCACTCGCTTCGGGACGGCGGTGGAGTGGCGGGACGGGTGGGGCACCGTGACGTGCGTGGGCGTGGGGCTCAACGCGGACTGGGTTCCACTCCGGAAGGCCTTGTCGGCGGCCGAGGGCTTGTCCGCCCGTGTGCATGCCGTGAGCACGTCACCGCTCCAGGTGACGCTGTTGGTGGACAAGGCCCACCTCAAGCCGCTGACGGCCCGCCTGCATCGGGAACTGCTCGGTGGCTGACAGGGTTTCGAAAGCGGATCTGCGTTGATCCGGTGACTTGCACGATTCCCCTTGGAGCCGACACGGGCGGAATGTCGAACTTTAGTTCCCATCCGGGGTAGGGCGCTTCCCTCCCGGGAGTCGATGCCTACCCTCCGCTCTTGAACACCCTGGGTGGAGGGTAGGGCATGGGGCAGGGGCATCGCTGGATGGGGCTGGGAGTGGTGTTGGCGCTCCTGGTGACGGGCGCCTCGGGGTGCAAGGACACGGGGCCTGCACCGGGCACGCCGCCCCCCGGTGATCGCCACGACGAGCCGCCCCTCAACACCGACGACGCGGGCGTGACGGCTTCCGCGGACGGTGGCGTCGTCGTGCCCGAATACGACGCGGGCATTCCGGACGACGAGCCAGACGCTGGCACCCTGCCGGATGGAGGCTCCTCACTGCCCCCGCGCGACGCGGACGCGGTGCACCGGGAGAACCAGAAGAAGGGCACGTCCAACTGGCGCATCACCAAGAACGCCAACCAGCGCGAAATCGAGGGCTATCCCCTCCAGGCCACCGTGACGCAGGGCGAGTCCCTGCGCGTGGCGGTGTCCCTGTCCGAAGCGAAGAACTTCACGTGGTTCGTCTACCGCCTGGGCTACTACGGCGGCGTGGGCGCGCGAGAGCTGGCGCGGGGTGGCCCCGTGAAGGGCACGCGTCAGGCGGACTGCCCGGCGGATCCAACGACGGGCGTCATCGCATGCGCGTGGTCTCCCACGCTGGCCATCCCCGTCCAGAAGGACTGGGTGCGGGGCGTGTACGTGGTGAAGCTCGTGCGCGAGGACCAGCCGTCGCGTTACGTGCCCTTCTTCGTGCGTGACGCCAACCCGCGCTCCGAGGTGGCGGTGCTCATCCCCACCTCGAACTGGGCGGCGTACAACACCTGGGGAGGTACCAGCCTCTACGACGACCAGAAGGGCGTGATGAAGGCGCATGGCGTCGCCCGCGCGTTCCAGTCCTCGTACGACCGGCCCTACTACCGGGGCCAGGGCTCCGGGCACCTGATGCTGGACGACCTGAGCCTCGTGATGTGGCTGGAGTCGCAGGACCTGGACGTGGGCTACTTCACCGACGAGGACATGGACTCGAGCTACGACTTCCTTCGTGGCGCGAAGGTGTTCGTGATGTCCGGGCATGATGAGTACTGGTCCTCGAAGCAGCGGGACTTCGCGGACCGCTCGCTGGCGGACGGCCGGTCGCTGTTGAACCTGGGCGCGAACAACGCCTACTGGCAGGTGCGCTTCGAGCCCGCGGCGGACGGCCGCGAGCGCCGTATCGTCACCTGCTACAAGGGCCACGCGGCGGATCCGTACAAGGATCAGCGCAGGACGGTGAAGTTCCGCGACCTGCCCGCGCCCCGGCCGGAGAACGCGCTCTTGGGCGTGCAGTTCCAGGCGCGCTGGCACCAGTGGCCCTTCCCGACGGTCATCACCGCGCCGGAGCACTGGGCCTTCGCCGGCACCGGCCTCAAGGCGGGCGACACGCTGTGGATGGCCAACGGCTACGAAGTGGACCAGCTGGTGGACAACGGCCGCCAGCCGGCCGGCGTGGAAGTGCTCGCCGAGTCCCCCTCGCTGTCGCTCCAGGGCGGCTTCGGCTTCGCGCACATGGTGGTGCGCAAGCAGGGCGACGCGTACGTGTTCTCCTCCGGCGGCATCGACTTCGTGCAGAAGCTGGCCGGGGTGGGGGACCGCGTGGCGGATCCGCGCGCGGGCCGCATCGTGGCCAACGTGCTCTACAAGGCGCTGGGCCGGAAGGTGCCGGACGACCTGGTGAAGTTCCAGCCGCCAGCGGTGCCCCAGGCCATGGGCCCGTTCGCGCAGGCCGTGCACACGGTGGCGGGCGAGCCCGGCAAGCGCTGCCACTCGGACGGCAAGGTGGCGTCGAATGAGCTGGGCGCGCCGCTGGCGGTCGCGGTGATGCCGGATGGTGGCTGGGTGGTGGCGGATTCGCTGGGCAACAGCGTCAAGCGCGTGTCGGCGGACGGGAAGATCCGCACGGTGCTCACCGGCCTCAATGGCCCCATGGGCATCGCCGCAGACGCGCTGGGGAACATCTACGTGGCGGACACGGAGAACGCACTCATCCGCCGCATCCCCGTGGAGGGCAAGGCGGAGGTGTTCGCGGGCACCGGGCCCGGCTACCAGGACGGCCTCGCCCTGGCGTCGGCCTTCAACCAGCCGGCGGGCCTGTCCTTCACGCCGGATAGAACGGGGCTGCTCGTCGCCGACCTGAACAACGGTGTCATCCGCCGCATCGACCTGGTGCTGCCGGGCAACCCGGTGACGACGTTGCAGGGCGATTGGATCTACCGGCCCTCCGCGGCGGTCCAGACGGCCGACGGCACCACCTACGTGGTGGAGAGCGGCATGGCCCGCGTGCTTCGCGTGCGCAATGGCGTGACCTCCGTGGTGGCCGGTTCGACGCCCGGCTTCCGGGATGGGGAGCCGTCAGGCGGGCAGCTGCTGCCGTACCTGGGCCTGGCGCTGCTGCCGGATGGTTCGCTGGCGGTGTCCGACCCTGGCAACTACCGCGTGCGCCGGCTCGTGTTCAACGCGGCGGGGGAGCCGGAGAAGCTGACCACGCTCGCGGGCAGTGGCCGCTACGGCCACGCGGATGGTTCGGGCAAGGAGGCCCAGCTGGTGCTGCCGGCGGGGCTCGCGGTGGGCCCGGACGGCACCCTGTACGTGGCGGACGCGGGCAATTCGCTGGTGCGCGCCATCACGCCTTGAGGGGCGGAGGGAGCGCTGATCAGCGTCCGGGGTTGCGCATTCCACCCAGGGGCGGAGGCGCATCCATCTCCTGCCGCGTGCGCCGCCGGTCCGGGGTGTCGCGCGGCAGCTCCACGAAGCTGCACATCTCGCACAGCCGGCTGTAGATGCGCTCGCCCACGCGCTCGCGCAGCAGCTCCGCGTCCTTCATCGCCGTGCGCGTGTCCTCGGTGGTGCGGTAGCCCGTCGGCGCGGTGCTGCGCGCGCCCTTGCGCTCCGGCTCCAGCGAATAGTTCGTCGCGAAGAGCGTGGTGCGCCCCGCGTTGTAGCGCCGGGCGATCAGCTCATCGAGCGTCTCCATCTCGAAGGGACTGCCGCGCCCCTTGCCCAGCTCGTCGATGGCGAGGACCTCGACCTCCGACAGCGGCCCGATGATCTCCCCGCCGCTCTTGCCGTCCTGGAACCCGCGCCGGATGGTCGCGTACAGGAGGGAGATCTCCACGTACCGCGAGCGCACGCCCATCTCCAGCACCAGGTGCCCGAGCGTCGCCGCCAGCAGGTGCGTCTTGCCCGTGCCCACCGGCCCGCTGATCACGTAGCCCTTGTGCTTCGCCGTATCGCCCTTCACGTACTGGTGGGCGAAGTGCATCGCCACGCCCCGGCCCCGGTCCTGGGCCTCGTTGAAGGCGCGGTAGTTGTCGAACGACGCGTGCGCCATGACGCCGGGCATCTGCACGTCGTTGAAGAGCGCCACCCGCTTGCGCCGCAGCGTGCACATGCACGGCTGGAGCACTTCGTAGGTGCGCGCGCCCACCTTCTTGCTGAAGGTGCCTTCCTTCTCCACCAGGATGTGCCCGCGCCCGCCACACACCGGGCACGCTTCCGAGCACGTACACACCCTCGCCGACGCGAGATCCCCGCGCCGCTCGATGAGGTACGTCCGCCCGCCGCACTCCCCGCACGCCTCGCCGTTCGCCTTGGCCGCCATCTGGGGTCCAGCCATAACACCGTCGGCCGTGCCCGTCAGTACGCTGATTTTCCGTTCAGGCGTTCGGAAGTGACCCAACGCCTCAGGTCTCCTTCATGTCCAGCCGCCGGCGCACCGCCGCCTGCAACCGGAACCTGCGCGACACCCGCCGCGCACGGGCCGTCATGAGCTGCTGCTCGCCCGTCCGGGCCTCGCGCCACACCGTGCGCCGCTCCGTGAAGGGCAGGGCACGCAGCAGCACCAGCAGCGTCCAGGCCTCCTGCTGATCCATGGCCGCGGGCTCCCGGGGCACGCTCGCGAGCACCGTGTCCAGCAGCCGGTGCACCCGGGGCGCCAGGGTGGACTCCCGCTCCGTCAGGGCCCGGAGCGCCGTGCACAGCCGCGCATGGCGCACCTCTTCCCAGGAGCGGGATGGCTTCTTCTTCACCTCCGGGGCGGCCTCCTCGCCCTGGCCCGCGGACAGATCGCGGTACTTGCGGATCTCCGTCTCCACCTGGCGCCGGCACGCCCGGAGCGAGCGCAGCACCGGCTCCCCGGGCCGCGCGTCCCACAGCGCCTTTTCGGCGGAACGGGAGATGCCGCGCGCGACGACCTCGAAGGGAACCCCCTCCTGTGCCCACGCCGTGACGAGTTGGGTATCCAACGCGGACAACATCAGCCCCGCGCCACGCACCGCGAGGTAGTAGTCCTGCACCAGCTCTTCAAAGCTGGCGCTCTCCGGCAGAAGGCTCATGATCCGCGAACGGCTCCAGGCAGGGCGGTCAGTCTTCCGACCGCCCGCTTCAGATACTCCCGGGGTCCCTCATCGCAACCTTCCGGCCACTGTTCAACTCCTGGCTGACCGCCCTCCGAGCACAACGAAATTGAAGTTTTCTCGCCTGCTATCCAACGGACCTGACGTCCGTCCGTCCAAGTTGACCCGCCTTGCGGAAACCGCGCATAGTGCGAGTCCCCTCATGGAAATTCCCGAAGATTCCCGGACACTTGCCAAGCAGGCAGGCCATCGGGAACGCCGGTCCCTCGCTCCTAGGAAGACCATGCGCCGCTCGTTACTCGTTTGCCTCGTTCTCCTGACTTCCATGGCTTCGGCCCAGGAGAAGAAAGCACTGCGCGACGCTGACCTGGGCAAGAAGTCCACGACCACCGTGGACAAGTCCCTCGCTGGCGACATCACGCGCCCGAAGGAAGCCCAGCAGGCCGCTCCCACGCTGCAATATGATCAGTTCCGGTTGGGCGTTGAGGTGCAGGTGGCCTCCAAGCGCCGCGAACAGATCGAATCGCTGCGGAAGATCATCTCCCTGTCTCCTGATCAGAAGGAGGCCCCCAGCCTGTTGTTCCGCCTGGGCGAGCTCTACTGGGAGGAGTCGAAGTTCTTCTTCTTCGAAGCCAACCGGAAGGACGACGAGCTCATCGTCGCCATGAACCGCAACGACGCCGCGGGCCAGCAGAAGGCCAAGGCGGAGAAGGCGGAGTTGATGGCGAAGGTGAAGGAGAACGGCAAGTACGCCGTCGAGCAGTACACGAAGATCGTCCAGGAGCACCCGAAGTTCGAGCGCACGGACGAAGTGCTCTTCTTCCTCGGCCAGTACCTGATGGAGGACGGCCAGGACAAGAAGGCGCTCGTCGCGTTCAAGCGCCTCATCGAGAAGCACCCCACGTCCAAGTACATCCCGGACGCGTACTTCGCCTTCGGCGAGTACTACTTCAACAACTCCAAGGGAAAGCGCCCGGAGCTGGAGAAGGCGCTCGTCGCCTACAAGAAGGCCGCTGAGTTCCCGGAGAACCAGGTCTACGCGTTCGCCCTCTACAAGCAGGGCTGGTGCTACTTCAACATGGGCGAGTACGAGTCCGCGAAGGACAAGTACAAGACCGTGGTCCTCTACGGCGAGCTGGCGGGTGCCGCCGCGGTGGAGAAGGACGGCAAGGCCAAGGCCAAGGGGTCGCTCGTGCGTGAAGCGCGCGCCGACTACGTGCGCTCCTTCGCCCGCGAGGGTGACGTGACGCAGGCCCGCGCGGACTTCGGCAAGGTCGCCACCAATCCGGAAGACCGCTTCGCGATGATGAAGCAGCTCGCGAACCTGTACTACGGCGATGGCAAGGACCGCGAAGCGGCCATCACGTACAACGCGCTGATCAAGGAGAAGCCGCTGTCGCCGGAGTCTCCCGGCTTCCAGGGCAAGATCGTCGACTGCATCCTTCGCATGGGCAACAAGGAGCGCACCGTGGCCCAGGTGCGCCGGCTCGTGAAGATCATGAAGGACGTGGAGTCCTCCGGCGTCATCAAGGACGACAAGGACAAGAAGGCGCTCGCGGAGGCGAAGGAGCTGTCCGAGCGCACGCTCTCCAACCTCGCCGTCACCTGGCACAACGAGGGCAAGAAGACGCGCAACGAGGAGACCTTCAAGTACGCGGACGCCGTGTACAGCGACTACCTCACGCTCTTCCCGGAGAACCCCAAGGCGTACGACCTGCGCTTCTTCTGGGCGGAGCTCCTCAACGACAACCTGCAGAACTTCGACAAGGCCGCCGCCAACTACACCCTCGTCGTCCTCCAGGACGCCAAGGTGCTGGAGGCCAAGGACGACAAGGGCAAGGCCAAGCCGGGCAAGCCGGGCAAGTGGCTGAGCAACGCCTCCTACAACGCCGTGCTCGCGTACGACGAGGTCGTCAAGTCGGCCGAGGCGCGCGGCGAGGCGAAGAGCGAGTCCGCCGGCACCGACATCACCAAGAAGATCACCATCCCCACGCTGAAGAAGTCGCTGCTCGACGCGTGCGAGCGCTACCTCAAGTACGTCCCCAAGGGCGACAAGCGCGTGGAGATCGCCTTCAAGGCGGCGAACATCTACTACCGCCACAACCACTTCGATGAAGCCGTGCTGCGCTTCAGCGAGATCGCGCTCGGCTACCCCGAATACAAGTTCGAGGACGGCCAGCGCGCGGGTGAGATCGCCGCGAACCTCATCCTGGACTCGTACAACCTGCTGCAGGACTTCGCGAAGGTGAACGAGTGGGCGCGTCGCTTCTACGCGAACGACAAGCTGGCGGTCGGCAAGTTCCGCGACGACCTGGCGAAGCTCATCGAGCAGTCGTCGTTCAAGCTCGTCAGCCAACTGGAGGAGAAGAAGGAGTTCTCCAAGGCGGCCGAGGCGTACCTGAACTTCGTCCACGACTTCCCGCAGACGGAGATCGCGGACCTGGCGCTCTACAATGCGTCCGTCGACTATTACAAGGCGAAGAGCCTGGACAAGGCCATCGAGGTCCGCAAACGCCTGTTCGCGGAGTACCCGCGGTCCAAGTACGTGCCGGACTCCATCTACGCGAACGCGGAGGCGCTGGAGGCCATCGGTGACTTCGAGGACGCGGCGTCCACCTACGAGCTCTACGTGCGCGGCTATGAGCGCAACCTGAGCGAGAAGGGCGGCGCCCCGGCCGCGAAGGCCAAGGCGAAGGCCAAGGCCAAGGCGAAGGCCAAGCAGGCCTCCAACGACGACGGCCCCGCGAAGCCCGCGGTGGTGCAGAAGTGGGACGAGTCCAAGGCGCAGATCGCCCTGTTCAACGCCTCCACCTACCGTGAAGGCCTGGGCCAGCTGAAGGCCGCGCTGAAGAACCGCGAGCACTACCTGGAGCTGTGGCCCAAGTCGAAGGACGCCGAAGGCGTGTTCCTCTCCATCGTGGACCTCCACGTGAAGCAGGGGGCATACATGAAGGCCATCAAGCTGTTGGAGGAGTACGAGCGGGACAACATGCGTTCGTCCAGCAAGTTCCTCAACGCGGAAGGCCGCATCGTCGCCATCTACGAGAAGATGAAGAAGCCGCGCGACGTGTCGCGCATGAACAAGCGCATCTTCGACTACTTCGACCAGCTGGGCCGCAACCAGAAGGCCTCGCTGGAGAAGCCCGCGCTGGCCGCCGCCGCGCAGGCGAACCTGCTCGCCATCGAGCCGGACTGGGTGGAGTACAAGCGCCTGAAGCTGTACTGGGGCGTGCCCGCGTCGCCGGAGCGCTTCAAGGGCTCGCTGGCCGACAAGGGCCGCGCGCTGGAGGTCGTCCAGAAGAAGTACGTGCAGACGGTGGCCCTGGGCGCCCCGGAGCCCGCCATCTGCGCGCTGCAGCGCATTGGCATGGCGTATGACCACATGGCGGAGATCGTGGTGAACGCGCCCATGCCGCGCGGTCTGGACGAGGAGTCGCAGCAGGCCCTGCGCGACGAGTTCTCCAACCAGGCGCAGCCGCTCAAGGACAAGGCCACGGAGGCCTTCTCCGGCGCGGTCGCGAAGAGCCGCGAGCTGGGCGTGTTCAACGAGTGCGCCGCGGCGAGCCTGAAGATCCTCCGCACCACCTACGCTCCGGACAAGTATCCGGAGGTACTGGAGGAGAAGCTGGCGCTGAAGAACAAGGAGTTCGTGCTCGCGGGCGACATGCTCGCCGCGGTGCAGGACATCCCGCCCCCGACGGCGAAGCCCGAACAGGAGAAGCTGGCCAAGAGCGAGGCGCTCAACGAGGACCTGTCGACGCTGACCAACCAGCTGCGTCAGCAGACCGAGTCCGAAATCGCCAAGCCCGCCGCCTCCAAGGACGGCAGCGCGCCCAAGAAGACCGTTGATGATCAGGAGCCGGAGGACTTCCTCTAATGAATCGCACGCACCCGTTCCGTCCCGCCCTCCTCCTGGCCTCGCTGGCCCTCACCGCCGTGGGCTGCACGTCGTCCCAGCCGGCCGTCAAGCCGGTGGTGGACAAGCCCGTCGCCGCGCCCACCGGGCCGGTGTCCATCTCCAACCGCGCCATGCTGCTGTTCGATGACGCGGTGAAGTCCTTCGACGCGCAGAAGAAGGCCAAGGCGTTCGACTACCCATCGCTGGAGCGCAAGTTCAAGGCCGCGGCCGAAGCGGACAAGAACCTGGCGGAGGCCGAGTACAACCTGGGCGTCATCGCCGAGCGCATGGGCAAGCCCGATGAGGCGAAGGCCCGTTACCAGGCGGCGCTCACCAAGAAGCCGTCGCTGCGGCAGGCGTCGGACAACCTGGCCATCATGCGCCAGAACTCCGGCGACGTGGCCGGCGCGGTGGCGCTCTACCAGGACGTGCTCACCCGCTACCCGGACGACGCCGGTTCGCGCGCCCGGCTGGCGGAGATCTACCGGCAGAACAACGACCACGACAAGGCGATGGAGCTGTCGCGCGCCGCGCTCATGCGCGACCCGGCGAACACCAACGCCCTGAAGGTGATGATCCGCAGCTACCTGGAGCGCAAGCAGCTGGCCATGGCCAAGCTCGTCGCGCTGCGCGCGGTGAAGCTGGACGGCGCGGATCCGGAGCTGCACCACGCCGTGGGCCTCATCCTCCAGAAGGAAGGGGACAACGAGGGCGCGCGCGTGCAGTTCAAGAGCGCGCTGGAGGCCAAGGCGGACTACGTGCCGTCGCACGTGGCGCTGGCGCAGCTGGCGCTGGACGCGGAGGACTTCCCCGGCGCGGAGGAGCACCTGCGCCGCATCCTGCAGGCGGATGGCAAGAACGCCGCCGCGCACGTGGACCTGGGCATCGCGCTCAAGGGCCAGGGCCAGTACGACAAGGCCATGCAGGAGTACGACGAGGCGGAGAAGCTCAACCCGGAGCTGGGCGCCACGTACCTCAACCGCGGCATCATCCTGCACAAGGTGAAGGACGCCCCGGAGCGCGCGGTGGAGCTGTACCGCAAGTACGTCGCGCTGGCGGGCGGCGAGGTCGCGCTCAATGGCGAGGCTCCCGTCTTCGGTCTGATGCGCGAGGCGGAGAGCATCGTGCAGGCCAAGCGCGAGGCGAAGGCCGCGGAGGAGCAGGCCAAGCAGATGGAGGCGCTCCAGGCCCAGCAGCAGGCCGCGATGAAGGCGGAGGAGGCCAAGCAGAAGGGCCAGCCCGCGCCCAACGCCGTGACGCCCGCGTCGGGTGACGGCACCGCGCCCAAGGCCACCCCGGCCGCCGGCAACGGCAACCAACCGGCCGCCGCCACGCCGGCAGGAGGCACTCCGGCAGCGCCTGCCCAGAAGAATGCAGCCCCGGCGGACTCCGACGAGCCCACCGACGACCTGCTGTGATGTGGGAGAAGCCCGCCAGTGGCTTCACGCTGGCGGCGCGACTCCGGATGATGCGAACCTTGTGAGCCCCCGGGAATTCGCGGGGGTTGCCGTGCGGAACAAGTGGGCCCGGGAAGGGGCTCCTCGTGGAGGCAGGATGCGGAAGTGGCTGATGCTGTGCGTGACGCTGTCGGTGGCTCCGGCCTTTGCCCAGGATGAGGGCGGGGACAAGGGCGGTGGTGGCGCCAAGATGCAGAAGACGTCCACGGTCGACTTCGAGGACGACACCATCGAAGGCGACCTCACGAAGCCGGATGGTGAGTACGTCGAGGCTCGCAAGTCCGTGAAGCACTCGAACCTCATCCGCATCCGCGAGGACTTCGAGGACAAGGTCATGCAGTCCGTGGGCGAGCTGTAATTCCCCACGAATTGCCGGCGGAACCTTCCGCCAGAGCCGTTGTCCAACAAGCGCGAACGCGAACCAGGAGCCCCCCTTCATGGCCGTACCCCTGACACTCAAGGTCTTCAAGGGCGACACGCTGGTCGCCTCCAAGGACTACGAGCGCGACATCATCAAGATTGGTCGTCTCTCCTCCGCGCACCTGTGCCTGGAGGACGACAAGGTCAGTCGCATCCACTCCGTCATCGAAGTGGCCGGCGACGGCTCCATGTCCATCATCGACATGGGCAGCGTCGAAGGCACCTACGTCAACGGCAAGCGCGTCAACAAGGGGCAGGTCTCCTTCGGTGACGAGGTCCGCGTGGGTGGCACCACCATCCGCCTGGAGAACCCGGCCGCCGTCGCCGCGGTGAACCTGGCCGCCGCCGTCGCGCAGGCGGACGCGCCCACCGACAAGAACACCACCGTGGCCCCCGTGGCCGGCGCTTCCGCCGCCGCCATCGCGCAGGCCGTGGCCGCCCCCGTGGCGGCTCCGGTCGCCGCGCCTCCGCCGCCCGCCGCCGCGGCGCTGGATGCGTCGGTCGCGCCCACGCAGAAGAACAAGATCGTCGCGCCCGCCGCCCCCGCTCCGGAGGCCCCTTCGGAGGAGGACGCGGAGGCGCCGCGCGTGCGCACCGTGCGCCGCACCAAGTCCAACGGCCCGCTGGGCGCGTCGGTGCGCCTGCTCTGGGGCGATCAGCGCGTGGGTGAGTTCTTCCTGGCCCCGGGCGTGAAGAAGAGCTTCACGGTGGGCAGCGCCAAGGGCGTGGACTTCGTGATGGGCGACGCCAAGCTGGGCGGCCCCTCCTTCGAAGTGCTGCGCACCGACGGGCAGACCTTCTCCGTGCGCTTCGCGCGCAAGATGAAGGGCGAGCTGACCCGCAAGGGCGAAACGCTCGACCTGGAAGCAGTGATGGAGTCGGGCAAGGCCAGCAGCGACGGCGACGCGTACTCGCTGACGCTGGAGGGCGACGACTTCCTCTGGGTGGACCTGGGCGGCCTCACGCTGGAGGCGCAGTTGCAGTCGGTGCCCAAGCGCGTCGTCGTGCCGTTGGGCGAGAACCTGGACTACACGGCGCTCAACATCTTCCTGGTGATGTTCTTCATCGCCACCGCGTTCGTCATCCATTCGATGAACAGCAGCGGGGAAGGGGATGAGTACGCGGACGAGCTCGCGGGCAACGACGCGCGCATCGCCAAGCTCATCATCAAGGCGCCCGAGACCCAGAAGAACAAGTTCCTGGAGAAGCTGAACCAGCAGAAGGAGAAGAAGTCGGGCGAGATGGCCCAGAAGGCCCGCGCGGACGAAGGCCAGATGGGCAAGAAGAACGAGCCCAAGGCCGCCAACCGCACCGCGCCCAAGGGCGACCCGAACAAGAAGGACGAGGCGCGCGCCCTCACCGCGAAGATCTTCGGCGGTGGCAAGGGTGGCATCTCCACCATCTTCGGCAAGGCGGGCCTGGGCGGCGAGCTCAAGAGCGCCATGGGCAACATGTTCGGCGCCAAGGCTGGCGACGCGGGCGGCTTCGGCGGCATGGGCCTGCGCGGCAGCGGCGGCGGTGGCGGTGGCACCGGTGACAGCATCGGCATCGGCGGTATCGGCACCAAGGGCCGTGGCGGCGGCAGCGGCAGCTACGGCACCGGTGTGGGCACGCTCGGCGGCAAGCAGAGCGTGGACGTGGGCATCACGTCCTCGGACCCGGAGGTCATGGGCTCGTTGGACAAGGAGCTCATCCGCCAGGTCATCCAGCGCAACCGCGGGCAGATCCGCTACTGCTACGAGAGCCTGCTCAACCGCTTCCCGAAGCTGGGCGGCAAGGTCTCCGTGAAGTTCATCATCAGCGCCACGGGCTCGGTGGCCACGTCCAACGTCGCGCAGTCCACGGCGGGCAACTCGGACCTGGAGACCTGCGTCGCGGGCCGCGTGCGCACCTGGAAGTTCCCGGAGCCCAAGGGTGGCGGCTCCGTGATCGTGACGTACCCGTTCATCTTCAAGCAGGCCGGCGACTAGCCTAGACTCGAACTTCATCCGTGTGCCGCGCGGGCGGCCCTGGCGACAGGGCTGCCCGCTTCTTCACTTCCTCCTCCCGTTCCCCGCGGGAGTCCTGCCCCCCCAGGCTGCCTTCCATGCAGAAAGTCCTTGCTCCTCTCGCCCTGTGCGCCGCCTTCCTCCTTCCCGGGGTGTCGGTCGCTCAGGAGACCCCCGGCGCCGGTTCCGCCGCGGGGGATCGGCCCGCGGTGACCTTCGACGAGGTCGAGCGCGGTGTGTACTTCGCCGTGTATGGCGGCCCGTCGTGGATCGCCAACCCGCCCGCGTCGCAGGGGCCCCGGCCCTTCTCGTCCGGCCAGATGGCCCAGGTGGAGCTGGGAATCGACCTGGGGGAGCGCCTGTCGCTGGGCGTCTTCTTCATGGGCTCCGCGAACAGGGCAGGCTCCGACTACATTGGCTACTCGCAGGGCGCGGCCTCCGGTGACTTCACCATGCTGGTGCCCGGCGCCGTCCTGCGCGCCAAACTGGTGGGCTTCGCCGACAGCCAGGAGGTCAAGCGCACGTGGATCTACGCGCGCGCCGGCGCGGGGTACGCGATGTTCTCTCCCAAGAAGCTCCTCCCGGATTCCGACATTCTTGTGTTTGCCGGGCCCGGAGTGGAGTACTACACGCGGCTGCGCCACTTCTCGGTGGGGCTG
The DNA here is from genome assembly GCF_026626765.1 of Corallococcus sp. bb12-1. Lineage (NCBI taxonomy): Bacteria > Pseudomonadati > Myxococcota > Myxococcia > Myxococcales > Myxococcaceae > Corallococcus > Corallococcus sp. bb12-1. Next base: position 366,596 of record NZ_JAPNJZ010000003.1, on the reverse strand, counting down.
GAGGTCACGGGGAACTACCTCGCCTCCAAGGGCGCTTTCGGGTTCGCGGTGGCGCCCAACATTCGCTACGCGTTCTAGCGGGAGATTCACGTGGCTCAGGAGAATGGAAGCGGTGGAGCGCGTCCGGGTGGACGCGGTCCTGACGGGGGCGCGCCGGGTCAGGGGCCTCGCCGTGACGGGCCGGGTGGTTTCGGCGGTCGTGGTGGTGGTCCTGGCGGTGGTGGCCGTGGTGAAGGGCGCGGGCGTGGCGAAGGCCGTGGCCGCGACCGTGATGCGGGTCCGGTGGGTCCGGGCCAGCGCGTCATCGCCGAGCTGAGCGTGCTGGAGAAGGCCCTCTCCAAGAACGATTTTGGCGCGGAGAAGGGTCCGCTGGAGGCCATCGTCCGCTCGCTGCGGCCCATGAACCTCAAGTCGCTGGATGACCTGGACCTCAACACGCGCGGTCGCCTCATCACGACGATGCTGCGCGTGCAGCGTCAGTCCAAGCCGGTCCTGCCGGAAGCGGGCGCTGAGTCCGCGGCTCCGGAAGCGGCGGCGACGACGGAAGGCACCGAGGCGGCGGCTCCGGCCGAAGCATCCTCGGAGGCTCCGGCCGCCGAAGGCGCTGGCGAAGGTGCCGCTCCCGCCGAAGCGGCTCCCGCGGCTCCGGCCGTGGATCCCGCGAAGGAGAAGCACGGGGCCTGGCTGGACGTGATGACCCTGGTGGGCCGCGTCTGGCGCGCCGCGGGTGACCGCGAGCGTTCGCAGGCGGCCTTCACGCTGAGCGGTCGCGAGCCGACGCCGGAGCCCGAGGCTCCTGCCCGGAGCGAGGCGCCGCGTGAGCGGTCCGAGCGTCCGGAGCGTGGCGGTCCTGGCGAGCGCCGGGAGCGTTCCGAGCGTCCTCCCCGTGGGGACCGTCCGGAGCGTGGCGCCGCCGGTGCCGGCGAGCGTCGTGAGCGTCCGCCCCGGGCTGAGCGTCCGGAGCGTGGCGAGCGTCCGGCCCGTGGTGAGCGCCCCGAGCGCGCGCCGATGCCGGAGCTGACGGGCGACTGGAAGGAGCAGGCGACCCAACTGGAAGGCCTGGGCCGCACGCGCGACGCGGCGCGACTGCACGAGCGCAACAACGGCTTCGCGGACGCCACCCGCCTGTTCGAGGCGGGCGGGGACCTGAAGAGCGCGCTGCGCACGGCGCTGGCCGGGCAGGACAACGACGCGGCCCGCCGCCTCGTGGGCACGCTGCCTCCGGATCAGATTGGCCCCACGCTGGAGAAGGCGGGTGCGTACGAGCTCCTCATGGAGCACTACGTCGCCAAGGCCGACTTCGAGAAGGTCGCCGGCCTGTACGAGCGCGCGCGCCAGTTCGACCAGGCGGCGCTCGCGTACGAGCGCGCCAACAAGCTGACCCTGGCGCGCAAGGCGTACGAGCGTGCGCGGGATCTGCCGAGCGCCAACCGCATCCGGGGCCTGGAGGTGAAGGCCCTGGTGGAGCGTGGCGACCGGCTGGGCGCGGCGACCCTGCTGGTGGCCGTGGGCCAGCGGCGCGAGGCGGTGGAGGTGCTGAGCCCCCTGCCTCCTCCCAAGGCGTTCCATTTCATGCAGCGGCTCACCCTCGAGGACGAGGCCAAGGAGCTGGCGCAGCGTGAGCTGGCGCGCGCCGAACAGGAGCAGAAGCCCGCCGGCCGTGCCCGGTGGCTGGAGCTCCTGGGTGACACGGCCGCCGCCGCGGAGACGTGGACGCAGGCGGGCCGCAAGGACAAGGCGCTGCCCCTGTACGAGAAGCTGGGCGACCTGCCCCGCGCCGCGCAGATCGCCGAAGAGCTGCAGCTGAAGGACAAGGCTGTCGCGCTGTACACGCAGCTCAACGACAGCGCGGGGTTGGAGCGGGCGAAGGCCCTCCCCGACGCCCCGGCGACGCCCCCCGCGGCGGACAAGTCGGACGCCGGTGACGACGCGGATGGCGCGGATGGCGCGGCGGCATCGACGGAAAATGCTTCCTCGGCTGGCGAGCAAGAAAGCCAATAAATCCCATCGGTTGACGGGTTTTGCGCGATTGCCCGGGGGCGCCCGCGGCCGGTACACTCCGGCCGCTGGCGCCCTCGTTTCATTCACCCCCCTGGCCCCCGAGCATCATGGAACTGCCTTCCACCCCTGCGCGTCCCACGCTGCGTGTGACCGATGACCGCTCCTTCGTCGAGACCGAAGCGGCCCTGGAGAAATCAGGCCGGGTCGAGGAGCTGATCCGCCTGTACGAGGGACGCTCGCGGGATGTGCCTACGGAAGAGGCGGCGCGACTGCTGTGCCGCGCGGCGGAGCTCGCGCACGAGCGGCAGCGCAATGCCCCGCGCGCGGAGGATCTGCTCAAGCGCGCGTTGCTGGTCGCGAAGGATCCAATGCCCGCGCTGCGCGGGCTCAAGCGGCTGCATGAGATCCGCCAGGACTCGGCGGCGCTGGTGGACGTGCTGGAGCGGTTGGGCGCCGCCACCCAGGGTGAGGAGAGCGCGGGCCATTACCTGAAGGCCGCGGACTTGTACGAGCAGAAGCTCTTCCGGCGCGACCGCGCGGTGCTGTGCCTGCAGCGCGCAGCCCGGGTGAAGCCGGACCGCGCGACGTTCCGGCGCGTGCGGCAGTTGCTGCTCAGCGAGGAGCGCTTCCAGCCGGCCTTCGAGGCGCTGCAGCGGGAGCGCGCGGCGCTGGGCGACGCGGGCATGGCGGAGGAGTACGCCGGGCTCGCGGAGCGGTTGGTGGACGATCCCACCGAGCACGCGCTGGCGCAGCAGGTGCTGGACGTGGCGCGGGAGCTGGATCCGCAGAACGCGCGCGCGGAGAAGGCCACCCGCGCGATGCAGCGCTTCGAGCAGGTGTGGCGCGACAAGGTGCGCATGCTGCGAGGCATGTCGCTGGAAGAGCGCGATCGCAAGAGCGCGGCGCGACTGTCGTTGCTCGTGGCGAAGCTGTTCGCCTGGTACGAGCCGACCGCCACCGGCAAGGTGAAGGAAGCGTTGGACCGCTGCTTCCTGCTGTGGCCGGGCATGCCCGAAGCGCTCACGCTCATCGAGCGGATGGCGGCGCGAGCGGGCGACCATGGTCCGGCCATCGTGCAACTGGAGGCGATGGCGGGCGAGGCGCGCGACCGCACGGCGCAGGTGGACCTGTGGCTGCGCGTGGGCACGCTCAAGCTGGGGCGGATGAACGACGCGGCCGGAGCGCTGGCCGCCTTCGAGAAGGCCGTGGCGGCGGATCCGTCGCGCGCGGACGCGGCCAGCCTCGCCGCGGAGCTGATGCTGGGCCAGGAGCGCTACCTGGAGGCGGTGGCCACGCTGGAGCGCTACCTGGGCACGGTGAAGGACCGCGCGCAGCAGGCGAGTCTGCGGCTGCGGCTGGCGGACCTGTGCATGCAGCAGTTGAAGGACTCGGAAGCGGCGCGCGAGCACCTGGAAGCGGCCCTGAAGCTGGAGCCCACCAACGCGCTCGCGGCCTTCCAGCTGTCGCGCCTGCTGGCGGAAGACGAGAAGCTGGATGAAGTGCTGCCGCTCCTGGAGCTGGCCATGCTCGCGCCGCGTCCGCGCGCCGAGCGCGTGGCGTTCTGCGAAGCGCTGGCGCTGATGTTCGAGGAGCAGGAGAACGAGCGCGGCGCGTTCGAGGTGCTTGCGCGCGCGCTGGAGCTGGAGCCGGGACGGCCGCTGCTGCTCAACACGGTGGTGGAGCACGCGGAGAAGGCCAACGCGCAGCCGGCGCTGGCGCACGCGCTCCTGCGGGCCGCGCAGGCGGCGGCGCCTCCGGCGGTCGCGGTGGCGCTGTGGCGGCACCTGGCGCAGCTGCTCCAGGGGCCGTTGGCGGAGCCCGTGCGCGCGGAGGCCGCGTGGCGCGAGGTGCTCTCGCGCGTGCCGGGGGATTCGGCGGCGAGCGAGGCCGTGAAGTCGCTGCAGGCGGTCGCGGCGCTGGCGGATGATCCGAAGACGCGGCTGGAGACGGACATCGCGCGGCGCGAGGCGGCGGGCGCGCCCCCGGAGGAACTGGAAGCGCTGGTGCGTCAGTGGGTGCAGCTTGCGCCCGAGGATGTCCAGGCGGTGCAGCGGCTCCAGGCCCTGTGCGTGGCGCTGTCGAAGTTCGAGGAGGCCGCGTCCCTGGCGGCGAAGCTCGCGACGCTGGCCGAGTCGCAGCTCGAGCGCAACGAGTGGACCGCGCGGCAGGCGAAGTTGTACGCGGAGCGGCTGAATCGTCAGGAGGACGCGGCGGACCTGTTCCTGTCGCTGCTCGCGGAGAACGTCTCCACCGGCGTGGTGGTGGGCGGCCTGGAGCGACTGGCGGCCGGTGGCGTGCGCACGGTCGCGCTGACCGAGGCGCTGGCGAACCACTACGGGCGCACGGGCGACCATCAGCGTCAGGTGGCGGCGCTCCAGCAGCAACTGGACTCCACGACGGACGCGGCGACGCGCAAGCGGCTGCTGACGGTGCTGGCCAGCATCCACGAGAAGCAGCTCGCGGACAGCCGGGCAGCCTTCGACACGCGGCTGCGCATGGTGCGCGAGGAGCCGAAGGACGAAGCAGGGCGCGCGGAGACGGCGCGACTGGCGCGCGACCTGTCCGCCCACGCGGAGCTGGGGCGCGTGCTGCGCACGCTCGCCACCGAGGCCGAGGAGCCGACCCTGGCCGTGCAGTTGCTCTCCGAGGCGTCGGTGCTGGCGGAGGAGGGCGGGATGGCGGCGGAGGCCATCACCGCGCTGGAGGCCGCGCTGTCGCGTGCGCCCGAGGCCCCGCAGGTGCTTCAGCGCCTTGTCAGGTTGTACGGACGCGCGGGCCGCTCGGCGGACGCGGAGACGCTGCTGCGCAAGCGCATCCACGCCACGCGCGGGCCGGAGCGTTTGGAGTTGTTGCTGCGCCTCGTGGACCTCAACGTGGAGCTGGGCCGTCCGCTGCAGGCCGCGGAGGCGCTCCAGTCCGCCATCACCCATGGCGCGGAGGAGGGCCGGCACCTGCCGCGCCTCGCCGAGCTCTATGAGAAGGCGGGCATGGACCGCGAGCTGGGGGACACCCTGGCGCGGATGATTGGCCTCGCGGAGACGGCCGGTGACGCGGACCACGTGTCGCGGCTCAAGCTGCGTCGCGCGCAGCTGCTGCAGGGTTCGCAGGACGGCAGCGCGGAGGCGGTGCAGAGCTACGGGGACCTGCTGCGGCAGCGCCCGTCGGATCCGGACGCGCTCGCGGCGCTGGAGGCGATGCTGGCCTCCGGCCCGTCGCGCGAGGCGGCGGCGCGCGCGCTGATCCCCGCGTACGAGCGCACCAAGGAGCACCGCAAGCTGGTGGCGACGCTGGACGTGCTCGCCGAAGTGGCGCGTGACGACGCGGGCCGCGTGCAGGCACTGCGCTCCGCGGCCCAGGTGCACCTGGCGCACCTGCGGCAGCCGGAGCTGGCCTTCGCGTCGCTGGCTCGGGCGCTGCGCATGGCCCCGGCGGACGCGGGCCTGCGGGCCGCCGCGCGTCAGGCCGCGGAGGACGCGGACTCGCTCGACAGCTTCGCGGAGATCATCAGCGAGCTGACGGAAGAGGGCGATGTCGGTCCTGCCCGCGCGGCGCTGCTGCGCGAGCTGGCGGAAGTGCAGGAGAAGAAGCTCGACGACCGGCCCGGGGCGGTGAAGGCCCTGCGCGCGCTGCTGGTGCTGGAGCCGGGCAACCTCGACAGCCTGCGCTCCCTGCAGCGGTTGCACCGCGCGGGCGAGGAGTGGGCGGCGCTGGCGGAGGTGCTGGAGAAGCTGGCGGTGGCCACGCAGGAGCCCGCGGATCAGCTCGTGTGCCTGCGCGAGGCCGCGCTGCTGCATGAGACGAAGCTCACCGACAAGGAGAGCGCCGCCGCCGCGTGGCGCGCCATCGCGGAGCGTGACCCCGCGCAGCGCGAGGCCGCCACCGCGTTGGACCGCCTCTACACGGACCTCAACCGCTCCAAGGACCTGGCGTGGACGCTCGCGCTGCGGCGCAACCAGGAGGGGCAGAGCCCGCAGGGCCGTGAGGTGTCGTTCCGCCTGGCGGAACTGCTGCGCACGGAGCTGGACGACGCCAACGCGGCGCTGGGCCTCTACAAGCGCATCCTGACCGAGGACCCCGGCCACCCGGGCGCGCGCGCCGCGCTGGAGGCCTGGGTGAAGGCGGCGGTGCCCACGAGCGGGGCGGCGCTGGAGGTGTTGGACAAGGTGCTCCTGCAGGTGGGTGACCATGCCCGCCGGGTGGCGCTGCGCGAGACGCGGATGGAATCCGCGCTCACGGTGGAGAAGATCATCCTCGCGGGGGAGATCCGCCGCATCTACGAGCGCGACATGCAGCAGCCGTCGCTCGCGTTCATGGCGTCGGTGAAGGCGTTCGCCAACGGGCTCGACCGCGACGGCGTGCGGCCGGACCTGGAGCGGCTGGCGCGCGAGACGGGCAGCCACGAGGTGCTGGCGGAGATCTACGAGAGCGCCGCGGTGGACCTGACCTCCGGCGACCCGGTGGCCCTGGACATGCTGCGCCGGGCGGCGGAGCTGCGCGAGAGCCTGGATCAGCCCGAGGAGGCCACGCGCCTCTGGAAGAACCTGCTGTCGGATGCGCCGCAGGACCGGCAGGCGCTGGAGGCGTTGTCCCGGCTGTACGAGAAGGGCCAGAACGCCAAGAGCCTGTCGGAGGTCTACGCCCGTCAGGCGCAGCTCGCCACGGATCCGGAGACGCGGCTGGGCCTGCTGCTCAAGGCCGGCGAGGCCTACGCGAGCTCGGGCGAGGACGCGAAGGCCATCGAGGTCCTCCGCTCCGCGCTGGCTCTGAGCAAGGTGCCGGAAGGACTGCTCGCGCTCGACAAGCTGTACGCCAAGACGCGCCGCTTCGTGGAGCAGGCGGACGTGTTGGATCAGCTCGCCGAACTCGCGGCGGACGAACCGGGACGGCGCGCGTACCTGCTGCGCCGTGCGCAGTTGCTGGAGAAGGAGGTCGGCCCCTCCGAGGCGCTCCCCGTGTACCGGCGCCTGCTGGAGCTGTCGCCGGGCGACGGTCAGGTGGTGGCCGGCCTGGAGCGACTGCTCGCGCACGACGCCCCCAGGCTGGAAGCGGCGCGTCTCCTGGAGCCCGTCTACCGGGGCCTCAACGACACGCGGAAGCTGGTGGACGTGCTGGAGGTGCTCCTGCCCGGAGTGCCGCCAGAGAAGCGGCTGGAGCGCCTGCAGGAGATCGCCATCCTGCGCGAGGGCCTGGGCCAGACGTCGCTCGCGTTCGTCGCGCGACTGCGTGCGTTCAACGAGCAGCCGACGGAAGCCACCGTGCGCGACGAACTGGAGCGGCTCGCGGCGGACTCGGGTTCCTTCGAGGAGGTGGCGGCGGCCTACGAGGATCAGCTGGAGCGCGACCCCGCGGAGCCCCTCGCGGGCGACCTGTGGCGGCGGCTGGCGGCCATCTACGACAACCGCCTGAAGCGCTACGACCTGGCGGTGCGCGCGTGGGAGCAGGTGAGCCGGCGCGACCCGATGAACAAGACGGTGCTGGAGGCCATCGCCCGCGTGCACCGGCGCACGGCCGCGCACCGGGAGCTGGCGCTCGTCATGCGCCGGCAGGTGGCCGCCGAGGGCAACCCCGCCTCGCAGGTGAACCTGCTCTTCGAGCTGGCGCATCTGGCCGAGGAGACGCTGGCGGACAAGTCGCTCGCGGCGCAGACGTACCGCGAGGTGCTGGAGCGCCGGCCGGAGAACGCCAACGCGCTGAAGCTGTTGGGCCGCGTGCTCGCGGACATGGAGCGCTGGGCGGAGCTCGCACAGCACGTCGAGCGTGAAATCCAGATGGCGGATGCGCGCGATGCGCAGGAAGAGGCGTCCGACCTGCGGGTGCGCCTGGGCCGTCTGAAGGTCTCGCGCCTGGATGATCCGCGAGGCGCCCTGGAGCTGTACCAGGCCGTCCTCGCGCGACGCGCGGGCCACCCGGGTGCGGTGGGCGCGCTGGAGGAGCTGGCGCGCTCGGAGAGCCCGCTGCGAGGCGCGGCGGCCAGTGCCCTGGAGCCTGTCTTCGCGTCGGTGGGCAACCACCTGAAGCAGGTGGAGATGCTGGAGTCGCGTGCCTCCGCTGAGGCCGTGCCGCAGGAGCGGGCCGCGCTGCTGCGCCGCATCTCGGAGATCTACTCCACCGCGCTGGAGAACGCGGAGATGGCGTTCCTGTCGGCCACGCGCGCGCTGCGTGAGCTGCCGGAGGATCCGCGCTCGCTGGAGCTGTGCGTCTCGCTGGTGGACAAGGCGGAGGCGCCGGAGGAGCTGTGCGCGGTGCTGATGGAGGTCGCGCCCAAGGCGGGCGACGCCGCCCGAGCGGAGCTGTACCGCGCGCTGGCGAGGCTCCAGGTTGACCTGGGCGAGCCGGCCGAAGCGCTGGCGTCGTGGAAGCGCGTGCTGGAGCTCAAGCCCACGGACAACGAAGCGCTGGATGGCACCGCGCGGCTGGTGGCGTCGCAGGGCCGTCCGTCGGAGCTGCTGGAAGTGCTGCGCCGTCAGCTCGCGCTGTCGGAGGAGCCGGCGCGTCGCGCCACGGTGCTCTTCCAGATTGGCGCGTTGCAGGAGGAGCAACTCAAGGACACGCTGGGCGCGCTGGCCACGTTCCGGCGCCTGCTGGAGCTCAAGCCGGATGACGCCGCCGCGCTCGCGCGGATGGAAGAACTCTGCCAGAAGCAGGAGCGTTGGCCGGAGCTCGCGGACGTCCTCGCGCGGCGCATCGCACTGATGCCGACGGAGGAGGGACTGGAGCTGAAGTTCCGCCTCGCGACGGTGCGCGAGTCCAAGCTGCTCGACAAGGTGGGCGCACTGGCGCTGTACGGCGAGGTGCTGTCGGTGCAGCCCAACCATCCGGGCGCGGTGGGCCGGATGGAAGCGCTGGTGGCGCGCGAGCCCCAGAACCTGCTGGCGGTGGAGACGCTGCTGCGCGCCTTCCGCGCGAGCGGCGACGTCGCGCGGCTGGCGCAGTTGATTGAAACGCGCGTTGGCGTGTCCCCGGATGCGGTCGAGCGCAAGCAGCTTCTTGGCGAACTGGCCACGCTGCGCGAGACGCAGGGCGAGAGCGAGCTGGCTTTCCTCGCGCTCTACCGTGGCTTCAAGGAGGACCCGAACGACGGCGAGGTGCGCCGCCGGCTGGAGAACGCCACCGACGTCGCGGGCAGCTATGACGAGCTGGTGGTGCTCTACGAGGAGGCCCTGCCGCGCATCGCCGAGGCCGCCGACGCGGCCCAGGTGTGCCTCAAGCTGGGCCAGGTACTGGAGACGCGCCTGCGCGATCCGGACCGCGCGGTGTCCTACTTCGAGCGCGCGCGCACGTTGCATGCTTCGGTGCAGGAGCGGTCGCTCGTCGCGTTGGACCGCCTCTATCTCCACCTGGAGGCGTGGCCGGAGCTGGCCGGCGTGCTGGAAGCGCTGGCGACCGGCGCGACCACCCCGGCGGACAAACTGGGCTTCCTCTTCCGACTGGGGCAGCTCTACCAGGAGCGGCTGGACAGCCCGGACCGCGCGGCGAGCGCCTACGAGGCCATCCTCGCGCTGGAACCGGGACACCTCGCCTCGGCGCGGCTGCTGGAAGGCATCTACGAGGGCGCGGGGGCGTCCGAGAAGCTCTACGGCATCCTGAAGCTCCAGGCGGACAAGGTCGTCGGCAGCGAGCGCGACCGCGTGCTCGGCAAGATGGCGCAGGTGTCGGCCGAGGGGCTGTCGGACCTGGGCCGCTCCATCGAGCTGTACCGCGAACTCCTGTCGAAGAACCCGCGCAACGAGCAGGTCTTCTCCGCGCTGGAGTCGCTGTACGAGCGCGCGGACCGTCCGCAGGAGCTGCGCGAGCTGCTCGAAAGCCGCCTGGCCATCACGTTGGATCCGCGTGAGGTGGTGCGCCTCAACGAGCGGCTGGGCCGCGTGGTGTACCGCCTGCTCAAGCAGCCGGAAGCCGCTGTGCCGTACTTCAAGGCGGCGCTGGACCGCGACGCGCGTCACCGGGGCGTGCTGGACACGCTGCGCGAGCTGTACGACGAGACGGGCCAGCGCGACGAACTGGTGGGCGTGCTGCGCCGCCTTGTCCCGCTGCAGGAGAACAGCGAGGGCGTGAAGGCGCTGCGCCTGCGCCTGGCGGAAGTGCTCGCCGGGATGGGCCGGCGTGAGGAATCGCTGGACGCGGCCCGGCGCGCGTTGGAGGTCGAACCGCACGTGGTCCCCGACCTGGAGCGCGTGTACGCGCTGTCCGTGTCGCTGCGCGCGTGGAACGACGCGGTGCGCGCCCTGGAGCTCAAGGTCCAGGTGCACCTGCAGACCGAGGAGCGTGACCCGGCCATCGCCGCGTACTTCACCGTCGCGGAGCTGTGGGAAGGGCAGGGCGGCAAGCCCGAGCTCTCCGCGGGCGCGCTGGAGAAGGTGCTGGAGCTGGATCCGGCCAACCGCACCGCCTACGAGCGCGTGTGCACGCTGTACCGCACGCACAACGACTGGCGTGCGTACGCGACGGTGATGGACCGCTACATGCCCCACCTCGTCACCGACGAGGAGAAGCTGGCGGCCCTGCGGGAAATCGCCCGCGTGCAGGAAGAGCGCCTGGGCCAGAAGGACGTGGCCTTCCTGGCGCTGTGCCGCGCGCTGCAACTGGACGCGACGGAGGACGGCCTGCGCGAGGAGGTCGAACGCCTCGCGGACGAGACGGGCAGCCACGAGGAACTGGCGGCCGTCTACGAAGAGGTCGCGGACGAGCTGCCCCGCGGCCCGCTCGCGGAGCGGCTGTACGCCACGTTGGCGCGCATCCACGACACGCGCCTGGATGATCCGCAGGCCGCCGAAGCGGCGTTCCGGAAGATCCTCGAGTTCGACCCGACCAACGCCACCGCGCTGGACGGGCTGGCGGCGGTGTTCCAGCGGCGAGGCCGCGACCGCGAGTACGTCGTCGCGCTGGAGCAGAAGCTGGAGGCGGCGGGCTCCATCGAGGCGCGCAAGGGCATCCTCAAGGAGATCGCGCGCGTCTGGGATGAGACGCTGGAGGACCCCATCGAAGCGGCCAGCGCCCTGTTGCGCGCGCTGGAGCTGGAGCCGGATCAGGAGACGCTCGGCGTCCTCACGAAGCTCTACCGGCGCGGAGGGGCCCACCGCGACGTGGCCACCACGCTGCTGCGGGCGCGCGACCTCGCGTCGTCCGCTGAAGAGCGTGCGCGCATCCAGGTGGAGGTGGCGATCGTCTACGAGCGCGACCTGAAGGACGACGAGTCCGCGGTCTCCGCGTTCCGGATGGCGTTGGAGTTCGACCCCGTCAACCGCGAGGCGCTGGAGTCGCTGGAGCGGCTGCACATCCGGTTGGATCAGCCGGCGGACCTGCTCGCCATCTACGAGCGGATGTTGGAGCTGAGCCAGGACTACCGCGAGAAGGTCCGCGTCCTCTTCCGCAGCGCGACCATCTGGGAGGACACGTACCAGAACCCGGCGAACGCCGATGCGTGCGTGGAGGGCGTGCTCTCCATCGACCCGCAGAACGTGCCGGCCATCAAGTCCCTCATCCGGCTGCGCCGCGCGCAGGCCCGGTGGGAGGACCTCATCGCCGCGTACGAGCGTCAGCTCGCGCTCGCCACCAGTCCGCAGGAGCAGGCGGAGCTGTACGTGGAGATCGGCAACGTCCAGTACCAGCAGCTCAAGGTGGTGAACCGCGCGGTGAACAGCTACCACGCGGCGCTCGCCACGGACCCCGAGTCCCGTCAGGCCCTGCACGCGCTGGGCAACCTCTACGAGCGCAGCGGCAACTGGCCCTTCGCGCTGGAGATGTTGCAGAAGGAAGCGCAGGTCGTGGGTAACAACCCGGTGGCGGTGGAGCTGTGGCACCGCCTGGGGAAGATCAACGAGGACATGCTGTCGGACATGTCCAGCGCCCGGAACGCGTACCAGCAGGCGCTCGCCATCGACCCGGGCCACCTGCCCACCATCCGCGCCCTCAAGGGCATCCAGGAGCAGGAGAAGGACTGGGGCGGCTACGAGCAGACGCTGCTGCAGGAAGCGCAGCAGACGGATGATCCGGCCGCCAAGGGCCGCGCCCTGCTGGATGTCGCGCGCTACCACGCGGAGACGCGCGAGGACCGCGAGACGGCCACCCACTACTGGGAAGAGGCCCTCAAGAACATCCCGGACAGCCTGGAGGCGGCGCGCCCGCTGGCGGACGTCTACATCGCGCGTGAGGACTGGTCGTCGGCGGAGCGGATGCTCGACATCGTCACGCGCAAGATGGCGGAGAAGGCCATGGCGGAAAAGGACGCCGCCGTCGCGCAGGATCTCTGCCGTCAGTTGTACCGGCTGGGCTACGTGACGGAGAAGCTGGGCCGGCGCGACAAGGCGCTCAGCTCGTACGAGAAGGCCTACGGCCTGGACGCCACGTACCTGCCCGCGCTGGAGGGCTACGGCAACCTGCTGGTGCAGGCGAAGCGGTACGAGGACGCGCTCAAGGTCTTCCAGACCATCCTCATCCACCATCGCGAGGAGCTGACGGACCTGGAGGTGGTGGAGGTCTACTGGCAGTTGGGTGACGTGCACGCCGCGCTGGGCCAGGCGGACCGCGCGCAGAACCACTTCGAGAAGGCGCTCGCCATCGACCCGCAGCACGAGCCGACGCTGCGTGCGCTGGTGACGTTGATGGACAAGGCGGGCCGCTACGAGAAGTCCGCGGAGCTGCGCCAGGACCTCGTCAACAGCCTGGAGGGCGAGGCGAAGGTCAAGGTCTACCTGGAGCTGGGCCGCATCGCGCGCGACGAGCTGCACGACCCGTACATGGCCATCGACGCGTTCAGCGGCGCCCTCAAGACACATCCGGAAGCGCCGGAGGTGATGGACGCGCTCTACCGCCTGCTGCGCGAGACGCGTCAGGGCCAGAAGGCCGCGGACGTGCTGGGGCGCATGCTGTCGCTGCCCGAACTCGCGTCCGAGCCGCACAAGGCCAAGCGCGTGTGGTTCGCGCTCGGAGAGATCCGCCGCGACGAGCTGAAGGACGTGGAGGGCGCGACGCAGGCCTTCAACGCCGCGCTCGACCTGGACCACCGCTTCGTGGAGGCCTTCAGCGCGCTGGAGGCGCTGCTCGGTAGCGCGCGCCAGTGGAAGGTCCTGGAGGAGAACTACACGCGCATGCTCTCGCGTCTGCCCAAGACGCCGGACACGCACCCGGCGCGCATGACGCTGTGGCGCGCGCTGGGCGACCTGTACCTCCAGGTGCTCAAGCACCCCGAGGGCGCGGTGGCCGCCTACGGCGTCGCGGCGAAGGGTCTGCCGGACGACGCTGCCATGCAGGAGGCGTTCGCGGAGGTCGCCGGTCAGATGCCGGGCCGCGAGGAAGAGGCCATCGTGGCGCTGCGCCGCGCGCTGCCGAACACGGAGAACCCGCGCAAGGTGGTGGGCCACCTGGTGCGGCTGTCCGCGGTGCGCAAGGACTACGACGCCGCGTGGCTCGCGGCGCAGGCCGTGTCGGGGCTCCTGGGAGAAGCCGGGGAGGACGAGCAGGAGATCCTCACCAAGCTGGGGCCCTACGCGAAGAAGAAGGAGCTGGCGCAGCGTCCGCTGACGGATCGGCTGTGGCAGACGGCGCTCTTCCACCCGAAGGTGCGCGGGCCGCTGTCGGAGCTCCTGGGACTGCTCTTCGAGAAGGCGGGACACCTGTACGCGGTGCCCTTCCCGCAGTACCAGCTCGTTCCGAAGCGCCACCGCATCGACGTGGCGACGGCGCAGGAGTACCACGTCAACCACTACCGCTACGTCGCGCGGCTCTTCAACATGGAGGCGGTGGAGCTGTACTCACCGTTCCTCGTGGCCACGCGCGAGCGCCTGGCGAAGCGCTCCAACGAACCGGCCCCCGAGCCGCTCGTGAACGTGGATCTGCTCCAGACGCATCCCGCGTGCGTGCGTGTGGGCGGCAAGTACTTCGCGGAGCAGGGTCAGAAGGAGGTGTACTACCTCCTGGGCAGGACGCTGGCCCTGGCCCGTCCGGAGCTGGCGTTCAGCCAGCGCGTCGCGCCCGAGCGACTGGAGGCGGTGGTGCAGGCCGCGCTCAGCCTGGTGGTGGGCAACGTGCGCTTCACGGTGGATCCGCGACTGGTGGACGTGGAGCGGCAGCTGCTCCACAAGAGCATGAGCGAGCCGGACCGGGCCGCCCTGGCGAAGGTCGCGCGGGCCTACCTGCCCACGGCGACGCCGCAGGATGTGCGCACATGGTTGGAGGGGGCGGAGCTCACCGCGTCGCGCGCGGGCCTCTTCGCCGCGGGCGAGTTGGAGCCCGTTCGCCGCATGGTACAGGGGGAGACGGGGTCGTCGTTCCGTGTCCCGCCCCGCACCAAACTGCGGGAGTTGCTGGTGTTTGCGACGTCCGAGGACCTGCAGGAGCTGCGTGTGGCTGTTGGCACACACGTGGAAGTGCAGGCTCGAAAATAGTGGCCTCAGACCGGCGCGAGGGTTCACGCGTTGAAAGCAGGCGGGCGTTCAAGGCGGGTGTCCTTGATCTCACCCGGTGGCCACTTCTACGATTCCGACGGGATTTCGCCCGTCATTTCTGAGGCTTACGGGAACGATGCGTTTCGTCTGCGACAGCTGCCGCGCGCAGTACATGATCAGCGACGACAAGATTGGCCCGAAGGGGGTCAAGCTTCGTTGCAAGAAGTGTGGTCACACCATCCTGGTGAGGCCCGCCGGAGCATCGGCGGGGAAGGAGGGAGGGGCGGACACCCCCGCATCCACGGAAGCCAAGAGCGGCGCCGCGGACTCCAATGCGCCACGCATCGTGGAGCAGTCCGGCACGGGGCTGCCCGCCACGCTGGGCACGCCGCCCGAAGGCGGCCTCTTCACCGACGTCGAAGAGGATGAGATTGGCGCCGTCTTCGACCAGGTGCTGAGCACCGGTTCGCAGAAGGCGCAGGCCCGCGACGCGGAAGCCGAAGCCGTGAAGGCCGCGAAGGCCGAGACGGTGCGCAAGCTCGCCGAGGCCGAGGCCGCCGAGCCCTCGCCAGACGACGCGAAGGCCGCGACGTTGCACGAGTGGTACGTCGCCATCGACGAGAAGCAGGTGGGTCCCTGGTCGGTGGAGAAGGTGAAGGACGCCTGGGACCGGGGCGAGGTGGGCCCCGACAACCTCTGCTGGCGTTCGGGCTTCAGCGACTGGATTCCCCTGTCGGAGACGGCGGAGCTGGCCTCCGTGCTGGCGCCGCGTCCGGCCAAGCCGGTCATCGTCGCTCCCGCGCCGGTGTCCACGTCGTCGCCGACGATCGCCGCGGGGCCGGTGGAGTCCGCCTTCAGCGCGGGCAGCAACCGTCCGGGTGTGGGCGGTGGCTCCAGCGCGCCGGATGAGCCGGTGGGCTGGAAGCCCTCGGCCGCGAGCGTGCTGGCCTCGCTGGTGAAGGAGGAGAACGACGCCCTCACCAAGCCGCCTCCGCGTCCGGCGCCCTCGCTGGATCGCGAGCCGCTGTCGCAGTCACGGCTCCTGGATGTTCCCATGCCGCCGCCGGAGCCGAAGTCGTCTCCCGCGATGCCCGTGGCCATGATGGGCGCCGCTCCGGGGATGGCCGCGCCCCAGGCCTATCCGCAGCAGGGCTATGCGCCGCAGCAGCCGGTGCAGCAGTACGCACCGCAGCCCCAGGCCTATCCGCAGCAGCAGGCGCAGATGCCCTACGGGCAGCAGCCGCAGGGCTATCCGCCTCCGGGCTATCCCGCGGCCTATCCGCCGCCCGCGGCGCCGCCCACGAGCGGCAAGGGCCGCACGGGGATGATGGTCGCGGTGACGGCGGGGGTGCTCGTGATCGCGGGCGCCGCGGTCGTCTACGTCGCGCGTGGCAATTCGTCCGACCGCCCCGTGGACCCACCGGCCCAGGTCGCGGTGGCCCAGACGCGCCCGGCGGAGCTTCCGCCCATGCCGCCGCCTCCCGCGGTGGTGCAGCCTGCGCCTGCGGCTGTCGCGGCGACCGCGCCCGCCACCCCACCGACGGACAGTGCTCCTGCGGGGACCCCTGCCGCAGTCGCTCCCGTGGCGGCGGGAACTCCCGCGGGGACCCCGCCCGCCGTGGCGGCGGTGACGCCGCCTCCCGCCGTGGTGACGCCTCCTCCGGCGACGGCGCCCAACATGGCGACGGCGGTGGCGAAGGTGGAGCCGCGCAACACGCGTCGTACGGGCTCCAGCAACAGTGGCAGCCGCAACAACCAGCGTGAGGATGACGAGGAGGCCATCACCGTGTCGAAGCCCTCGGCGGCGTCCTCGTCGAATTCCGGGGGTGGGGACGACGACTTCGATGAGCTGTTCGGCACGAAGAAGACGCCGGCCACCACGAAGCCCACGGGCAAGACGACGGCCACGGCCTACATCCCGCCTGAGCCTGGCGGCGGCACGCTGGAGCGCCTCCAGCAGTCGGACATCATGCAGGTCGTGCTGAACAACAAGCCTTCCATCGTGAAGTGCGTGAACGAGCAGAAGGCGAAGGATCCGTCCCTCAGCGGCAAGCTGGTGATGCGCTGGACGGTGCAGACGAGTGGCAAGACGAGCAGCGTGTCGTGCCGCACGGATGAGTTCAGCAAGAGCTACATGGCGACCTGCATCACCGGCCTCATCAAGGGGTGGTCCTTCCCGAAGCACCAGAAGCAGGGCGACCCCATCGACTTCCCGTTCACGTTCTGAAACGAAACACCGACATCGCCGTCATATCTGACGGCGATGTCGCTGTGACGTGCGGCGGGATTGTGCGCTTTCGTGAACAGTGAATTTCCACTGGGCGGTGTCGTTGGAAGGTCGGTCGACACTCGTTGACACGTCTGGAGCGAGGGGACTAAAGCCCGCTCGACTTCAATACCCGGTGCCTGCAGTTGTGGCCGGAGGCACCGGGCGACGTACCAATCCAGGAGGAAGTTCCGAATGCAGCTTCGCAAGATGATGGTGATGCTCGCCGCGGTGAGCACGATGAGCTTTGCGCTGACCGCCTGTGGTGATGAGACGACGGCGACCGAGTCGTGTTCGTCCGACACCGACTGCGCCTCCGGCTTCTGCAACACGGCTGCCCGCGTGTGCATGGACACCTGCGAGAGCGGCTCGGACTGCCCGGACGCCGAGAAGAACTGCGCCCCTCTCTCTGGTTCGACCAACACGGCGAAGGTCTGCCAGTGCGCGACCTCTGAACTCTGCAACTCGCAGAACGGCACCACGGGCCAGGTCTGTGGCACCGTGTCCAAGCGCTGCGAAGAGCCCGGCACCAGCACCGGCTGCACCAAGGACAGCGAGTGCGCCACGGGCGAGACCTGCAACACGAGCACCGGCGCGTGCATCCCCCCCGTCGGGCCGACGGCCTGCTCCGGCGAGGGCCAGTCGACCTGCGCGTACGGCAGCTCCTGCGGCGGAACCACCTGCGCGGCGGTTCCTGCTCCGACCTGCTCCAATCTTCAGGGCAAGCCGGCCGCCAGCTTTGATCCGGCCACGGGCACTGGCAACATCATCTACAGTGTGACGAAGGAAATCTTCGGCACGGCTTGCGGTACGGATACGACGGCTCAGACCGTGAAGGCCCGTGTGTCCTTCTACTCCAAGAACGCTGACCTCCCTGCGACCAAGGAAGGGCTGAATGGCTTCTTCTACGTTCGGACTACTGGTGGTGAGCAGAACGGCGTGCCGCTCAGCAATGGCTACCAGCGGTCGACTGATTCTCGAAGCGCCTCCCTGTCGGTGAACCTTTGCGTCGACAAGGACTTCAATCAGGTTGTCCTCGGCTTCTACTTCACCGGCGGTAACGGCTACTGCGCGACGCTGACGAAGTAGGCATGTCCAGCGAGCAACTGGGCCTCTGAGCGGGTCCAGCAGGCCCTGTTCCCGGTTCTCGCGGGAGCAGGGCCTCGTTCATTGAGGGCTTCATCCAGAGGCTCGGGAGCGACTTGAATTTATTCGGGTGTCCCGCGTTTTCTTGAGTGGAAGTTCGAGACATTTCCCAACTTCTGGAAAGAAAGAGACCATGTCCAAAGTCACGTTCCGCGTTCTTGCCCTGTGCCTGGCTGTGGGTGGCCCTGCGATGGCTGCCGACAAGACTGACGATGTCAAGCTGGCCTGCCCGGCGGGGACGAAGCAGTTTGGTGGTCGTGCGACCATGACTGACCGCGGTGTGTTCTGCGTGAAGAACAAGACCGAGGCGAGCCTGCCTATCGCGCACGGCCCCTACGTCAGCTACCATCCGAATGGGCAGAAGAAGGCCGTTGGACAGCACTCGGACGGCGGTCAGTCGGGCCTCTGGACCTTCTTCGATGCGAATGGAGTGAAGACGGAAGAGATTGAATTCTCCAACGGGAACTACGATGGGCGCCGGACGCACTTCTTCGCCACCGGCAAGAAGCAGTCCGAGGATCGCTGGGCCAAGGGCATGCAGAATGGTGTCGCAGTTGCCTTCGCTGAGGATGGGCAGAAGGTTGCCGAGTCCGAATACCGGAATGGCCAGCTTGTGAGCGCTCAGCGTTTCGAGAACGGACAGCCCGTTTCGGCGAAGTAGCTCCCTGGTGAAGACGGCTTCCTGCTCTCCAGAGGAAGCCGTCGAAGGGCTTTCCCTCGGCCTTCGGTCCGGGTAGGAACGTAGGTGTGAAGGCCCCTTCGCTTGCTCCAGTTCTGTCCTCTATTCCTATCTGCACGGTGTCGCAGATGGGATTGCGCGAGCTTGAGCGCATCCGCCTCATCTTGCGAGGTGGATCCGTCATCGACTGGCGACGCATGCACTTCCAGTCACGTGATGAAGTGGATCGCTTCCTCCGTCTCTGCCAGCTCGACGTTTCGCGCCCCTTTGACGACGCGTGGGCCCGCACGGTGCTTGCGGATGCAGTGGAGTACCTTCGTAAGACCTTCGACTACAGGGTGGCGGACGCAGTTGCCCAGCCCCAGGAACTCCACGATCTTTTCCTCTTTGCCTCGGGGGCAAAGGGACTCGCGCGATATCGGCGGATCGCCTGCATTGTCCTGAAGGTGATGCACGTCATCCAGCACATTGAGGGACGAGACCTGCTCTTTCGCTTGGCTGCTTCAGAGGCCGAACTGGCGGAGATGGTCACGGAGAAGGTGCTGGGCGTCGCACGTGAGATGATGGAACGGGGGCTCCCTATCGTGGAGTTCGCCCACTCCATCAAGACGCGCGAGTCACTGGTCACCAAGCTGATTGCGAAGAAGGAGACCGTGGCGGCGCAGGTCTATGACCGCACGCGGTTTCGAGTCATCACTCGCACACGTGCGGACGTCCTGCCGGTGCTTTACTTCCTCACGCAGCGCTTGTTCCCATTCAACTTCGTCGTCCCTGGGCAGACGGAGAATACGCTTCTGCCGTTCAAGGGGCTCCTCGCAGAGAATCCCCATTTCGAGCAGTTCATCCCTCAGATGCATCTCGATCGGGACTTCGAGGATCGCGAAGACCGTACTGGGAATGCTTTCTCGGGCAGTTCCTATCAGGTCCTCAACTTCGTCGTGGATCTCCCCCTGCGAATGGACCCGTATCTTCCTCTCCCTGACGAGGATACCCGCCCTCGCAAAGGTCGCGTCACTTTTGCCTTGGTCGAGTTCCAGATCGCGGATGAGGAAACGGCCCGTCGCAATGAGGTCGGGGACAATGCCCACGAAAGTTACAAGCGCCGACAGAAGCGGCGCGTCCTCAACCGCTTGAGCAGAGGCCTGGTCGTACCGAAGCGTCAGGGCTGAGTACGCTGTCATTCAGCCCCGCGCGGAGCCGGGCTCAATGATTGGTTTGATAGACGTAGACACTCGCGGCGGTGGCGTCGGATTCAGTCCAGGCGATGACGGGCCGAGCGCTCCTGTCCATCGCCACGGACGGCGCGAAGGCGGGCGTTCCCGCGGTCGTCAGCGCGCTCAAGGGCCCACCGAGAGGTTTCCAGGTGTCGTCCACCCATTGGCGGACGAGGATGCTCCGTTCGGATCCCAGGACTCCGCTCCATGCAAGGACGTGGGGACTCCCCACCCCGAGTGCGATGCTGGGGTGAGCGTTGCCCGTGGATGCGGAGCTGACGACGGCAGGGGTGCTCCACTGGGTGCCTTCCCAGAGGGCCCAGGAGATCGACCCGTCCGACAAGGCATCCGAAGAGTTCGATTGGACCCACGCGAGCCATGGGCGCGCATTCATGTCGACGGCGATGGTGGGTGTGTAGGTGGACTGTCCAATGGCAATCCCACCCAGGGGGGGCGCATCGTTTGGGAGGACAACGACTGCTCTGCGTGAGGTCGCATCGTCATAGGCTGTGTAGGCCGTGAAGACATTTGAGCCTGCTGCCGCTACGGAGAGACTCCCTGCCTGGAAGTGATTGGCCGGCTGTGCTGGATGCAGATCGATCCAGTCGATGCCTCCAGTGGGGAGCTTGAAGCCCATGACAATTCCGTTGTTCGGATTCTGTTCGATCGCATGGACAATCAGGTTGTCATTGGCGTCGATGAGCAGCTGGGCTGACTTCGCGAGCTGCTCTGAACTGCTTACGATGGGAATGGATGGAAGCGCGTTCCATGTGTTTCCCGCCCACTTCCTGACGAACAAGCGGCGTCCCATCCCCTCACCCGTGGCTTCGTCCCACACGACAATCGGTTGGTTCGCGGAGTCGATGGCCAGACTCGGGTTCGCCGCGTCAGTTCCCGCCGCGACCAGACCGCTCAAGGGCGCTCCCAGCATGAGCCAGTTGGAACCCGTCCAACGCGCGACGTAGATGTTCTTCACCGTTCCATCCGACTCGGCCCAGGCAATGACAGGCTGGCCGTTAAGGTCCATTTTCAAGACAACGCCTTCCGCCGAAGTCTTGCCCGGGACCGCACTGACGGCCCCTCCCAGGGGAACCCACGTCGGCACCGAGAACGACCAAGCCGGCATTTCGACCACTTCGTTGCCTGCGAGGTCCGTGATGACGGTGCCCACGAGGTTCGTGAACTCCACGTGGATGGTGTTGGGGGCCACCAGTGGCTCGAGGGGCGTGACGCTCACCGTCTTGCCGTCTGCGGAGAGGCTGATGGACTTGGAGATGGGGGCACTGTCGCTCGCCGTGAGCTGCACCGACTCCTCCGTCAGCGTGCGCGGATTCATGGGCTCGCTGAACGTGACCTGGATGGACTCGTTCACCCCCACCGCTGCCGCATTCCTGGCGGGCAGGAAGGAACTCACCGTCGGAGCCGTCCGGTCGACCACCACCGTGCGCGGAGCACTGATGAACGTGGCACCGCCACGGGTCGCGCGGACTGACAGCTGGTAGGTGCCCTCCGCCTCCTGGGTCGTGTCCCAGGTGAAGGAGAAGGGCGCTCCAGTCGGCTTCGCCAGCACACTGGAGTCCTTCAGGATTTCCACGGCCTCCGCCGAGCCTCCCTCCACCGCGAACTGGAGCAGCAGCGGCCCACGGGTGTAGGCCTTGCCGGGCGTCGGTACGACCCAGTTCACGACCAGATCGCCAGCCTTCCCGACCGTCACACCGAGCGTGGCCTGCTTCGTGACCGCACCGCTCCTGCCCTGGATCGTCAGCGAATAGGTCCCCGCCGCCGTGGACGTCCCGATGCCAATGCTCAGCTGCGCGCGCGTCTCCCCCGAGGACAGGGTGGCCGGCTGGAGCTGGATTCCGGCGGGAGGGTTGGGGAGGCTCAACGTGACGTCTCCTCCCTTCTCCCCAGTCCAGAGCAACTGGACCTCACAGCCCAACGTTCCCCCTGGAAGGACCTGTTCCTGGGCGGAAACCACGGAGAGCGTGAAGTCGGCGTTGGGATCCGGCTGGGAGTCGCCCACCGGCTCTTCAATGGGCGGAATTTCGATGCAGGCAGGGGCGAACCCTACGCAGCTCAACAACATCAGGAGTTTCAGACGGGGCATGGGGGGCGCTTTGTGCAAGGGATGTTCCGGTCGGTCCCAGCCCGGCACATTGCCATGGGCATCCGGGGCGGGGGATATCCATCCAACCGGCGAGATGGCCGGTCGCTCCGTCCCTGGAAATGCGTCTGCCCGCCGGCCCCCGGGATTCGGTGGGGACGGGCGGGCAGGGGAACATCGGACACCGCTGAAGCGGACTACTTCTTCTTGCGGTTCTTCTTCTTGTTCTCCTTCTCCTTCTTGCGGCGCTCCTTGAGCGCGTCGCGATCCTCCGTCTTGCCCACCGCAGGCGGCGCGTAGCCCATCAGGCGGGCCTTGGCCATCGCGGCCTGGCCCATGGGGGGCGTGTAGCCCGGGGCAATCTGGGGCAACTGCATGGGCATTCCGCCCATTCCGCCCATCCCACCCATCCCACCCAGCCCCGCCATGGCCTTCTCCAGCGCCTTCGGGTCCTTCCCGAACATGCTGCCCAGGTCCATGTTCTTCATCTGGCCCAACTGCCCCAACTGCTTGAAGCCGGGGATGCGGCCCAGCAGGCCCGGGTTCTGGCCGATGGTGCCCATCACCTGCTGCATCATCCCGAACTTCTGCAGCAGCTCCTTCACCTCTTCCGGCTTGCGCCCGCTGCCCTTCGAGATGCGGTTGATGCGGCTGGTGTTGATGAGGTCCGGACGCAGGCGCTCCTTCTGCGTCATCGAGTCGTACATCGCCTCGATCTTCGTGAGCTCCTTCTCGTCCGGGTTCAGGTGCTCCGTGAGGTCGCCGAAGAGCGGGAACTTCTCCAGCAGGTCCTTGAGCGGCCCCATCTTGCGGACCATGCGGATCTGCTCGACGAAGTCCTTCATCGAGAACTGGCCGGACAACAGCTTGCGCGCGTCGTCCTCGGCCTTCTTCTCGTCGACGACCTTCTCGAAGTCCTTCATCAGGCCGACGATGTCGCCGAAGCCCAGGATGCGGCCCGCGAGGCCCTCCGGACGGAACTCCTCCAGCTTGTCCATCCCCTCGCCCATGCCGAGGAACTTGATGGGCTTGCCCGTCACCTCCTTGATGGACAACGCCGCGCCACCACGCGCGTCACCGTCCAGCTTCGTCAGGATGAAGCCGTCCAGCGTGAGGCGCCGGTCGAACTCGGTCGCCGTGCGCACCGAGTCCTGGCCAATCATCGCGTCGCACACCAGCAGGATGGTGTCCGGCTGCACGTTGGACTTGATGGCCTCCAGCTCCGCCATCAGCGTCTCGTCGATGGCGAGCCGACCCGCCGTGTCGATGAGCACCACGTCGCACTTCTGCTCGCGCGCGGCCGCGTAGCCCCGCTTCGCCAGCTCCGGCGGCTGCAAGCCGGGCTCGTGGTAGACGGGGACCTTCAGCCGCTCGCCCAGCACCTTGAGCTGATCCACGGCGGCCGGCCGGTAGATGTCCGCCGCGACCAGCAGCGGCTTGCGCCCTTCCTGGAGGAGCCGGCTGGCGAGCTTGCCCGTCGTCGTCGTCTTACCGGAGCCCTGGAGGCCCACCATCATGATGCCCGACAACTGGCCCTTGGGCTTCAGGTGGAGGCTCGTGTCCACCGGCCCCATCAAGGCTTCCAGTTCGTCGTGGCAGATCTTGATGAAGTGGTCCATCGCGCTCACGCGGCGCTTATGGCCCCCGGCGTCCGTGACGGTGGTCTGCACCACCTCGCCCACGGCCTTCTCACGAACGCGGGCGACGAACTTCTTCACCACGTCGAAGGCGACGTCGGCCTCCAACAGGGAAACGCGGATGTCTCGCAGCGACTCGTCCACCAGGTCGGGGGTGAGTTCGCTCTTGCCGGCGAGGCGGTTCTTGGCGGCCCGGAAGCCCTTGGTGACGGTCTCAAGCATGGGGGGCGCTTTATAACAGGGCCCCGCCGGATGCGACGCCCACGGAGGCCCCGGCCGTCCAGCAGTGGAGGAATCGAGGGACTTCCCCACCCGCCCCGACCCGTTTCGGGCCGTCCGGGGGCGCCAGGGACCACCTGCTCCACGCGGTGCGGCGCACCTGCCCTCCGGCCGTGGGGGCCGGGCCCGGGCCCCTGTGCGGGGCCCTGGCACGCGCTACAGGTCGCTTAAGTGCGGCACCATTGGGCCTGGTCCAGCCACGCGAGCACCGGCCCGAGCGGGACCGCCATGGCGATGTCCTCCAGCTTGTCGAGCAGCGAGCGGTGCTGGTGGTTCTCCAGGGCCAGGGCGTCACGGCTCGGGATCTGGATGGACAGCGGGGGGTCGAGCCGGAAGTAGGCCTCGGGTTCGAGGAGGGACTCACACAGGTAGTCGACGAACTCCTGCGAGCCGTCGAAGACCGCCGTCAGCGCGGCGAACGGGTTGGCGGGATCCAGGAGCCACTTGAGGTAGCCCCAGGGCTCGCTCTCCTTCGTCGTCTCCAGGTAGAGGGGGTTTCGCCCCGTTCCCACCGAGAGGATCATCACGTCCCCCATGGCGTTGCGCCGGGACCTGCCGGTGGCGCGCCTCGCCTGTTCGACGACCAGGGCCAGCGCCGCCATGGCGGGGTTGTCCGCGAAGTAGCCGCCGTCGATGAAGCCCTGGTAGGGCGGCATCATGATGGGCACCGCCGTGGTCCGCAGGTAGGCATCCACCACCAGCAGATCCGGCGTCGCGGACGGGATGGACTCCAGGTTGTGCAGCAGCACCGGACGCCAGGCCCGGTTGGCTTCCAACTGGGCCTGGTTGTCGAGCTGGAAGGCGGGGATGATCGTCGGCAGGTGCAGGTCCTTCATCGTCAGGCCCTGGAAGAGGTTGCCGAAGTACTCCTGGGCCTGGTTGTTACAGATGAAGGGGGCCGTCCCCGTCAGCCCGAGCAACGCCTGCGGGAGCGGGTGCGGACCGATGGTGGACGTGGAGTCCTTCATCACGCTGACGGCCTGGTTGATGCCGGCCACGCGGTCCTCGCTCGCGCCGAGGATCAACGTCGTCACGCTGCCCGAGGAGGTGCCGGAGATCACATCGATCCCCTGCAGGAACCCCGGCCGCGCGTTCTCGATGCGTTGCAGGAGCAGGGTGGTGAGGAGGTTGTTGGGGCCTCCTCCATCCATGGTCAGGATTGCCTTGGGTCGCTTCGTGGTCATGGTGGGCTACCTCTCTGGCGCGGGAAGGGGGTTCAACGCTGGCTTCTTTCGAGGCCTTGGCCGTGGTGCAGCAACTGCTCGGCATCCTCATCCGAGAGCTCCTGCAGGTGGGCGAGCAGGCCCTGCTGGCTGTTGCCCAGACATCGGTACAGCACCGCCACGGACAGCTCCGCGAGGGAGGGATCCCTCATGAGCACGGCGAGCGGGACTTCAATCTCGAAGGTGGCACCCAGCCTTCGCTGCAGCTCCGTGATGCGCAGGGATGAGCCTCCCAGGCTCGCGAAGCTGCTCCTCGGCGTCACCTGCTCGGCGCCGAGCAGATCCTTCCAGAGGACCGTGAGCGCATGTTCAATCTGCGCGAGCGAACGGAAGCGCAGGGGCGCGGTGGTCCCCGACGTCACGGGGGGGAGCTCCGCTGCCTCCGGGACCGTGGTGGTGGGGGCGGGGGGAGACTCCACCCAGAAGCGCTGGCGCTCGAAGGGGTAGGTGGGCAGCGGCAGGCGGCGCGGCGCTGCTTCCGCGTACAGCGCCTGTCCGTCGAGCATCAGGCCCCATTCGTAGAGCCGCCCCGCGCAGCCCAGGAGGTCCGCTTCGGCGGCGTGGCGGTCCGCGGTGCTGGCGGACGGGGCCAGCAGCCGGGGCTCTCCCGCGAGCCGCACGTCGTCCGCGAGCGGCCCCAGGCACAGGATGACGCCCTGGCGCTCCTGGAGGAGTGCCCGCAGGTCGCCCTCCGAAGGCCTGGGTTCACCCCAGGGGCGGGCCCAGGTGCCCGGAAGCGTGGCCGTCTCCTCGGTGAGCCACTCGCGCTGCCGGCCGATGCGCAGGGGCAGCGTCGGGGGCGTGAGCCTCGGGGGGCGTTCGGACGGTTGTCCTTGGAGCGCGGGGTTGCGCGCGCAGGTCCACGCCAGGGCGTCTTCCAGGGACATGATTCCCGCGAGGCTGGCGGCCACCGCTTCGGTGGAGCCGTAGGCGACGATGCTCGCGGGCCGCACGCCCCAGGCGCTCCACACCTGGGCCAGCCCGTAGGCGACGATGCCCGGGGCCAGGTGTTCGAACCACGGCTCCACGCTTGCGGCCTTCGAGGTCCCGAGAAACGGCGTGCGCGCATCCCGGCCCAGCAGCCGCCCGACGATGGACGCGCAGCGATCGACGGCCTCGCGGAAGCGTGCTTCGACCGGGTAGAGCGCTCGGCCCAGTTCCAGCGCGGCCGTGCCCCCGCCATGAAGCAGCCAGTGCACCTGCGGCGGCTCCGGTGGCAACCGGGTGACCGTCACCGTCCGCCTCAACGCCTGGCTTGCCTCCCGGCTGTCGCCACACACCACGGCGCGCCGGTGATCGAAGTGGCGGCGGCCTCTGTGCAGCGTGTGCGCCACCCCTTCCAGCGGAAGTCCGGGGTGTTGCTCCAGGTGCGTGGCCAGACGGGAGGCGGCCGCGTCCAGGGCCTGGGCTGAACGGGCCGAGAGCAGCAGGAGTTGCTGGCTCCGGGCAGGAGCGGACTCCGTGGCGGGAGGCGCCTCCTCGAGGATGAGGTGCGCGTTCGTGCCGCCAATGCCAAAGGCACTCACGCCGGCCCGTCGCGGGCCTCGGGGGGCGGGCCAGTCCTTCAGCGCGGTGTTGATGAAGAAGGGACCCTGCGCGAAGTCGAGCCGTGGATTGGGGCTGTCGAAGTTCAGGCTGGCGGGCACCTGCTGATGCTCCAGCGCCAGCACCGTCTTGATGAGCCCGGCCATGCCCGAGGCGACCGACAGGTGCCCGATGTTTGTCTTCACCGACCCCAGCGCGCAGGTGTCGCGCGCGGTGGCGGGCAGCCCGAAGGCCCGGTTCAGCGCGGAGACTTCAATCGTGTCTCCCAGCGGCGTGCCCGTCCCATTGGCCTCCACGTAGGAGATGGACGCGGGCTCGCAGTCCGCCACGACCAGCGCTTCGCGGATGACGCGCGCCTGACTGTCTCCACCCGGCGCCGCGAAGCCCACCTTGAGGGCTCCGTCGTTGTTCAGCGCCGAGCCCTTGATGACGGCGTGGATGGTGTCCCCATCCTCGATTGCCTCCGAGAGGCGCTTGAGGATGACGACGCCCAGCCCGCTGCCGAAGGGGGTGCCGTTCGCCTTCGCATCGAAGGCCCGGCAACTGCCCTCGGGGGACACGCTGCTGCCCTCTTCATGCACGTAGCCCCGCAGGTGGGGCACGCTGATGGAGACCGCGCCCGCCAGGGCCAGGTCGCATTCGCCGCCGAGCAGGCTCTGGCAGGCGAGGTGCACCGCGACGAGCGACGTGGAGCAGGCCGTCTGGATTCCGAGGCTGGGGCCCCTCAAATCCAGACGGTAGGACAGCTGCGTCGTCAGGTAGTCCTTGTCGTTGCCGAAGAGGGCGAAGGGGTTGGCGGCCTCCGCGCTCCCCGGGCGGATGAGGCTGGCGTACTGGCTGGTGCTGGAGCCCGCGTAGACGCCGATGGTGCCCGGGAAGGACTCCGGCACATAGCCCGCGTGCTCCAGCGCCTCCCAGGAGACTTCCATGAAGAAGCGTTGCTGGGGATCCAACACCCGGGCCTCGGCCGGGCTGAAGCGGAAGAAGCCCGCGTCGAATTGATCGATGTCGTCGAGGATGGGCGCGGCCGGAACGTAGCGCGGGTGCTTCAGCAGTTCGGCGGACTCGCCGGCCTCCCGAAGCTGCTCGGGCGTGAAGCGGGTGATGGACTCCACCCCCCGCGCCAGGTTGTCCCAGAACTCCGCCGGGGTGCGCGCCCCGGGGAAGCGGCAGGCCATGCCGATGATGGCGACGCCGTGGCCTTGCGCGTCAGCGTCATCGGACAGGTCTGGAGCTTGGGGGACGGAGGTGGGCTTCATTCGGACGTCTCTCGAAGGACGGTGGGGCGGGCACTACCTGCCGCGGGGACGGCCACGACGTTGCTGGAGCTGCTTGCGGCGCTCGGCTCTTTCGTCGGACGCCTCGACGTCGCGGTCCTCCTCGGTGGGGCGCGACAGGAACTCCGCCAGTGCGCTGAGCGAGGGATGGTGGAACATCTCCACCAAGGGGAAGTCCAGCTGCAATGCCTCGCGGATGTGCTCATGGTACCTGACAAGCTGCATCGAGTGGGCGCCCAGCTCGAAGAAGTTCTCGTACACGCCAGGGTTGTCGATGCCCAATGCCTGGGTCAGCAGTTGCGCCAGTCGCGCCTCCAATTCATTGCGCGGCGCGACGCGGACCCGCGAGGCGGAGGGCGGTTGCGAAGGCTCCGGCAGGGCCTTGAAGTCCACCTTGCCGTTGGGCGTCAAAGGCAGCGCGTCCAGCGGCGTGAAGGTGGCTGGAATCATGTAGTCGGGCAGCCGCGTGGAAAGGAAGACGCGCAGCTCCTGCTCCAGTCCCCCCGTCGAGGGCGCACGCTCCGGCGGGTTTCCTGAGGCGGTCGCGACGGCTTCCCCCGGGAGCGCCCGTCCTCCGAGCAGCGAGTGGAGGATGGCGTGCCGCCCGTCCAACCGCAGTCGGGAGCCAATCACTTCCACATCCAGGCTCCCAAGCTGGCAGAGCCCCAGCCCGCAATCCGCTGCCTCCAACTCCAGAAGTTGGGTCATCAGACCCGCCTCGATGAGTCCGTAATGCAGGGCCATGTCCCCGTATTTCGGCGTGCTGGCCTGGCGGTCCAGCACCAGGAACAGCCAGAAGGCCGCGCCGTCGAGCAGGGGTTGGTTGTCTGGCGCGACCAGCGGTCTGTCCGAGTCCCCCGTCCAGCCTTCCGAGAGGGGAATGAGCTGGTGGCTGGCGGCGTCATGCAGGTAGGTGCCCGCGGACAGCCCCTTCACGCGGCCCGGCTTGATGAACACGTAGGTCCGCACCGGGTAGAGCTCTCCCGGAGAGCCGTACCGGTACTTGGGCCCGCGCGGCCCCGGGGCCCGGTGCGCGGTCAGCGCGCCCAGCAGCCGCCCGAGCTGTTCCGCCTCCAGCGCGGCGGGGTCGAACCGTCGGTGGCTGCGGCGCCGGAAGAAGTCCTCGCGCGGACGGTCCCCACCCGTAAGGGCAATGCCTCCAGCGTGCGCGTCCTCCTGCTTCGCGGGCGTCTGTCCGCCGTCTTCCTTCAGCACGAGGTAGGCGGCCAGCTTCTTGGCCTCGAAGCGCTCGCCGTTGGCGGTGAGGACGGCGTCCTTGATGCGCGGGTGTTCGAGCAGGGCCGCGCGAATCTCCCCCAGCTCGACCCGGAACCCGTTCACCTTCACCTGCGCGTCCTCGCGGCCGAGGAACTCGAGCGTGCCGTCCGCTGCGTACCTCCCGAGGTCTCCGGTCCGGTAGAGCCGCTCGCCCGTCACCGGATGGGTGATGAAGCGCTCGCGGGTCTTCTGTTCATCGCGCCAGTAGCCCTTCGCCAGGCCGACGCCGCCGATGAACAGCTCGCCCGCGACGCCGTTTGGCCGGGGGTGGAGTCCGGCGTCCAGGACATGGAAGCGCTGGTTCGCCAGGGGGCGGCCATAGGGGATGCTCTGCCAGGCCGGGTCGACGCGCTCGATGGGATGGGCGATGGACCAGATGGAGGCCTCGGTGGCACCTCCCAGGCTGATCACCCGGGCCCCGGGCGCCACGGCCGCAAGCCGGCCCGGGAGGCTCAGCGGGATCCAGTCGCCGCTCAGCAGCACGAGCCGCAGTGAGGTGGGGGCCTGCTCCTGGCGCCGCTCCAGCGCGGACAGGTAGAGTTCCATCAGCGCGGGCACCGAGTTCCACACCGTGACGTGCTCGAGCGCCACGCGCTCCGCCCAGTGGTCCGGATCCGGGTGTTCATTCGACTCGGGGAGGACGAGCGCGCCGCCCGCCGCCAGCACGCCGAAGACGTCCCAGACGGAGAGATCGAAGCTCATCGAGGACAGCGCCAGCCCCCGGTCCTCGGGACCGAGCCCGTAGCGCCGGTTGATGTCGAGCACCGTGTTGATGGCGCCCCGGTGGTCGATCATCACGCCCTTCGGCCTGCCGGTGGAGCCCGAGGTGTAGATGACATAGGCGAGATCCTCCGGGCCCTGGAGCGGCGCTCCGAGCGAAGGAAGCTCGCCGCGTGAGAGGCCCTCATCCACCCGCACGGTCCGGAGCGTGGCGGGCCACGCCGCGCGTTCGGCGATCCATGGCTGGGTCACCACCTGCTCCACGCCGGCGTCTTCCAGCAGCCCACGCAGGCGCTCCGCTGGGAGCCGGGCATCGAGCGGCAGGTACGCCGCCCCGGCGCGGAGGATGCCGAGGACCGCCACGACCTGCTCCCAACCTTTGTCCATGACGACGGCGATCAACTGGTTGGGGCGCGCGCCCTGCTCCCGGAGCCTCGCGGCCAGCCGGGCCGACTGTGCGTCCAGCTCCGCGTAGCTCAGCGTGCGTGAGGGCGCGATGAGGGCGGTGGCCTGGGGGGTGCGCCGGGCCTGCGCGAGCACCTGGGTGTGCAGGAGCTCCGCGCCGAGGGGCACCGAGGTGGCGTTGGCAGCCGTCCTCGCCGCCAGCTCCTCTGGAGGAAGCAGGAGGGGTCGCTGTTCGCGCCAGGCGGCCTCCGAGTCCGCCAGCCTTCGCAGCAGCGCGCCGTAGGCCTGGAACATGGAGGTGATCATCCCGGGGGGGAACAGCTCCTCGGCGACGCTCCAGATCAGCAGCAGCGCGCCTTCGCGCTCCGTCACGCCGTGATCCAGCCACACCTGGGGCGTCTGGCTGCTGGCGAACAACGGCCGGCCCAGCTCCTCCAACACCTCCGCGCCGGGCGTGAGCGACTCCAGCCCCAACGTGCTGGTGAAGACCACGGGCATGGTCGATGCGCCGGGCAGGTTTCCCTGCCGGCGGTTGAGCTCCCGCAGGACGCCGATGCCGCTGACGTAGGGGTGCTCCAGATCCTCCCAGAGCCGCTGCTGGATGGCCCGGGCCCGCTCCTGGAAGGGCCCGGGGCGCGAGGTGTCCACCGCCAGGAGCACCAGCGAGGTGAAGTCTCCGACGAGGTCGTTCACCTGGGGGTGCAGCGGCAGCCGGCGGAACAGGGTGAGGTTGAGGGTGAAGTCCGCGCGCCGGCTCCACGTCGCGAGCAGCTCCGAGAACGCGGCCAGGAGCAGTCCGGAGGGCGTCAGCCCCGCCTCCTGGCCGCGCGCCTTCAGGCGCTTCCAGACGTCGGGCGCGAGCCGCTCCTGGTGCACCTGGAAGCGCGGCTGCTCCAGCGTCGCGGGGTTCCTGGCCAGCGGAAGTTCGGGGGCCGGGGGCAGCGTGTCCAGGCGGTTCCACCAGTAGTCCCGCGAGCGCTGCCAGGCGCGGGTGTTTCGCAGGGCCTCCTCCGCGAGCAGGTAGTCCCGGAAGGACACCTCCAGCGGCGGCAGGGACCGCTCCGGCTGGCGATAGAGGGCGTAGGATTCGCGGAAGAGGAGCGAGAGGCTGTGGGCATCCGCCATGAGCGCGTCGAAGCTCAGGTGGAGGCGGACACGCTCCCCGCCCAGCAGGCTGGCCCGGATGTCGAAGAGGGGCCAGCGGTCCGTCGCGAGCACCTGGTGGGACAGCTCCTGGCGCACGTCCTCCAGGACCGCGGCGCGCTCCGCTTCGAGCAGGTCGCGCAGATCCCGGGTGGCGAGCTGGAAGGGGGGCACCTTCTCAAGGATCCGCTGGCGGCCGTCCGGGGTGATGATCATGCGCAGCATGTCGTGCCGCGCGATCAGCTGGCGCCACACCTGGGCGTAGCGCTCCACGTCCAACGCCTCGCACTCAAGTTCGAAGTAGACGTGGGCCGCGACATTGCCCAGGGAGAACGCCTCGCCGCGTCCCAGCCAGTAGGCCTGCTGGATGTCATTGAGGGGGAAGGGCTCGTGCAGCCCCGCCAGGTCCGCGACGAGCGTGGGCAGCGGCTCCTGGGCACTGGCACCCTGGCTGCTTCGCTGCTCCTGGAGGGCCGCCTCCACCAGCACGGCCAGCCTGGCGATGGTGGGCGCGGAGAAGAGGCTGCGCAGCGGGAGCTCGACGTGGAAGCGCTCCCGCATCCGGGACAGCAGTTGCGTGGCCAGGAGCGAGTGGCCGCCCAGTTCGAAGAAGTCGTCGTGCACGCCCACCTGGGACAGCCCGAGGAGGCCGACCCAGAGCGTGGCGAGCGTCTGCTCCGTCGCGTCGCGGGGCAGGACCTGCGCTTCGCTCGTGGCCTGGGGCAGCTCGGGGATGGGCAGCGCCGCGCGCTCCACCTTGCCGTTGGCGTTGAGCGGCAGCGCGTCCATCACCACGAACGCCGCGGGCACCATGTAGCGCGGCAGGTGTTGCTCCAGGTGGTCCTTGAGCTGCTGGAAGAGGTGCGAATGGGTCCGGGGCTGGAGCGGCCGGTTGGCGTAGGCGCTCCAGGGCCTGGGGTGCGCGGGGCCGGCCGTCAGCGGCAGGTGTTCGGCGGAGCGTGATGCCCGGCCCGGGCGCGTGAAGAGCACGTCGAAGCGGCCCGGTTCCGCGTCCGACTTGCACGGCGCGACGTCGTAGCCGAGCTGTTCGCCCAGGAGCCAGAGGTCCTCGGGGTCCACGCCTGGGGGCGCGGCCTCGATTTCTCGCCGCAGGTCCTCCACGGTCCGGGCGCCGGCAGGGGACGACAGCTCCTGGAGGGCCCGCAGCTCCGGCTGGAGGCGGGCGTTGGGCAGCCCCAGCACGCGCAGCCCGTCGGGCGCGCCCTGGCGCAGGCGTTCGCCCAGGGCGTCGAGCCCGACGGACGCGGACAGGGTCTCCGGCGTCGCGTCCGCGCGGGCCGCGGCGCCCCGGTGCAGGACGGCGTGGTAGCGGAACCGGGTCAGCTCGTTGTGCTCGCGCCCCCGCTCCAACCGCACCTGGACCTGGCCTATCTCCGGGAACCGGGCCCGCAGGGCCGGGAAGAGGGCGGGGTCCACCGTCAGCTCTGTCTCCTGCGCCACCTGCTTGCGGATGCGCCGCGCGAGCTCCCCGGCGGCGACGTGCGGCTCCGCCTTGTGGAGCTGCACCGACGTGTGGAACGCCTCCAGCAGGGTGAAGTCGCGCAGGTCGCCCAGGAAGATGAAGCCCCCTTCGCGCACGGCGCGGAGGCTGCCTTCGAGCACCTTCAACAGGTAGTCGATGTCCGGGAAGTACTGCACCACCGAGCTGAGGATGACGGCGTCGAAGGAGCCCGGCTCGATGCCCTGGAAGTCGTCCGCCAGCCGGCGCTCCAGCCGCACGTTCGCGAAGCGCGTGCCCTGGGACTCCACCTGGCGCCGCACGTAGTCCAGCGACACCTGGGAGAAGTCCGTCCCCACGTAGCTCGCGCAGTGGGGCGCCAACTGGAAGAGCAGCATGCCGGTGCCGCAGGCGAGCTCCAGCACGCGCTCCGGCCGCAGCGCGCGCACCTGTCCCACGATGTCCTCCGCCCAGACGCGCATGTGCGGCACGGGGAGCGGTTGCCCGTCGTAGTTGCTCACCCAGCCCTGGGTGTTGAAGAGCGGATCCGGCGCTGCCTGCTCGTTGCCGTAGATGGTCTGGTCGAACAGCTTCTGCCAGCCGGACACGTGGTCCGCGACGAGCCCCTGGACAGCCTCCGCTGGCGGGCCCTGGTCCGGTTCGGGGACGACGTAGGCGACCAGCCGCTTGTCGCCCGGGGTGTCCTCGCGAATCCCGACCGCGGCCTGCCTGACGGCCGGGTGGCGCGCGAGCAGGCTCTCGATTTCGCCCGGGTCGATCCGGAAGCCGCGCAGCTTCGCCTGTCCGTCATCGCGGCCGACGAACGCGAGCGTGCCGTCCGGAAGCCACCGCGCGAGGTCTCCTGTCCGGTACAGCCGCGCACCCGGCACGTCGCTGAAGGGGTGGGGCACGAAGGCCTGCGCGGTGAGGTCCGGACGGCCCAGGTACCCGCGCGCCACGCCCTCGCCCCCCGCGTACAACTCCCCCACCAGCCCGGGAGGAACGGGCCGCAGGTTCGCGTCCAGGACGTAGACGTGGGTCTGGGAGATGGGGCGGCCAATGGGCACCGCGCCAGTGGGCCGCCGGGTGATGGGATGACAGCAGGTGAAGGTGGTGTTCTCGGTGGGCCCGTAGCCGTTGATGAGACGGCAGCCCGGCAGCGACTCCAGGACCCGGTGGACCTCGGCGACCGGCAGCACGTCACCGCCCGCCAGCAGTTGGCGCACCGGCCGCAAATCTTCCAGGCGCTCCTGCACCATCACGCGGAACAGGCCCGCGGTCATCCAGAGGATCGACACCCCGTGCTGGCGGAGGGCCGCGCCGATCTCCTCCAGCGTCGGCGCATGGGGCGGCATGAGCGCCAGCCGGGCGCCGTTGAGCAGGCTGCCCCAGATTTCGAAGGTCGAGGCGTCGAAGGCCAGCGGCGCCAGTTGGAGGAAGACGTCGTCCGGGTGGATCCGGACGTAGTCCGCGTCCTTGACGAGCCGGACCACGCCCCGGTGGGGCACGCACACGGCCTTGGGCTCCCCCGTGGAGCCCGAGGTGAACAGGATGTACGCCAGCTGCTCCGGGTGGAGGGACACCGGGAAGCGGTCCTGGCGGGCGGACGCGAGCGCTCCGTCCGCTTCGTCGAGCAGGAGCACCCGGGCCCCGGTGTCACGCAGCGGGGCGGCCAGCCGCTGCTGCGTGAGGATGAGGGATGCGCCCGAAAGTTCGAGCAGCGCCCGCCGACGCGCGGGAGGATCGGCTGGATCCAACGGGACGTAGACGCCCCCCGCCTTGAGGATGCCGAGTAGCCCCACCACCATCTCGAACGAGCGCTCGACCTGGAGCGCCACGGGCGTTTCCGGACCGACCCCCAACGTCCGCAGGTGCCACGCGAGCTGGTTGGAGCGGGCTTCGAGCTCCCCGTAGGTGAGCTGTCGCGTGCCGAGGCTCAAGGCCACGCGCTCCGGCGCGGCCAGGGCCCGCGCGCTGAAGAGGTCCGGGATGCAGTCTCCCGAAGCAGGCGCGGACCGGGTGCCGCTCCACGTGTCGAGCAGCTGGGTCCGCTCGGCGGCCGTCAGCATGGGCAGCGCGGAGACCCGGGCCTGGGGCTGGGCCACGAGCCCCTCCAGCAGGTTGCGGTAGTGGCCGAGCAGCCGCTGGATGCTGGCCGCGTCGAACAGGTCCGTGTTGTACAGACAGCGGCCCCCCAGCCCTGTCGGCGTCTCCCAGAGGTGCAGCTCCAGATCGAACCGCACCCAGCCGCTGTCGTACTCCATCTGGCTCATCCGCAAGCCCGCCGGCAGCTCCACGCCGGGCGCGGGGGCGTTCTGCAAGGCGAAGACGACCTGGACGATGGGGTTGTGGCTCAGGCTGCGCTCCGGACGCAGCACCTCCACCAGCCGCTCGAAGGGCATGTCCTGGTGGGCGTAGGCGTCCAGGGTCAGCTGGCGCACCCGGCGCAGCAGCTCCGTGAAGCGGGGGTCCCCGGAGAGGTCTACCCGCAGCGCCAGCGTGTTGACGAAGAAGCCGATGAGCGGCTCCAGCTCCGCGCGCGTGCGGTTGGCGATGGGCGAGCCCACGACGATGTCCTCGCTCCCCTCGTAGTGGGAGAGCAGGACGGAGAAGCCGGACAGCAGCGTCATGAAGAGGCTGGCGCCAGAGCTGTCACTGAGTTGCTTGAGCGCGGTGGTGAGCGCGCGAGGCAGTTCGATGGGCTCGGCCTCACCCCGGTACCGTTGGACCGCCGGGCGGGGCCTGTCCGTGGCCAGGGCCGCCAGGGGCGGCGCGCCGGTGAGCTGCTGCTTCCAGTACCGCAGCTGCTTCTCCAGCACCTCGCCGGCCAGGTACTCCCGCTGCCAGTGTGCGAAGTCCGCGTACTGGATGGGCAGCTCCGGCAGCGGGCTGGGCGCGCCCTGGGCGAAGGCGCCGTAGAGCGTGGCCAGCTCCCGCAGCAGCACGCCCAGGGACCACCCGTCGGAGATGATGTGGTGCATCACCAGCAGCAGGACATGGGACGTGCCGGAGAGCTTCAGCACGCGGGCCCTGAGTAGCGGGCCGTGCTCCAGGTCGAAGGGGCGCGCGCCCTCCTCGCCCACCCGGCGCTTCACCTCGGCGCCGCGCTCGGCTTCGGGCAGGTGCTCCAGGCTGGTGACGGGCAGGGCCAGCCGCGGCTCGGCGGCCACGCGCTGGACGGGCCGGCCCTCCTCGCGGATCAACGTGGTGCGCAGGGATTCGTGGCGGCGCAGCAGCTCGCCGAGGCTCGCGCGCAGCACCTCCAGGTCCAGCGGGCCTGTCAGCAGCAGGGGTGAAGGGATGTTGTAGAACGGGTTGCCCGGCTCCATCTGGTCCAGGAACCAGAGGCGCTCCTGCGCGAAGGACGGTGCGAAGGAGAAGGCTTCTTCCAGCGTGTCGGCGGACATGGGGAGGCTCTTGGGCTCAGGTGCCAGGCTTGTTCGGCGGAGGGCTCTTCGCGCGGTGGCGCTCCCGGGAGAGCCTGGGGATGGCGGTCGGTGAGGGGCGCGGCGCCGCGCTCTGGCGGTGCGCAGCGAGGGCCTGGGCCAGGGTGGCCACGGTGGGAGCGTCGAAAATCAACTGAAGGGGCAGCTCCAACTGGAGTGCGTCCCTCAACCGGGAAAGCACCTGCGTGGCCAGCAGCGAGTGCCCGCCCAGCCGGAAGAAGCTCTCGTCGACGCCGACCTCGGTGAGGCCCAGGACGCCCTGCCAGATGGATGCGATGAGCTGTTCATCCGGCGTGCGCGGAAGGACCAGCTCCCGCCCCTGACGGAGCGAGGAGACGTCCGGCGCGGGCAGGGCGCGGCGCTCCAGCTTCCCGGACGGAGACAGCGGCAGCGCGTCCAGGGGCACGAAGAACTCCGGAATCATGTACTCCGGCAGCGTGCGCGCGAGCGACTGCCGCAGGTCCTCGGCCCAGGTGCGCGGGCTGCTGAAGGGCAGCGGGCCGGGCGTCTGCGACGCGCGCGCGGGAGCCGTGGCTTCGGGCCGACGCGCCCAGATGCCGTGAAGGCCGGAGTCCTGGAGGCCCTCCTCCTGTTCGACGACGAGCTCGAAGCCATGCTGCTTCAGCAACCGCGTGAGCTGCTCCAGCCGGCCGTCCTTGTCGTGGACCTCGACGACCACCTGTCGGATGCGGGGCCAGTCCTCTTCGGCGATGCCCGCGAGGACATCCGCTTCGCTCTTCTCCACGTCGACCTTCAGCAGGTCGATGCGCTCCACGCCGTGCTCGCGCATGACGTCGGACACGGTCCGCAGCTGGCAGTCCACCAGCTCGCCTCGCAGGCGGGAGGTGAGCAGTTCGTCCACCTGGGCCTTGTCGGGCGCGGTGCCCGGGGATGTGCCCTGCTGACCCTGGAGGTACGCGGCGACGACCGCGCGCTCCTCGCCCGCGTCGGCGAAGCGGCCCGAGACGATGGAGACATGCGGGTAGTACGTGAAGGTGGCGCGTCCCTGCTCACGGGAGAGGCCCGCCTCGATGGGCACGGCATCCACGCCGTGCAGCGCGACGTTCATGCGCAGCTTCTCGAAGATGCGCGGGATGGGCTCGAAGGCGAAGACGCGGACCTTCCGGGCCTGCTGTGCGGCGAAGAGCGTGAAGAGGCCGATGTTCGCGCCCACGTCGAAGACGCAGTCCCCGTCCCGCAGCGTGAGGCCGTGCCGCAGGTAGCTGTTCTGGTGGAAGATCTCCTCGTAGAGGAAGTCTGTTTCACCCGGGTTGAGGTGGGTGACCGTCATCCCGTTGGGCAGGTCCCGGAGCGTGGTCTCCTCCAGCAGGCCCTCCTTCTGCCAGCGCACCCTGCGCAGCAGCGGATGGGCCTGCTCCATCGAGGGAACGCCATAGGCGACGAGTTGGAGTCGTTCCGGGGAATCGCGCCGAGCGAGGACGACGGCCTGGGAGACGGCGGGATGCAGGCGCAGGGCGGCTTCAATCTCCCCCAGCTCGATGCGCAGTCCACGCAGTTTGACCTGCTCATCCAGGCGGCCGAGGAACTCAAGGACGCCGCCGGGCAGCCACCGGGTGAGGTCTCCGGTGCGGTAGAGGCGCGCGCCCGGCGTGGAGCTGAAAGGGTCCGGGATGAAGCGCTCGGCGGTGAGTGCGGGGCGGTGCAGGTATCCGCGAGCGAGCTGGACGCCCGCGAGGAAGAGCTCCCCGGGGACGCCGAGCGGGACGGGCCGCAGGTGGGAGTCGAGGACGTAGACGCGGGTGTTGGCGACGGGCCTGCCCAGGGGGACGACGGGGGTGGGGCTGGGAAGGGCGCAGTGCCAGGCGGTGACGTCGATGGCGGCCTCGGTGGGGCCGTAGAGGTTGTGGAGCTGGGCGGAGAGGCGGGAGGCGAAGCGCTGCTGGAGTTCGGCGGGGAGGCCTTCGCCGGAGGTGAAGACGTAGCGCAGGCCGGAGCAGCCGGAGAGGTCGGGCTGCTCCAGGAAGGCACGCAGCATGGAGGGGACGAAGTGGAGGGTGGTGACGCGCTGCTGGAGGATGAGGTGGGCCAGGTAGGCGCTGTCCTGGTGGCCGCCGGGGCGCGCGAGGACGAGGCGAGCGCCGCTGAGCAGGGGCCAGAAGAACTCCCAGACGGAGACGTCGAAGCTGAAGGGCGTCTTCTGGAGGACGGCGTCGTTGGGCCCGAGCTGGAAGGAGTGCTGCATCCAGAGGAGGCGGTTGGCGACGGCGCGGTGGGAATTCATGGCGCCCTTGGGCTGGCCGGTGGAGCCCGAGGTGTAGATGACGTAGGCGAGGGCGTCGGGTGCGAGGGCGAGCGCGAGCGGGCCGGAGGGCTGGAGCGCGAGCAGGGGCGCGGCCTCGTCGAGGAAGAGGACGCGGGCGGCGGAGGAGGAAGTCGGGAGGGTGGAGGCGAGCGCGCGCTGGGTGAGGAGGACGGGGGCGGCGCAGTCGGAGAGCATGAAGGCGAGGCGCTCGGCGGGGTAGCCCGGGTCCAGGGGCACGTAGGCGGCGCCGGCCTTGAGGACGCCCAGCAGGCAGATGACGAGCTCGACGGAGCGCTCCAGGCAGACGGCGACGGAGGACTCGGGGCCGACGCCGAGGGAGCGCAGGTGCCAGGCGAGCTGGTTGGCGCGCTCATCCAACTGGCGGTAGGTGAGGGATTGGCCTTCGAAGACGAGGGCGGTGGCGTCGGGGGTGCGGCGCGCCTGGGCTTCGATGAGTGCGTGCAGGCAGTCCTGCTCCGGGTACACCACGTCGGTGTGGTTCCACTCCTCCACCACCTGCTGCGCTTCTTCGTGCGTCAACAAGGAGGCGGTTTCGTGGCGCGCCTCGGGCTTGCTCGCCATGGCCTGGAGGACCCGCGCGTAGTAGCCGCCCAGGCGCTCCACCTGCATCGTGTCGAGTTCTCCCGCGTCGTAGCTCAGCCGCAGCCGGACCTGACGTCCGAAGAGGTCGAGTTGGAAGTTGGCGGCGAGCGTGAAGTGCGTCTGTTCGAAGAACTTCCCGCCCGCGATCTCGATGCCCTCCTGCTGGACGACGCCCTGGTAGACGTGGAAGTGGGCGAAGTTGAAGACCGTTTCGAAGAGGGTCTGTCCTCCCGCCAGGCGTTGGATCTCCGCGAGGGGCAGCCGCCGGAAGGGCATCGCGGCGCGCTCGGCCTGGAAGGCCTGACGTGCCAGTTCGATCCACGTGCCCGCCGGGAGGTCCATCACGATGGGCAGGGTGTTCAGGAACAAACCCAGCACCCGCTCCCCATCCGCTTCCTCCAGGCGCCCGTGGGAGACGAGGCCCGTCAGCACCCGCTGTTCGCCGAGGTGGCGCAGCACCCGCAGGTGCGCGGCCAGGAGCACGCTCTTGAGCGGCACTCCCGCCAGTCCCGCCAGCCGCTTCAGCCCCTGGGAGAGCGCATCGGAGAGCGGCACCTCCAGCTCGCCCTGCGTTCCCGTCCGGGCCGTGCGATCTCCCGGCCAGCGCGGCAGCCGCGACGGGCTCGCCTCCGCGAGTCGTTCCTTCCAGAAGGCCCGCGTCGCGTCGGACGTCAGCGCCTGCTGCTCCAGGGCGACAAAGTCCCGGTAGTGCTGCCCGAGCGGAGGCGCCGGTGTGCCCGCGTCCCGGCCGGTCAGCGCCAGGTAGCGCTGGAGCAGTTCGGTGACCAGCGTGGCCACGCTCCACCCATCGAGGATGGCGTGGTGGAACCCGAGGCTCAGGGTGAAGCCTTCCGCGCCGCGGGCATGGACCTGGAAGCGGATCAGCGGAGGCCGCATCCAGTCGAAGGGCGTGGCCCGCTCCTGGAGGCTCCAGGCTTCCACGGCAGCCTCCTGCGCCGCTGCGTCCAGGTGCCCCAGCTCCGTGAAGCCCACGAGAGGCTCCGCCTTCGCGTGCACGCATTGCAGGGGCTGCTTGAAGCCAGACAGCGCGAAGCCGGTCCGCAGGATGGGGTGTCGCTCCACCAATTCGTGGAGGGCCTGGACGAGCAGGTCCGGCTCCAGGCGCGCGCGCAGGTGGTAGC
The DNA here is from genome assembly GCF_026626765.1 of Corallococcus sp. bb12-1. NCBI lineage: Bacteria > Pseudomonadati > Myxococcota > Myxococcia > Myxococcales > Myxococcaceae > Corallococcus > Corallococcus sp. bb12-1. The sequence goes on along the minus strand of NZ_JAPNJZ010000003.1, from coordinate 326,383 downwards.
TGAAGACGTCGTGGTAGACGGGCGTGTCGGGGCGAAGCTCGCTGTGGAAGAGCATCCCCGCTTGCAGCGTCGCCAGGGGATAGGCGTCCTCGAGCCCGGGCGGCAGGCGCTCGCGCTCCTCCGGTGACACGAGCTCGAAGGGCTGGAGTCTGGGGCGCTCCGGGACGGGGTTCGGTCCCTGTTCGGCCGCGCGGGCCAGGGCCTGGAGCGTCTGGTGTTGAAAGAGCTGGGGCAGGGCGAGCTCCAGCCCGATGGCCCTCGCGGCGGTGATGATCCGGATGCCCAGGATGGAATCGCCCCCGAGTCCGAAGAAGTTGTCGGCGAGCCCGATCCGCTCCCGTCCCAGCACGTGGCTCCAGATCGTGGCCAGGGCCTCCTCGGTGGGGCTGCGAGGCTGTGCCGAGGACTCCGCGGGAGACTCCGGATCCACGCGCGGCGCGGGCAGGGCGCGCCGATCCACCTTGCCGTTCGGTGAGAGCGGCAGGGCGTCCATCACGACGAAGAACGCCGGCACCATGTAGTCCGGCAGCTTCTCCAACAGGAAGCGTCGCAGGTCGTCGGTGAGGACGGACGGGTCCGCGTGCGGCGCGACATAGGCGACGAGTTGGAGTCGGTCCGGGGAATCGCGTCGAGCGAGGACGACGGCCTGGGAGACGGCGGGATGCAGGCGCAGTGCGGCTTCAATCTCCCCCAGCTCGATGCGTAGGCCGCGCAGCTTCACCTGCTCATCCAGGCGGCCGAGGAACTCGAGGACGCCGCCGGGGAGCCATCGGGTGAGGTCTCCGGTGCGGTAGAGGCGTGCGCCGGGGGTGGGGCTGAAGGGGTCCGGGATGAAGCGCTCGGCGGTGAGTGCGGGGCGGTGCAGGTATCCGCGAGCGAGCTGGACGCCCGCGAGGAAGAGCTCACCTGGGACGCCGAGCGGGACGGGCCGCAGGTGGGCGTCGAGGACGTAGACGCGGGTGTTGGCGACGGGCCTGCCCAGGGGGACGACAGGGGTGGGGCTGGGAAGGGCGCAGTGCCAGGCGGTGACGTCGATGGCGGCCTCGGTGGGGCCGTAGAGGTTGTGGAGCTGGGCGGAGAGGCGGGAGGCGAAGCGCTGCTGGACGTCGGCGGGGAGGCCTTCTCCGGAGGTGAAGACGTAGCGCAGGCCGGAGCAGCCGGAGAGGTCGGGCTGCTCCAGGAAGGCGCGCAGCATGGAGGGGACGAAGTGGAGGGTGGTGATGCGCTGCTGGTGGATGAGGTGGGCCAGGTAGGCGCTGTCCTGGTGTCCGCCGGGGCGCGCGAGGACGAGGCGTGCGCCGCTGAGCAGGGGCCAGAAGAATTCCCAGACGGAGACGTCGAAGCTGAAGGGCGTCTTCTGGAGGACGGCGTCGTTGGGCCCGAGTTGGAAGGAGCGCTGCATCCAGAGGAGGCGGTTGGCGACGGCGCGGTGGGAATTCATGGCGCCCTTGGGCTGGCCGGTGGAGCCCGAGGTGTAGATGACGTAGGCGAGGGCGTCGGGTGCGAGGGCGAGCGCGAGCGGGCCGGAGGGCTGGAGCGCGAGCAGGGGCGCGGCCTCGTCGAGGAAGAGGACGCGGGCGGCGGAGGAGGAAGTCGGGAGGGTGGAGGCGAGCGCGCGCTGGGTGAGGAGGACGGGGGCGGCGCAGTCGGAGAGCATGAAGGCGAGGCGCTCGGCGGGGTAGCCCGGGTCCAGGGGCACGTAGGCGGCGCCGGCCTTGAGGACGCCCAGCAGGGCGATGACGAGCTCGACGGAGCGCTCCAGGCAGACGGCGACGGAGGACTCGGGGCCGACGCCGAGGGAGCGCAGGTGCCAGGCGAGCTGGTTGGCGCGCTCATCCAACTGGCGGTAGGTGAGGGAGTGGCCTTCGAAGACGAGGGCGGTGGCGTCGGGAGTGCGGCGCACCTGGGCTTCGATGAGCGCGTGCAGGCAGTCCTGCTCCGGGTACACCACGTCGGTGCGGTTCCACTCCTCCACCACCTGCTGGGCTTCTGCTCGCGTCAGCAGGGGCAGGGCGCTCAGGGGCTGATGCGCATCCGCGGCGATCCCCGCCAGCAGGTTCTCGTAGTGCAAGGCCATGCGGCGGACCGAAGCGGGGTCGAAGAGGTCCGTGCTGAATTCCAACCAGCCCCGCAGCCCTTCGGCCGTGTCCTCCATCAGGAGCGTGAGGTCGAACTTGGCCGTGACGGCCGGCATCTCCAGCGGCGTGACGATGAGCCCCGGCAGTTCAATTAGGCCGGCGGGCGTGTTCTGCAGGGCGAAGAGGACCTGCACCACGGGGTTGCTGCTGAGGTTGCGCTCCGGGTGCAGCTCTTCGACCAGCCGCTCGAAGGGGAGATCCTGGTGGGTGTATGCGTCCAGGGTGACGCGCCGCACGCGCTCCACGAGCTGGAGGAAGGACGGATCCCCGCCCAGGTCGATGCGCAGGGCCAGCGTGTTGACGAAGAAGCCGATGAGCGATTCGAGCTCGCGGCGGCCCCGGTTGGCGATGGGCGTGCCCACCACGAGATCGTCGCCGGCCCGGTAGCGGTGCAGCAGGCCCGCGAAGGCGCCCAGCAGCACCATGAACAGCGTGGCCCCTGTCTTCTCCCCCACCGCCTTGAGCTGCTGCGTGAGCCTGCGCCCCAGATGGAAGGACACGGCGTCCCCGCGAAAGGACTGTACGGGAGGCCGGGGGCGATCCGTCGGCAGCGCGACCTGCGCGGGTGCCCCGGTGAGCTGCTTCTTCCAGTAGGCGAGCTCGCGCTCCTGCTTGTCGCCGCGCAGCCACTCCCGCTGCCAGCACGCGAAGTCGACGTACTGGAGGGTCAGCTCCGGCAGCGGGCCGGGCGTTCCATTCATTGAGGCCGCGTAGAGCTGGGTCAGCTCCCGGACGAACAGGTGGATGGACCACCCGTCGAACACGATGTGATGGAACGTGAGGAGCAGGACATGCCGCTCCGGGGCGAGCCGCAGCAGCGTGAGCCGCAGCAGGGGCGGCCGGTCCAGCGAGAAGGGCGTGCGCGCCTCCTGCGTGGCCCGTCGCTGGACTTCGTCATCCTGCGCGGCGCTGTCCAGGCCCTGGAGATCCACGACGGGCAGCGGCACCGCCAGCTCCGGGGCAATCACCTGGATGGGGGCGTCCGCGTCGAGCAGGAACGAGGCCCGCAGGGCCTCGTGGCGCTGGACGATGGTGTTCAGGCACTGCTCAAGCGCTTCGTGTCGCAGCGGCCCGTCGAGGCGCAGGACGCCGGGGATGTTGTAGGCGAGGCTCTGGCCCTCGAACTGGCACAGGAACCAGAGCCGCTGCTGAGCGAACGACAGCGGCATCCTCGGCTGTCGCGCGACCCGGGGGATGGCGGACTCCGCTGGGACCTTCTCCCTCGCGGACGCGGGCTGCCGCCGGGCGAGCTTCTGGAGGATCTGCTCGCGCTGCTCCGGGGGCAGGCGCTGCAACTGCTTGAGCAGGTCATCCATGACGGGACTCATCGCCGGGCGCGGCGTCCACTTCCGCGAGCAGCTCCCGGAGCGCATCCAGTTCCGCGCCCTCCAGCGCGCCCGCGGCCACCCGCGCCTTGAGGTCATCGACGGCGGCGGTGTGCCCTGCGTTCGCGGCGTCCAGGTGGGCCGCGAGCGCCGCGACCGTGCGCAGCTCCAGAAGGGTCCGCAGCGGCACCTCCACCTGGAAGTGATCCCTGGCGCGCGTGGAGATCTGCGTGGCCAGCAGGGAGTCTCCGCCCACCTCGTAGAAGTCGTCGTGGACGCCCAGCCGCTCCAGTCCGAGCACCTCCGCCCAGATCCTCGCCAGGGCCGCCTCGGTGGGATTGCGCGGCGACGTGCCTGCCTCCGCACGGGCCGCGCGAGTCGCGTTTGGCAGGGGCAGGGCCCGCCGGTCCACCTTGCCGTTGGCCGTCAACGGCAGCGCGTCCAGCATCACGAAGGAGGACGGCACCATGTACGGCGGCAGCCGCTGGGAGAGGTGTTCGCGCAACACATCCCACCGGCCCCGCCGCGTCGACAGCGGCCCACGCGCCAGGATGACGTCGAACCCCAGGTAGTCCGACAGGGTGCCCGGCTGGTGCAGCACCTCGCTCTCCTCGAAGCCCGTCTGGGCGAGCATGCGCTGCCAGAGCTCGCGCGACAGCAGCGGGTGGGCGCTCCTCAGCTCGTCGTCCACGAACCGGTCGAAGCCCTGCTGCAATCCCATGCCCAGATCGAACGAGGGGAAGAAGCGCGTCTCCTCGATGATCAGCAGCACCCCGCCCGGCGCCAGCAGCGAGCGCAGGTGTCGCAGGCTCTCCTCGATGCGCGCGGTGCCGTGCAGCACGCTGACCGCGACGACGACGTCGTAGGCGTGCGCTTCGAAGCCCTGGGCCACGGGCGGCTTCTCCACGTCCAGCCGCTCGTAGGCGAGGAACGGGAAGCGCGCGAACTGCTTTCGCGCCTCCTGGAGGAAGTACTGGGAGATGTCGGTGAAGACGTAGCTGGTGCGCTCCGCGGGCAGCAGCGGCAGCAGGTGGACGGTGGCCGTGCCGTAGCCGCCTCCCACCTCGATGATGCGCAGGGGGCGCTCCGCCGGTAGCTGCTCGACGACCGCGCGCATCACCTGGGCGGCGGTGGCGTTCGCCCGGGGGAAGAGCTTCTGGTAGACGCGCGGCGTCTCCTCCGCGGCGTAGACCTGGGCGGAGTGGACGCGCTCGGTGAGGATGTCCGCCAGCCCCTCGGCTACGTCGAGGAACTTCTCCACGTCCCCCATCGCGAAGCCCGCGCTGGCCTTCAGGTGCCGGCCCAGCTCCTCGCGCCGAGCCTCGCGCGGCTTCACCGGAAGCGGCGCCGGGTTGGTGAAGCGCTCCCCCTCCTGGAGGAGGTGCCCCTCGCGGGTGAGGGCCTGGAGGGCTCGCGCGAGCCACCGCTCATACCGGGGTGAAAGGCGACAGCGCGCCATCAGCTCGGAGCGCTCATGACGTTCGCCCGGCGTGGCGTAGGCCCCCAGCTCGCGCAGGGCGCGGCAGACGGCGTCCAGGTAGATGCCATCCAGGGCGCCCCAGAGCGCGGTGAAGCCCTCGATGTCCTGCGTGTCCCGGCGGGCCTCCGCGCGGCCCGCTTCGATGAGCGCCCGCCATCGGGCGTGGACCTCTCCCGGTTCGGCGTGCTCACCCTCCAGCAGTCGTGAGCCCTGACTCCCGCCTGGGACGACATAGGCGAGGAGCTGCTTGGGACCGCGGAGCTCACCGACCGCGGTGACGACGGTCTCCTTCACGTCCGGGTGTTGCAGCAGGGCGGTTTCAATCTCCCCCAGCTCGATGCGGAAGCCGTTGACCTTGACCTGGAAGTCCTCGCGGCCGAGGAACTCGATGTCGCCACCCGGCAGGTAGCGTCCCAGGTCGCCCGTCTTGTAGAGCCGCTCGCCGGTGCGCGGGTGGGTGATGAAGCTGGCCTGCGTGCGCTCCGCGTCGCGCCAGTAGCCGAGCGCCAGGCCCTGTCCGCCGATGTAGAGCGCCCCCGGCACCCAGACCGGGCACGGTTCGAGCGCCGGGTTGAGGACGTGGAGGTGCTGGTTCGCCAGCGGCTTGCCGTAGGGGATGCTCTTCCAGTCCGGGGCAATCTCCCCGATGGGGTGGAAGATGGACCAGATGGAGGCCTCGGTGGCGCCTCCCAGGCTGACGGTCCGCGCCTCGGGCCAGTGCGACCGGATGGAGGGAGGCAGCGCCAGGGGCACCCAGTCACCGCTGAGCAGGCACAGGCGCAGGCCCGGCGGCACCTGCCCGGGATGGGCTCCCAGGTAGTCGACCAGCAACTGCATCAGGGCGGGCACGGAGTTCCACACCGTCACCCCGTGCTCCGTCATGAGCCGCGCCACGCAGGCGGGATCCCGCGCCTCGTCCGTGCTCGGGATGACGACGGCCCCGCCCGCGGCCAGCATTCCAAAGATGTCGTGGACCGACAGGTCGAACGTCAGCGCGGAGATGGCGAGCGTGCGATCCCCAGGCCCGATGGCGAAGCGGCGGTTGATGTCGAGCAGCGTGTTGACCGCGCCGCGATGGCTGATCATCACCCCCTTCGGGACCCCCGTGGAGCCGGACGTGTAGATGATGTACGCGAGCCCGTCCGGATCCTGCGCGACGAAAGGGAGCGGTCCGGGGTCGGGCGCGTGCAGCGCCTGCTCATCGAGGGACAGCCGGTGCACGCCCGGGGGCCACTCCAGGGTGTCCTCCAGGGCGGTCTGCGTCACGGCCAGGACGACGCCGGCCTGCTCCAGCAGCGCGGCCCTGCGCGTCGCGGGCCACCGCGCATCAATGGGCAGGTACGCCGCGCCCGCCATGAGGATGCCGAGCACGGCGGGGACCTGCTCCCAGCCCTTGTCCATGATGACGGCGACGAGCGTGTTCGCGCCGACGCCGCGCTCCCGCAGGGAGGTGGCGACCTGACGCGCCACCCGGGCCACGTCGGCATGGGACAGCGTGCGCTCCGGGGTGATGACGGCCGGCGCGTCGGGATGGCGCCGGGCCTGCTCCTCGAAGAGGCCGTGCAGCAGCTGTTCGGAAGGCGGATGCAGGGTGGCGTTGGCGCCCTGGCGCTCCGCCAACTGGGAGGCGGGCAACAGCGCGGTGCGCTCCGCGCTCCATCCGGTGTGGCCCATGGCCAGCTGGCGCACCAACTGCTCGTAGGCGCCGAACATGTCGTCCAACAGGCCCGGAGGAAACAGCGCCTCCACGGCATCCCAGGTGAAGAGCAGGGCACCGCCGCGCTGCTCCACGAGCTGGTGATCCAACCAGACCTGGGGCGTCTGCCCGATGCCGTAGAGCACCTCGCCCAGCCAGTCCTCCTCGGGCGAGGTCTGCCCGGCGGCGCCGAGCGCCAGGGTGCTGGTGAAGACGACGGGCATGAGCGCCTTCTGGCCACCGCCCTCGCGACGCGCCAGCTCCCGCAGGACGCGCACGCCGCTGAAGTGGCGGTGATCCAGATCCCGCCAGAGCTGCTCCTGCAGCCGCAGGCCCCGGTCCGTGAAGGACTCCGGGCGCGAGTGGTCCACCTCCAGCAGCGTCAGCGACGTGAAGTCCCCGACGAGTCCGTCCACCTGGGAGTGCAGCGGCAGGCGGTTGAAGAGCGTCAGGTTGAGCGTGAACCGGGGGTTCTTGCTCCAGGTGCCCAGCACCTCCGCGAACGCGGCGAAGATCGCCACGGAGGGCGTGAGGCCCGCCTGGGTGGCCTGATGCTTCAGCGCCTGCCAGTCCTCGCGGGACAAGAGGAAGGCCCGGCGCTCGAAGACGGTCTCCTCCAGCGCGCTGGGGCTCTTGGACAGGGGCAGCTCGGGCGCGGGGGCCAGGGTGTCCAGCCGGCCCATCCAGTAGGCCTTGGAGCGCGCGTGGTGCTCCGTCTCCCGCAGGGCCTGCTCGGCGAGGACGTAGTCGCGGAAGGACAGCGCCAGCGGCGGCAGGGGCTGCCCGGGGTGGTGGTAGAGCCAGGCCCACTCGCGAAAGATGAGCCCCATGCTCCACACGTCCGCGATGAGCGCGTCGAGGCTCAGGTGGAGCCTCAGCCGCTGCCCGTCCATGAGCGAGGCCCGGATGTCGAACAGGGGCCAGCGGTCCGACGGGAGGACCTGGTGCGCCATCTCCTGCCGCAGGGCCGCGAGCCGGGCCTCGATGACCTCCCCGGGCTGTCCGCGCAGGTCCACCACCGCGAGCTGGTAGGGCGGCGGGGACTCCAAAATCCGCTGCCGTCCATCCGGGAGGATGACGGCCCGGAGCATGTCATGCCGCGCGATGAGCTGGCGCAGGGCGGCCTCCAGCCGGACCGGATCCAGGCCGCGGCTCTCCAGCTCGCAGTAGCCGTGGGTGGAGACCTGGCCCAGCTCGAAGGCGCCGCTGCGACCCAACCAGTAGGCGTGCTGGACGTCCGTCAGCGGGAAGGGTTCGAAGCGCTGCGCGAGAGCGGGGACCAGCTGGGGCAGCGGCGCGGCGGGGGTGGCACGGCGCAGGAAAGCGAGCAGCTCCTCCTTGTGCTCCTCCACGGCCGCGCGCATGCGCGCGTCGAGCGCCCCACGTGGAGCCCGGCACCGCAGCTTCTCTCCCTCCATGTGGAGGGTGATGCCCTTCTGACGCAGCTCCGACAGAAGCTCTTCGACGCGTCTCACGTGCGGTCGTCCCTTTCCATGTCGTTCCTGACCCCATGCCGGAGGGGCCGGTCCCACGGCGGCCCGCGGACGGCTACGGTGCCACCGCCCGCTCCAGGCACCAGCGCAGTTGCTTCGCGAGCGCTTCGACCTGGTCCTTGTCCATCATCAGGGCCAGATGGCTGCCGGGCGTTTCGTAGATCTCAAGCTCGCCGGTGCAATACCTTCGCACGCCGTTGATCAGCGGATCCGCTTCCACATGGACGTCCTGCGGCGTGCGCAGAAGCGCGACGCGACCACCGCCATAAGGCCCGGGAACGTAGCGGCTGCCCGCCCGCGTGTTCGTCGTGAACATCTGCACGGCGTTGAGCAGGTCGTGGCCCATGCGCCGGATGAAGCGCCACTGCGAGGCCACGCCACCCTGCAGGTTCTCCCGGGGCGACAGGGGCAGGCTGACGCCCACCCACTGCGCCAGGACGCGCAGCTCTTCGTAGGAGGTCGGCGGCTTCAGCTTCGACACGTAGTTGCCCAGGATCATCAACCACAGCGCCAGGTCGCGGGGCCGGTGCAGCTTGAGGGGCTTGTCCGCGTGCACCACGCCGCCGTCCAGCAGCGCCAGCAGGGCGACCTTCTCACCCTCGGCCTCCAGGCGCCGGGCCATCTCGAAGGCGACGATGCCGCCAAACGACCACCCTCCCAGCAGGTAGGGCCCCGCGGGCTGCACGGCGCGCAGACCCTGGAGGTAGAGCGTGACCATGTCCTCCACGCTCGACAGCATCGGCTTGCCGTCCAGCAGTCCCTGGGACTGGAAGCCGTAGAAGGGTTGATCCGGCCCCAGGGCCCGCGCCAGCTCCAGGTAGCACAGCGGGCTGCCACCGGCGGGGGCCACGCAGAAGAAGGGGACCCGGTCCCCTTCCGCGTTGAGGGCGACGACGGGCAGCTCGGCGCGGCCCCGGGGCGTGCCGGTACGCGCGGCCTGTTGCTGGCCGCGCAGCTGCTCCAGCAGCCGCTGCTTCACCGGCGACAGCGCTTGTGCTCCAGGGGACGGACGGTCCAAGGCTTCTTCTCCAGACGGGGTCAGAACCTGACCATGAGGGACTCGAGGCCCCGGGTGAGCAGGTTGAATTTCACCCGGGGAGGTCGGCGCTCATCCAACCGGAGCCCTGGCAGGCGCTGGAACAACGTCTGCAACGCGACCTCCAATTCCAGACGCGCCAGGTGGATGCCCAGACAGGTGTGGCGCCCCGTACCGTAGCCGAGGTTGGGCCCTGGCTTGCGCAGGATGTCGAAGCGCTCCGGCGCTTCGAAGACGCGCGGATCATGGTTGCCGGAGGTGATGCCCAGGAACGCGGTCTGCCCCTTCTTGAAGGGCTTGCCGCCGAACTCGAAGTCCTCCTTGACGATGCGGTGCATGAAGGGCACCGAGCCCTCGAAGCGCACCAGCTCCTCCGCCGCCGGCCGCGCCAGCTCCGGCTGTTCGCGCAGGAGGCGCAGCTGTTCGGGATGCTCCAGGAACACGCGCGCGCCAATCGCCAGTTGATCCGTGGTGGTGATGTTGCCGCCCACCAGCGTGGCGATGCACTGGGCCACCACGTCCTCTTCGTCCAGCTCCGCGCCCTCGTGCCCCGCGATCCACAGACCCAGCAGGTCCTCTCCCGGTTGATGCCGCTCCTGCGCGAGCCGACCCCGGAAGTAGGCGTCCAGCCGCGCGATGGCGGCATTGGCGCGCGGCGCGGCGGCTTCCATCTGGTGCAGCGCGCCCCCGAAGAACGCGGCGATCCGCTCCGAGCACTCGTGGAACATCGGCTGGTCCGCGGTGGCCACGCCGAACAGCGCGGTGATGACGCGCCCGGGGAGCGGGTCGGCGAAGTCCTTGACGACATCCAGCTCTCCGCGGGCCGCCACCGCGTCCAGCAGGTCGTGGGTGGTCCGCTCCACCACGGGGCGCCAGCTGGCGAGGCGCTGGGGACCGAACCCCCGGCTGGCCCACCTGCGCGTCGTGGCGTGGGCCGTCCCATCCTTCATGGTGATGAACCTGCGCGTGAAGCGCAGCAGGTGGTCGGTGGTGCCCGGCGCGGCGCGGCGAAGCTGGGGTTCGAGCGTCGCGTCCACGCGTTCGGAGCTCAGCTGCGGGTGGCGGAACGCGCTCGTCACCTCCGCGTGACCCATGATCAGCCAGCCCATGAAGGTCGGCGACCAGGACACGGGGGCGGCCTCGCGCAGCCGCTGGTAGATGTCCGCGGCGCGGACCGCTCCTTCGCGCGTCATCAGTCCCAGTTCGGGGGCCTGCGGACGGTTGCTCACGGAGGGGTCTGGCATTGTCCGACGATAGGGATGCACCTCGCCACACGTCAACGAACGAAGCAGGAAGCACCGGACGCGACGCGGCATGAATCCATCACACCCCACCTGCTGCGTCGCATGTTCGTGGCATGAAGGTGAAGCTTGTACTTGAAGGTGGCGAGCGTAGGCTCCACCACGGCTTGCGCGGGCCCTGGCCCGCGCGTTCCAGTCAGTCTTTTGCAGAAGCCCCCAGCAGCTCGACGGAGGATTCATGCCACGCATCATCTTGGTTTCGGGCAAGGGCGGGGTGGGCAAGACCACCGTCGCCGCCGCGACGGGTTGGGCCGCCGCGAAGAAGGGCCACAGGACACTCGTGCTCTCCTTCGACCTGGCCCACAGCCTGTCGGACTCCTTCGATCAGGGAGAGCAACTCTTCCAACAACACAAGGGCCTGCCGAAGCGGGTGGCGGAGAACCTGGACCTCCAGGAGATCGACGTCCAGGAGGAGATGGAGCGCAACTGGAAGGACATCTACCGCTACAGCGCCGCGCTGATGACGGGCGGTGGGTTGGACGAGGTGGTGGCCGAAGAGGTCGCCATCATGCCCGGCATGGAAGACATGGTGGCGCTGCTGCACCTCAACCGCTACGTCACCGAGAAGCGCTATGACGTCATCGTCCTGGACTGTCCGCCCACCAGCGAGGCGCTTCGCTTCGTGAGCTTCAGCACCACCCTGGACTGGTACGCGCGCAAGCGGCTGAAGATGGACCAGACGCTGGTCAAGCTGCTGCGGCCCATGGCCTCCGTGCTCAGCGAGTCCGCCAAGAGCTACCTGCCGGATGACGCCTACTTCACGGCGCTCCAGCGGCTGTTCGAGCGGATGGGCGGTATTGATCAAATGCTGCGCGATCCGAAGGTCACGTCGGTGCGTCTGGTGACCAACCCGGAGAAGATGGTGGTCCGTGAGACGCAGCGGGCCTTCATGTACTTCTGCATGTACGGCATCACCACCGACTCGGTGGTCATCAACCGGCTGTTGCCGCAGGGCGAGGGCTATTTCTCTCAGTGGGCCCAGGCCCAGCAGGCCCAGTCCCAGGACATCAAGGACTACTTCTCTCCGGTCCCCGTCTCCAGCCTGCCGTTGCTCTCCAACGAGGTGGTGGGCGTCGCCCAGTTGGAGAAGTTCTCACAGCTGCTGTACGCGGAGCGGGACCCGGCGGACTTCTTCATCGATGCGCCCTCCTATGGGTTCACCAAGAAGCCGGGCGGCGACTACCAGCTGGAGCTCCAGATGCCCTTCGTGACCAAGGAGCAGATCGACCTCAGCCGGAAGAACGAGGACCTGGTCATCCGCGTCGGTACCTTCAAGCGCAACGTCCTGCTGCCCCGCGCGATCATTCCGTTGCGCACCGAGGGAGCGAGCATGGAGAACGGCCGGCTGGTCGTTCGCTTCGCGAAGTAGGGACCGTCCAGGTCCCCCGTTGTCCGACGTGCCCTAGCTTTCACACCATCAGGAGGATTTCGAATGGCCAGCCTCATCATCACGGATCCCGCCGCGTCCCCGCAGCAGCAGCTGGAGGCCCGCGACGACGCCTCTCCCGCCGCCGAGCCCACGAGCCCCAGCGTTCCGGTGAACGCGCCCCCGGTGTTCAAGTCCCTGCTCCAGTCGGTGTCGGACCTGGCGGAGATGCAGAAGAACACCTTCGAGATCCTCCAGAAGCAGATGCTGGAGACCCAGTCGCAGGTGCTGCGCAGCCTGCTCTCCACGGTGGATCGTCGCCTGAAGACCGTCATGACCGCGAAGGCGACGCCGACCGAGGAGAGCCCCAAGCTCATCAAGGTCGGCATCAAGTAGCGCGGTCGGCAGGGAAGCCCGGGCCTAGAACTCCACCTCCTCGACGTCCGCCTCGGGCGTGGTCGGGGGGGCGGGGTTGGCGGCCCACTGCATCAGCTCGATGGACTCGGCGATCCCAGCGACGGTCGGGGTCCGGAAGAAGCTGGCCAGCGGCACGTCGACGCCCAATTCCTCACGGAGGCGGGCGACCAGCCGGGTGGCCAGCAGGGAGTCCCCTCCCAGCATGAAGAAGCTGTCCCGGATGCCCAGGGTCTGGGTTCCAAGCAGCTCCCGCCAGAGCGCCAGGAGCTTCTCCTCCAGCGGGGTTCGAGGGGCCTCGGGCAGGGCGCGCGTGGCTGCCGTGCTCACATCCCGGGACGCGAGCGCCTTGCGGTCGATCTTCCCGTTCGGGGTCCTGGGCAATTGCTCCCAGAGCACCCAGTGGGTGGGAACCATGTAGTCCGGCAGCTTCTTGCGCAGGAATTCGCGCAGCGGGGCCTCCACGCCGGGGCCGTTGGAGGGGCGCGGCTGCATCCACGCCTTCAGCGTGGCTGCATCAATCTCTCCGCCCACGAAGCCGTGCAGGAGGACCTGCCGTGGCCTCAGCGCCAGCAACGCATTCATCCCGTCCGAGGCGAAGCTGCCGACAGCGCACAGGCCCAGCTGGTGCCGCGTCGCGTGCTCGCTCAGGAGCTGGCCCATGGCGCCCGCTTCGATGAGGCAGTAGTCCCGGGCCCGTTCGCCATACATGGGCTCCACCGCGTCGAGCTGCCCCACCAGCAGCAGGCTGAAGGCCGCCTTGTCGAACGCGGCCTCGTTGTACGCGCCGTAGTGGGCGGCGCGCAGCTCGCCCGCCCCGGGGTGCTTCACCAGCCGGTGCTCGACGGGGTGGTAGTAGTAGAGGCCTTCCTCCAATCCCTTCACGCGGCCCGGCTTGACGCTGAGGTAGGCCCGGACGGGATAGAGGCCACCGGCGGAGGGGTAGCGGTACTTGGGAAGCGGTGCCCCCGGGATGGGAATCTGGCGCAGACATGCCAGGAATTGGCCGAGCGTCTCCAGGGCCAGGGGTTCGGAGCGGAACTCGCGAACGGTCTGCCGCTCCAGGTAGGCCTGCACCAGCGCCTCATCCACCTCTGGGCCCGGCAGCGCGATGCCCTGCGTGTCCGGAGTCAGGGGCTGGATGCCGGGTTGCCGGAGCTTGAATTGCAGCCGCTCGACGGGATCCTGGAGGACAGTCTCTCCGAGCGGCGCGGCCTCGACCGGGTGCCCGTCGTTGCTGCTGGCGTGAGGAGCATTGAGGCCCGGCCCGGGAACGATGTGGGCCACCAGCCGCCGGCTGGCCCCGGGCTCACCGACGGCGGTGACGACGGCTTCGCGAAGGGAGGGGTGAAGTGCGAGCGCGGCCTCGATTTCACCGAGCTCGATGCGGAAGCCGTTGACCTTGACCTGGAAGTCCTCGCGACCGAGGAACTCGATGGCGCCGTGGGGCCAGTAACGGCCGAGGTCTCCCGTCTTGTAGAGGCGCTCTCCGGTGCGCGGGTGGGTGATGAAGCTGGCCTGGGTGCGGGTCTCGTCGCGCCAGTAGCCGAGCGCGAGGCCAGAGCCAGCGATGAAGAGATGGCCGGGGACCCAGTCGGGGACGGGGCGCAGCAGCTCGTCGAGGACGTGGAAGCGCTGGTTGGTGAGGGGGGTGCCGTAGGGAATGCTCTTCCAGTCGGGCCTGACGGAATCGACGGGGTGGAAGATGGACCAGATGGAGGCTTCGGTGGCGCCGCCCAGGCTGATGAGGAGCAGGGAGGGCCAGAGGGAGCGCAGCTGCTCTGGGAGGGAGAGGGGAATCCAGTCGCCGCTGAGCATGCAGAGGCGAAGGGAGGGCGGAGGAGCGCGTCCCTGGAGGTGGGAGGCGAGCATCACCACGGTGGCGGGGACGGAGTTCCAGACGGTGACGGAGTGGCGGCGCAGCAATTCCTCCCAGTGGGAGGGGTCGCGTGCGAGGGCGGGGTCTGGAAGGACGAGGGAGCCACCGACGGCGAGCAGGCCGAAGATGTCGAAGACGGAGAGGTCGAAGCCCAGCTCGGAGAGGGCGAGGACGCGGTCTGAGGAGGAGAGGCGGAAGCGGGAGTTGATGTCGAGCAGGGTGTTGAGTGCGCCCCGGTGGTCGATCATCACGCCCTTGGGCAGTCCGGTGGAGCCTGAGGTGAAGAGGACGTAGGCGAGGTGGTGGGGAGAGGTGACGGGAGCGAGGGGCGGAGGCGGAGGCAGTGCGAGGGGAGCGCGGTCGACGCGCAGCCGCCGCGAGCCCTCGGGCCATTCGTCCCGCTCATCGATCCACGGTTGGGTCACCACCACGCGGACCTCTCCCACGCTCAGCAGGTGGCGGCGGCGCTCCAGGGGAAGTTCGGCGGCCACCGGCAGATAGGCGGCGCCGGCCATGAGGATGCCGAGCACGGCGACGACCTGCTCCCAGCCCTTCTCCATCACCACCGCGACCAGCGTATCGGGCTGGACGCCCGCTTCCCGCAGCCGGTGGGCCAGGTCGGTGGCGAGCTTCGCGACCTCGCCGTAGGTGAGGCAGAGGTCTCCACTGAGGATGGCGGGCTGCTGGGGACGCAGCGCGGCCTGCTGGAGGAAGGGCGTGTGCAGGAGGCCGTCGGGGAGCGGGGCCCCGGTGGCGTTGATGGTCTCGCGCCGAGCCAGGTGCGCCGCGGGCGTGAGGCTGAGCGTGGCGTCCGTCCAGGCCTTCTCTCCCGCCGCCAGCGTCTCCAGTAGCTGGCGGTAGGCCTCGAACATGTCATCCAGCATCCCGGGGGAGAACAGCGCCTCCACCGCGTCCCAGTTGATGGCCAGCCCTTCGTCCTGTTCGAGGACCTGGAGGTCCAACCACACCTGCGGAGTCTGGTTGATGCCGTAGACCAGCGTCCCGAGCTCGTTCAGCGCGGAGGCTCCCTGTCCGGAGCTCCCCAGGGCGAGGCCGCTGGTGAAGACCACGGGCATCAGCGTGCGCGGAGTGCCGCCCTCGCGGCGCGCCAGCTCGCGGAGCACCTGCACGCCTCCGAAGAAGCGGTGGTCCATGTCCTTCAGCAACTGTTGCTGGAGCCGGGTGGCCCGGTCGGTGAACGTGCCCGGCAGCGTGCCATCCACCTCCAGCAGGTTGATGGACGTGAAGTCGCCGACGATGTCGTGGACCTGCGGGTGCAGCGGCAGGCGGTTGAAGAGGGTGAGGTTGAGGACGAAGCGCTTGCCCTTGCTCCACGTCGCGAGGACCTCGGCGTAGGCGGCCATCAGCAGGCCAGAGGGCGTGAGGCCCGCCTTGCGCGCGCGCGCCGCGAGCTGCCGCCACGTCGCGGGCTCCAGCCGGCCGCTGCGTCGCTGGAACTGGTACTTCTCCAGCGTGGCCGGGTTGCTGGCGAGCGGAAGCTCCGGAGCGGACGGGAAGCCCTCCAGGCGCTCCATCCAGTAGTGGCGTGAGCGCGTGTACAACTCCGTGTCGCGCAGGCGTTCCTCCGCGATCACGTAGTCCCGGAAGGAGAGCTCCAGCGGCGCGAGCGGGAGGTCCGGCTGCGCGTAGAGCTGGGACCACTCCTGGAAGAGGCGCGTCATGCTGGCGCCGTCCGCGATGACGACGTCGATGCTGATGTGGAGGCGGACGCGCTCCTCTGGCAGCAACGTCGCCCGGAGTTCGAACAGGGGCCACTGATCCGTCGGCAGCACCTGATGGGACATCTGTTGCCGCGCGTCGTCGATGAGGCGCGTGGCTTCCCCGGCGTCCGCCCGGCGTAGGTCGCTGGTGGCGATGACGTAGGCGGGCACCTGGGCCAGGAACTGCTGTTGGCCACTGGCGAGGATGATGGCCCGCAGCATCTCGTGCCGCTGCACCAGCCGATTCCACGCGCGAGCCAGGCGCTCCACGTCCATGCCCCGCCCCTCCAGCTCGAAGTACACGTGGGTGGAGACGCCGCCCAGGTCGACGGCGCCCGCGCGGCCGACCCAGTACGCCTGCTGGATGTCCGTGAGCGGGAAGGGCTCATGACGCCGTTCGGGCTCCGGCACCGCTCGCGGCAGCTCCACCGAGGTGTGGAGCAGTTCGAGCAGCTCCGCCTTGCGCTCCACCAGCTCGTTGCGCAGCTCCGGGCTCAGCGCTCCCTGGGGCGCGCTGAAGCGCAGGCGATGGTCTTCCTCCCACAGTTTGATGCCCAGGCGGTTCACCTCGGACAGCACCTCCATGATGCTTCTCACAGCTCACCCTCCTCTCTGGGCTCTGAACTCGTGTCGGGAATGGATGTCGTGGCGCGCAACGCCTGGCGGACCGTGTCGATGTACTCCGCCAGCGTGGCGACGGTGGGGTGGGCGTAGAGGCCGTGCAGCGGCAGCTCCATCTCGAACGCCTCGCGCACGCGGGCGGTGAGCTGCGTGGCCAGCAGCGAGTCGCCTCCCAGCTCGAAGAAGTTGCCGTGGAGGCCCACCCGCTCCAGGCCCAGCAGGGCCGTCCAGAGCTTCACCAGGAACTCCTCGGTGGGCGTGCGGGGACCGGCGAGGTCCTCGGGCGCGGAGGGCCTGGGCGCGGCCAGGGCCGGCAGGGCCTTGCGGTCGAGCTTCCCGGTGCTCGTCCGTGGCAGCGCGTCCAGCGGCACGTAGAAGTCGGGGACCATGTAGTCCGGCAGCTTCCGGGAGAGGTGGTCGCGCAGGGCGTCGGGTTCGAAGCGGCGGACAGAGAGCGGTGCCTGCGCCAGCAGCACGTCGAACCCGACGACGTCGGCGAGGGAGCCGGGGTGGCTCAGCAACGCGCTCTGGGTGTATCCGGCATCGCGCAGCAGGTGGACCCACTGGTCGCTCGGCAGGAGCGGGTGGTGGGTGCGCAACCGCGTGTCCTCGAAGCGGTCGAAGCCCTGTTGCAGGCCCATGATCAGGTCGAAGGAGCGGAAGAACTTCGTCTCCTCCAGCACCAGCAGCAGTCCGCCTGGAGCGAGGAGCGTCCGGAGGTTGCCGAGGCTGTCCTTGAGGTGGCGGGTGTCGTGCAGCACGCTCGACGCGATGATGATGTCGAAGGACTGGGGCTCATAGCCCTGGGTCCGGGGACTCGCCTCCAGGTCCAGCAGGCCGTATTCGACGAAGGGGAAGTCCGCGAACTTCTTCCGGGCGGCCGTGAGGAAGAACGTTGAGATGTCGGTGAAGGTGTAGTGGCAGCGCGCGGGCGGCAGCAGCGGCAGCAGGTGTTCGGTCGTCGAACCGTAGCCCGCGCCCACCTCCAGGATGCGCAGCGGCCTGTCCTGGGCGCCGGTGGCCACCACGGCGCGCAGCACGCTGGCGAGGACCTCGTTGGAGCGCTGGAAGAGCTTGCGGTAGACGAGCGGCGTCTCCTCGGCGGCGTAGACCTGCGCGGAGCGCGCGCCGTCCGTGAGCACCTGGGGAAGATCCGCGACGCCCTGGAGGAACCAGTCGCTCTCCTTCGGGGAGAAGCCCAGTCCAGCGGCAAGCTGGGTGCGGACGCGCGAGGCCAGCTCGGGCGAACCTCCCGCGGGCAGGGGCCGCACCGCTTCGAAGAACTCCCCGTCCTGGCGCAGCACGCCTTCCTCGGCCAGCACGCGCAGGCCACGCGACACCCACTTGCGATAGCGCGAGGCCACCCGGCCCCGGGCCATGAGCCCGTCCACGTCGTGCCGCTCACCCGGTGCCACGAAGACGCCCAGCTTCCGCAGGGCGTCGCACAGCTCGGCCAGGTACAGCGCATCCAGGCTTCGCCACAGTCCGATGAACGCGTCCCGATCCACGTCGTGCTGCGGCTGTCGGGCCTGGGCCAGCCCCGCGTCAACGGACTCCTGCCAGGTCTTCCCGGCCTGGGATGGATCCGCGCTCGACACCGGGAAGACGTCCGAGGCGGGCGCGTCCTTCGCGACGACGTAGGCCACGAGGTGGCGGTTGGCTCCGGGCTCGCCGACCGCGGTGACGACGGCTTCGCGAAGGGAGGGGTGAAGTGCGAGCGCGGCCTCGATTTCACCGAGCTCGATGCGGAAGCCGTTGACCTTGACCTGGAAGTCCTCGCGACCGAGGAACTCGATGGCGCCGTGGGGCCAGTAACGGCCGAGGTCTCCCGTCTTGTAGAGGCGCTCGCCGGTGCGCGGGTGGGTGATGAAGCTGGCCTGGGTGCGGGTCTCGTCACGCCAGTAGCCGAGCGCGAGGCCTGAGCCTGCGATGAAGAGATGGCCGGGCACCCAGTCGGGGACGGGGCGCAGCAGCTCGTCGAGGACGTGGAAGCGCTGGTTGGTGAGGGGGGTGCCGTAGGGAATGCTCTTCCAGTCGGGCCTGACGGAATCGACGGGATGGAAGATGGACCAGATGGAGGCCTCGGTGGCGCCGCCCAGGCTGATGAGGAGCAGGGAGGGCCAGAGGGAGCGCAGTTGGTCCGGAAGGGAGAGGGGAATCCAGTCGCCGCTGAGCAGGCAGAGGCGAAGGGAGGGCGGAGGAGCGCGTCCCTGGAGGTGGGAGGCGAGCATCACCACGGTGGCGGGGACGGAGTTCCAGGCGGTGACGGAGTGGCGGCGCAGCAGTTCCTCCCAGTGGGAGGGGTCGCGGGCGAGGGCGGGGTCTGGAAGGACGAGGGAGCCGCCGACGGCGAGCAGGCCGAAGATGTCGAAGACGGAGAGGTCGAAGCCCAGCTCGGAGAGGGCGAGGACGCGGTCGGAGGCGGAGAGGCGGAAGCGGGAGTTGATGTCGAGCAGGGTGTTGAGGGCGCCCCGGTGGTCGATCATCACGCCCTTGGGCTGTCCGGTGGAGCCGGAGGTGAAGAGGACGTAGGCGAGGTGGTGGGGAGAGGTGACGGAAGCGAGGGGCGGAGGCGGAGGCAGGGCGAGGGGAGCGCGGTCGACGCGCAGCCGCCGCGAGCCCTCGGGCCATTCGCCCCGCTCATCGATCCACGGTTGGGTGACGATCCACGTGGCCTGGCTCTGGGCCAGCAGGGCCTGACGCCGCTCCTTCGGGAGCGCGGGATCGACGGGGACGTAGGCGGCGCCGGCCATGAGGATGCCGAGCACGGCGACGACCTGCTCCCAGCCCTTCTCCATCACCACCGCGACCAGCGTGTCGGGCTGGACGCCCGCTTCCCGCAACTGGTGGCCCAGATGCCGGGCCAGCGTGTCGAGCTCTCCGTACGTCAGCGTGGCGCTCGGCGTGATGACCGCGACGTCGCGCGGACGGCTCCGGGCCTGCTCCAGGAAGGGCCCGTGCAGGAGCTGTTCGGACAGGGGGGCTTCGGTGGCGTTGACGGCGGCCCGGCGCGCCAACTGCGCCGGGGGCGTGAGCTCCGGGTGGAGTTCGTGCCACGCGGCCCCGGAGTCCACCAGGCGCGCGAGGAAGCGGCAGTAGGCCGCGAACATGTCGTCCAGGAGGCCGGGCGGGAAGAGCGCCTCCACCGCGTCCCAGTTGAAGAGCAGCGCTCCGTCCTGCTCGATGACCTGATGATCCAACCAGACCTGCGGCGTCTGGCCGACGGCGTAGGTCATCTCGCCGAACTGATTGAGGACGGAGGCCTCCTGGCCCGCGGCGCCGAGCGCCAGCGTGCTGGTGAACACCACGGGCATCAGCGCGCGCTGGGTGCCTCCCTGCCGGCGGGCCAGCTCCCGCAGCACCCGCACGCCTCCGAAGTGGCGGTGGTCCAGGTCCTGCCAGAGCTGCTGCTGGACGCGCTGGGCTCGCGCCGTGAAGGGCTCCAGGAGCGAGGCATCCACCTCCAGCAGCGACAGCGAGGTGAAGTCCCCGACGATCTCATGGGTCTGCGGGTGCAGGGGCAGGCGGTTGAAGAGGGTGAGGTTGAGCGTGAAGCGGGGGCTCTTGCTCCAGCGGGCAAGCACCTCGGAGAACGCCGTGCAGAGGACGGCGGAGGGCGTCAGGCCCTCCTCGGCGGTCCGCTGCTTCAGCTTCTGCCAGTCCTCGCGGGACAGCCGTGAGCCCCGGCGCTGGAAGCGGCCCGCGCCCACCGCGTCGGGCGTCCTCGCTAGCGGCAGTTCGGGGGCTGGCGCCATGCGCTCCACCCGCTCCATCCAGTAGGCGCGCGAGCGTTCATACAGCGGCGTGCGCCGCAGCCCTTCTTCCGCGAGCACGTAGTCCCGGAACGTGAGCTCCAGCGCTGGCAGCTGCGCCTCCGGCTGCTGGTAGAGCCGCGCCCACTCCTGGAAGAGACAGAACATGCTCCAGGCGTCGGCGATCAGCGCGTCCAGTCCCACGTGGAGCCGCAGGTGCCCGTCGTCCAGCAGCGAGGCGCGGATCTCGAACAGCGGCCAGCGGTCGGCTGGGAGCACCTGATGGGACATCTCCTCGCGGACCGCGTCGAGCTGACGGGTGCGTGAGGCTTCGTCCTGTCCACGCAGCTCCAGGACCCGCAGGTGATAGGGCGGCACCTGCTTCAGCACCTGCTGACGGCCGTCCGGGAGGATGACCGCGCGCAACATGTCGTGACGGTCGATGAGCCGGCGCCACGCCTGCTCCAGGCGGGAGACCTCCAGCCCCTGACCGTTGATCTCGAAGTAGATGTGCGTGGACACCTGCCCCAGCTCGTAGTCGCCCGAGCGGCCCACCCAGTAGGCCTGCTGGATGTCGGTGAGCGGGAAGGGTTCGAAGCGGGCCTCCGGGGCGGGCTTCACCTGGGGAAGGGCCGGGCTGCCCGGGGTCAACGACGTGGGCGCCGTCCGCTGGAGCGAGGCGATCCGTTCGGCCAGGGCGCCGAAGGTGGACGACTCGTAGAGGCCCACCAGCGGCAGCTGCACGCAGAACGCCTCGTTCACCGAACCCACGAGGCGCGCGGCCAGCAGCGAGTGTCCTCCTCGCGCGAAGAAGTTGTCCCGCATGCCCACCCGCTCCACGCCCAGCAGCTCCGTCCAGAGGCGGGCCAGACGCAGTTGCAGCGGGGTGCTCGGCTCTCCGCCTTCCGTGAGGGAGTCCGCGGGCGTGGCTTCGCGGGGCGCATGCACGGCGGGGATCAGGTCGTCCGGGAGCAGGGACAGCAGGGCGCCCAGCCGCTCCGGCGCTCCGTCCACCACCGCGACGGACAGCGCCAGCAGGCCCTGGAGGACGCGCTCGGCCGCCGCCGCATCCAGCCGTGAGCGGTCATGCACGAGCCGGACGGTCAGCTCGGAGCCCGGGAGGATGAGCAGGGTGAGCGGATGGCGCGTCCTCGCGCCGATGGAGCGCAGGTCGGCCAGCGCGAGGCCGGGACCGGACGACGAGGCCTGGAAGGCCTCCATCGGATAGTTCTCGTAGACGAGGATGCTCTCGTGGAGCGGGAGCGCTCCGGGCACCTCGCTCCACTCGTGGACCTGTCCCGCGGAGCAGTATTCGAAGGCGCGCTGGTCGTTGCGCTGGGTCTGCCCCTCCTGGAACCAGGACCACAGCTCGCGCGAGGGCTCCACGACCCTGCGCACGGGCAGGGTGTTGATGAACGGGCCGATGATGGACTCCACGCCCTCCAGCTCCGGCGGCCTGCCAGACACCGTCGTGCCGAAGACCACGTCCGTGTGTCCGCTGTACCGGCTCAGCAGCACGGCCCAGAGCCCCTGGAAGAAGGAGCTGGGCGTGAGCCGTTGCTGCTTGAGCTTCGCGAGGAGCGCCTCCGTCCGCGCTGGAGGCAGGCCTGCCTGCACGACGCCATAGCCCGTGTCGGAAGTTTCCT
The DNA here is from genome assembly GCF_026626765.1 of Corallococcus sp. bb12-1. Lineage (NCBI taxonomy): Bacteria > Pseudomonadati > Myxococcota > Myxococcia > Myxococcales > Myxococcaceae > Corallococcus > Corallococcus sp. bb12-1. The sequence goes on along the minus strand of NZ_JAPNJZ010000003.1, from coordinate 304,515 downwards.
GCGCCGCGGGCCTCCCGAGCGCCGTCGGCCGGGTGAAGCCTCGCAGGCGCTCGGACCAGAAGCGGCGCGCGGCCTCGGGCTCCTGTCGCTTCAACCACGCGACATAGTCCCGGAAGGGTCGGCTCGTTCCCAGGCGGGGCGTCTGGCCCTGGAGGAAGGCCTGGTAACAGCTCAGGACCTCCTGAAGGAGGAGGGGCAGACACCAGCCATCCAGCAACAGGTGATGGAAGGTCCACACCAACCGGGCCTCGTCATCGCTGAAGCGGAAGAGGGCCAGCCGCATCAGCGGCGCCTTCGCGAGCTTGAAGCCGCGCAGGCGCTCCGACTCCAGCTCCGCTTCCAGCCGCTGCTGCTGTTCGTCGGGAGGCAGCGCCCGCAGGTCCTGGCCGCGCAGGGGCACCGAGACGCGAGGCAGGACGACCTGGACGGGCTCCGACTGCTGCTTCCAGGCGAAGCCGGTGCGCAGGACCGCGTGCCGTTCCACGACGTGCTGCCAGGCGCGTTCGAGGGCGGCCTCGTCCAGGGGCCCCTCCATGCGCCAGACGAGCTGCTCCACGTGGATGCCGGACTCGGCGGCCGCGAGGCTCTCGTAGAGCATTCCCTGTTGCGAGGGCGAGAGCGGGTAGATCTGTTCGACTTGAGGCTTGCTCACCTAGTCCTCCGTGGAGTCCTGCTCGAGCTCATCCAGGATGAGGTCGAGCTGGGACTGGCTCAGGTTGGCGTCGGGAAAGTCCGAGGCGGAATAGCCGCCCGCATCGGGCGACCGACAATGGGTGATGAGCCCGCGCAAGGCTTCGAGGTAGTCGCGGGCCCGCGATTCGATGGTGGAGCGGTGGTGGACGCGGCTGCCGTACAGCCAGTCCACGCGCAGCCGTCCCTCCGTCACGACGGCGATGATGCTGAGCAGGTGCGGGCGCCGTCCGCTCGGATCATGTTCCAGCCCGAGCGTCCCAGGGGACGCCCGGAACGCGGCGCCGTCCTCCTGCGCCCGGGCCTGCTGTCCCAGGTAGTTGAAGCTCACCTGCGGTCGGGGCAGGGCCCGCAGTTGTTCGCGGAACGCACCCTCTCCGAGGAAGCGAAGCACGCCGTAGCCGATGCCCGCATCCGGGATGCTCCGCAGCGCTTCCTTCACCTGCCGCAGGGCCTGTCCCTGTGACGACAGACCGCCCTGCTCCAGCAGCACGGGGAAGGTGGACGTGAACCAGCCCACGGTGCGGGAGAGGTCCAGTCCGTCGAACAGCTCCTCCCGGCCATGGCCCTCCAGGTCCACCAACACACGGGCGTGTCCGGTCCACTGGAAGAAGCTCCGGGCCAGCGCGGCGAGGAGCAGCTCGTTGATCCGGTTGTTGTAGGCCCGGGGCGCCTCACGGAGCAGGGAGTGGGTCTCCTCCGGTGTCAGCCAGCTGGAGACCGTGGCCATCGTGCCCAGCGTGTCGTGTGCTGCCTCCTGGGGCGCATCGACCGGCAGCGGGACCAGGGCCGTCCCCGCCAATCCCAGCCAATGCTGCGCGGAGCTGGCGACTCGCGTGGGGCCATCCTTCTCCAGACGGCGGGCCCAGTGCGGGAACGACGTGGTCCGCGCGGGCAGTCGCACGGGTTCGCCGCGCTGGAGCTGCCGGTATGCGGCGTCCAGGTCCTCCAGCAAAATCTGCCAGGAGACCGAGTCCACGACCAGGTGGTGCGCCGCCAGCAGGAGGCGCTCCCGTGGGGAGCCTTCCACCCGGATCAGGGCCGCCCGAATCAGCGGTCCCTCCGCGAGTGACAGGCTGGCCTGGAGTCGCCCGGCGGCCTCTTGCACCGCCTGCTCGTCACCTCCACGCGCCTCCAGCAACTCGAGCGATACCGCGTCCTCCGGCGGCGCGACGTGCTGCTGCCAGCCCGATGGCGAGCGGGTGAAGCGCAGGCGCAGGGCCTCGTGCTGTCGCAGCAGGTGCTGGAGCGCACTCGACAGGTGCTCCACCTCCACGCGGCCGGCGGCTTCGAGCAGGCACGACTGGTTGAAGTGGTGGGGCGAGGGCAGGTCCAGTTCGAAGAACCAGCGCTGGATGGGCGTGAGCGGCACCGCGCCGCTGGCCTCGGCTTCCTCGGGGGCGGCGTGGAGCGGAGTGGCCACGGCGGCCAGCTCCTCGATGACGGGGTGCTCGAAGATGTCCCGCACCAGCAGCTTGAGTCCGGCCTGGGTGGCGCGAGCGACGATGCGCATGCTGAGGATCGAATCCCCGCCCAGCTCGAAGAAGTTGTCCTGGACGCCCACGCGCTCCAGCTTGAGCGTCTCCGCCCAGATGGCGGCCAGCGTCTGCTCGGCGTGAGTGCGGGGCGCGACGAAGCTCCCCGCTTCCTCCGAAGGTGCCTGGGGCGCGGGAAGGGCGCGTGAGTCCGTCTTGCCGTTGGGCGTGAGCGGCAGCGCTGGCAGGTTCACGAGCGCGGACGGCACCATGTACGCGGGCAGCCGCTCCTGGAGGAACTGGCCGAGTTCCGCCAGGTCGAGCACCTGCCCGGCGTGGGGGACGGCGTAGGCCACGAGCCTCCGGTTGTCCGGCACGTCCTCCCGCACGAGCGCCACCGCCTCGCGCACCGAGGGATGCCGCAGCAGCGTCGCTTCAATCTCTCCCAGCTCGATGCGGAAGCCGCGCAGCTTCACCTGATGGTCGCCTCGGCCGAGGAACTCGATGGCGCCGTCCGGCAACAGGCGCACGCGATCCCCGGTCCGGTAGAGCCGGCCTCCGGGCTCCTTCGCGAACGGATCCGGCGTGAAGCGCGTGGCGGTGTGCTCCGGGTGGTGGAGGTAGCCTCGCGCCAGTCCCTCGCCTCCAAGGTACAGCTCGCCCGGGACGCCGATGGGGACCGGTTGCAGTTGCGCGTCCAGCACGTGCGCGCGCGTGTTGGAGATGGGTCCGCCGATGGGCAGGTTGGTCGCGCCGGGAGGCACCCGGTCCACGCGCCAGGACGTTGCGAACGTGGTGCTCTCGGTGGGGCCGTAGACGTGCTGGAGCTCACCGGGCGCGGACTGCTCCAGGGCCTCGCGCACCCAGCGGGGGTTGACCTGTTCGCCCCCGAAGAGGACGTAGCGCAGCGAGCGGAAGGCCCGGGGCGCCTCCCGGATGACCTGGTTGAAGAGCGCGGTGGTCAGGAACAGCACGCTGATCCGCCGCGCTTCGAGGAACGTGGCGAACTCCGGCGGGGACAGCGTCACGTCACGGCCCACCCCCACCACCGCGGCGCCATGCAGCAGCGCTCCCCAGATTTCGAAGGTCGCGGCGTCGAAGGACGCATTCGACGCCTGGGCGATCCGGTCGGTCGGCTCCAGCTTCACGTAGCGCGCGCCGAGCACCAGCCGGTTCACCGCCCGGTGCGTCACCATGACGCCCTTGGGCTGCCCGGTGGAGCCGGACGTGTAGATGGCGTAGGCGAGCTGCTCCGGATCCACGTCCCAGGACGGGTTCTCGGCGCTCTCGCGGGCGACCTGTTCCCAGTCCGCATCCAGGCGCACGCGCCGCGCCCCGGTGTGCGGCAGGCCCTCGGCGTGGCGCTCCTCGGTCAGCAGCACGGGGGCGCGGGTGTCCGCGAGCATGAAGGCGATGCGCTCGGCGGGGTAGCTCGGATCCAACGGGACGTAGGCGCCCCCGGCCTTGAGGATGCCCAGCATGGCGACCAGCATCTCCGGCGAGCGCTCCACGCAGAGCGCCACCATCGATTCAGGGCCCACGCCCAGCGCGCGCAGGTGGTGCGCGAGCTGGTTGGCCCGCCCGTTGAGCTCACGGTAGGTCCAACGCCGCTCCCCGTACTCCACGGCCACGGCCTCCGGCGTCCGCGCCACCTGCGCCTCCACGAGGCGATGGAGGGGCTGCTGACGGGGGAAGTCGGTCCACGTCTGGTTCCACTCCTCCACCACGAGCCGCCGCTCGCTCTCCGCCATGGCGGGCAGTTCGCCTACGCGCTGGTGCGGGTGCGCGAGCAGGGCCGCGAGCAGCGTCTCGAAGGTGGCCGCCATGCGGCTGATCGTCGCGACTCCCAGCCGGGTCGGGTCGTAGCTGAGCCGCGCGTTCAACGGGGCGCCGGGAAGGACGACGAGCGCGAGCGGGTAGTGGGCCCGCTCCAGGTCGTGCAGGTTGAGGATCTCCAGGTCCGCGACCGCGCCGTCCATGGGGTAGTTCTCGAAGACCACCATGCTCTCGAAGAGCGAGGTGCCCTGGGGCACTTCGCTCCAGCGCTGGATCTCCGCCAGCGGCGCGTAGGCGTACTGGCTGCCCTGCTGGAGCCGCGCCTGGAGCTGCTGGAGCCACGGCACGAGCTGCGCGTCCGGGGCCACGTGCGCACGCAGGGGCAGGGTGTTGATGAACAGCCCCACCATGTCCTCGATGCGCGGCAGCTCCGCCGGACGTCCGGAGACGGTCGCGCCCCAGACCACGTCCTGTGTGCCACCGTAGCGGCTCAGCATCAGGGCCCACGCGCCCTGCACCAGCGTGTTGGGCGTGAGCCGGTGCTCACGGGCCAGCGCTTCGAGTCGGGACCCCGGCAGACGCAGCACGTGGCTTGCGCGGGCGCCCCGGCGGATGTCCGCGCGGGCCGGCTCGGCGGAGGGCAGCGGCGTCGGCGCGGTGAAGCCCGCGAGCGTCTGGCGCCAGTAGCGCTCCGCCGCGGGAAGGTCCTGCCGGTGGAGCCAGTCGATGTACGCGCGGAAGGCCGGCACGGCGTTCGCCGGCGTTGGCTGGCCCTGTCGCGCGGCGTGGTACGCGGTGAGCACCTGACGCAGCAGCAGCGAGAGCGACCAGCCATCCATCAGCAGGTGGTGATGGCTGCAGAGGAACTCACAAGCCTCGTCGCCGACCCGGATGAGCGTGCAGCGCATCAGCGGCGCCCGATCCAAGGCGAACCCGCGCTGGCGGTCGTCCTCGAGCAGGGAGGCCATGCGCCCCTGTCGCTCGCTCTCGCTCAGTCCGCGCCAGTCCAGCTCACGCCAGGGCAGCTCCACGCGGGAGTGGACCACCTGCACCGGATGGGCGAGCGCGTCCCAGTGGAACGAGGTGCGCAGCAGGGGGTTGTCCTCCACCGCCTGCGTCCATGCGCGTTGGAAGGCGCCCGCGTTCAGCCCGTCGCGGAAGCGCAGGGTGAGCTGCTCGAAGTAGATCCCCGTCTCCGGCGCGTAGAGCGAGTGGAACAGCAGCCCCTGCTGCATGGGCGCCAGCGCGTAGATGTCCTCGATGTTCCCGGGCTCCGTGCCCGCCGCGTGGAGGCGGGAGCGCAGCGTCTGGAGTTCAGCCGGCGTCAGGGCCGCGGCGGGGAAGTCCCCAGACGCTGTCTCCGGGGTCCGGACGGGACGCTCGCCCTGGATGATGTCGCGCAGGGCCTTCAGGAACGCCTGGGCGAGGCGTTCGATGGTGGCCTTCGAGTGGATGCCAGGCGCGTGGATCCACTCCACCTGGAGCTGGCCCTGGCGCACGGCGGCCACCAGGTCGAGCAGGTAGCGCCGACGGTTGCGGGGGCCATGCTCCCGCCCCCTCGGTTCGTCGGCCACCGAGAACACGGCGTCCCCGGGCAGGAGCTGATCCAACTGGCCCAGGTAGTTGAAGCTGAGCTCCGGCGCGGGGCCCTCCGCGAGCTGGCGCCGCAGCGTTTCGTCAGGCCCCAGGTAGTGCAGCAGCCCGTGGCCGATGCCCCTCCGGGGGATGGCCTGGAGCTGCGCCTTGACCGAGTGGAGTGCCTCCACGGGATCGGCGATCCGCCCCTGCCCCAACAGCACGGGGAAGACGGAGGTGAACCAGCCCACGGTGCGGGAGAGGTCCACCCCTTCGCCCATCGGCTCGCGTCCGTGCCCCTCCAGCGCGACGAGCAGGGGCGACACGTTCGCGGCCTCGTGGAAGCTTCGCGCGAGCGCCGAGAGCAGCACGTCGTTGATCCGCGTGCCATGCGCGGCCGGAACATCGCGCAGCAGGGCGCGGGTCTCCTCGGCACCCAGGCTGACGAGGACCGTCGCGCTCGCGCCCAGGGTGTTCGCCTCCGCTGGTGTTCCTAGCTCGGGGCGCAGCGTGGGGACGGAACCGCGCGGTGCGGCCCAGAAGTCCCGCTCACGCGCCAGCTCCGGGGAGCGGGCATGCTCCTCCAGCCGCGCTGCCCACTCCTTGAAGGAGGTCGTCTTGGGCGGCAGTTGGAGCGCCTCTCCACGGCCGAGCTGTGTGTAGAGCGTCTCCAGGTCCTCCAGCAGGATGCGCCAGGAGACGGCGTCCACCGCCAGATGGTGGACGGCGAGCAGCAGCCGCCCCGACTCTCCCTCGCCCCGGTCGAAGAGGACCGCGCGCAAGAGGGGGCCCTGTCGCAGATCCAGGCGGGCCTGCGCCTCGTTCGCGGCGGCCTCCATCGCGTGGGCCCGCGCGTCCTCGGGGAGCGCGCCCAGGTCCACCCGGTGCAGCGCGGCGGGCTCACCGGGGGCGGCCAGCCGCTGGCTCCAGCCGGTGCCCATGCGGATGAAGCGCAGGCGCAGCGCATCGTGATGGCCCAGCAGGTGTTCGAGCACCCGCGCGAGCCCCTCCTGATTCAATCCGGGCGGCGTCTTCAACAGGAGGGACTGGTTGAAGTGGTGCGGCTCCACGGGCTCCAGCTCGAAGTACCAGTGCTGGATGGGCGTCAGCGGGACTTCGCCCGTGACCGCGGTCTGTTCGGCCACGGCGGTGGGGAGGGTGGAGACCGCGACGGCGGCCAGCTCCGCGAGGGTCTGGTGCTGGGAGATGTGCTGGGGCGTGAGCTGGAGTCCGGCCCGACGCGCCCGGGTGACGACCAGGATGCCCAGGATGGAGTCGCCGCCCAGTTCGAAGAAGTTGTCGTGACGGCTCACGCGTTCCAGCCGGAGGACCTCGCTCCAGATGGGGGCCAGCCGCAGCTCCGCGTCGGTGCGGGGCGCCTCGCGGGGCGCGTGGGCGTCGTCGCTGACGCGCGTGGGGACGGGCAGCGCGCGCGCGTCCACCTTGCCATTGGGGTTCAACGGCAGCCGGGCCAACGTCATGAACGTCGCCGGCACCATGTGGTCGGGCAGCCGCTCCTTCAGGAAGCGCCGCAGCTCCGCGGGCACCGGGGTCTGCCCTTCGCGCGGCACGACGTAGGCCACCAGTCGCCGGCCGAGCGGCTCGTTGCGGGCCACCACCACGGCTTCGAGCAGCGAGGGGTGCGCGAGCAGGGCCTCCTCGATTTCTCCCAGCTCGATGCGGAAGCCGCGGATCTTCACCTGCTTGTCCTGCCGGCCGAGGAACTCCAGGTTGCCGTCGGGCAGGTGGCGGGCGAAGTCCCCCGTCCGGTACAGCCGCGAGCCGGGGCTCGCGCCGAAGGGGTTGGGGACGAAGCGCTCCGCGCTCAGCGCGGGCCGCTCGAAGTACCCCCGGGCCAGTCCTTCGCCTCCCAGGTACAGCTCTCCCGCCACACCGGTCGGCACCGGCTGCAGGTGCCTGTCGAGCAGGTACACCTGCGTGTTGGCGATGGGCCGTCCGATGGTCGGCGCGCGCTGGGAGGCGCCATCCAGCAGCGCGAAGGTGGAGTAGGTCGTGTCCTCCGAGGGCCCGTAGAGATTGTAGACGCGCCGGACCGAACCCCCCCGGTGGATGCGGCGTACCAGCTCGCTGGAGAAGGGTTCGCCCGCGAGGTTCACGGTGAGCACCGAGGGCGGCAGCCGCCCCACCTTCAACAGCTCGTTGATGGCCGAAGGCACCGTGTTGATGAGGGTGACCTCCGCCGCGGCCTCCAGCGTGGGCAGGTGCAGGGCGTTCTCGGCCATCAGCACCTTGCCGCCCCAGCTCAGCGGGACGAAGAGCTCGAAGACCGAGAGGTCGAAGCAGATGGAGGTGGAGGCGAGGACGCCCGCGTACTCCTCGGGCGTGAACACCGTGCGCGCCCAGTGCAGCAGGGTGACGGCGCTGTGGTGGGTGATGGACACGCCCTTCGGCGTGCCGGTGGAGCCGGAGGTGTACAGCACGTACGCCAGGTTCTCCGCGCGCGACGTGTCGCCCAGGTTGGTGTCGTCCTGATCCGCGCCAGGAACGTCGTCCGGCCCCACGCAGACACAGGTGGCCGTCTGGGAGGGCAGGCGCTCCAACAGCTTGCGCTGCGTGAGGAGCACGGGCGTGCGCGCATCCCCGATCATGAAGCGCAGGCGCTCCTCGGGGTAGGCGGGATCCAGCGGGACATAGGTGCCGCCCGCCTTGAGGATCGCCAGCAATCCCAGCACCAGCTCCAGCGAGCGCTCCACGCAGACGCCGACCCGCACCTCGGGCCCCACCCCGAGCGAGCGCAGGTGCCGGGCGAGCCGATTGGCGCGCGCGTTCAGCTCGCGGTAGTCCAGCCGCCGCCCGCCATCCACCAGCGCCTCGGCCTCCGGGGTCCGCGCGGCCTGGGCCTCGAATAGCTCGTGGATCCGCTGCCCGGTCGGGAAGTCGGCCCGGGTGTCGTTCCAGGTCCGCAAGAGCCGCGCGGCTTCGTCCTCGGAGAGCAGGGGGAGCCGGGAGATGGGCCGGCGCGGCTGTTCCAGCACGCCCCGGAGCAGCGCCACGTAATGCTCCTCCATGCGGCGGAGCGTGGCGGCGTCGAAGAGGTCGGTGTTGTACTTGAAGAAGCCGCCGAGCCCGTCCTGCGTCTCCATCATCTCCAACGTCAGGTCGAACTGCCCCTCCTGCTGCCCCATCGCGAGGGGTTCCAACTGGAGGCCCGCCCACTCCAGCGAGGCGTGTCCGCCCGCCGGTGCCCAGAGCTCCATCAGCGGCTCCAGCCGGGGCGGCTTGTGCAACGCGAACAGCACCTGGAAGACGGGAGACAGGCTCGCGTCGCGGTTGGGCTGGAGCCGCTCGACGAGCAGCGGGAAGGGGTAGTCCTCGTGGCGCATCGCGCCCAGGACGCGCTGCCGCACCTGCGCGAGGAAGTCGCTGAACGTGGGGTCGCCGGACAGGTCCGCGCGCAGGACGACGGGGTTGACGAAGTAGCCCGTCACCTCGGCGAACTCGGACTGGCCGCGTCCGGCCATCAGCGAGCCCACGAGGATGTCCTGCTGATCCGTGTAGCGGTGGAGCAGGACCTGGAACGCGGCCAGCAGCACCGTGTAGACGGTGGCGCTTTCGGACCGGGCCAGCGCCTTGATTTCCTGCGTGAGCGTGCGCCCCAGCCGGAAGCCATGCGAAGCGCCCCGGTACGTCTGCACGGGCGGGCGCGGACGGTCCACCGGCAGGTTCAGCGCGGGCAGCGCGCCTGAAAGCTGCTCCTTCCAGTATCGCTCGAGCCGCTCGCCATCAGGGCCGGCCAGCAGCTCCGCCTGCCAGTCGACGTAGTCGGAGTACGCGCGGGTGAGCGGAGCCAGCTCCGCCCGCGTGCCCTGCCTGCGCGCCTGGTACAGGGCGCCGAGTTCATCCACCAGCACCATCAAGGACCAGAAGTCGATGACGATGTGGTGGAGCGACATCAGCAGCACGTGCTCCCGGGGCGAGAGGGTGAACAGCTCCACCCGCATCAGCGGCCCCTGCTCCAGGTCGAACGGCCGCCGGTAGGAGGCGGACACGCGCGCGGAGAGCTGCTCCTGTGACCCGCCCGACGCGTCCACGAGCTCCAGGTGGGCTTCGCGCTTCGCGTGCACGTGCTGGACGGGCTGGCCTTCCGACAGGGGGAAGGTGGTGCGCAGCGTGGCGTGGCGATCCACGAGGGCCTGGAGCGACTCGCGCAGCGTGGGGATGTCCACCTCCGAGCGCAGGCGGCCCGCGAACGCGACGTTGTAGGCCGGGCTGTCGGGAGCGACCTGGTACAGGTACCAGAGCGCGCGTTGGCCCTGGGAGAGCGGGTGGCGGCGCACCGGAGCCGCCCGTTCCCGGAGCAGTTCGAGGAGCCCGGCCTTGTGGTGCTTGAGGTCGGCGAGGATGGCCGGCGTCAGGACGTTGTTGGGCGCGCGGTAGCGAAGCTTGTCGCCCTCGGCCCACAGCTCCACGCCCTGCCCGGAGAGGTCGCGCAGCAGACGCGACGGCGTCATAGCTCGCCCTCCACCCAGCCGGCGTCCGCGGGGGCGGGGGCCAGCAGGGTGGTCAGGTGTTGTCCCAGGAGATCGACGAGGCTGACCACGCTGAAGCCCTCCATGAATTTCACCACCGGCACATCGGCCTTCAGGTCGTGGCGCAGCCGGGTCCTCAACTGGATGGCCATCAGTGAGTCGAGCCCCAGGACATGCAGCGACTGCCGCACGTCGAGCTGCCGCACCCCCAGCCCGAGCACCCGCGCGACGTGCTCCTGGACGTAGGTGCTCAGCTTCCCGGCGCGCTCCTCCGGCGGCGCTTCCGCGAGCTGTTGCAGGAGCGATGCGCTCGGAGCCTGCTTCACCGTGACGGGGACGGGCAGGGGGGCGCGGATCGCGAGCTCCTCCAGCAGCAGCCGGCGCCGCCGTGCCTCGTACACTTCCTTGAAGGTGCTCCAGTTCACGCGGGCCACGGTGACCTGGGCCGCGCCCGTGGCCATGGCCTGTCCCATGGCCAGCAGGCCGTCCTCCACGCGCATCGCTTCGACGCCAATCTGACGGAGCGTGCTGCCGTACCCTTCGGGGAGCATGCCGCCCTCGCCGATGAGCGCCCAGTTGACAGTCAGCGCGGGCAGGCCGAGCGCGCGCCGGTGGTGCGCCAGGGCGTCGAGGAACTGGTTCGCGGAGGCGTAGCTGGCATGTCCCCGGGCGCCCCAGGTGGAGGAGGCCGAGGAGAAGCAGACGAAGAAGTCCAGCTCCAGGTCCCGCGTCAGGTGGTGCAGCAGCCAGGCTCCCGCCACCTTGGGACGGAACATGCTCGCCAGCGCCCGAGGCGTCGTGTCGGTGAGCGGTTCATAGCCGGCGACCCCCGCCGAGTGGATGACGCCGCGCCACGCGGGCCGCACCGCCGTCGTCGACTTCAGAAGGCGTGAGAGGGCTTCCGCATCGCCGACATCCACCGCATGGCATTCCACCGTGGCGCCCTGCTGCTCCAGGGCCAGGATGGCCTCCGCGCGGCGCTTCTCCTCGGAGCCCTCGGGGAGGTGGGGCCACCGGGAGCGTTCCGGAAGCGTACCCCTGCCGACCAGGACCAGATGCCGCGCGCCCTGACGCACCAGCCAGCGCGCGACCTGGAGCCCCAGGAAGCCGAGCCCTCCGGTGATCAGATAGGCGCCGTCCGCCTTCACGGTGGGCGCACGAGGCTCCTGCGCACCGCGCGGTGCGAGGCGGCAGGCGTAACGATGTCCGCCCCGGAACGCGAGCTGCTCCTCGCCGCCCGACGATGTGAGTTCCGCCAGCAGCGCTCCGGCATCCACGGGCGCGTCGGGATCCAGATCCACGAGCCCGCCCCACGCTTCCGGGTGTTCGAGCGCGATGACTTTCCCCAGACCCCAGAGCGGAGCTTGCGCCACCCCTGGCACCCGGGCGCCAGGGCCGGCCGGCACGGCGCCGCGAGTCACCAGCCACACGGGCGGGGTCCGAGGCATGGCCACCCGTGCCAGGGCCTGCACGAGATGCAGGGCGCCTTCGACGTTGTGTCGCGCGGCTTCCTCCAGCGCCAGGACGTCCTCGGGCCCGGTGCCTTGCTTCGCATCCAGGCTCCACAGGTGCACCACGCCTCGCGGGACGACCCCGGTGCCCAGCACGTGGCGGAGCACGCGCTCGAAGTCGCCGGCATGGGAGGCCGCGACCTCGAACTCCTGCTCGGAGCGTTGGGCAAACGCTTCCGCGGAGTGGATCCGGATGCAGGATTCGCCCCGGGTCTTCAGCAGCGCTTCGAGCTGATCCGCCACGCCCCCGCGATCCGCCAGCACGAGCCAGGGGTTCGCTGGAGCACGAGGCTCCACGGCCGTCGCTTCCCCGGCGCGTGCGAGGAGGACCGCCTGCCGGGAGAGCATTCCTCCCTTGGGATCCGACAACGCGATGATCTCGGAGTGGGGCAGGCCGCTTCGCGCCATCACCTCCTGCCAGCGGGGCGCGGACAGCAGCGGATGCTCCGGCCGCAGCTCGGTGTCGGTGAATCGCCACCAGCCCTCCGTGAGTCCGAAGGTGAGGTCCGTCCAGCGCGCGGGCGCGGTGACCTCCAGCAGCACCAGGGAGCCACCGGGCGCGAGCAGTCGCTGGATGTGCTCCAGGCTCGTGTGCAGCTCCCGTGTCGCATGGAGCACGTTGGCGGCCAGGATGAGGTCGAACGTGTGTTCCTCGAAGCCTTGCGCGCGCGGATCCTGTTCGAGGTCGAGCACCTTGCCCCGCAGGAAGGGCCAGGCGGCGAACCGCTCCCGGGCCTGGGAGACGAACATCGGAGAGACGTCACTGAAGACGTACTCGGTCCGCTCGCGAGGAAGGATGGGCAGCACATGGGCCGTGGTCCCGCCGCTCCCCGCGCCAAGCTCGAGGATGCGCAAGGGCTTCTGGGGGCGCTGTGAGAGCCACCAGGACAGGGTGCTCCGGACCAACTGGTTCATCGGCAGGAACGAAGAGGACCCTTCGTAGAGCCGGGCGGTGGTCGACAGGTCGCCTTCGGGGAAGAGGAGCTGGAGTGGATCCTGCTCCCCGCGAAGCACCGCACCCAGGGACGTCCCGCAGCGATCGAGCAGCTCCAGCTCCACCGCGGGCGGGTGTGCGCCCGGACGGCCCACCCAGGTTTCAAGTGAGGCTTCCTCGGGAGTTCGCAGCACCTGCCAGTGCGCACCGTCGCGCCGCAGCACCCCTTCTTCCGAGAGGATTTCGAGCAGCCGGCCCAGCAGCCGATGGTGCCGGGCGACGACGTTCAGCCGCGATGCGAGGGCGGGGGTCGTGAACTGATCTCCACGCGGGAACGTCCAGCCGAGCTGCTGGAAGGCCTGCACGACGTAGGCCGCGCTCAGCGCTTCGAGTCGGTGGAAGAGCGAGTCCTGGGCCGTGAGATCCTGCCCGGCGACAAGCCGCGCCAGCTCGGCCCGCAGGGGGATGCGAGCCTCCTCGGGGAAGGGTCCGCCCTCGCGCGCGGGCAGGAGCACCGGACCCTGATCACGCCACTCGGACGTGTAGAGCCAGGACTGCCAGGGCTTCGCCGCGCGGCCCTGCAAGGCCTCCGGGGTGGCCCGCTTGAACAGCATGCCTTCGACGCGCGCCAGCGGTCGGCCCTCGGAGGTGAAGAAGTCGAGGTCGACGGTGAAGGTCTCCGCCCCCTCGCGCGCACCTGCGTGGAGGCGGGCCCGGCTCCACACTTCGGTGCCCGGGGTCGCGTCCACCGTGAACCGCTCGATGCTCACGGGCATGTACGTCCCCGTGGAGAGGGCCCCATAGGTCACCTGGAGCGCGGCATCGAGCAGCACGGGATGCAGCAGGTAGTCGCCAGCCTCCCTCGCGATGTGCCCAGGAAGCCGGATCCGGCCGAGCGCCTCTCCCTCGCGTCCCCAGAGTTCCTCGACGGCCTGGAAGCTGGGCCCGTAGTGGATGGAGCGCGCATCCATGCGCGTGTAGAAGCCGTCCACCTTCTGGCCACCGGGGATCCGGCGGTCAGCGACCTCCAGGTCGGGAGTGGACGGGGACACGGGGCGGCTCACCAGCCTGCCGGAGACGTGGAGGGTCCACGTAGGCTGCTCCGCGTCGTCCTCCTCCGGACCGATGCTGGAGATGCGGAAGGCGAACGCGCGAGCACCTTCTTCGGGCACGAGGACGGTCTGGAGTGTCCGGGGCTCGTCGGGTGACAGGAGCATCGCCTGCTGGAGGACGATGTCCTCGAGGGCGAAGGCCTCCGAGCCGAACACCGCGGAGCCCGCGGACAGCGCCATCTCCAGGTAGGCCGCGCCGGGCAGGACGATGGATTCGTGGACGACGTGCTCGGCCAGGTACGCGGGGGCGTTGGCGTGGAGCGTGGACTCGAACTGGATCGCCTCCAGCGCGGAGCGGAGCCGCCGGCCTCGCAGCGGATGGCTCCGACCGCCCTCGCGCGCACGGGGCGTGGCGACCGTCGTCGGGGACGAGCTGAACCAGGCGCGTTCGCGCTGGAAGGGATAGGTCGGCAGCGAGACCTTGCGCCCCGGCTCGTGGCGATGGAGTGCGGTCCAGTCCACCCGGGCCCCTCGCGCATAGAGCGTGGCCAGGCTCTGGAGCAGTTGCTGCTCGTCGTCGATGCCGGGCCGCAGGCTGGGAAGCCAGACGCCGGCGTCCTCGGGCAGGCACTGTCGCCCCATTCCGAGCAGGGTGGGCTTCGGGCCCAGCTCCAGGAAGGTGTCGCAGCCCAGTGCGTGGAGCGTCCGCATCCCTTCCGCGAACCGGACGGGCGCGCGGACATGGCGGCACCAGTAGGCCGCGGTGGTGAGCTCCGGACCCGCGAGCGCCCCGGTGACGTTGGAGATGACGCCGATGCGCGGAGGCCGGAAGTCGATGCCGGAGGCGACGCGCTCGAACTCCGCCAGCATCGGCTCCATCAGGGCGGAGTGGAAGGCGTGGGAGACCGTCAGCGCGCTGCCCTGGACGCCGCGCTCCTTCAGCGTCGCGGCGAGTCCTCGCACGGCCTCGTCGGGGCCGGAGATGACGACGCTGGCCGGGCCGTTGATGGCGGCGATCGACACGGGCGCCCCGCTGGCGCGGATCGCTTCGGCGACCTGCTCCTCGCCAGCAAGGAGCGCCATCATCGTCCCACCGGAGGGGAGGGCCTGCATCAGCCGCGCCCGGCTGGCCACCAGCCGCAGTCCTTCTTCGAGGCTGAACACGCCGGCCACGCAGGCCGCGACGTACTCGCCCAGGCTGTGCCCCATGACCAGGTCCGGCACGATGCCCCAGGAGCCCCACAGCTCGGCCAGCGCGTACTCCACGGCGAAGAGGGCGGGCTGGGTGAAGCGGGTCTCATGGAGGGGCGAGAAGGCCCCCGACGCCGGATACAGCACGTCCCACAACGAGGCCCCGAGCAGGGGACGCAGCAGCGAGTCACAGCGGTCGAAGGCCCGCCGGTAGACGGGCTGCGTTTCGTGGAGCTGGCGAGCCATGCCCACGGACTGCGCGCCCTGTCCGGTGAAGAGGAACGCCCGCTTGCCCACGGACGGACGGGGTCCCGGCTCCTGGCTGGCGAACGTGGCCAGGGCTTCGCGCAACTGCTCGGGAGTTTGTGCGACGAAGGCCTGCCGGTGGTCCAGGTGCGCGCGCCCCGTGCTGGCCGTAAAGCAGAGGTCCTGGAGCGAGGGCGCGTGCGCGCTGGCCTGGGCCTCTTCATGGGCACGGGCGAGCTGCCGCAGCGCGGGACCGCTCCTGGCGGAGAGCGCCAGCAGGTGGTGTCGGTGTGCGACCGGGTCGCGACGCGGGGCTGGTGCGGGTGCCTCTTCCACGATGACGTGGGCGTTGGTGCCGCTGAAGCCGAACGCGCTCACGCCCGCGATGCGGCGGCGTCCCGGCTCGCCGCGCCAGGGCAGTGGCTCGGTGGGGATGCGCGCGGGAATGGTGTCGAGCCGGATCTGCGGGTTGAGCCGCGCGAGGTGCAGGTGGCGGGGGAGGGTCTCGTGCTGGAGCGAGAGGACGACCTTGAGCAACCCCGCGAGCCCCGCCGCCGCCTCGGTGTGGCCGATGTTCGTCTTCACCGAACCGATCGTCAGGGGCTGCTCGGGCGTTCGCCCCGCGCCGTACACCGCGCCCAGGGCGTTGAGCTCCACTGGATCTCCCAGCGGCGTGCCGGTGCCATGGGCCTCGACGTAGGAGACCTCCGAAGGCGCCACACGCGCGTCGGCCAGGGCCTTGCGGATCACGGCCTCCTGGGCGAGCCCGTTCGGAGCGGTGAGGCCGTTGCTCGCGCCATCCTGGTTGATGGCCGTTCCGCGGAGCACCGCGAGGACGGTGTCTCCGTCCGCGAGCGCCTGGGACAAGCGCTTCAGGATGACCGCGCCACAGCCCTCGCTGCGCGAGTACCCATTGGCGCCCGCGTCAAAGGTCTTGCAGCGCCCATCCGGCGAGAGCATCCCCGCCTGGGCGAAGGTGACATTCAGCTCCGGAGACAGCAGCAGGTTCACGCCCGACGCGAGCGCCACGGTGCACTCGCCCTGGCGCAGGCTCTGGGCCGCCAGGTGGACCGCGACGAGGGAAGAAGAGCACGCCGTGTTGACGGTGATGGCGGGGCCCTGGAGGCCGAGGAAATAGGACAGGCGTCCCGAAGCGAGCGCGCTGGAGTTGCCGGTCGCGAAGTACGGGCCCAGCTCCTGCGGCGACTGCTGCCGGAGCTGAAGCGATTCGTAGTCGTGGGAGAAGATGCCGGTGAACACGCCGGTGGGCGTGCCCGCCAGGGATTCGGGATTCAGCCCCGCGTTCTCCAGTGCCTCCCAGGACACCTCGAGCAGCAGCCGGTGCTGCGGATCAATGGAGCCCGCCTCCCGGGGTGAGATCCGGAAGAACGAGGCATCGAATCCGTCGATGCGCTCCAGGAACCCGCCGTGCCGGGGGAAGGGGTCGTCAGCGCCCGGCCGCGAGGCATGCAGCGAGAGCAACTCCCCGCGCGAGTGGGGGATGGCGCTGATGGCGTCCGTGCCCTGGTGCAGCAGCGACCAGTAGGCAGCAGGGCTGGTGGCACCCCCTGGGAAGCGGCACGCCATGCCGATGATCGCGACAGGCTCGTGCGACGTCTCCGCCCGCGAGGCGCCCTCACCGGAGAGTCCGCGGGGCTCGTCGGAGGCCTCGTCCTGGACCCGCGTCCGCTCGGGAGCGCGGGCGGTGGAGGCGCCGCCCCGGGCCTGCTCCTCGAAGTGCTGGACGAGGGCGGCCGGGGTCCCGTGACGGAAGAAGAGGGTGGACTCCACCGACGCGCCGAAGTGCCGACCGAGCAGCGAGGCCAGCTCCATCAGGTCGAGCGAGTCCAGGCCCATCTCGTTCAAGGAGGCGCGGGGCGCGAACGCCGCCGTGCGTCGCTCGCCGAGCACCTGTCGGATGGCGGCCTCGACGGTGTCCGTGACGGCGGGGCGCCCCTGGGCCCCTGGGGTGGAGACCGGGGCCCCCTGGCCGCGCGTCCGCGTGCGCAGCTCGTAGGAGATCCGCACGCCCGCGCCCTGGTTGTCGGTGTCCTCCGGGCGGTAGTCGGGCACCAGTCCGACGATGGAGGCGCCGTGCGCCTCGTGGAACCGGAGGATGGAGTCCACGCGCTTGCCGCTGCCGTCCTTCAGCTGGAGGTAGTCCCGCTGCGGCAGGTGCGCATGTGCCGGGTAGTCCCGGCAGCGGGTGATGCCCACCACGCGTTCGACGTCGCTCAGCAGCGTGCAGTGCTGGAGCATGAATTCGAGGAGTTGATCCCCCAACCCAAAGCGTTGCATCTCCGGCAGGACGTTCAATCCCAACAATTGGATGAGCGCTCCGCCCGGCGCATGCAGGGCGCCCAGCTCCGAGTGCCTCGCCCGCGCCAGCAGGGACTCCTCCGTGATGCGCTGCGAATAGACGACGCCCGCCGTGCGGCCCTCAAGCTCCAGGAGGAGGTTGCCCTCCGGGGACTGCTCCAGCCGGGACCGCAGCTGCCGCTCCGAGGCCCGCAGCGCAGGAGGCATGCACGCCTCTTCCAACTGGAGCAGGGCGGGCAGATCCTCCAGCCGTGCGTGGCGCACGGTGTAGGGGCGCTTCTCGAAGTGGCTCAGGGTGATGCGGGTGAAGGGGAACGTCCGAGGCGAGCGGCGAGGAAAGCCGAGCTTCGGGAACAGGCCCGCCTCCGCCGCGGCGAGCAGGAAGACGTGGGGCTCCACCAGGTACTGCTTCGAGAACGCGTGGTACGCGTCGAAGTGGAGGTTCTCGCACTGGTCCAGGAAGCGGTGGACCGTTTCAGGCGGGAGGCTGTGGACCTCGAGCAGGAGCAGGCCGTGCTCCGTCACCACGTCCGCCCAGCGCTGGAAGTGCTCGACGAGGCTCTGGAACATGACGCCGGGAGGGATGAGCGCCCCCTTCGGATCCACATACACGCCCTGGAGCGGAAGCCGGGCCCGCGCCTCCGTCTCCCGAGGCCGAGCGGGAGGGATGTAGGGGCGGTCGTGGTCCAGGAACGAGCGCACGTGCAGGGTGCGTTCGAGCTCTGGAAGTCCGAGCGCGCGCAGGTCCGCCATCAGCCGGGCCGGGTCTCCGATGTCTCCATGGACGACGAGGTGGGGCACCTCCGCCAGGGTCTTCGCGGTGGCGGCGCGCGCCGCTTCGTTGACGTCCGCGCCGATGAAGAGGACGGGGTGCTGCTCCAGGTGCTGGCCCCGGGCGGTGCGTGAGCGGATGAGCGCATGAATGCGCAGCAGGAACGTCCCATCCCCGCAGCCCATGTCGATGACGTACCGGGGCTGGGCTTCGAGGGGCAGGCGGTCGAACATCGCGAGGACGACGTCATCGACCTCCTGGAAGAAGCGCTCGTGCTGGAAGCCGCTGGCGACGACGTTGGTGGTGCGGTCGACATGGCTTTCGGCGCCGCCGTGCGCCCGCTCGAATGCGGCCTGGGCATCCCCGAACAGCAATTCAGGCATCCGCGCGAGCATCGGAGCGTAGGAGGCAGTGGTCCCGGCGATGAGGCCGCGCTGCGTCAGGAAGCGCCCGGCGTCGGTGAGCTGGAGGCCCTCTGGCACGGGCTCCGCCCAACCCTTGCTCAGGAACAGGGCGTCCAATTCCTCGCGGACCGAAGGGCTCACGCCGACAGGCCAGGGCAGCGTCCCAGGGGCCGAGGGTCCAGGGCCCGCGCGACCCAGCGAGGACAACAGGGGGACGAGCAGGACCCCGTCCAGGAGATCCGCGAGCAACGGATCCGTGACGTTCCACCGTTGTCGTGAGCGGGCAATCCACCGCGAGAGGGGGCCGCCTGGCTCTCCGGGCGACAGGTAGCGGGCCATGGAAAGGCCGCTCAGCTCGAGCAGATCCGAAGGGAGCTGCTGGTGGAGTCCGGCCTCGGGGGTGACCTGATAGGTGCCAGCCTCATCGCGTGAAAGCCAACCCAGTGCGTGAAGCATCCGGAGCGCGGCCTGGATGTGCCCGGTGTTCGCGCCCAGCGCTTCCGCGAGGGATTCCAGGGTCTTGGGTTGCTCCAGGCTGGAGAAGAGCCCCTTTTGCTTGCATGCGACGATGACGGGGACCGACACGAAGCCATGGGCGTAGCGATTGATGAGTCGCAGCATGGCAGCCTCACCCGGGGGGAGCCCTCGCTCATGAACCTGAGCGATGAGGGGGGCACTTCATATCAGGGCAGAAGCAGGGAGGGCGAAGTATCCTGGAATGTGATCAGCGTCCGGGAAGGGCTCCGCGCGAGACCCCAGCGGCAGGGGAACGCGATGCAGTGCGTGATGGCCGCACGGGGCGGACCCGGCGGGTCGGGGGTCGGATCAGGCCCGCCCCAGGGCGGTGGCCCCCTGTTCCCCAACGCAACGGGTCACCGTTCTTCTTCCCCGCGGGAAGAGGCTCTAGGATGCTGGGCGTGGTGGCGCACGGGTGGCGAAATTGGCAGACGCAGCGGACTTAAAATCCGCTGACCCGAAAGGGTCGTCCGGGTTCGATCCCCGGCCCGTGCACTCTGCCGGTCAGTCGTTACAGGCGGCTGGCGATAACCTCCGACTGTGTTGGAGCCCGATCAGCTCCCCTTGCCAAAGCCCTGCCTTGATTGCGACGAACAGCACGGCCTGACGGACACGCGCCTCGCGGCCCGCGCCACCGTCCTCGCCGCCGCCTTCGCCGCGCACCCCGAGCGCTTCTCCAACGGCCCTCTGAAGCCCCAGGCCCTTCCAAACACCGTCTGGATCAACAACCCCGCGCCGCTCCCCAGCTCACAGGGGGCTGCGCACGAATCTCTCAGTCTCACTGTCTCATTCACGTTGACAGGTTCCGCTTCTCGTCGACCGTCATCGCCTCACGTGGGAGACTCATCATTCATGGGAACGTGGCTGAACGTGGCCTTCATTCAGTGTGCGGATATCGCCCGGGTAGAGAGAGAGCTCTCACGCTTGTTGGTGGAGGGAGGGCGGCGATTGACAACACCCAAGCCGCGGACCCGGGAACGGCACGACCGCATGCAGTACGGGCTCGGTGACGAGGTGCAGCGCTGGGGCCTGGCGGGTTTTCACGGAGCTCCCGGATGGACTGTCCTGCGCACCGCCCCTTTCGAACTCCTGATGAAGGGAACTCCGCCGCTGCTCGCACGCCTTTCCTCGCGCCTGGGCGTGCCCGCCTTTCAGTACAACATCTATGACAGCACCCCAGAGTTCCTGATGGAGGTAGATGCTGGTGGGCGCGTCGAACTCTCGGGGTTCGTCGGTCAGGATGTAACGCGCTATTGGAACAGCGAACCGCCAATGGAGCGTTTGGAGACACGATTTCGTATCATTGAGCCATCAGCAGTCGCCGCATGGGCAGAGTCGGCCATGCCGGAGGCGCGTGTTACCGGATGGCTCTACCTCTCCCGCGCCAACTCCCCCCTGACGGACTTCGACAAGCATTGGGAGTCACAGCGGGCGGATCTCGTGCGATGGCTCGGCCAGCTAGGCACTCGAATCGACCCCGAGAGCCAGGAGTGGCGGGTACATCCCGCGCACATCGTTCGCCGGCTCGCTCAATCTGGCAGCGCGTTTCTTCCCGCTGAAGAGTGCGTAGAGCCGGCCATCAAGACCGTATTTGGCGGGCCGAACGCCAAGCACTGCGACAACCTCTTTCTCGTGGAGACGCTCGTCCCCCATGCCCCAATGCCCGTCGATGGGTTCGTGTTGTACGCGGAAGCGAGCAGCAAGTAGGCGTGGGCGCTTCATGAACGCTGGCGGGATGCCCTGATGCCGCTGCTCCGCGACTGCGCCGCCGGCCGTGCTGAGCACTCCAAGCCCATCAGGTTTGTTCCTGTGAAGCTGCGGAGGCTCCCTTTCATGTCCACAGCGCTCGCGTTTCATCGCGCCGCTGGTGCGCTCCGGGCCATGTTACTGTGTATTATTTAATTCATGTTATCCATGCTGTTCTGAGATGCTGGCATGCTCCACATGCGGCCAGCATTGACCCGCAGCTCGCTGGCTCGCTTGAAAGGACGTAACCATGCGACTCCGCGCCTGCGCCGCACTCCTACTCTTCCTTTCGGCGTGCGCCACGTCGGCACCGCCTCCCAGCGCGCGGGGATCTCGGAGCCAGAGACTCGCCAACCTTGAGCGGGCGGCGACGCTGCCGTGGACTGACGGGGGACGGTGCGTCGTCCGTGAGGCTTCCCAGCCTTGGCCCGCGCTGGTGGAAAAGTGCTATCGGACCCTTGATCATGACCGGATCGAGTTCCACGACACTGCAGGAAGATGCGCGGTGGCCTCCGTTGGCGCCGGCGCCATGGGAGTCGGGTTCTGCGTGCTGGCCGCTCCTGAGATCGTTGTGGGAGCCGTGATCGTGCTTGGCGTGGTGGTGGTCGGCGTCGCCATCAAAGAAGCGCTGGATGCATACGAACTCCGCCACTCCTACCCAGAGGAAGCAGGGACCTCACGAGAAACGAAGGTGGCAACCCGGGAATCTGAAGCACAACACAAGCCCAAGCTGAAGCCCGAGCCAGCGGGGCAGGACTGGTTTCCCCCTGTGCCGCCCGAACCACCGGAGCGCGAGCGCCACCCCGACTGCAGGCCCGTCCCGGTGCGACATTGGGGCGGCAATGATCCACACAACGAATGCGCTGACAAGATTCCCAACAACACCTTCTCTGGCTGGGATGTGCTCGTCAATGGGAAGAACTTCGACGGGCTGGTTCTCGTCACTCGCACACTGTGGGATGTCAAGACGGATGACTTTGAAAAACAGCCGCCACGTTCTCAAAGGTTCTTTGTCAGGATGAAGCTGCCTGAACTGAGGCGTGAAGCCAGGCTAGCAAGGGACTGCGGGTACAACTTCGTCATTGGAGTGCGAAGCGTCGCGCATAAGGCTGTGCTGCTCGACGAAGACCCCACTCTGAAAGTTGTCATCATGGATTGGTGTTGAAATGACGGTCGCTCATAGAACCCTCATCATTGTCGCCCATGCGCCTGCGCTCAAGAACAATGACGACCGCCCGACCGCAGTTGTCCATGCAATGGAACGTGCGCTGCCCGGCTTGCGCTTGGGGTGGGCGATGTCGGAAAAGGAAGACCTCATCGCATTGCCTCAACGCGACGAGTGGGTCGCGGCCAACATGGCAAATGGAGGGTTCCCGTTCCTCTGCAATGATGATGATAACCATCTCGTGACGGTTGCTGGACTGGAAAACCCAAACGGTCTTGCCGCAGGGAGCCCGCCGCATTTTGAAATCCATGCGGACCTGCCACTCGACGCAGTCTGCATCACGGGGGCTGTTGATGTGCTTGCAGGCGTAGCGGAGGGCGCCCGCGCGGTATGGGGGCATGCGACGCCGAGCGGTTATGGTGGGATCGTGGCGCAACAGTTCCGCCATCCTGGCGATGAGTTGCACGTTCCGCCCCACGGGCTGCCGTCGCTCAAGCTCCCATGGGACATGTCCACACCTGAGATTCCGCACTTTCTTGGGTGGCTGAACTACTGGTCTGCCGCTGCCGCGAAGGCCCTCGGATTCCCAGACCCGGCCCGCGACTCCGAGTTGCTATCGCGGGCACGGCGCACGGCAACGGGCGGGTGGGTCGTGCAACTCACCGACGCGCCGCTCGACTTGGACAACCCCGCCCACCTGGACACGCTCAAGCGGACCTACGAGCGCTTCCCGGAGATCGGCGGACGTGAAGCGCCTTGACTCGATTCAGGGGCTTGGGGTGCCGCTCCGGCTGTAGGAAGCGGAAACGTCCTGTCACCGTCGCCAGCACGCCCGCCGAGCCGTTGCCCGTCGTCGATGTTGCAGGGGACACACCGACGGTGTTCCTGTTCTCCTCACCGACGGAATGCGGTGGGGATGGCCGCCTCTTTGACGCGGAGCGTGTGTTGCTGGAGCCCCGTGTCGTGGAATCCAGCCTCCTGCTAGAAAGACAACGCAGGCCTCATCCCCTGGCCGTCTGGAGTGCTGCCGTCAGATAGGGCAATCAGATGTCAGCGGCCCGCGTCCTGTCGAGCCGGGATTGGGATGATGACGATGAAGTCCAAGTACCTCGTGGTTGTGATCGGGACCCTCGGTATGGCTGGGCTCCAGTCCCATGCTGCACCCCCAAGGCTCCCCATTCCTTCGCCGCAGCAGAAGGTCGACTACGAAGTGACCCTGCCTGGGGATGCCAAGCCACTCGAGACGCTCTATGGCACGATGACGGGGGCCGCCATTCGCTTTGACGCGTGGCCCAATACGAATGGGACCGTGAACTTCGGACTCAATTGGTCCTCCATTCGCGCAGGCTCACACGTCTATATCTCAGCGAGCGAGGTCGACAACGCCGGGAATCGTTTCAATGGCGCAGCGGCCATCGCGGTGCAGAATGTCGTCGTCAAGGAGGGGCGCGTCGAGTTCCGCATGGTGGTCAACTGGGCCTCTCCCATCCGGATCTCGACCGACATCCTCACCATCAATCCCTAGCGGGGCGTGCCCTGGGCGTCAGGCTCAGGGCACGATGGCGGCGCAGTCCGCTCCGCAGGAGAAGGTCGCCGACGTGCAGGCCCGGTCCGTGAGGCAGGCATCGCAGACGTCTGCCTTTCGCTTGTAGTCCTCGTCGTCCGACGCATTGTCGCGGCAACGGCTCTCACAGGCGGACGTGTCGTAGTCGCTGTCGTAGCAGGACGCGTACTTGTCGCAGATGGCGTTGCAGTCCAGCGCGGCGTCCACGCCACAGCCGGCCATTCCCGTCAACGCGATGGCCGAAACCAGCAGGTTCCTGAGGTGCTTGCGCATTGTTGCTCCTGTGAGGATGGATCCGGGAGGGCGGTCGCGCCTTCGCGACGCAAGACCGCCTTCCAGGTGAAGAGGACCCCGCACCCGGGGTGCGAAGTGGCGTCTGTTGAACGCTTCCTTTTCGTGCGCCGGAAGTTAGGAACGAACCCCCAAACGTCAAGCGGTCCCCCCTCGAATCCCACGTCGTGGTCCAAAGGCGGGGAGCGGACGTCGGACTTCCTGGGTACGCTCACCCCCCATGATGGGTCCGCGACCAAAGACCTGTGCGGCCTGCCGGCGTGTCCTGGCGGCCCATGAGGTGTACTACCGCTTCAGCCTCGTGCTCGAAGGGGAGCAGGACGTGCTCGACCCTCCGGAGGGGGCGGACGGCGACCCCGGGGATGCGCTCGCCGAGCTCGTCCAGCAGATGGAGGCCGGGACCGAGGACCCGAGCGAGTTGGAGGCCCAGGTGCACTGGGAGCGCTCCGGGGTGGCGTGCGCCGAGTGCCGCACCGTGGCGGTGCGGATGCTGACCCCCGAGTCCGAGGACGCCGGGCCCCATTGAGGGCCCTCCCGGCGGCATCCCAGGTGGGACACCCCGCCGGGCCCTGCCCACCGGACTACGGCTTCATCACCCCGGAGTCCTTCAGGAACTCCACCATGTCACGGGCCTTGTCATTGCCCTTGGCCTCCAGGTCCTTCAACTGCTGACCCAGCTTCGACGTGTACGCTTCCACGAGCGAGCGTCGCAGCGCCTCCTGGTCGAAGCCCCAGTTCTCCAGCGCCTTGGGTAGGAACTGCGACGCCCTCGGGTCCTTCAGGCGCACCAGCGCCGCGGTGGCGGCCGCCACGGAGTCCGGGCAACGCTGCGCAATCCCATATGCGGTCTCCGCCGCCTGCTTCGTTCCCAGATAGCCCAGCAATGACAGCTCGTTCTCGCCAATCTTGCTGCGACAGAACAGCATCCGGTCGAGGGCGGCCTTGGCGTCCGGGTTTCCCTGACGCAGGGCGGCCTCCAATTCATCCCGACTGTTGAAGCCCCGGTCTTCCTTCCAGGTCACCTTCGTCGACACGGTGTGGCCGGCGTTCACCAGCTCCGCCGCCAGGTGGTTGCGCCTGAGTTCCGGGTAGTGCTTCAGGTCGCGCGCCGCCCGTTCGCCCGCGGCCTTCCTCAGGTCCTGGCCCTTCCTCAGGTGCGTGGCCAGGGGCATCACCAACGACTCGATGTACGTTCCTCGCGCGGCCACCGCGTCGTAGGCCGCCAGGGCGCACGCGGGGCTCAGGAAGACCCTCTCGCCGTTCGCGCGTTCCGCGTCCAACTGGAACGAGTCGTTGGAGGAAGACCAGCCTCCGGCCGTGGCCATCCCCCCGGCCAGCTCGTCCACCAGCGTTGGCGCCAGTTCGGCGGGCTCCACGCACCGCAGGGGTTCCCCAACGTCCTCGGCCAGCTCGGCCAGGTGCTTCTCCTCGATGCGCATCGCATCGAGCGAGGAATCGCCGCGGCGCTCCGCCGAGCGGACGAAGCAGGTCGCCGCCGCGCTCGCCCACAGGCGCAACTCCGCGTCCGGTTCCTTTCGCATCGCCGCCAGGGCTTGTGCCTGGGCTTCGGGACTCCGCGCCGTGGAGAGCAGCGCCAGGGCCCGGTCGAAGGGCTCCACCGACGTCTGGGCCCGCCTGCGCAGCGCTTCATCCTTCATCAACAGACGTCCCGCGAGCTCCGCGGCCTTGCCAGGAAGCCTGGGTCCGCCGTTGGAGCGCATCCCCGACATGACCCGGAATTGGGGCGAACTCATGCAGAAGGGCACCGGGCCCGCGGCGGACACCGCCTGAGCCCTCCCTCCCACCCGGGCCAGCTTCGTCAGGATGTCATACGCGGTGGTGCCTGCCTGGAGCAGCTTGGACTCCGCGTCCGCGAGCACCGCCGGGGGCGAGCCGTCCAATGCGAAGGCGGCCTTCCACAACGTGGCTTCATCCGGGGCGGGCGTCGGCGCTCCCGCGAGCGCGAGCGCCGTGAAGAGGGCGGGCAGGTGCAGCATGGTTCACCTTGGGGTTGAGGGCAGGGTGAACCAGTTTCGCCTGGATTGAGGTGACCCGCCTACTCCTGGCGCTTCGCGGGGCGCTCACGCTCCGTGCGCAGGTGAACCCGCCGCCCCCGGCGTCGGCCTCGTGGGGCCGTACACCCGGGGCGTGGAGCGCTGTGTCATTGGATCCGCAGCGCGTACTTGCCCAGGTGGTGTTTGAGCACCTCCTGCTGGGCCTTGGCGGCCTCCTCCATCGCGTACATGCGTCCAATCTCCAGATGGAAGGGGCCCGCTTCGATGAGCTGGTTCATTCGCTTCAAGAGCTCCGGGCTGGGGAGGCCGTCGTAGGCGGTGGCCTTGATCCCAGCGGGTGCCTTCGGCGCGGGCTCGACTCCGTTCGGCCAGGCGATGCGCCCGTCCTTGCGGACGTGCTGGAGGACCGCCTCGGCGGTGTCTCCCGGTGCGAGGACGAGCGCCGCGTCGAGTCCGTCCGGGGCGAATTCGCGGCAGGCCGCGGCCACGTCGCCCTTTCGGCCGTCAACGACGGCTTCCGCGCCGAGCCGCCGGGCCAGCTCCACCCCGTCCTCCCCCGACGCGACCGCCAGCACCTTCACCCCCAGCCTCCGGGCGAACTGCAGCGCGAGGTGCCCGATGCCGCCGCTGGCTCCGAAGATGAGCAGGCGTTGGCCGGATTGGATCTGGAGAAGCTCCTCCAGGCCCCGGAGCGCGGTGATGCCATCCGCCCCGAGCGCCGCCGCCTGTTCCACCTTCAGCCCCTTGGGGATCCGCGCTGCCTGGCTGGCCTTCACGGCGGTGTACTGCGCGTAGAAGCCTCCCTTGGGGCTTCCGAGCGCGAAGCCGAAGACGCGGTCTCCGACCTTGAGGTCCTTCACGGCCTTGCCTGCCGCGACCACCTCTCCGGCGCCGTCGGTGCCGGGCACGTAGGGGAATTTCGGCTCGCCTCCGAGCATCTCCACCATCTGGCCTTCACGCTCCATGAAGTCCCAGGCGCCAATCCCGGCGGCCTCGACACGGATGAGGACTTCGTCGTCGCCGCAGGTGGGAACGGGGACGGTCTTGATACCGAGGACCTCGGGGCCGCCGAAGCGGTCGAGCGCCGCGGCCTTCATCTGATCGGGAATGGACGTAGGCATGCTGTGACTCCTTCTCGGGAAAGTCCGACTCCCCGAGACGGTGCGCACTTGCCATGGGGCGGTCAGGGACCGTCCCTTCAGGTCCCACTCCCGTCAGTTGGAGGGCAGGCCGTCAGGCCAGCAGTTGCATGAGGTCCGCGCGGGTGAGCGCTGCGCCGCCTCCGGTAGAGCCTCCGAGCGCGGCTTCGAAGAGGGCCCGCTTCTTGTCCTGGAGGAGCAATATCTTCTCCTCCACCGTGCCCTGGGACACCATCCGGTACACCATCACCGGGCGCTGCTGGCCGATGCGGTGCGCCCGGTCCGCTGCCTGGGCTTCCACGGAAGGGTTCCACCAGGGATCCACCAGGAAGACGTGGTCCGCCGCCGTCAGGTTGAGCCCCGTCGCTCCCGCCTTCAGCGAGATGAGCATGACGGGGGCTCCCTTCTCCTCCTGGAAGGAGCTGGCCACCGCGCCCCGGTTCGCCGTGCTGCCATCCAGGCGGATGAACCCGATGTCGGCTTCCTTCAGCGCGGGCTCGATGAGATCCAGCATGGATGTCCACTGCGAGAACACGAGCGCCTTGTGCCCGTCCGCCACCGCCGTGCCGAGCGCCTCCACCAGGGCCTGCACCTTCGAGGACGTCCTCGCCTGCTGTCCCGGCACCAGCGCGGGATGGCAGGCCGCCTGCCGCAGTCGGAGCAGGGCCTCCAGCGCCTTCATCACGCTGCCGCCTTCCTCCAACTGGGACACCACCTCCTCGCGCGTCGCGGCGTGGACCGCGTCGTAGACGGCGCGCTCCTGCTCGGTGAGGGTGACGTGGCGGACGGCTTCGGTGCGGGGCGGCAGTTCGGGCGCGACGTCGCGCTTGAGCCTGCGCAGCACGAAGGGTCGGATGCGCGCGCGGAGCTGTTCGGCGGCGCCCTTCTGGTTGTCCGACACCGGCCGGGCCCAGCGCTCGTCGAACGCCTTGCGTCCGCCCAGGAGCCCCCGGTTGGTGAAGTGCATCAGGCTCCACAGCTCCTCGAGCCGGTTCTCGATGGGGGTGCCGCTGAGCGCCACGCGGAAGTTCGCGTCCAGTTCATAGGCCGCGCGCGCGACCTGGCTGTCTGGGTTCTTGATGGCCTGGGCCTCGTCCAGCACCACCGTGTCCCACGTCTTCGCGCCGAGCACCGCCGCGTCCAGGCGCAGGAGCGCGTACGTGGTGAGCGTCACGTCCGCCGTCTCGTCCAGGGCCCGGTTCACGCCGTGGTAGACGGACACCTTCAGCCCCGGGCGGAAGCGCTTCACCTCCGCCTCCCAATTGGGCAGCACGCTCGTGGGCGCCACGACGAGCGTTCCGGGGCCCAGCGTGCAGATGGTCTGGAGCGTCTTGCCCAGGCCCATGTCGTCCGCGAGCACGCCGCCGAGTCCCGCCTGTCGCAGGAAGGTGAGCCAGCTCACGCCCTGCAACTGGTACGGGCGCAGCGTCGCGGTGAGGTCCTTCGGGAGGCGGGGCTCGGGGAGCTTCTCGAAGCCCTGCACCAGCGGCGCCAGTCGCTCCAGTCCCGGCGGGGCAGGGTGCTCCAGCGCGTCGCACAGCCCGGTGAGCTGGGGGATGGCGTGGTTGGCGATGCGCCCGTCCGTCTCGCGCGCGGCCAGCAGGTCCGTGACGCGCTGACCGTGGGCCTTCAGCCAGCCGGTGGGCAGCGGCGCCCAGCCTCCGCCCTCCAGCGGCACCAGCCCCAGGCCTTCTTCCCAGGCGCGCATCACGGAGGCGGCATCCACCGAGCGCGTCACGCCGGGCCCCAGGCCCTCCACCTGGAAGTCGAGCGCGAAGCCCACGCGGGGCACCCCGTCCGCGGTGGTGGTCGTGTCCAGCGTGAGGGTGGGGCGCAGCTTCACGTCGGGGCTGACCACGCCCGCCGCGTCGCCCGTGAGACCGCCGCGCCAGCGCCGCAGCTTGTCCGCGAGCTGAACTGCTTCCTTGCCGTGCACCGTCACTCGCCGGCCCGGCGCCATGTTCAGCTCGTCGCGGAGCTGGTGGATGAGCTTCGTTTCGGTGGGCTCGTCGCGCACGGGGGCGGCGCCCTGGAGGTACACCATGCGCCCGTTGTCGATGCGCGCCGTGGGCGGTGAGCCGTACACCAGCGTGGGCAGCACGGAGAGCCCCGCGTCCAGCTTGTCGAGCTCCAGCGAGATGCGCGGCTTGAGCGTCCGGTCGATGGGCGGCAGCCGCCGGCTCTTCACGTCCACCGGCATGCGCCGCGCGAAGTCCGGCAGCACCTTGCCCGTCAGGTCGGCCAGCTGCTCGGCGGAGAAGACGCGCTCCTGGGGGAGGTTCTCCAGCCTCGCGCCGGTGAGGGTCTGTTCACCCAGACGGCAGAGCATGCCGGCGCTTAGCGCGACGCCGGGGCTGACCAGTTCGGTGATGCGTGGATCCCGCTCCACCTTGAGCACCGTCTGCTCGCCGCGGTCCTCGACGGTGACCCGGGGGAGGAGCGGCTCGTTGGAGACGGACACCAGCGCGCCGTCGAAGAGGACGGTGCGCGCCTTCTCCAGCACGTGCAGCAGGGCGTCGAGCCGGCTCGTCGGGAGCGCGCCCTTCGTGGGCTGCGCGAGGAGCTTGTCCGCGAGCAGGTCGCAGGGGTCCACCTGGATGCGCGCGGCTTCCACGGGGTTGTTCAGGAGCGACGTCAGGCTGCGGGCCAGGAGGCGCGCGGTGTTGTCCGGACGGACCACCAGGCGTTCCAACTGGAGGCCGCCGTCCATGCGCTTGAAGCGGTACACCATGCGCTCGGGCTTCGGCGCGGTGCCGGGACGCGCGGGGGCGGGCGTGGTGCCGGGACGGGCGGCGGTCGGCGCGGTGCCCGGACGGGCAGGGGGCGGGACGCGGCGGCCTTCGGCCTGGTGGAGGAAGAACGCGGCCGCGACCACGTGCTCGCAGGGGTCGTGCTTGCCGCGACAGTCGCACTCCCAGATTTCGTCCTCCGGGTAGAGCACGGACTTCACGGGCGCTGGACGCCCCGGGACGCGCACGCGCACCACGGTCTCTTCTTCGCCGACGGAGAGCACCGACACCGCGCCCGCGCGAGCGAGCGCCATGCCGGCGGACCAGGTGTCCGGGCGGGATTCTTCCCGGAGGGAATCGAGCAGTTCCGCGAGCGCCGACATACGAGGACCCCGTGCCTAGTCCCCCGTGAAGCCGCGCGCAACAGCACAACCCGGTCGAGGACACTCACACTTGGAGTCCCCGTGTAGGCCTCCCTCGGTCTGGGGCCAGCGGAGGCCTCGACCGTGCAACTCCGCGTGTCCAGGTGGCGTTCCGCCTCGCAAGGTGGATCCAGCTCGGGGTGTCACCGCAATCACACGCACGGATATGCCTTTGTCCTGGTGGGAGGAAGGCGGCTGTGACGGAGGCTGATACAACCCCGGCCCCCTTTGTAACCTCTCGCGCTACAGCCGACGGGATGGCCGTGTCACATCCAGGCTCACCGCCGAGTCGGGGCGCGGTGGCTGGGGACATGGCGTGAGAGGTGCAATACTTCCAGATACCGATGCGTGTGCCCTGGTCCATTGTTGGCATCTCCGCTGGCGCTCTTCTCGTCGGCGCCGCATGGGCCACCGTGGTCCGCCGCCCCGTCCCCCTGGTCCTGGGGCCGCTGCCCGCCATCGTCCTTCCGTCCGTGGAGCAGTCAGGCGGCGCCACCACCGTCGCGGATCCGGGCCGCAACGCCTTCGGGCGCTCGCCCATGAACATGCCGCACTCGCGCTGGCCGGACTTCCACGCCGGCAAGGGCGTGTTCGACCGTGACTGGAGCGAGGCTCGCGGTGGAAGGCCTGTCGCCGCGGGCCCGCTGTTCAGTGCGCCCTCCTGCATGACCTGCCACGTGAAGGACGGCCGGGGTCAGCCCCCCGCCACCCCTTCCGAAGTCCCCGTCTCGCTGGCGTTCCAGTTGAGCGCGTCCGATGGCACCGGTCCGCACCCGCTGTACGGCGCCCAGCTCGACGCTCGCGCCGTGGACGGCCGTGCCCCCGAAGGCCACGTGCGCGTCGACTTCGAAGCGACGCGCGGCACGTTCGCCTCCGGCGAGACGTACTCCCTCGTGCGGCCCCGCTACCAGTTCCAGGGCCTCGTGCACGGTCCCCTGGGCGACGGCGCCCGGTTCTCCGCGCGCGTGTCCCCCGTCAACTTCGGCCTGGGCTTGCTGGAGGCCCTTCCCGAAGCGGCGCTGCTCGCGCGAGCCGACCCCGACGACCGGGACCGCGATGGCATCTCTGGCCGTGCGAACCAGGTGCTGGACCTGGACACCGGAACCTCCCGCCTGGGCCGCTTCGGGTGGAAGGCCAACCAGCCCACGCTGCGCCAGCAGGTGGCGCACGCGCTCGTCGCGGACATGGGGGTCACCACGTCCCTCTATCCCCAGGAGCAGGGCCGCCAGGTCCCCGGCGAACCCGAGGTGTCCGCGGACGACCTGGACCTGTTGATGCTCTACATGCGCCTGCTGGCCGTGCCGAAGCGGCGCGACTGGGACACCCCCGAGGTGCAACGTGGCCACGCCGTGTTCCGCGCCGTCGGGTGCGCGGCCTGCCACGTCGACACGCCCCAGGAGACGGAAGTCGTGGAGGGCTTCGACGAGGTGTCCCGTCAGGTCATCTACCCCTACACGGACCTGCTGCTGCACGACATGGGCGAGGACCTGGCGGACGGACGCCCGGACGGGCTCGCCACCGGCAGCGAATGGCGCACCCCTCCGCTGTGGGGCATCGGACTGGTGGAGGTCGTGAACAAGCACACGCGCTTCCTCCATGACGGCCGGGCCCGCAACCTGGAGGAGGCCGTGCTCTGGCACGGCGGCGAGGCGGCCCCGTCCCAGGACCGCTACGTGCGGCTGCCCCCCGAGGACCGGGCCGCGCTGCTCGCCTTCCTGAAGTCGCTCTAGCGCTGAAGGAAGGCCAGCCCCTGGTCCCCCGTCCGACCGGCGGCCAGGAAGCCCGTCGTCTGGAAGGGACTTCCGGCCCCTCCCAGGTACGGAACGGTGGACGCCCCGGGTCCTTGGGCTACCCTGCGTTCCCCCTTCATGCAGCCCCACGCTCCCATCCCTGACGACGCTCCCGACGTCCCGCTCGCGGTCGACCTGGACGGGACGCTGGTGCGCACGGACACGCTGCACGAGAACCTGCTCGTGCTCTTCAAACACGCGCCGTGGCTGCTGCTGCTGGCGCCGCTGTGGGTGCTCCGGGGCAAGGCCTTCTTCAAGGCGGAGGTCGCCCGCCGCGCGCGGCTGGACGTCACGTCGCTGCCCTACACCGAGGCCGTGCTGGCCTTCCTTCGCGAGGAGCACGCCCGGGGCCGGCGGCTCGTCCTGGCCACGGCGGCGGACCGGCGCATCGCCGACGACGTGGCGGCACACCTGGGCCTGTTCAGCGACGTGTTCGCCAGCGAAGCCGGGGTGAACCTGTCCGGTGCACGCAAGCTCGCGCGCCTTCGCGAAGCGCTGGGCACGTTCGACTACGCGGGCAACGACACCGTGGACCTGCCGCTGTGGCGTGAGTCCCGGCGGGTCGTGGTGGTGCACGCCACGGCCGGGGTGCTGCGTCAGGCCCAGGCCCTGGGCCCACCCGTGCACCGCGTCTTCGAGGCGCCGCCTACGGGTTGGCGCGTCTGGGTCCGGGCGCTGCGCGTGCACCAGTGGGCGAAGAACGCGCTCGTCTTCGTGCCGCTGCTGGCGGCGCACAAGGCGACCCAGGGAGACATGGCGCCCCACGCGGTGCTCGCCTTCGTGGCCTTCAGCCTCTGCGCTTCCAGCGTGTATGTGATCAACGACCTGCTGGACCTGGTGTCGGACCGGAGGCACCCCACCAAGTCCCGGCGCCCCTTCGCCTCCGGTGACCTTCCGATACGGGCGGGCGTGGTGCTGGCGCCGGTGCTGCTGGGGCTCTCCGCGGTGGTGGCCCTGGGCACGCTGCCCCTGTCGTTCGCCGCGCTCCTGGGCGTGTACTCGGTGCTGACGCTGGCGTACTCGCTGCGGCTCAAGCAGGTGGTGATGCTGGACGTGCTGGTGCTGGCGGGCCTGTACACCGTGCGCATCTTCGGCGGCGCGCTGGCGGTGGGCGTGCCCACGTCCAGCTGGCTGTTGATGTTCAGCACCTTCCTCTTCCTGTCCCTGGCCCTGCTCAAGCGCCTGAGCGAGGTGCGGCGGCTGCGCCAGTCCAACGAGGTGTCCGCCCACGGACGCGGCTATCTGGCGCAGGACTACGAATTGCTCGCGAGCCTGGGCACGGCGGCGGGGCAGGTGTCCGTGCTGGTGCTGGCCCTCTACATCACCAGCAAGGAAGTGACGGCGCTGTATGGCCATCCGGAGCGGCTGTGGTTGCTCTGCCCGGTGATGCTGTACTGGGTGGGCCGCATCTGGGTGCTGGCCCACCGGGGCCTCGTGAACGAGGACCCGCTCATCTTCGCGCTGCGCGACCGGGTCAGTTACGTCGTGGGCGTCGTCGCGGCGCTGGTGCTGTGGGTGGCGACGTGACAGGAGCCTCGCGATGAGCCCGGCGGAATCCTGGGGGCGCTACCCCCACGTGGAACAGCACACGCGTTCGCTCGTGTGGCGCTCGGATGCGCTGCCTCACGGGGAGGGCACGCTGCTGCCTCGCGGCCTGGGCCGCAGCTACGGCGACTCGTGTCTCAACGCCGCAGGCACGCTGCTGCTCACCCACGGGTTGGATCGCCTCATCGACTTCGACCCCACGACGGGCGTGGTGCGCTGCGAGGCGGGCGTGTCGCTGGATACGCTCCTGCGGCTGTGCGTGCCCCGGGGCTGGTTCCTGCCGGTGACGCCGGGCACGAAGTTCGTGACGGTGGGCGGCGCCATCGCCAATGACGTGCACGGCAAGAACCACCACCGCTCCGGGACCTTCGGCAGGCACGTGCGGAGATTCGAACTGCTGCGCTCGGATGGCAGCCGGCGGATGTGCGCTCCCGACGAGAACCCGGACTGGTTCGGCGCGACGGTGGGGGGCCTGGGGCTCACGGGGCTCGTCACCTGGGCGGAGGTGCAGATGGTGCCCATCCGCAACCCCTTCGTGGTCCAGGAGACGGTACCCTTCGAGAACCTGGACGGCTTCTTCCGCGTGTCGCGCGAATCCGAGGCCGACCACGACTTCACCGTGGCGTGGGTGGACTGTCTGGCGCGCGGCCGGAAGCTGGGGCGCGGCCTGTTCTACCGGGGCAACTTCGCGCCGACGCAGTTCGAACGGCTGCCCCTGGCCAGGAGCCACCTGTCGCACGGCGCCGGGCTCGCGGTGCCCGTGGACCTGCCGGCCTTCTGTCTCAACCGGCTGTCGGTGGCTGCCTTCAACCTGCTGTACTACCACCGCCAGCGCGGACGCCCGTCCCAGCAGCTGATCCACTACGATCCGTTCTTCTACCCACTCGACGCCGTGCACGGGTGGAACCGCATCTATGGCCGCCGGGGCTTCCTCCAGTTCCAGTGCGTGGTGCCCCACGCCACCGCGCGCGACGCGGTGAAGGAGCTGCTGGAGCGCAGCGCCCGGGGTGGGCTGCCCAGCTTCCTGTCCGTGCTCAAGACGTTCGGCGACCTGCCGTCTCCCGGCTGGCTGTCCTTCCCGCGCCCCGGCATCACGCTGGCCCTGGACTTCGCCAACCGGGGCGAGAAGACCTGGCGGCTGGTGGAGGCCTTGGATCGCGTGACGCGCGAAGCGGGCGGCGCGGTGTATCCGGCCAAGGACGCGCGCATGAGCCCGGAGAGCTTCGCGGCGTACTTCCCCCAGCGTGAACGGTTCGCGCCGTACGTCGACCCGGCCTTCTCGTCCTCCTTCTGGCGCCGGGTGAATCCGGTGTCGCTGCCCCTGCCTTCGCTGGAGGGACGCGGTGACAGCGCGGTTCCTCCGGTGTCACTGCTCGCCCTTCGCTGACAGGCTCCCGTCCCCATGAAGAAAGTCATCGTCCTCGGCGCCACGAGCGCCATCGCCCAGGCCACGGTGCGGCTGCTCGCCGCGCGCGGGGCCTCGCTGTACCTGGTGGGCCGCAACGCCGCGAACCTGGAGGCGGTGGCGAAGGATGCGTCCACGCGCGGCGCGCCGAAGGTGGAGT
Source organism: Corallococcus sp. bb12-1 (assembly GCF_026626765.1). Classification (NCBI taxonomy): domain Bacteria; kingdom Pseudomonadati; phylum Myxococcota; class Myxococcia; order Myxococcales; family Myxococcaceae; genus Corallococcus; species Corallococcus sp. bb12-1. The sequence goes on along the minus strand of NZ_JAPNJZ010000003.1, from coordinate 269,593 downwards.
TCCGCGCGTTGGACCTGAACGACTGCGAAGCGCACGGGAGCCTCGTGGAGCGCGCGTGGCAGGCGCTGGGCGGCCTGGATGGGGCGGTGCTGGCGCATGGCGTGCTGGGCGACCAGGAGGAGAGCCAGCGCTCGTGGGCGGCGGCGGAGGTGGTGCTGCGCACGAACTTCCTCTCCGCGGCGTCGCTCCTGACGGAGCTGGCCAACCGCTTCGAGGCGCAGAAGGCCGGCACGCTGGTGGTGATTTCGTCCGTGGCTGGCGACCGCGGCCGGCAGAGCAACTACGTGTACGGCGCGTCCAAGGGCGCGCTGACCGTGTTCCTCCAGGGTCTGCGCAACCGGCTGGCGAAGTCCGGCGTGGCGGTGGTGACGGTGAAGCCCGGCTTCGTGGACACACCGATGACGGCGCACGTGCCGAAGAACAAGCTCTTCGCCTCGCCGGAGCAGGTGGCGCGTGGCCTGCTGAAGGCCGCGGATGGGCGCAAGAACGAGGTCTACGTGCCCGGCTTCTGGGCGCTCATCATGCTCATCATCCGCAGCATCCCGGAGCCGGTGTTCAAGCGGCTGAAGCTCTAGGCTCCAGCCGGTGGTCCACACCCGGGCGGGAGCGCGAGCCCCTTCCGGGTCGCCTGCTGTAAGGCATGGGCCTGCGGTGTGCCGGCGGCTGGCTGCTGTCAGAGCCACGGGTCGAGCCCTGGATGCGGCATGGGTTGGCGGGGGCCGGACGGCCCTCCCAGATTCACCGCAGCGAGGACTTCTTCCATGGCCACTGCCACGCCGTCCCTGTCCCTCCCGCTGCCTTCCGGTACCCGGGCCCCCTCATTCCAGCTCGCCGCCACCCCCGAGCAGTCGGTGTCGTTGGCGTCCTGCGCGGGGTCTCCCGTGGTGCTCGTCTTCTACCCCGCGGACTTCAGCCCGGTGTGCAGCGATGAGCTGGCCCTCTTCAACGAGGTGCTCCCGGAGCTCCAGCGGCACGGTGCGCGGGTGTTCGGCGTGTCGGTGGACAGCGTCTGGTGCCACCAGGCGTTCGTCCGGGAGCGAAAGCTGCGCTTCCCCCTGCTCGCGGACTTCCATCCCAAGGGGGAGATGTCCCAGCGCTACCACGCGTGGCGCGAAGGGGAGGGCGTCTCCGAGCGCGCCCTGTACGTGCTGGACGGCGGCGGGGTGATTGCCTGGAGTGACGTGTCGCGCCCGGAGGTGAACCCCGGCGTGGACGGCGTGCTGGAGGCGCTGGAGAAGCTGTCCGCCGGGGCATCGTCGCGGGAGGCGCGGTCATGAGCCGGCTGCACAGACCGACCGGGCAGGAGGATCATTTCCAGGGCCAGCGCGACGCGCCCCTCCTCCTGGTGGAGTTCGGCGACTACCAGTGCCCCTACTGCGGAAGGGCGTATGGAGAGGTGAAGCGGTTGCAGGAGGCGTTGGGGGACCGCATGGCGCTCGTGTTCCGCAACTTCCCGCTGACGCAGGCGCACCCGCTGGCGCTCCAGGCCGCGGAAGCCGCCGAGGCCGCGGGCGCACAAGGCCGCTTCTGGGAGATGCACGACCTGCTCTTCGAGAACCAGGACGCGTTGGAGTTGCCCGTGCTGCTCTCCCACGCGGAAGGGCTGGAGCTGGACGTGGACCGCTTCCGCGAGGACCTGGCGTCGCACCGGTACGAGGAGCGCATCCGGCGCGACTTCATGGACGGCGTGCGCAGCGGCGTGAACGGGACGCCCACCTTCTTCATCAACGGGCACCGGCACGACGGCGACTTCAGCACCGCGTCCCTGTTGGCGGCGATGACGGGAGGCCTGGGCGCCTCCCGCTGACCGCCGGGACTTCAGCCGGCCTTCGCTTCCTGCGGAGGCTCGGCCAGGGCCGGGGCGGGGAAGGAGGCGCCGTAGTTGGCCAACTGGAGGATCTCCACGATGGCCTCGCCCACGTTGGCCTGCGTGTCGTTGAACTCGGTGGGCTTGCAGAAGATGCACACCGCCAGCACGGGACCGTGGACGGTGAACTCGCCCACCTCCACCTGGGGCGCGGGCTTCGCCTGGACGCCGGTCACGCTGGCCATGCGGTCCGTCAGGGCCCGCATCAGCGTCCGCGCGTCCGCGCTGTGCACCAGCGGCACCTTGACGGTCATCTTGCGGTGCGGGTGGTGGCTGTAGTTGATGATGTTGTCGCTGAACATCTGGTTGTTGCCCACGGAGATGCGCACGTTGTCGGACGTGTCGATCGTGGTCACGAACAGGCCAATCTCCTGCACGATGCCCGTCACGCCGCCGGCGCAGATCTCCTCGCCCACGCGGAAGGGACGCAGCACGAGCAGGAAGACGCCCGCGGCGAAGTTGGCGAGCAGTCCGGACCACGCGGCGCCGATGGCGATACCCGCGGCGGCGATCAACGCGGCGAAGGATGTGGTCTCCACGCCCATCACGCCCAGGATGCCGATGACCAGCATCATGGTGAGGGCGCCGGTGAAGAGCGACCCGATGTAGCGGATCAGCGTGGCATCCAACTGCCGCCGCTGAAGGGCCATGTCCAGCACCTTGCGGAAGCCGCCAATGACCGTGCGGCCGACGAACCAGACCAGCAGCGCGACGATCACCTTGATGAGGAGCGGCAGCGCCTCCGTCAGGGCCAGCGCCTTCAACTGTTCGACAATGGCATCCATCTTCCGTGAACTCCCTCGACCCGGGGGCGGGCCGCTCTTCTGTCGCCTTTTGCACTTGGCAGGCCAGGACGCGCAAGGGCCCACCAGGGCGGAAGAGTGTTGTTGGGAGGGCAATCCTGACCTCCTGGACGTGTCAGCGGCGACCTGACACGCACACGGGTTCGCGCTGACGTGTCATGTGCACCGGCCCTCCAGCCGGTCCTTGCGCGCGGCGCGGTGCTGAGCGAGACCGTGGGCCCATGCGCCTGTTTTCACTCCCGGTCCTGATGTTGTTGAGCGCCTGCACCGCCTCCCGCGTCGCGGTGCCCCCGCCCACCGGTGAGGAGGTGACGGTCTTCATCCACGGCTACCGGGGCTCGTTCCTCACGTCGACGGATGCGGAGCGCGAGCGGGCCTGGGTGTCGGTGGGGGACGTGCTGTCACGAGGGGAGCGCTCGCTGGCGCTGCCGTTTCCCGGCCAGCGACCCGCGCCCCGCTTCGGCGCTCTGGAGTCGGACGGGCCGGTGACGCGCTTCACGGTGCTGCCGTGGGTGGCGAAGTACGACGTCTACAAGGGCTTCCTGGAGTTCGGGCGCGACCACCTGCCGGGCTTCGTCGTGTTCGACTACGACTGGCGCCAGGACAACCGGGAGACGGCGAAGCGGCTGTGCGCGCTGTTGGATTCTCTGGCCGAGGCGCGTGGGGGCAAGGTGAAGGTGAACATCGTGGCGCACAGCATGGGGGGGCTCATCACCCTGCAGTGCCTGCGCTACGGCCAGGGCGACGACACGGGCGAGCCCACGTGGGCGGGCGCGCGGCACGTGAAGCGGGTGGTGTTCCTGGGCACGCCCTTCCGTGGGGCGCCGGGCATGTTCGACGACTTCACGCTGGGCACGCCGGTGGGCCGCAACCACGCGCTCCTGTCACCCGATGCGCTGTTCACCTTCGCGTCCGCGTTCCAGTTGCTCCCCGCCGAAAGCGACTTCTTCGTGGACGCGAGCGGTCAGCCGGTGGCCTTCGACGCGTACGCTCCGGAGGCGTGGGTCCAGGGCGGCTGGGGCGTGTTCCAGGACGCGGGGCTGCGCGCGGACCCTGCGTACCGCGAGCAGTTGGAGCGCATGCTGGAGGCGAGGGCGGGCCTGGCCCGGTCGCTGTCGGAGCGGGAGGGGCCGCCGCCGCCCTTCCGCACGCTGGCGGTGGTGGGCGTGGGGCAGCAGCTCATCAAGTCCTTCCGGGTCATCGACGGGAAGCCCACGTTCGAGGACCCCATCATCGCGGCGGGCGACGGCTCCGTGCTGATGACCCGCGCGCTGCCCCCGTCACCCCTGCACGTGGACCGGCTGGAGACGAAGGCCGACCACGTGGGGATGGTGGGTGACGAAGAGGTGCAGGCGGCCGTCGCGCGGTTCCTCACCGGCGACTGAGCCTTCAGTCCCCGGCGACGGCGAGCTGCCAGTCCCCGTCCACGGTGATGCCGACGCGCAGGCCCAGGTAGCTCTTGTCCTTGCGCATCGCCTTGAGCTGGTCGTCGGGGTAGAGGCCCTTGAGCGCGCGCCAGTCCGCGTCGGTGGCGCCCTCGCGGAACGCGGTGGGCCAGTAGAGGAGATTGCCCTCCTGGTAGAAGGGCAGGTTGAGGACCTGGACCAGCCGCGACAGCACCGGCTGCGGGGCCTCCGCCCACTCCTCCTGGATGCGCCAGGTGGTGGCCATGTCCTGGTCGGGGTCATAGGAGAAGCGCACGGCCTTGCCCTTCTCGTCGCCCAGCGTCTGGAGCGCCGCGTAGTCGCAGGCCACCGCCGCCGCGATGATGCGCTCGCGCATGGACGCCGCTGGCGCGGGCAGGGGCTTCGCGGTCGGTTTCGGCACGGGGCTCAGCTCGCGCGCGGAACACGTCGCGGTCGCCGTCGTCCCCGCATCGGCCAGGGCCCCGGCGTCGGGCTCTTGCGTGGCGGGCGCGGGGGGGGACGGTGTGGGCCGCGCGGTGTCGGTGGGCGTCGGGGCTGGCAGGGACGGACTGGCGGGGGCACGGGGGGATTCGGTGCAGGCCAGGCAGGTGACCAGGAGGCAGGCGGACAGCAGGGGAGCGCGGTTCATGGGGCGCAGGTTTAGTGCATCACCCCCCCGGGACGCCGTCTGTCGGAGGGCCCATCTGTGAAGGAGTGCGCAGCGCCGCCCCGCGTCCCGCGACGGCCCCCCGGGCCCCGGATTGCGTGCTTGCGTCGTTCTGGGACTTCGGTTACTCCTCCCACACCGGAAGTCAGTCCTGCGCGATTAGCTCAGCTGGATAGAGCGTTGGCCTCCGGAGCCAAAGGCCGCAGGTTCGAATCCTGCATCGCGCGCAGAAACAAAGGCCCGGAATCATTGGGGAAACCCACTGATTCCGGGCCTTTTTCCGTTCAAACGCCCGTCACGTGCCGGATGAAGGCGAGCATCCGGGAGCAGGTGGCGTCCAGGTCCAGGTGCTCCTCGGCCATCCGGCGGGACTCGCGCCCCATGGCCTGCAACGCGTCCGGGTCCGCCACCAGCGTGTCCAGGGCGTTCGCGAGCGCTTCGTAGTCGCCCACCGGCACGATGCGCCCATCCACGCCATCGCGCACCAACTCGCCCACGCCGCCGGCGGGCGTGGTCACCACCGCGAGGCCCGCGGACTTCGCCTCGGCGATGGCCCAGGAGGACATGTCCGCCAGCGTCGGCAGCACGAAGAGGTCCGCGGCCTGAGCGAGGCGGATCAGCTCCGGTGCGTTGGGCTGGACGCCCACATGGACGCGGACCCCGGGCGGCGCTTCGAAGGGGGCGGACGTCACCATGTCGAGCTGCCAGTCCCGCTGGCGCGTCTCCCGGGCCCACCGCAGCAGGAACTCGCCGCCCTTGCGGCCCAGGTCCCCGCCCACGAAGAGCAGGCGCACCACGCCGTCGCGCGGCCGCTGCTCCGGATCCGGGCGCCACAGGGTGGTGTCGACGCTGGGCCACACGACGTGGACGCGCGCGTCGGGCACGCCGTACTCCGTCACCAGGGAGCGCTTGGTGAACTCGGAGAAGGACAACATGCCCTTCGCGAGGGCGTACGTGCGGCGGTGCAGCAGGTTCTTCGCCCGGCCCAGCCAGCCGGCGTGCTGGGAGCGCATCCCGTAGTAGCGCAGGTAGTCCTCCAGTCCGCTGGGCGTGGCGTCCGTCGAAATCACGCTCGGCACGCGGCGCATGAAGTCGTGGGCCAGGTGTGCCATGCGCTGCGTGTGCACGACCGACGCGTCGACGGGCTCCTGCGCGAGGGCCTGCTGCAACGCGGAACGCGTCCGCAGGCCGCCCCTCACGGACAGGCGGGAGCGGACCAGCGGGAGCTGCTCCCACACGTCGTCCACATGCTCGTCGATGGGCAGCCACACGGGCGTGATGTCATTGCGCCGCGCCATCGCGCGCTGGAGGTTCTGGAGGAAGACCGAATTGCCGAGCGTCGTCTCGATGGCGAACGCGATGCGGGGGACCGGTGCGGTCATCTGGTTCGCCCTCCTTCCGGAGCAGGGCGCTGATTCGCCCGTGGACGCCGCACGCGAAAGGGCGCAGGGCGCCCACTGTCTAGGGAGACCGGATGCGCAATCGCCAGCGGGGCACCCCTTCGCGCGTCCGGATTCTCACGCGCGAGCCACGCTCATGGCGCCTGGTGCACGGAGCACACGGCCCCGGGGGAGGGGTTGACGGTAGCCCGCAGGACCCGATGCGAAGGGGGCGTTGGCCTCCGGAGCCAAAGGCCGCAGGTTCGAAAGCGTCCGCCGCTCAGGCCTCCGGCTGCACCGGAGTCTCCGGCAGATGGAAGCGCACTTGGCGCACCCGGCGCGGCGACGCCTCCATCACCTCCAGCACGGTGCCATCCGTCATGGACAGCTTCGCGCCCGGCTCCGGAATCGCGCCTCCCGCCAGCGCGATGCACAGGCCCGCGACGGTGGAGTAGTCCTCGCTCTCCTCCAGCGCCAGGCCCAGCACTCGGTTCACCTCGCGCAGGCTCGCCTCGCCCTGCACCACTGCCAGCGTGGGGCTCTCGCGGCGCACGCGCTCCTCGGGAATCTCCGACTCGCTGAGGATCTCCCCGACGAGCTCCTCCACCAGATCCTCCACCGTCACCAACCCCACCACGCCGCCGTGCTCGTCCACCACCACCGCGAGCTGCATCCTCCGGCGCTGCATCTCCTTCATCGCCGCGATGGCCCGCATGGACTCCACGAGGAACAGGGGAGGGCGCAGCACGTCCTCCAGCACGATGAGGTGCCCTTCCCAGGCCACCCCCAGCAGGTCCTTGGCCACGATGTAGCCGACCACGTTGTCCAACGTGCCCTCGTACACCGGCATCCGCGAATGCCCGTGCTCCAGCAGCACCTGACGGATCTCATCCGCGCTCGCGTGCCGGCGCAGCGCGACCACGTGCTCGCGCGTCACCATCACCTCGCCCAGGGTGAGGTCGCCCAGCTCGAAGGCCCGCGAAGCAATCTCCCCCGCGCGCGGATCCAACGTGCCCTGCTTCGACGCCTCCTCCACCAACTGCTGCAGCTCGTCCGGAGACAGGCGGGACTCGGTGAAGTTCGTCCTGTCCCCGAAGAGCTTGAGCACCACGTTGGAGCTGGCCGTGAGGAACCACACCAGCGGCCGCATCACCCATGAGAGCGCCTTGAGCGGCCGGCCCAGCGTCAGCGCGTACTGCTCGGAGTAGCGCAGCGCCAGGGACTTGGGCACCAGCTCGCCCAGCACCAGCGACAGGTACGACACCAGCGCGACCACCAGCGCGAAGGACACCTGGTGCGCCGTCACCGACGGCACGCCCATGCCCTCCAGCACGCCGCCCAGCCGCAGCGCGATGCTCGCGCCGCCGAAGGCCGCCGCCGTGGAGCCAATCACCGTGATGCCAATCTGCACCGTGGCGAGCAGCCGCTCCGGATCATCCCGGAGCGCCGACACCGCCTTCGCGGACTTGCTGCCCTGCTCCAGCAGCTCCTTCAGCCGCGTCTTGCGCACGGACAAGAGGCCCAGCTCGGCGCCCGCGAAGACCCCGTTCGCGAGGACCAACAGCAGGATGATGATGAGCTCCGTGACGATGGCAGGCCTCCTGGCTGGATCCACCCGGGGCCGCGGCGGATGACGCCTCCCTGTCCTACACCCCCAATGATTGGAGGAGCAGCGACAATTGATCGCGGCTCGCACCCTTGGGCAGGTAGTAGTGGGGACCCGACATGAGTGCGCTGCCCACATCCTGGGCCGCCGCCGAGGTCAGGAAGACGATGCGCGGGTTCGTCGACACCCGTGGCAGCTTCTCCACGACCTCCAGGCCGCTCATGCCCGGCATGTTCAAGTCCAGCAGCATGACGCCGAAGCGCTCTCCCCGCTTGAGGGAGTCCAGCGCCTCCTGGCCATCCGCTGCCTCGGTGGTCTCATAGCCGAGGTCCTCCAGGCTCACCCGGAGAAACTCCCGCCAGTCCGCGTCGTCATCCACGACCAGGACCTTCCGAGCTCCGTCATTCACAGCGAGTCGCCCCAAGCATCCTCCTGACCTGAGGACAACCTTCTGGGGGCCCACTGGCATTCGCGACACTTGCGTCCCGACTCCCGCTCCAGCAGGCAGCCAGCCAGGCCCTAGAACAGCGCCATGCCCAGCTGGCCCACGAGGTACTGGAGCGCGGGCCTCACGTTGTGGACCGCCGTGCGCGGCTTCGCCGGCTCCGACGCCTGGCACCACGTCGGTTCGTCCACCAGCCGACCGGCCATGTGGCTGAAGACGCGGAAGCGGCCCAGGTCCGTGCTGCTGCCCGAATTGAACATGCGCAGCGGGCGCTCCCCGGGAGTGCCCAGGTCCATCGCATGCGGGATGTGCCGGTGGCCGTGCAGCACCAGGTCGCACTTGCCGCTCACGCGCTCCAGCAGCTTCTTGCCCAGCGCCAGTTCGGAGGCGTGCGGCAGGCCCACCTTCGTCGCGATCCACTCCGGGAAGCTCTCCAGCGGCAGCGGCAACACGTGGTGGTGCAGCAGCACCGCGACCAGCGACCGCCGCGGCGCGGCGGACAGGGCGTTCTCCACCTGCTCCACCACGTCCTGCGTCAGCTCCCCATGGCTGGAGAAATAGTTCCGATTGTGGTCACCGGTGGAATCCACGCAGACCATGAAGAGGCCCGCCTTCTCCACGGTGTGGACCTTGCGACCCTCCATGAAGCGGCTGCCCACGTCCTCTCCTGGACGGTCGTGGTTGCCGGGGATGAAGGTGAGGCGCCCGGTGTCCATCCACGGGGCGAAGTGTTCGCGGAAGCGCTGGAACTCGGCGTTGGAGCCGCGGTGCGTGAGGTCGCCCGTCACGACCACGTGATCCACGTCCTGGGTCGCCAGTGCTTTCACCAATGAGGCCGCCGACGCATCGCTCTCGCGGCTCATGTCCAGATGGAGATCCGAGAGGTGGGCCAGCTTCAAGGAGGGCATGTTCAAGGAAATAGGCATCGGTTGCAGGCGCGGCGAGGGTTGCTGCACGAAGGTTCGTGAAAAGTTGGGACCCGAGCGTTCAACCCACCCCGTTGCTGGTGATCCACGCCTCGGCCGTCCGCGTCCGAGCACGCAACGGCACCAGGCGCGTGCCTGACACCACGCGCAACCGCGTGCCGCGCCAGTCCACCGTGCGCCTGAACGCACCGTGCCACCACGCGGCGAACAAGAGCGCGTCCTTCACCAGCACCGCTGGCGCCGCGCGCCATCCCACCGGCTGCGGCCTCAGCGCGCGGAACACCGCCACGTCCACCCAGACCTTGCCCAGCACCACCGCCAGCGCCGCCAGGCCCGTCAGCGCGGACGGATGCAAGAGCGCGCCCAGCACCGCGAGCGGCACCGGGTTGAGCAGCGCCTGCGCCGCGTACGTCGTGGGCGATACCGCTGTGCGGTGGATGACGCTCCAGCGCAGGTAGCGCTGGAAGAACGCGTCCACGCTCTTGCGCAGCGACACGTTGAAGACAGGGGAGCGCGCCAGCACCACGCGCTTGCCCAACTTGCGCGTCACCCACTGGCCGATGACGTAGTCCTCCGCCAGCACGTCCTTCACGGAGAAGAAGCCGCCCAGCGACTCCACGTCCTCGCGGCGCAGCGCCATGGACTTGCCCACCACGATGTCCCGGTCCGCCAGGTGCTTCGCGGCGATCATCCCCGCCGCCGCGCTGGAGGACAGGTGCAGGTTGTCCAGGAGCGAACCGAAGGTCTGCTCCCCCAGGCCCGCCACCGGGTGCGTCACGCAGCCCACGGAGGGGTCCTCGAACGCGGCGGCGATCTCCTCCAGGTAGCCTGCGCCCACGCGGGTGTTGCTGTCGCTCACCACCCAGAGGTCGTGCTTCGCCTCCGCCGACAGCGTCACCAACTGGTTCACCTTCGGGTTGAGGCCGGGCTCGCCCTCCTGGAGCACCGCCTTCATCACGTGGGGCCACTTCGCCTGGGCCGCCTTCGCCACCGCCCAGGCCGGGTCGCGCACGTCCTTCACGCCCAGCAGGACTTCGTAGTGGGGGTAGGGCAGCCGCGCGAACTGCTCCAGGTTCGCCTCCAGGTCGTCGTCCACGCCACACAGCGGCTTGAGGATGGACAGGCCCGGCGTGTGGGTGGGAACCGCCGGAGGCTCGCGGCGGTGGCGGCGCACGAACAGCGCCTGGAGGACCAGGGCCAGGAGGCCCACGACGGACGCTGCCAGGAGGATGCTGGAGGCGATGAGCATGTCCGCCACCCTACGCAGCCCACAAGGCGGGCCCGGGGCGGCGGGACGGCGGGACGGCCAACTCGCCGTGACGCCGCCGTGAACCGCGAACTACTCGGGCAACTCGCGGCTCTTCGGGTGGCGCACGTCCTTGCCGCGCACCATGTAGATGACCATCTCCGCCACGTTGAGCGCGTGGTCGCCCACGCGCTCCAGGTGCTTGGCGATGAACATCAACGCCGTGGCGCGGCGGATGTTGCGCGAGTCCTCCATCATGTACGCGAGGAGCTCGTTGAAGATCTTCAGGAAGAGGGCATCCAGCAGGTCGTCGCCCTTGAGGACCTCCTCCGCCTTGGCCGCGTCGCCGGACACGAACGCATCCAGGGCCTTCTTCACCTGCTGCTGCGCCAGGTCCGCCAGCTTCGGCGTGTCCACGTAGGGCGCCAGCGGGGGCACCTGATTCAGGTCCATGGCGCGCTCGGCGATGTTCACCGCCAGGTCGCCGATGCGCTCCAGGTCGGTGACAATCTTGAGCGCGGTGGTGATGAGGCGCAGGTCGCTGGCGGCCGGCTGGCGCAGGGCGAGGATGCGGCGGCACAGGTCGTCGATGTCGACCTCCAGCCGGTTCACCTCGCGGTCGGCGCCCACCACCTTCTCCGCCAGGGCCGAGTCCCGGTCGGTGAGGGCGCGGACGCTCTGCGCGACGAGGGCCTCCACCTTGGCCCCCATGGCGAGCAGCTTCTCGCGCAGGTTGCGCAGGTCCTGCTCGAATGCCTTGTCGGTATGCGTGGCCGCCATGTCGTTTCGTTGCTCTCCGTCGCGCGCGCTTTTCAGCCGAACTTCCCGGTGACGTAGTCCTCGGTGCGCTTCTCGTGGGGGTTGGTGAAGATCTGCTCCGTGGGGCCGCACTCCACCAATTCGCCCATGTAGAAGAAAGCGGTCCGGTCACTCACCCGCGCGGCCTGCTGCATGTTGTGGGTGACGATGGCGATGGTGTACGTGGCCTTGAGCTCGTGGATGAGCTCTTCAATCTTGGCCGTGGCGATGGGGTCCAGGGCCGACGCGGGCTCGTCCATCAACAGCACCTCCGGCTCCACCGCGAGCGCGCGCGCGATGCACAGGCGCTGCTGCTGGCCGCCGGACAGGCCCAGGGCGCTCTCCTCCAGCCGGTCCTTCACCTCGTCCCACAGCGCGGCGCCTCGCAGGGACTTCTCCACGCGCGCGGCCAGCTTCACCTTGTCCTTGAGGCCGCCCACGCGCAGGCCGTAGGCGACGTTCTCGAAGATGGACTTGGGGAACGGGTTGGACTTCTGGAAGACCATGCCCACGCGGCGGCGCAGGTCCACCACGTCCAGCGCGCGGTCATGGATGCTGCGGCCGTCCAGGAACACGCTGCCTTCGTGGTTGGCGCCCGAAATCAGGTCGTTCATCCGGTTGAGCGAGCGCAGGAAGGTGGACTTGCCGCAACCGGACGGGCCGATGAGCGCCGTGACCTTGTGCTCGGGGATGGCCAGGCTGACCTGCTTGATGGCCACCTTGCTGCCGTAGCGCAGGGTGAGCTCCCGGGACTCCATCTTGTTGCGCGGGGTGGCGGGGGTAGGGGGCATGGGTGTGTGTCAGTGCCCGCTCGCGGCCTTGCGGCGCGTGCGCGCGCGGATGAGGACCGCGACGAGGTTCAGGGCGAAGGTGAGCAGGAGCAGCACCATCACCGTGGCGTAGAGGAGGGGACGGGTGGCCTCCACGTCCGGCGACTGCGTGGCCAGCACGTACGTATGGTAGCCCAGGTGCATGAACTGCGAGTTCAGGCTGGAGGGAAGGTCGGGCAGGAAGTAGGCCGCGCCGGTGAAGAGGATGGGGGCCACTTCGCCCGCGCCCCGGGAGATGGCCAGCACCGCGCCGGTGAGGATGCCCGGCAGCGCGCCCGGCAGCACCACCCGCGCCAGCGTCTGCGACTGGGTGGCGCCCAGCGCGAGGCTCGCGGTGCGGTGGTCCAGCGGCACGGCGCGCAGCGCCTCTTCCGTGGACACGATGACGACGGGCAGGGTGAGCACCGCCAGCGTGAGCGACGCCCAGAGGATGCCCGGCTGCGCCCAGTGCAGCTCCTCATAGCCCAGGGCGCGGTCCAGGCCCCTGCCCACGAAGAGGATGAAGAAGCCCAGGCCGAAGAGGCCGAACACGATGGAGGGCACGCCCGCCAGGTTCGCCACCGCCACGCGCACCAGGCGGGCCAGCTTGCCGTCCGGCGGCGCGTACTCGTGCAGGTACACCGCCGTCAGCACGCCCACCGGCATCACCGCCACCGTCATCAGGAGCGTGAGCGCCGCGGTGCCGAAGAGGGCGGGGAAGATGCCGCCGCCCATCATCCCGTCGGTGGGAGACTCGGTGAGGAACTTCCAGGAGATGTGGCTCGCGCCGCCCTGCACCACGTCCAGCAGGATGAGGGCGAGCATCGCCACGATGACGAACGCGGCCAGCCCCGTGAGCGACACGAGCGAAAGCCCTACCACACGGCGCGTGGCGTGCTTCACCCGGCACCTCCCTTGAGCCGCTGGATGACCTTCTTCGTCCAGATGCCGGCCAGCATGTTCAGCACGAAGGTGAAGAGGAACAGCTCCACGCCGATGAAGAACAGCAGCGCGTAGTGGGGACTGCCCACCACCACCTCGCCCATCTCCGCGGCGATGGTGGCCGACAGCGAGCGCACGGAGTCGCCCAGGTTCGCGGACGTAATCGCCGCGTTGCCGGAGGCCATCAGGACGATCATCGTCTCACCGATGGCGCGCCCGAAGCCCAGCACGCACGCGGCGAGGATGCCGGGCGCCGCCGCCGGGAGCACGACCTTCCAGGCCGTCTCCCAGGGCGTGGCGCCCAGGGCCAGGGAAGCTTCGCGGTAGCTGCGCGGCACGGCGGTGAGCGCGTCCTCCGTCACCGTGAAGATGACCGGGACGATGGCCAGCGCCAGGCCCAGGCCCGCCACCACCGCGTTGAGCCGGGACGTGAAGCCGAACGTCTCCTGGAGGAAGGAGGCCATGACCATCAGGGCGAAGAAGCCCAGCACCACGGACGGGATGCCGGCGAGCAGTTCGATGGTGGGCTTGAGGACTTCACGCAGGCGGCGGGGCGCGAACTCCGCGGCGAACAGCGCGCCGAAGATGCCCAGCGGCACGGCCACCAGCATGGACACGGCCGTCGTCTTCAGCGTGCCGATGAACAGCGGAATCATGCTGACCTTGGGCACGTTGGACACAGGCTGCCACACGTAGGCCAGTGGTTTTCCCTTCCGCACCCACTGCGGCAGGAACATCTTGGAGAAGCTCGCCTCCTCGCGCGCCGCCGTGTCGGTGACGAGCGTCAGGGCCTCCTTCGCCACGAAGACGAGGATGAGCACCAGCGCGGCGATACCGGAGAAGGCCACCGCCGTGATGCCCCAGGCGATGAGCTTCTCCTTCAGCTGCCGCCGTCGGGCCTCGGGCGACAGCATGGGCAGCGCCACCGGGGGCGAGAGGTCCTGCTCCTGCATGACGGCCTGTCTATCGAACATGGAGCCCTCGCGCCGGGTGACAATCGTGTGACGGCCACTACTTCACAGGGAAGTAGCCGACCTGGGTGACGATGGCCTGGCCTTCGGGGGACAACGTGAAGTCGATGAACGCCTTCACGTCGCCGGCGGGCTTGTTGCGCAGGTAGAAGTACAGGTCGCGCGACAGCGGGTACTTGCCGCTCTTCACGTTCTCCGCGGACGGGGCGAAGGCCTCGTTGCCCTTCTTCACCTTCAGCTCCTTGATGCCCTTGGCGAACGCGGCGCCGCCGTAGCCGATGCCGTTCTTCTCCTTGGACACCGCGTTGACGACGGCGGCCGTGCCCGGGAGCGTCTGCGCGGCGGAGGAGAAGTCCTCACCGGCGAGCACGGTATCCTTCACGAAGACGTAGGTTCCGGAGGAGTTCTCACGCGAGTACAGGACGATGGGGGCGTCCGCGCCGCCCACGGCCTTCCACGACGTGGTGTCGCCCAGGTAGATGTCCCGCAGCTGCTCCACCGTGAGCGCGTCCAGCTTGTTGGATTCGTGGACGTAGAAGGTGACGCCGTCCCGGGCCACCGCGAGCTGAGTGGGCTCCGCCTTGGCGGTGGCCTTGAGCTTGTCCTCCTCCGCCTTCTTCATCTCGCGGCTGGACATGGCGATGTCGGTGGTGCCGTTCTGCAGGGCCGCCAGGCCCGTGCCGGAGCCGCCGCCCGTCACTTGAATCTTCATGGACGGGTTCTTCTTCATGAACGCCTCGGCCCAGCGCTGGACGAGGATGACCATCGTGTCCGAGCCCTTGACCGTCACCGTGCCCGCCTGGGCGGCGAGCGGGAGGACGGTCAGGCCGAAGGCGACGAGGCTTGAGAGCAGGGTCTTCTTCATGGGGTGTCTCCTCAGGAGGACCACTGGAGGGTAAGCAGTCGGCGACGCGTGACGATCTACGGTGCGGATGTGTCCGCTTGACGGCTCTTGGGTGACAAATGGGTGACGGCCGCTACCCGGCGGTCGGATCCACGATGCGGTAGCCGACGCCGCGCACCGTCTCCAGCAGGGCACGCGCATTGCCCAGTTTGTCGCGCAGGCGCATCACGTGCGTGTCGATGGTGCGCGTCTCCAGGGAGCTGGACAGTCCCCAGACCTCCTCCAGCAACTGCTCGCGTGACTGCACGCGGCCCAGGCGGGCCATCAGGTGCTCCATCAGGCGGAACTCCAGCGCGGTGAGGGACGTCTCCTGGCCCTCCACGTAGAAGCGGTGCGCGGTGACGTCCAGGCGCAGCGGCCCCAGGGACAACGGGGGGACGCTCTCCTTGGGCGTGGCGGAGCGGCGCAGGATGGCCTTGAGGCGCAGCACCAGCTCGCGCACGGAGAAGGGCTTGACGACATAGTCGTCCGCGCCGACCTCGAAGCCGCGGATGCGGTCCGCTTCCTCGCTCTTCGCGGTGAGCATGACGATGAGCACGTCACGCAACTGGGAGTTGGCGCGCAGGTGGCGGCAGACCTCGATGCCGGACAGGTCCGGCAGCATCAGGTCCAGCAGCACCACGTCCGGGGACTGCTCGCGAGCGGCCGCCAGCGCCGCCTCCCCGGTGAAGGCCAGGCGCGTGGAGAAGCCGGCGCCGCGCAGGTTGAAGTCGATGAGCTCGGCGAGGTCGCGCTCGTCGTCGACGATGAGAACGTGGGACATGGCGCGGCGTACTGTGCGCCCGTCCCTTCGCGCGGACGTGACGCGCCGGCAACAACTGCGTCACGTCCGTCACGGGGGGATGCCACGGCCTACAAGATGGCTCACGGGCGCCACAGTGAGCGTCCCGGCGCCGCGATCCATTGCAGGGAGAATTCGCGCCCTTCGGGCCGCAGCGCGACCGCGCAGCCTTTGCGCAGCTTGTCCGGCAGGGACTTTCCCAGCGCGAGCTCGGCGGCACGCTCCAGGGAGGGGTTGTGTCCCACCAGCGCCCAGCCCGGACCCACCTCGCGCGCCAGTTTCAGGATGTGGCGGGCCGCGCCCTTCATGGGGACGAGGGCGGGGTGGACCTCCACGTGCGACAGGCAGAGGGCCTCCGCGAGCAGCTCCGCGGTCTGCACCGCGCGCACCAGGGGACTGGTGAGGATGCCCATGAGCGGGGTGCGGCGGGCCAGCTTGCGCGCGTGCTGGCGGAAGGCGTCGCGGCCCTTCGGGGTGAGGGCGCGAGCCTCGTCGCCCAGGACGTGGGAGTCCTCGGCCACGGCGTGGCGCACCAGCAGGAGGGGCAGGTCGTGGTCGGCCATGGGCGCGGGTTGTAGCGCGGGGCCGGCCTCCGGGCGTGTGACGAACAGGTGGACAGGTGGACTACTCCACACCGCCCAGGAAGAACGCGAGCAGGAGCAGCGCGAGCACACCGGTGGTGATGGCGGCGTAGGTGCGGTCCTTCTGCGCGCGGAAGATGCCCAGCGACAGCGCCACGCGCAGCACGGGCACGGTGATCATCACCAGCAGGCCCGCCATCACGAAGGACTGTCCGCGCACCGCCATGATGCCCTCGAAGACGTCCGGCAACCGGTGGGGCACGGAGTCCGGCGAGGGGAGGCGCTGGAGCGCGTCCGGCGAGGAGAAGTAGTCCGGGTGCCGGAAGAAGGTGATGGCCATGCCGCACACGACGAGCGACAGGCTCAGGAGCACCCCGCCGCGCAGCAGGTTGCTGATGAGCAGCTCCGGCGTGAGTGGCACCACCTCCGGATGAACCGCGGGATGGCCCGCGGCGGCGGTCTCCTCGGCGGAGGGGGGGGCGGGAACCTGCAGGCTCATCCGCGAACTCCCTTGGCCAGCATCTCGTAGGACACCCACAGCAGGACGACGACGAAGAGCCTGCGCAGCGAGCCGCTCTTGAGCTTCGTGAGGTAGCGCGAGCCGGCGAAGGCGCCCACCGTCACGCCCACGCAGACGGGGCCGGCGATGAACGGGTCGATGTCGCCGCGCGCGAAGTAGATGCCCGCGCTGGCCGCCGCCGTCACGCCAATCATGAAGTTGCTGGTGGCGGTGGACACCTTGATGGGCAGCCTCATCGCCAGGTCCATGGCCGGCACCTTCAGCGCGCCGGAGCCGATGCCCAACAGGCCACTCACCGTGCCCGCCACGTACATGAGCCCCAGGCCGGTGAGGGGACGGTGGACGCGGTACGCCACCAGTTGTCCGGTGGACGCGTCGTGATAGCTGCCATGCAGGGCCAGCCGGTCCGCGAGCGCATCGGGCGCGGGCTCCTCGCGCGGCGAGCCGTCCTCGCGCAGCTTGCGCAGCATCGCGAGCGCCGAGTACGCCATCACCGTGCCGAAGAGGAAGTACAGCGCGCGGCCGTCCACGACGCCCGCGAGCATCGCGCCCGTGACGGCCCCCGCCACGGTGGCCAGCTCCAGGAACATGGCCACCCGCAGGTTCGCCAGCCCGTCGCGGACATAGGCCGCCGCCGCGCCGCTGGAGGTCGCGATGACGGACACGATGGAGGCCCCCACCGCGTAGCGGATGTCCACCTTCAGCCCGAGCGTGAGGACGGGGATGAGGATGAGGCCTCCGCCCAGGCCCAGCAGCGAGCCCAGCAGTCCCGCGCCCATGGAGACCAGCAACACGATGGCGACGAAGTTGAACGGAGTGGCGTCCAAGGCGGTGGCCATCTTCCTCCCGGGCTCCCCGCATGCAAGCCGGTTCACTCGGAGGCTGGCTGGTTGCCTGCCTTGAAGTGTCACCGCGCGCGAGGGCGGGTCGTCAGCGCTCCGGCCGTGGCTCCGGCGGTGCCCCGGGTTTCGCGTCCGGCTTCGCGTCGGGAGGCTGGGGCACGGGCCACCCCTGGAACAGGGGCCAACCCCGGTAGGGATTGCCGCGGGTCGGCGCTTCCTCGGGCGGGGGCTCTTCGTGGTGCCCGGGGTGGGGCGGGGAGCGCAGCAGCACGTAGGTCAGCACGAGGCACAGCAGGCTCATGGCGACGATGCTCCACGCGCGCGTCCGGTTCTCCATCTAGAAGCGCCCCCGCTTGAGCAGGTCGCCCTTGGAGAGCGCACCCAGCAGGTGACGGTCTCCGTCCACCACGGGCAACTGCTCCAGCGACGTGCGACCGAAGCGCGCGGCCACCTCCGACAGGGACAGGTCCGGGGTGATGGGTTGCACGCCGCTGTCCATCACGTCCGCGGCCACGGTGGCCTGGAGCAGGGAATGGTCTGGCAGGTGGCCCTTGAGGGCGTCCAGGGTGATGACGCCCAGCAGGCGCCCCTCCGCGTCGGTGACATAGAGGTCCGCGCCCGGAGGCTGCTCCAGCAGCAGCACCACCACCTCATCGAAGGGCGCGGAGGGTGGCACCCGCAGCGTCACCGGAGAGAGCATCGAGCGCACGCCCTCCTCGCGCAGCCAGTGCGGCACGGAGGCGGGCACGTGCACGTCGCGCTTCACGAGCACGGAGGTGTAGAGCGACTCCGGCTCCAGGCGGCGGCTGACGACGGCGGCCACCACGGCGGCGAGCATCAGCGGGAGGATGAGGTCGTAGTCGCCCGTCATCTCGAAGATCATCAACACGGCGGACACCGACGCGTGCGTGGTGCCGGCCAGCACCGCGCCCATGCCGAGCAGCGCGTACGCGCCACTGGGCGCCCCACCCGGAAGCACCCGCTCCACCAGCATCCCGAACGCGCCGCCCAAGAGCGCGCCGAAGAAGAGGGACGGGGTGAAGAGCCCGCCCGGCACGCCCGCGCCCGCGCACAGCGACGTCACCGCCAGCTTCGCCAGTGGCAGGAGCAAGAGCAGCGTGAGCGGCAGCGTCCCATGCAGGGCCATGTTCACGGAGTCGTAGCCGTTGCCCATGAGGTACGGCCCCGCGAGCGCGGTGGCGCCCACCAGCGTCATCGCGACGAGCGGCATGAAGGGCGTAAGCCACGCGGGCAGGCGGTCCAGCAGGTCCGAGGTGAAGTTGATGCCCCGGACGTAGAGCGCGGAGGCCCCGCCCACGAGCACGCCCAGCATGAGGGCCAGCAGCAGCTCGCGTGGGTGGGTGAGCGCGTAGTGGGGAATGACGTAGCTGGGATGATCCGCGATGAGCGTGCGCGACACGAGTGTCGCCACCACGCACGACACGACGATGGGGCCGAAGAGCTCCAGCGCGAAGCTGCCCAGCAGCACCTCCAGGCCGAAGAGCGCCGCGCCGATGGGCACGTTGTACGCGGACGCGATGCCCGCCGAAGCGCCGCACGCCACCAGGAGGCGCGCCTGTCCCGGCCCCAGCCGCAGCCACCCGGACAGCGCCGAACCGCTGGCCGCGCCCGTCTGCAGGAGGGCACCTTCGCGGCCCAGGGGAGCCCCCAGTGCCACCGCGATGATGGAGACGAAGCCCCGGAGCAGCGCGCGCGGGAAGGGCAGCCGTCCGGACTTCACCCAGATGGATTCGATGATGCCCGCGGTGCCGTGGCCTCGCAGGGGTTGCCCGACGATGAGCGACACCAGCGTCACCAGCGCGCCGCCGAGCACCGGCACCAGGAACCGGCGCCAGCCCGGGGACGCGAGCGCGCCTGCGAGGAAGTGCTCGGTGTTGCTCTGCCAGAACAGGTGCTGGGTGAAGCGCAGCACGGCGAGGAGCGCCACCGCGCCCAGGCCGGAGATGAGGCCCACGCCCACCACCAGGACCCAGAACCGCCGCTCCTGTCCCAGCAGGCCCCGGAGGATCCGCCGCAGCCAGGGCGACGGGGCCCCCGTCCTCAAATCCGGGTGGACTGCTGCGGGTTCAGGCATGGCCTCCACACTTGTCCAATGCAGGGACGCGCTAAGGGCCTTCCCTGGAAACGATGCACTGCCTCCAGGGCCTCGCCCGTCCGGCCGTCAGGTGGACGGGAGGGTTACTTGCGCGCCGGAGGCTCTCCCGAGGCGCGGCGCGCGGGCTGCCGTGCTCCGGATTCCCGGGGGGAAGGCGAGGCTGCGGGGGCGGGGCCCGCCTGTTCGGAGGTGAGGCCCAGGTGGATGCCCGCCGGCGGGTTCTTCAGCACGGATTCGGTCCGGGTCGCGGACTCGGTGACGTCCGGCGCGAAGCGGTCCGCCAGCTCCGCGGCGGCGTCACTCAGGTCGCGGTGCGCGACGATGGTGCGCTCCAGCGTCTTGTTGAGGCGGGCCGACGTGTCGAACGTCTGCCGCGACTCGTCCGAGGCAGGCAGGGAGTCCTGGTAGGAGAACGCGAGCGTCGCGTCCCGGCGCAGCGCATCCAGCAGGCGGGCCAGTTGCTGTTGAAGCTCCGCATCCTGCTCCGCGCGCTTGCGCTCGAGCAGGCCGCGCTCTCCGCCGAACCAGACGCGGCCCGAGCGCCCGAAGCCCTCGTCCACCGAGGCCACGGGCAGGTCCTCCAGCACGACGAGCGGATGCACGCGGCGCGGGAAGTCCTGGCTGTACAACGCGAAGAGCAGGGAGCCGTCCGCGCGCGGGAACACCGCCGCGGTGCGCGAGCCGAAGGGGAAGAAGGGCGTGGCGGACACCTCCGCGCGCTTCGTCATGCGCGCGCGGGCCAGCGCATCCAGCGGCGTGTTGGCCTCGGCGCGCTTGGGCGTCCGGCGCAGGTTGTTCATCAGGTCGCGCGCCTGGTCGATGCCCACCACCACGTTGAGCGCGCTGCCGCGCGAGTAGCCCGCGTGGTAGACGCCGACGAGCTCGAACTCGCCCGTCTTGCAGGAGATTGCGAGCACGGGCGACCCCGAGCTGCCCTGCGACAGGAGCGCGTCGATGACGAAGTCGTCGTGGTACCACTCCTTGTACTCGTCGCGGTCGTAGGCGGAGATGACCTTGCCCATGTTGGTGGCGTTGAAGACGCCCAGGGGGAAGCCGCGCACGTCCACCACGTCGCGCTCGCGCACGCCCGCGCTCCGGCCCACCTTCCACGGCAGCACCGTCAGCGGGGTCTTCGACTTGATGACGGCCAGGTCCAGCTGCGGATCCACCACCGCCTTGGACAGCGGGATGTCATCGCGGTCGTACGCGTCCGCCTCGTTCTCCACGATGCTCAGGCCGTCCTTCACGCGCTTGCAGCCGGAGGCCACGTTCTCCACGGGATGCGCGTCGCTGGTGACGTCCGGCCACTCCACCACGTGCTCGTTGGTGAGCAGCAGCGTCTCCCCGGCCTGCTGCCGGTACGCGAACGCGGTGCCGTGCGCGGACACCGACGTGCGCGTGCGCCGCATGTTGCCCTCCGCGCCGTAGGACAGGCACTCGTACACGGCGGTGCTGCGCACGCAGTACGTGTACTTCTTCTTCACCGACTGCTCGAAGGCGCGGGCCTGGGCTGACAGCGCGCTGTAGCTGTCCGCGTACTCGCCCTCGCAGAAGGGCGCGGGTTCCGGCGTGCTGGCCTGGGGCTGGGCCTGCGGCGGTTCGGTGGGGGGAGGCGGCTGCGCACCCGCCGTGGCCAGGGATACCGCCACCACCGACAGTCCGACCGTCCACCAGACCATGTCCCCTCCCTCTGTGAGTGTCGTCGCCTCTTTGTTGCTAAGGCTCCCGGCGCCCGCGCGCACCTGTGCGTGCGGTGCGCACGACGGAATTCGAGCCGAACAAAGCCCGCTGTCCGTCAGAAGCGACGGCGGGCCTGTCCATTCCCGGACGGGACCGCCCCACGCGCACGCACCCGGTGGGCGGAACGCTCACCCGTCCAGGTCGCCGAGCGCGTCGAGCGGCAGCGGCGCCGCACCCGTCACCGTGCCATCCATGTCCGTGGGGAGCGTGGACGGGTCGATTTCCGGCGGCGGGTGGTTCTCGAAGGGCGCGGCGACCGTGGGCCGCGAGGAGGCGGCGGCACCGGGAGGCGGCCGCAGCACGGGCCCCGGAGGAGGCAGCCCCGAGTGCCGCCGCGCGGCCTCCATCAGGGCGTTGTGGTGGCGGTATCGCGCTTCCACGAGCTTGTGGATGAGCAGCGGTCCGCCGGGCACGCGGCGCGCGGTGAGGGCCTGGGTGGCCTTGCGCACCGGGTAGCGCACGCGGCGGATCTGCACGCGCCAGCCCTTGGGGGTGAAGGTGAAGACGCCGTAGGCGGGGCGCAGGTCACCGTCGCGCGGGATGCCGGCGCTGGCCACGTCCGCGATGAGCATCCGGCCCACGCGCCGACGGTAGGGGAAGTGCAGGTGGCCGAAGGCGCACGCGGCCGCGTCCAGGTGCGTGAAGAAGCGGCGCACGGCGTGGTCGTCCAGCGTGGGGTCCAGCGACTCTTCCAGGTTGCGCGGGTTGGCGTGGCAGATGAAGAGGTCCTGCCCCTTGCGCGGCGTGTAGCGCAGCGAGAAGGGCATCTGTCCCAACTGCTGCAACAACTGGTCGCCCAGCTGGTCGCGTGTCCAGCGCAACAGCTCCGTCTTCCAGTGGTCCCGTTCGCGGTACGCGCCGCCCAGGTAGTTGCCGGCGAGGTACGCGTCCGTGTTGCCCATGATCAGCGCGTTGCAGCGGCTGAAGAGCAGCTCCACCGTCTCGCGAGGATGGGCGCCGCGCAGGGCCAGGTCTCCGGCCGCGACGATGTAATCCGGCGCCACCGATTTGGTGATGTCGTCCAGCACGGCCTCGCAGGCCGGAAGGTTTCCGTGAATGTCCGCGAGGATGGCGACCCGCATGGCCGCCCCCATCCTAGCCCGTCGCAGCCGTCGGGCCAGCCGCCGAGGGTAGAAAAATGACGAAGGTGCTGCCCGCGTTCGGCTGGCTCTCCACCTTCACCTCGCCATCCATCGCACCCATCAGGTGCTTCACGATGGAAAGGCCCAGCCCCGTGCCCCCCATGTCCCGGCTGCGACCCTTGTCCACCCGGTAGAATCGCTCGAAAATCCGGGAAAGATGCTTGGGCTCGATTCCCACGCCTGTGTCGCGCACCCGCACCACGCACCGGCCGCCCTCATACGCTCCGTCCACGTCCACCCGTCCACCGGCGGGCGTGTACTTCACCGCGTTGTCGAGCAGGTTGAGGAGCACCTGCTCGATGGCCCGCCCATCCCCCAGGGCCACCAGCCCCGGCGGGATGTGCAGGCCCAGGTGCTGGTTCTTGCCCTCGGCCTTGGGGCGCACGCCTTCCGCGGCGCGGGAGACGGCCAGCGCGAGCGGCACCTCCGTGCGCTGGAAGGTCATCTCGCGAGCCTCCAGGCGGGACAGCTCCAGCAGGTCCTCCACCAGTTCGGAGAGCCGCTCGGACTGGCGGTGGATGATCTCCACCATGCGGGGGGCGACCTGGGCGTCGTTGAGCGCGCCGCTCTGGAGCGTTTCGGCATAGCCTCGGATGGCGGTGATGGGCGTGCGCAGCTCGTGGGAGACGTTGGCCACGAAGTCCTTGCGCACCTTCTCCAGTCGGCGCAGCTCGGTGACGTCGTGGAAGACGGCGGCGCTGCCGGGCAGGTCGCGGCCCACGGGCGTCACGCGCACGGCCAGCGTGCGGGAGAACAGGCCCTCGAGCGTCAGCTCCAGCCGCGTCGAAGCTCCCTCCTGGCATGCGCGGGCCACCGCGTCGTTGAGGGCCTCGTTGCGGATCAGCGCGAGCGGCCGCTGGCCTACGATGGCGCCCTGCGCGGGCCGCAGCATCTCCGAGAGCGCGTCGTTGTGGCGCACCACGGTGCCCTCCGCGTCCGTCACCCAGAGGCCCTCGGCCATGCCGTCCAGCACGGCGGTGAGGGTGCGCGCCTCCTGGTTGAGCGCCGCGTTCTGGGTGGACAGCCGGTCATCCAGCGTGTCGATGGCGTCTTCCAACTGCGCCAGGTCGTCGGTGCGCTCCACGCCGGCGGGGAACATCACGCCTTCGGCCAGGGACTGCGTCTTCTGGGTCAGGGCGCGCAGCTGGCGTTCCATCGCCACGCGGCTGGTGCCCAGCGCCAGCGCGGAGCCCGCCAGGGTGACGAGGCCGGCGGCGAGCGCGCCGGTGGGTTGGCCGAACAGCACGAGCAGCGTGGCCACCAGCAGGGCGGGGACCAGCAGGGCCAGGAGCGTGGAGCGCAGGGGCATGGCGGGCCGTTTCAGGGAGGGCTGAGCTTGTAGCCCACGCCGCGCACGGTCTCGATGATGTCGCCCGCGGGGCCCAGCTTCTCGCGCAGCCGCTTGATGTGTGTGTCCACGGTGCGGGTGTGGATCTCCGCCTGGATGCCCCAGACATCGGAGAGCAGCACCTCGCGCGTCTGCACCCGGTCCATGCGCTCCAGCAGGGTGCGCAGCAGGCGGAACTCCAGCGCGGTGAGCACCACCTCCTCGCCCTTGACGCGCACCTGGTGGCGGGACGTGTCCAGGCTGATGTCGCCCGCGCCCAGCACCGCGGCGGGGCCTTCCTCCGCGTCCGCGCGGCGCAGCACGGCCTTCACGCGCAACAGCAGCTCGCGCACGGAGAAGGGCTTCACCACGTAGTCGTCCGCGCCCAGCTCCAGACCCTGGATGCGGTCGGCCTCCTGGCCCTTGGCGCTGACGATGACGACCGCGGCCTTCTTGAGCTCCGCGTCGTTCTTGAGCATGCGGAGGACCTCACCGCCTGCCACGTCGGGCAGCATCAGGTCCAACAGCACCAGGTCCGGAGGTTGTGCCCGGGCCCGAGCCAGGCCCCCGGCGCCGGTGTTCGCCGTGTCGGTCTCGAAGCCCGCCGCGCGGAGGTTGTATTCGACGAGCCCGGCCAGGTCCTGCTCGTCCTCGATGATGAGGATGCGCGCCATGAAGGTTGCTCCCGCGAGGGGGATGGAATGCGTGGCGTCCCGTAACAGATTGGTTTCGGCCCGCTGGGGACAACCATGTGACATCCGCGCACCATGCCTGCCCGCTTCCCCCTGGAAGGGGCAGGAGGCCTCAGCGCGAGAACACCGGATCACACGCCTGTTCGGTCAGCTCGATGGGCGCCGCCACCAGCGCCGCGTTGCGACCGGCGTTCACCTCGCGCAGGTAGTTGCAGGAGCTGCCCAGGAAGCGAGTCGGCGTGTCGGCGGACAGGGCCTCGATGACGAGCGCGTAGTCGCGCCCCACCGGCACGTCCACGGCCAGCTCCATCGCCGCGCCTCCGGGCGCGGAGGGAAAGCGCAGCGTGCGCCCCGACTTGCCGTCCGCGTCCTTCAGCTCCAGCAGCGCGCCCGACTCCACCTGGGCTGACAGGCAGGTGCGTTGCAGCTCCGTGCAGTGGCGCTTCGCGCCGTCCTTCAGCACGGCCACCTGGTAGGCGCCCACCTGACTGGCGACGGCGCGGCTCAAGGTGATCTCCAGTCCCACGGGCAGGGTGTCCGGAGCGGCGTCCGGCCCACAGCCCGCGAGCAGGGCACCCCAGCCCAGCAGCAGGCACAAGCTTCTTTGGTGTCTCATGGGAGGGCGTCCTCCACGCGGATGGTGATGGGAACCCGGCCCCGGTCCTCGGAGGAGGTGAGGGCGACCACGCCCGCGGTGCCGCCAATGGCCACCGCGCCCACGGCCACCCAGACCCAGGGGCTCTTGTACCAGGGGCGTCCCTGGCCTTCGGTCAGCGTGGCGGCCGGAGCGTTCCGGGAGACCACCTGGAAGAGGAGGGGATGGAACGGGTCCCCACGTCCGGCCAGACGGCGCTGCGCCGCGTCCACGACCTCGAAGTAGTACTCCACTTCATAGGAGGTGCTCTCCACGGGCAGCTCGTAGGAGGGCAGCACGGCGCGGTAGCGCTCCGGCTGGGAGCGGTCGCGAACGAAGTCCACCGACGAGAAGCCCTGGGCCCCCGCGCGCCGGTAGAACAGGCGCGCCCGAGCGCCCAGCGCCATGTCGCGCAGCGTGGCCTCCACCTGGACCGTTTCTCCGGGGGCGGGGTCCGGGATGGGGTCCACCTCCAGGGTGACGGGGAGGACGCGGCGGTTCTTCAGGTCGTCCTTCAGCTTCGCGAACAGGGCGCGAATCTTGGGGGGCGCGGAGCGGGTCAGCTCGAAGTCCGGCCGGGCCTGGAGCAGCTTCTCGTAGGCGCCTCGCGCCAGGGCCTCGTCCCCCACGTAGAGGGCGGTGAGGCCCTGCAGGCGGTAGAGCTCCACCAGCTCGTCGTCCGTGACGTCGGGGGCATCCAGCCCGCGCTGCACCACGTCCAGCGTTTCCTTGAAGCGGCCGGCCTCCAACAGCTCGCGCGCCTCGGCGATGGCGGGACTGGCCGGTCCCAGCTGGAAGAGGGGAGGCGGGGGAAGGGGCACACGGGCCTGCGCCGGCAGGGCGAGCGTCAGCCCGAGTCCCGCGACGCAGAGTGCGCCCCGCCAGCGTCGGGCGGGGGTGCGCATCAGAAGTAAACCTACCAGAGCGCTGTTGAAGGGATCCACGCGACGAAGGCCGGCGCCCATCCGGGGCGGTGGCACCGTCCCGGGACCAGGGTGAAAATCCGGCGTGTTGACTGACGGGGGGACTCCCTCTATGTTGCGCGCCCTTTTGGATGGGACGCCTCGTAGATGCTCGTAAAGATTGAACAAATCAAAGATGCGGGGCTGAAGCTCGACGAGCCCATCGCTCTTGGGCTCCTGTCGGACGTCCTGGGTGGCGCGGCGTCGGGTCATGACACCGGCTTCCAGGCCACCCAGCCGTCCACGCTCCATGCCTTCCTGCGCAAGCTCAGCGGCGGTGTGCTGCTGCAGGGCAGCTTCACGCTCGACGTGAACGCCCCCTGCAAGCGCTGCATCACCGACGTGAAGATGTCCATCCCGGTGTCCTTCACCATCAATCTGGTGCCCGAGTCCCTGGCCCGGGGCGATGACTTCAAGGACGACGACGAGAAGGTGATGGAGAAGAAGGAGCGCGCCCAGGGTGAGTCGGGCGGCACCTTCGCCATCAACGATACGGATGAGCAGGTGTTCGACGGAAAGAAGATCGATCTGGATCCGATCGTCCGAGAACAGGTATTGCTCGCCCTGCCGATGAACGCGGTCTGCCGTGAAGACTGCCAGGGGCTCTGCTCGCAGTGCGGCCAGAACCTCAATGATAAGAAGTGCGGATGCACGCCGAAGGTCTCCGACCCTCGACTGTCGCCGCTGATGAACATCAAGCTGAACTGACGGTCCCTATGCCCCTCGCAGGTCGCGAGGGGGGACGGGTCCATGCCGAGGTGAGTCGTGGGAGTTCCCAAGAAGCGGACGTCGAAGATGCGCCGGGACCGTCGTCGGGCGGGCAACAACAACCTGCGGTTCGCCGTGCAGGTCATCAAGTGCACCAAGTGCAAGGAGCCCGTGATGCCGCACCGCGCCTGCGCGGCCTGTGGCAACTACGGGGGCCGTGAAGTCATCGCGACCGCCGCGGAGTAGTTGAAAGGCGGATGACGCCGGTGCGGCTCGTCCTCGACGCGATGGGTGGCGACCACGCCCCTGACGCCGTCGTGGAAGGGGGCGTGCTGTTCGCGCGAGCGTATCCCGGGCACGAACTCGTGCTGGTCGGGGACGCTACGCGTGTACGCCCCGTATTGGAGCGCGCCGGTGCTCCTGCCAACGTCCAGCTCCACCACGCGTCGGAAGTGGTGGAGATGGACGACCCCGCAACCGCTGCGTTCCGACGCAAGCGGGACTCCTCGCTCCGGGTGGGCTTCGCGCTCGTTCGGCAAGGGGAGGCGTCCGCCCTGGTCTCCGCCGGCAACTCTGGCGCGGTGATGGCCGGTGGCATGTTGACGCTCGGTCGGATTCCCGGCGTGGAGCGTCCGGCCATCGCGGCCCTGTTCCCGGCCCTCAAGGGCAACGGCCGCTGCCTGCTGCTGGACGCGGGCGCCAACGTGGACTGCCGCCCCTCGCACCTGGCCCAGTTCGCCGTGCTTGGCGAGGCCTACCTGCGCACCCGCCTGGGCGTGCAGCGTCCCCGCGTGGCGGTGCTCTCCAACGGCGAGGAAGCCTCCAAGGGCACGCAGTTGACGCGGGACGCCAGCGCGCTCCTGCGGCGCTCGGACCTGGACTTCGTGGGCTATGTGGAGGGCAAGGACCTGTTCTCCGGGGACGTGGACGTCGTCGTCACCGACGGCTTCACCGGCAACATCGTCCTCAAGACGTCCGAGGGCGTGGGCATGGGCATCACCGGCCTGCTGCGCTCGGCGATCGAAAAACGCGGTGGCCTGCCAGAGAAGCTGGGCGCGCTGTTGCTCAAGCCCACCCTCGCGGGCCTGCGCCGCGTCATGGACTACGCCGAATATGGCGGCGCGCCGCTCCTGGGGCTCCAGGGGGTGGGCATCGTCGCGCACGGCCGGTCGTCCCCTCGCGCCATCCACAACGCGCTCGTCACCGCGCTCCAGCACGTGCGCGCGGGGGTGCAGGAGGAGCTGACGCGCTGCATCGCCAATGCCGCCTCCTGGCTTCCTCCCCACACCCGGGGAAGGAAGGCGGAGACGGAAGAGGTTCCTGATTAGCGCGCGTGGCCCGGGGGATGGGCGCCGACGGCGCTTCCATCGGAGAAACCCGTGTCACGCACCCAGATCCTCGGTACCGGTTCCTATGCTCCTGCCCGTGTCCTGACCAACCAGGACCTGGAGCAGCTCGTCGACACGTCCGATACGTGGATCCGCGAGCGGACCGGCATCCAGGAGCGCCGTCAGGCCGCGCCGGACGAGGCGACGAGCGACCTGGCCGTGCAGGCGTCCCGCCATGCGCTCCAGATGGCGGGCGTGGAGCCAGAGGAACTGGACCTCATCGTCGTGGGCACCGTCACTCCGGACATGCCCATGCCGTCGTGCGCCGCGCTGGTGCAGGCGAAGCTGGGGGCCCGCCGCGCGTTCGCCTTCGACGTGTCCGCCGCGTGCGCCGGGGCCCTCTATGCCCTGAGCGTGGCGGATCAATTCGTGCGCACGGGGCAGGTGAAGCGGGCGCTCGTCGTGGGCGCGGAGTTGCTCACCCGCGCGGTGGACTGGAGCGACCGCAACACCTGCGTCCTCTTCGGGGACGGCGCGGGCGCGATGGTGCTGGGCCCAGGGTCTGCTTCGGACGACGGCCCGGAGGCCATGGCGCCCCGCGGCATCCTCTCCACCTGCCTGCGCACCGATGGTTCGATGGCCGACCTCCTCTGCATCCCCGCGGGCGGCTCGCGCACCCCCGTCACCGCGGACAACGTGGATGCAAATCTTCACAAGCTCAAGATGAACGGGAAGGAGGTGTTCCGCTTCGCCGTGCGTGCGCTGGTGGAATCCACCCAGGCTTCGTTGGGGTCCCACGGGATGAATCCGGGGCAGGTGGACCACGTCATCGCGCATCAGGCCAACCTGCGCATCCTGGAAGCCGTGCTGCAGCGTCTGGAAATCCCGCGCGAAAAATGCTGGCTCAACCTGCACAAGTACGGCAACACGTCGTCCGCCTCGCTGCCCATGTCGCTGGACGAGGCGCAGCGCGCTGGCCGCCTCAAGCGCGGTGACGTCATCGCGATGATGGCCATTGGCGCGGGCATGGCGTGGGGCAGCGCGGTGGTGCGCTGGTAGGCAGGACGACACAAGGAAGGACCGCAACATGGCGAAGGTCGCGTTCGTGTTTCCCGGGCAGGGCAGTCAGGCCGTGGGGATGGGCAAGGACCTCTACGAGCAGTTCCCCGAAGCGCGCGCCGTCTTCGACGCCGTGGACGACGCGCTCGGCGAGAAGCTCTCCTCCACCTGCTTCAACGGCCCGGAAGACGCGCTGAAGCTCACCGCCACCACCCAGCCCGCCATCCTCACGGTGTCGGCCGCGGTGCACGCGGTGTTCAAGGCGCGCGGCCCGGCCCCGCTCTTCGTCGCGGGCCACTCGCTGGGGGAATACTCCGCGCTGGTGGCCGCGGGCTCCCTGGACCTGCGCGACGCGGCGCGGGCGGTGCGCGCTCGCGGCACGTTCATGCAGGAGGCGGTGCCCGCGGACGTGGGCGCCATGGCGGCCATCCTGGGCCTCGCGCCGGACGCGGTGAAGGCCGCCTGCGACGCCGCGGCGGAAGGGGAGATCGTCTCGCCCGCAAACTACAACTCGCCCGAGCAGACCGTCATCGCCGGCCACAAGGCCGCGGTGGAGCGCGCGGGCCTCAAGTGCAAGGAGGCCGGGGCCAAGCGCGTGATGCCGCTGCCCGTCTCCGCGCCCTTCCACTGCGCGCTGATGGATCCGGTGAAGCCGAAGCTCGCGGAGGTGCTCGCGGGCGTGCGCATCCTCGCGCCGCGGGTGCCGGTGGTGAGCAACGTGGAGGCCACGCCCAATTCGGACGCCTCGCGCGTGGTCCCGCTGCTGCTCGCGCAGGTGAGCGCGCCGGTGCGCTGGATTGAGTGCGTGGAGACGCTGAAGGCCAACGGCGTCACGCACGTGGTGGAGCTGGGGCCGGGCAAGGTGTTGGGCGGCCTCATCAAGCGCATCACCAAGGACATCGAATCGTTCAACGTCGAGAACGCCGCGACCCTGGAGAAGGTGCTCGCCGCGTTGGGGGCAGCATGAGCGGCTTCAACGAGAAGGTGGTGCTGGTCACGGGCGGCTCGCGCGGCATCGGCCGGGCAGTCGCGCTGGCCTTCGCGAAGGCGGGCACGTCCACGGTGGTCATCAGCTACGTGGGCAACGAGGCCGCCGCCCAGGAGACCGTGGGCATGCTCCAGCAGGCGGGCGCCAAGGCGGAGGCCATCCGCTTCGACCTGCTGGACACCGCCGCGTGCGCGGGCGCAGTGGACGGCGTCATCAAGACGCACGGGCGCCTGGACGTGCTGGTGAACAACGCGGGCCTGGCGGTGGACGGCCTGGTCATGCGCGTCAAGGATGAGGACTGGGACAAGCAGCTGGATGCCAACCTCCGGGGTCCTTTCGCGCTGATTCGCGCCGCCAGCCGCCCGATGATGAAGCAGCGGAGCGGGGCCATCATCAACATCACCTCCGTGGTGGGGGAGATGGGCAACCCGGGGCAGTCCGCCTACTCGGCGGCCAAGGCGGGGCTTATCGGCATGACCAAGTCGGTCGCCAAGGAGCTGGCCAGCCGCAACATCCGGGTCAATGCCGTGTCCCCGGGCTTCATCGCGACGGACATGACGTCCCATCTGGACGACGAGCTGCGCCAGAAGATGGTGGGGGGCATCCCGCTCGCCCGCCTGGGCAACCCGGAAGAGGTCGCCGGGGCGGTGGTGTTCCTTGCGAGTGATGCGGCGTCCTACATCACCGGCGAGGTCCTGAAGGTCAACGGCGGCATGTACATGTAAGCCAAGGTTGGATTGCCGCCGGGCGTGGGATATACCGCGCCGGCCTTTGAGACAGCCTGTGAGTCAAGCCGGGTCCGACCTGGCCGCTGGAGGATTTACAATAATGACGACTGCCACCGTGAACGTCGAAGCCAAGATCAAGTCCATCATCGCCGACCAGCTCGGCGTGGGAGAGGACGAGATCAAGCCCGAGGCCTCCTTCATCGAGGACCTGGGCGCGGACAGCCTCGACATCGTCGAGCTGGTCATGGCGATGGAAGAGGAGTTCGAGGTCGAGATCCCCGACGACGAGGCGGAGAACATCAAGACCGTCGGCGACGCCATCAACTACGTGAAGACCCACAAGAAGTAGCCGCGGCATCCAGCAGTGTCGGGGCCACGGGGGCGCGCTTCACCGGCGCTCCGGTCCCATCGCGGTCCGCGGTCAGTGGAGAGGACAAGTGTCAAACCGTCGAGTCGTCATCACCGGCACCGGCATGATTTCCGCGCTGGGCACCGGCACCGAGAAGAACTGGCAGGCGCTGCTGGCCGGCCAATCCGGGATCGGTACGATCACCCGTTTTGAACTGGGGAAGCTCGACGCGCGCATCGCGGGCGAGGTGAAGGACTTCCAGCCCGAGCAGTTCATCGACCGGCGTGAAGTGCGCCGGATGGACCTGTTCGCCCAGTACGCGATGGCCGCGGCCGACATGGCGGTGAAGGAGTCGGGCCTGCCCATCGGCCCGGACGCGCCCCACGGCTACAACCCGGAGCGCGTGGGCGTCATCGTGGGCTCCGGCATCGGGGGCATCTCCTCCCTTGAGGAGCAGCACCGCAAGGGGCTGGAGAAGGGGTTCGACCGGCTGTCTCCCTTCTTCATCATCCAGATGATCGTCAACATGGCGCCTGGGCTCATCTCCATGCGCTTCAACTGCAAGGGCCCCAACTGGGCCCCGGTGTCCGCGTGCGCCACCAGCGCCCACGCCATCGGTGAGGCGTGGAAGTCCATCCGCCTGGGTGAGACGGACGCGGCCATCGCAGGCGGCGCGGAAGCGGCCATCACGCCCCTGGGCATGGGCGGCTTCTCCGTGATGAAGGCCCTGTCCACGCGCAACGACGACCCCGCGGGCGCCAGCCGTCCGTTCGACAAGGACCGCGACGGGTTCGTCATGGGCGAGGGCGCGGGCATCGTCGTGCTGGAGGAGATGGAGGCGGCGAAGAAGCGCGGCGCCAACATCCTCGCGGAGATCGTGGGCTACGGCGCCAACTCCGACGCGTACCATGTCACCCAGCCGGCCCCGGAGGGCGAGGGCGCGGCGCGCTGCATGCGGCTGGCGCTCCAGTCCGCGGGCATGCGGCCGGAGGAGGTGGGCTACATCAACGCCCACGGCACCTCCACGCAGTTCAACGACGCCAACGAGACCAAGGCCCTCAAGGCCGTGTTCGGCGACCACGCCCGCAAGCTGGCGGTGTCCTCCACCAAGTCGATGACGGGCCACATGCTCGGCGCGGCGGGTGGCGCGGAGGCGGTGGTGAGCGTGCGGGTGCTGACGCACAACGTGCTGCCCCCCACCATCAACCAGACGACGCCGGACCCCGACTGCGACCTGGACTACGTGCCCAACACGGCGCGCGAGGCCCGGGTGGACGCGGTCATGAGCAACTCGTTCGGCTTCGGTGGCACCAACGCGGTGCTGGTGTTCAAGCGCTTCGCCTGATGGCTTCCGGCCCGCTGCTCCCGTGACGGGGCGGCGGGCAGGGGCCTTTCCTTCCAGGCCCCGCCCTTCGAGCGGGCGCCGCTTCGGAGTCCGGCCGTGAAAGTCATCCTCGCCTCCGACCACGCGGGACTCGAACTGCGCCAGGAACTGGTCGCCCTCCTGAAGGAGCGCGGCGCCGCGTTCGACGACCTGGGGCCCCACTCCCGTGAGTCCGTGGACTACCCGGACTTCGCCTCCCAGGTGGCGAGCGCGGTGGTCGCGGAGGCCGGTACGCTGGGCGTGCTGGTGTGCGGCACCGGCATTGGCATGAGCATCGTGGCCAACAAGCACCGGGGCGTGCGAGCGGCCCTCTGCACCACCGAATTCGAGGCGCGGATGACCCGCGCGCACAACGATGCCAACGTCCTGTGCCTGGGCCAGCGCGTGGTCGGCGCGGGCGTGGCGCGTGGCATCCTCGAGGCCTTCCTCGACACCGCCTTCGAGGGCGGCCGTCACGAGAAGCGCGTCCAGAAGATTCGCGACGTCGAAGCCCAGCAGCGCTGAAGCAGCCCGACGTCGTCCCCAATGCTGTCCCCGTTCGTCGCCAGGAGGCACCCCATGGAGAACACCCGCACGCTGGCCCAGGTGGACCCTGAAATCGCCCAGGTGCTCCGACAGGAGACCGAGCGTCAGGAAGAGGGGCTGGAGCTCATCGCCTCGGAGAACTTCGTCAGCCCGGCGGTGATGGAGGCGGTGGGCTCGGTGCTCACCAACAAGTACGCCGAAGGCTACCCCGGCAAGCGCTACTACGGCGGCTGCGAGGTGGTGGACGTCGCGGAGACGCTGGCCATCAACCGCGCGAAGGAGCTGTTCGGCGCGGACGCGGTGAACGTGCAGGCGCACTCTGGCAGCCAGGCCAACATGGGCGCCTTCATGGCCCTCATGAAGACGGGCGACACCATGCTGTCGCTGGACCTGAACTCCGGCGGCCACCTCACCCACGGCGCGGCGTTCAACTTCTCCGGCAAGCTCTACAAGGTCGTCCACTACGGCCTGACGCGCGAGACGGAGACCATCGACTTCGCGCAGGTGGAGGCGCTGGCGCTGGAGCACAAGCCCAAGGTGCTGGTGGTGGGCGCGAGCGCCTATCCGCGCACGCTCGACTTCGCGAAGTTCCGGGAGATCGCCGACAAGGTGGGCGCCTCCATGCTGGTGGACATGGCCCACATCGCGGGCCTCGTCGCCGCGGGCGTGCACCCGTCGCCGGTGCCCTTCGCTGAAATCGTCACCACCACCACGCACAAGACGCTGCGGGGGCCGCGCGGCGGCATGGTGCTCAGCAAGGAAGCCTTCGCCAAGAGCATCAACAGTCAGATCTTCCCTGGCATCCAGGGCGGGCCGCTGATGCACGCCATCGCGGGCAAGGCGGTGGCCTTCAAGGAAGCGCTGACGCCGGAGTTCAAGGCCTACCAGAAGCAGATCGTCGCCAACGCGCAGGCGCTGGCGGAGGCGCTGAAGTCCGCGGGCCTGCGGCTGTGCTCGGGCGGCACGGACAACCACCTGATGCTGGTGGACCTGCGCTCCAAGAAGCTCACCGGCAAGGTCGCGGAGGAGGTGCTCAACAAGGCGGGCATCACCGTGAACAAGAACATGATCCCCTTCGACCCGGAGAAGCCGATGGTGACCTCCGGCGTTCGGGTGGGCACGCCGGCCATCACCACGCGCGGCATGCGCGAGAAGGAGATGGCGGTGGTGGGCAAGCTCATCGGTGAGGCGTTGGACCATGCGCAGGACGACGCCGGGCTCGCGCGGGTGCGCGGCCAGGTGAAGGACCTGGCCCAGGGCTTCCCGCTGTACGCCTCGCGGTTGAAGTAACCCGCCCCCCGTGCGCTGCCCCTTCTGTCAGGACGCGGAGAACAAGGTCATCGACTCGCGAGAGTCGCATGAGGGCTCCGTCATCCGACGGCGGCGCGAGTGCCTGGCCTGCAAGCGCCGCTTCACCACGTACGAGCGGGTGGAGGAGCTCTACCCGCTCATCGTGAAGAAGGACGGGCGGCGCGAGGCCTTCGACCGGGAGAAGATGCTCAACGGCCTGAAGAAGGCCTGCGAGAAGCGCCCGGTGTCCGCCGCGCAGTTGGAACAGACGGTGGAGGACATCGAGCGGATGCTCCAGGGGATGGGGGAGAAGGAAGTGCCCTCGTCCTCCATTGGTGAGCACGTGATGCGGCGGTTGCAGCAACTGGATGAGGTGGCGTACGTGCGCTTCGCGTCCGTGTACCGCAGCTTCCGGGACATCTCCGAGTTCATGCACGAGCTGAAAGATTTGCTCGAGGACCAGGAGCGCGAGCGCAAGGTGAAGCCGCCTTCGACTCCGCCCAAGGACGGTTAGGAAGGGCGGTATGCGCTTGCTCACGCGGGGACGGTTGCAGGCGGCGAAGACGCCCCGGGCGAAACGCGCGGCGGACTTCGACCATGCGGTGGCCGAGTTCTTCATGCGCATCGCGCTGGAGGAGGCCGCCAAGGGCCTGGGCCGCACCAGCCCCAACCCCGTCGTCGGGGCGGTGCTGGTGAAGGGCGGGCGCATCATCGCGCGCGGCCACCACAAGAAGGCCGGCACGGCGCACGCGGAGGTGGTGGCGCTGGAGGCCGCCGGCTCCAAGGCGCGGGGCGCGGACCTCTACACGACGCTGGAGCCGTGCGACCACTACGGGCGCACCCCGCCGTGCAGCCTCGCGGTGCTGGAGGCCGGCGTGCGGCGCGTGTTCAGCGCGTCGTCGGACCCCAACCCCCTGGTGAGCGGCAAGGGCCTCAACCGGCTCAAACGCGGCGGCGTGGCGGTGGTGACGCACGTCCTCAAGGCGGAGGCGGACGCGCTCAACCGGCCCTTCTTCAAGGTCATGCGCACCGGCCTGCCGTGGGTGACGCTCAAGGCCGCATCGACGCTGGACGGGAAGCTGGCCGCGTCGAATGGGAGCTCGCAGTGGGTGACGGGAGCGCCCGCGCTCGAATGGGTGCACAAGCTGCGCGACCAGGTGGACGCCATCCTGGTGGGCGCGAACACCGTGCGGCTGGACGACCCCCGCCTCACCACCCGGCTGCCCGGCGGTGGAGGCAAGGACCCCGTGCGCGTGGTGGTGGACTCGCACCTCAAGCTGTCCCCGACGCACACCGTCTTCACCCAGCGCAGCCCGGCGCGCACCATCATCGCCACGCTGGAGGACCCGGATGGGCGCAAGGCGCGGCGCTTCCTGGCGCAGGGCGTGGAGGTCTGGCATGTGCGCGCGAAGCAGGACCGCGTGGACCTGAAGGCCGTCCTGCGCCGCATCGCGAAGGAGGGGCTCAACCACGTGCTGGTGGAGGGCGGCGCGGGCCTGTACGGCACGCTGATTCGCGAGCGCCTGGCGGATTCGCTCGACCTGTTCCTCGCGCCCAAGCTGGTGGGGGCCGGGGGCCTGTCGTGGGCGGGCGAGCTGGGCGTGAAGGACATGGCCCAGGCCCTGGCGGTGAAGGACCTGAAGGTGGAGAAGGTGGGCGACGACGTCCTCTTGCGCGCCCTGCTCTGAAGGCCAGCACTGGCCTCGCGCTCCCGTTATAGAATCCGGCCATGTTCACCGGCCTCATCCAGGACACTGGCACCATCACCCGCATCGTCCCCGGGGGCATGACGGACGTGTGGATTCGGACCTCGCTGGGCGCGGAAGCGTTCGCGCTGGGGGAATCCATCGCCGTGGACGGCGCGTGCCTCACCGTCGTGGAGAAGGGTGGGGACACCTTCCGCGTGCAGGCCGCGCCGGAGACGCTGCGGCGCACCACGCTGGGCGCCCGGCGCTCGGGGGACAAGGTGAACCTGGAGCGGGCCCTGGCGCTGGGGGACCGGCTGGGAGGCCACCTGGTGTCGGGCCACGTGGACGCCGTCAGCGAGGTGCTGGAGACCTTCGCGGAAGGGGGCTCGTGGGTGATGGTGTTCCGGCTGCCCCCGGAGCTGGCGCCCTGCTTCATCGACAAGGGCTCGGTGACCATCGACGGCATCAGCCTCACGGTGAACGCGGTGGAGGCGGACCGCTTCCGGGTGCAGCTCATTCCGGAGACCCAGGAGCGCACCACGCTGCACGCCAAGGGCCCCGGCGCCCAGGTGAACCTGGAGGGCGACCTCATCGGCAAGTACGTGGCCCGGCTGTTTGCCCTCAGGGGCGCCCCGGAGGCTGGCCAGGGCGGCGGCCTGACGGAGGCCGTGGTCCGGGCGGCGGGCTTCACCCCGCGCGGGTAGGGAATGCCCCGGATTCCAGGGGGGAGCCCATGCAGGGCGCGGTGCGGCAAACCGCGTGCAGACGCCGGGGGGCGGGGTGGTGTAAGGAGCGCGCCATGCCTCGCTATTTCGAAGGGGATTTCCTCCCCCCCCAGGGCCGGTTCGCCATCTGCGTGTCCCGGTTCAACAGCTTCATCACGGAGGAGCTGCTGAAGGGCGCCGTGGACACGCTGGTGCGTCATGGCGTGAAGGACGACGCCATCGACGTGTACCGCTGCCCCGGCACGTATGAGCTGCCCGGCCTCACCCGGCGCGTGGCGGAAGGCGGCCAGTACGCGGGCCTCGTCATCCTGGGCGCGGTGATTCGCGGCGGCACCCCCCACTTCGACTACGTGGCGGGCGAGTGCGCCAAGGGCGTGGGTTCGGTGGCGTTCAGCGCGGCGGCGGGTCCGAAGCCGGCGGCGGTGACGTTCGGCGTCCTCACGTGCGATACCGTGGAGCAGGCCATCGACCGTGCGGGCGTGAAGGCGGGCAACAAGGGCGCGGAGGCCGCGGTGGCCTGCATCGAGATGGTCAATCTCTTCGCGCGGATGACCGCCGCCGAACGGAAGGGCTGACCGCATGGGCGCGCGCAGAACGGCACGGGAGCGGGCGTTGCAGGCGCTCTTTCAGTTGGACATGGCCCAGGGCGCCGCCCGGGATGCCCTGGATTCGGCGTGGGCCGCCTCCGCGGATGACGGCAAGCCGGAGCCGGACGCGGTGAAGTTCGCCAAGGAGCTCGTCGACGGGGTGCAAGCCCACCGCGAGGAGATCGACGCGCTCATCGAACGCCACAGCCACAACTGGCGGCTGGATCGCATGTCCCGCATCGACCGGAACGTGCTGCGGCTGGGCATCTTCGAATTGAAGTACCGCCCGGACATCCCCCGCAAGGTGACCATCAACGAGGCGGTGGAGCTGGGGAAGAACTTCGGGACGGAGGAGTCGAGCGCCTTCGTCAACGGCCTCCTGGACCGCGTCGCGGTGGCGCTCGGGAAGCCGTGAGCCAGACGACCACCCTGGACGTGGGCCTGGAGGGCCTGGACGCGCTGGCCGGGGTGGACGCCCTGTGCCTCTTCGTGGCCGAGGACGACCGCCCCCTGCCTTCCACCGCGGGCTACGTGGACTGGCGGCTGTGCGGCGTCCTGTCCCGGGTGCTCCAGGGTGGCTTCTTCACCGGCGTGAAGGACGACTGGCTCCTGTTGCCCTCGGACGGGAAGTTCTCCGTGCCGCGCATCTTCGTGGTGGGCCTGGGGTCGCGAAAGCGCCTGGACGCGGCCGCGCTGGGCGAGGCCCTGTCCGGAGCGGCGAAGGTGTTGAGCCGCGCGAAGGTGGAGTCGGTGGCGCTGGAGGTCCCCGGGAGCGCGGGCCTGAGCGACTCGGCGCGGGCCGAGGCGTACCAGAAGCAGTTCCTGCCGGCCTTCAAGGGCGCCCGGGTGTCCCTGCTCGCGGACAAGGGGCTTGTCGGGTCGCTGTCATCCCGCAAGGGGTGACGTCCTGCGTCCGGGCGGGGGTTCTGCTAGCATCCGACCTCCGAGGCGTGCGCGCGATGAAGTTCAAGGTGCTGATTGTCGAGGACTCCAAGGTGTCGCGCGAGCACATCGCCGCGGCCGTGGAGTCCGTGGACGGCATCGAGGCCGTCGCCACCGCCAGCGGCTTCGAGGCGCTGAAGCTGCTGCCCCGTCAGCGCTTCGACCTCATCATCACCGACATCAACATGCCCGACATCAACGGGCTGGAACTCATCAACTTCGTCAAGAAGAACCCCAACTACCGGGACGTGCCGCTCATCATCATCACCACGGAGGGGCGTGAACAGGACCGCACCCGGGGGATGGCGCTGGGGGCTGCGGGCTACCTGGTGAAGCCGTTCCAGCCGGAGGACCTGGAGGCGCTCCTGCGGCGCTTCCTGAAGCCGCTTTGACGCCCGGAGGCAAGGCGCTGGCGGAGTTCGTCGCCGAGGCCACGGAGATCCTCGACGCGCTGGGAAGGGACTTGCTCGCGCTCGACGAGGCCCGCGACCAGGAGGCGGATCCGGAGCACATCAACGGCATCTTCCGCGCGGCGCACTCGCTCAAGGGCCTGTCGGGGCTCTTCGGCCAGGAGCGCATCACCCAGCTCGCGCACGCGGCGGAGGACCTGCTCGACCGCCTCAGGCTGGGCCGGCTGACGCTGGACGACCAGGTGCTGGACGCGCTGGTGGACGCGCTGGACACCTTCCAGTCGCTGCTCGGGGAGACGTCGCGGGGCGAGGAGGGCGAGGACCTCACCCGGCGCACGCGGGCCATGGAGGACCGGCTGGCGCGCATGGGTTCGCCGCCGCCCGTCGTGGAAGAGGATCCGCTGGAGCGGCTGGAGCTGGACGCCTCCGTGCGCGCCGTCTTCACCGAATACGAAGAGCACCGGCTGCGCGAGAACGTGCGGCGCGGGGTGGCGCTGTGGCGGGTGCGCGCCGCGTTCGACCTCTCCGACTTCGACAAGGGACTCGCGGACCTCAACGCGCGGCTCAAGCCCCTGGGCGAGGTCATCAGCACGCTGCCCTCCTCGCGCCCCGGTGGCGCCGCTGGCATCGCGTTCGACCTCATCTTCGGCGCGAAGGTGTCCGCCCAGGAGTTGGAGGCGGGCCTCCAGGGCACGCCTGCGGAGCTGGAACCGCTGGCGGTGCGCCCGCCGCAGGACGGTGAGGATGGCCCCGCCTTCGACCTGCCCCGGTCGCCGGACGCGGCGCCCCCGCCTCCCGAAAGCCCGGACACCGGGCCGGTCACCGCGCCCCGTGCGAAGCGCAAGAAGAAGGGGCCGCGCTCCCAGCCGCTGGCGCTGGAGGCAGGCGCGACACGGCCTCTGTTGCCGGCGGCCACCGCGACATCGGGGCCAGGCACCGCGCTGACCGGGGCGCTGTCGTCCGGCGTCACGGCCCTGCCTTCGGGAAGCCCTCCGCGCATGCGGGCGGTGGAGAGCCCTTCGGCCACGACGCTCGGGCTCCAGTCCGCCGCGTCCGCGCCGGTGCCCGCGGGGCGTCCCCGTCCGGAAGAGACGTCGCTGCGCTCGCTCACGCAGACGGTGCGCGTGGACATCGGCCGGCTGGACGGGCTCATCAACATGGTGGGCGAACTGCTGCTCATCAAGGCGAACCTCCAGCGGCTGGCGGAGACGTCCCGGCAGGACGGGACGGTGGCGCTGTCGAAGCTGTTCGGCCAGGAGCTGTCGCGGGAGACGCGGCAGTTGGAGCGCAAGCTGGAGGCGCTGCAGGAGGGCCTGCTCGAAGCGCGCATGGTCCCGGTGGGCCAGGTGTTCGACAAGCTGGCGCGGCTGGTGCGGCGCATCGCTCGCGAGGCGGGCAAGGAGATCGACTTCGTCAGCACCGGCGGCGAGGTGGAGCTGGACAAGCTCATCGTCGAGGAGCTGAGCGATCCACTGATGCACCTCATCCGCAACGCCATCGACCATGGCGCGGAGGGGCCGGAGGCGCGGCTGTCCGTGGGCAAGCCCCGGCGCGCGCTGCTCCGGCTCCGGGCCGAGCAGAAGGGCAACCACGTCCTCATCAGCGTGAGCGACGACGGCTCCGGCATCGACGAGTCGCGAGTGCGTGAGGTGGCCCTCTCCCGGGGGCTCGTCACCGCGTCGCAGATCAGCGAGATGACGCGGCGCGAGCTGCTCAACCTCATCTTCCTGCCGGGCTTCTCCACCCGCTCCAGCGTCAGCGCGCTGTCCGGACGCGGCGTGGGCCTGGACGTGGTGAAGAACAACCTGGGCAACCTCTCCGGCATCATCGACGTGTGGAGCGAGCGCGGGAAGGGCACGGCCTTCCACCTGACGCTGCCGGTGACGCTGGCCATCGTGCGCGCGCTGGTGGTGGGCGTCAGTGGCCGCACCTACGCGGTGCCGCTCAACAGCGTGCTCGAAATCCTCTCCGTGCAGCCCCAGGACATCCGCACGGTGGAGCGCCGCGAGGTGTTGGACTTGCGCGGGCAGACGCTGCCCTTCCTGCGGCTGGGGCGGCTGTTCCTCCTGCCGGAGCGCGAGGTGAACCGCCACTTCGTCGTGGTGGTGGGCCTGGCGCAGCAGCGGCTGGGCATCGCGGTGGACGAACTGTTCGGCCAGCAGGACATCGTCACCAAGCCACTGGGCGGACGGTTGAGTGGCGTCAAGGGCATCTCTGGCGCCACCGACCTGGGCAACCGGCGGACGGTGCTGGTGCTGGATGTCGCGGAATTGCTGGAAGAGGGCATCGCGCAGGAGCGACGCCGCGCCTGAGGCACCCGTGCCGGGGGGCTGCTATCTTCCGGAGCGTGTCCCGTTTCGAAGCCCTGCTCGACGCGTTCTTCTACCGCCCGGACGAGGACGTCAGCGGCCTCATGGACTTCGCCGCGGGCAGCGACGGACTGGCCTCGCGCGTCCCGGAGGAGGAGCCCACGGAGTACCTGGCCTTCCGCCTGGAGGCCGAGTGCTACGCGGTGCCCATCCTCACCGTGCGGGAGATCTGCAAGGTGCCGCTGCTCACGGAGATTCCGCGCTCGGAGCCGGAGCTGCTGGGCGTGATGAACCTGCGCGGGGAGCTGCTGCCCGTCTACGACATCAAGCTGCGGCTGCGGCTGGCGGACGCGCCGCCGCTGGTGGCGGGGCCGGACGCGGGCCTTCCGCCCCGGGCCGCGCGCATCCTGGTGCTCAAGACGGATGCCGGGCCCGCGGGCGTCTGGGTGGATTCGGTGGCGGGCGTGGTGCGACTCAAGCCGTCCATGGTGGAGCTGTCGCCCGCGGGGCTTCGCGGCGACCGTGACTGCGTGGCGGGGCTGGGCCGCAAGGGCTCGCAGCTCTACATCCTGTTGGATCCGGAGCAGGCGCTCGCCCCATGACGGACCCCGTGAACCTGATGGCCCGCCGTCCGCGCGGCGTGACGGCCGACGACGCCCCGGCGCACGAACTGGAAGTGCAGCTGTGCGCCTTCTTCGTGGGCAACGAGGAGTACGTGCTGGACATCATGCGCGTGGAGGAGATCCTCCCGCCCCAGCGCGTCATCCCCATTCCCCATGCCCCCGCCTTCGTGGAGGGCGTGCTGCACCTCAGGGGCTCCATGCTGCCCGTGGTGGACCTGCGGCGGCGCCTGTTGGGGCAGGTGGCTCCGGAGACGAAGCGCACGCGGCTGCTCGTGTGCCGGTTGGGGACG
Source organism: Corallococcus sp. bb12-1 (assembly GCF_026626765.1). Lineage (NCBI taxonomy): Bacteria > Pseudomonadati > Myxococcota > Myxococcia > Myxococcales > Myxococcaceae > Corallococcus > Corallococcus sp. bb12-1. Next base: position 227,554 of record NZ_JAPNJZ010000003.1, on the reverse strand, counting down.
CGGCGCGTGGCGGTGCGGGTGGACCGGGTCGCGGAGGTGCTGCGCATCCGCAAGGGCGACATCAAGCCCGCGCCCGCGCTGATGGCCGCGGGCCGCACGCCCTTCGTCGTGGGCGTGTGTGGGCCGCCGGAGCGGCTCCGGCTGCTGTTGGACCTGAAGGCGCTCCTGCGCGCGGAGCTGGACCGTGAATCACGGGGGCCGACGGCGGGTTGAGCCCGGCGCTTTCGTCCCGTGTCGACGTTCGGATGGCGGTGGGGATCTACACCCCGGGGTTCTTCGGGCAGGATGGGGGCTCACGCAGGCTTTGCCCCCGGGAGGGTACGGCGGATGAGCGACGCGGTGCAGTCCCTCGCGGCACAGGAGGAGGCCCGGTACCGGGCCCTGCAGGTCGTGGATCCCCGCGCGCCCGGGGCCCTGGAGACCTTCACCGAGGGACTGCATGACGAGAGCTGGCGCGTGCGGCACGCGGCGGCGGAAGGGCTGCGGCGCCTGCCGGACGCGGAAGGCGTCGTGACGCGGCTCATCTCCGTGCTGGGCGAGCGCGGCGAGACGGGCGCGCGCAACGCGGCGGCGGAGGCGCTGGCCGGCATGGGCACGGTGGCGCTGCGACCGCTGGTGCAATTGCTGGAACACGAGGATCCGGATCAGCGCAAGCTCGCGGTGGACATCCTGGGGCAGCTGGGCCGCACGGAGGTGGAGGACGTCATCCTGCGCTCGCTCTCCGACGTGGACCTCAACGTGCGCGTGTCCGCGGCCGAGGCGCTGGGGCGCATCGGTGGCGAGGCCGCGGTGCGGGCGCTGGAGGCGCTGCTGGACGCGGACACGTCGCTGCTCCGGCTGGCCGCGCTGGAGGGACTGGCGGCGCTGCGCAAGGCTCCGTCCACCGCCCGGGTGATGGCGCTGGTGGAAGAACCGCTCCTGCAGCGCAGCGCGCTGCGCCTGCTGGGACTCTGCCCTCCGGGCGCGTCCACCGAGCGCATCTGCCGCGCCCTGGCCTCGTCGGTGCGTTCGGTGCGCGAGGCGGCCCTCGTCGCGCTGGGCACGCAGGCGACGGGCCTGGGTCCCTATGAGCGCAACGAACTGGATGCCGTGGCGCGCTCGGTGCTGGCCCACACCCCGGAGATGACGGAGCGGGTGGCGCAGGCGCTGGACGTGGAGGACGTGCGGATCCGCGCCGGAGCGCTGGTGGCCGCCGGGGCGTTGGGCGAAGCGTCGCTGGCGTTGGCGGTGGCGGAGGTGGCGCGCGAGGACCGGCTGCTGCGCGAGGTGCTCTTCACGCTGGGGCAACTGGGCACGGAGGGGCGCCGGCTGCTGCTGAACAACATGGGCGCGCTGTCGCTGCCCGCGCGCACGGTGGCGGCGGAGGCGCTGGTGCTGCTGGTGGACGCGACGTCGGTGCCGGAGCTGTGCGCGCTCCTGGAGTGGGCGGAGGACGACCTGCGCGCGGTGGTGGTGCGGGCCTTGGGTCGCACGCGCTCTCCGGAGGCGCTGCTGCCCCTGGTGGGCCTGCTCGCGGATGCGTCGCTGTCGGGCACGGCGACGCGAGCATTGGATCAGCTCATCGCGGTGCATCCGCTGGCGGCCCTGGCCGCGCTGGAGACGGCGGTGGAGCAGCGCACCACGCCCGTGGCGGTCGCGGTGCTGGGACGGCTGGGCGGCGTGCAGGTGCTGCCCCTGTTGCGGCGGCTGGCGCGCGACGTGGACGCCCCCTGGCGCGCGGCGGCGGTGGAGGCGGCGAGCCGGGTGAGTGGCGAGGCGGGCCTGGAGCTGGCGCGGGGCGCGCTTGCGGACGAGTCCGCACCGGTGCGCATCGCGGCCGTGCGGGCGATGGGACGACAGGGCGGGAGGGAGGCCGGCAACTTCCTGGGGCTCGCGCTGAAGGACGAGGACCGCGCCGTGCGGCTGGCCGCGGTGGAGGCGGTGGGCGTGGGCGGCGCCACGGAGCGCGCGTTGGACCTGGAAGCGCTGGTGCGCCATGGCGACGGTGCGCTCGCGGTGCTGGCGGTGCGCGCCCTGGCGAAGCTGGGCAAGGTGGGCGCGGGCATGCTGTGGGATGCGCTGGGCCATCCCGACACGGAGGTGGTGAAGGCGGCGCTGGCGGCCCTGACGTCGGCGGACGGCGCGGCGGACGGCGCGGCGCTGGCGGTGTCGCTGGTGGGGCATCCCCGGTGGGACGTGAGGGCGGCGGCGGCTCGGGTGCTGGGAGACCTGGGACGGCCCGAATGCCTGCCCGTGCTCCAGCAGGCACTGGCGGTGGAGCACGACGCGCTGGCCCGCAAGGCGTTGGTGGACGCGGTGGCACTGTTGTCGGGGCGTTGAGGGAAGGCCGCGCATGCCACGCTTCGACGAAGGCCGTCCGGAGATGACGCTGGAGGAGTTCAGGCTTCTGCGCGACCACGTCTATGCCCATTGCGGCATCCTCATCCACGAGGACATGAAGTTCGTGATGGAGCGGAGGTTGTGGCCCCGGCTGGAGGCGCTGGGGCTCACGGACTTCGGCGCCTACCACCGCTACCTGCGCTACGACGCCCAGCGCATCGCGGAGCTGGAAGCGGCCGTCGAATCCCTCACCACCCACGAGACGTACTTCTTCCGCGAACCCGCGCAGCTCAAGGCCTTCTGCGAGGAGCTGCTCCCGCTGTTGGAGAAGAAGAACGCGCGCACCCGGCGGCTGCGGCTGTGGTCGGCGGGGTGTTCCTCCGGCGAGGAGGCGTACACCGTGGCGATGCTGCTGAAGGACAGCGGCCGCTTCGACGACTGGGACGTGGAGGTGCACGGCACGGACCTGTCGCGCCGGGTGCTGGCGGTGGCCCGCCGCGCCGAATACGGGCCCAGCGCCCTGCGCGCGACGCCGCCGGAATTGCTGGAGCGCTTCTTCGTGCCCGCGGGGGTGAACCGCGTGCGCGTGCGCGACGACGTGAGGGCGTGGGTGAGCTTCGGCCACCACAACCTGGCGGACGAAGCGACGAGCCAGCTGGTGCCGCGCACCGACGTCGTCTTCTGCCGCAACGTGATGATCTACTTCGACCAGGTCATGCGGCGCCGGGTGCTGGGCGTCATCCGCGATCGGCTCTGCCCCGGGGGCTACCTGCTGCTGGGCCACGCGGAGAACCTGCTCAGCCTGGGCGCTGACTTCGAACTGGTGCACTTGAAGGGCGACCTCGTGTACCGCCGGCCGGAGCTGCCGCACGGGGAGGGCCGCTGATGGGACAACCGCTCACGGTGCTCGTCATCGACGATTCGGCCACCAACCGCCGCACGCTCACCACGCTCCTGGAGTCGTCCAACGAGGTGATGGTGTTGGACTGGGCGGGGGATGGCGAGGAGGGGCTCAAGAAGGTCCTGGACCTGAAGCCCGACGTGGTGACGTTGGACTTGGAGATGCCCAGGCTGGGAGGCCACACCTTCCTGCGGCTTTTGATGCGCGCCGCGCCCACGCCCGTCATCGTCATCTCCAGCTACTCGCACAAGTCGGACGTGTTCAAGGCGCTGGAGCTGGGCGCGTTCGACTTCATCGCCAAGCCGCCCCGGAGCACGCCGGAGGCGCTGGAGATTCTTCGGCGCGAGCTGTTGGACAAGGTGTTCGCGGCCCGCCATGTGAAGTCGGGGGGACGCCACGGGGCCGCGCTGCGCACCGCCGTCCTGTCGGGGGATGCGCCCCAGGTCATCGCGGTGGGTGCGTCCACGGGCGGGCCTCCGGCGGTGCAGCGGATATTGGAGGGCCTGGCCAGTGAACCCACGGTGAGCGTGCTGGTGAGCCAGCACATGCCCTCGCAGTTCACCCGGGCCTTCGCGGAGCGGTTGGATCGCATCGGCCCCTTCACCGTGACGGAGGCGTGCGACGGCGACGTGGTGGCGCCGGGCCACGTCTACATCGCGCCGGGCGGACGGCACCTGGTGCTGACGGAGCGCGGGGGACGGATGGAGCTGCGCACGCCGGGGCCGGTGCCCGCGGACAAGTACGCGCCGTCGGTGGACCGGCTCTTCGAGAGCGCGGCGGAGGTGCTGGGCTCCCGCGCGGTGGCGGTGGTGCTGACGGGCATGGGCGCGGATGGGGCGCAGGGCGTGCGCTACGTGCGGCGCGAGGGCGGAGAGTCCTGGGCCGAATCCGAGGACACGGCGGTGGTGTTCGGCATGCCCAAGGAGGCCATCGCCACCGGGGCGGTGACGCGGGTGCTGCCCCTGGACTCCATGGGGACGGAGCTGGCGGCGCTGGTGCGGCGGCGGAGGCAGTCGTCCGGGCAGTGAATCGGTGGTTGCCGGACAGGCCCCCGCACAAACCCGGGACGGGCCGCGCGCGGGTGCTAGGCTGTCGGGCATGTCGGAGCAGCAGATCCGCGCGCTGGTGGTGGACGACTCGCAGGCCATGCGCCGCAGCATCATGTACGCGCTCCAGCGGCTCACGGGCGTCGTCTGCATCGAGGCCGAGGACGGGGTGGCGGGGCTGAAGATGCTCACCACCCAGGGCCGCTTCGACCTGGTGCTGACGGACATCAACATGCCGCTGATGGACGGGCTGAAGCTCATCAGCCACATCCGCAAGGCGCCGGAGCACCGGGGCGTGCCCATCATCGTCGTGACGACGGAGGGCGCGGAGGCGGACCGGGCGCGGGCCATGGCCCTGGGCGCGAGCGCCTACCTGGTGAAGCCCGTGCAGGCCCGGGTGGTGTTGGAGACGGTGAAGGAACTGCTGAAGCTCGACTGAGCTTCTGGGGCCCACGCACGCATGGAACCGGCGCTGGACGTCGAGGGTTTGCAGAAGACGTACGGCGCGGTGCAGGCGGTGCGGGGGCTGACGTTCCAGGTGGCGCCCGGTGAGGTGCTGGGCCTCGTGGGACCCAACGGCGCGGGCAAGACGTCCACGCTGCGCTGCCTCGCCGGCATCCTGCCTCCGTCCGTAGGGCGCGTGCGGGTGGCGGGGCACGACCTGGCGCTGGCGCCGGTGGAGGCGAAGCGGGCGCTGGCCTTCCTTCCAGATGAGCCGCGCTTCTTCGAGTACCTCACTGTCTGGGAGCACCTGAACTTCACCGCGCGCCTCTACGGCGTGGAGGACTGGGAGGAGCGGGGGCGCGCGCTGCTGGAGGAGATGGAGCTGACGGGCCGGGAGAAGTCGCTGCCGGGCGAGCTGTCGCGGGGCATGAAGCAGAAGCTGTCCATCGCGTGCGGCTTCCTGCACCAGCCCCGGCTCATCCTGCTGGACGAACCGCTGACGGGGTTGGATCCGCTGGGTATCCGGCGGATGAAGGCCTCGCTCAAGCGGCGCGCGGAGGAGGGCACCGCGCTGGTGCTGTCCTCGCACCTGCTCCCGCTGGTGGAGGAGCTGTGCCACCGGCTGCTCATCATCGCTGGAGGCCGCGCGGTGGCGCTGGGAACGCTGCCGGAGATTCGCGAGCAGCTGGCCGGTGGGGAAGGCGACGGCGCGTCGCTGGAGGAGCTGTTCGTGCGCATCACCAGCGCGGCGTCGGAGGAGTCGGGCGCGGCCGGGCCGGGGCCTGGGGCCACGTGAGCTTTTCGCGGGCGGTGGCGTTCCTGTGGGTGCGGACCTGGCGCAACCGGCTGGTGCGTCAGGTGCAGCGGCTGAAGCGTCCGCGCTACCTGCTGGGCGCGCTGGTGGGCGCCGCGTACCTGTATTCGCTCGTGGGCCGCAGCGTGTTCGTGCAGGGCACAGGCCGTGGGGTGTCCCCGAACGCGCGGATGTTCGCGGAGTTCTCGCTGGAGGTGTCGGTGCTGGGCACGCTGGTGACGGCGTGGGTGCTGGGCGCGGACCGGCCAGCGCTGTCCTTCACGCAGACGGAGGTGCAGTACCTCTTCCCCGCGCCCGTCACGCGCAAGGCGCTCCTGCACTACAAGCTGCTGCGAGGCCTCTTGAGCGCGGCGCTGGCGGCGCTGGCGGCGACGGTCTTCGTGGGACGCTTCACCAGTCCCCATCCGGAGCTCTTCTTCCTGGGCGCCGCGCTGGCCATGGGGACGCTGTACCTGCACGGCACCGCGGCGTCCTTCGTGCGCGCGTGGCTGGTGTCCCGGGGGCGGTGGGGCAGCGTCGTGCGCTGGACGGTGGTGGGGCTGGTCCTCGTGGCGGTGATGGGGACGCTGGTGACGACGTTGGAGGCGCATCCGTGGCCAGCGAACGCGGGCGCCCCCTACGCCGTGCGTGAGTGGTTGCGCGACGTGCTGAACGCGCCCGGCACCCGGGCGGTGCTGTGGCCGGGCCGTGCGCTGGTGGCCCCCTCCATGGCGCGCGGCACCCAGGACTTCCTGCGCTACCTGCCCGCGTCACTCGCGTTGCTCGCGGCGCACTACGCCTGGGTGCTGGCGGTGGAGACGCCCTTCGAGGACTCGGCGGTGGCCGGGGCGGATGCGCGGACGCGCGAGCAGGCCCGTCGGGGCAACCGGTCCGCGCGCGGCGGGAACATCCGCGTGGGGCGGGTGCCCTTCATGCTCAAGGCCCGGGGGCGTCCGGAGGTGGCGCTCGTGTGGAAGAACCTCATCGCCCGCAAGCGCCTGGGCGGTGGGTTGGTGATGCTGCTGGGCTTCGTGTTGATAGGCGCGCTGGTGGCGCTGGTGCTGAACGACACGCGGATGTTCTCCAACACGCGGGAGCTCCTGGGCCCCATGAGCCTGATGGTCGCGGTGGCGATGGCGGTCATCGGCCCGAGCGCGTTCCGGACCGACCTGCGCATGGACCTGCCGAAGCTGGAGCTGCTGCGCGCACTGCCGCTCACGGGGCGCCAGGTGGTGGGCGCGGAGCTGGCGGCGTCGGCGCTGACGCTGGGCGCGGTGCAGTGGGTGATGTTGCTGGTGGCGCTGGTGCTGGGCGTGGGCACGGACGACGAAACGCTCGCGCCGTGGTCCACGCCGGTGGTGCTGGGCCTGCTGTCGGTGTTGCCGGCGCTGGGGCTCGCGGGGCTGCTGGTGCAGAACGCGGCGGTGGTGCTGCTGCCCGCGTGGATTCCGGCGGACTCGGAGCGGGCGCGTGGCGTGGAGGCCCTGGGCCAGCGGCTGCTCACGCTGGTGGGCACGCTGGTGGTGACGTTCCTGGGACTGTTGCCTGCCGCGGTGGTGGCCCTCCTCGTGGGCTATCCGTTGTTCACTGTCGTGGGCCGCTGGGCGGTACCGCTCGCGGGGCTGGTGGCGGCGGGGGCACTCTTCGCGGAGGTGGCGCTGGGCGTCGCCGTCCTGGGCCGCGCCTTCGAACGGCTGGACGTGTCCGAGGAGCAGTCGAACGAAGGTTGAACGCGAGCACGAAGGGAGCATCCCCATGAAGGTCGGCTTCATCGGATTGGGAAACATGGGCGCGCCGATGGCGAAGAACCTGCTCGGCGCGGGCCATGAAGTCACCGTCTGGAACCGCACCGCCTCCAAGGCGCAGCCGCTGCAACAGCAGGGCGCGCGCGTGGCGAAGACGCCCGCCGATGCGGCGCGTGACGCGGAGGTCGTCGTGTCCATGCTGGCGGATGACCCCGCCGTCGAAGCCGCCACCCTGGGCCCGGACGGCCTCGTCGGGGCCCTGCCGAAGGGCGCGGTCCACGTCTCCTCCAGCACCATCTCCGTCGCGCTCTCGGAGCGGCTGACGAAGGCGCACGCGGACGCGGGCCAGGGCTACGTCTCCGCCCCCGTCTTCGGCCGTCCGGAGGCCGCCGAGGGCAAGCAACTCTGGGTCATCACCGCGGGCCCTCGGGCGCAGGTGGAGCGCGTGCGCCCGCTGCTCACTGCGCTGGGGCGCGGCCTCACGGAGCTGGGGGAGAAGCCCTCGGCCGCCAACGTGGTGAAGCTCTCCGGCAACTTCCTCATCGCGTCGATGATGGAGGCCCTGTCGGAGGCCTTCGCCCTGGCGGAGAAGTCCGGCGTGGAGCGCGCCGCGTTCCTGGACGTCTTCAAGTCCGTCTTCGCCCGCTCGCCCATCTTCGAGAACTACGCGGGCGCCATCGCGAAGGGGCAGACCACCCCCGCGGGCTTCGCGCTGCGCCTGGGCCTCAAGGACGTGACGCTGGCGCTCGAAGCAGGGCGCGCCGCCGAGGTGCCACTGCCGCTGGCGAGCCTCCTGCGCGACCACTTCCTCACCGGTGTCGCGCAGGGACGCGGGGATGAGGACTGGTCCGCGCTGGGCGAACTCGCGCGGGACCGAGCGGGCTTGAAGAAGAAGTCCTGAGCAGACGAAGGGCCTCCCGGGCACCTGCCACGGGAGGCCCTGTCCCGGCGGGGACTCACTTCTTCTTTCGCAGCACCTCCGCGGGAAGGTTGCGGCGCTCCGACGTCAGGAAGACCGACAGGACCATCACCAGGGGATTGGGCAGGACAACGAGGACGAGGATGAGGACGAGCCGGCAGGCGCGGATGCACCTGCGCAAGCTCGCCTTGAGGACGCGCCAGCAGGCGCGCCCCGCGTTCGAAAGCAGCGACATGGGGAGACTCCAGGAACCGAAGGACCTTCCAGGGACGGGGCCGCTGGAAGGGCTCAGTGCAGGAGCGCCCGGTGCAGGAGGTAGAGCGGGTGCGGCGGCCCTGGACTCCTGGGCGTGCGAGCGACGCGGTGGACGGTGGCCTGTGCGCGAGCCTCCCGGATGCGCGGCGTGGAGCCCCGGCGCCGGGCGGGTGCCACTTCGGCCGGACGTCGTGCCTCGGGCGCGCGTCGGTCCACGAGGACCGCGACCACGCCCTCGGGCCCGGGCAGGGGATGCGCGGAGGCACCAGCGCCCAGCGCCAGCGCGACGCACGCCAGCGCCAACCTCAACCAGCGAGCCACCTGCCGCGCATGCCAGGACACGGGGCCCAACGTAGCCAGGGCGCCGCGTCCGTCAAACCCAGGCCTCCCTTGTCAGGGTGAACACCCTGGGCGCTCGGGACGGCCCAGCCGGGGCGCTGCCCGTCGGCCATGGTCACGAGGGTCTATCTGGACGACCCACGGGCGCGACCTGTGCGCCCGAGCGCGCGACCCCCAGATTTCCCATGGACCCGAGGTCGGCTGAGCAATGACTGAGCACGGCCTCCATTCCTTGGAGGAGACAGCCATGGCACGCGCAATCATCAAGAAGGTCAGCGATTCGGACGAGCACCGGCCGTTCGTCGCGCACGGCTCCGCGGATGTCCTGAAGCTCGGCGAGCTCACCATCGGCCGTGGGGTCTTCGAACCCGGCTGGCAGTGGTCGAAGGACGTGAAGCCGCTCGCCGGAACCGAGTTCTGCGAGGTCATCCACACCACCTGCATCCTGTCCGGGCAACTGCACGTCAAGATGCGGGACGGCCAGGAGTTCGACCTGGGGCCGGGCGACGTCGCCTTCATCCCCCCGGGCCACGATGCCTGGGTCGTAGGCAAGGAGCCCTGCCGCGCCGTGGACTTCACCGGCGCGGAGGACTACGCCCGCGTCGAGGCACCCAAGGAGAAGGAGGAGGCAGAGCCCTCCGTCCTCCAGTAGGCCCGGCGGGCGACGACGCCCCGGGTGTCACGATGCTTCGGACCGCGGGCGGGGTCTCCGCCCACGGTCCGCTACCGCGTGGAACTCAGAACTGCGCGGAGCCCGGAACGCGCGGGTAGGGGATGGCGTCGCGGATGTTCTGCAGGCCGCAGATGTAGACGATGAGCCGCTCGAACCCGAGCCCGAAGCCCGCGTGCGGTACCGTGCCGTAGCGGCGCAGGTCGCGGTACCACTGGTAGTGCTCCGGGTTCAGGCCGAACTTGACCATGCGCGCGTCGAGCACATCCAGACGCTCCTCGCGCTGGCTGCCGCCGATGATCTCCCCGATGCCCGGGGCCAGCACGTCCATCGCGGCGACGGTCTTCCCGTCCTCGTTGATGCGCATGTAGAAGGCCTTGATGGCCTCCGGGTAGTTCATCACCACCACGGGCCGGCCCACGTGCTCCTCGGTGAGGTAGCGCTCGTGCTCCGTCTGCAGGTCCTTGCCCCACTCCGGCGTGTACTCGAACTTCTTCTTCGCCTTCTGGAGGATGGAGATGGCGTCCGTGTAGTCGATGCGCTCGAAGCTGGAGCCGATGAACTTCTCCATCCGCTCCGTGACGCCCTTCTGCTGGCGCTCCTCGAAGAACTTCATGTCCGGCGCGCACTCGTTGAGCACGGCCTTGAACACGTACTTGAGGAACCGCTCCGCCAGCGCCGCGTCCTCGTTGAGGTCCGCGAACGCGATCTCCGGCTCAATCATCCAGAACTCGGCCAGGTGCCGCGTGGTGTTGCTGTTCTCCGCGCGGAACGTGGGGCCGAACGTGTACACCTTCGACATCGCGAGGCAGTACGCCTCCACGTTCAGCTGCCCGGACACGGTGAGGTAGGCCTCCTTGCCGAAGAAGTCCTTGCCCCAGTCAATCTTTCCGTCCGGACCTCGCGGCGGGTTGGACGCATCCAGCGTGGACACGCGGAACATCTGGCCCGCGCCCTCCGCGTCGCTCGCGGTGATGATGGGCGTGTTGACCCAGCAGAAGCCCTCTTCGTGGAAGAAGCGGTGCACCGCCTGCATGGCGGAGTTGCGCACGCGGGTGATGGCCCCGAAGGTGTTCGTGCGCACGCGCAGGTGCGCCACGTCCCGCAGGAACTCCAGCGAGTGCTGCTTGGGCGTGATGGGGTAGGTGTCCGGGTCATCCACCAACCCCAGCACCTGCACCTCGTCCGCCTGGATTTCGAACGCCTGCCCCTTGCCCTGGGACTGCACCAGGGTGCCCTTGGCGATGACGGAGGCGCCCGCGGTGAGCCGGAGGATCTCCTTCTCGTAGTTGGGCAGCGAATTGGGTGCGACGACCTGGATGGGGTCGAAGACCGACCCGTCGCTCACGTTGACGAAGCTGATGCCCGCCTTGGAGTCGCGGCGCGTCCGCACCCAGCCGCGCACCTCCACCTTCGAGCCCGCCTCGACCGACCCCGAAAGGGCCTTCTTCACACTCACGACCTGCATGGTGCTCTCCCTCTGCGCCAGACCGGGAAGGCGAGTTAGTCGCGCCCGGGCCGGAGGGCAAGCACCGAGCGAAGGCCGCCCCCAGCCCGGGGCACCCACATGGGGGCCCCGGTCAGGTTCCCGGGCCTGGAGGCCGTCCAGGGAGGCAGGCCGTACGGGGGCGGACCGTCGGGCCCTTCGACGCGGCAAGACTTGTTGCCCGCATGTCGCACCTCCCGCTAAGAGACTGAAAAGCCATGGCGATGAACGAGCGTTACGAGCCGCAGTCGATTGAAGGAAAGTGGCAGGCCCGCTGGGACGAGGAGGGCATCTTCCGGGCAGGCAGGCGTCCGGACGCCCCCAAGAAGTACGTCCTGGAGATGCTGCCGTACCCCAGTGGCCAGATGCACATGGGGCACGTGCGCAACTACCTCATCGGGGACGTCTACGCGCGCTACTACCAGATGCGCGGCTTCGACGTGCTGCACCCCATGGGCTGGGACGCCTTCGGTCTGCCGGCGGAGAACGCGGCCATCAAGGACGGCGTCCACCCGGCCATTCGCACCCGCGAGAACATCGAATCGTTCAAGGCGGAGATCAAGACGCTCGGCTACAGCTACGACTGGTCGCGCGAGGTGAACACCAGCCAGCCGGAGTACTACCGCTGGAACCAGTGGTTCTTCCTCCAGTTGCTGGATCGCGGGCTCGTCTATCGCCGCTTCAGCAAGGTGAACTGGTGTACGGGCTGCCACACCGTCATCGCCAACGAGCAGGTGAAGGACGGCCGCTGCGAGCGCTGCTCCTCGGAGGTGCTGGACAAGGAGATGCCCGAGTGGGCGTTCCGCATCACGAAGTACTCGCAGGACCTGCTCGACGCGCTGCCCACGCTCAAGCAATGGCCGGACAGCATCACCACCCGCCAGCGTGACTGGATTGGCCGTTCGGACGGCGCGGAGGTGGAGTTCCGCGTGCAGGGGCATGACGCGGCCCTGCGCGTCTTCACCACCCGCGTGGACACGCTCTTCGGCTGCACCTACGTGGTGCTGGCGCCGGACCACAAGCTGGTGGCCCAGGTGACGAAGCCGGAGCAGCGCGCGAACGTCGAAGCGTTCGCGAAGCGCATGGCGGCGCAGAACAAGACGGAGCGGCTGGGCGAGGACACGGAGAAGGAGGGCGTCTTCACCGGGGCGCACGCGCTGCATCCGTTCACCGGGCAGCCGGTGCCCATCTGGATCGCCAACTTCGTGGTGAGCGACTACGGCACCGGCGCGGTGATGAGCGTGCCGGCGCACGACGAGCGCGACTTCGCCTTCGCGCGCAAGTACTCGCTGCCCGTGCGCGTGGTCATCCAGCCGGCCAAGGGTGACAAGCTGGGCGCGGGGGAGACGCTGACCGAGGCCTCCACCGACGACGGCGTGCTGGTGGACTCCGGGGACTTCACCGGCCTGCCTTCCGCGGAGGCGCGCGTGAAGATGGCCGCGACGCTGGAGGCCCAGGGCAAGGGCAAGGCCACGGTGACGTACCGCCAGCGGGACTGGGGCTTCAGCCGCCAGCGCTACTGGGGCACGCCCATCCCCATCATCTACTGCGAGAAGTGCGATCCGGAGCGCAAGGGCATCCCCGTGCCTTTGGATCAGCTCCCGGTGCGCCTGCCGGACATCGACACGCAGGAGGTGCTCACTGGCCGGGGCGAGCCGCCGCTCGCGAAGGTCGCGTCCTTCGTCAACACCACCTGCCCGAAGTGCGGCGGTCCCGCGCGTCGGGAGGCGGAGACGATGGACACCTTCGTCGACTCCTGCTGGTACTTCGCGCGCTACCTGTCGCCGCACTACGACGCCGCGCCCTTCGACCCCGAGGTGGCCAAGCATTGGCTGCCCGTGGACGTCTATGTGGGCGGCCCCGAGCACGGCACGATGCACCTGCTCTACTTCCGGTTCTGGACCCGGATCATGAAGCTGCTCGGCCTGTCTCCGGTGGATGAGCCCGTCACGCGGCTCATCACCCAGGGCATCGTCAACGGCGCCGACGGTCGCAAGATGGGCAAGCGCTACGGCAATGGCGTGGCGCCCTCCACCATCGTGCAGAAGTACGGCGCGGACACGGCGCGCACCTACGTGCTCTTCGCGGGGCCGCCGGAGCGCGACTTCGACTGGTCCCCGGATCAGGTGGAGGGCGTCGCCCGCTTCCTCAAGCGCGTGTGGACGCTGGCCGCCACGCACCATGCGTCCGTGGCGGACGTCACGTACGACGGCCCCTATGAGGGCAAGGCCCTGGAGACGCGCCGCGCGGCGCACAAGTGCCTCAAGCGCGTAAGCGAGGCGATTGAGCGCCTGTCCTTCAACACCGGTGTCGCCGGCATCATGGAGTGCGTGAACGCGCTCTATGCGGTGGGCACGCCGGAGACGCAGGCGGAGAAGGCGGCCATGGCGGAGGCGATGCGGCTGCTCGCGCGCATCCTCACCCCGTTCGCGCCGCACATCGCGGACGAGCTGGCGGAGGCCTACGGCTCCAAGGTGCTCACCGTGTCGGAGGCCTGGCCGGAGTTCGACCCGGCGCTGGTGGTGGACGACGTGATTCCGTACGCCGTGCAGGTGAACGGCAAGCTGCGCGCGGAGGTGCGCGTGGCGGCGGACGCGAGCGAGGCGGACGTGCGCGCGGCGGCGGAGGCGGAGGAGAAGGTGAAGTCCGCCCTCGAGGGCAAGACGCTGCGCAAGTTCGTCTTCGTCCCCAAGCGGCTGGTGAACTTCGTCGTCGGCTGACGCCAATCGCTGAAGCCAGGAAGGGAGGGGCGGTGCCCGCGGAAGTGCTCGTCATGTGCTCCGCCTGCGGGCGCCCCCAGACGGCGGCCCGGCGCCGCTGCGCCTTCTGCAACGCGGTGTTGCCGGAGGCGCCCCTGCCGCCCCAGGCCCCCGCGTCCCCTCCACCCCCGCGCACCGCCCCGCTCGCGTTGGATCTGGGCAATGGGCGCGGCCTGTCCATGGACGCGGAGCGGTTGACCTTCCAGGGGCGTTCCGGAAGCCCGCCCGTGGAGGTCGCGTGGACGCGGGTGCGCCGGCTGGAGTGGCGCACGCGCCCCTACGTGGAGGCGCTGGGACTGCTCGCCTTCGCGCTGCTGGGCCTCTGGGCACCGACGCAGGCCATCCGGATCATGGCCCTCGCCGCGGGAGTCGTGGGCGTGCTGCTCGCGGCCCTGTACCGCCACCAGGGCCTCACGGTGGAGGTGGAGGACGGCGCACGGTTGCAGTGGCCGCTGGGCATGGCGCTCCGGGGCTCCGCGCGGGAGGCCCGGCTGGAGGCGGCCCGGGTGGCGCTGCTGGAGGCCGGACGCGCGCGAGGCGTGCCGGTGTCCGGCCCCGACGCTTGACGGAGGATCGCGGGCGGGTAGGGTGCGCGCCCATGTGGGCGACCTGGAGTGCGGGGAGTGCGTACCGGTGGGCCCGGGCGGGCGTGGTGGCGGCGGCGGTGCTGGCGTCCGGGTGCGGCTACCGCTTCAGCCCGTGGGGCTCCGCGTTGCCGGAGGGGGTGGGGCAGGTGTGCGCGCCCATCTTCATCAACGAGACGCCGGAGCCCACGCTGGAGAACCTCTTCACGCGCTACCTGCGCCAGCAGCTCATCCAGGCGGGCCGCCTGGCCAGCGCGCCGGGCTGCAACGCCACGATTGAAGGGGTGGTGCTCAATGTCGGGGCGTCCCCGACCATCGTCGCCAACAACTACCGCGTCTACACAACCGTGCGCCTGCGCCTCGTGAAGGAGGGGCAGCTGCTCGGGGAGACGGTGGTGGCGGGCACGGAGGACTATCTCCAGGGCCGGGGCAACGTCCTGGAAGCAGAAGCCAACCGTCAGGCGGCGTTGGCACGCCTGGCGGAAACGCTCATGCGTGATGGGTACGACCGACTGGCCAGCACCTGGTGAGGACCGGGAAACCCGGTCCTCAACCCAGGGCGGGGTACGACTAGGCCGACTTCTTCGCGGCGGCCTTGGCCAGCCGGGAGATGCGGCGCGAGGCGGTGCGCTTGTGGAGGACGCCCTTGCTGGCCGCCTTGTTGAGGGTCTTGGAAGCCGCCTTGAGAGCGTCCGTCGTCTTCGTGCCGTCCTTGGAGGCAATGGCCTCGCGGGCGGACTTGACGGCGTCCTTCACCGACGTCCGGACGTTCACGTTCCGGGCGCGGCGCTTCAGGGACTGGCGGTGACGCTTCTCTGCAGACTTGGTGTTCGCCAAGGCAATGCTCCAGCGGAAGGCAAGACAAGGAAAAAGAGGGGCCGTCCTTACTTCGACGCCCCCGTTGCGTCAAGGCACGCGTGCAAACGCGATCAGGATTTCCGGTTCCGGAACGCCTCGAACGGCACTCGCGAGGGGCCTGATGCCACTCGCGGGGAGAATCAAACCGACGGGGGCGTGTATTCCCACGTGAGCCCGGCCGGGTCCTGGAACCGCAGGCCCTCCTCGGGGCCTGAAACGATGCTGCGGGGGTGGTGGGCTTGTAGCAGGTCCTTCAACCGGGCGACGGCGGACGGGGAGGGCGCATCCAGCGTCAGGGTGGCCTGGACCGAGGACGCGGGGGCCGGCGTGAAGACGAGCCCCAGGCCCGCGCCCGTGTAGGCCGCCGTGCCGTCCGGAGACTGGGTGGAGGTCCAGCCCAGCCAGGAGGCCACCGGGTCCCAGAAGGCCCGCTGGGCGGCCACGTCCGGCACCGGCAGGCGCAGGGTTGCCACGGAGGCGCGGGGCAGGTGGGCGGGCGGGGGCAGCAGCTTCTCCTGGGCCTTGGCGCCCTGCCAGTGGCGCTCCATGTGCTCCAGGGTCGCGCCACCGAAGGGCACGTCCTCCTCGTGCAGCCGGGCCTCGATGTACTGGAACCGGGTGACGAAGCGGCGCGAGGCCATGCGCAGCGCGTCCTCCGCCGGCGTCTTCACGAAGCGGGCGAGGTTCGCGAGCGAGAACAGGACATCCCCCAGCTCGTGCTCGATGGCGTCCCGGCCGCCGGCCGCGATGGCCTCGTCCAACTCGCGCAGCTCCTCGTCCAGCTTGCCGCGCACCCCGGCGAGGTCCGGCCAGTCGAAGCCCAGGCGGCTGGCCTTCTCGGTGAGGCGCTCGGCGCGCAGCAGGGAGGGGGCCGCGGTGGGCACGCCGTCCAGCACCGAACCCGCGCGTCCCGTCTTCTTCTTGCGCTCGTCCGCCTTCAGCTTCGCCCAGTTGGAGAGCACCTGTTCGGCGCCCTTCACCTGCTCGGTGCCGAACACATGCGGGTGCCGGCTGGTGATCTTGTCGCTGATGGCCGCGCAGACGTCCGCCATCGTGAACTCGCCCAGCTCCGCCGCGAGCTGGGCGTGGAAGACGATCTGGAAGAGCAGGTCCCCCAGCTCTTCACACAGGGGGCGCCAGGGGCCGCCGTCGGAGACGCGGTCCATTTCGTCCAGGACCTCGAATGCCTCCTCGGTCAGGTAGGGGCGCAGCGAGCGCAGGTCCTGCTCGCGGTCCCACGGGCAGCCGCCCTCGGCCCGCAGCCGCTGCATGATCCCCACCAGTCGTTCCAGCTCTGATCCAGGCGCCGCCATGCGTTTGCTCCCGAGCAATCCCCCGCCGGGCGCTCCTGTAGCACGTGGGAGCGCAGGGGGAACGGGGACTCATGATTTCGTGTCGTCCCCGCTGTCGCCTATCATCGGCCGCTCGGATGCTCCGCTCGTTCCTCGGCCTGTGTTGTTGCCTCGTGCTGCTTGTCCCCGCGCGCGCCCCTGCGTTGATGCAGGACGCACCCACGCGCATCCAGGAAACCTATCTGGAAGATCCGCAGGAGACCGACCCCGGGGACGCCACCGTCCACGACGATCCGGAGCCGGAGCCGGAGGAAGAGGTGATGGACGAACCGGATCCGGAGCCCCGGCGTGCCACGGGCAAGGGCCGCGTCGTCACCCCGCCGCCCAAGTCCGTGGTGGTGCCCGCCGCGCCGGTGGAGCCTGAGCCCGTCGTCGTCCCGCCGCGCCCCGGCCCCACGCCGGTGATGGCCCCCAAGGTGGTGGACGCGGAGCTGCTGGCGGTGTGGGAGCGGTGGAAGCAGGCCCGCGCCCGCAACGACAGGGCCGCGGCGCAGACCGCCCAGCAGGAACTGCTCAAGCTGCGCGAGGAGATCCTCGCCACGGACCTGGAGCCCCTGAGCGTGGGCTTCCTGCGCGAGGCCGAGGTCCGCCGCCGCGCCGGGGATCTCTCCGGGACGCTCGCGCTGCTGGACGTGGCGGTGACCCTTTCGCCGGGACTGCCCTCGGCGCGCTTCGCCCGCGCGGAGACGTACGCGGTGGAGGATCCGCTGAACCTTCCGCGCTTCCTGGGTGAATGGAAGACGGCGCTCGTGACGCTGGCGAAGGACGCGCGCTACCGGCGGCCGGCGCTCACGGACCTGGGCGCGGTGGCGCTCGCGGCGTGGGCGGCCACGGCGGTCGCGGTGGTGGCCGCGCTCTTCCTGCGGCGGATCCGCTACGCGCTGCATGACTTCCACCACCTGTTCCCCCGGGCGGTGGCTCGCTGGCAGTCGGCGCTGCTGGGCCTGCTGCTCCTGGCGCTGCCCGCGGTGCTGGGCGTGGGGCTGGTGCCGCAACTGCTGCTGCTCTTCGCCGTGGTCGCGCTGTACCTGGGCCGCGCCGAGCGCTGGGTGGCGGCGGTGCTGATCATGGGCCTGGGCGTGATGCCGCTCGCGGCCGGAGCGCTGGTGCGCTTCACCGTCTTCGCCGGCACGCCCGCGGAGGACGTCTACCTGCTGGAGCGCGGCGGTCTGTCCGCGGACGGCGCGGCGGCGCGGGTGCGTGCCCGCGCCGAGGCCCGGACGGCCCGCTTCCAGGAACTGGGCGCGCTCGCCTTCTACGAATCCCGTCGCGGCCTGCTGGAGGAAGCGAGGGCGGACTTCAAGGCCGCCTCCGCCCTGCGCGGCGGGGACGCGCGGCTGCTCACGCGCTTTGGCAACGTGCTGGTGGGGCTGGGGGACGCGGAGGGCGCGCTGCCCCTCTACAACCAGGCCGCGCAGGCGGACCCGAGGATGGCGGCGCCGCACTACAACCTCGCGCAGGTGTACCGGCGCCGGGCCCGGCAGGTGCCGGATGAACAGTTGAGCAAGGAGCTGGAGCGCGCCACCACGGCGAGCGCCACCGCGCAGTCGCTGGACGAATCGCTGCTGCGCCGTGAGCCTCCCCCGGAGGACCGCCCCCTGCTCAACCTGCTGCTCCTGTCGCCGTCGATTCCGGAGGGCGACTGGATGGAGCTGGCCGACGGCGCCGCGGAGGGCGCGCGCGTGGAGGCCCAGGTGGGCCGGTGGCTGTCGCACGCCCTTCCCCAGGGCCCGGTGGGCTGGGCGCTGACGGCGGGACTCGCGGCGCTCCTGGCGCTGATGGGTGAAGCGGGCTCGCGGATGAAGGCGTCGCGCGACTGCGACCGGTGTGGCCGGGCGGTGTGCCAGCGCTGCGACAAGGACCTGGGCGTGGGCAGCGCCATGTGCGGCCAGTGCGTCCATGTCTACGCGCGCAAGAGCCAGGTGCCCAAGGAGGTCCGCTCGCGCAAGCAGGTGGAGGTGGACCGCCATCAGGCCTGGACGAAGCGCGTGACGTATGGGCTGGGCGGACTGGTGTCCGGCGCGGGCCACGTCATCACCGGCCTGCCGGTGCGGGGCGCCCTCTACGCCTTCGTGTTCAGCTTCTCCCTGACCGCGCTGGTGCTCCACCGCGGCCTCGTCCGCACCCCGTACGGAGACGCGCCGCTGTACCTCAAGCTCGTGCCCGCGGGCCTCGTGCTCTTCTTCGTCTACCTGTTGACGCTGCGCGGCCTGCGCCGCCTCCAGCGCGGGGAGGCCTAAGCCATGTCCCTCAAGGGCACCCTCAAGGATTTCGGCATCGGCGACATCCTTCAGCTCATCGGGCAGCAGCAGAAGACGGGCACGCTCCACTTCCGGAACAAGGACCAGGAGGTGCGCGTCGGCTTCCAGGACGGCCACATCATCAAGGCCGAAGGCATCACCCGGAAGCGCAAGGAGCTCATCGGCGCCATGCTGGTGCGCGCGGAGATCATCACCGAGACCCAGTTGGAGGCCGCGCTGGAGGTGCAGAAGCGCACCCTCAAGCGCCTGGGGGATGTGCTGGTGACCAGCCATGCGCTCACCGCCGAGCGCTTCCAGCAGATGGCCCAGCTCCAGGTGACGGAGACGCTCTACCGCCTCTTCACCTGGAAGGCGGGCACCTACGAATTCATCCAGGAACCGGTGGAGCCGGGCCCCGAAGGCATCACCCCGCTGCGCGCGGAGACGGTGCTGATGGAGGGCTTCCGGATGGTGGACGAGTGGCCCGTCATCCGGAAGCGCATCCACCGCGACGACATGACCTTTGAGCGCGTCAAGGCGCTGCCCGTGCCCCGCCCCAACGCCGACGAGGGCGGGGAGCTGGGCGCCATCGGGCCCTCGGAGCGCCACGTCTACGAGGAGATCGCCCTCGGGCGTGACCTGCGCAAGCTCGTGGACCTGTGCTGCCTGGGCGAATTCGAGACCTGCAAGGCGCTCTACAACCTGGTCAAGGGCGACTACGTGCGCGTCATCGACCCGGAAGGGCGCGCCCCCGTCATCGAGGACACCCGCCTCGTCGCCCGCGTGGCGGGCCCGGTGGGCCGCGTCCTGGTGACCATGGCCGTCCTCGCGGCCCTGGCCTTCATCGCCTCCCGGTGGGTGGGTGGCAGGGGGCCGGAGTCCGGCGCCACCGTCCTGGGCGATCCCGCCGCCCAGCGTCAGATTGCCCAGGCGCAGCGCGTCCGCATCGAAGCCGCGCTGGAGGTGTTCCAGTTGGAGAAGGGAACCCTGCCGGAACGGCTGGATGCATTGGTGGATGCCGGATTGTTGTCCCCGGAGGAGCTGCGCTACCCGTGGCGGGAGCAGTACTATTACCGTCGGCTGGCCGCTCGGCGGTTCATCCTCCTGCCGCCCGTGCGCTAGCCTGCTTCTAGAGGTCGTCCTGGAGGTCCACCGGGCACGGGTGGGGGGGCGGCGTTACGTTGTCGGCGAGCGACCACTGAACGAGGAACGACGCGCATTGCGAAACCCCGCCACGCTGGAAGTGCCCGCTGCTCGCGCAGAATCCACTCCCACCTCCGCCAAGGTGGACGTCCGTGACAACGAGACGACCCTGGCCCTGTGCGGAAATCAGAACGAGAACCTCAAGCTGATGGAGCGGCGCCTGGGCGTCCGGGTGGGGCAGCGCGGTACGGAGCTGCTCCTGTCGGGCCCCGCGGACGCCGTCGCTTTCGCGGTGCGCCTCGTGGAGAACCTCGAGGAGATGATCCGCGCCGGCCGCGCCGTCTACCGTGAGGACGTGGAGCAGGCCATCAAGGTCCTGGGCCGCGGCACGGAGTCGCTTCAGGAGGTCATGCTCGGCACCGTCCTCAAGAGCACCGGCAACCGGCAGATCGCCCCCAAGAGCATCGCCCAGAAGCGGTACGTGGACGCCATCCGCGCCCACGACATCGTCTTCGGCGTGGGCCCCGCCGGCACCGGCAAGACGTACCTGGCCATGGCCATGGCGGTCGCCTTCCTCCAGGAGCGCAAGGTCAAGCGCATCATCCTGGCGCGCCCCGCCGTGGAGGCCGGGGAGAAGCTCGGCTTCCTGCCCGGCGACATGGCGGAGAAGGTGAACCCCTACCTGCGCCCGCTCTACGACGCACTGCACGACATGATGGCCGTGGAGCGCGCCCAGACGCTGGTGGAGCAGGGGGTGGTGGAGGTGGCGCCGCTCGCGTTCATGCGCGGCCGCACCCTCAACGACGCCTTCGTCATCCTCGACGAGGCGCAGAACACCACCGTGGAGCAGATGAAGATGTTCCTCACCCGCCTGGGCTACAACAGCAAGGCGGTCATCACCGGCGACGTGACGCAGGTGGACCTGCCCACGGGCAAGATGTCCGGCCTGAACCACGCGCGCTCGGTGCTCAAGAACATCGACGGCATCCACTTCTCGGAGTTCTCCGACGTGGACGTCGTGCGCCACCCGCTGGTGCAGGAAGTCATCCGCGCGTACGAGCGCTCGGAGAACGCCCAGAAGCAGGCGCAGTCCCACCGTGAGGCCCCGTCCGGCGGTTCGCAGGAGTGACGTTTCGCCTCCACCCCCGCTCCCAGGCTTTCGCCGGGGTGGGGGTGGCGGCGCTTGCTGGCCTACATCCTGGCTTGTTCGCCCACCGTCATTTTTTGCAGAGCGAACTGGCGTCCAGGCGGCGGCTGTCCCACCCTCACGAATTTTCCGCGTCGCTGCTGCCTTCTATGGAGCCTTTGACGCCTTTTCCGGGTGAGGAGTCCCCCCATGGCCGAGCCTGAATCACCCGCCCCCGAGCCCAGTCCGCTGGACGCGCTCGCGGTGCGCCTGGGACTCGGACGTGGGGACTGGGGCCGGCGCATCGTCCAGGGCCTCTTGCTGCTGGTGGTGTCGGTGGGCGCGGGCTTCGTCATCTCCCCGGGCCTCTACAGCCAGCAGATCCCCGCGCTGACGGAAGACAACGTGGGCAAGCCCTTCCGGGCCAATTCGCCCGCGGGGTTCAAGGCCGCGCGCGACTACGACATCGTGCATCAGGCGATGACGCAGCAGCGCCGCCGCGAGGCCCGTAGCGCGGTGCGCCCGGTGTACGACCTGAATCCCGCCGTGGTGGGCAACCTGCGCGCGTCCGTGCGCGCCGCCTTCTCCACCGCCCGCGAGCGCCTGGAAGAGGAGAAGGAAGCCCGCGCCGAGGAGGCCACGCCGGAGGAGGGCAACGCGAAGCGCCGCCGCCCGGTGCCGCCCACCCCGGAGGCCCTGGAGCGCCAGCGCCGCGACCGTGAGGAGATGCAGGCCCAGTTCCAGGAGCAGCTCTTCGGCCAGCGGGACGCGGGTCTGGAGGGAGAGGATTTCCAGGCGCTCATCACCAACGGCTTCTCCGGGGAGTCGGAGTCCGCCACGCTGGTGCTGCTCGACCGCGCCTACCGCGCCGACCGCGGCCCGGTGTACGTGGCCAGCTCGCGCGACGAGCTGGTTCGCGAGGCCCCCCAGGGCCTCACCGTGCGCGACGTGCAGCACAAGAACGAGGAGTCGCTGCCCGCCGCCGCCACGCAGGTGGTGGACATGCGGGAGGCGCACCAGGAGCTGGACAGGTTCGCCTCCGTGCCGGGCAACGTGCTGCCGGAGTCCCCCGCCGTCCAGCGCCGCGCCGTGCTGCGCATCGCCAAGCGGCTGGTGCGTCCCAGCCTGACCATCAACATCGCGGAGACGGACCTGCGCCGCAGGCTCGCGGGCGACGCGGTGAAGGACGCGGTCATCGCCATCAAGAAGGGCCAGCGCGTCATCGGCGACGGGGAGCTGGTCAACGAAACGCACCTGGTGATGCTGCGCGGGATGCGGTCGCAGACGGACCGGTTGGATCTGCTCCAGCTCCAGGTGGGCGGCACGGGCCTCGTGGCCCTGCTGGTGGTGGCCTTCTACGGCTTCTGCCGCGCGGCCTTCCGGCGCTTCCGTCCCACGCGCAAGGACGGCGTGCTCCTGGGTCTGTTGCTGGTGGGCCTGCTGGGCCTGCTCCAGGTCTGGGTGTCCATCGCGGACGCGGTGCAGGACCGCTACACGGCGCTGCCCATCGAGGCCTTCTATTACGCCTTCCCGGTGGCGGCGGGCGCGATGCTGGTGCGCTTCATCCTCACGCAGGAGCTGGCGCTGTTCTTCGCCATGGTGTTCGCGTGCCTCGCGGGCGTGATGCTGGGCAACTCGCTGGCGTTCGGCATCTACACGCTGGTGGGCTCGCTGGTGGCGGCGGACCGCATCGTCAAGGCGAAGGACCGCGTGGGCATCTTCCGCGCGGGCCTCATCACCGGCATCGCCAACATGGTGGCCGTCCTGTTCCTGTTCCTCGTGGAGGGCAAGGGGCTGGCGGGCGACACGGTCGTCACGGCGGTGTGCGCGTTCTTCGGCACGGCGCTGGCGGTGCCCGTGATGGTGATGGCGCTGACGCCGCTCATCGAGGCCACGTTCGGCTACGCGTCGGACATCAAGCTGCTGGAGCTGGCGAACCTGAACCACCCGGCGCTCAAGGAGCTCATCGTCCAGGCGCCCGGCACGTACCACCACTCCATCATCATCGGGACGCTGGTGGAGAACGCGGCGGAGACCATCGGCGCGAACCCGCTGCTGGCGCGCTCGTGCGCGTACTACCACGACATCGGCAAGGGTCGGAATCCGCTCTACTTCGGGGAGAACCAGAAGGGCGAGAACCGGCATGACGGGCTCGCGCCCGCGATGAGCGCGGTCATCATCAAGCGCCACGTGACGGAAGGCCTGGAGATGGCCCGGCAGTACCGCCTGCCCAAGCTGGTCGCGGACGCCATCCCCCAGCACCACGGCACGCGGACGGTGGGCTTCTTCTTCCACAAGGCCCTCAAGGAGCAGGAGGGCAAGGAAGGCGCGCCGCCCATCGATGAGAGCATCTACCGCTACCCGGGCCCGAAGCCCCAGTTCCGCGAAGCGGCGCTGGTGATGATCGCCGACGCGGTGGAGGCCTCCACGCGCTCCATGCCGGACCCCACCAGCGCGAAGCTCCACGCGCAGGTGCAGAAGATCATCAACATCATCTTCTCCGAAGGTCAGCTCGACGAGTGTGACTTGACGCTCAAGGACCTGAACCTCATCTCTCAGTCCTTCCTGCACACGCTGGAAGGCATCTACCACACGCGTCCGGTGTACCCGGCGGGTGCGATGGGTGGCGGCAAGTCGGGCTCGCCGCTGATGATGGCGCCGGCCCCGGTGAAGCCAGAGTCGAAGGACACGAAGGTGAGAACGGCGGGCATGTCATGAGCCGCAAGGTGGAGGGCGTGAAGCTTCGCAAGGGCAAGGTGATTCCCCGGGACGACGGCAAGCGCATCGAGGAGTTCGTCGGCGCGGCCAGCACGCAGACGGAGTCCGCGTCGGTGGCGCGCATGCTGGCGCCCCCGGGGTGGAGCGAACCCGCGCAGACGCCGGAGTTCGACGAGGTGGTGCTCGTCCTCGCGGGCGAACTCACCCTCGTCGTGGACGGCAAGCGCGAGCGCATCGGCGCGGGCGAAGTGGGGCTCGTGCCGCGCGGCAAGCGCGTCGTGTACCGCAACGATTCGCAGGGCGCGTGCGACTACTGGTCCATCTGCGCGCCCGCGTTCCGCGTGGAGCTGGCGCACATCGAGAAGCCGGAGCCGAAGCCCAAGGCCCAGGACAACCAGGTGACGGTGCAGGTGGCGCACGGGCAGGGCGGGGACTACGAGCGCCTGCTCACCACCTGGAGCCGCGACTATTTGAAGCAACTGGGGCTCACCAACTGCGAGCTGTCGCTGTCGCTCGTGGGGGACCGGGCCATCCGCCGGCTCAACCGCACCTGGCGCCAGAAGGACAAGGCCACGGATGTGCTGTCCTTCCCCGCGGGGGATCAGCCCAAGGGCATGCCGGGGCCGCGTCCGCTGGGCGACGTGGTCATCTCCCTCGACACGGCGAAGCGGCAGGCGAAGGAATACGGCCGCACGCTGGAGTCGGAGATGGGCCGCTACCTCGCGCACGGCCTCTTGCACCTGTTGGGGCACGACCACGAGAAGCCGCGCGACGCCAAGCGCATGGCGGCCCTGGAGGAGCAGCTCCTGGGCGAGCGCGGGATGGTGGCGGACTCGCTGACCATCGACTCGCGCGCCCGCCGGGCCAAGCTCATCTGAAGCCCGCTCCGGGGCCTTCCGGGGCCCCGGGGCTTCCCTCGGGCGGCCGACACCCCTGCGTCCCCGCCGTTGAGTCGGGGGCGCTGCGTGATAGGTAGGTGGGGCCCGCCCTTCCGTGTGTTGGATGGAACGATGCCCCGCCTGTCGTCTCTCGCACTCTCAAGCCTGCTTGGCCTCCTCCTGCTGACGTCCTCCGCGCGCGCCGCCTCGGTGCCGCCGTGGGGCACGGGCGAAAGCCGGGGCGAGGACCTGTCCATCTGGCTGGTGACGTTCAGCCCCGGGGACGACGTCTTCGCGTGGTGGGGCCACGGCTCGCTGGTGGTGGAGGACCGCGCCCGGCAGATGCAGCGCCTCTACAACTACGGGATGTACTCGTTCGACGACCAGACCCTGGTGCGCTTCGCCAAGGGCCGCCTGGAGTTCTGGGTGGGTGAGTCGAGCGTCAACGGCACCTTCCGCCTCTACAAGTCGCTGGGCCGCGACGTGCGCGTGCAGGAGCTCAACCTCACGCCGGAACAGCGCGTGAAGGTGGCGAAGCGGCTGGCGGACAACGTGCTGCCGGAGAACCGCGACTACCTGTACGAGCACTACAGCGACAACTGCGTGACGCGGCTGCGCGACATGATCGACTCGGCCGTGGGCGGCCGCCTGAGCGAGGCGGAGCGGGCCCCGGCGCGCATGAACCTGCGCGAGCACACGCGGCGCTACACGGCGGTGAATCCGCCCTTGAGCCTGCTGCTCGACTTCATGATGAACGACTCCATCGACAAGCCCATCACCCGCCGCGAAGAGGCCTTCCTCCCGGATGAGTTGGAGCAGCAGGTGGCGGAGCTGAAGGTGCCCGGCGCGGACGGTCAGCCGGTGTCGCTGGTGGAGAAGCAGTGGGACTACTTCGCCTCGTCGCGTCCGCGCCCGCCGGCCACGCCGCCGAACTTCGGCCCGTGGATCCTCGCCCTGGGCGTGCTCCTGGGCGCCAGCGCACTGGGGCTCGCCGCGTGGGAGCGCCGGGGCAGCCGCGCGGCGCGCATCCTCCTGGGCGTGGAGAACATGGTGGTCGGGCTGGTGCTGGGCATCCCGGGGCTCGCGCTCGTGGTGATGTGGATCGGCACGGACCACGTGGTGACGCACCACAACGAGAACCTCTTCCTCGCGAACCCGGTGACGCTGCTGGCCGTTCCGTACGGCCTGCGGCTGACGTGGAACAGCGTGAAGGCGCGTGCGCGGCTCAAGTGGGTGTGGGGCTTCCTCGCCGCCACGGGCGCGCTGGGCGTGGTGCTGAAGGTGCTGCCCTGGTTCGACCAGGACAACTGGCGGCTCGTCGCGCTCATCCTGCCCATCTCGCTGGGCATGGCCGGAGCCTTCTGGCTGGACCGGCTGCGTGCCCGCGCGGCGGTCAGGGAACCCGCGGCCACCCGTGAGGGCGCGCAGGTGCCTTCACTCAAGGCATCCTGAATCAGAACGACTTTTCAAGACCTCCCAACACGAAGGACGACGAACACCATGGCCAACGATTCGATGGAGAAGATCCACGCCCTGAAGGAGCGCCTCAACGCGCTCCGGGGGCATCTTTGACCTGGACCGCAAGCGGTCCCGCATCGCGCTGATTGAACGTGACTCCACGCAGCCCGGCTTCTGGGACGACAACACCAAGGCCCAGGGGCTGTTGAAGGAGAAGTCCACGCTGGAGGCCAGCGTGGGCGCCTTCGACAAGACGATGCGCGGGCTGGACGACGCGCAGACGCTGCTGGAGCTGGCGGCGGAGCTGAACGACGAGGCCAGTGCCCAGGAAGCCGAAGGCACGCTCGCGTCGCTGGAAGGTGAGGTCGCGAAGCTGGAGCTGGCGCGGATGCTCTCCGGCCCGCAGGACCACAGCAACTGCTTCATGGACATCAACCCGGGCGCGGGCGGCACGGACTCCATGGACTGGGCCGCCATGCTCATGCGCATGTACACGCGCTACGGCGAGACGAAGGGCTGGAAGGTCGAGATCAGCGACGCGCTGCCGGGTGAAGAGGCGGGCTTCAAGAACGTCTCGCTGCGCATCGAGGGCGAGAACGCCTACGGCTACCTCAAGGCGGAGGTGGGCGTGCACCGGCTCGTGCGCATCAGCCCCTTCGACTCCAACGCCCGCCGGCAGACGGCCTTCGCGTCCGTGGATGTGTACCCGGAGGTCGACGACAGCATTCACATCGATCTGCCGGAGAAGGACTACGAGTTGAAGTTCATCCGCGGCAGTGGCGCGGGTGGCCAGAAGGTCAACAAGACGTCGTCCACGGCGCAGCTGCGGCACCTGCCCACGGGCATCATGATCACCTGCCAGACGGAGCGCTCGCAGTCGGCCAACAAGGACATGGCCTTCCAGATCCTGCGCGGCCGCCTGTACGAACTGGAGATGAAGAAGCGCGATGCCGAACGCGACGCGGCGGAGGCGGCGAAGAAGGACATCACCTTCGGCTCGCAGATCCGCAGCTACGTGCTGGCGCCGTACCGCATGGTCAAGGACCTGCGCACCGGCATCGAGACGGGCAACGTGGACAAGGTGCTGGACGGCGACCTGGACGAGTTCGTCACCGCGCAGCTCCTGGGCGTGAAGAACCCGAACCGCAACGCCGCCGCGGACTAACCCCCCGTCCTTCCAGGCTGGAAACCTTCCACCCCTCCACCGGCGAGCATGCGCCGGGGGAGGGGTTTTTCGTGTCCGGGAACCTTTTCCACGGGCCGGTGTCAGGGGGCAGGGCAGGGTGGTGCGGTAGGATGCGGAGCGGGCCTTTCCAGGAACAGTGGAAGGCCCATGGCCGGGAGGCACGGGTGGCATCGGGCGGAGTGCTCGAAGTCGGACAGGAGGCCCTGGCCAGCGCGGCCGTACCGGACGTGCGCCGTGAGGAGCAGGCGCTGCTCGTCCGGCTGCGTCGGGGCGACCCGGGGGCCTTCGAGGAGCTGGTGCGCGAGCATCAGGACCGGCTCTACGACTTCTGCTTCCGCATGGTGGGCGACCGCGAGGAGGCCCACGACCTGGTGCAGGAGATCTTCGTCAGCGTGCACCAGAACGTGCGCCGCTTCCGCGAGGACGCGCGGCTGTCCACGTGGCTGTTCCGCATCACCAAGAACCACTGCCTCAACCGGCTGAAGTACCTGCAACGCCGGGGGCGCGGACGCTCGGACGAATACGACGAGACGAGCGCCGCGGCCATCGCGGAAGGCGGGGGCGCCCCTCCGCAGCCGGACGCCGCGCTGGACGCGGCGCGCGAGCGGGCCCGGGTGCAGCGGGCCATCTCCCAGTTGGAGCCGGATGCGCGCATGCTGGTGGCGCTGCGCGACATCGAAGGCCTGAGCTACGACGAGATTGTGGACATCACCGAGCTGCCCGAGGGGACCGTGAAGAGCCGGCTCCACCGGGCACGCGAGAAGCTGGCGGACCTGCTGGGGCGGTTCGAACCATGAGCGGCCTGCAGCGGAGAGGAACGGACTTGGAACCGCGATTGGATCACCGCGAGGCGAGGGCCCTGTTCCTGGCGCTCGCCGACGAAGAGCTGCCCGCCCCCCAGGCCCAGGCCGTGCAGAGCCACCTGGACGACTGCGTGGAGTGCCGCCAGGGGTGGGACCGGTACGCACGCACGGTGCAACGGGTGCGCACCGTGGAGCGGGAGAAAGCCCCGCCCGCGCTCGCGTCGCTGGTCGTCGGCCGTGTCCGCCGTCAGCGTCGGTTTGGCCTGCGCGGGCTGTACCTGGCCCACGCGAATCACCGCTTTCCCGTGGAAGTGCTCATCCCGCTGCTCCTGGCCGCGGCGGTGGGCGCATTTCTTTTGATGTCCTCCTGAGGCCCGCCACCCTCTGGGGAGGCAACCTCCGCCGTGCGCCATCCGCCGTGATGCGTTGCGTCCCGGGGGCCGCTTGGCTAGCGTGCCGCGCCTTTCTGGAAAGCGCGTCATGGCCGAGACCGATAACAAGACCCCCCCTGGTGTGAAGAGCGGCGAAGCGGCGGATCTCGGCTCCAACGTGGAGCAGGAGATCTACCAGCAGCGGTTGGACAAGGCCGACAAGTGGCGCGCCGCGGGCTTCAACCCGTACGGCAACGGCTACCGCCCCAAGCATGTCGCGAAGCAGATCACCGACGCGCACGACAAGCACTCCACCGAGGATCTGGAGAAGGACCCGCCCGTCTACGACGTCGCCGGTCGCATCGTGGCCATGCGCTCGTTCGGCAAGGCCGCGTTCATCAAGCTGCGCGACCGCTCCGGTGAGATCCAGGTCCACGTGAAGAAGGACGCGCTGGGGGACCTCTACGAGGTCTTCAAGCTGTGCGACCTGGGTGACTTCGTCGCCGCCGAGGGTCCGCTGTTCCGCAGCAAGACGGGCGAACTGACGCTGTCCGCCGCGAAGTTCGTCCCGCTCACCAAGACGCTGCGCCCCATGCCGGAGAAGTGGCACGGCCTGACGGACGTGGAGATCCGCTACCGCCAGCGCTACCTGGACCTCATCTCCAACCCGGACGTGAAGCAGGTCTTCTTGACGCGCAGCAAGCTGGTGAAGTTCATCCGCAACTTCCTCGACGGGCGGGACTTCGTCGAAGTGGAGACGCCGATGATGCACCCGCTGGTGACGGGCGCGGCCGCGCGGCCCTTCATCACGCACCACAACACCTTCGACATCGACCTCTACATGCGCATCGCGCCCGAGCTCTATTTGAAGAGGCTCGTGGTGGGCGGCATGGACCGGGTCTACGAGATCAACCGCAACTTCCGCAACGAAGGCATCAGCACCCGGCACAACCCCGAGTTCACGATGCTGGAGTTCTATCAGGCGTACGCCACGTACGAGGACCTGATGGACCTCACCGAGGAGATGCTCACCGAGGCCTCCCGCCACCTCACCGGCGACACCAAGGTGAAGTACGGCGAGCACACGGTGGACTTCGGGCAGGGCTGGAAGCGCATCCCCATGACGGAGGCCATCCGGGAAATCGTCCCCGGTTTGTCCGACAAGGACATGGTGGACGCGGACCGGCTGCGTCATGAACTGCTCAAGACGTCCCACGCGGAGTCGGAGCGCCGCGCCGTGGAGAACATGAACCACGGCGAGCTCGTGGGTGCCCTGTTCGAGCACCACGTCGAGCACACGCTGATTCATCCCACCTTCATCACCCAGTATCCCACCGCCGTCTCCCCGCTGGCCCGCCGCAACGACCAGAACCCGGAAATCACGGACAGGTTCGAACTCTTTGTCGCCGGGCGGGAAATCGCCAACGCCTTCTCCGAATTGAACGACCCGCTGGACCAGAAGGGCCGCTTCCAGGCCCAACTGGACGCGAAGCAGCGGGGCCAGCAGGAGACGATGGACTACGACGAGGACTACATCCGCGCCCTGGAACACGGTATGCCTCCCACGGCGGGCGAAGGCATCGGGATTGATCGCGTCGCCATGTTGTTCACGGACGCCGCCAGCATCCGCGACGTGATTCTTTTCCCCCTCCTCAAGCCGCTGGCGAAGTAGCCACGAGGCCTCGTGCACCCCGCCGAACGGCAGACCGACTATCGCTGGCCCCTCCTCTGGGCCGGTGCCCTCGTGGCCCTCGTGGGAGCCGCGCTCCTGGGCGTGGCCATCTCCGAATCCGAGGCGTGGGCCGAGGTGGCCGGCGCGCTGGGCCTCTCCCTCGTCGGGTGGGGCGGCCTCGTGCAGTCCTTCGACGCCGGGGTGCTCGCCCTGGGCCCCAACCCCGCGGGGGCCATCGCCGGTCCCAAGATGCTGGTGGCCGGGACGCTCGTCTGGCTGGCCGGTTGGGGACTGGTGGCCGCGGGCATCCGCCGCGCTCCCGCCTCCACCGAAGGCCCCAGTCCGGCGGCCGGGTCGACCCTGTACCCGCGCCTGGCGCGCTACCGGGACTTCTACTGGAGCACGCTCGGCGCCTACGGCGGCGGCATCCTGCTGGCCGAACTGGTGATGCTGCTGCTCCAGACGGTCCTCTCCAGCGGAGGGCCCTCGGAGCTGGGGGGCGTGACGCCGCGTGAGGCCGGAGGGGGCGCGAGCCTGCCGCCCACCATCGCCTTCGCCATCGCGCTCGTCGTGGGCGCGGGCGTGGCCTTCGCGTCTGGCTTCGTGGGCGCGTCCCGGGCACAGCGGTTGTCGCTGCCCGAGGCCACCATCGGCGTCTTCTACCTGGGCCTGCCCATCCCGCTGCTCCTGTCGCTGATGGAGCGGGTGCCCTCGTTGCAGCTCGCGCTGGGCTACCGGCTGCGGGAGGTGACGTACGTCGCGGGCCTCTTGGGCCGGCCGGAGCTGGGGTACTGGCTCGTCTTCGCCGCGCTGGTGCTGGCCCTGGTGCTGGGCATCAACACGGGCTTCATCGCCGCGGGCAGCGGCCGGGTGGACCTGCGGCTGGGCTTCGAACTCTTCGTCGCCCGGCGCCACGTGGCGGTGTTCCGCCCGTCGCTGCTCCTGGGCGCGCTGGCGGTTCTGATGTTCGGCATCATCCCGCCGCTCATCATCTACTTCATCATCCGCGGGGCGGAAGCCGCCGTGGAGCGCACGCGCGTGAAGTCCCTGGGCCTGGCGGATCCGCTGGCCGCCGCGTCCGCGCAGCACCGGATGAAGCTGCACGAACAGTCCCCCACCATGATGATGACCGCGCTGTCGGTAGGCGGCGTGGGCGTGGGCGTGATGGCGCTCATCATCGTGCTCAGCGTGATGAGCGGCTTCGAAGCGGACCTCCAGAAGAAGATCCTGGGCACCAACGCGCACGCGGTGGTGTCCAAGTACGCCGGGGAGCTGCCCGAGTACGCCAAGGTGATGGAACAGGTGAAGCGCGTGCCCGGCGTCGTGGGCCAGACGCCCTTCATCATCAACCAGGTGATGATCGCGTCGGAGGGCAACGTCGACGGCGTCATCATCAAGGGCATCGACCCGGACTCGGTGGGCACGGTGACGGACCTGCCCCAGAACATCCTGCCCGGCGGCGACCTGGGCCACCTGGAGCAGCCGGGGAAGATCCTCCCCGGCCGCGCGGTGGAGGACGATGACGACGCGAAGCCGAAGGACGAGGAGGACCCCATCATCGGCAAGTCCTCCGCGCCCGCGAAGCCCACGGTGCTGCCGGGCATCATCGTCGGCCGCGAGCTGGCCGCGTCGCTGCGCGTGGTGGTAGGCGACCGGGTCAACGTCGTGTCACCGCTCGGTACGGAGCTGAGCCCCTCGGGTCCCATCCCCAAGAGCCGCGCGTTCCGGGTGGCGGGCGTCTTCTACTCGGGCATGTACGAGTACGACTCCAAGTTCGTCTACATCCTGCTCAAGGAAGCGCAGGACTTCTTCAACGTGAAGGGCGCCACCGGCATTGAACTGAAGGTGGCGGACATCGACGACGCCCGGCGCATCTCCAACCAGGTGGTGCGCGTGCTGGGCGGCTATCCGTACCGCGCGCGCGACTGGGGGGAGATGAACAAGAACCTCTTCTCCGCGCTGCGCCTGGAGAAGCTGGTGATGGGCATCATCCTGTCCATCATCATCATCGTCGCCGCGGGCCTCATCGTCGCCACGGTCATCATGCTGGTGCTGGAGAAGCGCAAGGAGATCTCCGTCCTCAAGGCCCTGGGCGTCCCGGACGGCGGCATCGTGAAGATCTTCCTCGCCGAAGGCCTCCAGATTGGCGTGGCCGGGGGCCTGCTGGGCCTGTTCTCCGGACTCGCGTGGTGCCTCTTCATCGAGAAGGTCGGCATCAAGTTGGATCCGGAGGTGTATTACATCCCCGCGCTGCCGGTGCGCATCGAACCGGTGCAGACGGCACTGGCGGTGATCATCGCGGTGCTCGTCACCTACCTGGCGTCCATCTACCCGGCCCTCAAGGCGAGCAGCGTGGAACCGGTCGAAGGTCTGAAGGCGGAGTAGCCATGGCGCTGTTGTCCATCCGCAACGTCTTCAAGAGCTACTTCCTGCACGGCAAGCGCATTGACATCCTGCGCGCCGTGTCGTTGGACATCCACGCCGGGGAGCTGATCTCCATGGTGGGCGCGTCCGGCGCGGGCAAGAGCACCTTCCTGCACGTCCTGGGCACGCTGGACGCCCCGGCCGCCGGCGAGGTGCTCTTCGAGGGACGCTCCGTCTTCTCCATGAACGACGCGGAGATCGCCGAGTTCCGAAACCGCACCATCGGCTTCGTCTTCCAGAGCCACTACCTGCTGCCGGAGTTCACCGCGCTGGAGAACGTGGCCATGCCGGCCCTCATCCAGCGGCGGGAGCGCGCGGGGGCCTACACCTACGCGCGGGAGCTTTTGGAGCGCGTGGGCCTGGGCAGTCGCGTGGATCACCGCCCCGGGGAGCTGTCCGGCGGCGAGGCCCAGCGCGTGGCGCTCGCGCGGGCCCTGGTGCTCAAGCCCGCGGTGCTCCTCGCGGATGAGCCCACCGGCAACCTGGACCCCACCACGGGCGAGGGCATCCACCAGCTCCTCCGGGACGTCAACCGGGACCTGGGGATTACCGCCGTCATCGTGACGCACAACGAGACGCTCGCCCGCTCCATGCCCCGCCGCCTGCGGCTGGCCGGCGGGCAGGTGTCGGAGGCCTGATGGCCGCTCGCTTTTGGATTGAGGGGCCCTTGGCCCATCCCGTAGATTGCCCCGCCTTTTCCTGGCCGGACTGCACTTGAGGCTCACCGTTCTGCGCAAGTCATTGACCCCGCTGCTGGCGGTCGCCCTGTGGGCGCTCTGGTCCGCTCCTGCCCACGCCCAACTGGACGTGGACGCGGGCTCGCCGGCCATCGTCCCGCCGTCCACCTCCGCCGCCACCCCCGTCGCCGCTCCGGACGCGGGCACCGAACCCGGTCTCGACGCCCCCCTCGCGCAGTCTCCCGACGAGGACGCGAACGTCTCCGCCGCGGACCGCGTGGTGGAGGTCCGCATCGAGGGCAACCGCCGCGTGGAGGCCGAGGCCGTCCGCCGCGCCCTGCGCACCAAGGTCGGTGACGCGCTCGCCGGCCCCCGCACCTCGGAGGACCTGCGCGCCGTCTGGGCCCTGGGCTACTTCTCGGACGTGCAGCTGCTCGTCCAGCGCCTGCCCGCCGGCATCGCCTACGTGGTGCGTGTCACGGAGCGCCCCACCATCCGCAACGTGCAGCTCCAGGGCAACGAG
The DNA here is from genome assembly GCF_026626765.1 of Corallococcus sp. bb12-1. NCBI lineage: Bacteria > Pseudomonadati > Myxococcota > Myxococcia > Myxococcales > Myxococcaceae > Corallococcus > Corallococcus sp. bb12-1. Next base: position 193,865 of record NZ_JAPNJZ010000003.1, on the reverse strand, counting down.
GAGCTCAGCGCGGAGGACCTGAAGGAACAACTGGAGCTCAAGCCCGGCACCATCCTCGACATCGAGGCGGTGCGCGCGACGCAGAAGAAGATCCAGGAGAAGTACGTCGAAAAGGGCTACTTCCTCGCGGAGGTGACGTACCGCCTGGACCCGGTGGAGCAGGGCGCCGCGGTCAACGTCGTCTACGTCATCAACGAGCACTCGAAGGTGATGGTGAAGCAGATCAACCTCCTGGGCGCGCAGAGGCTCTCTGCGGAAGAGCTCAAGGCGGTGATGATCACCCGCGAGGGCGGCTTCCTGTCCTTCTTCACCGGCGAGGGCACGTACCGCGAAGAGGCCTTCCAGCGCGACCTCGCGGTCATCCAGATCGCCTACTACGACCGCGGCTTCATCAACGTGCGCGTGGACAAGCCCACCGTGCAGCTGTCCGCGGACAAGCGCGACATCTACATCACCCTGCACATCGTCGAAGGCGACCCGTACGACATCGGGAAGATCGACTTCGCGGGCGACCTGGAGCGTCCGCCGGAGGAGCTGGCGAAGCTGATGAAGTCGCGTCCCAAGGAGCGCTTCAACCGAGGCCAGCTCTCCACGGACATCTCCTCCGTCTCCGACGTGTACTTCGACAAGGGGTACGCCTACGCCAACATCAACCCCGTCACGTCCGTCAACGCCGAGGACAAGACGGTGGACCTCACCTTCGACATCCAGAAGGGGCCGCTCGTCAACATCGAGCGCATCGACGTCGTCGGCAACAACAAGACCCGCGACAAGGTCATCCGCCGCGAGCTGCGCGTCTACGAAGGCGAGCTCTACAACGGCACCCAGGTGCGCCGCAGCCGCGAGCGCGTCACCGCGCTGGGCTTCTTCGAGACGGTGGAGATCACCCAGCACCCGGGCAGCTCCGACAACGCCATCGTGTTGCAGGTGGAGGTGAAGGAGAAGGCCACCGGCACCTTCCAGGTGGGCCTCGGCTTCTCCAACGTGGAGAACTTCATCTTCACGGCCCAGGTGTCGCAGAACAACTTCCTCGGCTGGGGCCAGAGCGTCTCCGCGTCCGCGCAGATCTCCGGCCTGCGCTCGCTCGTGCAGTTGTCGTTCTACGACCCGTACTTCCTCGACACGAACTACCTGCTGTCCGCGGAGTTCTTCCGCGTGCAGGCGGACTACGAGGGCTTCATCCGCAACTCCACGGGCGGCACCGTGTCCCTGGGCCGTCAGCTCGTGGACGACGTGCTGGCCACCGTCGGCTACACGCGGGAGTACGTGGACGTGCAGGCGGGGCAGGGCATTGGCGCGGTGCTGCTCGCCAACCAGTTCCAGTCCGGCACCACCAGCGCACTGCGCCTGTCCGTGCAGTTCGACCGCCGCGACAACCGCCTCTTCCCGTCGCGCGGCTTCATCCACTACGGCTCGGTGGAGACGGCCCCGTCCTTCCTGGGCGGCACGTTCCTCTTCAACCGGTACACCGCCTACTCGCGCCTGTACTTCCCGCTGCCGCTGGGCGCCGTCTTCAAGACCAACGCCACCATGGGCTACGTGCAGCAGCTGGACTCCAGCAAGCCCCTGCCCATCAGCGAGCTGTACTACGTAGGCGGCATCAACACGATCCGCGGCTACTACCTGCGCAGCATCAGCCCCACGCTCCTGGTGCCCCGCGCGGACAACCCGGACGCCAACGTCACCGAGTTCCGGGTGGGCGGCAACAAGCAGCTCATCTTCAACTTCGAGCTGGAGTTCCCCATCTTCGAGAAGGCCGGCCTGAGAGGCGTGATCTTCTACGACGCGGGCAATGCCTTCGGCTCAAACGAGAAGTTCTTCGAGGACCGGCAGAACAAGCTGCCCCTCGGGCTCTTCCACTCGGCGGGCTTCGGCTTCCGCTGGTTCTCGCCCATCGGACCCCTGCGCTTCGAATGGGGCATCCCGCTGACCAAGCGGCCGTCGGACGACCCCATCCTGTTCGAGTTCACGATCGGTAACTTCTTCTGATAGGCATCGACCCCGGCTTCCCCGGCCATCCCACCTCCTCAAGAAGTGGGAGTGAACAGGCCGGGGGGGTGGACGTCGGAGTCTGCAGCACCCTTTTCGAGGAGCCGTAACCCATGTCGCTTCGAAGCACCCTGGCGGCCGCCGCCACTGTCCTGTCGCTTGCCCTTCCGGTTGCCGCTTCGGCCGCCGACCTCAAGGTGGCCTACGTCGACCTGCAGCGCGTGCTGCTGGAGGTGGATGACGGAAAGGCCGCCAAGCAGCGCCTGCAGAAGTGGCTGGAGGCCCGCCAGAAGGAGATCGACGGCGAGCAGGAGACGCTCCGCAAGGAGAAGGACCTCCTCGACAAGCAGGCCAGCGCGATGAGCGAGGCCACGCGCACCCAGAAGGCCACGGAGCTCCAGAAGAAGGTCATGGAGCTGGCGCAGAAGTACGAGCGCAGCCGCGCTGAAGCCGCCAACAAGGAGCGCCAGGAGATGGAGCCCATCATCTCCCGCATCGACCAGGTCATCGCGACCATCGCGGAGCGGGACGGCCTGGGCTTCGTGCTGGACAAGCGCGACTCCGGCATCGTCTTCGCGCTGGGCCAGTACGACATCTCCAACGAGGTCGTGCGCAGCTACAACAACACCAAGAAGTCCGCGCCGGTGGCCAAGGACGCCCCGGTCAAGAAGTAGGCAACAAGAGGAACCGCCCCCGTGCCCTCCGCACCTTCCGCGCACCGGCTGGGGGACATCGCCGCCCACGTGCGCGGTGAACTCCTCGGCGACCCCGGACTGCTCGTCCACGGCCTGAACGGGCTGGAGGAAGCAGTCTCCGGGGACGTGTCGTTCTACGGCAACCCCCGCTACCGCAAGCAGTTCGAGGCCACCCGCGCCTCGGCGGTGCTGGTGGGGATGGACATTCAGGCCCGCGACGGCGTGGCGCTGGTGCGGGTGCACAACCCGCATCTGGCCTACGCGAAGCTGCTGGCCCTGTTCCATCCGGCCGCCCGGCCAGAAGCGGGCATCCACCCGTCCGCCCACGTCCATCCGGAGGCCACGGTGCACCCGGAGGCCACGGTGCGCGCCGGCGCGGTGGTGGAGAAGGGCGCCCACGTCGGCGCCCGCTCGGTGCTGCACCCCGGCGCCTACGTGGGCGAGGACGCGCGCGTGGGCGACGACTGCGTGCTCTACCCCCACGCCACGGTGCGCGAGCGCTGCGTGGTGGGCTCGCGCGTCATCCTCCACGCCTCTTCGGTGGTGGGCGCGGACGGCTTCGGCTTCGCGTTCAACGCGGAAGGCGAGGACGGGCCGGAGCACTTCAAGATTCCCCAGGTGGGCATCGTCCGCATCGAGGACGACGTCGAAGTGGGGGCCTGCACCTGCATCGATCGCGCGACGGTGGGCGAAACGGTGGTGGGGCGGGGGACGAAGCTCGACAATCTCGTGCAGATCGCCCACAACGTGCGCGTGGGTCCGCTGTCGCTCATCTGCGCGCAGGCGGGCGTGTCGGGTTCGGCGGAGGTGGGCACCGGCGTGGTGCTCGCGGGGCAGGTGGGCGTGGTGGGCCACATCCGCGTGGGAGACCTGGCCAAGGTGGGCGCGCAGTCCGGCGTCGCCCATGACGTCGCGGACGGGCAGATTGTCAGCGGCAGTCCCGCCATCCCCCACCGCGACTGGCTGCGCGCCAGTGCCGCGTCGGGGCAGATGGCGGATCTGCTCAAGGAAGTGCGCGCCCTGCGCCGCAGGGTGGAGACGCTGGAGAAGGAGAAGGGCGGATGATGGACATCAGCGAGATCCAGAGCCTGCTGCCGCACCGCTACCCGTTCCTCCTGGTGGACCGGGTGGTGGAGATCGTGCCGGGCCAGAAGCTCACGGCGTACAAGAACGTCACCATCAACGAGCCCTTCTTCAACGGCCACTTCCCGGGCCACCCTGTCATGCCGGGCGTGCTGATTCTGGAAGCGCTCGCCCAGGCCACGGCCATCCTTGCGTACAAGACGGAAGCGATGGATCCGTCGCGGCTGGTGACGTACCTGATGGGCGTGGACAACGCGCGCTTCCGCAAGCCGGTGGTGCCCGGCGACCGGCTCCAGTTGGACATCGAGGTCATCCGTCACAAGGGCGCCATCTGGAAGACCAAGGGCCTGGCGACGGTGGATGGCGTGAAGGTGGCGGAAGGGGAGTTCCTCGCCACGGTGGTGGACAAGAACAAGGCCGCCAAGGCCGCCAAGGGCGACGAGAGCGCGGCGTCGTAGGCGCGACGCGCTGCTGAGGAGAGAAGGACATGGCGCAGGTTCATCCCACCGCGGTCGTCCATCCGGGGGCCCGCCTCCACGACACCGTCGTCGTGGGGCCGTTCTCGGTCATCGGTGAGCACGTCGTCATCGGCGCGGGCTCGCGCATCGGGCCGCATGTCGTCATCGACGGGCGCACGACGCTCGGTGAGCGCAACCACCTCTTCCAGTTCTGCTCGGTAGGCGCGGCGCCCCAGGACTTGAAGTACGCGGGCGAGGACACCGAGCTCATCATCGGCGACGACAACCAGATCCGTGAGTTCGTCACGGTGAACCTGGGCACGGTCAGCGGAGGCGGGGCCACGCGCCTGGGCCACCGCAACCTGCTGCTCGCCAACAGCCACATCGCGCACGACTGCGAAGTCGGCAACGAGATCCTCCTCGCCAACGGCGCCGCGCTCGCGGGCCACGTGGTGGTGGAGGACTCGGTGAAGATCTCCGGCCTCGTCGCGGTGCACCAGTTCACCCGGCTGGGCCGCTACGCGTTCATCTCCGGCGGCTCCATGGTCACCATGGACGTGCCCCCGTACTGCACGGTGCAGGGCGACCGGGCCACGCTCGTGGGCCTCAACACCGTGGGCCTGGAGCGCGGCGGCTTCACCGAGGAGCAGATTGGCCGTGTGAAGGAGGCCTACCGCATCCTCTTCCGCTCCAAGCTGGGGCTCCAGGACGCGCTCACGCAGCTGCGCGGCGACCTGTCCGGCCATCCGGAAGTGGATCACCTGGTGAAGTTCGTGGAGCAGAGCAAGCGCGGCGTGACGCGCTAGGCGCACGCCCTTCTCGGGACGGAAAAAAGGGGGAACGGGTGGAGCGCATCGGGCTCATCGCGGGCAACGGCCAGCTTCCCTTCCTCTTCGCGCGCGCGGCCCGTGCGCGCGGTCTGGACGTGGTGGTGGCCGCGCACCGGGGGGAGACGGACCCGGCGCTCGAAGCAGAGGTGGGCCACTTCTCCTGGGTGCGGGTCGGCCAGGTGGACCGCATCCAGAAGGTCTTCCGTCAGGCCGGCGTCACGCAGGCGGCCATGGCGGGCGGCATCGGCCGCGTGAAGGCCCTCAAGGAAGCCCGGCCGGACCTGGGCGCGGTGCGGATCATCTCGCGCCTGCGCAGCTTCCGGGACGACGCGCTCCTTCGTGCGGTGGCCGCGGACTTCGAGGCGCGCGGCATCACCATCATCGCTCCCACGGACTTCCTCGGCGAAGTGCTGTGCCCGGAGGGCCTGCTGGCCGGCCCCGCGCTCAAGCCCGCGCAAGAGAAGGACGTGGCCCTGGGCCGCGAGGTGGCGGTCCTGCTGGGGCAGGCGGACGTGGGCCAGACGGTGGTGGTGCGCGACGGCCACGTGCTCGCGCTGGAGGCCGTGGAGGGCACCGACGAGACCATCCGCCGGGGCGCGAAGCTGGGCGGCGCGGGCGCGGTGGTGGTGAAGCGCTGCAAGCCGGAGCAGGACCTGCGCTTTGATTTGCCCGCCGTGGGCCCTCGCACCCTGGAGGTCATGGACGAAGTCGGGGCCCGGGTGCTGGCGCTGGAGGTAGGGCGGACGGTGCTGTTGGACGCACCCGCGCTCTTCGCGGGGGCCACCGCGCGGGGCATCTCGCTCGTCGGCGTGAAGTAGGTCCGCCGCCTCCAGGGGAGCACCCAAGCATCGGGCTGGTCCGGGCCGGGCGTTGGGCCTAGCGTTCGGGAATCCGTCCCCCCGGGCTGGAGTTGCCTCCCCACCTCCCCCCGCGACGCCGAGGCTGACGCCGCCCATGTCCGTTCGACTCCTACCTTCCGTGATGCTGTTGTCGGCGCTGGTCGGCCTGCCGCTGCCCGCGTTCGCGGAGGCCATCCGGGTGTCCCTGGAGGGCCGCGCGGCGTTGGGAGAGGGCGTGCCCACGCTGCTCGTCCACATCGAGGAGCCCATCACCGGCTTCGAGGTGAAGCTCAAGCGCAGCGACGGCAAGGCGGTGGAGCTCAAGGGCGGTGGCAAGCCGGGCGTCACCCGTCGGCTCGCGCTGGAGCAGCCGGAAGGGAAGTTCCATTACGAAGGCGAGCTCACGGTGCAGTTCCCGCAAGGGGCCGAGCCCGGCTCCATGCCGCTGTCCTTCGACACGGAGCTGTACGGCCCGCTGAAGCTGGAGATTCGCCGCGAGGATGTGGACGTGGCCGCGCGCAAGGTGCGCTTCACGCTGTCCCGGCCCGCGGCGAAGACGGAAGTCACGGTGTTGATGGACACCGGCAAGAACGCCTTCGCGGGCGACGTGGACTTCAAGGGCGCGCCCGCGGGCACGCCGCTGGAGGTGAAGTGGCTGCCGGCGGAGGGCAAGGTGATGCGCATCAGCCTGCGCGCCTTCGACACCTCCGACTACTACACGGGCGTGGACCTCTTCCCCTGGCAGGTGGATGTGCCACACGAGGAAGTGGGCTTCGCCTCGGGCCGCTCGGACATCCCCCCGGCGGAGAAGGGCAAGCTGGAGTCGTCCTACAAAGCCGTCTCCGAAGCGTTGAATAAGTACGGCCGCTGGGCGTCGCTGCGTCTGTACGTGCTCGGTCACACCGACACGGTGGGCGCGACGGACGACAACCGGGAGCTGTCACTCAAGCGGGCGAAGAGCATCGCCGCCTGGTTCCGGCAGCGCGGCTTGAAGGTGCCGGTGTTCTACGAAGGTTTCGGAGAGCAGGCCCCGGCGGTGTCCACGCCGGACGAGACGGCGGAGGCGGGCAACCGTCGCGCTGAGTACATCATCGCGGTGGAGGATCCAGCGTTGGCGAACGCTCCCTTCACCCCTCGCTGGCGCAAGCCATGAGGTGTCACATGGTGGGTTTTCCTGGCGGCATCCGGTGCCTGCTCGCGGTGGCAGGCCTGGGGCTCGTGGGCGCGGCGGGCTGCGTGCGCACCGTGCCGCACGCGAAGCTCGTGGAGGCGGAGGGTGACAAGTGCACGCTCATCCAGGCGCTGATGCGGCAGCCCGCGCCGGCCCAGGCCGCCCAGAGGTTCGTCGCGGAGGGCAAGGAAGCGAAGGCCCCCGTCGTCGTCTACGTGCGCCGTCCGGAGGAGGCCACGCTGGAGCGCTTCTTCACCGGGGATGCGCAGTGCGCGGACGACTCGTTCAAGGTCGTGCAGGAGAACGTGGTGGACGCGGTGGTGGTGTACCTGCAGGAGGTGCAGGGCGGCTACGCGTACGACGCGCAGCGCTCCAGCCCGGAGCACCTCACCATGGAGGGCCGTCCCCAGGGCACCGTGCGCAAGGACGGCACGGTGTGGGTGGCGGGCGCGGACGTTATTTGAGGAGGTCCTTCGCCCCGTCGGCGATGAACTGCACGGCGATGGCGGCGAGGATGAGCCCCGACACGCGCTCCAGGATGGCCACGCCGGACTGACGCAGCACCCGCTGCACCAGACTGGACGCGCGGAGGATGAAGTAGCTCGCCCCGAAGGTGAGCACCACGGCGGCCACCACCGGCAGCGCGGACACGAAGGACGTCCCGCTGCGCGCCATCAGCACCATGGCGGTGGCGATGGCGCCCGGCCCCGCCAGCAGGGGAATCGCCAGCGGGACGATGGCCACGTCCTCCTTCACCGCGCCCTCCTCCTCCTCGGTGGGGCTGGTGCGCGTGGAGGACGGACGGGCGCGCAGCATGTCCAGCGAGGTGATGAGCAGCAGGATGCCGCCCGCGACACGGAAGGCGCCCAGCGACACCGCGAACACCTGGAAGATGACGCGGCCGAAGAGGGCGAAGAACAGCATCAGGCCGCACGCCACCAGACAGGCGCGCAGGGCGGTGCTGCGGATCTGCTGCTTCGTGTCTCCGGCCGTCATCGCCAGGAACAGCGGCACGACGCCGATGGGGTCCACCACGAAGAAGATGGCGGACAGCGACACGAGGAACGTGGACACCATGCTGGGCACCGTCATGGCGTCAGACGGTGAAGCGCAGCTTCCACACCATGCCCAGCGCTTCCACGAAGATCTTCTTGTTCATCTTCGAGTGCCCCACGCGGCGGTCCTCGAACACGATGGGCACCTCGCGCACGGTGAAGCCCTTGCGCAGGGTGCGGTAGGTCAACTCAATCTGGAACGCGTACCCGGTGCTGCGCACCTCGTCCAGGTTGAGCGTCTCCAGCACGCGGCGGTGGAAGCACTTGAAGCCGCCGGTGAGGTCGCGCACGTCCACGCCCAGGATGCTGCGCGCGTACAGGGAACCGCCCCGGCTGATGATCTTCCGGCCCACGCCCCAGTTCACCGTGCCGCCGCCCGCCACGTAGCGCGAGCCCAGCACCAGGTCCGCGCCGCCCTCGGCCGCGTCCAGGAAGGTGGGCAGGTAGGACGGGTCGTGGCTGAAGTCCGCGTCCATCTCCAGGATGTACGTGTAGCCCTCGGCGAGCGCCCATCGGAAGGCGGCCAGGTACGCACGGCCCAGGCCCTCCTTCTTCTCGCGATGGAGCACGCGCACGCGCGGATTCTTCGCGGCCAGCTCGTCGGCCAACTGCCCCGTCCCGTCGGGCGAGTTGTCGTCAACGATGAGGATGTCCACACGGGCATCAGCCGCCAGCACCGCCAGGGTGATGGGCCCGATGTTTTCCCGCTCGTTGTAGGTGGGGATGCAGACCAGCGCACGGTTCTTCATGGCCCGGCGGACATACCCCAAACCCGGCGCCGGAACAGCAGAAGCGGCGAGGGTATCGTCCCTTACCCGTTCCCGGCGGCGGGGCGCGGGGGCAGCAGCTCCAGGACCGTCTGGGCCGCCCGGTGGGCCGCCCCCACTTCTCCCAGGCGCCCACGCACCTCGGCCAGCCCCTGGACCATCGCGTCGCGGGGGGCGCCGGGCAGCCAGACGCGCCGGACCTCCTCGGAAATCCTCTCCGGGGTCATGTCCCCCTGGAGCAGCTCCGGCACCACGCGCCGGCCCGCCAGCAGGTTGATGAGCGACACGAAAGCCACCTTCAGCATCATCCGGCCCACGAGGTACGTCACCAGCGACACGCGGTAGACGACCACCAGGGGCCGCTCCATCAGCCCCGCCTCCAGCACCGCCGTGCCGGACGCCACCACCGCGGCGTCACTGGCCCCCACCACCTCCGGGGCCCGGCCGTCCACCAGCACGGGCGTCACGCCGCTGCCCTCGAAGCGGGAGGTGATCTCCTCCTTCGCGATGGTGGGCGCCACCGGCACCACCACCTGGAGTCCGGGTCGCTCCGCCGACAATTGCTTCGCCGCGCCGACGAGGGTGGGCAGGATGCGGCGGATCTCACTCATCCGGCTGCCCGGAAGGAGCGCGAGCGTGGGGGCGTCCACCGACAGGCCCAACCGCTGCCGGAACTCCTGGGGGGTGGCGGCGGCGGGCATCTGCTCCAGAACGGGGCTGCCCACATAGCGGGCACTGACGCCGGCCTCCCGGTAGAAGTCCTCCTCGAAGGGGAGGATGCAGAGCATCCGGTCCACCAGGCGCTGGATGGTGCGCACGCGGCCCCGGCGCCAGGCCCAGATCATCGGGGAGACGTAGTAGGCCACCGGGATGCCCAGGGCCTTGAGCTTCTTGGCCAGGCGCAGGTTGAAGTCCGGGATGTCCACCAGGATGGCGCAGACGGGGCGGCGCTCGGCGGCGGCCTGGGCCAGGTCCTTCATGATCCGCAGGATGCGGGGGATGCGGGGCAGCACCTCGGTGATGCCCATGACGGACACCTCCCGGGCGTCGTGGATGAGCTCCACCCCCCGTGCGGCCAGTCGGGCGCCACCCATGCCGAAGAAGGTGAGGTCCGGGCGCAGGGCCTGGAGGGCGGCGACCAGCTCCGCGGCGTGGGTGTCGCCGGAGGCCTCACCGGCCACGACGAGGATGCGGGGGGAGGGCGGCTGCGTCATGGGCGGCAAGAGGCCCGCATCGTACCTGATGCGCGGGGGGAGGGAGGCTGTAGACTGCGGCCCCCTTGAAGACGCTTCTGCTCGCTGAGAGCCACCCCCCGACACTCGAGCACCTGACGGGCCTGCTCTCCCAGGCCGGGTACACCGTGCGGGCGGTGAATGACGCCGTGATGGCGTTGGAGCACTTCTCGGCGGACAACCCGGACGTGGTGGTGCTGGGGGTGGACCTGCCGCGCGTGGAGGGGCAGCACGTCGTGCACCTCATCCGGGGGCACAGCCAGGGCGGGCGCGTTCCCATCGTGGCCATCGACAAGGGGCACCTGGGCCGGGCGCGCGGCGTGGGCTCGGTGCTGGACCTCAAGGTCAACGCGTACATCCCGGATCCGCTCAAGCCGGGCGAACTGGTGCCCCGGCTGGAGTCGCTGGTGAAGGCCGCGCAGGCCCAGGTGCTGACGGGCCTGTCCGCCACGCTGTCGCGCCCCGCCGTGGCGGCGGGGGACCTGAAGGCCTGGCCGTTGCCGGCGCTGTTGCACTCGCTCTACCGGCTGCGCCGCGACGGCGTGCTGGTGGTGGCCCACCGGGACCTGTGCCGGCGGGTGTACTTCCTGCGCGGAGGGCCGGTGAACTTCGACGCCTCCGCGAAGCAGGACGCGCTGCCCCGCTTCCTGCGCGAGCGAAAGGTCCTCACGGAGGCCCAGGAGCCGGCGGTGGTGGAGTCGCTGGCCTCCGGGCTGCGCATCGGCGCGGCGCTGGCGGACGTGGGCGCGGAGGCGGTGGGCGAGGAGCTGCTGTCCCTCCTGCGCGACTTCACCAGGGACCGGCTCGGCCGGGTGCTGGCCATGCGCGAGGGCCGCTTCGCCTTCTATGCCGGGGACGAATTCTCCTCCGAGGTGGCGGTGGTGGATCAGCCCGCCCTGGCGCCCCTGTTGGAGGCGGCGCGCCAGCGGATGCCGCTGCGGGTGGTGGCGGCGGCGCTGCGGGCGCACCTGAACGAGTACCCGGTGCGTTCGGCGGACTTCGGCCGGGACCTCCAGGCGATGGCGCTGGACACGGAGGACATCAAGCTGGCCATGCAGGTGAATGGCCGCATCGTCTTGAAGGACCTGCTGGCGCACGGGCGCGCGGAGCTGCGGGCGGCGTACACGCTCATGTGGTTCCTGCGGCTGACGGGCGGGGTGACGTTCTCGCCGGTGCCGGTGGCGTCGGGCACGGACGTGTTGAGCACGGCGGCGCCGGATGTCATCGCGCCGCGCAAGCGCAAGACGCTGCCCGCGGAGACTGCGGCGTCGCTGCGTGAGGAAGCGGTGCGGATCATCACGCGCAGCTACTTCGGCGGGCTGGGCCTGCACATCGCGGCGGACAAGGAAGCGGTGGAGCGCGCGTACCACGAGACGGCGATGCGCTTTCATCCGGACACCTACGCGGAGTTCGACATCTCCGACCTGAAGGACCTGTTGGACCAGGTGCAGGAGAAGCTGTCCGCGTCGTACCGGGTGCTGAGCGTGGACGAGAAGCGCCGCGCCTACCTCCAGTACTTCTTCAGCCGGCAGGAGGTGGTAGGCCGGGCGACCGCCATCAACGTGGATGCGGAGATCGCGCTGCGCCGGGGCGAATCCGCGCTGAAGCGGGGCGACTACCGCACGGCCATCCAGGGCTTCCAGGAGGCGGTGGCGCTCAACGAGCACGAGCCCGAGTACTACTCGTACCTTGCCTGGGCGCTGTACCGGGGTTCGGTGGGCTCGCTGATGCAGCGGGCGCTCGCGGCACGCAAGGTGCTCAAGCGGGCGCTGACGTTGGATCCGTACCTGGAGCGGGCGCAGATCATCGCGGCCATCATCGAAATCGATCTGGACGACGCACCGCTCGCGCGAAAGAAGCTGATGAAGGTGCTGGAGCTGAACCCGTATTCGGTGCTCGCGAGGGCGGCGTTGCAGAAGGTGGTGAAGTAGCAATGCATCGAGTGCTGTGGCGACTGTTGCGCTACGCGCGGCCGCACGTGGGCATCCTCGTGCTGGCGTTCGTGTGCATGGCGGTGCTGGGGCTCGCCACGGGCGCGTACGCGTACCTGCTGGGCCCGGCCCTGCGCTTCCTCCTGTCGGGAGGGGAGGAGGGGTTCGCGAGCGCGCACAAGGTGCCCTGGCTGGCGGACCTGCCGCGCGAGGCGGCGCTCTGGGGCTTCCCGGTGTTCGTGCTGGCCGTGGGCGCGGTGAAGGGCGTGGGGTACCTGGGGCAGTTCTACTTCATGGGCCTGTTCGCGCAGCGCGTGGTGAAGGACCTGCGGCGAGACCTGTTCCTGCGGCTCACGGCGCTGTCACCGTCGCAGATGTCGAAGCAGCGGACGGGAGACCTGCTCAGCCGCTTCTCCTCGGACGTGATGGCGGTGGAGCTGGCCGCCATGTACACGGTGGGCTCGTACCTGCGCGACACGATCCAGGTGCTGGTGCTGGCGGTCGTGGCGCTGTCGATGAGTCCGATGCTGGGAGGGCTGATGCTGGCGGTGATTCCGCTGGCGGCGCTGCCCGCCTCGAAGCTGACTCGCAAGGTGTTGAAGGGGACGCGGGAGGGGCAGGCCCACCTGGGTCAGCTCGCGGGCCAACTGCACGAGGGCCTGGGCGGACTGCGAACCATCCAGGCCTTCAACGGCCAGAAGGCGGAGCTCACGCGCTTCGAGTCCTACGCGAAGGCGCACGAGGAAGCCGTGGTGGGCGCGGCCTGGGCGCGAGGCGGGGTGCCGGGGTTGATGGAGGTGCTGGCGGCGGCGGCGCTGGCGGGAGCCCTGGGGTACGCGGCGGCGACGCGGGCGATGGAGCCGGAGGCGCTCCTGTCGCTGCTGACGGCGGTGATCCTCGTGTACCAGCCGGTAAAGGACCTGGGCCGGGTGACGCAGTTCGCGGTGCAGGCGGGGGCGGCGGGAGAGCGGCTCTTCGCGCTGCTCGACCTGAAGCACCCGGTGGAGGACGCGCCCGGAGCCATCCCCGCGCCCGCGATGCGGGAGTCGCTGCGGATGGAGGGCGTGCGCTTCTTCTACGGGGAGCGGCGCGCGCTCGAATCCCTGACGCTGGACCTGAAGGTGGGCCAGGTGGCGGCGCTGGTGGGGGGCAGCGGAGGCGGCAAGAGCACGGTGACGTCGATGTTGCTGCGCTTCGAGCGTCCGCAGGAAGGCCGCATCCTGCTGGATGGAGTGGACGCGGACACGTACACGGCGGCGAGTGTGCGGAGTCAGTTCGCGCTGGTGACGCAGGAGCCCCTGCTCTTCCACGGCACGGTGTCGGACAACCTGCGCCACGCGAGGCCGGGCGCCACGCGGGAAGAAGTGGAGGCCGCGGCGAGGGTGGCGAACGCGGACAGCTTCATCCAGGCGCTGCCTCAGGGGTACGACACGCGCATCGGAGAGCGGGGCGTGACGCTGAGCGGAGGCCAGCGCCAGAGGCTGTGCATCGCCCGGGCGGTGCTGTCGAAGGCGCCGGTGCTGGTGCTGGACGAAGCAACCAGCAGCCTGGATCCGGAGAACGAGCGCGAGGTCCAGGCCGCGCTGGCCAAGGTCCTCCCGGGGCGCACCGCCCTGGTGATCGCTCACCGCCTGTCGACGGTGACGAGCGCGGACGTGATCCACGTGGTGGAAGCGGGGCGCATCGTGGAGAGCGGAAGCCACGAGGAACTGCTCCAGAAGGAGGGCCGCTACGCCGCCATGTGGCGCCTGCAGACGACGGGGGCCGTGGAGCGTGGCGCGGCATGAGGGCCACCTGCTCTTCAAGGCGAGGCGCCTGCGAGCCGCGATGTGTCCATCTGGCGCATGCGGACGTTGAGGCCCGTCAGGCAAAGCGGGGCATAAAGACAACAGGCTCTTCACGCCCACGGTTGCGCGCGCGCTGGGCCCGCGGCCCAGGTCCCCAGCCCCACCCCGTGGTCTCCGTGTGGATCCGCGCGTGAAGTCAGCGAAGCGGTTCCTGTCCCTGGGGTTCCGGGCCGTGCTCGGGGTGCTGCTGCTCCTCCTGGGCGTCGCGGGCTTCTTCGCCTTCGCGGCGGGCTTCGCGGACTACCCGGTGGTCCCTCCATCGCCGAAGGCAAAGGCCTGGATCCGGGGCGCGTACCACGTGCACACCACCCGTTCGGACGGGAACGGGACGCCCGCGAAGGTCGCGGCGGCGGCGAAGGCCGCGGGCCTGGACTTCGTGGTGCTCACCGACCACAACGACCTCAAGCCCCCGACCGCGACGTGGATGGACGGCGTGTTGCTCATTCCCGGAGTGGAGCTCTCCACGAACGCGGGCCATCTGGCCGCCTTTGGAATGCAGCGGCCGCTGCAGGACGTGAAGCCCTGGGGGCCACCCGAACAAGCCGTGGCCGCGGTCGAAGCCGCCGGAGGCACGGCGGTCCTCGCCCATCCAGTCCAGAAGAAGAACCCCTGGACCAACGAAGCCACCGCGCACCAGGTGCCCGGCTTCGAGCTGTACTCCGCGGACACCTTCTTCCGGCAGGCGCTGCGAAGTCCGGTGAGCCGGCTCCTGCCCGCGCTGGGAGCCTCCCTGATCAATCCAGTGCATGGCGTGATGCTGCTCGTGGCCCCCGAGCCGGAACCCACCGCGCGCTTCCTGGACCTGGCGCGAGAGCGCCCGAGGCTCGCCCTGTGCGCGCACGATGCGCACGGCCTGCCCGCGTACGAAGCGGTCTTCAGCGCGCTCGACATGGAGTTCCCGCCGGAGCTTCTGTCAGGCCCGCTGTCCCAGGACGCCCGCGAAGCCGCCGCACAGGTCACGAAGGCCCTCGCGAGCGCCCAGGCCCTCTGCGTCTTCCGAGCCCTGGGCGCCCCGGAAGGCTTCGCCCTGGAAGGGTACGACGCGCGAACCCGTGAAGCCTCCGTGGGCACGGTGCTCACGGTGCGCCTCCCGGAACACCTCCCGGGAACGGTCGAGGTCCGGGTGTGGGGCGATGGCCGTCTGGCCCCCGACGGGCAGCACATCGAACTGACGGGGCCCGGAGTGGTGCAGGTGGAGGTCTGGGCGCACGCGCCCGGCCGCTTCTTCGGCCGCGAGTGGCGACCCTGGCTCGTCCCCAGCCCCGTGCGGGTGGTGCCGAGAGCACCGGGCATCTGATAGAGCGCGGGACGTCGCCCATGCGCCTGCTCTACATCGTCGCCACCTACGTCCTCTTCGCGCTGCTGTTCCCGGTGCTCTGCGTGCACCGGAAGACGCGTCACGGGCTGATGCAGCGGCTGGGCTTCTACGCACCGGGAGACCTGCCCCAGGGAGAAGGCCCGCTGTTGTGGCTGCACGGAGCCAGCGCGGGAGACCTGCTGGCCCTGGCGCCCATGTTCGGTCCCCTGCGCAAGCGCTTTCCCGGGTGCCGCATCGTGCTCTCGACGATGACGGAC
This sequence comes from Corallococcus sp. bb12-1, assembly GCF_026626765.1. Lineage (NCBI taxonomy): Bacteria > Pseudomonadati > Myxococcota > Myxococcia > Myxococcales > Myxococcaceae > Corallococcus > Corallococcus sp. bb12-1. The sequence continues at coordinate 178,393 of NZ_JAPNJZ010000003.1, read as the reverse complement.
AGCGGCCACGTGATGGCAAGAGACCGTCTGGCGAAGCAGATCGACGGAGTCGTCTACGCGCCCTACGACCTGTGGGGAGCGACCCGAAGGGCCGTAAGGGCCCTGCGCCCGGACGTGCTGGTGCTGGAGTACACCGAGGTCTGGCCCAACCTCATCCGCGCCGCGAAGCGCTCTGGAGCCCGCGTGGTGATGACCAACGGGCGCTTCTCCCCAGCGAACGTGGGGAAGTACCGGACGCTCTTCGGGCTCATCGGAAACCCGCTGGAGGACATGGACCTGCTCCTGATGAGACAGGACGAAGAATCCGACCGGGCAAGGACCCTGGGAGCGCCGCCCGAACGGGTCCTCACCACCGGAAACACCAAGTTCGACGCCCTGGCCGCGGGCCCTGCGCCAGAGGACGAAGCGCTGCGAAGCGCGCTGGGCCTGTCGCCAGGCCAACCCGTGTGGATCGCCGGGAGCACGCACGAGGGCGAGGAAGAAATCCTGTTGCAGGTGTATCAGCGTCTCCAGAAGCGCTGGCCCACACTGGCCCTGGTCATCGCCCCGCGCTACGTGAACCGGGCCGAGCGCATCCTGTCCCTGGCGAAGGAGCAGGGCCTGACCGCGGGCCTGCGCACCCAGGGCAATCCGGACCAGGCCGCGGTGGTGGTGATGGACTCGATGGGCGAGCTGTCGCGTGCCTACCGCCTGGCGACGGTGGTGTTCGTGGGAGGCTCGTTCACGAAGCGGGGTGGGCAGAACATCCTGGAGCCGGCGGGGCAGGGCAAGCCGGTGCTGTTCGGCCCGCACATGGACAACTTCAAGGACAGCGTCGCGGTGCTGGAAGGAAACGGAGGCATCCTGGTGGCGAATGGAGAGGCCCTGTACGCCGCGTTGGAGGACCTGCTCGCGAACCCGGACCGCCTGAGCGCTCTGGGCGCGAAGGCCGAAGCCACGGTGCGCCAGATCTCCGGAGCCAGCGAACGCAACGCCGAAGCCATGGCCGCGCTGCCACGCCGCGAGGCAAGGACCGCGAGCCCATGACGCTCATCGTCCATCCCCACTTCCACAAGCGTTACACGGGAGTGACCCGGCACGTGGAGTCGGTGGTGCCCGCGCTCGCCAAGGACGACGAGACGCGGGTCATCGGCTCGGGCCTGAAGGCGGACCTGCCGAGGATCTCCTGGAGTGAGTTGGTCCACCGCGCCCAGCAGGAGCCCATCGTCTGGCATGCGCACCGGAACAACGAACTGCTCGCGGGGATGCTCCTGAAGGTCCTCGGGGAAGAGGTCCGCCTCGTCTTCACGAGGCACACGTCAGTGGCCCCGACACGATTCACCCGCTGGCTCGCGAGGGGCGCGGACGCGCTGGTGTCGCTCACGAATCAGATTTCGGAAGTCATCGCGCTCCCTTCCACGGTGATCTCCCACGGCATCGACCTGACGCGCTTCCGTCCACCGGAAGATCGGGACGCCGCCTGGACGCGACTGGACCAGGGAGGGCGCTACGGCATCGGCGTCATCGGGCGGATCCGCAAGGAGAAGGGGCAGGGCGACTTCATTGAAGCCCTGCGGCCTTTGTTGCCGGAGCGGCCGGAGTGGCAGGCGGTGCTGGTGGGGCTCGCGAAGGGGCCGGACCTCGAGTGGGTGAATGGCTTGCGCCAGGGCATCGATGAGCGGGTGAAGCTCGCGGGAGAGCAGTCCACCATCGAGCCCTGGTATCAGGGCCTGAGCATCCTGGTGCATCCGTCTTATGCGGAGGGCTACTCGCTGGTGCACGTGGAGGCGATGGCGTCCGGCTGTTGCGTGGTGGCGTCGAAGCTGCCCTATCTGGACACGCTCATCGAGCACGGCCGCACGGGCTTCTTCTTCGAACCCGGCGACGTGAAGGGACTGCGCGACCTGTTGGATCAACTGACCCGTGAACCCGAGCGAGCGCGTCAGGTGGGACGCAACGCCGAAGAGGAAGCGCGGAGTCGCTGCGGCGTCGAACACGAAGCAAGGGCGCTGAGCGACCTCTATCATTCGCTGGTGGAGCGCTGATGCGCATCCTGCACCTGCTGGCGAGCCCGTTCTGGAGCGGCCCGGCGGAGAACGTGGCACTGCTGGCCCAGGCGCAGCGAGCCCTGGGCCACGAAGTCACGGTCGCGGTGGACCGCAAACGCAAGGACATCGCCGCGGAAGAGCCCGCCGTCCCGCGCATCGAGGCACTAAGCCTCCTGGACGAGGGAGGCCTCGCGTTGTCCGTGAAGTCGTCACCGTGGGAGCTGTGGAGCGACCTCCGAGCCCTCCGTCGAAGGCAGGTGGACGTGCTTCACGCCCACTTCACCCACGATCACCTGCTGGCCCGCTGGGGAACGCCGAAGGGCGCGGTGCGGATCCGCTCCATCCACGCGCCCCGCTCGTTGCGCTCCTCCCTGCCCGACGCAGGCGCCTACACGGTGCCGGCAATCCACCTGCGAGCAAAGCTCGAAGGACGACATCGCCCCGTCCAGGTCCTCCCCGCCCTGGTGGATCCGATGTTCGAGCCAGCGAAGGACCGCAAGGCCCTCCGTCGAGCCCTGGGCCTTGATGACACGCACCTCGTGGGAATGATCTCCACGTTCCAGGAGAGTCGGCGTCACGCGTTGGGAGTCGAAGCCTTCGGAGCTTTCGTGCGCCAGCGTCCGCAAGCCCGCCTCGTGCTGGTAGGCGACGGCGCCCTGCTCGAAGCGACCCGGGTCCAGGTCTCTGAGAGGGGCCTCAAGGAACAGGTGACCTTCGCGGGCTACCAGCAGGGCCAGGCCTTCGCGAAGTGGTTGCAGGCGCTGGACGAGGTCTGGATCCTCGGCTTGGGGAACGACTGGAGCGCGAGGGCCGCGGCCCAGGCGCGAGCCTGCGGAGTCCGGGTGGTGGCGGTGAAGGAAGGAGCGCTCCCGGACCTCGCGGACACGCAGGTGGAAGCCCCCACGGTGGGCGCCGTGCTCACCGCCGCCCTGTCTGGAGCGAGCGCGAAGAGCGAACATCCGACGAACGAACGCATCGCCAGCGACATCCTGGACCTCTACCGGCAGGCAGCGGAGGTCCGGCGATGAGCGCCAGTCCGGGCACCGGACTCAGCACGCGAAGCCCCCAGCAGACCTCGGAAGCCAGCGCGCCCACGGCCCTGGAGCGGGTCTTCTATCCGCCCACCCTGGAGCCCTGGACCCGCAAGGCCCTCCTGTCACCCCTGTCCCTGCTGTCCTGGACCTACAGCGGAGCGGTCCGCCTGAGAGGCGCGCTCTACGACTCGGGCCTGCTGCGAGCCGAACACGTCGAAGGGCTGCGGGTCATCTCGGTCGGCAACGTCAACGTGGGAGGAACGGGCAAGACGCCAGCGGTGCTGCACCTGGCCGAAATGCTGATCCGCGAAGGGCGCAAGGTCGGCATCCTCACGAGAGGTTACGGCCGCGAGTCCCCGGAGCCCCTGACCTTCACGGGTGCCGGACCCGCGCCCGCGGTAACGCAAGCCGGAGACGAACCCCTGTTGCTGGCGCGCAGATGTCCACGGGCCCGACTCTTCGTGGGCGCCAACCGGGTTGCAGCGGCGCGCCGGGCCAGGGATGAGTTCGGCCTGGACACGGTCCTGCTGGACGACGGTTTCCAGCATCGTCGCCTCCACCGCGACGAAGATCTGGTGGTCGTGGACGAAGCCGTGGGCCTGGGCAACGGCCACCTGCTCCCGAGGGGACCGCTGCGAGAGCCGCCCTCGGCCCTGCGCCGGGCCACGCTCCTCTGGCTGCGAGCAGCACCCCTGTCGTCAACACCCACGGTCCCCATGCCCTGGCTCGAAGCCATCACGGCCCCCAGGGTCCGGACGCGCTACGGGCCCACGGGCTGGTGGGATTCCTCGGGCACGGAGCACGCGACGAGCGCCCTCGAAGGACGGCCGGTCCTCGTGCTCGCGGGACTGGCGAGGCCCGGAGGCTTCCTGCGAACCGTCACCGCGCTCGGAGCGGAGGTGCGGGACGCGGCCCTCTTCCCGGATCACCACCACTTCACGGCGGCCGAGTTGCGAGACGTTGAAACTCGGGCCGGGAGGGAGGGCGCGCTCGTGGTGACGACGGAGAAGGACGCGGTCCGGCTGCCGCCGGGTTTCGAAGCCTGGGTTGTGCGGCTGGGAGTGGAAGTCCTGGAGGGCGAGCCTCATCTACGGCGAGCACTCGGGCTCCCAGCCGCGACGCGCGACTTGTGAGGGCCAGGGTGCTGTGGGACAAAGCGCGCCCATGGCCGCGGCCCCGTCCTCACGTCCGACAGCTTCGTCCTCGCGGTTGCCACTCGCCTTCGCGCGCCGCCGGGTGTTGCTGGTGGGGGACCTGGTCGCCGACCACTACCTCTACGGGCAGACGGATCGGGTGAGCCGCGAGGCCCCGGTGCTCATCGTCCGTTACGAGTCCTCGGAAGTGAAGCTGGGCGGAGGCGCCAACGTGGCGGCCAACGTCCGGACGCTATCCGGTAAGGTGACAGCGGTGGGTGCATTGGGCGTGGATCCAATGGGCCGGTCGCTGCGCAAGCTCTTCGAAACCGCTGACATCCAACTGCACGCGGTCAGCAGCCGGAGCATCCAGACGGAGACGAAGACGCGCATCCTCGCGGGAGGCGTGAGCACGACGAGGCAGCAGATGCTCCGCGTGGACCAGGGCCAGCGCGGAGAACTCCCACCCCGCATGCGCAAGGCGATTGCCCGGCAGGTGGAAGCCTCCGCGAAGGACGCGGATGCGGTGGTGGTGTCGGACTACGGCGCCGGAGTGGTGGGCGACGAGGTCCGCGAGGTGCTGAGGACGCTCGCGGCGAAGGGACTCCCCGTTTGCGTGGACAGCCGTTACGCCCTCGCGTCCTTCACGGGCCTGACGGTGTGCAAGCCCAACGAGCCGGAGCTGGAGGCGCTCACGGGGCGTCCGGTGCGCACGAAGGAAGATCTGCTGGAGGCCGGACACGCGGCGGTGCGCAAGCTGGGGTGTCAGGCGCTGCTGGTGACCCGGGGCCGGCACGGCATGGCGCTCTTCGACAAGAAGGGGGGAGTGGACCTGATCCCCGTGCACGGAGCGAAGTCGGCGGTGGACGTGACGGGAGCAGGAGACACGGTCATCGCCAGCCTCGCGTTGTCGCTCGCGGCCGGAGCCTCGTTCGGAGAGGCGGCGAGGCTCGCGAACGTGGCGGGCGCCCTGGTGGTGCAAAAACCCGGCACGGCGACGGTGTCCCGGGAAGAACTTCTCGGAGCGCTGCGGAGCCCGCGATGAACACCCTGGACAAGCTTCGCCCCCTCGCGGCCATCGCGGAGGAACGGGAACGCTGGCGAGAACAGGGGCGCACGGTGGCCCTGGCGAACGGGGTCTTCGACCTGTTGCACGTCGGGCACGTCCGGTACCTGGAGGGAGCGAAGGCCCTGGCGGACGTGCTGGTGGTGGCGGTGAACTCGGACGCCTCCACGAGGGCGTACAAGGGGCCGGGCCGCCCCCACATCCCTGAAGCCGAGCGCGCGGAGCTGGTAGCGGCCCTGTCCTGCACCGACCGGGTCGTCGTCTTCGACGAACCGAACGTGCGAGTCATCATCCGGGCCCTCAAGCCCGACGTGCACGTGAAGGGGACGGACTACACGCCGGACTCCATTCCCGAGGGCGACGAGGTCCGGGCCTACGGAGGGAGGACCGCGGTGGCGGGAGATCCGAAGGACCACAGCACCACGGAACTGGCGCGAAGACTCGGCCGCGAAGGCACGAAGTAGCCCATGGTCCTGGAGCCGGTGCTGAGGTCCATCCTGGGCTGCCCCCACTGCAAGGGGCCGCTCGAACCGCAAGAGGGACCCCCGCCAGAAGTCCACTGCCCCCGGTGCCTGCGAGCCTGGCCCGTGGAGCAGGGCATCCCGCAGATGGTGTCTGAGCGGGAGCGACCGCTCACCCCGTGAGCGAGCTCCGCTCCGCGACGAACGACCGGACCTCTTCGGCCACGCGTTGTTCCATGCCTGCGCCAGAGGCCCCATCCACCAAGGGAGTCAGGTCCACCATTCGATGGGGCCCGACCGCATGGCCCCAGCGTTCCATGTCCATGCGCAGGAAGAATGCCAACGTGGGTGCGCCCACAGCGACGGACAGGTGCATGGGCCCGGTGTTGTTGCAGACGGTCAGACCCGCGGCCCGCATGAGCGCGGCGAGCTCGTCGATGCTGGTGGCCGGAGCAAGTTCAGCCCCCGGAGCCCCGGAGAGCACGGCCTGCGCCAGCGCCTCCTCACCCGGCCCCCACGTGACGATGGGCACATGGCCCAGCGAAATCAGCTCCCGGGCCGCCGCCGAAAACGCCTCGGCGGGAATGCGACGCTCGCCCAGTCGCCCCCCGGGATTGATGACCGCGCGTCGAGGCCCCTTCCCCGCGAAGCCTTCCAGATAGGTCCGGAACGAGGCTCCGAGCACCGGCTCCCGGAAGGAAAGCCCCTGGGTGACAGCCCCCTGCGTCAGGGGGGTGAGAAGGTGCGTGCGTTGGACGGCTTCGTGCCGCGTGTCGGAGCGGGCAGGCACCGAAACCGACTGCAGAAGGGTCACGGGCCAGATGCCCGGCCCGATGACGACCGCCTTGGGCCCGACCATCCGGGCTACGAGCGCACTCGTCACCGAAGGCGCGCTCCAGTTGGCGCAGTCCACCACGGTGTCGTAGCCCGCACGACGGAGCGCGCGGATGCCGGGCGCCAGGGGGCCCAGCCACAGCAGTCGCCGGTCGAAGCCCAGGACGGCATCCGCATCAGGATGTCCCTGGAGGACACGGACCACCTTGGTGTGCACCAGGATGTGCACTTCCGGGGGCGGGTGGACGAGTGCCTTGAGGGTCCGCAACAAGGGCGTGGTGAGCAGGGCTTCACCCACACGGTTGTCAGGCCGGACCAGCAGGACCTTGCGAGGAAGGGGGAGGGGCGTTCCGAGCGAACGACGACGTCCAGGCCGCCAGAACAGGACTGAGGCCAGGAGCGTCAGCGCCAGCTTTGCCCACGTTTCGAGCCGCTTGTGCCACGCCATCGCGGCGGACCCTACCAGAATTGGAATGGACACAAGACGCTGGCTTGACCTCGGGGCGGAAAGCCCCTAGCACCCCGCCCGATGCTCAAAAGCATGACCGGATTTGGTTCGGGCCGCGCCCGCGTGGGAGACGAAGAGGTCTCCGTGGAGGCTCGTTCGCTCAACCACAAGTTCTGCGAAGTGAAGGTCCGGCTGCCGCGCGAGCTGTCCGCGCTGGAGCCCGCGCTCGTGAAGCTGGTGAAGGACCGGCTCGCGCGAGGCTCGGTGGAGATCCTGGTGCGCCGTCAGGCCGCCACCGTCTCGGGCAATGTCCCCACGGTGGATGTCGCCCTCGCCCGCGAGTACGCGCGAGCCTTCCGCGAAGTCGCTGAAGCCCTGGGCGTGACCGCCGAGGTGGCCTGGTCGCAGGTGTCCAACCAGCCGGGCGTCATCCGCCTGGAGGAGAAGGGCGTGGACGTGGAGTCGGCCACCCAGGCGACCCAGACCGCGCTCCAGCAGGCCCTCGCGGCGCTGGAGACGATGCGCAACACGGAGGGCGAGTCCATCCACACGGACCTCGACACCCGGATGAAGCTCATCGAGGGCTGGAGCCAGGAAGTGGCCCGGCTCGCGCCGCGAGCGGTGAACGACTACCAGCAGCGGCTCACAGAGCGTGTGGCGGAGCTCGCGCGCGGCGTCGCGGTGGACCCGCAGCGGCTGGCGCAGGAAGTGGCCCTGTTCGCCGAGCGCACGGACATCGCCGAAGAAGTGACCCGGCTGGCGACCCACCTCGAGCAGTTCCGGCTCCTCATGGCGAGCCCCGAGCCGGTCGGCCGGCGCATGGATTTCCTTGTGCAGGAGATGCACCGCGAGGTGAACACGACGGGCTCCAAGAGCCAGCACGCGGAGATCTCCGCGCGCGTGGTCTCGATGAAGGCCGAGGTCGAGCGCATCCGCGAACAGGTGCAGAACGTCGAATGAACGAACCCTCTGGACTCCCGCCTGGCTTGTTGCTCGTCCTCTCCGCTCCTTCCGGCGCGGGAAAGACCACGCTCGCGCACCGACTCCTGAAGGAGATGCCGGACGGCATCTTCTCCACGAGCGTCACCACCCGCCGGCCCCGAGGCAAGGAGCAGGAAGGGGAGGACTACCACTTCGTCGGGGTGGCCACCTTCCAGCAGAAGATCGAACAGGGGGAGTTCGTGGAGTGGGCCGAAGTGCACGGCCACTTCTACGGAAGCCCCCAGTCGGTGGTGGATGAAGCGCGAAGCCGCCGTGGCACCGCAGTCTTCGACATTGATGTGCAGGGCGGGCAGTCCATCAAGCGCAAGCACCCTGACGCGGTTCTCATCTTCGTACTGCCCCCCTCCATGGATGAGCTGGAGCGCCGGCTTCGGGACCGTCAGACGGA
>NZ_JAPNJZ010000003.1:0-165000 GCF_026626765.1 Corallococcus sp. bb12-1 | reverse complement strand
TAGGTGATGGCAAGCAGGTTAATATTCCTGCGCCATCTTGCAGACGTTGAACTGAGGGAGGACGGAGAAAGCTAGGCGAGCTGACGGGTGGTTGTGTCAGTCTAAAGACGTAGGGGTGTCGCGTACGAATAAAGGCGCGGCAGCTATCCCCGAGATCCCATGGCGCCCCGCAAGGGGTAAGTCGCTGATGCTCTGCTTCCAAGAAAAGTCCCGCAGGGAGTCTGCAGGGTGTCCGTACCGCAAACCGACACAGGTGGGTGAGGAGAAAATCCTAAGGCGCTTGAGAGAACTCTCCTCCAAGGAACTAGGCAAATTTCCACCGTAACTTCGGAAGAAGGTGGGCCTCTGGTAGGTGTAGGCGTACAGCCGAAGCCGAGAGAGGTTGCAGAGAAATGGCGGTAGCGACTGTTTACCAAAAACACAGGACTCTGCGAAGGCGACAAGCCGACGTATAGGGTCTGACTCCTGCCCGGTGCTGGAAGGTTAAGGGGATTCGTCAGCCGCAAGGCGAAGCGATGATCCGAAGCCCCAGTAAACGGCGGCCGTAACTATAACGGTCCTAAGGTAGCGAAATTCCTTGTCGGGTAAGTTCCGACCTGCACGAATGGAGTAACGACTTCCGCACTGTCTCGGAGAGGGACTCAGCGAAATTGAAATAGCTGTGCCGATGCAGTTTACCCGCAGCAAGACGGAAAGACCCCGTGAACCTTTACTACAACTTGACAGTGACACTAGGGATTGACTGTGTAGGATAGGTGGGAGCCTTTGAAGCCGGGCCGCTAGGTTCGGTGGAGGCAACGGTGAAATACCACCCTGTTGATTTCTGGTGTCTAACCATGTCTCGTCAGCCGGGACTGGGACACTGTCTGGTGGGTAGTTTGACTGGGGCGGTCGCCTCCCAAAAAGTAACGGAGGCGCGCGATGGTTCCCTCAGCCCGATTGGAAACCGGGCGTCGAGTGCAATGGCATAAGGGAGCTTGACTGCGAGACCGACAGGTCGAGCAGGTGCGAAAGCAGGTCATAGTGATCCGGTGGTCCTGAATGGAAGGGCCATCGCTCAACGGATAAAAGGTACTCCGGGGATAACAGGCTTATCTCCCCCAAGAGTTCACATCGACGGGGAGGTTTGGCACCTCGATGTCGGCTCATCGCATCCTGGGGCTGGAGCAGGTCCCAAGGGTTTGGCTGTTCGCCAATTAAAGCGGTACGCGAGCTGGGTTCAAAACGTCGTGAGACAGTTTGGTCCCTATCTGCTGTGGGCGTAGGATACTTGAGAGGCTCTGACCTTAGTACGAGAGGACCGGGTTGGAGGCACCGCTGGTGTACCAGTTGTCTCGCCAGAGGCATCGCTGGGTAGCCATGTGCCGATTGGATAACCGCTGAAAGCATCTAAGCGGGAAACCGACCTCAAGACCAGGTATCCCGGGCGCAAGCCCCTGAAGACTCGTGGAAGACTACCACGTTGATAGGCTGGGTGTGTAAGCGCGGTAACGCGTTAAGCTAACCAGTACTAATAAGTCGAGCGGCTTACTTTCCCCCTTCTCTTGCATGCCCCCAACCGGGGAGTAAGGGATTCGGGGCTAAGGCCGAGGCCAGGACGCGAAGCAAGGCGTCTGCCCGGAAGACAATAGCTATTTCACTCTTCTTCAATGAAGAGGCTTCATTCAAGCAGAAGCTTGCAACTTACCCTTCGTATGCACCGTCATTCGCTTTTCCGGTGGCAATGTCGGAGGGGTCACACCCGTTCCCATCCCGAACACGGAAGTTAAGCCCTCCAGAGCCGATGGTACTCCGCGGGAAACCGCGTGGGAGAGTAGGTCGCTGCCGGATTCTTTTTGAAGAGCCCCTGGTGCCGCAAGGCGCCGGGGGCTTTTGTCTTTGCGGGCTTTGGGTTTGGCTCGCGTGCGACGGACCCTGGTGCACGCTGCCTGTGTTTGGAGTCAACGGACGCCGAGCGGGGTCTTTCTCGCGGCACGTTGGCGCATGGCCTCCGGGGCGCGCCCAACCGGGGCGTCCTTTCCGTGGCGCAGGTCGGCCGGTGTGATCGGGAGCCCCGAGCTGGGCTCCTGTGCTGGATCGACGTTCCTGCTTCCTCCTCCATGTCTGCGTCATTCGCCCGTTTGGAGCGCCCTGGCGGGCCCGAATCGGGCTGTATTCGGGTGGCGAGCCTGGTCCTGTTCGCCCCCGGTTCAGCGGCGCCCAGGAGCGCCTGGGAAGCGGGGTGGGCCGCTTTGGGGGCGCTTGGTCGCCAAGTTCTCGGATTCCTTGGGGAATCGCGTCATCGTGGATGTTTGACCGCCGATGCCGCAGGATCTAGAGTCTCTTCTCCCCCCGGTCTGCGCACCGCCTGCCGCGGTCCGTACTCGCCGGCGCCGGGCAGCCCCGCGAGATGAAGAAGCCGACCTTCTTTGGGAAGTACCTGCTCCTTGAGCGCGTCAACGTCGGCGGTATGGCCGAGGTCTTCATTGCGAAGGCCTTTGGCGTCGAGGGCTTTGAGCGCATCCTGGCCATCAAGAAGATCCTCCCGACGATGGCCGAGGATGACGAGTTCATCACGATGTTCATCGATGAGGCGCGGATCAGCGTTCAGCTGAACCACGCCAACATCGTCCACATCCATGAACTCGGAAAGCACGAGGACACGTACTTCATCGCCATGGAGTACGTGGCCGGCCGCGATGTCCGCACGCTCCTGGAGCGCTATCGCCGTCGCAAGGAGATCATGCCCACCGCCCAGGCGGTGTTCATCGTCTCCAAGATGTGTGAGGGCCTGGACTACGCCCACCGCAAGAAGGACGCGCGTGGCCAGGACCTGGGCATCATCCACCGCGACGTCTCTCCCCAGAACATCCTCGTGTCCTACGAGGGAGAGACGAAGATCATCGACTTTGGCATCGCCAAGGCGGCCAACCGTTCGCAGAAGACGCAAGCCGGCATCCTCAAGGGGAAGTTCGGCTACATGAGCCCGGAGCAGGTCCGGGGCATGCCTATCGATCGGCGCAGCGACATCTTCGCCGTCGGCGTCCTGCTGTACGAAATGCTCACGGGCGAGAAGCTCTTCGTGGGCGAGTCGGACTTCTCCACCCTGGAGAAGGTGCGCAACGCGGACATCCCGCTGCCTCGCGAGTTCAACCCGAACATCTCCGCGGGACTGGAGAAGGTCGTCCTCAAGGCGCTCGCGCGTGAGCCCGAGGATCGCTACCAGTGGGCGTCGGACCTGCAGGAGGATCTGATGCGCTTCCTCCTGGCGGGGGATGCCATCTATTCGTCGAAGCACCTGTCCACCTTCATGAAGGAGGCCTTCGCCGAGGACATGCTGCGCGAGGCGGAGAAGATGGAGCGATATGCCTCCGTCGAACGTCCGGACCAGATTGAACAGTCTGGCGTGACGGTTCCTCCTCCTCCTGCGGCCCGCCCAACCTCGCAGAAGCGATCTCCTGCGGCGCCCGGGTCTCCTGCGGGGCGCGCTTCGACGGCGCCAGCGCAGCCCGCGCCTGGCTACATTCCTCCGCCCTCCGTCGAGGAACTGGCGGAGATGGATGGCGCCGCCGACAAGACGCAGATCGTCGATTCGACGCACACGCTTCGGCCTCCGGAGACCCGGATCGCCGACAGCAGCGTGGTGGTGGACGACAGCATCACGGGTCGGTCGGAGAACCCCATCGACCGGGCCGGACATCACACCAGCGCTTCTCCCTTCGGGCGGGAAGACGGGCCCCGCGGCAAGAACAAGAGTGGCCCCAAGTCCCAGGTCATCATCGGGGACGAGGGGGGCGAAGCCTATGGCGGCGCCACGATGATCGGTCCGGCTCCGACCGCGCCTCCGTCCCGAGGACGTGGTGGCTCCGCCGCGCCCGTGCTGGACCCGGAGGAAGAGGAGACCACGGGCAACATCACCCTTCCGGTGGGCTCTCGCCACAACGGGCTGCGTCCCCAGGCCCAGGCCGCTGAGGCGGATGATGCCTACGACGACCCGGCGGACGAGTACGGCGGTGAGGGGCAGGACGACTACGACAACGGGGCGCAAGACTCCGACGACCCGCGCTACGACGACGAGGAGGATGGACCGGCCACCATCCCCCAGAAGGCCCCGAAGGGCGGCGCGAAGGGGGCTCCTCCCGTCAAGGCCGCGGCCAAGCCCGCCAAACCGAAGCCTCAGGCGGCTGGACAGAAGAAGCCGATTCCCAAGCCCGCCATCATCGGCGCGGCTGCGGCGGTGGCCCTGCTCCTCATCGGTGGGCTGGTGTTCGCGGTGCGTGGCTCCTCCACGGGGTACGTCAACTTCGTCGTGAGGCCCATCGGCGCCACGGTCCTGGTGGATGGGCAGCCCGTGAAGGCCAACGAGGTGGTGGAACTCTCCGCTGGCGTGCACCAGATCAGCGCGTCGGCTCCGGACTACCAGCCCACAGCCCAGCAGGTCGAGGTCGTGGCGGGACAGGAGGCGACCGTCGTCCCCCTGGTCCTGAAGGCCAAAGCCGCGACGCCTCCCAAGGATCCGCCGCCCGCGACGCCGCCTCCGGTGACGCCGCCCCCGGTGGTCGCGAACAATCCTCCGCCGACCCCCCCCGAGACGCCCCCGGACAAGCCTGTGGAGCCTCCGGCTCCGAAGACGTTCACGGCCTCGTTCGAGGGCCAGGACGGCGCGGAGATCGTGGTGGGGGGCAAGTCCCTTGGGAAGGTCCCCGGGGCGAAGCTTGCCGATCTGGAGATTGGCAAGACGTACAGCTTCACGGCGAAGCGCGAAGGCTTCAAACCCTTCACGGGTGAGTTCACGTCTTCCGGTGACGCCGAGGTGAAGGTCGCCTTCACGCTGGAGGCGGTGCCCGAGCCGACGCCGACCCCTGAGCCGCCCACTCCGCCGAAGCCCAAGCCGCCCAAGCCCACGCCTGTCGCCACGCCGACACAGCCGAAGCCTCCGAAGCCGGCGCCGAGCAACGCGGTGGGCAAGTTCGCCTGCAGCACCTCCCCGGCGGGTGCTCAGATCTGGGTAGATGGGAAGAACACGGGGCGGGTCAGTCCCGTCCCGCTGGGCAACCCGCTCAGCCTGCCCGTGGGCAAGCGCAAGGTTGTCTTCAAGCTCAACGGCAAGTCGACCAAGCCGCAGGTCGTCATCATCGAAGAGGGTGGTGTCGCCAAGCTGATCAACGTCCCGGTGAACTGACGGAGACGGCCGACCAGAGGGCATCTTGTGCCCTCTGCGATTGTTGAGCAGGGATGTTGGGGGGCGGGCTAAGACGCCTCGCCGCAGACGCTCCATTCGTTGAGGTGATGTGTCCATGAGCACGACGTCCAATCGAGGCAAGCCCGACGCTGGCCCCGCGCAGCAGCCGTTCACCTATCCGCTCCGCAAGGAGTTCGTGGAGCCCGACTGGCGGCGCATCCCGGGCTTCAAGGACGTCACGCAAGCGGAGTGGGAGAGCTCCGTCTGGCAGCGCAAGCACACCGTGAAGAACCTGCGGGAGCTGAAGGCGACGCTCGGGACGCTGCTGCCCGACGATCTGGCCATGGGCATGGAGCTGGACCAGAAGGAGCGGGCGACGATGTCCATCCTCGTCCCGCCCCAGATGCTCAACACCATGAACCTGGAGGACCTGTGGCAGGACCCCGTCCGCCGGTACATGCTGCCGGCGCTCGCGGACCGCCGCACCGACTGGGCGAACCACCCTCGCGCCAGCCGTGACAGCCTCCACGAGGCTGACATGTGGGTCGTCGAGGGCCTGACGCACCGCTATCCGACCAAGGTGCTGGCGGAGATGCTGCCCACCTGCCCGCAGTACTGCGGCCACTGCACCCGCATGGACCTGGTGGGCAATGACGTGCCCCAGGTGTCCAAGCACAAGTTCGCGACGGGCCAGAAGGAACGCTACGAGCAGATGCTGGACTACCTGCGCCGCACGCCCACCGTGCGCGACGTGGTGGTGTCCGGCGGCGACATCGCGAACCTGCCCATCCAGGCGCTGGAGCCGTTCGTCAGCGCGCTGATGGACATCCCGAACATTCGGGACATCCGGCTCGCCAGCAAGGGGCTGATGGCCCTGCCGCAGCACTTCCTCCAGGACAGCGTCCTGCAGGGGCTGGACCGGCTGGCGAAGAAGGCCGTGGATCGCGGCGTGGACCTGGCGCTGCACACGCACGTCAACCACGCGCAGCAGCTCACGCCGCTGGTGGGCAAGGCGGTTCGCAAGCTGCTCGACATGGGCTTCCGCGACGTGCGCAACCAGGGCGTGCTGCTGCGGGGCGTGAATGACAGCTCCAAGGCGCTGCTGGACCTGTGCTTCACGCTGCTCGACCACGCGAAGATCCTGCCGTACTACTTCTACATGTGCGACATGATCCCCAACAGCGAGCATTGGCGGCTGTCGGTGGCGCAGGCGCAGAAGCTCCAGCACGACATCATGGGCTACATGCCGGGCTTCGCCACGCCGCGCATCGTCTGTGACGTGCCGTTCGTGGGCAAGCGGTGGATCCATCAGGTGGCGGAGTACGACCGCGAGCGCGGCATCTCCTACTGGACCAAGAACTACCGCACGAGTGTCGAGGCGAACGACCCCGAGGCACTTGATCGCAAGTACGAGTACTTCGATCCCATCGACACGCTGCCGGAGTCCGGTCAGGCGTGGTGGCGGGAGCAGCCGAAGGCCGCGTGATGGATTCCTCCGCAGTCTCGTCCGCGCCCGTGGTCGCGCGCCCCTCGGTCAGTGCCGAGGGGCGGGCCCGCTTGTTTCCTTCCGCCTCTGATGCCGAGTGGGCGGACTGGCGCTGGCAGCAGCGGCATGCGGTGCGCAATCTGGAGCAGTTGGAGCGCTACGTCCGTCTGACCCCCGACGAGCGCGCCGGGGTGCAGGAGACGTCCTCGCTGTTCCGGGTGGGCATCAGCCCCTACTACCTGTCGCTCATCGACCCCGACCACGCGTCGTGTCCGGTGCGCATGCAGTCCATCCCCGTGCGGGCCGAGGCCCGCGTGCGGCCCGGTGAGCTGGAGGATCCGCTCGGCGAGGACAAGACGCGCCCGGAGGAGTGCATCGTGCACAAGTATCCGGACCGGGTGCTGTTCCTGGCCATCGATACGTGCTCGGTCTACTGCCGCCACTGCACCCGGCGCCGCATCACCAAGGGCGGGGAGGCGGAGCTCACCAGGGACCAGATGCGCCGGGGCATCGAGTACGTGCGCAACCACCCGGAGGTCCGCGACGTGCTCATCTCCGGCGGAGACCCGTTCCTGCTGGGCGAGGAGCGGCTGGAGTCGCTGCTCGCGCCGCTGAGCGAGATTCCGCATGTGGAGATGATCCGCATTGGAACGCGGGTGCCGGTGGTGCTGCCCATGCGGGTGACGGATTCGCTCGCGCAGCTGCTTCGCCGGTACGCGCCCGTCTACGTCATCACCCACTTCAACCACCCGAAGGAAGTGACCCCGGAGGCGCGGGAGGCGTGTGAGCGGCTGGTGGATCATGGTGTGCCCGTGGAGAACCAGGCCGTGCTGATGCGGCAGCTCAATTCGGACGCGCGGATCATCAAGGAGCTGTCCCACAAGCTGCTGCGCAGCCGCGTGCGGCCGTACTACCTGCACCAGATGGATGTCGCCGAAGGGTGCGAACACCTGCGCACGCCCATCTCCAAGGGGCTGGAGATCCTCCAGCAGCTTCGCGGACACACCACCGGGCTCGCCGTGCCGCACCTCGCGGTGGATCTTCCGGGGGGCGGCGGGAAGGTCACCCTCCAGCCCGACTACGTCATCGAGCGTGGGGAGCGGGAGACCCTGTTCCGCAACTACAAGGGCGAGACGTACGCCTACCCTGAACCCGAGGAGACCGACTGCTCCTGCCCGTACGATGAGGTGTGGCAGGCCCGTTCCCGGGAAATGGGCCGCTGACGGTCCGGGCCTCCCGCGTGCTTCGTTCGCTCGGGCGCGGGGGGGCGTGAAGGGTCTCGCCGCATGCGCGCGGCGGAGTGCTACCGGCCGCGACGGGAGTTCGACTTCGACGCTTTCCGGCCAGTCGGGGCCGGGGTTTCATCCACCATCTTCGCGATGTCCACGGGCGGTCCGGACTCCAGGCTCCCGTCGACATCGACGGACACCTCCGCTCCCTCCGCGGATTCCAGCTCCACGGGCTCCGCGTCGCTGAAGCCCTGCTGGATGTGGACCTCCTGGTCGCCGGCGGCGCGCTTCTTCTCCTCGGCTTCCTTGTCGGCCTTGGCCTTGTCCTCGAGCCGCTTGGCCTCGTTGGCGGCGCGCGCGTTGTCGTCGGGCGTCATCCTCGCCGTGTAGCCGGCGTACTCCTTCGCTGAGATGCCGTGCTTCTCCATGACCTTGGCGGCTTCCGCCTGCTGATCGCGGATGGCCTGGCCGCGCTCCGCGTTGCTCATCTCCGACGACTTCCGGTTGCCGTAGGACGCCCCCACCTTCGTCTGGGCGGCGGCTTCGTCACGGCGGATGGCTGCCACCTTCTCGGGCGACAGACCTTCGTCCTCCGCGAGGACGGGCGTCGCCAGCAGGAGCGACGAGGCAGCGAGGAACAGCGGAAGGCGCGTGGTCATGTCGAGGCTCCTGAGTCGGACCCATCATAGGCATGGAGCCACGGGGGACGCATGGGCGAGCGTCTCCCGGTGGGCGGTTCCCTCACGCCAGGCTTTTCAGCCGGCCTGGCACCGCGCGCAGCCATCGCCCGCGCCCGCACACTGCTCGCGTGCGTTCGCGCAGCGCGGCGGCAGGTCGTCGCGGTCGGGGTTCCGCTCCACCAGCCCGCACAGTTGCTCCGCCGTGGCACAGGTCTTCGCGGAGAGGTCGCACTGCTCCGCGCAGTCCAGATCGTCCTCCTGCTCTCGGGCCCGGAGCTCTTCCAGGCGCGCCGTGGCCCCGTCGATGGCCGCGTCGTCGTCCCCGGCCACCCGGGTGTCCACGTGCTTCGCGCAGCCCGCCAGCCCGATGCCCACGACGAGGATTGCCAGCCACGACCCGGTTGCTCGCATGCCCTACCCATATGCGTCCGCTCCCGGCTGCGTCCAGTCACCCTGACCATGGGAATGGGCCCTCGACGGGGCGGGGCATGTCTGGCGTCCGTCTCCGGCCTCGTTCGATCCTCCTGATGCGCCGGGTAGGGGCCTCGGTGGTGCGGAAGCGCGGATGTCCGCACCCAGCCTCGTCCGTTCCTCTCGCCGAGCCTGGTCGGGGCCTCCAATGGTTTGAGAGTGCCTGGAGATGTCTGCTCGCGGCCTCGTTCGCTTCTCTTGCCGGGCCGGGCGGGGGCCTTCCAACAGTTCGGGTGCGCCTGTGAGGTCCGCACCGAGCCTCGTTCGGTCTCGCTGCCGCGCAGTAGAAGGGCAGGCCGCCAAGGGTTCAACATGCCGTGGCGTGGTGGCCGTCCGCTCGTGGCTCCGTCGATCCACCCTGATTCGAGCACCGGGCCCACCAACGGTTCCGCGTGCCGTGGCGTGGCGGCCTCCGCTCGTGGCTTCGTCGATCCCCTGATGCGCGCACCGGGCCGGACAAACGGTTCGGAGTGCAAAGGCGTTCAGGTGGCACGCGGCGCTTGAATACCGGGGCTGATCAGCGGCGCTCCGGGGAGCGCATGCGTCGCTCGGGCCTGGGTTCGGGTTCTGGGGGCCGGGTCCAGTACAGCCAGCCCGTCAGGGCGAGGAGCGCGGCCACGGCCAGCCTCCGCAGCCATTCTTCCCGGGCCCGTCCGGGTGAATCCGCTTCCGCCTGCGCGGCCTTCGCCAGCGCGGTTTCCATTTCGGGCCCCAGTTCATGCATGCGTCTGCACACCTGGACCACCGGGGTCAGCGCCACGGGTACGGGTGCGGTGTCCTTCTCCACGGCCGCGGCCAACATGCGCTCCCAGGCGGCGGCTTCCTCCACTCCGTCCGGTTCCCTCGCGGGCTGTCCCGCCTGTCGGGCCAGCGCCACGGCGGAGCGCAACAGCAACACCGAGAAGGCGTCACTGGAGATCCCGTACCAGCTCGCGCACTCCACGAGCGTGCGGCGTTCAACGAGGCGGCGAAGCAACACGGCGGCCGTGCGCGGCTCCAACTCGCGAAGGGCCGCGCCGAGGGCTTCGGTGGACAGGTGGGAGACTTCAGGTACGGAGGCAGTCACGCGGATTCCATTCTGCGGCATCCGCCGGGCATTTTCGCGGGCCACATCGGTCCCTTGACTGGCTGCCGCATGGCACTGGACGGGTTGACGGCCCCCTGTTTCGACTCCCTGCCTTCCCGCGCCCATCACGGGCCAGGGGACGCCCAGGCCCCTGCGGTGTGTCGGACACGCTCTCTTCTTCCGCGGCTTCGTGCGCATGCCGGGACAGGCGCGAATCCCTCGCGCTACACAAGCTCGTGGACTGGGGGCACTGCTCGGCAGCTGAGGTGGCCGGAGTTGGCCGTTGGCTGCGTGGCTCGCGGGGAGATGGGATCAGGCTGCCCCATCCGGCGGATACCCCTGCCTTCGACGTCCTTCGTTGGGCTTGGTGGGTCCGTGGCGGCCTCCGCGTGCCCAGTCCTTCGGTCGATTTCTTGAGGCGGATCGCCACGCCCCTAGAGTGTTCGACCATGTTGCAACGTGTGGCACTGCTGCTGCTCCTGCTCGCCTCGTCGCGGGCGTTCGCCGTGGAGACGATGCGCATTGCCATGGATGACCCCGGGGACGAGGTCCGCGTGAGCGGTCGCGGCCTTGGCTTCGGACCCGATGCCGAGGACGGCTCCTTCGTGGCCATCAGCGCGGGACAGGCCACCGTGCGCCGTCGCAGCGGACGCCTGGAGGTCAACGGCGCTCCGGTCGTGGGCGATGCCGTCCGCTTTCGCGGCGGACTGGAGTCCCTGGACGCGGGCGGGCCCGGCAACGAGCCCCTCAAGGCCGGCAACTCGCAGGTGCGCGGCGACGTCGTCGTGCGCGTCTACCGCGACAGCCTCCAGCTCATCAACGTCATCCCCCTGGAGGACTACCTGGCGGCGGTGCTCGGCAGCGAGATGCCGGTGTCCTTCCCGCTGGAGGCCCTCAAGGCCCAGGCTGTCGCCGCGCGCACCTACGCGCTGCAGAAGAAGCTGGATTCCTACGGTGCCGCCTTCCACATGGGCAGCAGCGTGCTCCATCAGGTGTACGGCGGCGTCAATCGCGAGGACGCGAAGACGCGCGCCGCGGTCGAGGCCACTCGCGGCGAGGTGCTGACGTACGACCTGGCCCCCATCGAGGCGTACTTCCACGCCACGTGCGGGGGCCGCACCGAGTCCGGTCAGGATGCGCTCGGGCGGAACCTGCCCTACCTGAAGCCTGTCGACTGCCCCTGCGGCAAGCTGCCGGCCAGTCGCTGGTCCGCGACCCTGTCCGAAGGCGAGCTGCGCAAGGCCCTGAAGTCCTCTCCGGACGGCATGCGCGTCACCGCGCGCACCGCCACGCACCGGGTGACCCGCGTGACGCTCGCGGATGGCTCCTCCGTAGACGGGGTGCAGTTCCGGCGCAAGCTGGGCTACATGCGGCTCAAGAGCCTGGACTTCGACGTGGAGGCCACCGGCAAGGGCTACGTCTTCACCGGGCGCGGCTTCGGCCATGGCGCGGGCCTCTGCCAGTGGGGCGCCAAGGCGCTCGCCGACAAGGGGAAGGGGTACCAGGAAATCCTCTCCCACTACTACCCGGGCGCCGAGTTCCAGCAGCTCTACTGACCCCCGCCCCTCGGGGTTCCGCGTGGGCGCGGGGACTGCTACAAGCGCTGCCCCCGTGTCGTCCCTCCTCTCCGACTACGATTTCGAACTTCCCGAGGCGCAGATCGCCCAGGCGCCGCTGCCCCACCGGGACGCTTCGCGCCTGATGGTCGTCAGCCGTGCCACCGGCGCGTGGAGCCACCAGCGCTTCACCGACCTGGGGGACCTGCTGCGCGACGGCGACCTGCTCGTCCTCAACGACGCGCGCGTCATCCCCGCCCGCCTGCTGGGGCAGAAGTCCGGCACCGGCGGCCGCGTCGAGCTCCTGGTGGTCCGGCCCGCCGCCACCTCCACGCTGACCTCCGCCGCGCTGGGCGGGGCTCCCGAATCGCTCGAGTGGGTCTGCCTGGGACAGGCGTCCAAGGGCCTCAAGCCCGGCCAGTCCCTCACCTTCGCCGGAGGCCTGTCCGCCGAGGTCCTGGAGGCCCTGGGGGGAGGGGAGTACCGCGTTCGCTTCCACGCCGTTCCGGGCGCCTCCCTGGCCTCGCTCCTGGACGCCGCCGGCCGGCTGCCCCTGCCGCCCTACATCACGCGGGAGCCGGAAGCCGCCGACGCCGAGCGCTACCAGACCGTCTACGCGCGCGCTTCTGGCGCCGTGGCCGCTCCCACCGCCGGCCTGCACTTCACCGACGCCGTGTTCGCGAGCCTCGCGGCGCGGGGTATCTCGCGCGTGGAGGTGACGCTCGACGTGGGGCCCGGCACCTTCCTCCCCGTGCGCGAGGAGGTGCTGGACAAGCACCACATGCACCCGGAGCGCTTCACCGTGCCGGAGGCCACCGCCGCCGCCGTGAACGCCGCGAAGGCGGAGGGGCGCCGCGTGGTCGCCGTGGGCACCACCGTGGTGCGCACCCTGGAGTCCGCCACCGACCCCCAGACGGGCCGGCTGCGCTCCGGGCCCGGCGAGACGGCGATGTTCATCCGCCCCGGCTATGTCTTCCGTCAGGTGGATGTGCTCCTCACGAACTTCCACCTCCCGCGCTCCACGCTGGTGATGCTGGTGAGCGCGCTCCTGGGCCGTGAGCGCACGCTCGCCGCGTACCAGGAGGCCGTGCGCGCGGGCTACCGGTTCTTCAGTTACGGCGATGCCATGTTGGTGAAGGAGTGAGTGCCGTGGTCGACGAGCAGCGCAAGGAAAAGGGCGATACCCGCGTGCCCCCGGGACTGGTGCGCTTCGAGCTGTTGCACGAGGACACCGGCACCAAGGCCCGCCGCGGGCGGCTGCACACGCCCCATGGCCCCATCGAGACGCCCATCTTCATGCCCGTGGGCACCGTGGGCAGCGTCAAGGGCGTGGGCCCCGACGACCTCGTCAACCTGGATGCGCAGATCATCCTGGGCAACACCTACCACCTGATGCTCCGCCCCGGAGAGCCGCTCATCCAGGAGATGGGAGGCCTGCACCGCTTCATCTCCTGGGACCGGCCCATGCTCACCGACAGCGGCGGCTTCCAGGTGTTCAGCCTGTCGGAGAAGCGCAAAATCACCGAGGAGGGCGCCGCGTTCCAGTCGCACCTGGACGGCTCGCGTCACTCGCTGTCGCCGGAGCGCTCCATCTCCATCCAGGAGACGCTGGGCGCGGACATCATCATGGCGTTCGACGAGTGCCCCCCGTCCACCGAGGACCGCCCCTACCTGGAGAAGTCCCTGGCCCGCACCACGCGCTGGCTGCACCGGTGCGTGAATGCCTGGAGCCGCGAGCGCTCGTCGCTCTTCGGCATCGTCCAGGGCGGCCTCCACGAGGACCTGCGCAAGCGCCACGCGGAGGAGATCTGCGCGGTGGACCTGCCCGGGTACGCGCTGGGCGGCTACTCCGTGGGCGAGGCCCCGGAGGCGATGCACGCGGGCGTGGCCTACTCCGCGCCGCTCTTGCCCCGCGACAAGCCCCGGTACCTGATGGGCGTGGGGACGCCGCTGGACCTGGTGACGTGCGTGGAGCAGGGCGTGGACATGTTCGACTGCGTGCTGCCCACCCGGTGCGCCCGGAACGGCCTGCTCTTCACGTCCGAGGGCAAGCTCGTCATCCGCAACGCCGCCTACGCCAGGGACCCCCGGCCGGTGGACCCGGCGTGCTCCTGCTACACCTGCCGGACCTTCAGCCGGGCCTACCTGCGCCACCTGTTCGCGGCGGGGGAAATCCTCGCGATGCGCCTCAACACACTGCACAACCTGCACTACTTCCTCACCCTGATGGCCGATGTACGCCGTGCCATCACCGAGAACCGGTTCGCTTCGTTCGCGAAGGACTTCCGGGCCCGTGCCCACGCCCAGGAGGCCGAGCGGACCCGTGGTCGGTGAGCGACCAACGGGATTGCCGTGCTTCCGGCGTTCACTTGCTCACATGGGGCGCCCTTGCTAAGAGGCCACCCTTTCGGATGTTTTTGCCCCCACCCGTACGCCGGGGACGGGGCACACACGGATTTCTTCCGAATCCTCCCTTCAAACCACGAGGCAGTGAGTGGCTGACAGTTTCCTGATTCTCGCGCAGGCCGGGGCGGGTTCTCCCCTGGGGACCTTCGGCTTCCTCGCCGTGCTGGTGGCCATCATGTACTTCGTGATGATCCGCCCCCAGCAGAAGCAGCTCAAGGAGCACCGCGCGCTGCTGGCGGGGCTGAAGAAGGGGGATGACGTCGTGACGTCCGGCGGCATCCTCGGGCGCATCCACCAGGTGGATGACAGCACCGTGACCGTGGAGATCGCCAGCGGCGTGCGCGTGCGCGTGCTGAAGACGGCTGTGAGTGCGAAGGGAACCGTTCCGGTGGCTGCGGCCCCGACGGCGACCTCCACCGAGAAGAAGGAGGACAAGTAAATGGACCGCGGCTGGTATTGGAAGTTCGGAATGATTGTCGCGGTGACGCTGGGAACGCTCTGGTTCCTCGTCCCCACGTACTACTCGCTGGTGGTGTTGGATCGCGCCGAGCGCAACAACATCGCCGTGCTGGAGAAGCGGCTGCCCGCGTGGGCGCCTCCCGCCAGGTACCGCCTCAACCTGGGGCTGGACCTGCAGGGCGGCATCCACATGGTCATGCGCGTGGACACCAAGACGGCCCTGCAGAAGCGCACCGAGCGCCGCGGGCAGCAGATCGCCACGTACGTCAACGACAAGAAGCTGGGCGAAGTGACGGCGGACACGGATCCGGAGCGGCTGCAGCTCGTGCTGACGGCCAAGGATCCGGCGACGATGGACGCCATCCAGAAGGAGGTGCTGGCCACCTTCACCGACTTCTCCCTGGAGTCTCGCAACGGCGGCACGCTGGTGCTCAAGCCGGACGAGGGCCAGGTGAACCGCTTCCGTGACGAGGCCGTGGACCAGGCGATGCTCGTCATCCGCCGCCGCATCGACAAGTGGGGCGTGGCGGAAGTGGACGTGCGCAAGCTGGGCACCGACTCCATCCAGATCTCCCTGCCGGGCCGCAGCAACCCGGAGCAGGCCAAGGAGCTGGTGGGCACCACCGCGCAGCTGGAGTTCCGGATGGTGGACGACACCAACCCCCAGGTCTTCGCGCAGATGTTCACCCAGAGCCCGCCGCCGGCGGAGAGCAACATCACCCTGGCGCAGGATGAAGGCTTCCCGCAGTTGTCCTCGCCCAACCGCGAGGCGCTGCTGGCGTACGCGAAGGACAAGGCGCCCGAAGGCCGCGACGTGCTGACCCAGTGCGTGGCCAACCCGGTGAAGAAGAACGACTGCATCGCGTACCGCAGCTTCCTCGTGGACAAGCACGTGCCGCTCACGGGTGAGAGCCTGTCGGGCGCGGACGCGTCCGTCAGCCAGATGAACGAGCCGGAGGTGAACATCGCCTTCGACCCGGCGGGCGCTCGCGAGTTCGAGAAGCTCACCGAGGCGGGCGTGGGCCGGCGCATGGCCATCGTGCTGGACGACAACGTCCACACCGCCCCGAACATCAACGAGAAGATTGGCGGCGGTCGCGCGCGCATCACCATGGGCCGCGCGGGCTCTCGCGGCTTCGATGAGTGGCTGGGCGAGGCGCAGACGCTGGCGCTGGTGCTCAAGGCGGGCGCGCTGCCCGCGCCGGTGACGGTGGGCGAAATCCGTCAGGTGGGCGCGACGCTGGGCGACGAGCTCATCAAGAAGGGCAGCCTGGCCGCGCTGGTGGGCCTGGCGCTCGTCATCGTCTTCATGGCCGTCTACTACCGCAAGTCGGGCCTCATCGCGGACGTGGCGCTCCTGCTCAACGGTCTGCTCATCCTGGCGGGTCTGGCGTTCTTCAACGCCACGCTGACCCTGCCGGGCATCGCGGGGTTCGTGCTGACGCTGGGCATCGCGGTGGATGCGAACGTGCTCATCAACGAGCGCATCCGCGAGGAGCTGTCCAACGGCAAGACCGCGCGCGCGGCGGTGGACCAGGGCTACGACCGCGCCTTCTGGACCATCTTCGACGCGCACGTGACGACGCTCATCGCGGGCTTCATCCTGTTCTTCACCGGAACCGGGCCCGTCCGCGGCTTCGCCACCACGCTCATCGTGGGTCTCCTGGCGTCGCTGTTCACGTCCATCGTCGTGACGCGCGTCATCACGACCTACTTCGTCCACGGCCGTAATGCGCAGTCGGTGTCGGTCTAACCGGCTCAGGCGCCACGGGAACCCGCCATGCAGATTCTCAAGCACAAGACGAACTTCGACTTCATCAGCAAGCGCAAGCCGGCGCTCTTCATCTCCACGATCATCAACCTGGCCATCATCGTGGGCATCGCCACGGTGGGGTTCAACTTCGGCGTGGACTTCGCCGGCGGCACGGTGGTGGAGCTGAAGTACAACACGCCCACCACGGCGCAGCAGGTGCGCGAGCGCGCGCAGGCCGGCGGTCTGCACGACGTCAGCGTGCAGGGCGTGGGCGCGGCCGAGGAGAACTCCTTCCTGCTGCGCATGGGCGGCGTCACGCAGCTCACCGAGACGAACGCCGAGCAGGCCAAGGCCGCCATCCAGGGCCTGGGCGAGACGCGCAGCGTGTACGCGGACATGGCGAACGGCATCGTCAACTTCCGCTCCGCGCAGCCCATGTCCCCCGAAGCGGTGAAGAAGGCCGTGGAGGGCGCTGGCATCGGCGTGCAGGAGGTGCGTGACCTGGGCGCGAACCAGGGCGGCACCGGCTACGACTATCAGGTCGTCGCGAGCGGCATGGCGGACAAGGTGTTCGCCGCGCTGGGCGCCGGCATGGAGAAGCCCAACTTCGAGCAGCGCCGCGTGGACTACGTGGGCCCGCAGGTGGGCAAGCAGCTGCGCAACCGCGGCGTCATGGCGCTCGTGTACTCCATGGTCGCCATCCTCATCTACGTGGCGTTCCGGTTCGACTTCAAGTTCGGCCCGGGCGCGCTGCTCGCCATGCTCCATGACGTCATCATGGTCGCGGGCTACTACCTGGTGAGTCAGCGGGAGTTCAACCTCACGTCCATCGCCGCGCTGCTCACCATCGTGGGCTACTCGGTGAACGACACCATCGTCATCTACGACCGCATCCGTGAGGACATGGTGAAGTACAAGGGCAAGGCGCTGCCGGAGATCATCAACATCGCCGTCAACGACACGCTGGGCCGCACCATCCTCACCTCCGGCGTGACGGCGCTGTCGCTCATCGGTCTGCTCATCTTCGGCGTGGGCGAAATCTTCGACTTCGCCATGGCCATGCTGGTGGGCATCATCGTGGGGACGTACTCGTCCGTGTATATCGCCAGCCCGGTCGTCATCTGGCTGGACGAGCGCGCGGCGCACCGGCAGCCGCACGAAGGCTCCAAGCAGGAGCCGAAGGCGGCCTGAGCCGTCCTTCCGCAGCCTGGATGTAGAGAGGGCCCTGCTTCCTTCGTGGAAGGCAGGGCCCTTCGCTTTTGACGCTAGAAGCGCGCGCCCAGCGTGAGCGACGCGTCCATCAGCCCGCCGCCGTTGTCGTTGGACGCGACGTCCGCGAAGTCCTGGTCGATGAGGACGCGGTACGTGCCGCGCACGCCGGCGGTGAGGCCCCCGGTGTTGAACTCCAGGCCCACCGCCAGGGGCACCTCCTCCATCAAATCCGAGTCGTAGAGCCCCGCGCCCGCGCCGCGCACGTCCACGTACGACAGGCCCAGGCCCACGCCCGCGAAGGGGCGCACCGCGGTGAGGAAGGGCGGCGACACCTTGATGAGCGCGCTGCCTCCGTTGCGCACGAGCGAGGGCCCGTCGAAGAGGCGCGTGTCGCTCACCTTGTTGTGGGAGCCCTCGTAGCCGACCTCCAGGCCCAGGAAGGTGGTGGGCTGGACGTTGAGCGTCAGGCCCCACATGGGGCCCGTGCTGGACAGCTCTCCCAGGTCACCCGTGTAGTCGCCCACGCCGCCGCGCAGGAACACGTTCACGTCGCCCTGCTTCTTCTGCGCGAGCGCGCTGCCCGCGCACAGCACGGTGACGAGCAGGGCGCTGGCCTGGAGGCTTCTTCGAAGCATGCGCAACCTCATCTGTTCGGTGGTGTGCTTCCAAGCTGGGCACCGCGCACCTGCCGTGCAGGTTGGGAGCAGCAAGGCGACCGAGCGCACGTCTGAACGGCCGTACAGGAGGGAGAGGTGGGAGGACGGGTTGGCCTGCCATGGTCGGACGTCTGAGGTACTGTCCTTCACCATGCGGTGGTTGCTTCCAGACGTCGTTGAGCAGGAGGTCGGGTTGCTGGCGGGAGAGCTCTCGCTGCACCCGTTGGCGGCGAGGGTGTTGCTGCATCGCGGCTACCGCACGCCGGAGGCCGCGTCGGCGTTCCTGTCGGACCGTCTGGCGGACCTGCCGGACCCGTTCCGGATGAAGGGCATGACGGGCGCGGTGGAGCGCATCCTCCGCGCGCTGCGCAACAAGGAGAAGGTGACGCTCTACGGGGACTACGACGTGGACGGCGTCAGCTCCACGTCGCTCATGTACCTGTTCCTCAAGGAGCTGGGCCCGGCCCCCGCCACGTACATCCCGCACCGCCTGGACGAGGGCTACGGCCTCAACCTGGGCGCGGTGGAGCGCATCGCGCAGGACGGCACGCGTCTGCTGGTGACGCTGGACTGCGGCATCACGTCCGTGGCGGAGATTGCCCGCGCTCGGGAGCTGGGCCTGGACGTCGTCGTGGTGGACCACCACACCGTGCCGCCCACGCTGCCGCCCGCGGTGGCCGTGCTCAACCCGCACCAGCCCGGCTGCGAGTACCCCACCAAGGTGCTGTGCGCGGCGGGCGTGGCCTTCAACCTCTGCATGGGCCTGCGCAAGCGCCTGCGCGATGACGGCTTCTTCGCCACGCGCAAGGAGCCCAACCTCAAGGCTTTGATGGACCTGGTGGCGCTGGCCACCGTGGCGGATGTGGTGCCGCTCACCGGCGCCAACCGCATCCTCGTGGCGCATGGCCTCCAGGAGCTGTCCCAGGGCCGCCGCCCCGGCATCCGCGCGCTGAAGGAGGTGGCCGGGCTGGAGCCGGACGCCACCGTCACCGCGGGGCAGGTGGGCTTCCGCCTGGGGCCCCGCATCAACGCCGCGGGACGGCTGCACGACGCGTCGCTGGGCCTCCAGTTGCTGTGCGCGGACTCCCTGGAGACGGCGCGCTCGCTGGCGCAGGTGTTGGACCGCGCGAACGCGGAGCGCCAGGGCATCGAGAGCAGCATCCTCACGCAGGCGCTGGCGCAGGCGGAGGAGCACAAGGACGCGCGCGGGTTCGTGCTCTACGACGAGGGCTGGCACCCGGGCGTCATCGGCATCGTCGCGTCGCGCGTGGTGGAGCGCTACCACCGGCCGACGGTGATGGTGGGCGTGAAGGACGGGGTGGGGAAGGGGTCAGCCCGCAGCATCGAGGCGTTCCACCTGTACGACGCGCTCACCGGCTGTTCGGACCTGCTCACGCGCTACGGAGGCCACAAGCACGCCGCCGGCCTCACCGTGGACGCAGGCAACCTGCCCGCCTTCCGCGCGGCCTTCGAGAAGATCGCCCTCCAGCGCCTGACGCCCGAGGATCTGATTCCCCGCTGCCGCGTGGACGCGGTGGTGAACCCCAGCGACCTGGACGCTTCCGCGGTGGAGTCGCTCCAGCGGCTGGGGCCCTTCGGTCAGGGCAACCCGGAGCCGGTGCTGGTGCTGCGGGGCCAGACGGCGCGCCCGCGCGTGCTGCCCGCGAAGTCCGGCGTCAGTGGCGCCGGGCACCTCAAGCTCGCGCTGCTGGACGCGCCGGAATTGGACGCCATCGGCTTTGGCATGGCGGACCGCGTGTCCATGGTGGAGGGGCCGGTGGACCTGGCCTTCCAGGCCGGCTTCGACACCTTCCGGGGCCAGCGCAAGCTGTCCCTGCGCCTCAAGGACCTGCGTCAGGCGGCGTGACGCCGCCGAGCATCTACGCAAGCCCCCAGCGCACGCGGCCCGGTGACATCAGCGCGCCGGCCCGCGCCAGCTCGTTGAGACGGAAGCGCTCCGCCTGACGCTCGAAGGCGGTGCGGCAGCCCTCCGAGCAGAAGAAATACCGGCGCTTCTTGTACTCCGACGACGGATGGCCCTCCGGGGCCTCCAACTGCCTGCCGCACACCGGATCCCAGTGCTTGCCCTGTGCCTGCGCCTGCCCCTGTTCCTGAACGCCCTTCATCTTCCACCTCCGGCCCAGCGCCCCTGACTCCCCCACCCGGCGCGGATGTGTGCAGGGTGCATGCCAGCGGCCCAGGTCCTTGGAATGCCAATCAAGGGGGGCGCGGGGGGGAGGCGGGGCGGGAAGAAAGTTCAGCCCCCGCCTTCCGCCTCCTGATGGGAAGCGGGGCGGGGGCCTGGGGAAATCCAGCTCAGAAGCCGATGCCGGCGCTGCCACCGAAGAAGAAGTCGTTGGCGTAGCCCCGGCGCAGGCCCATGGCCTCGATGCGCAAGGTGAGGTGCAGGGTGCGTGAGAGGGCGGGCCGCCCGCGCAGACCGATGCCGTACTGGATGACGGGCTTGAGGCCGTTCACCTTCGTCTCGTCGTCGCCCACGGTGATGCCGGTGTTCTGGTAGGCGATGCCGCCGCCTGCCTGCGCGTAGATGCCGAAGGCGGACTGACCGAAGCGCAACAGGTAGGCGGGCGCGAGGGTGAAGTAGTGAAGCCGCGTGTCCCCCTTGATGAAATTCGTGCCGTCACTGAGGCTGCCGTAGAGCCAGCGCAGGTCGGCGAAGAGGGCTTCGCGCAGGGGCTCGTTTTCGAGCGAGCGACCGAACTCCCAGGTGGCGCGCACACCCATCGCGGGCCGGTTGTCGGAGAAGTCGCCCCGGGCACTGTCCACCAGCAGCATGCCGGCGCCCAGTTCGAACGCGACGCCCAGGTTGGGGTCGTCCAGGCGGGAGAGCTTGTCGAAGCCGTCGTCGTTCTCGCGCTCGGCGGCTTCGCGGAACTCGTCGGTTTCGTCCACCAGCTTGCGACGTCGCTCGTAGGCGTCGTCATCGTCCTTCCGGGCCTTGTCCGAGGCGCGGGCGGCCTCGTCGTCCGGATAAGCGTACGGGTCGTCCTCGTCGGACTGCGCGAGCGCGGGAGCGGTGAGGAGCAGGCCGCCAGCGAGGCAGGCCTTGAGCAGTGAGTTCAAGGGAGCGGGCCTCATTCGATGACGATGCTGGGGCAGGTGGCGCCCGCCGACGTGCTGGCCGGGCAGTAGTTGTCGCCGATGAGCCACTCGCGCGGGATCCGCAGGTGGTCCACGAACTCGTTGCACACGGCCTTGCGCAGCTCCAGGTCACTGACGTGGCCGATGATGGCCAGCGCGGGCAGGGCCAGGGTGAAGCCCAACTGGTTGTTCAGGAACCGCTCGGTGAGCTGGAAGATGCCGGGGTTGGTGGGGCTCGTGTCGTAGTACGCGGCGACGACGGCGCGCTGGAGCACCGCCTCCTGGTTCTGGGCGCGGCCCGCCTGGAAGAGCGCGGACGCCAGGATGGTGCCGACCTTGTACTCGTTGCCTCCGCCCGAGAAGGTGTTCACGTCCTGGCCCACCAAGTTGTTCCAGAGCTGCTGGCTCATGCAGCGGTCGCCCTTCGAGATGTCCCGTTCGGCCGTGACGGCGGAGAAGGGACCGTTGTCGAAGGAGCTGGAGAGGAAGGCCGGATCACACCCGTGGGGGCTGCGGCAGGTGGCCCCATAGGCGTGGTAGTCCGCGAGCCCTTCGTCGAAGGACTTGAGCACGTTGGCGCCCTGGCTGGGGCTCTCCTGCGACCAGGTGATCAGCGACAGGGGGAACGACTGGGAGGCGTACGCCAGGCGGTTGAAGACCAGGTGCGAGTACTCGTGCGTCATCACGCCCGCGTTGAGCGGCAGGGGCGCGCGCTGGATCTCCTCGAAGGGGAGCACCAGGAACGACTGGAGGATGGGATAGAAGATGGCGTTGTCGCGCGCCGGATCCTTGCTGTTCTGCGCGATGACGAATTCAGGGAAGTAATAGAGCGTGGGGACCGGCTCGAAGTCGATCGACTTCATGTTGCCAACGGTGCGGAAGTACTCGTTGGCGCGCTCCAGGTTGTAATACGACGTCACCATGTTCCAGGAGTGGAAGTCCGCCGGCCAGAGGATGTCCTCGCCCGTGGCGGGGTCCTTCTGGCTGATGTAGCTGGCCTTCACGTCGTGGCCGGCCTTCTTGAGCAGCACCTCCCCGATGGTCTCTTCCGTCGCGTTGTTGAGCGCCGGATCGTTCACGTCGATGACGATGCGCGCACCGCCTTGCAGGTCGCCGACGGTGCCCTTGAGCCCGACGATGTCCTCGATGGTGGTGAGTTCGACCTGGGTGGGGACGTATTTGCCATTGCTGGAGAGGGAGAGGACGGAGACCTTGACGGGCGCCTCGCTGTCCGGCGCGCAGCCGGTGGCCAGCAGTCCCAGCCCGATGGCGGCGGTGATGACTGTTCGGAGCATGGCGCCGTTTTACTCCGGACCGCTCAGAACGTGTATTCCCCTCCGAGTGTGAGCAGGCCGGAGACCTCCGACGGCAGGTCCTGCGGCACGTCCCGCTGGAGGGCCACCGACGCCCACAGCCTCACCGGGTCCCCCAGGCGCACCGTCCAGCGGGAGGCCAGCACGTGGGCCACGCCCTGGGTGGGCACGTACCGGGTGAAGGCGTAGGACAGCTGACCCCGCACGGTGGGGTTCAGCCTCCAGGTGAGGGAGGGCTTCAGGTCGAAGCGGGCCGGGGCGGAGGGGAAGCCGGTGCCGGCGTTGACGTCCGCCATGCGCCGCGTCACGGCCGCCCCCAGGTCGCGAAGCTGGCGCTTGCGCAGGCCGGCCAGGGCCTTCCGGGCGGCGGCGCGGCCCTCCAACTGGGACTCCAGGGCGGTCCACTCGGCCTCGGTGAACTGGCCGGCGGAGAGCGGGTCCTCGCTGTAGAGGGAGAAGCCGCCCCTCAGGCCCAGCTCCCAGCGGCCGTCCCAGATGAGGCGCGCGCCCAGCGTGGGCCGGGCCACCCAGAGGATGTCCTCCTGGGCGTACCTCACGGTCGTGGCGCCGTCGGAGACGGTGAGCAGCTGCCGGCGCAGGGGGTAGCGGTGGAGGCCCATGCCCGCGTCCAGGCCGTACTCCACCCTGGCGAAGCCCGCCGAGTCGTAGCCCGCCGCCAACTGGACGCCCTGGCTGCCGTAGCCCGTCCGGGCGGTGAGGCCGGGGACGTTCAGCCGGGGCAACTCCTGGGTGAGCGCGGTGTTGGAGCCCTTGTTCAGGCCCAGGCTGACGACGCCGGACAGCAGCCAGTGCTCGCCTGCCAGGTGGTCCACGCCCACGGAGACCTGATGGGTGGCGGCGGTGCCGGCTTCGGGGCGCACGCCGGTGTAGCCGAGCGTGAGGAACGTCGCCTCGCCCACGCCCACGTCACCCAGCAGGCTCCAGAGGCCGTAGCCCCGGCCGGCGCTGGCCTCAAGGGTGAGGGAGCTGTCCGCGCCTTCCGCCCGGGCGGGGCACGCGCCCAACAGGCCGAGCAGGGCGCACAGCACCCCCCCCGCCTTCAAGCACGCGGAGGCTCGCGCGGGCCTCCCCACGGGCTGACGACAGGTGGCCTTGTCCCCCTGCATGTCATCTCCAACCCCGGAGACCGTTCGTGGTTGCGGGAGGGCTTCATCCTGCCCGCTCCGACCCCCATCTTCCGAGGGAGGACGGTGGGGGCGGGAGCCACGGATTCCTTGACGCGCTGTTTCCACGATCCGCTATGGTGCCCGGCCTTTCTTCCCGAACAAAGCGCAGGCGGTCTCCATGGCGGTTCCGTTCATCTCCGAGGTCAAGCGTACCCATACCTGCGGTCAACTCACGGCCGCGAATATCGGCGAAGAGGTCGTCCTCTTCGGCTGGGTGCACAACCGCCGCGACCACGGCGGCGCGGTGTTCATCGACCTGCGGGACCGCGAGGGTTTGACGCAGGTGGTGTTCGAGCCGGACAGCAAGGAGGCCCACGACATCGCGGGCACCCTGCGTCTGGAGTTCTGCGTCGGCATCAAGGGCAAGGTGCTGTCGCGCGGCAAGAACGTGAACCCGAAGATGAAGACGGGGGAGATCGAGGTGAAGGCCTCGGACCTGACCATCTTCAACCGCTCGGAGCCCACGCCGTTCCTCATCGAGGACAACGTGGACACGTCCGAGGAGAAGCGGCTGGCGCACCGCTATCTGGACCTGCGCCGGGGGCCCCTGCAGCGCACGCTCATGACGCGCTCGAAGATGAACGCGCTCACCCGTCAGTACATGAACGGGAACAACTTCCTGGAGCTGGAGACGCCCTTCATGGGCAAGTACACGCCGGGCGGCGCGCGCAACTTCCTGGTGCCCAGCCGGCTCAACCCGGGCAAGTTCTACGCGCTGGCGGAGAGCCCCCAGTTGTACAAGCAGCTGTTCATGGTCGCGGGCTTCGACCGGTACTTCCAGATCGTGAAGTGCTTCCGCGACGAGGACCTGCGCGTGGACCGGCAGCCGGAGTTCACGCAGATCGACGTGGAGATGAGCTTCGTCACGCAGGACGACATCTTCACCATCATCGAAGGCCTGCTGAAGAAGCTGTGGGGCGAGGTGCTGGGCCTGGACATCCCCACGCCGTTCCAGCGGATGGACTTCTACGAGTCCATGGCGAAGTACGGCAACGACAAGCCGGACCTGCGCTTCGGGTTGGAGCACATCGTGCTCACCGACCTCATCCGTGAGCACGGCGCCGCGGGTGGCGTGCCCATGATGTGGGACGCGGTGCAGGAGAAGGGCATCGTCAAGGCGATGGTCGTCCCGGCGGAGAAGGCGCTGTCCCGCGCGGAGAGCGACAAGCTGGAGGAGTTCGCGAAGCAGGCAGGCGCCAAGGGTCTGGCGCGTGCGAAGGTGGGCGAGGGCGGCGAGTGGACCCAGTCCCCGCTGTCCAAGACGATTACGCCCGCGCTGCGGCTGGCCATCAACCAGGCGTGCAACGCGAAGACGGGCGACCTGCTGCTGTTCCAGTTCGGCCGCGAGTCGCTGGTGCACACGGTGATGGCGAACCTGCGCGTGCACGTGGCGAAGAAGCTGGGCCTCATCCCCGAGTACGGCAGCGGCGGCCAGTGGAAGTTCCTCTGGGTCGTGAACCCGCCCCTCTTCGAGTACGACGACGAGACGAACACGTGGGCGGCGGCGCACCACGCCTTCACCCGTCCGCACGACGAGGACGTGCCGTTCCTTCTGACGGATCCGGGCCGCGTGAAGTGCCACCGCTACGACGTGGTGCTCAACGGCTTTGAAATCGGAGGCGGCTCCATCCGCCTGCATGATCCGAAGGTGCAGTCGGAGGTGTTCCAGGCGCTGGGCATCCACGAGGAGGAGGCGCGCACCAAGTTCGGCTTCCTGCTGGACGCGCTCAAGTTCGGCGCGCCCCCGCACGGTGGCATCGCGCTGGGCATGGACCGTCTGGTGATGCTGCTGACCGGCGCGGAGTCCCTGCGCGACGTGATTCCGTTCCCCAAGACGAAGACGGGCACCGACACGATGACGGGCGCGCCCGGCGACGTGGATGAGAAGCAGCTGCGCGAGCTGCACGTGCGCTCCGTGCCGCTGCCCCAGAAGTAGGCGGTTCGAAGTCGTGGCCCCCCGTCCCGCGCTCAGGCGCGGGACGGTGCGGGGCCTGCCCGTGACGCCGGGGCCATGACGCCCGGTGGTGGACACCCCTGGCGGGCCCTCCGTCCTTCGTCGCACCCTGCGCTCCTTCGGGAGGCCGGGGGCAGTGGCGGGAAGGCGACGGACGACACCGGGGGGCCGCTGGACATCCTCCGGACCATGGCCATCGAGGACCGGTGGCGTGTGCGGGGGAGGTCCGGACGGCGATGCGGAAACAGACCTGGGCGGGCGGGATGTTGGCGTGGGCCCTGCTGTGTTCGGGCCCGGTGCTCGCGGCCGAGACGAAGATGCCCCCAGGCCTCACCGGAGACTGGGGGGGCGTTCGCGGGCTGCTCTTCGAATTGGGCGTGGCGCTCCAGGTCCGCTACGCGACGGAGCTCGCCTACAACGCGCGCGGCGGCAAGGGGCATGCGCTCCGGCAGGCGGGCCAGTTCGACGTGGGGCTGGGCGTGGACCTGGAGAAGCTGGCGGGGCTCAAGGGCGGCACCTTCCAGTTCACGTTCACGCACCGCAATGGCAACAACCTGGGCGCGGACATGGAGCTGGGCAACCTCCAACTGGTGCAGGAGGTGTATGGACGCGGCAACGTGGGGCGCCTCACGCAGCTCTGGTACGAGCAGCTCTTCTGGGGGGAGCGCGTGCACTGGAAGCTGGGCCGCGTCACGGTGGGCGAGGACACGGCGGACTTCCCCTGCGACTTCCAGAACCTCTCATTCTGCGGCGCGCAGCCCGGCAACATCGTGGGCAACTACTGGTTCAACTGGCCGGTGAGCCAGTGGGGCACGCGGCTGCGGCTGGACGTGGCGAAGGTGGCCTACGTGCAACTGGCCGCGTACGAGATGAACCCTCGCAACCTGGATCCGGCCTTCTACCTGGGGCGCTTCTCCGGAGCGACGGGCGTGATGCTGCCGCTGGAGCTGGCGTGGAACCCGAAGTTCCGCGAGGGGACGCTGGAGGGGCTCTACAAGCTGGGCGCCTGGTACGACACGTCCAACGCGAGCGACGTGCTGCTGGACGACGTGGAGCGCGGCGGGCGCTATGGCGCCTACTTCGTGGTGCGCCAGCAGCTCACGCACGTGCCCGGTGCCGCGAACAAGGCGCAGGGGCTCAACGTCTTCCTGCGGCTGACGCACACGGACCGGGAGACCTCCACGGTGGACAGCCAGTACACCGCGGGCCTGGAGTACACGGGCGTCTTCGGACGGGCGGATGACGACGTGGGCTTCGCGCTGGGCCGCACGCACTCCAATGGCCGGTACGTCACGTCCCAGCGGCTGAAGCAGCTGCAGGATCCCACCACGCTGGTGCCTCGCACGGAGTACCTGGGCGAGCTGTTCTACAGCCTCCATGCGACGCCGTGGCTGGTGCTGCGGCCCAACTTCCAGTTCATCCGCCCGGGCGCCAACGAGGATGCGCGCAACGTCATCGTGCTGGGCCTCAAGGGCGCCCTGAGCCTCTGAAAGATTCCGGTGGCACGGCGCATGTGGGGGGATGCGCCCCTTGCCGTGCCGCTTCGCGGGTGGCCTAGACTGGCCCCATGGCCCTGTCACCCTCGTGGCATGCATGGCTGTCGGAGAACCTGCTGCGCGGCGTGGCGGCGGATGCGCTGGCCCGGGTACTGGTCGCCGAAGGGGTGACCCCGGACGATGCGCGCTCGGAGGTGGAGCGCGCGGCCCGGCACCCGGCGGTGGAGGTGGGGGCCCGGCACGTGGCGCTGGGCGCGGAGGTGGCGTCGCTCCTGGACGTGCGCGCCGCGCTGCATGCGCAGGCGGGAGCGGGGGTGGAGCGGCGGCGGGGCGTGTCCGCCGACGAGTTCCGCGACCGCTACTACCGCGCGCACCGGCCCGTCATCCTGGAGGACTTCCTGGAGGGCTGGCCGCTCTTGGAGCACTGGACGCCGGAGGCGCTCGCGCGGACATACGGCCATGTGGAGGTGGAGGTCATGACGGGCCGCGAGGCCCGCGCGGACTACGACATGGCGCCGGATGCGTGCCGCACGGTGATGCGGCTGTCGGAGTTCCTCCACCGGCTGGAGCACGGCGGGCCCACCAACGACCTGTACCTCACCGCTCGCAACTTCGCGCTGGAGCGTTCGGAGCTGCGCGGGCTGTTGGACGACGTGCGGTTTCCGCCCGGCTTCCTGCACCCCCGGCCGGAGCCCGGCGGCATCAAGCTGTGGGTAGGTCCGGCGGGCACGCGCACGGCGTTGCACCATGACGTGGACTCGGTGCTGTTCGGCCAGGTCCATGGGCGCAAGCGCTTCTGGCTGATTCCCTCGTTCGAGACGGCGCGCGTATACAACCACGCTCACGTGTGGAGTTCGGTGGACGCGTCCGCCCCGGACCTGGCGCGCTTCCCCGCCTTCGGCACGGCGCACGTGCACGAGGTGGTGGTGGGGCCCGGCGAAATGCTGTTCATCCCGGTGGGCTGGTGGCACCAGGTGCATTCGCTGGATGTGAGTGTTTCGGTGACGTTCCAGTCGCTGGACATTCCGGGCGGCAACGCGCGGTGGCACACCTCCGGTTGAGGAGGCATGCCGCCCGCGCGCGCAAAGCGTCGCGTTGAGATTTCAGCCCGACTGCGTTTCTGTTTCAGGCAGCGGCGGCGTGGACGGCGGCGGCGTGGGCGCGGGCGGCACGGAGTTCGCGCGCGGGACCGGATCTCCCTTCTTCAAGTCGTGGGGCGGGAGGGGCGGCGGGGGATTCGGGACGATCTTGTGAGAGAACGAAGGAGGGGTCATGGAGTCCGCTCTAGGTGGATGTGGACAACCCAACAGGTTCAGCCCGACACGGGGGGGCCGACTGTGAAATCAATTGTCCCCCCTGTAGTGAATACGTGGCTCGCGCAGAACCTTGTGCGTGGGGTTTCTTCCGCGAGGCTCGGGGCCGTGTTGGAGGCGTCTGGAATGGCGCCAGAAGTTGTCTGGGAAACGCTTCGCGAAGCCGAGACACATCCCGCGGTGGTCGGAGGTCGGACCCACGCGACGCGTTTGAATGCCTTGGAATCACTGCTCGCGGCGCGGTCGGCGCTGCAACGACAAGCGCGCAAGGACCTCCAGGTGGAGCGGCGCCAGCGTCTGTCTCCAGCGGAGTTCTTCACCGATTACTACCGGCGCAACCGGCCGGTCGTCATTGAAGGGCTGTTGGAGGACTGGCCCGCGATGAAGCGGTGGACGCCCGCGTGGATGGCGGAGCGCTTCGGTGATGAAACGGTGGAGGTGATGGCGGGACGTGAATCACAGGCAATGCCTGACTTCCATGCGGAGCGCCTGCGCCGTGACGTGCCTTTGCGCGAATTGCTGGCACGCTTCGAGGGTGCGCCCACGAACGACATGTATCTGGTGGCGCGCAACAGCCTGCTCTTGCGCGAAGCCTTCCGACCGCTGCTGGAGGACCTGCGTGCGCCGGAGGGGTACATCCAACCGGACCTGGTGGGGCCCGACCGCGTGCACCTGTGGCTGGGGCCCGCGGGGACGCTGTCCAACCTGCACCATGATCACCTCAACGTCCTCTTCTGTCAGGTGTGGGGCCGCAAGCAGGTGTGGCTGGCTCCGTCGTGGGAGACGCCGTGGATGGCGAACGAGCGCGGCTTCTACAGCGCGGTGGACGTGCTCGCGCCAGACACCGCGCGCTTCCCGGACTTCGCCCGCGTGGCCCTGCACACGGTGGAGGTGGGGCCCGGGGACACGCTCTTCATTCCCGTGGGCTGGTGGCATGCGCTGCGCGCGCTGGACGCGAGCCTGTCCGTGACGTTCGTGAGCTTCGAGCAGACCCCCGGCCTCAACACCTGCTGGCGTGAGGGCTGGCTGGGGGCCACGCCCCAGGAGGAACACCGATGAGTCCCGTGAGTCCGGCGCGCGGAGTGGAAGTGGAGGGCGGCTCGCCGCTGGCGCCCGAGTGGCGGCGGTGGCTGGTGGAGAACCTGCTGCGCGGCACGTCGGCGAGCGAGCTGGTGACGGCGTTGGAGAAGGCAGGGGTGCCAGCGGAGCAGGCGCGTCGCGCGGTGGAGGCGGAGCAGCAGGAGCCCTTCGTCGCGGGGGCCCTTCGCGCGGTGGGGATGCAGCGCAAGCTGGAGGGCCTGCTGGATGTGTACGCGGAGCTGTTCCAGCAGACGGGCGGGCCGCCCCGGGTGGACCGGCATGACGCGCTGACGCCCGCCGCGTTCTTCGAGCGCTACTACTTCCAGAACCTGCCCGTGGTGCTGCGCGATGGCTGGGCGGCCTCGCTGTCCTCGCGCGAGTGGACTGCGGCCCCTGTGGCGGAGCGGTTGGGCGAACGGGAGGCCCGGCACGCGTGCTGCGTGCCGCTGTTCGAGGATGCACGGCTGGAGTCGCTGGCGCGGGGGCTGTCCACGCCCCGGGGACTCGCGGCGGAGGACGTGCGCGCGTGCGAACCCCGCCTGTGGTGGGAGCCCGTGGGGACGGAGGTTCCGCTGCGGGCGTCGCGGCGCAATGTGTTGCTGGCCCAGGTGCAGGGGGTGCGCCAGCTCCAGCTCATCCCAGCCTTCGAGTTGCGGCGCGTGGCGTCGTCATCGGAGGGCGCGGACACGCCGCTGCGCCTGGACGTGGAGCTGTCGCCCGGGGAGCTGCTGCTGCTGCCGGTGGGGTGGTGGTACGGCTTCAAGGCCGCGGAGGGCGGGGTCGCCGTCTCGTTCGAGGCGTTCGCGCTGCCGGAGCCGAACGTGACGTGGGATTCCGACGCGGAGCCGCTGCCTTCTGCGCTGCCGCCCCGGGACTGAGCGGACGGCTCGCGGAGCCTCGTGCGCCGCGGCGCTACTGGTACAGCAGCACCTTGTCCACCCAGCGCATGCCGGGCTGCTGCTGATGCCAGTCGAGCCGTTCGGCGCGCAGGGCCTGTGAGGGCTCCGTGCCCGCCTGGATGCGCTCGCGCACCGCGCGGAAGAACGCGCCCGCGTCGTTGGGGATGTCCGCCGTGGCCGCGAAGACGGCCCTCGCGCCCGAGGCGACGAAGGCCTGGGGCAGCGAGGACGTCTGGTGCAGGAGCGGCGAGAGGCGGGCCGCGCTGCACGCTCCCAGCACCACCAGCGGCGCGCCATGGAAGTGCCGGCGGCGCAGCTCCTCCGCGGTGAGCGCGTAGTGGCCGTCCTGCTGCGGCGACAGCGCGATGATCGTGGCGTCCGACAGCGCGCGGTCCACCACGCCGTGCGCGTGGATGTCGATGTCGGTGGCCTGCTCCATCGCTTCCAGCACGCGCTCGGGCGTGGCCTGCGTGCCCTTGAGGCGCAGCAGGCGCTGCGCTCCCTCCAGGTCCACTTCCGCCGCGGACGGCAGGCGCGCCAGCCGCAACGAGGCCGGCGGCTCCACGTCCGACACCACGACATGCATCGGGGGCTTCGCCGGAGGCGGTCCATGGGCGCCCGTGCCCACGCGGTAGCTCCAGGCGAGGTCCGGCGGAAGGATGCCGGAGCGGCTGTCCAGCGGCGGCGCGGCCAGCACCGACACGCGGGGACAGTCGCGCAGCAGGTCCACCAGCTCCCCGGGCACCAGCCCCGTCAGGTCGTCGCGCAGGGGCCGCGTGCGCGTGGCGTCGTAGTGGCCCCGAATCTGGCCCTGGAGCCCCCGGACCACCGTCACCGTGCGCTCGTCCTCCACCGCGGCGGCCAGCACGCAGCCCTCCGGCACGGGCACCTGGAGGCTTTCGGCCACCACGTCCAGGGCCTCGGGGAAGGCGCCCGCGTGACCCGCGCTCACCGCCAGCGTCCGGTAGGCCACCACCCGGGCGTCCTTCGCGTCCGCGTTGATGCGCAAGAGCGGCTCCGCTTCCGTGATGGCGCGGCGCAGCTCCTTCTGTCCGGCGCGCCAGTCGCGGTCCACCGCGAAGCGCCCCGCGATGAGCGTGGCCAGCACGCGCCGGCCCGCGTTCTCCTGCAACGGCGTCACCCGCGCCAGCTCCGCCCGGAGGCGCGCTTCGTCGGACGGCCGGGGATCCAACCGCGCGAGGTCCGCGAGGATCCACGCCCCCTGCAGCCCGGGCGTCTGTCCGCACGCCAGGGATTCCTCCAGCTCCTGCCGGGCCTCCCGCGGGCGGAAGCGCA
This sequence comes from Corallococcus sp. bb12-1, assembly GCF_026626765.1. Lineage (NCBI taxonomy): Bacteria > Pseudomonadati > Myxococcota > Myxococcia > Myxococcales > Myxococcaceae > Corallococcus > Corallococcus sp. bb12-1. The sequence goes on along the minus strand of NZ_JAPNJZ010000003.1, from coordinate 133,225 downwards.
TCAGCGCCAGCGAGGCCAGGTTGCGGTGCGTCTGCGTGCGCACCCCGCAGTCCTCCGGCTGCCGGGCCAGGGATTCGAACAGGTAGGCGCGCGACAGCGCGATGCGCACCTGGAAGCGCGTCGCGTTGGCCAGCATCACCAGCGCCGCGCCTTCGCGCTCCCATTCGCCCAGCGCGGCGGCCTCCTGCCATGCGGCGCGCGCGGCCTCCTCTCCCTCCACCAGCCGGTTGGACGCGGTCGCGCGCTGGCTCAGGCGCGTGAGCAGGTCCACGCAGCGCAGGGGTAGCTTGCGCGCGCGGCACTCTGCCAGCGCCGCGCGCAGCCGGTCTCCGGCCTGGGCCCCCTGTCCCGCGAGGTCATCCAGGCGCGCCCCCTCCTGCGCCACGCGCGAGAGGATCCACGGGTCCCTCACACCGCGCGTCAGGGCCTGCAACTCCTCCTGCGTGCGCGCGACGCCCGGCGTGCGCAGGAGCGCGCCCAGGAGCAGGTCGCGGGCCGTGTCGTCCTGGCGCAGGCGCCCGATGAGGTCCGCGGGGGCGGGGTGTTCTTCCTGCACCAGCCGCGCGTACTCGCGCGCGAAGGGCGCCCGGCGCGTGAAGTCCAGCGCGGACACCCGCTGCACGGTCGCCTCCAGCGAGGTGTCTCCGGACGCATGGTCCAACACCTTCGCGAGCGGCAGCAGCGCCATCACGTGCGCTGTGTCCTCCGCGGACATCAGCAGGTCGTAGAACTGCTCGCGCGCGAGGCCCGGGAAGCGGCCCGCGGCGTCCACCGGCAGGGGCGCGTCGGGCGTGCGCAGCCGGGTGAGGAAGGCCTCGCGGGTGGCCCGCCAGGCGTCGGCCCGCGCCTGGAGCCGGGCGCGCAGGCTCCGGGCCTGCTCGCGAGCCTCGTCGCTCCAGCCGGCCTCCTGCTTCGCGGCCACCTGTTCGAAGGTGGCGGCGGCGACGAGGGGCAGGCCCAGATCGCGCGTCAGCACCGCGCGGTTCCAACGCGCCTGCGGGTGGTCGGGCGCCGCTTCGAGCGTGGCGTCCATCAGCGTCAGGGCTTCGTCGTGCCGGCCGCGCAGGAAGAGGGCGGCGGCCTGATCACTGTCCCGATCCTGCGAGGGCGGGGTGCGCGAGAGGTGCGCGAGCGCCTGCTCCGTGTCGCCATGCAGCAGGTAGCTGACCGCGACCCCGTGCGCGTCGCCACGCTCCTCCAACCCGGACAGCGGCCCCAGCGGCACCGGACGGGCCAGGGTGTCCGGCGTGCGCGGTGGCGCATAGGGGCGGTGCCGGTCCGCCGCGGGCAGGGTCAGCCGGACTTCCAGGGGGCGGGTGGGCAGCTTCGACCGCCACAGGGCCTGGGAGTCCAGCGCCGGTGCGTGCTGCTTCCAGGCGCGCACGCCCGCGAAACCCAGGGCACCGCTGAGCACAAGGCCCACCGCGAAGGCCGCGCGCTTCACGCCTGTGCCCCCCGAACGGCGTGTGCCTTGGGGCGTCTGCTGCATGCCAGTCATCCGGGGCCTCCCGCGTGCCCCCGCCTGTCTCCGCGGGTCCAAACGACAGACAGTCTACGGCCAATACCCCCGGGCCCGACAGACCCGGGGGATAAACGACAGAACGGCCGTTCGTTTGTGCCCGGACGGGTTACTCCACCTTCAGGGGTGCGCGCGTGGCCTCCACGACCCGGTGGATGGGGTACAGCTCGCCCACCGTGAGGCTGTCATCGAGGAACTGCCAGCGGCAGAAGCCGTCGTCCGAGTGCGGCTCCAGCAGGTAGGTGGCGAGCGTTCCGGTGCGCTGGTCGGTGGGGACCTTGAGGGTGCCGGCGGGGAACTCGCGCTCGGAGCGCTCGGCGGCCACGGTGAGGATGGTTTCGAAGCGCACGGGCTTGGGCTTCTGGCTGAGCGGGACCTCGTTCTCTCCCGGCGCGGGCACGTTGGCGGCCACGTCCGGGCTGAAGGTCTGCTCGCGGCGGGCGATGCGGTAGCTGTCCACCTGGAAGCGCTGCGCGGTGGCGAGCTTCTCGAAGTGGATGCCGTGGCCTTCCAGCCGGGCCGCGAGCGACGCGGGCACCAGGTACGCGGACGGGGTGCTCACCGCGTGGGTGGGCACGAAGGTGCGGTAGTGCGGCGACTTGTAGGCCTTGCGGCGCTTGCCCGGGTAGCGGCGGCCCTCGATGCTGGCCTCGTCGAAGGAGTTGATGGTGGCGATGTCCTTGCCCAGCACGTAGGCCGGGTAGTCGAACACCAGCGCGCCTTCCGCGTTGCGGTGCGGGACGCCGTAGTTGATGCCGACCAGGTCCTTCACGTCGGGCGACTTGCCGCGCGCGATGATGGCCGACTCCTCGAAGGAGGTGGCGGTGCGGTAGTCCTTGGCGTAGCGGGCGGCGTCACGGATGAGCTCCAGCACCCACGCGCGGATGACGGCGCAGCGGCGCGGGAAGTCGATGTAGCTGTACGTCTCCAGCAGCACGTCCAGCCGGCCCAGCAGGCCCCGGTAGTGGCTGCCGAAGCGGGGCAGCGCGGGGTAGGTGTGCCAGCCGGAGCGCGGGTCGCCTTCCTTGAGGAAGTTGCCGTACCAGAAGCTGTCGAAGCCGTGCTTCTTCTTCACCGCGGCGGACACGCGCTCGGCCAGCTCGCGGTTGTAGTCGCGCGACAGGTGGAAGAGCTCCGCGTTGCCGTGCGGGATGTCGAAGGTCAGGTCGAACGCGTGGATGCTGCCGTCGGTGGTGTGGCAGTCCACGAAGAGGTGCGGCCACCACGCCTGGTACAGCTTCGCGAGCGAGCGCGTCTCCGGGGCCTCCTGCTTCATGTTGTCGCGGTTGAGGTTCCAGCCCTCGCCCGTGTAGCGCGTGCCCACGCCGCCCGGCGGGTTCACCTGGCCCTCCAGGTTCTTCAGGTCGAGCGCGCGGTTTCCCGGGCTGATGCGATCATTGCCGTCCGGGTTGAAGTTGGGGACGAAGACGAGGCAGAGCTTGTCGAGCAGCTTCTTGCCCAGCGGCGTGAGGGTGAGGTCGCGCGCGAGCCCCAGCAGCGTCTCCTTGCCCTCCACCTCACCGGCGTGGATGTTGGCCTCCACCATCACGATGATCTTCTTCTGCTTCTGCGCCAGCTCCGGCGTGAAGCAGTTGCGGTCGCTGATGACCAGGGAGATGAGCGGCTGGCCCTCGCCGCTCTGGCCGAAGTCCACGCGCTTCGCGAGCTTCGTCTGGCCGACGAGCGTGTCGATGAAGGCGACCACGTCGGCGCTGCGGGAGGTTTCCTGGTAGTCGGTGGCTTCCGCGCGGGTACGCAGCTGGGGGATGGGCATAGGTGCGCGCATCCGAGCGCCCCCCGCATGCGGCGTCAAGCACGCGCGTGCGCGGGTGCGGAGGAACCGGCATTCGCGTCCGGAGTGCCCGCGCCAGGGGGCTGGCTTGCCGCGTCGTGGCGGTGTCCCGTATGAGACCGGCCGGACGGCTTTGCGAGGGGGTCTTCATGATTCGGAGTGACAAGCGACGCGGACCGACCCTGGCGGTGCTCGCGTTGGCGTGCGCGGCGGTGTGGGGGACGGGCTGCAAGAAGGAAGAGGCCGTGGCCCCCGCGGTCGTTGTCGACGCGGGCGTGGTGGCGGCCGCGGCCGTGCCCGACGCTGGAGCCGAAGGGGTGGTCGCGAAGGTGAGCCGGCCGCTGCGATTCTCGGACGTGAAGCTCGCGCACGACGGCGAGCGCGTGTCGGTGACCTACACGCTCACCAACCCGGGCACGGTGCAGGGGCGCGGCGATGCATGCCTGTGGCTGCACGATGACAGGGGCGCGGTCATCGAGGCGCTGCGGCTGGGGGCCATCAGCGTGAAGGGCGGCACGTTCGACACGTTCGAGGACCGCGCGCTCGTGACGGCCGCGTTCTGGAAGCAAACCCGGTCGGTGCGGCTGTTCACGACGAACAAGTACTGCCAGCAGCGCTCACCCGAGGCGAGCAGCGAGCTGGCGCACCTCCTGCCCACCGGTCGGCCCGTTCCGGAGGTCTTCCCCAGGCCCCGCGATCTGGAGACGTCGCAGCCCGCGGACTTCGAGGTGTCCAACGTCCGGTTGCGCCACGATGTGGCCGCGGGCGACTACCTCATCACCTACACGGTGAAGAACCTCGGTGGCCGGCGTGCGTCGGGGATGGCGTGCCTTCGGGCCTATGCGGATGACGGGTGCTCCTGCCACCTGGAGGAGTCGTCCGTGGGGGACTTCAGCCTGCCGCCAGGAGGGTCGGAGACCGTGACGGACACCATCCTCTTCAACAAGGATCAGCACTGGAATCAGGTGAAGGTGTTGCGGCTGGCCCTGAGCGAGTCCGGTTGCGCGGATGACGTGGACGAAGTGAACCCTGGCTTCAAGTTCGACAAGCCCGAAGGAATCCAGGGGCCCGCGGAAGCGGTCGACGCGGACGGGGAGGTGGAGCTGGATCCGGACAACAACGACGCGGTGGTCGATGTCCCGGACGAGCCCCAGGACCCCGTGGATGACCACGGCGGGGATGAGCCCTATTCGGACTCGCCGGAAGACACCGGCCACTGACGGACCTTCAAAGGCAAGGTGCCGCCCGAACGTGTTCGGTGCACTGTCCGTGCGCGACAGAACGGCTTGCCGCCCGCGCCACCGCGTCGCTAGCGTCCCGGCCGTGGCGCCCTCCGCTCCCCCTTCGCTCTCCGCCCGCCTGGCCCGGCAGGGACTGCTCGCGGCGGTGAAGCGGGGCGTGCCCGCCGAACAGCTCTGCCTGGACGTGGGGCTGCGGTGGGCGGACCTGGACGACCCCGAATCTCGCATCCCCTACGCCCTCCTGGACGACCTGCTGGAGCGGGCGGTGGCCCTCACCGGGGATGACAACCTGGGGCTGCACATGGCGGGCATGGACGTGATGGACGCGGATGATCCCGCGTCGCTCGTCATCCTCACCAGCGCCCACCTGCGCGAGGCCATGGAGCGCGGCTGTCGCTACCAGCGCGTGTGGGGCGACGGCGAGCGCTTCCTCGTGGAGGACACCTCCCGGGGCGTGCGCATGCGCTTCACCCCGGTGGGCCCGTCCTGGCGTCCCGCGCACCGGCACCTCACGGAGGTGGCGCTGGCGCAACTGGCCCAGGGCGTGCGCATCTTCACTGGCGCGGATGTCCGCCCGCTGCGAGCGCGCTTCTCCCACGCGCCCCCCGGGAACGTGGGCGAACACGAAGCCCTCTTCGGCTGTGCGCTGGAGTTCAACGCGCCGGCCAGCGACCTGGAGTTCTCCCACGAGGACGCGGACCGGCCCTTCGTCCACGCGGACGCGCTGCTCCACGCCGTGTTCGAACACCAGGCCCGCCGCGTCGTGGAGCGGCTGCCCGGGGTGGACACCCTGGTCGGACGGGTGCGTGAGCAGGTGCGCCGGACGCTGGCGGGAGGCGACTTCTCCTTCGTCGCCGTGGCCCGGGCCCTGCGCATGCCGCCCCGGACGTTGCAGCGCCAGCTGGCGACGGAGGGCTACACGTACGCGGGCATCGTGGAGTCCCTGCGCCGCGAGCTGTCCCAGGGCTACCTGCAGCGGCGCATGTCCATCGCGGAGGTGTCCTTCCTCCTGGGGTACGCGGATCCTGCGGCCTTCCACCGCGCCTTCAAGCGCTGGTGGCGCACGTCTCCGGAAGCCTTCCGCAGGGCCAGGGCCTCAGGGGGCTGACAGGCAGGCGTCGGCCCGGGTCCCCGAGGGGCGGGAATCGGGACTCCGCCTGGAAGCGGCCGTGCCTACGTTTGCGCCTGAGGGCAGGGCCCGCCATGGACCCGGGGCCCCTTCCAAGGAGACCACCATGTGGACACGCCGGTTCAATGGGCTCGTCGTGCTGGGAGTTATCGGAACGGTGGGGTTCGCGGCGGGCTGCAATGAGCGCCAGCAGCAATCCGTCAACGAGAACGCCCGTCAGGTGGGACAGGAGGTGGGCGAGGCCGCGAAGGACGTCAAGCACGGCGCGGGCAAGGCCGCGGAGAGCCTCCGCGAGTCCAGCCGTGAGGCCGCCCAAGGCTTCCGCGAGGGTGTGGGCGGTTCGGGGGACACGGCCTCCGAGGAGCAGAAGGCCGACGAGCGCAGCGGGGATGGACCGGACATCGGTCGCCACCCGGGCGTCATCAACGACGGGGAGGGCCCGCTCGAAGAGCGCTGAAACACGCGCGAGACGCGCTGTGTCGACACCCACGGTGTCTCCGCGTTGTGTTTGAATGTCGACCATGGACGTGGCTTCAGCCCCCCGTGGTCCCCTTGCGTCCCCTGGTCGCTGGCTGTGCCTGTTGCCGTGCCTGTTGACGGTGGCGTGCGTGACGACGGGGGGCGGCGGGAACACGCACATCCCCACGCTGGAAGAGCGGTGCAACGGCGGAAGCGCGTCGGCGTGCGAGACGTGGGGACAGCAGCTCACGGTGGACCACCGGATGGAGGAGGCGGACCGGGCCTTCGGGCTGGCGTGCGCGATGGGGTCGACGTCCGCGTGCATGACCCAGGGCAAGTCCCGGATGGCTCAGGGCGACCTGGAAGGCGCGGAGCCGCCGCTGCGCAAGGTCTACGAGGAGAACTCGGAGGAGGGCGCGCTGGCGCTCGCGGATCTCCGGGAAGCGCGCGGCGATGTCGCGGGGGCGTCGCGGCTGCGCTGGGAGGCGCTCGGGCTCGACAAGTCGACGGTGGAGTTCGCGCTCGGCTGGCGCATCCCGTGGCAGGGAGGCCTGGGCGGCTCGCTGGATGTGAACGTGCAGCCCATGGGGCTGGGCGCGCGACGGCTGACCCTGGGGGCCAACATCTCCTTCGGTTCGGAGTCGTCGCTGAACGCCACCGTGGGCTACCAGCACTTCCTGACGAACTGGGCAGCGCCCTACGCCCGGGTGCTGGTGGGCCCCAACCTTGAGCGCCATGGCGCCCCCCTCAACCTGGGCGCGGAGGTGGGTTTCAAGGTCTTCGCGGGGTCCATCGGTCACTTCGCCGCGGGCCTGGGCACGTCGTTCGACGGCTCCACGTACACGGTCCTCCAGGTCGGGATGGATTGGATCGTGGCGCTGATGGTGCTCGCGCACATGTGACGCGGGCCTTATGCGGCCACGCCCAGCTTCGGGCACACGTCGTTGAGCAGGCACTCGTCGCACTTCGGCTTGCGGGCGATGCAGGTGTAGCGGCCGTGCAGCACCACGGCGGGGCCGAAGAAGGTCCAGTCGTCCCTGGGCACGAGCTTCATGAGGTCGCCCTCGATGGCCTCTGGCTTCTCCTGCTTCGTCAGGCCCAGCCGCTGGCTGACGCGGGCCACGTGGGTGTCCACGATGATGCCGGAGGCCTGCTGGAAGGCGGTGTTGAGCACCACGTTGGCCGTCTTGCGCGCGACGCCGGGCAGCTTCACCAGGTCCTCCATGCGGGAGGGCACCTGGCCCTTGAAGTCGTCGAGCAGCGCGCGGCTCATGGCCTGCACCGTCTTGGTCTTCTGCTTGTAGAAGCCGGTGGGCTTGAGGTCCTCCTCCAGCTCCGCGGTGTCGGCGTCCGCGAGGTCCTGGGGGCCGCCGGGATACTTCTGGAACAGCGTGGCGGTGACGCGGTTGACGCGCTCGTCGGTGCACTGCGCGGCCAGGATGGTGGCCACGAGCAGCTCGTAGGGCGTGTTCCAGTTCAGCTCGTACTTCGCGTCGGGGAACTTCTCGCGCAGGCGTTCGAGCACCACGGGGATCTTCTCAGCGGCTTTCATGGGAGGTCCCTCACATCGACCGTTCAACGAGCGTCGTCAACTCCGCATCGGTGAGTGGCAGCGGATTGCCCTTCATGCTGCTGGCGGCGCGGGCCTTGGACACGAGTCCGGGCACGTCCGCATCGTCAAGGCCCATGGAGCGCAGGCCCCGGATGCGCAGGGCCTGGACCAGGTCCTTCACCCAGGCGATGCCGTCCTCGGCGCGAGCTTCCGGCTGGCCGGTGAGCAGCACGGCCAGCTCACGGAAGCGGGGCAGGGCGGGGTGCTCCGGAGCCCGTGCGCGCAGGGCGTCCAGGTTCACCTCCAGCGTGGCCCCGAGCAGCGCGGCGCACAGCGCCCCATGGGCCGCGCCCAGCATCCCGCCCAGCGGCGCCGCGAAGCCATGCACCGCGCCCAGGCCCGAGTTGGCGAGGCACAGTCCGCCGAAGAGGCTGGCGATGGCCAGGTCCTCGCGCTCCGTGGGGCCGGGGCCGTGGAGCACCGCCTTGCGCAGCGAGCGCGCCGAGCGCTGCATCCCTTCCCGCGCGAGCGCATCCGTGAGCGGCTGAGCACGGACGGACACGAAGGGTTCGATGAGCTGGGACAGCGCGTCCAGGCCGCCCGCGGCGAGCACGTCCGACGGGGCATGCTCCAGCAGGTCGGGGTCCACCAGGGCCACGCGGGGCAGCATCAGCGGGCTGCGGAGGCTGGCCTTCACGCCGGCCTCCTTGGAGCCCAGCACCGCGTTGCGCGTCACTTCCGAGCCGGTGCCCGCGGTGGTGGGAATGGCCACGAACGGAAGCGGCGGCTTCGTCAGGGCCTGTCCACGTCCGATGACCTCCAGGTAGTCGAGCGGGTCGCCCCCGTTGGCGGCGAGCGCGGCGATGGCCTTGCCCGCGTCGAGCGCGCTGCCACCGCCGAGGGCGACGACGGCGTCACAGCGGGCCTCCACGGCGACGGTGGTGCCTTCGCGTGCGGTGTCGACGGTGGGCTCGCCTGAGACGCGGAAGGAGGCGGAGGTGATGCCCAGGCGTTCGAGTGCGGCGCGGACGGGTTCGGCGCGGGCGGGGTTGGTGCCGGTGACGAGCAGGACCTTCTGTCCGCCCAGGGCGCGCACCAGGTCGGGGACCTCGGCGAGGCGGCCGGGGCCGAAGAGGACGCGGTTAGCGGTGGCGAACTCGAAGCTTGCGGGGGGCATGTCACCAGCCCGCGTCGTCGGGGAATCGGTTGGCGTAGCGGCGGGCGGCGCGGGGCTCGGCCATCATGGGGGTGACGGTGTCGCGCCACGTGAGGTAGTGGGCGGTCTCCTTGTGGGCGGCGGGCGCGTCGGGGGAGCGGTAGGCCTCGACGAGGACGAAGCGGGTGGGGTCCTCGGTGTCCTGGCACACGTCGAAGCGGGCGATGCCGGGCTCCTTCACGCTGGCGCTGGCGTTGGCGAGGGTGGCCTGGAGGAAGGCTTCGACGTGCTGGGGCAGCACGTGCACGTGGACATGGACGACGAGCAGGCTCGTGGGCATGGCGCGCACGGTAGCGCGGGCGTCTTCGAGCGGGAAACTGGTAGGGTGCCGCCCCGTTCACTCCCTCATTTTTGGAGCAAGACTGCGCATGGTCTCGGACCTCTTCGACGCGTCCCGCTGGCAGCCGGTGGAAGGCTTCAAGTTCAAGGACATCACCTTCCACCGCGCGGTGGATCAGGGCACGGTGCGCATCGCGTTCAACCGGCCGGAGGTGCGCAACGCGTTCCGTCCGAAGACGGTGGACGAGCTGGCCCGGGCGCTGGAGGCCACGCGGTTCATGACGGACGTGGGCGTGGTGCTGCTCACGGGCAACGGGCCCTCGCCGAAGGACGGCGGGTGGGCGTTCTGCTCGGGGGGAGACCAGCGCATCCGGGGCAAGGACGGCTACAAGTACGAGCCCGGTGAGGATGCGGGGGATCCGGCGCGGCTGGGGCGGTTGCACATCCTGGAGGTGCAGCGGCAGATCCGCTTCCTGCCCAAGGTGGTGATCGCGGTGGTGCCGGGCTGGACGGCGGGAGGCGGGCACAGCTTGCATGTCGTGTGTGACATGACCATCGCGAGCAAGGAGCACGGCATGTTCAAGCAGACGGACGCGGACGTGGCGAGCTTCGACGCCGGTTACGGGTCCGCGCTGCTGGCGCGGCAGGTGGGGCAGAAGCGGGCGCGGGAGATCTTCTTCCTGGGACAGTCCTACACGGCGGACGAGGCGTTCCAGATGAATGCCATCAACGCGTCGGTGCCGCACGCGAACCTGGAGAAGGTCGCGCTGGAGTGGGCGGCGGAAATCAATACCAAGAGCCCCACGGCCATCAAGATGCTGAAGTATGCCTTCAACCTGCCGGACGACGGGCTCGTGGGCCAGCAGCTCTTCGCGGGAGAGGCCACGCGTCTGGGCTACGGCACGGAGGAGGCGCAGGAGGGACGGGATGCGTTTGTCCAGAAGCGGAAGCGCGACTTCAAGCGCTTCCCCTGGACGTACTGAGGGCGGTTGTTCTGGGAATTGGGCTGGAGACTCTTTGCCGCCCATTTCCCCATGAATGGCTCATACGGGCCATTCATGGACAGACGCTTCAGATGTTGATGCGGGAACTGACCGTCCGGACGTCCAAACCCAGCGCTGAGAACTCCGCAGCGTGGGCCCGCAGCAACTCCAGCAGACGGGGATGCACGTCCTCTTCTTCATTGGAGAGGATGAACCCGTAGTTCGTCTTGGACAGCATCCAGGAGATCCACAGCATCTCCGTCGCCTCGTCCGGCTTCGGCGCCACGTCCAGGTCCGCCTCCGTCGACAGCGCGCCTCCCTTGCCCCAGCGGAGCCCCAGACACGAATACAGCACCTCGCCCGCATCCTCCCACTGGAGGTTGTTCGCCCAGGCGTGCCGGAAGGTCGCGAAGAAGATGACGTAGCGGCAGAGGTTCTTCAGCGCCTCCACCTCGCCGGGCTGGGGAACATCCGTCCGTGTCACCGCGCTGACCGCCTTGGGAGGTGGCTCTGTGGCCTTCTCATCCAGGTCCATGCGCTCCGAGCGCACGAACCACGGCGCATCCTTCCCCGGCACCTTCGCCCTTAGATAACGACACACGAAGGCAGGCACCGAGTGCGCCACGAGGTCGTCCGAGAACCGGCGCACCTCGTGCCACTGCGCCTCCAGTTCCGTGCCGTGTTCCGCGAAGAACGCGTCGACGTGCTCCCCGAGCAGTCGCCAGAAGAGCTGTCCGGCCTTTGCATACCGGTGTCCTTCACAGACAGGCGTCGCGGGCGCGAACCCCTTCCAGTCATAGCTGCCCATCAGGTGTTCCAGCCGCTGGTTGATACCCCGCTCGGTCAAGGCACTGGAGCGCGTGATGTATCCAGTCGACCCCACCAGGAACCCGTTGGCCGAGTGGTTGATCAACACCACTTCCCGCAGGTGGGGCATCAGCAGCCAGCGCAAGGGATTGCGTCGCAGGTTCCGGTGCGCGGCAATGGCATACTGTTCCACGTTGAAGTGGCACTGCCCCAGGTGATTGCCCAGCTCCACGTCCAGCGTCGCGCTCACCCGAGCCATCCGCTTGGCCGCCTCCCAGTCCGCGCCGTCCGCGGGCGTGAAGGTCCGCCGTGTCACGGGTGAACCGGGCGCCGTCGCTCCGGGCTCCCGCATCCCCAGGATGATGCGCACGGGCAGCAGCCTGCCCTCCACCAGCCGCAGCCGCACGTCGACATCCGGCAGGCAGTGGAGGCCGTCCTGCTCATAGGCATTCCACGGCAGATACAGCCGGAACGCCTGGGCATCCCCAGGGACTTCCGGGTCCCGGTCCATGACACTGGAGAACATTCCGTTGAGCAGGCGTTCGCCAAAATACGCATCACTCCGGGTGGAGCCCGGCGACTCCCGCTCCATCCGAGCTGTCGTCGACTCCGGATAATCCGACTGGATCTTCGCCAGACTCGGAGCCTGCCCCAGCCGACCCTGGAACTGGTGCTGCCGCTTGATGAGCTCAATGGGCGCGACAGCCTTCAGCATCGCCAGCGAACGCCCCGGCGCATACGCCGTGGGCGGCGTGCCTTCCTCCACGACGAGCAACCGCGCCAGGGGCGTCGCAGGATCGTATTCCCAGTAGGGCACCCGGACCGTGCCGAAGTCATACTGGAGCCCCCCGTGGTCATCCGGACCTCGCTCCGAACCGATGCGCCTCCACGTCTCCACCACGCGCCCGTCCTTGCGGAACGTGTGCTGGGGTTCGAAGAAGCGAAGCTCCAGGTCCGGCAGGTCGCCTTCCCCCGCGTCGGCGGGGTCATAGCGGAGGGAGAAGGCCCCTGTCGCATCCGTGAAGCCCTCGCCCAGGAAGTCGTCCGGCGTGCCGAAGTCCCGGTCCCACAACTCCACCTTGAGATGGTGCAGCGCGATGGGACCCTGGGGACCGTCCTGCTCGAAGACGAGGCGTCCGGTGGCGACGGCGGGCAGGGTGGCCGGATCCCTCGACGCACGAGGCGCGCGCACGCGCGAAGCCAGGTTCCGGCTCACCGCCAGCCGCTGCTTCAGGTCGAGCCCCGAGTACCACCGGGCCAGCTCGTCCGGCTCCAGGAGGTCGGCTTCGTCGCTTCGGGACTTGAGACCCAGGGACGAGATGAGGCGGCGCCAGACAGTGCTCATGGGCGGCGGGCCTCAATGAAAGACATTGCCCGGAAGGGCATCGTGGATTCAGGTTCGTGACAGAAGCTGTTGGGGGCGGGTGCCATCGCACCCCAGAGGGTACCACGGCTTGTCCGGTCCGCTTTTGCGTCTTACCGTCAGCCATCCGTGCTAGTGGGGGATTCCATGACTGTCGATTACACGCTAACGATTCGCACGAACTCGCGGCTCGGCGCGGGAACCAACGCCAACATCTCCGTCGTGCTGGTCGGAACGCAGGGTGAAAGCGACTCACACCCGCTGGACAAGCGCTTCCACAACGACTTCGAGGCCGGCTCGGAGGACTCCTACACGGTCCAGACCCGTGACCTGGGCGAGCTGCTCCTTCTCCGATTCTCGAACACCGGCAACGGGGTCGCGAGCGACTGGCTCCTCGACACGGTCCGCGTCACCGCCGGAGCGAAGCACTGGTTCTTCCCCCACCACCGCTGGGTGCTGGGCAAGTCGACCGCGGAGGTCCTCGAAGGCACGGCGCGGCTGGCGCATCAGGTGGCGCACGAGCGCGCGGCGTCCGCCCGCACGGCGCAGCTCCAGGCCCGTCAGCGGATGTACGGCTGGCGCGCGCCCGAAGCCACGGCCGGGTTGCCCGGCGCGCTCGACATCAGCGACACGCGACCGCTCCCGAAGGACGAACTCTACCGGGGCCTCGTGGATGGCAGCTACGAGGTCGTCATCGCGAAGACGCTGGCGGCCATCAAGCTGCACATGCCCCTGCTGAACAAGGCCTGGAACGGCCTGGTGGACATCTTCGACTTCTTCAAGGGCATCGAACTTCCCCAGCTCGCCAACCGCTGGAAGGACGACTACGAGTTCGCCCGGCAGGCGGTCCAGGGCATCACCCCCGTCCACATCCAGTCCATCACCGCGCTGCCCGAGGGCCTCCCGCTCGCGGACGGCGACCTCAACGGTCTGCTGTCACCGGGCCTCTCGCTGGCCCAGGCCCTGGCGGCGAAGCGCGTGTTCCTGCTCGACTTCGAGATCCTGGACGACGTGCCCATGTTCAAGAAGGTGGACGAGAAGGGCGTCGAGGAGCGGCGCTGGTCGCCCGCGTCCCGCTGCCTGCTGTTCCTGGATGACACCCGGCACCTGCGTCCCATCGCCATCCAGCTGGGACGCGACCCGGAGAAGGATCCGGTGTTCACACCCAATGACAGTCAGTACGACTGGCTGGCCGCGAAGATCTACGTCCGGTGCAGCGAGGGCAACACGCACCAGATGGTGGGGCACGCGCTGCGGACGCACTTCATCGCGGAGCCGTTCGTCATGGCGACGATGCGCAACCTCCCGGATCCGCACCCCGTCTACAAGCTGCTGCGCCGCCACTTCCGCTACACGCTCGCCATCAACGAGGGCGCCCGGAAGGGCCTGCTCGCCGAGGGCGGCGTGTTCGACGACATCATCGCCACCGGCGGCCCCGACAAAGGCCACGTGTTCCTGGGCAAGAAGGGCTACCAGCGCTGGAAGCTGACGGACAACAGGCCGCGCCAGGACATCGAGCGCCGCGGGGTGCTGGACGCGGCGGTGCTTCCGCACTACCCCTACCGGGACGACGCGCTGCCCTTGTGGGACGCGTTCGAGGAATACATCGGCGGGGTGCTCGGGCACTTCTACAAGTCCGACGCGGACCTCGTGAATGACGTCGAGATGCAGCGCTGGTGGGCCGACCTCATCTCGCACGGCATGCCCGTGGAGAAGCTGCCCTGCACGGAGCTGAAGCGCGTCGCGGACCTGGTGGACATCCTCACCACCGTCCTCTTCACGGTCAGCGTCCAGCACGCGGCGGTGAACTACCTCCAGTACGAACACTACGCCTTCGTGCCGAACGCGCCCCTGTGCATGCGCAAGGCGCCCCCGACGAAGAAGGGCCTCATCGGGCCGGATGACATCGTGGAGATGATTCCCTCCAAGTCGCAGATGCTCTGGCAGGTCTCCATCGGTCGCGCGCTCTCCAGCTTCGGTGACGACGAGGAGTACCTGCTCCACGAGGGCGGCTGGTACGAGGAGTACTTCCAGGAGCCGGAGGTGCTCGCCCTCCGTGATCGCTTCCACGCCCGACTGCGCGCCCAGCGCGACGCGGTGAAGGCTCGCAACGAGAAGTGCGAAGTGCCCTACACGGTCCTGCAGTCCGACCGGATCCCCTGCGGCATCACCGTCTGAGACGTCTGGAGAAGATGCCCATGCCCAACCTGCTTTCTCGTGGCCTGTTCAACCTGTTCTTCGGTTCCAGGCGCAAGCCCTTCGCTTCACTCCCCGGGCCGCAGCCCGGCGTGCTCGGCACCGCGGGCGACTTCCTGGGGCCCCAGCCCTGGGATGTCTGCGCGCGGTATGGCCGCGAGTACGGCGGTGTCACGCTCATCTGGATGGGGCCCAGCCCCGGCGTGGTGCTCAACGACCCCGCGGTCATCGCGGAGGTGCTGGAGTCCCCCCGCCGGATGGAGTTCGAGAAGGGAAACATCAGCGAGCAGGTCCGGCCCACGGTGACGGACGACACGGTCTTCATCGCGAAGCTGAGCGGGGACTGGGCCCAGAAGCGCAAGCTGGAGCCCATGGAGCAGCCGTGGTCTCCGAAGTGGCTGGCCGCGCAGGTGGAGCCGATGCACCGGTCCGTCGTCGAATCCGTGGAGGCCCTGCTGAAGGAGCCCTCCATCGACTACACCACCGCGATGCGGAAGCTGACCTTCGACGCCTTCGCGGTCGCGGCGGTGGGGGAGAAGCTTCCGACCTCCGTGTTCGACGACTTCATGCTGATGGCGAAGGGCGCGGATGCCCGGATCCAGGCGAAAATGCCGTTGAAGTTCGTCTCTCCGCCCAAGGGCTTCGAAGAGGCGAAGGCGCGCTTCTATGGCCAGTTCGCGGACCGGGTGCGCGCCGCGCGCAAGAACCCGAACCCCCAGGCCGTGGACGTGATGTCGTGGACGCTGCGCGAGACGCCTGGGATTGATGACCAGGTGTTGGCGCACCTGCTGGGAGGCGTCTTCTACGGAGGCGCCTTCTCCGCCAGCGTCACGTTGGTGGGCGCGTTCCACCAGCTCCAGAAGTACCCCCAGGCCGAGGCGCGGCTCGCGGAGGAGGCCGCTTCGCTGGGGGACGGGCCGCTGACGTTCGAGAAGCTGGGCCGGGCGCCCTGGGCGGAGGCCTGCGCCTTCGAATCCCTGCGCCTCCTGCCAGCGGTCCGGGTCTTCACCCGCACGCCTTCGAAGGACGCGCAGCTCGCGGGCGTCACGCTGCCGGCGGGCGCGATGATCATGATCTCCAACCAGCACCTGCACCGGGACCCGGCCCACTGGACGGAGCCGGACACGTACAACCCCGCGCGCTGGCTGGACGGTGGCGCGGCCCGCGACCCGCTGGGCAGCGGCCACTTCTTCCCGTTCGGACGGGGCCCGCGCGCGTGTGTGGGCGGAGACTTCGCGATGGTGTTCCTGCGTACGGCGATTGCGACCATCGCCGCCCGCGCGAAGGCCCAGGTCGATTCGACGGAGCCCTTCGAGGAGGGCTTCTTCTTCGGCGTGGTGCTCCCCAAGGGCGTCACCGGGAAGCTCGTCGCGCGCCAGGCAAGGGCCGCTCCGACGGTAGGTGCCATCTCCGCTTGATGGCGCCCTGACCCTGACCGGCGAGCGGAAAGCCAGACATCCGTGAGCGCTACGGGATGCGACCGGTGTCCATGAAGGTGTCGGACGCGATCTGCGACACCTTTCACTTCCATCCGGGGCTCCCGGGCGGATTTCTTCGTCAGGACACGGGGGCCAGCGCCATCGCCGCCGCCACCAGGGGCGCGGGCTGGCGCGACTTGAGCCAGACGGCATGAATGGGAAACTCCGCGCGCGGACGCGTCAGTGGCCAGGCCACCACGCCGGCCGCGCGCGGCCCTTCGGGCTGGAACGACGGCACCAGGGAGAAACCCAGCCCCGCGGCCACGAAGGCGAGGATGCTCTCCGCGGAGTCCGCTGAATGCACCTGCCGGGGATGGACGTCGTGCAGGGCCAGGGCCCGCAGTTGGAGGTCCAGCAGGTGATGGTCGGAGCCGTAGCCAATGAAGGGCTCCGCCTCCAACTGCTTGAGCTGCACGGTCCTGGAGCGCGCCCGCGCGTGGGCGCGAGGCAGCACGATGAAGCCCTTCACCCGGCCCACCTCGCGCGATTCCACGTCGTGCGGCAGCTCCGGCAGGTGGTCCACCAGCAGGTCCGTCTCTCCCAATCGCAGTCGTGCCAGCTCGGGCGCCGCGGATTCGAACAGCCGCACCTGGATGTCGGGACGCTCGCCGCGCAGCCGGCCCAGCCACGGTGGCAGCAGATGCCGCAGCACCAGGTTGGAGGCATGGATGCGCAGCGTCCCGCCGCGCTCGCCTGTCTTCAGGGAGCGCGCCACCTGGGGCAACCCTTCCAGGAACGGGGCCACGAAGGCATACAGCTCCCGCCCCGCGGGCGTCAGCGCCATCCGGTCCTTGCCCACGCGGGTGAAGAGCTCGACGCCCACCTCCTCCGTGAGCCGCTTCACCTGCTGATAGATGCCCGGTTGGGTGATGGGGTAGGGGAACGCGCGCACCGCCCGCGTGTAGCCGCCCATGCGCGCCACCCAATAGAAGCCCTCGAGCCGCTGGATTTGAATCATCACCCACCGTTATAGATGGACCCGCGATTTGTGACATGCGGTCCGGAGGGCAGGGCGGGCAGGCTGGTTCGCGTACCCCACCACCGGAGCACGCACCCATGCCGTTCCCATTCCCCTTCGCCATCCGTACCCTCGTCGCGACGCTCGCGGGCGTCACTGCGCTGACGTCGGGCTGTGCCCCTCCCGACGCGCCGGGGGGCGCGCCATCCCCCGCCGTGCCCGCGCTGGCCGAACAGAAGGAGGCCCTGGCGGAGGTGTCGCTCGCTCGCGTCAACGTCGGAGGCCCCGAGGTGACCGACGCGCAGGGCCGCACGTGGAGCGCGGACCTGGGCTTCGTCGGGGGGCGCACGCTCCAGTTCACCGGCGACGTGAAGGGTACGACGGAGGATGTGCTCTACAACAGCGCCCGGGAGGGCATGGCCCGCTACAGTGTGTGGCTGGGGGGCAACCGGGGCGTGTACCGGGTGAAGCTGCTCCTGGTCGAACCCACCGAGTCCCCGGGTGCGCGCGTCTTCCAGGTGAAGGTGGACGGGCACGTCTACCTGCCCCAGGTGGACATCGCGAAGGAGGTGGGCACGCGGACCGCCTACCAGGCCGTCTTCGACGTGCCAGTGCCTTCGGGGAATCTCACCATGGAGTTCCTGCCGCTGCAGGGCCTGACGCTCGTGTCCGCCTTCGAGGTGAGCTCCGTGTCCTGGCAGCCTCTGGGCGATCCTCGGGGAGACCTCTACATCCGCGGTGACGTGACGCTGCCGCAGGTGGCCATGGACACGACGATGCGGCCCTATGCTGCCCACCTGGAGCGGACGGGCTTCTACAGCAACGAGAACATCCTCCGGGTGGAGCGCTGGGACGGAGACCTGTCCACGTCTCCGTGGACTGGAAGTTGGACGGCGTTGGACGTGCCGGGCGGAACCCCCGCGCCCATCACCCGCACCCAATCCTTTGCATTCATCGTGGACGGCAGCGGCGCGCCAGTCGTGGCGCACGACGATTACTATTCCTTTGAGACACTGAGTGTCTCGCGTTGGAGCGGCAATGCCTGGGTTCCGCTGGGGCCGCCCCAGAAGGGAGATGGCTACGGGGCCGGGGCGGACGAGACGTCCCAGGCGCTGGCGCGGGGCTCGGATGGACAGCCCATCCTCGGCTTCGTCGCCCGCGGCTTCTCGCAGAGCAGCCTCGTCGTCCGGCGTTGGACGGGGTCGGCCTGGGTGTCCTATCCCAGCGCCCAGGGCCTGCCCTCGAATGACTACCTGCGCGACCTGAGCCTGGCGGCCCATCCTGCCGGGGGACCCGTCGCGGCCTGGATGGAGTTCGATTTCGAGCCGACCATGACCCGGTACCTGCGCGTGGCGCATTGGACCGGAGGCGACTGGGTGATGCTGAGTGATGCCGGGCTGCCCATCACCCCCGGCTCCACGGTGGATACCCCCAAGGTCTACGTGTCGAACGCGGGCGTCATCTTCGTGGCCTGGAACCAGTACAACCCTCCGGGGACGGCGAACGAAGGGTCCGAGGTGCGGGTGGCCCGCTGGAACAATGGCACGTGGGTGGCCCTGGGCGGCGGCGTGAGCATCCAACGCCAGGCCACCGGCCAGCCCCGGATGTTCGCGGACTCGAGTGGCAAGGTGACGCTGCTGTGGGCCGAACTTCCGGAGACGCCCGACGCGAGGGCCTTTCCCATGTACCTGCGCAAATGGAACGGCACGACGTGGGCGACCGTGGGCGGGAGTGCCGGCCCCGTGGCCCGCACGCCGGATGGGTACTTCTCTCTCTCCCCGGACAAGCGGGGCCTGCCATTCTTCACGTGGCCGGGGACCTACCAGGGCAAGTCGGTGGCCCACGTGCAGGTGTTGAACCCGTAGGGGCCCACCCTCAAAGTCAGAAGTCAGGCTCGCCGGCTGTCCAGACGCGGCGAGCCTGGAAATGTTGGCTGGACAATACTCCAGGGAGGTGGGACAGGCCTTTCATGTCTGGACCGCTCTGACTGGGATGTCCTGGCTGGCATGATTTCGGGGTCGGAAGGCCGGGCTTCATGTCGAAGCCCTGCACAGGACCAAGGAGTCGTCCATGAAGCCTGGAACCTCACTGCTGCGCGCGGTCGCCCTGGTGTGCACGAGTCTGGCGTTGACCGCCTGTGGCGGAGCCATGACGCCCGAGGAGGCCGCTGCCGAGGAGGCCCTGGCCCTGGCCACTTCGGAGGCCGAACTGGGTTCCTGTGGTACCTGGTCCGGCTGGACGAACACGGGCGCGAGCTCCTGTGGTGCCACCACTTCATGTGGCTTCTACTGGGTTTGTGAACCGTTCGCGAAGGAGGGCGACCCCGAGTCCCTCGTCGGTGGTGGAGGAATCGAGGGCGCCGCCCCGTCCTGCCCGATCGGTGAGACGGCCCGGCGCTACAACTATCTCGGCCGCTTCAACCAGCAGTCCAGCTACCGCGTGTGCTTCAACGAGGCGGGGACCTACACGCACACCGAATACCAATACCAGAACATCTTCAACACCTGCAGCTGCTGACCTGTCGCGGTCGCTCCCGGCGCTCGGCGCCGGGCGCGGGTGGAGGGGCCGGTGGTGAGTGACCAGGGTTGCCTCCCAGGCAACGCCCGGTATGGGTTCGTGGCCTGGGAAGCAACACAGGATGGTTCACGTGAGACGCAGGAGGTCACATCACCTGTCTGGTGATGCCGCATGCCGCCGTGTGTTTCATCCCTGGGCCGTTCGTTTCCTGAGACATCTGCGTCTACACTCAACGCCTCACACCCATCCGTCGCATGGGTGTACCCAGGGGGCGTCACGCATGAGGCTCAAACGATTCATCTCCTCTTCATTCCACGCGAAGCTGCGACCGGGCCTCGGGGGACTGCTCGTCGCGTCCTCGCTGTTCTCGCTGACGGCGGAAGCCGCCGCCCTCAAGGTCATGACGATGGGGCTTGGCACGGGCACGGTCACCGCGCCGGGAATCAGTTGCACCAGTGCCGGCGGTGACTGTGACGAACCCTATGCGGCGACCGCCACCGTGACGCTCACGGCCGCGCCCACCGGGGGCTCCACCTTTGGCGGCTGGAACACCGACGTGGATGCGGATCCCCTGTCCTCACCGGACTGCGCGGGGACGGCGCTGACCTGTATGCTGCCCATGAGTCTGGCGCGGTCGGTGAAGCCGGTCTTCCTGCTGCCGGCCGGTACCGTCAATCCGCTCGTGGCCGCGAACCCGAACGCCATCACGCCCGAGGAGATCGAGGCGTACCTGGGCGACCCCGCCAATGTGAACACCAACAGCGTGGCGCGCTTCATCAGCGCGCTGCCCGCCCAGTACAAGCAGAGCGCGATCCTGATGTCTCGCTCGGAGAGCTTGCAGACGGGGACCGCGGAGCATCCTCGAATCCTGCTCTCCAGCCTGGACGCGAAGTCCGTCTTCTCCATCGGACCGGTGCCGAGCGCCTCGTACCCGGGGTCGCATCCGGATGTCATTGAATACATGCAGTGGGATGAGGCCGCGCGGAACTTCCGCTTCCATGAGATCATCCTGAAGTCCATCCCGGCGATGGGCAGCATTCCGCCGCGCTCGCGTCACATCGAGAAGGACGACACGAAGTGCTCGAGCTGCCACTCGACCCGGAACGTGCTCAACCGGACGGGCCTCCCCGGCACGGATGGCCTCCCGGTGGGGGTCATCAAGACGAAGAACAAGCCCAACTGGGATCCCTATGACAGTTGGGGCGGCATGCTGCCGTTCAACCGGGACCGGCTGTATCAGGGCTCGCTGGACACAGCCGCGTTCCGCAAGCTGTTCAATCCCTGGACGTGGCGGACCAGCCCCGCGATCCGCCAGCTGGTCGAACAACTGCGGTTGCAGCCCCCGGGACTGCCCGGGGGCAACGCCAACATCATCACCCGCTACCGCGGCGGGGCGAATGACGGCACACCCCGGTTCACCTTCGACACGTCGCCTCCGGTGACGACGGAGCCGGCCCCGGTGGGCTCCGTTGGCTCCATTTCGACGGCGTACGCGTTCAACGGGCTCCTGGGCACGGGCACGTCCACGCCCGTCATTCGTGGAGGGACCTTCGTCACGCTGTTCCACCCGTCGGCGGTAGGGGGTGGCGAGGGGCGGGGCATCCAGCTGTTCGACCTCCTGGGAGGTCTTGACGGCAACCTCAACCAGCGCAGGCTCGCGGACGAGGTCGCGAGCCACCGCTGGGCGACCGGCAGCGTCTACGTTGATCCGCGTCCGGTGGCCCTGGCCATCACGAAGGGCTGCCTCTTCATCAACGCGGCGATGAACAGGGTCGAGAGCACCACGTCGAGCCTGACCTTCGATCTCACGTTCTTCACGGCGCGCAACGGCATGGGCATCAACGCCCTTCGTGCCGACACGGACTCGCGCACCAAGAGCGTGCCGCGCAGGAAGGTGGACATCCAGCGGTACAACCTGGACCGGACTGGAGATGTGTATCTGGCGACCAGCTCGCCGGTGAACGGCCTCGTTCAGCAGTACGGCGCCACGACCAGCGCTTCAACGGACAACTCGTTCGCCCGGTTGCGGCGCGAGGTGTTCCGCCGGCCAATCGATGCCGGCGGTGCCGACGCGACGGTCATGGGCGGTATCTTCGTCGACCGCGAGATCTACAACGACAACACGACGCCGGTGACCCTGTACCGCTACTTCCTCGAACCGCTGGGCATCTCGGTCGACAAGTGGTCCCTGGGCGTGCGGGGTCGGTCGCGGGCCTATGGCTTCGCCGACGTGTTCGATTCGTACAACACCGCCCTCGAGCAGGCGCTCGAGAACAATCTGACGGCGGAGCCGGTGGCGGGCCTCGCGTCGCCCTTCGCCTGTTCCGCCCTGATTCCGGCCGTGAATGCGACGCTTGCATCGCTGCCCCTGCCAGAGGCCGTTCCGACGTACACGGACGTGCAGCGCATCTTCAACAAGGCCTGCGTCGAGTGCCACGGCGGGCTCGATTATCCGCCGTATTCGAACTACGGGACCTTCCTGAACCTGGCCGAGGACCAGAGCGGCCCTGGCGTGAATCCGCTCACGCAGCCGCACGGCATCGCGGCGCCCCTGGCCACCAGCCTGACGGCCCCGCTGTACGAGCGCATCACCCGCACGACGGAGACCTGCCCCTTCGGCATGATGCCGTGTGGAGGGCCGCCGCTGAGCAAGGTGGACATCGAGACGATCCGTCGCTGGATCGTGGGGGCGAACCCCTCCACCTGGGGAGACCCGCACCTCACGACGATCGACGGCGTGCGCTACGACTTCCAGGGCGCTGGCGAGTTCGTGCTCCTGCGTGACCCGGGGCTGGAAATCCAGGCGAGGCACACCCCCATCCAGACGGACCAGCCCGTGGGGCCGGACGCGCACACCGGGTTGACCGCCTGCGCGAGCCTGACGACGGCGGTGGCGGTGAGGGTCGGCTCGCACCGCATCACGTATCAGATGAACGCCGAGCGGCCGGAGCTGCTGGAGCTGCGCATCGATGGCAAGCCCACGCAGCTCGGCTCGGAGATCCTGCTCTCCGGTGGTGGACGAATCACCGCGACGCCCGCGAGCGGTGGACTCCAGATTGAAGCCCCGGGTGGGACGCGCATCATCCTCACCGTCGATTGGTGGGCGCACTATCAGGTCTGGTACATGAACGTCGGCGTGCAGCAGGCCCGCGCGACAGAAGGCCTGCTCGGCGCCATCGCTCCGGGCAACTGGTTGCCGGCGCTCCCCGACGGCACGCTCCTGGGAGAGCGCCCGACGGACCCCTATGAGCGCTACATCGCCTTGTATGAGAAGTTCGAGGATGCCTGGCGGGTGACGAAGGACACGTCACTGTTCGACTACGCGTCCGGGTACTCCACCGCGTCGTACACGCTCAAGAGCTGGCCGGAGTACAAGGCGACGTCGTGCCGCGTGAACAAGCAGCCGCCCGGGATTCCGGTCAAGGAGCCGCTGAAGCCGATCGCGTTGGAGGAGGCCGAGCAGATCTGCAAGGCCGTCACGACGGACGAGCGCCGCCGCGACTGCGCGCAGGACGTGGCCGCGACGGGAGAGCCGGGCTTCGTCAAGGTGTATGAGGCGGCCCTGAAGGTCGAAGGCAACCTTCCTCCCGGCGTCCTGAAGCTGGTGGGCCCGAAGGACAACGCCGTCGAGTCCTCGCTGGTCTCCTTCAAGTGGGACGGCACGTACGACAAGGATGAGGACAGCGTCGGCTACAGGCATTGCGTCTGGAGCGTGGATGTTGGCTTCACCTACCAGGCCTGCGCTTCGAAGCCGACTCAGGAGCTGTCGACGACGGTCAGGCTGGAGTCCGGCAGGGATTACTTCTGGAAGGTCATCGCCGAGGACGGCAAGGGCGGCAGCACGGAGAGCCTGACCTGGCGTCTGACCGCGAAGTAGCGGCCAGCGTGGGCTGAGGAGGGGCCACCTGCGCGCGAGCGGAGGTGGCCCTTCCTTTTTCAAAGGTCGCGCCGGCTCAGCGCAGCAGCCGGGACCACCAGCGCCAGGCGCACTGGTTGTTGGCGGGGATGTTCAGATCGATCTGCTGGACGACCGTCCCATCCACGCCGACGCCCGCCCGCCGTCCGTCGCAGGTCGCGCCACCCAGGGGCAGGTTGAGTTCGCCGCAGGCACCTCCATCGCTGGTGAAGAAGAGGAGGGACTCCTGACAGCCGGAGCCCGTGACGAGGGTGGGGGGCGGCGCCAGGGAGTAGGCCCGGTTCTGGCGGATGAGGCTCAGGCTGGTGCCGGGGCGGGACGCAAGCCACGTGGGCGCTGGAAGGGCCCGGGCCTCACCGCTGGGGAAGCGCCGCACCCACTGGCCCACCAACTGGAACGCCAGGCCTCCGCCCACCAGCGGAGACAGGACGCCTCCGGTGAAGCCCGTCGGCGAGGGGTCGTCGGCGGCCGGGAAGGGAGCGGTGAGCGCCGAGCCATCCTGCCTGCGCCACTGGCCCACCCAGGACGCGTCTCCTAGCTCCCGCCACAGCAGCAGCGTGCGCCCGCGCGTGTCGACGCCCACGAGGACGGTCATCGTGTCGCGCATGGAGACGTTGAGGACGGTGACGGGCGGCGCCCGTGGCTCTCCCCGCCCATTGAAGGACTGGAGCGTCAGCACCTGGGTGTCAGGCGTCTCACGCGTCCAGAGGGCGATCCGTGAGCCGCCCCGGGGATCGGCGGCGATATCAATCACAGCCTGCCGCTCCACGGCGAGGCTCCTGGCGCTGAGCAGCGTGCCGTCCGCGGCGTAGGCGCGCAGCGTGGCGCTGAACTCGCTCTGGGTGATGAGGTGGAAGCCCTGGCGCAACGGCACCAGGATCTTGATGAAGTCCCCGCCGAGCACCGTGTTGCCCGTGTCCTCCCCGTCGCGCAGGACGATGTCCCAGGCCGTCACGCCCAGCGGGCCATCATTCTGCAACGCCAGGGTGCCCGTGCCCTCGGACGTCCCGGGGCCACAGGCGGCCTCGGGGCCGTTCGCGGGAAGAATGAGGGCGCGCCCCGACCCGAGCGTCCCCGGGACGATCTGTGCGCAGGAGAGCGGGGGCGTGGACCCGGAGTATTCTTCCACCGGCTCCTCGGGCGCTGGGTCGTCGGCGTCGTCGCCCTCCTGGACGGGTGGTTCGACACGAGGGCGTTCCGGAAGCGCGTCGTGCTCCGGATCGCGCGGCAAGGGCTCCGCCGAGCCCGAGCATCCGACCGAGGCTTGCGCGAGCCACACCGCCGCCACCACCACCACGCCCCATCTCCCGCCGCCTCGTCCCATGAGACCTCCCCCGCGTGAACCCCGAAGGAGGGTGCACACACGCGCCATGGGCGATGAGCCGTCTCCCAGGGGGCGTGGTGCGTTGAGTCCAGGACGTCGCTCGGGGGAGGGCGGTCCCCGCCGGTGGAAGGGGACGTTCTACGGGGCCACGGCGGCGCGCCACGGTTCGCGGTGGAGTGGGGATGTCAGTCTTCTTTGGGCATGCCGAGCAGGCGACGAAGTTCTGGCATCGTCGTGTTGGCCCGGAAGCCCGGGCCGCCCCGCTGGAATCGGGTGGCCTCCGCCAGCTTGCCCACCACCAACGGCTCGCAGCCGGCATCGCGCACCAGCTGTGATGCCACCTGAACGGCCTGGGTGTCGTCCCCGGCGATCGGAACGGCCAGCAGGCCGCTCTGCCGGCCCGCCGACGCCTCAACCGCCGTGGCGTCGACGGCGCTGAAGGCCCGGACCAGCCGCGTGCCTGGCAGGTACTTCGCGGAGGTGGGGCCGGCGCCGTTGGCCTGTGCTTCACGCGCCAGTGCGTCGTCGCGGCCCGCAGGAGGATTGCAGGCATCGAGGACGATTTTGCCGCTCAGTGCCTTCTTCAGGTCTCGCCCGAGCTGGGGAATCGCGCTGTAGGGCGTGGCGATCAACACGATGGTGCCGAACTCGGCCGCCTGCTGTGGCGTGCCCACCGAAGCGCGCGGACCGAGCGGGCGGGTCATGGAGACGAGCTCGTCCGGATGGCGGGAGGAGAAGAGCACCTCGTGCCCGGCCCGGACCCAGACCTGCCCGACGGTGCCCCCCAGCCACCCCGCGCCGATGACGCCAATCCGCAGGGCTTGAGACTTCTCCTTCCCCTTCACCTGCCCCAGGACAGGGAGCGAGGCCAATGCGGCGAAGGTCCCCAGGACGGAGCGGCGGGAGATGGGCATGACGGTGAGCTTTCGTTGCGGAGGGGCGTCTGCGTTGTGGGTGCCTCGCTGTCGGGAAGAAGTACGTCCGGCGCCGGCCGGTCAGTAGACGCAACGGACGTAATGGGCCTTGAAGCCGTGCTTCACAATGGATGATGCGCTCCTGCGTGCGCACCGTGCCCGTTGGGTCCGCCATTCACCTTGAGGGTGATGGCCTTGACTCCTTGTATTGCGCGGCGAGTTCGGAGTGGGTGACGAGGTCGTCTCCTACCGCGCCTGCTGCTGGCGTGAGCACTCGAAGCAAGCAACCCGCACCGCAGGTCATCAGCGGCACCCGGCGGCTTCGCCGATCAGCTCCGTCACGACGTCCGGGTGGCTGATCATCGCGACGTGGGAGCTTTGGATTTCGACGGCCTGGGCGCCAGCGCGCTGGGCCATGACCCGCTGGGCCTCGGGCGGGATGGTGTGGTCGTCGCTGGCGATCAGATACCAGGACGGAAGGTCCTTCCACGCGGGCGGGCCGGAGGGGTTCGCGAAGACGGAGGTGGCGGCCGGGCGTTGGCTGGCGGCGAGCACGGCCGCGTCCACCTCGGAGAGGTCGCCCGCGAAGAGCTCGCGGAAGAAGGCGGGGTCGATGTAGCCGTCAGCATCCGCGCTCCCGCCCCCAGGGAAGGGGCGCAAGACAAGGTGGTTGCCAAGCTCGGATTGGCCACCGCCAAGCGCGTTGGCGGCCAGGAGGGTCTCCCCCTCGTCGAGTGCGTACGCGGCGACGTACACGAGCGCCTTCACGTTCGGGTTCCCGGTGGCCGCGTTCGTGATGACCGCTCCGCCATAGGAGTGGCCGACCAGGACGATGGGGCCCGTGAGGGTGCTCAGGAAGGACCGCAGGTACTCCGCGTCACCGGAGATGCTGCGCAAGGGGTTCGCGAACGCGTAGACCGTGTAGCCCTGTTGCTGCAGCGGCGCGATCACGCCGGCCCAGCCGGATGCATCGGCGAATGCGCCGTGGACGAGGACGACCGTGGGCTTGTCACAAGCGTCGGCCGGCTGTTCATCCCTGGAGGTAACGGCGTTGGATGCAGGCGTGCAGACCACCAGCAGTGACCCGAGTGCACAGAGCAGGCCCAACCGGCGCAGGTTTTTTTCAGTGAAGCGCTGAGCGTTCATGGATCCCTCCAAGGATTCGAGTCGCCGGCGCGCGAGTGGCGCAGGTCGACCTGAGGGTGGGCGGCGTCCGTGGATGTGCCAACGCAGACCGCGGTCCAATCCCCGGTGGGCCGACCGAGTGTCCTCGAATGCTCGTCGGACAGGTTCTGGTGAGCAGCAGCCAGAAGGGCATCCTCCTGGACTCCGTTTCTGGCGTGCCCACTCCAAGTCCGGGCTCCACACAAAGTGCGGGAGAGCCGCCGAACCCGGGCAAGCTCAAACGCCCTTGTGGTTGCTCACCGCCATTCATAGGGTGCGGCGGATGACGCAGCTCGACCGCTCTGCATTCGCGACGGCATTCGATGCCCTTCTTCCACGGCTTGCCCTGGATCCCCTCTTCGAGGATGGGGACACGGAGCGCCTGGCCCCCTGGCGTCTGCCGTCAGCCGCGGGTTTCGAGGAACTCTTCGCCCAGGCAAGACAGCAAGGCGCCGCGCCCTGGCACCTCTATGCACTGGCCCGGGTGGCCACCCAATGCATCGGGACAGCAGCCCCCACCGTGCGGGCATCCGGCGTGGCTTCGGGAGAGAGCGTCTTCATCCCGGGAGACCTGAAGACTTCGGGGAACTTCGCGGTGGAGGGCACGCTGGTCGTCGGCGGGGACCTTGTTGTCCCGGGACTCCTGTCGGACCGCGGTCCCGACTCCACCCTCATCGTCCTGGGCAACCTGTCCGTGCAGGCGCTCCGCACCCACGGGGAGATTCGCGTGGGGGGCCACCTGGATGGAGGGGACGTCGTGGTGGGGCACTACAACGACAATTCCCTGGTGGTTGGCGGTCACCTGAAAACGCGCATGCTCATCGAGGATGAGCATGACATCCGCGCCCACGCACTGGAGGTTGAACACCACTACCCGATGGATACGTTCCGCCAGGGGACCGGCAAGGGGGTGGTGGCATCGCTGAAGAAGGTGGTGACCGCGGGTGCACTGGGCAAGGAGGAGTCCGTGGAAGTGACGCTCACGGACACCGCGAACCGGAACCCGGAGGTGGTAGCGCGCATCGCGGCAATCACAGGCTTCCCCGCCCCATACCTGGACCAGAAGCCGCCGCCCCTGTGGCTCGAGTTTCCGGACAAGATGCGCCGGACCCTGGGCGAAATGCGCGATGCGCCCATGAACCGCGCCGAAGCGGAGGCCATCGAAGCCGCGGTCGCCGAGGCTGGCGGCAAGGTGGAACTCAAGTTCAAGTCCCAGGCGATCTACTCGGAGGACGCGCTCTTCGACGCTTGGAGCAAGGGCAAGCTGTTCAAGGCGCAGAAGTAGCGACTGCGTCCGTCGTCAGCAGGCGCGCCCCAAAGACGAGCCATGTCGCCAGCGCTGAGCTGGGCGACAGCGACCTGATCAGGGCTTCGGGGCCGGGGGCGCGGCGTCGCGCGGGAGCAGCGGCAGCACGACGAGCTCCGCGGGGTGTGCTTTCGGGTCTCGGTGGAACCCCTTGGGGATCCGCACGTAGGACAGCCAGCGTCCATCGGGCGACGCCATGGCGCGCACAGCTTCGGCCCCGGGATCCAGCAGCTGGCCGATGACGCCCGGCTTGTCCTTCAGCGCCCCGCCGCGCAGCGGAAGGGGAGGCAGAGCGGCCTGGAGCCGCTGCTGGAGGGCGCGCATGCTGTAGCGCTCGGCTGACGGCTTGTCCCCGGCGACGACGGAGGCGCGGCGGACGAATTCCAGGCCTCCGGGCACGGTCAGCACCTGACGCAGTTTCACCCAGTCAGGGCGGCAGGCGTACGAAGCGTCGCTCACGGAGCTGTAGGCCGAGGCGGTGCGCGT
Organism: Corallococcus sp. bb12-1; assembly: GCF_026626765.1. Taxonomy (NCBI): domain Bacteria; kingdom Pseudomonadati; phylum Myxococcota; class Myxococcia; order Myxococcales; family Myxococcaceae; genus Corallococcus; species Corallococcus sp. bb12-1. The sequence goes on along the minus strand of NZ_JAPNJZ010000003.1, from coordinate 104,626 downwards.
CGTCTCCAACTCGAAGGGGATGCGTGGATCCTGGCCCAGGTCGCAGGCGATCCTCGCGCGGGAGACGAGGTCGCCGTCCGGCCCCGGCGCGGGCTTCCCCCAGGTCGGCTTCTCCATCACGACGTCTGTCCGCACGAGGGGCGGGGCCGTCGAAACGGGCTCGCGGGGCGCGACGTACGGACCGAGCACCAGGGAGCGCACCACCAGGGTCAGGGGTTGCTCCTCCCCGTCCACGCGGCTCGGAGCGGGACCGCGCAGATAGGAGATCCACCGGCCATTGGGGGACACGCGGCCCTCCGACAGTGCGTTGCCGCCCTCATCCTCCAATGGAAGGGACCAGCACCCCAGGGGCCTGCGCACGGAGCAGAACGCCTTGCGTCCCTCGTCCAGGATGAACCGGCCTCCGCCCAGGAGTCGGGAGCCGGGGGACGCGAGCATCGCCTTCTTCAATTCCTCCGCTTCCGGTGCGCGCAGGCGCGGTGGGCCGGCCCCTTCGGGGGCCTCCATGACGCGGGCCTCGTGGGTGTTCCCGTTCCAGAGCAGGACGGCCCGGGGGGACAGGCGCAGTTCGGGCCCAAAGCCTTCGGGAGGCCGGACGTTCCGGGTCCCCAGGGGAATGCCGCAGCGACCTCCGCGAGTGCTCCAGGCGGAGAGGTCACCCCTGTTCACCGGGACGGCCTTGCCCCAGCGCCGCGCCACGGGGTCGTAGCAGCGCATTCGCTTCCGGGTGTCCTGCTGCACCACGCACCACCGTCCCTGGCGCCAGAACAGGTCCGGGTCCGAGTTCGAATCGGGCGGCTGGACGTCGCCGATATCTTCAGGCTCGCCTGTCTTCAACGGCGGCCGGTCTCCCTCCAGGTCCGGAGCCAGGATGTCGCGAGGGACGTTTGGATCCAGGTCGTCGCCCGAGACCAGGGCGGTGCGCCTCCGAGCGCGCTCGAGTGCGGCAGCCAGCCCCGCGACGCTGTCCGCCTCCAGGTCCGCGTCGCGTTTGGACAAGCGGGAGGGAACGCCCTTGCTGACCAGGAAGTCCAGTTCCTCCAGCGCCCCGCGGGCCCTTGCGTCGTCCCGGATCAGCAGGGGCAGGAAGCGGGCTTCGCTGTCCCGGGACACCCGCAGCAGCACGGAGGTGGCGCTGATGCCGATGGGCTCCAGCGTCAGCAGGGGGGCTTCGGGCACGCCTTCCACGGACAGCTCCAGCCGCCGCGCCTGGCAGCGGACGCGGATGCGGGGGCGCGGGGGAGGCGGTGGCAGCTGGGTGCCAGGAGCGTCATCCACGATGCGAAAGGTGCGCTCGACTCGCGAGCCATCTGGCAGGGACAGCTTCTGGGTGACGACCACCTCGGCGGGCCGGCAGAAGTCCGGGATGGACGGCGTCACGTCCACGGACTGGGAGACGGTGATGTCGGGGGTGTGGCCCAGCCCCAGGTCGCAGGGAGCGGACTCAGCGAGCTTGGGAGGAAGTGCTTCCGCCTCCGCGAAGGTCAGCGGCTGCGCGGCGAGGACCACGCCTTGCGACGGCGGTTCCGCTGCGGAGGCCAGGGCTCCGGCCAGGGTCAGCAAGAGCGCCAGGCACCAGGTCCGGGACGGCATCGAGGAGTGCATGGAGATTCCGAATCTGACTTTCAGGAGGCATCACCCCCACAGCCTTGCCGTTGGACGCCTTCCCGGACGACGCGTTCGTGGTGGACCCGAGGATGGTGGAGAACAAGCATGTCATCGAATTCAGCCTGGCCGCGAAGTGTGACCTGGAGGGCGCCCGGATCCCGTTGCGAATCATCACGCAGCTGTGGCCCTGGGAGTACCGGGACGAGGGCTGCGGCTGCGCAGGGCCGCCGGTGATGAGGGTGAACGACACGCCGACGTCCAGCCTCGCCGAGGAGCGGTGCGGAAAGTGCCTCACGAGCTGCATGTGGCTCGTCGACACGATCTCGCACGCGGTCATCCACCGCGGCGGAGCGACCCGAGGCCCTGCCCCTGGCCCGGGGCTGCTCCAGGAGGAACTGGCGTCGATCCTCCTGCGCTTCCTGCGGCGGAAGTGAGCAGGGTCAGGAGTCGACGCTCAGATGCAATACCCGGCGGCGCACTCATCACACGGACGGGAAACGCAACCGATGCTGGGATCGCATTCGGAGCGCAGGCAGTAGCCCGGAGTGAAGTTCCCTCAAGCGGGGGCAGAGCCGAAGCCGGAGTGGGCAGTCCAAGGTGCTCCAGGAGGGTACGCACCCCACCAGGAGCCGTCAGATACGCCAGCACCCTTAATCCTGCCTCCACACCTGCCGCAGGCGAACACGTCCAGCGCGAAGCTCCTGCGCAGCAACCCGGCCCCATCCAGCCGCGGCGTGCGCTCCTGGGTCGGCTCCTGCCTCGCCGCTGCTAAAGGCGGCTCACTTGCCTCTTCCGGCGTCGGCTCTGCCCCCACTTGAGGGAGAGCCCAACCGCAAGCTGGCCTACAACGACGAGGCCCTGCTCATCCGGGGCCGCAAGCTGACCTTCGTTGCGCCCATCGCGAAGCTGCTGCTGCTTCGCGAGCTGTACCTCGAGTGGGTTGCGTCCGAGGATGACTGAGCGCCTTTCCCGCGTCCGAGCGGGACGGAGCAGGGACACCGGGGCGGTTCACCGCCCCGGTGTCGGACCTGCCTACTCCCGCGCTTCGGTCAGCCCTGGCGGGCAGCTGAAGGTGGCCGGCACGGACCACAGCTGGCTCTCGTCGGTGTCGTCGAAGGCGGTGAAGAAGATGCGATTGCCCACGCGGGTGAACGAGTCCGGATAGGAGACGTCCGCCAGCTGGCCCTGCGTCGCCACGGAGCCCCGGGTGAAATAGGGGATGATGGGCCCATATTCGCCCGGCACGCCGCCGAACAGGACCTGGCCCGTGCCGGTGGCGAACACAGGGAACCGGCGCCCGTACTCCACATAGAGATTGTTGAAGAGCCTGCGGGTCCCCGCGGCCGTTCCATTCGTCGCCCACAGCGACACGTTCTGGGGCACGGGGTCGTCGCCGGCGATGGCCATGGAGAAGTAGAGGTCGCTGCCGGAGACCACCGCCGTCTGCACGTAGGGATACGCGTGCTCGCCGGACCCGTAAGGGTTGGGCAGGGTAGTGATCTGCGTCTTGCCACCGCCGTTCAACGAGAGCCGGTCGATGCGCAGCCGCTTCGTCGCCGGGCTGTCCACGGACGTCAAATAGACATACGCGCCCAGCGTCCCGAGCAGGCTCACAGGCTTGCCGAAGGAGTCCAGACGGAGGGTTCCCGCGGTGGTGCCATTCGTCTTCCACACCTCGGAGTTGGGGCCGTCCTCCAGGATGAACAGCGGCGGCTCACCCGGGCGGCTCACACCGCTGACGACGGTGAACCCCGAGTCCAGCTGCTTGACGGAGGTGGTCCCGGCCAGCGTGCCGTCGGTGCGCCACAGCGTGGTGCCCGTTTCCTCGGAGAAGAAGAAGAGCAACGCGTTGCCGACCTTCAACGTGTCGACGCTCAAGCCCGTGGATCCGCTGAAGTTCCGCACCCGCAGCGTGCCGGCGGCCGTCCCGTCAGACCGCCACAGCTCCGGCCGCGACTCGCCTCCCGGCAATGTCACCCAGCGGAAGAACACCAGGCGGCCATTGACCTCGGAGGCATTGTGCAGAGAGGAACGGTCCGCACCGGGTGTGATGTCCTTGACCAGCCGGGTCCCGCCCTCCGTCCCGTCACTGATCCACAGCTCCACGCCGGTGGCCGGGGTGCCGGTCTGGAAGAAGAGCCTGTTGCCCACCGCGACGAGGTCCGTCGGTTGGTAGACGCCGGGCGGCCCCGGAAACACCTTCAGCGGGACGGTCCCTGCCTCCGTGCCGTCGCTGCGCCACAGGACCGAACCGGTGTCGAAGGTGGAGGTGACGAAGTAGAGCGTCCCCTGGACGTTGGTGAGCTCCCCACTGAAGCCCCCGGAGCCGTGAGGCATGATGGCCGCCACCCGGGATGCCACCCCGGGAGGGCATGCCTGGGCACTCACCTCGCGGGAGTCCACCTCCACCGCGGCCGCGGGTACGGCCTCCGCTGGCGGGAACCCGGGCCCCCCTGTCAGTTCATTGCCCTGCGAACCACCACATCCCACCCCTGCCAACCCCAACCCCAACCCCAACCACAGCAGGGCACTCCAATTCCTTACACGCATGTCCTCTCCTTCCGGCCCACAGCGGTCGGAGAGTGGGATGCGAGGCTTTGTCTTTCAAGGGGCACCTCAAGGAGGTAAAAGTGTTTTGAATTTTTTGCCTGTTTTCCTTGATGCATAAGAGGGAAGGGGGCCCTGTTGAGGGTGGGGGCTGGTGCAGAGGTGCCGAGGAGGGACGCTGACGGGTGCCGCCGAGCTGTGCGCCAGAAGCCGTGCAACGAGGTCCTCGTGCACCTCCACGCCATCACCTTCTGGGAAACAGCGTAGGCAGCAGCTCACTGCAACCGCACCGGCATGAGGATGCACTGCGCCTGTTGCGCAGCCGGGAAACCTGATGCCGCGCGCAGCCGAACCAGACGCCTCTCGCTCAAGTTGCCGCCACCGGCGTCTGGGTGAGCCATTTCCACCGACATCACCGGGATCCAGAGGACCACCCGGTGAAATCAGAGCAGTTCTCCGCCCAGGCCGACAGCGCGCCGAGGCCGCGTTGAAACACGCGTCGGCGTGAACCCGGGCTCGACGCGGTGGGCTGGACCTTGCAGGAGTCCGACTTTTCATCCGGCGCGGCGACGCGGCCGCCGGCGGAATCCTCCTGCAAGTGGGAGGGGTAAGTAGTTCCTACCGCCCATGTCGTATTGGCTGGCGTACGGGGTGGCGCACGCCCAGTCTGTCAACCACTCCTCGAATAAAGAAAGACCCTATATTGCCCTGGAGTACCAGCCCTGCGCCTGGGCCGGTCTGATGCACACGCTCGCCCGCCTGTGCCGCAGCTCGTACTTCCCCGTCCCTCGCGGCGGGACGCACGACGCGATGAGAGCGGGAAGGAATGCGATGGCCAGCCAAAACACTTCGGGTGTGCACCAAACGAGCCGCCTCCCTGGCGGCCCCCCTTTCGTCCAACATCGGTGAGCACGTGGACGCCCCCTCCGCCACGCTGAGCACCTACCTCCTTCAGTACGGGGGCGACGCCCCTCCAGCAGAGGCGTGGGGCGTTCGAGCGGGAGGAGGGACCCGTGCTTGACGAGGGTCTCCATTCCGCCTGCGTGGACGCCTGGCTCGGCCGAGCCGACAGGAAGCTGTCAACGGAGGCCTTTCTCCAGCTCTTCGAGGCGGCGCTCACCGTGCTGTGGAAACAGACGTTGACCACGCTGGGCGACGTGACGCTGACCGCCATCGCGGGACGCGTTCTGCACAATGCCTCCGAGCGGTTCCCGCTCTTTTCGTCCCTCAAGGTCGAACGGCTGGGGGGGCTCCAGTTCGGAGAGCTTCGTGAGCAGGTCCACTCCGGGCGCGACTCCGGGCTGAGAGAAGGGAGTCGATTCGTGCTCGTGGAGTTCCTCACCGTGCTCGGCAACCTGACCGCTGAAATCCTCACGCCGGAGCTGCATGCGGAACTCTCCAAAGTCGCACTTCCGGAGGCGGTCCGTCCACGCGTCACTGTTGGCGAGGGCACAACGTCATGATGAAGAGAATCGAAATCCCGCGCCTTCAGACCGGCGTCCCCAACCTCGATGAGCTCTTCAAGGGCGGCCTGCCCAAGGGCTCCGTCACCGCCGTGTGCGGCCCACCAGGCTCGGGCAAGACGACGCTCACCCAGCAGATCTGCTTCCACAACGCCTCGGCCGCTCACCGCGTCCTCGCCTTCAACACCCTCTCGGAGCCGACCGCGAAGACGCTGCGGCACCTCCAGCAGTTCTCGTTCTTCGACCCGAAGAAGTTCGAGCAGGGCGTCCAGTTCGTGGACCTCGGCGCCATGCTGCGGCTGAGGAGCTTCGATGCGGCCTTCGCGCTCATCATGGACCACCTCAAGCAGGTCAAGCCAGACATCGTCGTCATCGACAGCTTCAAGGCCTTCGACGACCTGGCGACCTCCAAGGAGGAGCTCCGGAAGTTCGGCTATGAGATTGCCGTGAACCTGATGGCCTGGGAGACCACCGCCCTGCTGCTCGGCGAGTACGGGCCCGCAGACTACGAGAACAAGCCCCTCTTCTCCATCGTCGACGGCCTCCTCGTCCTCTCTCAGCGGGTGTCCCAGGGCGAGCAGCAGCGCTTCTTCAGAATCGTCAAGATGCGCGGGACGGACCACAGCCGGGACGAGCATCCCTTCCTCATCACCTCCAGCGGCCTGGAGATGTTCGCTCCCCGCGAGGCCATCAAACGCGAGTCGATTCCGGAGAAGTCGCAGGAGCGCTGCAAGACTCACATCACCAAGCTCGACGAGCTTCTCGGGCCCGGCATCCCCTGGGGGTCGAGCCTCCTCCTCAGCGGCGTCGCGGGCACCGGAAAGACTGTCCTCTCCCTCGAGTTCATCTACCGGGGCGCCCTCGCGGGCGAGAAGGGCATCCTCTTCTCTTTCGAGGAGAGCGAGGAGCGCCTCCGCGCCGCCGCGAAGGGCCTCGGCTGGGAGCTCGACAGGGAGATTGACCGCGGCATGGTGGAAATCGTCTTCATCCCCCAGCCCGACATCATGGTGGAGGCCCACCTCTTGATGATTCGCGAGCGCATCAAGGCCATGAAGGCCCGGCGCGTGGTCATCGACTCCGTCTCGGTGTTCCTGGACAAGGTGACGGACCCGCAGCTCAGCCGCGAGAAGGTCTTCCACCTCTGCAGCATCGTCCAGAACGCCCAGGCCGTCGGCTTCTTTCCCACCGACATCCCCTACGGCTCCCATCAGGTCAGCCGCAGGGGCGTCGAGGAGACCGTGGTGGACGGCGTCATCATCCTCAGCTCCACGGAGGAGGGCCTGGAGCGCGAGCGCTACGTCGAGGTGTACAAGCTTCGCAATACCGCTCACCTCAAGGGCCGACACGCCATGGCGATTGGCGCGGGCGGTGTCTCCATCTTCCCTCGCTACGGGGAAGAGCCCCGGGTGGAGTCGCCTCCTCCCGCCCTGGAGGCTTCCACCCGGCTGGGCTCTGGCACTCCCGGGCTCGACGGGCTGCTGGGCGGTGGGTTGCTCAGGCGCAGCGCCACCCTCGTCTCTGGCAGCGCGGGCGTCGGCAAGAGCCTCTTCGGAATCCAGTTCCTCCTGGAGGGCGCTCGGGCTCGGGAGCCGGGCCTCTATGTCTCGATGGAGGAGGGGCCCGAGCAACTGCTCGCCAGCGCCGAGGCCCTGGGATTGCCGCTGCGCGCGCAGCTCGACGCGGGCCTCATCCAGGTGCTCTACGTCTCCCGGGAGCACCTGCGCGCGGGTCAGTTCCTGACAGTACTGTCGGACCAACTCAAGGCGCTGAAGGCCTCACGCGTCGTGCTCGACGCCGCGACGCAGCTGCTGACGGCACACACGTCCATCGACGAGTTCCGTCACGTGCTCTACAAGCTGGTGGTCCGCTTCAAGACCCTCGGCATCACCAGCGTCCTCACGCTCGAGTCGTCCTCGCTCTCCTCCATGGAGCGGGTCACCGACCAGGGGCTCTCACCCATCGCCGACAACCTACTCATGCTGCGCTACAGGGAAGCGTCCGGCCGGCTGGCACCTACGCTGACGGTCGTGAAGACGCGTGGCAGTGGGCATGATCGGCGCACCCACTTCATGACGGTCGAGCAGGGAGGGCTGCGAATCGGTTCGTCCGTGAGCGAGTTCCTGGCACCTCCCTCGGCCTCCCCCGAGGATACGAAGCATGTATCGCAGCTCGAGGATACGAGGCGGGGATGAGCCCGCGTCGGCAAAAGAAGGTATCTCGCCCTGACACGCGAGAGGAGGCGAGCGGACAGCTCACGCGTGGCCCGCCCCCCAACGATTCGTTCGCGAGTCTGGAGCAGGCCTATCGGCGGCTCGAGCACCTGTATGAAATCAGCAAGCTCTTCGCGAGCTTCGAGAGCGTCGCGCAGTCCTTCGACCCGGCGCTTGGCATCCTCGCGAAGTCGCTGCCCCTGCGCAGCGCGGTCCTCATCCAGACGGAGAACGGCCAATCGCGGATGATCATCTGGCCGTCCGCGAGCCAATCCTCCGAACGGATGCGATCGGTCAAGCGGCACGCGGAGGACGCCTACGCCTACCTCCTCGGGGCGGAATCGACCGAGTCCCTCGGACTCACTGAGCAGCCGGGTGTGACCCTGCTTCCCAGGCAGGAGATGTTTCCATGGGACGCCGAGAAGCGGTTCATCGTCATCCCGCTCGTGGTGGCCCAGCACTCGCTCTTTGGTGCCCTTCAGCTCGAGGCAGCCATTTCCCTCGACAAGAAGGACCTGATCTTCGTCAATGCCATCGCCAATCAGCTCGCGATCGCGCTCGAGCGCGACCGTGCGTGGCGGCGAGACATCACTCGACGCAAGGACGCCGAGGAAGAGCGCGCCCAGGCGGAGGCGCGAGGCGCCACGTCCGATCGAGACCGCCTCGTCGCCGAGAGCTCGAGTGCGAAATACGAGGAACTCGCCAGCGAGAACGCCCGCTTGTACAAGCAGGCGCAGCTCTCGGTGCGGGTGCGTGAGCAGATCCTCGGGGTGGTCTCCCACGACCTGAAGAATCCGCTCTCGACCATCCTCATGAACACCAGCGCGCTCGCGCAGCCAGGAGTTCTCGAGGGGCGGCGGACCGATGTTCCACGGGCGGTTGGGCGAATCCAACGCGCGGCCGAGCGCATGATGCGGCTCATCGACGACCTGCTCGACTTCGCGAGCATCGAGTTCGGGCAGCTCTCCATCAAGCGCCAGCCCAATGACGCGGACTCGATGATCAACGAAACCCTGGCCAGCTTCGAGCGCGTCGCGCAGGAGCATCGGCTGAAGATGACCGCCGAGGTCGATCTGCGGCTCCCGAAGATCTTCTGCGACAGGGATCGCATCCTCCAGGTCCTGTCCAACCTGGTCGGCAACGCCACCAAGGTCACTGCGGAGGGCGGGCACATCACCCTCAAGGTCGAGGCGCACGAGAACCAGAGCGTGTTCGCGGTCGCGGACGATGGTCCTGGGATTCGCGTGGAGGACATCAAGCACCTCTTCGACCGGTACTGGCGCAGTGGCGAGGCGAGATACAGGGGGACGGGCCAGGGCCTCGCCATCGCGAGAGGAATCGTCGACGCGCATGGTGGCCGCATCTGGGTGGAGAGTGAGTGGGGACACGGCACGACGTTCCGCTTCACGGTTCCCCTGGCCGCCGGCGACGGCGCGGTCGCCACGCCGTGACGTAGCGGCTTGCCGTTGCCGCCGGCGAGCACGGGGCGTCATGGCCCGTCCGCATGCGGAGGCTACGCCTCTCCAGCCCAAGGCCCGGCCCCGGTCCTGTACCCGTCCCCGGACCCGGTGCGCCTACTGGAGTTGCCCCCGTCAAATCGGACAGCTCAGGGTTGAGAGTTTGCAGTACGGAACTCGAGGGGTGACTTCATCTTGGGCCCTCGGTCACGGCCCTCGCCAGCGTGTTCAAGGGGAAGGCTTCGCTCATGCCTGTCGCCTTCACCCATGAACTCTGTCCCGGGCCCCTCACGGACATCGGCTTCGCGGCCGTGGCGCTGCGCGACGTCCTCGAGCCCGTGGACGCGGTGCTCGGTGAGTCGGTGTCCAAGGCCCTCGTCGTGACGGGCAGCGCGCGGGCTCCTGGCTCGTTGTACGTCACCTGCCCCCTCATCGTGCTCGGCGACCTGGAGGTGGACGGTGTGCTGTCGGACTGTGGGCCGGATTCGACCGTCGTGGTCGTGGGCCGCTGTGTCGCGAAGGGACTGCGGACGTCGGGGAACTTCCTGGTCCTCGGCGACCTCGTCGTCCGTGACGTCATCCAGGGCATCGACAACGATGAAAGCCTCGTCGTGGCGGGCGACCTGACGACGCGCTTCCTCGACGAGAATGATCACGACGTCTCGTGTTACGGAGAAGTCCACGCCGAGCATCACTTCGAGAATGGTCGCCCCGGTGGCGAAGCCGCGTCCCTGGCGTCCACCTTCCTCGTGCCCGAACTCTGGAACCTCGACCTCGAGGAGCTCCACCACGACGATCTCTTTGAGCGCATCCGGCGCGGCGAGCCGGTCTTCACGTCGACGCCGCAGGAACGGCCGTTCCGTGAGCCGGACGAGCCCACGGAGGAAGAACTCGAGGGGCTCGACATCGAGGGGAGCGCGGCACGGGCGTCGCCCCAGGCGCGAGCGACGGATGTCGTCTATGCGCGGCGGGAGACGGGCGAAGTGTGGCTGATGCGTCCCGGCAGCTTCCCCGTGGCCATCTACGACGGGGAGAAGTTCCTCGCGCAGGAAGGGACGCCGCCAGCCCTTGCCGCGACGCGGGCGTCCGAGCGGGTGACCCTCTGGCGCAGGCGCGGCGACCTCTTCCTGGAGATTGAACGCTTCGACGCCATCATCCAGCTCCATGCAGGCAACAACAACGGGTGGAAGCGGACGTTCTGCTTCGCCTTCGACGGGCCGGACGCCGCCGCGCGGGAGGTGCGGCGGCTGGAGGCCCGCTACGCAGGGGACTTCCTGCGCGTGACGACCACGGTTCCCGGCCGGGGCCCGCTGGAGCGCGAGCTTTCGAAGTACGGAAGCAAGGCGCAATACACCTCGGCCATCGTGGAGGGCACGACGCTGGTCACCCGGGAGGGCGAGCGCCGGAGCTTCGATGACGAGGCGTCCGCGCTGAGCGCCCTGGAGGACTGGCTCGCCGAGAAGCGCCGGGACGGGTTCGACCTGAAGATCCTCGAATGGAGGCCCTTTGGCCTCCTGGGAGCGAAAGGCTAAACTCCTCCCCGTTCGTGCGTTTCCGCCCGGGGGGGCTCATGGCAGAGCGACGTGAATGGGTGTTTGGAACGCATCGGGCGCACTTCGAGGAGCCCGACGTCTTGTTCGTCGACTTCAACGGCGCCACGGGCCTGGAGGATGCGAAGCGCCTGCTCTCCATCGTGCAGGAGGTGGCGGTCCAGGGCCCCGTGTTCGTCATCGTGGACATCGACGGGTCCACCATCGACAAGGCCGCCCGCGAGCACTTCAGCAAGGAGTCCAGCCCGGAGCGGCTGCGAGGCGTCATCTACGTCGGCTCGAATCGCCTGCAGATCGCGAGCGCCAAGGCCGTCGCGTTCGCGCTCTATCTCACGGGCAGGCTGAAGGGAGACGTCGACTTCGTCACGGGCGGGCAGGCCGCGCGAGAGCTCATCGAACGCAAGCGCGCGAAGGCCGCGGGGGGCAGCTGAACCCGGGCCACGTCGCGGTAGAACGAAGGTCCGGCGCGGCGGCGGTAGGCTGGCGGCCCATGCGCATCCTGGAATATCGGACATGCCGGGCGGAGACGGGGGGCCCTGGCGCCTCGAGTGGGCTAGGAACTCCGCACATGAACGATTGGAATCTCCCCTGGGAAGGTGGATGCCGCTGCGGACAGGTGCGGTTGAGGATCAGCGCACCGCCCCTCCTCACGATGTCCTGCCACTGCACGGGCTGCCAGCGGATGGCCGCGAGCGCTTTCTCCTTGAGCGCGGCAATCCCGCGCCCTCGCTCCTGCCCGGCACATAATCTCAGCTCACGCTCGCGGCCTTCGGCCCCCGTGAACGCTTACTCCTGGGCAACAGGCGTCAGTGAGTCTGCACCCGCGACTGGCATGGGCCCCGCGGCTACAGGCCGCGGTTCGTCACGGCGCGGTCACTCCCTCGCCAGGTCGATGTTACAACATGAGAAACAGCAGTTATCCATCTTGCCCGGCCTGGGCGCCGCACCTCGAGCGACGACGTCGCGCGCTGCGATCGCCTGCTGCCCTACGACCCGGTTGAAACTCAAGATCCCATTGACTGTAATCACCTGAGCCTGCAGATTGAGTCTCATCGCTGTTTGAAGGGCATTCCAACGGATCAGGTTGACCACCACACTCGCCTGCTGACCGTGTGGGATCGAATACACGTAGCGGACCCCAGCCAGGTTCACCTGGTTGAGGCCTTGCTGGATCAACTGCGCGAGGAACCAGTTCAGGGATTGAGCACTGGGCACGTAATGCCCGGAGTTGTTGTCGAGTGAGGTCAGGTATCCCTGGGCGTTCGTCGAGAAACAACCGACAGCCAGCGCCTGGCCTCCCGCCAGCATGCTGCTGTGCTTCTTCCTCGTGGCCGCGCCCACGCCCCTCGCCCCTTCGTCCTGCGTGACGAGGACCCGGCCGTCCATTCCGACCGCGAAGAGCCCGTTGTAATTGAGGAGTTCCCGGGTGCTGCTCCAGAAGTGGCGATCCCTGGCGCGGACGAGCTTTCCCCCCACGATCTCCACCTCGGCATGGGATTGCCGACCGGCATCGTAGTAGCGGACGTTGTTTTGAATGAGCCCCAGCTGGTCCACCCGTGAGAGGGCTTGGTCCACCGTGAACGACGGATGGTCATGGCTGGCCCCGCCAGGAATGGCCAAGTCAAACAGGTTCCGCGCAGCAACGTTGAGACGCATCGGCATGGAAGGCTCCCCCTCTGCAACACCCCTGCGAAAACAGGATACTGGGTGTTCGTGGACTTCCAGCCTGCGGCAGCACCCCAGGCATTGCAAGAAGATCAAAACATGATGGAGACACTGGAAGAACAGCCCCACCCATCCAGTCTGGTGGCTCAGGGGGACGATGAAACCCAGTCGGTCAAGTCTGGACGCAGGAAGGCGATCTCGAAGTCGTCCTGCGTCCGGATTGCGTTCTCAGGGCTCGCGGAATCCGCCGCGCACCCACTCGTTGGCGACGTCCCGGGTGAACTTGAAGTTCGCTGGTACGCGATGCTTCACGACGGTCGCGCCAGACGTATGACGTATAGGGCGAATAGAAGGCCTGTTGAGAGTGGGGGCTGGAGCAGAGGTGCCGAGGAGGGATGCTGACGGGTGCCGCCGAGCTGTGCGCCCGGCCGGTGGAGAAGCCGTGCAGCCCTCATTGGGCACACGTCCGCTCAGGCCGCGCTCCCCTCAGGGGCGCGGCAGGGGCCTCTTCCGGCTTCGGCTCTGCCCCCGCTTGAGGGAGCAGAAATGGCCGGAGTTTCGCGCCCGGAGCGAAGACACCGTGAAACCTCGTGAGGTTCGACCGCGGCGGAGGTATCAGGGACGCCACGCGACGTAAGAGTTCCAGTCCGGTGAAGAAGAGGTGTGTGGTGCCATCTGGCAGCGGACGCTTCATCCGCCAGGCAATGCGACCGTCTTCCGCTCGTGACAAACGCTCCAGCGCCAGCGCGCCGCGTGCTCCGTAGCGGCACAGCCGCTCCAGCCCCTGTCTATCGTTGGCGTGCAGGTGCGTATTGGCGTGCAGGGAGAATCCCTCCAGGAACGCCGGGCGCGCAGGCGCCCACACGATTCGTCAGGGGCGCAGCGTGCGCTTCAGTGCTAGGCCATGCTGCCATGTCCGGCGACTCACCCGTCCCCACCCTCGGCGGCTTTCCCACCCTGCACTTCCCCCCCGAGCTCCCCATCTCGAGCCGGGTGGAGGACATCACCGCGGCCATCACCGCCCATCAGGTGGTCATCGTCGCGGGGGCCACCGGCTCGGGGAAGACGACGCAGCTGCCGAAAGTCCTGCTCGCCATGGGGCGTGGCCGCCCGCGCCAGATTGGCGTCACCCAGCCCCGGCGTATCGCCGCGACGAGCGTGGCGGCGCGCGTGGCACGCGAGCTCGGCACGGAGCTGGGCACGGACGTCGGCTACCAGATTCGCTTCGAGGACCGCTCGTCCCGGCGGACGGCCGTGAAGTTCATGACCGACGGGGTCCTGCTCGCGCAGATTCACAGCGACCCGCTCCTGAGCCGCTACGACACCATCGTGCTCGACGAGGCCCACGAGCGCAGCCTCACCATCGACTTCCTGCTCGGGTGGCTCAAGCGCATCCTCCCCAGGCGCCCCGACCTCAAGGTGGTGGTGAGCTCGGCCACCATCGAGACCGAGCGCTTCTCGCGGTTCTTCGGGGGGGCTCCGGTCATCCAGGTGGAGGGCCGTACCTTTCCGGTGGACGTGCTCTACGAGCCGCCCCCGGAGGACGACGAACTCGCCGACGCCGTCGCCGATGCGGTGGCGGACGTGCTCTCGCTCGACCCGGACGGGGACGTCCTCGTGTTCCTCCCTGGGGAGCGGGAAATCCGCGAGGCCGAGAATGCCCTGAACGCGCGCGAGCTCCGCGGCACGGTGGTGCAGCCCCTGTATGGGCGCCTGTCGGCCGCGGAGCAGTCGCGCGTCTTCGCCACCCTCCCCGAGCGCCGGGTCATCCTCGCCACCAACGTCGCGGAGACGTCGGTCACCATCCCGGGGATCGTGTACGTCGTGGACACGGGGGTGGCGCGCCTGTCGCGCTACGACCCACGCTCGGGCACCACGCGCCTGCACATCGAGCCGGTCTCCCAGGCCAGCGCCGACCAGCGCAAAGGGCGCTGCGGCCGCGTGCGCGAGGGGATCTGCGTGCGCCTCTACGACGAGGTGAGCTTCACCACACGGCCCGCCTTCACCGACCCGGAAATCAAGCGCACCGGGCTCGCGGGGGTCATCTTGCGGATGAAGTCCCTCGGCCTCGGTGACGTCGAGGACTTCCCCTTCCTCGACCCGCCCCAGTCGGGGGCCATCGCCGAGGGCTGGCGCGTGCTCGAGGAGCTCGGGGCCATCGAGGGCAAGGAGCGCACCTTGACGACGCTCGGCCACCAGCTCGCGCGCTTCCCGGTGGACCCGCGCATCGCGCGGATGATTCTCGCCGGCGCCGAGTACGGGTGCCTGGACGAGGTGCTCATCGTCGCCGCGGCGCTCAACCTGCAGGACCCGCGCGAGCGGCCACGGGAGCTCGCGCAGAAGGCGGACGCGTCGCACTCGCGCTTCCGTGACGAGCACTCGGACTTCACGGGGCTCCTCAAGTTGTGGGCGTTCGTGCGCGAGGCCGAGGGCCGGGGGACGTCCCATCTGCGGCGCGTGTGCCGGGACAACTTCCTGTCCTTCCTGCGGGTGCGCGAGTGGCGGGACGTCCAGCGCCAGCTCGAGGAGACCGTCCGCGAGCTGCGCCTGCCGCTCAAGGGCCGGGGCGCCCCGGCGCGCGGGGACGTCCTGCACCAGGCGCTCCTCACCGGGCTGCTGTCCCGCATCGGCCAGTGGAATCCGGAGCAGCGCCACTTCACGGGCGCGAAGCAGACGCGCTTCATGGTTCACCCCTCGTCGGCGCTCGCGAAAAAGCCCCCTGGCTGGGTGATGGCGTTCGAGCTCGTGGAGACGTCCCAGTTGTTCGCGCGCACCGTGGCGAAGCTCGACCCGGAGTGGCTCGCGGCGGCGGCCCCCCACCTGCTCAAGCGCAGCTACTCCGAACCGCACTGGTCGGAGAAGTCCGCGCGCGCCGTCGTGAAGGAGAACGCGACCCTCTTCGGGCTTCAGGTCTTCAAGGAGCGCCCCGTGGCCCTGGCCAGCATGGACCCCGCCCGGGCACGGCTGATGTTCCTCGAGCATGCCCTGGTGCGCGGCGAGTACCGCACCCGGGGGGCGTTCCAGGAGGAGAACCTCGAGGTGCTCGAGCGCGTGGAGCGCCTGCGGGACAAGGCCCGGCGCAGCGAGCTGCTCGACAACGAGGCGCTGCTGACGTTCTTCGACCAGCGCCTCCCGGCGGACGTGACGGACGGAGCGAGCTTCGAGGCCTGGCGCCGCAAGGCCGAGGCGGCCGACCCCGACGTGCTCATCCTCACGATGGAGGATGCCCTCTCGCACGACCCGGGCCTGTCCCCGGCGCACTACCCGGATGCCATCACCCTGCACGGCGCGTCCGTGCCGGTGACGTACACCTTCGACCCCGCGGCCGAGGACGACGGCATCACCCTGAGCGTGCCGCTGCTGCTGCTCGCCCAGCTGGTCCCGGGTGAGCTCGACTGGACCATCCCCGGGTGGCAGCGGGAGAAACTCACCGCCCTGCTCGAGCAGATCCCCCGCGCCCAGCGCAAGCAGCTGGGGCCGGTGCCGGCCCTGGTCGACCGTCTCGAGAAGGAACTGGTGCCCTTCCGCGGGCCGCTGATTCCAGCGCTCGCGCGTGCGGTGTCCCGGCTGTGCGGCGTGGACGTGCCCGAGGAGTCCCTCCGGGCGGATGCCGTGGCGCCGTACCTGCGCATCACGCTCCGGGTGCTCGACGAGCGGGGAAAGGAGCTCGCGCGGAGCCGCGACGCCGACGCGCTGCTCGAGCAGCACGGGGGACGTGCACGGGCGGCGCTGCGCAGCGCGGCACCGACTTCGGATTGGGAGCGCAAGGGGCTGACCGCCTGGACCTTCAGCGAGCTGCCCCCCTTTGTTACCCGGCGGGTCGGCGGGCTCGATATCCGCAGCTACCCCGCGCTCGTCGACCGAGGCGCTGCCGTGGACCTGGTGCTGCTCGAGACCTCCTCCGCCGCCGACGCGGCCACGCGCACAGGGGTCCGCCGGCTCCTGATGCTCGCCGCGCGCGGACACGTGGCCGTCAGCGCCGCGCGCATGCCGCTGCCCTTCCCGTCCCTGGACGGCGCGCCGCCCGCGCGGGGCCAGGCCGACGCCTTCCGGGCGCTCGTCCTCGCACGCAGCGTCGATGATGCGTTCAAGCTCGCACCGGGTGCGCCGCTGCCCCGCACGAAGGCGGCCTTCGAGGCGCTGGTCCAAGAGGGCTCACCGCGCATCGAGCAGGCGGCCCGGGACTGGGCGAACGTCGTCGTTGCCACCTCCGCGGAGCTCGCTGAGACGCTCGCCGCACTCAAGGCAGCCTCCAAGGGGCCGAGCGGCGCGGCGGCCGTGCGGGACATCCGCTCGCAGCTCGGGCAACTGTTCCCCGCGAAGCTCATCGAGTGGATTCCCTTCGTGCGCCTGCTGAACTACTCGCGCTACCTCCGCGCGGCCCAGGCACGGCTGTCGCGTGCGGTGGCGAACCCCGTCAAGGACGCAGGGAAGGCCGCGCCCTTCACCCCCCTGTGGGAGAGCTTCCTCGCCAGGTGCGCCACCGTGCGTGACCAGGAGGCGGCGCAGGAGCTGCGGTGGGCCTTCGAGGAGCTCCGCGTGGCCATCTTCGCTCCGGAGGTGACGACGCCCGTGTCGGTGACGGTGGCGAAGGTCGGCGCGGCCCTCGCGGCGCTGCGCTAGAATTGAAGGGACTGAGCCTTCAAGGGGGCGACTTGGACGGTGGGCACGGGGCGCAAGGCGCCAGGGAAGCGGCGCTGGTGGCGCAGCGGGCCTGAGGACTGGCGATGGGGACGCCGAGGCGGGCGCGAGGGTGGGGCGGCGTCCAGGTGTTCGCGCTGGGCCACTCCACGCGCACCGTCGAGGAGCTGGTGGAGATGCTGTGGGCGAACGGCGTGCGGACGCTGGTGGACATCCGCACGGTGCCGCGCTCCCGCACGAACCCGCAGTTCAACGTGGACGTGCTGGGAAAGACGCTGGCACGGGCGGGGGTCGAGCACCTGCACCTGCCAACGCTCGGCGGCGCCGTCGGATTACTCGATGGTGGGGGCCTGGCCCATGCCGGCCGTCGGATCCGAGTGGGCCTGCCCGAGCGCGCCACCGAGCAGCGAGCTGCCCGCGGTGCCAACGGCGCCGACGACGCCCGTCACGCCCTGGGCCACGCCCTGCACGCCCTGGGAGACCGCCTGCACGCCCTGGGTGGCGGCCTGCACCAGCTCCGTGATGCTGCTGATCACGGAGGTGATGCCCTCCAGCAGCTTGCCGATGCTCTCGGTCTTGCTGGAGCCGCCGGCGGAGAAACCGTCCGTCTGGAGCGACTGCATCAGGGGCGAGGAGATTTTGGAGTCAGACTGCTGGGCGCCGCTGGGCAGCGAGGGCGCGGAGAGCATGGCGTCAGGCAACTGGGCGCCGCTGGGCAGCGAGGGCGCGGAGAGCATGGCGTCAGGCAGCTGGGCGCCGTTGAACAGCGAGGACGCGGAGAGCATGGCGTCAGGCAGCTGGGTGGCGGTGTCGAGCAGCGAGGACTTGGAGAACTTGGAGTCCGGCTTCTGGGGACCGTTCGGACCGTTGGGCGAGGAGAGCTTGGAGTCCGGCTTCTGGGGGGCGTTCGGCGAGTTGGGCGAGGAGAGCTTGGAGTCCGGCTTCTGGGGGGCGTTCGGCGAGTTGGGCGAGGAGAGCTTGGAGTCCGGCTTCTGGGGGGCGTTCGGCGAGTTGGGAGAGGAGAGCTTGGAGTCCGGCTTCTGGGGGGCGTTCGGCGAGTTCGGCTTGGAAGACGGGAGGTCCTGCGCGGGGGGACGGCGGATGGCGTTGGTGGAGGAGCCGCGAGCGGAGGAGATCTTCATGGGGGAACTCGTTTCGGAAGAAGTGGGTGGTGACCGCGTTCAGCGTTGAGTCCACCCATAGCAGCGGGCGTGCCAGGGCCCTGGAGGCCTGGGGGGACGCGCAATCCATTGATCTTCCTCGGCATGGATGCGCGCCAACGCGGCTCCGCGCGGCGCGGCCTGATGACCGCCGTCATTCCCTGATGTCTCCAGTCACCAGGCGCGGTCTGAGGCGTGGGGGGATTCGAACCCGTGCCGCACGGCGCATCAGGCCGCGTCGTGGAAGATGATGCCCGCGGTATGTCTTTGTCCCGAACGTACCCGGCTGACGCCGTGCCGGAGGTTGACGCGGTACGTGCCCCGCGTGCCCTGCACCGGTCGGTGGTGCACCGCGAAGACGACCGCGTCTCCCTGCCGCAGCGGAACCACCTCCGGCCGTGACTGCATCCGGGGCCGCTGCTCCGACAGCACGAACTCCCCGCCCGTGAAGTCCCGTCCCGGCTCCGACAGCAGGAAGGCCACCTGGAGCGGGAAGACATGCTCCCCGTACAGGTCCTGGTGCAGGCAGTTGTAATCCTCCGCTCCGTACCGCAACAGCAATGGCGTGGGCCGCACCTGACCCGCCGCGTGACAGCGCGCGAGGAACTCCGCGTGTGCTTCCGGATACCGCACGTCGATGCCCATCGCCGTGTTCCAGCGGTTCGCGATGGGCGCGAGCCGTGGGTACAGCGCCGTCCGTAGCTCCGACACCACCTCCGGCAGGGGATGGTCGAAGTATTGGTATTCCCCCCGCCCGAACCCGTGACGCGCCATCACCACCCGGCTTCGAAACGCATCCTCCACGTCATACAGCAGCGCCAGGGCCTCGCATTCCTCGGGGGTAAGCAGCCGCTCCACGGTCGCGCAGCCCCGTGCATCCAGCTCCTTCTCCACCGCGCCCCAATCCACCACATCCACCCGGGTCGCAATCCCATCCACCGGGGGACCCACGAATGCCCGGGCCCTCATCGGTCCGCCTCGCGGTCCAGCAGCGCGCGCTTGCGCTCCACGCCCCAGCGGTACCCCGACAGGGCCCCGTCGTTGCGCACCACCCGGTGGCAGGGAATCGCCACGGCAATCGCATTCGCGCCGCACGCCTGCGCCACCGCCCGGACCGACTTCGGTGAGCCGATGCGCTCCGCGATGTCCGTGTAGCTCGCCGTCGTGCCCGCCGGAATCTCCCGCAGCGCCTGCCACACGCGCTGCTGGAACGCCGTGCCGCGCACGTCCAGCGGCAGGTCCAATCCCACGCGGGGGGCCTCCACGAAGCCCACCACCTTCGCCACCAGTTGCTCGAACCGCGTATCGCCTCCGACCAGCGTCGCCTGGGGGAAGCGGTCCTGGAGGTCCTTCGCCAGCGCGTCGGGGTCCTCTCCCATCAGGATGGCGCACACGCCCCGGTCGCTCGCGGCCACGAGGATGGGGCCCAGGGTGCATTCAGCAACAGCGAAGCGGATTTCAGTGTTCGCGCCGCCCGCGCGGAAGTTCGTCGGAGTCATGCCCAGGACCTGGCTGGAGGTTTCGTAGAAGCGACCGCTGGAATTGAATCCGGCGTCGTAGATGGCTTCGGTGACGGAGCCGCGCCGCGTGAGGCCGGTGCGGATCCGTTCGGCCCGGTGCGCCGCCGCGTAGGCCTTGGGCGTCAGCCCGGTGACGGCCTTGAACACGCGGTGCAGGTGATGGGGGCTCAGGCCCGCGCGCTCCGACAGCTCCTCCAGGCTCGGAGGTTGGTCCGCCCCCTGGATGAAGCGGCACAGCTCGGCCACCTGATCCGCGTGCCGCGAAGCGAGCGAGGGCTGGCCCGGCTTGCATCGTTTGCACGCCCGGAACCCCGCCTGCTCCGCGTCGGCGGTCGTCGCGTGGAAGCCGACGTTCTCCGGCCGGGGCGTCCGGGCCCCGCAGGACGGGCGGCAGTAAACGCCCGTCGTCTTCACGGAATAGAAGAAGCGTCCATCCGCGCCCGCATCCCGCGCCACGACCGAGGGCCAGCGCGGGTCGCCCTGTGTCACCGCCGCGAGGGCTTCCACCTTCGTCTTCACGTGCGTTGCCTCCCAGCGGTCCTCATGACCACGCCAGGAAACTAACCCCGGCGCTCCAGGCCAGCACTCCGCGTCTTGCTCTTGAATTCGGAAGGGCCCCCGCGCCCCGGCCACCCGGAGCGCGGGACCCCGCGAAACCGCTACCGGCAGGCGTCCACGAGCCGGCGCTCCGGCCGGTGCGTCCAGCCGCGCTCATGGAAGGCGGCGCCCACCACCAGCGGCATCGTCACCGTGGCCTCGCCGTACACCATCTGCTCGTGCACGGTGGACACCTTGCCCCAACTGCTGGCCTCGCGCAGCGTGGAGCCCGACAGCGCTCCGTCGCGCTCGTCCGCCACGGTGAGCTGCACCGCGTACTTGTGCATGGACACCGGCCGGTCCACGAAGTCCGCCGCCACCACGATGTCCTGGGCGAAGTTCTTCGGCACGCCGCCGCCCACCATGAAGAGGCCGGAGTCCTCCATCGCCAGCCGGCACTTCGTCAGCTCCAGGAAGTCCCTCGCGCTGTCGATGGACACCTGCGGCTTCCCCGTCCGGTGCCACTGATGGTGCACCAGCCCGAAGCCCGCCGAGCAGTCGCTGAACGCCGGGCAGAAGATGGGCACGCCCGCCCGGTGCGCCGCCAGCACCACGCTGTCCTGCGTCTTCGCGTGCGTCTCCAGGTAGCGGCCCATCTCGGTGATGAACTCGCGCGAGGAGTACGGCCGGGGCTCCAGCTCCGCGGCGATGGCCGCGATGGTCGCGTCGCACACCCGCAGTTGGTCCTCGTCGATGTACGTGTCGTAGATGCGGTCGATGCTCAGGTCGCGCAGCGCGTTGTCGTCCGCGTCCGCCCGGCCCTTGTAGTGGTGGAAGCCCAGGGCCTCGAAGAAGTCCTGGTCCACGATGAGCGCGCCCGTGGAGACGATGGCGTCCACCATCCGGTGACGCACCATGTCCACCACCACCTGCTTGAGGCCGGCGGAGAACAGGCTGCCGGCGAGGCAGAGGATGACCCCGCACTTCTCGTCACGGAGCATGGCGTCATAGAGCGTGGCGGCGCGGCTCAGGTTGCGCGCCTGGAAGGCCATGTGGCCCATGGCCTGCACGACGGGGCGCACGTCGAACGCCTTGATGTCGATGTGCTGGATGGTGTCGTGAAGCAGCGCTGACTTGCTGGGAGTCGTTGTCACGGCGGGTGTACCCCGACGGCCATGGATGGAGGTCGGGAGGCCCTGGGCCGACAACAAGCGCCACCCGAGACGTCCTACGGTCCGGCCCGCGAACGGGGGAGACCGCCATCGGAGACGTCAGGTGGCGTGCGACATGCGCCCTCTATCACGCCAGCCAGGCAGGTGCGAGTCATTCACCGCCTGCACGCTCGCGGTCGGCATGACAGGATGCCGCGCCCCACTTCCCAGGATGCGCAAGCCATGCCCTACCTCCGACTGATGTGGAAACGCTCCCGTCTGCTTGGCGCCACGTTGCTGGCCTGCGCCGCGGCCCCCGCGTGGGCAGCCCCCGCGCCCATCTCCGTCCCCAACGCAGGCTTTGAAACCACCGCGAGCGCGGGCCTTCCCAATGGCTGGTCCGCGTCCGGCCAGGGCAAGGTGTCCACCAGCACCGACGCGAAGGCGGAAGGAAGCCGGGGGCTCGTCATCGAAAGCCCCCAGGGCGGCGCGGAGACCACCGTGCAGTCGGAGCCGGTGAAGCTCCAGGTAGGCAGGCTCTACCGGCTGAGCGCGTGGGTGCGCACCAAGGGCGTGCAGGCGGATGCGCAGGCGCGCTACCCCACGGCGCTGGGCGCATGTCTGTCCATGCAGAGCTTCCCATTCACCAACTGCTCGCCGCCGCAGGGCGCGGACGCGAGCGGCCGGGTGCAGGTGATGTTCTTCGCCACCCAGTCCACCGACCGCGTGCAGGCGCATCTGGGCCACAACGGCAAGGCCACCGGCACCGCGTGGTTCGACGACGTGAAGCTGGAGGAGGTGGATGACATCACCGCGTACGTCCCCATGGAGAGCGTGCGCTGGGCCGGCAAGGGCTTCCGGTACGACGACGGCGGCTGGGTGTACGTGCACATCGAGGGCGAGCCCTACGAGCGCGGCCGGCAGTTCGGTGAGCTCGTGCCCCAGGAGATCGTCCGCTACATCGAGAAGCTGGGCGTGCAGAAGGACAAGGCGGATCCGGCCAAGGGCTGGGCGCAGGTGCGCCTGCTCGCGGATTCGCTCTTCCTGCGCCGCTTCGACGCGGAGTTCCTGGAGGAGATGAAGGGCATCGCGGACGGCGCCAACGTGGGCGGCGCGAAGTTCAAGGGCCCGGATGGAAAGGAGCGCGACCTGGATGTGCTGGACATCGTCGCGCTCAACTCCGCGGTGGACCTGGGCCAGTTGGAGGACGCCAACCGCGTGACGGCGTCCCCGCTGTCCGGTCGCACCTTCCTCAAGGGCGAGGACGAGAACGGCCGGGCGGGGGAGGGTGACCACTGCTCGTCGTTCGTCGCCACGAAGTCCGCGACGAAGGACGGCCGCGTCGTCATGGGGCAGATCTTCATGTGGAACGGCTACACCGGCGTCCACTGGGACGTGGTGCTGGACGTGCAGCCGACGAAGGGCCACCGCTTCGTGATGCAGACCTTCCCGGGCGGCATCCACAGCGGCGCGGACTGGTTCCTCAACGACGCGGGCATCGTCATCGGTGAGACGACCGTGGGCCAGACGCCGTTCAACATCGACGGCACCCCGCAGAGCAACCGCATCCGCCGGGCCGCGCAGTACGCGTCGTCCATCGACGACGTGGAGCGCATCCTCAAGGACCGCAACAACGGCCTCTACACCAACGACTGGACGCTGGCGGACACCAAGACGGACGAGGGCGCGTGCCTGCTGCTCGGCACGAACAAGACGCGCCTGTGGCGCACCGGCAGCAAGGGCAAGCAGGCGGACACGCCCGGAAACCTCAAGGACTTCATCTGGGCCAACAACAACAACCGCGACCCGGAGGTGCGCAAGGAGTCCGTGCCCAACGCGAGCAATGCCCCGGTGGACCTGGCCTTCAACACCTGGAACCGCGACATCGCCTTCCAGGAAGCCTATGCCCGGTACGGCAAGGCCGGCTTCGACGTGGAGAGCGCCACGCGGATGCTCGCCACCAGCCCCATCAACCGCCCCCACGCGTGTGACGGCAAGGTCACCACGTCGGAGATGGCGGAGAAGCTGATGTTCCTCGCCCACTACGGCAAGACGACGCTGCGCGAGAAGATGGTGGGCAGCCGCTGGATTCCGGATCTGCCCGGCGCCACGCCGCACCTGTCCCTGGGCTACACCGCCTTCAGCCCTGTGCTCGTGGCGGACAAGCTCAAGGCCGCGAAGGCGAAGCAGAAGCCCGAGCCCAAGGTGGAGAAGCCCAAGAAGGACTTCGCCCGCGTGAAGGATGCGCTCGCCTTCGACGAGAAGAAGCTGTGGGCCAACACCGTGTTCCCCGCCACGGATGGGGACAACTGGTTCGTCAGCGGCTCGGCCGCGTACTGGACCCAGCTCAAGGACCTGCCGGAAGGGGACGACGCGCTGGCCAAGGCCTTCGAGCAGCAGCGCGATGTGCTCGCGGAGCTCAATGCCCGCTACCTCTATGTGTCCTCGCGCGAAGGGGACGTGGTGCCCACGGCCGCTCGCACCGACTACGGGCGCTACGGCCAGTACGCGGTGCCTCGCATCAAGGGCACGTACCTGCTGCACCAACTTCGGCTGAGCTTGGGCAACGCGAAGTTCGCGCAGGTGATGGGCGCGGTGCACGCGAAGTTCGCGAACAAGAAGCTGTCCACCCAGGACTTCATCAAGACAGCGTCGGAGGCGGCGGGCCGGGACGTGGCGCCGCTCGTGAACCAGTGGGTGGCGCGTGAGGGTCTGCCGGCGCCGCGCCTCACCTCTCGCGCCCAGAAGGCGAAGGAGGGCTACGAGGTGACGCTGAAGGTGGAGCAGTCCGGCAAGCCCTGGCAGTTCGCCACGCTGGTGGAGGTGCAGACGGAGAAGGGCGCCACGCTGGAGCGCGTGGAGGTGAAGGGCGCAAGTGACACCTTCACCGTGAAGGTCGCGGACAAGCCAGTGCGCGTGGTGTTCAACGTGGGCAACGACATCCCCGTGGCCCGCGAGCGCTACCAGACCCTGGCCAACACGCTGGACGACTGGGAGAAGCTGCTCTTCGTGTACGGCTCCGCCCGTCAGGTGGAGTCCATGCGCACGCTGGCGCTGAACTACCGCGAGCAACTGGCGGACGCGTCGCCGGAGAAGCTGGCCCCGCTCAAGCCGGACGCGGAGGTGACGGACGCGGAGCTGGCGGACCGCGACCTCGTCGTGTTCGGTGGCGCGGAGGACAACGGGCTGCTCGCGCGGCTCCAGGCGGAGAAGAAGCTGCCGGTGGAGCTGGGCCGGCGCTACTTCCGCTGGCAGGGCAAGACGTACGGCCGCGCGGATGATGGCCTCGCGGTGGCGCTGCCCAACCCCTGGAACCCCAAGCGCACGCTGTACCTCTTCGTCGCCAACAGTGGCCTGGAGCTGTGGCACATGACGCGCACGTTCCAGCGCGGCCTCCAGAGCTGGGCCCTGTTCCGCTCCGGAGAGGTGAGCGGCAAGGGCTTCCACGCCACGGAGAGCCTCACGCAGGAGCTGTCCGTGGAGCTGCCCGCCCCCAAGCTGGGCATGCTCACGCCCTGAGTCGAAGGACCGCTTCTTCCCGGGTGGGCGCCCTGCGCTCCCACCCGGGCCTGACGCCCTGACGGTCCGCAGGCAGCCCGCTCCTCGGCGGGCCGCCTCCCATCTGGCGTCCCGCCTGGCACCCGCCCGGCTGCCTTCCCCTTCACGGCCACCCCGATTTGACTCCTGGACGGAGAAGGTTAAATCTCTCTTCAGGAAATGAATCGAGATTCAAAATCTGAGGCGCCCGTCAAGAAGCTGCGCTCCCGCCTGAAGGAGGCGACCGCCGACGCCATCCTGTCGGCGGCCGCGACGGTGTTCGCGCAGGAGGGCCTGCACGCGGCGAAGATGGAGTCCATCGCCGAGCAGGCAGGCGTGTCGGTGGGGACGCTCTACAACCACTTCACGGACCGCGCGGCGCTGCTGGAGGCACTGCGCGCGAAGCGCCGGGAGGCGTTGTTGGCGCGGCTGGATGCCGCCCTGGCCCAGGTGCAGGGGCAGCCCGCCCGGGTGCAGCTTCGCGCCTTCGTGATGGCGGTGTTCGCCCACGTGTCGGAGCACGACGTCTACGTGCGCCTGCTGATGCAGCTTCCCGAGGACGCGAACCGTACCCAGAACAAGAGTCGCGCCCTCGCGGAGCTGAACCGGCGGCTGGAGCCCATCCTCGACCGGGGCATCAAGGCCGGGGAACTGCGCGCGGAAGGCCGGGCGTTCTACCCGGCCCTCCTGGTGGGCATGGTGCGCGGCGCGTTGGACCGCCTGCGCGAGGGCGACCGCGCGAACCCTCCCGCCGCGGCCTGGGCGGAGGAAGTCCTCCGCGTCTTCCTGAAGGGAATCGAGGTCTAGCGCCATGGCGACCCCACCCAAGGCCTTGCCGAACAAGTGGCTCGTCACGCTGTCGGTGACGTTCGGCACGCTGATGGGCGCCATCGACTCGTCCATCGTCAACGTGGCGCTGCCCCAGATTCGCGGCGCCGTGGGCGCCACCGTGCAGGAGATCACCTGGGCCACCACCGGCTTCGTCATCGCCACGGTGATGGTGATGCCGCTCACGGGCTTCCTGGGCCGCCTGTTCGGCCAGAAGCGCGTGTACCTGGCGTGTCTGGTGCTCTTCGTCGCGGGCTCGTTCCTCTGCGGCTTCGCGTGGAACCTGCCGACCCTGGTGCTCTTCCGCTTCCTCCAGGGCCTGGGCGCGGGCGCGCTCCAACCCACCGAACAGGCCATCCTCCGCCAGACGTTCCCGCCCAAGGAGCAGGGCACGGCGATGGCCATCTTCGCCATGGCCGTCATGGTGGGCCCGGCCATCGGACCGACGCTGGGCGGCTACATCGTCGACAACTTCCACTGGTCGTGGATCTTCTTCATCAACGTGCCGGTGGGCATCCTGGGCTTCTTCATGGTGGCCCGCTTCGTCCAGGAGGACGAACAGCTTCGCGCCACCGCGCGCGTGGAGGCCGAACGCCAGCGCAAGCACATGGACTGGTCCGGCATCACGCTGCTGTGCATGGGGCTCGCGTCGCTCCAGTACTTCCTGGAGGAGGGGCAGGCGGATGACTGGTTCGAGTCTCCCGTCATCGTCCTCTGCGCGCTGTTCGCCGCCACGTGCCTCATCGCCTTCGTCATCCGCGAGCTGACGGCGGTGGCGCCCGCGGTGAACCTGCGCCTCTTCAAAGACCCTGTGTTCGCGTCCGGCACGCTGCTCAGCGCGCTGGTGTTCGCGGTGCTCATGGCCAGCATGTTCCTCTTGCCGGTGTTCATGCAGGAGTTGCTGGGCTTCACCGCCACCCAGTCCGGGTTCGCGCTGATGCCCCGCACGCTGGTGATGCTGGTGATGATGCCCTTCGTCGGGCGGCTGTACGGCAAGGTGCCGGCGCGGGTGCTGGTGGCGGCGGGCATCGTGTTCGCGGGCCTGGGCGCGTTCGAGATGAGCCACTTCTCGCTCGCCACGGGCTCAGGGAACATCATCAGCGCCATCGCGCTGCAGGGCGTGGGCTTCAGCCTGATGTTCGTGCCGCTCAGCGCCACGGCGCTCGCGAACATCCCGCGCGAGCGCATGGCGGACGCCACCGGCCTCAATTCGCTGCTGCGACAGATTGGCGGCTCCATGGGCCTGGCCATCTTCACCACGCTGCTGTCGCGCTACACGGTGACGGCCAAGGCCTCCATCGCGGCGCACCTGAACCCGGAGCGGTGGGAGGTCGCGGGCCGCATGGCCGCCACCCAGCAAGGGCTCATGCAGCACGGCCTGGATGCCGCCGGCGCGAAGGTGGCGAGCCTCCAGATGATGGCGGGCTCGGTGTACCGGCAGGCCATGGTGCTCGCCTTCGACAAGCTGTTCGTCCTCGCGGCGCTGATGTTCGTGGTGGTGCTGCCGCTCATCTACTTCCTCAAGGCCGCTCCCAGCGGCGGGGGCTCCCATGAGAAGCCCCACATCGACGTGGAGATCTAAGCCATGGCAACGACAACGACCGCGCCCCAGCTCGTCCCCGAAGCGGCGCCCGCGCCCTCCGCCGAGGCGCAGGCGAAGCGGGGCAAGCGGGGCTTCTTCATCCTGGGCGCCGTGGTGGCCGTCATCCTGGTGTCCCTGGGCGGCTACAAGCTGCTCACCGCAGGGCAGGAGACCACCGACGATGCGCAGGTGGAGGCGGACGTGGTGCCCCTGTCCGCGCGCGTGTCCGGCCCGGTGGTGAAGGTGTCCGTGGCGGACAACGCCACCGTGCACCAGGGCGACGTCATCCTTCAAATCGACCCGCGCCCCTACGAGGCCCGGGTGAAGCAGGCGGAGGCGGAGCTGGAGTCCGCGCGCGCCCAGGCCGTAGCGGCGGACGCACAGGCCACCGTGGCGGCGGCCGGGGCGAAGGGTGGCCTGTCCAGCGCGAAGGCGCTCGTCATCACCAGCAACTCCGCGGTGGGCAGTGCCCAGGCGCAGGTGGCCTCCGCTCGCGCGGCGGTCTCCCGGGCCGAAGCGCAGGCTCGGAAGGCGACGTTGGATCTGGAGCGCGCCAAGAACCTGCGCGAACAGAACGTCGTGGCGCAGAGCGCGCTCGATGAGGCGCAGACAGGGAACGAGACCGCGCAGGCCGCGCTGGAAGGGGCCCGCGCGCAGCTCACCCTGGCGGAAGAAGGCCGGCGCACCGCGGAGAGCAAGGTCGCGGAGGCTCAGGGCCAGTTGGACGTGAGCGCTCCCATCGACGAGAAGATCGCCGCCGCCCAGGCCAATGCGTCGCTGGCGCACGCGCGGGTGAAGGGCGCGGAGGCAGCCCTTGACCAGGCGAAGCTCCAGTTGGAGGACACGCGCATCGTCGCCCCGGCGGACGGCCAGGTGTCCAAGCTGTCCGTGCACGCGGGACAGCTGCTCACGCCAGGGCAGGCGGTCGCGGAGCTGGTGCCGCTCACCACCTACGTTGTGGCCAACTTCAAGGAGACGCAGGTGGGCCACATGCACGCGGGCCAGCGCGTGGAGGTGGAGCTGGATGCCTTCTCCGGGGAGAAGCTGGAGGGCCGGGTGGAGAGCCTGTCCGGCGGCACCGGTTCGCGCTTCTCGCTGATGCCCCCCGACAACGCGTCCGGCAACTTCGTGAAGGTGGTGCAGCGCGTGCCCGTGCGCATCACCTGGGTGCACCCGCCGGAGGGCCTGACCCTGCGCGCCGGCCTGTCCGCTGGCGTCACGGTGCACACGAAGTAGTCGAAGCCGCACGAGAATGGCGCCGCGTTCCTTCAAGGCCTACATCCTTGGACGCCAAGGATGTCCTTGAAGGCGGAAAACCCAAAGGGGCAGGATGCCGCGCCACCTGATTGCCAGTGGGTCCGGCTTTGGGAGGCCCTGTGCGTTTCGTCGGAGTTGTGGCGTTGTTTCTGTTCGCGGGGGGGATGCGCGACCGCTCGCGTCGTCCATCTCGATGCGGGAGACGGCAGGCAGGTGGTCCACGAGTCGGTGGATGTTGATCCAGTTCAGTTGGGCGAGGACGAGTTCAAGTCGGCCCTCACACAGCTCATCCTGGACCTGCGCATGGATGTTGCCTTCCGCGAAACGGATGCGGCGGACCGACGTGGATGGGCCCGGTCCAGGACGCTGCTTGCATCGTCGAAGGGCCTCGCGGATTCGGGGGCGGAGGGTACCCCCGAGGCGTTGTACGCGCCCATCTGTCCCGATCCAAATGACTGCCTGACCCTGGTGGGCGGGACGGGGCTGACGTTCTCGCGGAAGGACCGGACGCTCATGGCGCTGTCCTTCGCGCTCGATACTGTGTGGGGGAGTGTCGAGGCGGAAGTCGGGAAGGTGCTGAACCCGGTTGCGCTGAGGGCCATGGTGACGTCGGCGGCGCTGACCGTGCTTCTCACGATGGCCATTCCCGAGCCGGTCACCAAGCTCCTCGCGGTAGCCCTGACGGCAGCGATGGTGGCGTACCTCGGTGTCGTGCCGGTCTGGGAAATGGGTCGCGGCTTCGTGAGACTGTGGGACGACGCAGAGAGGGCCACGAGTGTCATCGAGTTGCAGGACATAGGGCACCGGTTCGGCAAGACGCTCGGCACGAACGGTACGCGCGTCCTGGTGCTGCTCGTCACGGCGGCCTTGGGCGGAAAGAGTGCGATGGCGGCCCAGGGACCCAGGCTCCCCGGTTTCTCCCAGGCCGCCCTTCGCGTACAGGCCGAAGCGGGATTCCAACTCGGGGCGGCACTGAATGGTGGCGTGACTTCCATCGCGATGCCCGCTGCGGGTGTGCTGAATGTGGTGCTGGCTCCAGGGGCTACCGCTGCCGTGGCGATGTACTCGAACGGTATTCCGGGCGATGCCGAAGGGCCCATTCACCACATCTGCACGAACAAGAACCTGATTTCGGCTGTCACAGGTGGTCCGTGGACACCGAGATGCGAGGATGTCTTCAAGAAGGCCGGGATGACACTCGAAAGCGCTTCAAACAAGGTGAGGCTCAATGGTCATGAAGGACCGCACCCCGAGAAGTATCACAACGCAGTGGTGGTTCGTCTTGAGCGTGCAGTCGCGCGATGTCGGACGACTGAGAACTGTCGGGCCAATTTGATGGAGGAGCTTGCGAGGATTGCCAAGGAGCTTCTGACGCCGGGCTCCCCGTTGCGGAATCTCATCGTGAAGATGGAGGGGTGAGGTGGCGCTTCACTTTTACTGGGTAGGTATTGCTGACGTGCCGCAGTGGGTGGTCAGGACTCCTGTGCCTGCTGGCGGTGGCGCGTTCGAAGAGCCTTGGATGTTCGCGGAGGGTCGTGTGCTCCCAGATCCTGGACCCATGGAGGTCCAGATTTCACATCCTGGTGAGAGGCGCGCATTTGTGTTGTCTGGGATAGAGCAGGCCCCCATCGTCAGCGCAGCCGTCGCGAACGTCTTCAGAACCCTTGCTCCCGACGATGTGCAGCTTCTTCCAGTGTCGATTGAACGGGAATCCGAGCCGTACTTCGTCGTCAATGCAACCAGGGTGATGGATTGCATCGACGAAGCGCGATGCCAAGAAGTGCAGCACTACCCCGAGAACTCCTTTCCTGAATATGAGGGCGAGTACCGCTGGAT
Organism: Corallococcus sp. bb12-1; assembly: GCF_026626765.1. Taxonomy (NCBI): domain Bacteria; kingdom Pseudomonadati; phylum Myxococcota; class Myxococcia; order Myxococcales; family Myxococcaceae; genus Corallococcus; species Corallococcus sp. bb12-1. Next base: position 74,077 of record NZ_JAPNJZ010000003.1, on the reverse strand, counting down.
CTACGGCCTGCGAATCGACCCCTCGAAGACCGAGGGCGCCCGCGTCTTTCGGCTGAAGAAGTTCAAGACAGCGTTCGTCGTGTCGGACGACGTCAAAGCAGCCCTCGAAAAGGTCGGGAACCTGGGCGTGTCGTTCGAGCAGGTGACGGCGCCCAATGGGGAATAAGATGAGCAGTGAGCCCCCCTGTGTCAGGGAGGTTGTCGCCTCGGCTGACGCGCGCCATCCTTCAGATGCCAGCGGTACATGCATGACCCGCGGGCAGGGGTGTCAGTCGCGTGGCTCCAGGATTTCATCCAGGATCGCCGGTGTGCCCTCGACCCGCCGCAGCCGGGGGTAGCGCAACCCCTCATGCCAGGGAATGAGGGCGGAACGGGTGGCCGTGCCCTGGCGCCAGGAGAGCCGCAAGGGCTCCTGGTGCGCGGTGGCCTTGACGGCATCCTTCAGTCGTTGCGCGTCGTAGGGGCTCCCGTTCACGGCCGTCACCACCGCGCCGGGCAGCAGGCCCACCTTGAAGGCAGGCCTCTCCCAATCCACCCGGAGCACCTTGCCGTCCTTCGCGAGCGTCATGCCGAGGGAGTCGCCGAGGTCCACGTTCCCGCTCGCCGCCTCGGCCCGCCGGACGGCGTCCGTGGGTTCCTCGCTCCAGGAGAGCGTGTAACCGCCTTGCGTGATTCCACCCAGGGGCGGAGCGTCGCGCGTCGCTTCAATCCGGGAGCGGAAGAAGCCTGACCAGTCATGGGGCAGGATGTCATTGAGCGTGGTGACGATGTCTTCCAGCGCGTACGTCATCGTCACCTGGCTGCCCGCGCGTACGCCGAAGAACGCGCGAGCGAAGTCATCCAGCGACTTGCGGCCGCCACTGCGCTCCCGGAGCAGCGTGTCGGCCTCCAGCCAGATCAAGGCGCCTTCGGAGTAGGCATCGAACATGTCGCGCTGCCAGCCCCGCCAGGAGAGCGGCTTGCGGCGCTGCACGACGGCGTCGTTTGTCACGTCCTGGAGCGGGCGCCAGCTCCGGCCGGGGCGGCTGGCCATGGCCGCCGCGGTCGCGGCCCAGTCGTCGAGCGCGTCCTGCCGCGTCCACAACCCCGCCCGGGTGGTGAGCACGTCCTGCCAGTAGGACGTCAATCCCTCGAAGACCCAGAGCAATGAGTCGCGCTCCGGCGTGTTGAAGTCCGGCGTCCACATCTCCGCGGGGCGGCGGAACAGGCCGTTCCACGAATGGACGAACCCATGCGCCAGATGTCCACGGCGCTCGGGCCTGTCCTTCCAGGTCGTGAAGAAGTCGGCGGGCAGGGCGTTCTCACCCGAGCGGAGGTGTTCGAAGTAGCTGGGGCCGAAGCCGTCCGCCAGCCAGACCATCAGGTCGTAATGGTCGTAGTGTTGCGAGCCGAAGAGCCGGTAGGCCTGTTGCACGAGCGCTTGGTAGCCCTGGACGAATTCGGGAGGCGGTTCAAGCCCCGTGGCGTCGTCGGCGACGATGTTCACGTGGACCGGGACGGGAGCGTCGCTCAACAGGATGCGCTTGAAGGCACGGCCGGCAATCACAGGTGAGTCGACCAGCGTGTCCAGCGTCACCGGCTGGAACCGGACCTCACCGCCATCCCGTTGGGCGACGGTCAGCGGCGAGGCGAACTCCCAGGTGGGCGGCAGCTTCACGCTGGCCACATAGGTGATGCGCCGGGCGTAATGGCCCGCGGGATACAGCACCAGACTGTGCCATTGCAGGTCGAGCATCGTGGACGTGGCCACCACCGGGCCCACGCGCGGCTCCGTGGCGCCAAGGAACTGGGAGTGCACGTCGATGGACGTCACGCCAGCGGGGATGTCGATGTGGAAGGCCGCGACCTGGACGGCGTCGCGGGTCCAGGCAATGACTCTCTTTCCGGCCTGGACCTTCAGCCCCGCGAGTCCTTCCAACTGACCGGTGGGCCCATGGTCCCCAGGAAGCCACTGCGGGAACAACAGCGTCAGCCGCTTTCCGGGAGCGACCGGGAGGGTTTGCTTGACGCGGAAGAGACCGCGCGCCGTGTCGGTGGCGTCGACGTGCAAGCGGATGGTGCCGGGGAAGGGCGTGTCACGCGGCGCCTCGATGGGCGGCGGCATGGGCGCGGGTTGGGGCAGCGGCCAGGACTGGGATGCGGAGGGTGCCTGAGCGTGCGCCGCCGTCGAAACCATCCAGACGGCCACCGCGGCGACAACGCATGGCATGACCCTGACGCTTCGAGGATGGGCGGGAGAGGCCGGCATGATCCGCGTCGTATCCCGGACCCGTCTTGCCGAAAATTCCGAAGTCTGGAAGCCTGGGTTCGAGGAAATCGAACGATGCTCCCCCGGATCAATCTGGACATGGATGTCTTGCGGACGTTCGTGACGGCCTTCGAGCTGGGCAGCTTCGCCCGGGCCGCCGCACGGGTGGGCCGTTCTCCGTCAGCGGTGAGTTCCCAGCTGCGCAAGCTGGAGGAGCAGGTGGGCCGCGCGCTGGTCGAACGCTCCGGGCGTGGGCTGGTCCTGACCGAGGCGGGAGAGGTGCTGCTGGGCTGCGCGCGGCGGATCCTCGAACTGAATGATCAGACCGTGGACAGCTTGCGAGGCAGCGAATTGGAGGGCGAGGTCCGCCTGGGGTTGCCGCAGGACTTCGCCGAAACGTGGCTGCCCCGGGTGCTAAGCACCTTCGCGCGCGCGCATCCGGCGGTGCGCATCGAGGTGCGCACCGAGCGCAACGCCCACCTCGTCAACCACGTCATGAGCGGCAAGCTGGACCTCGCGCTTGCTTGGAGCGGTGGGGCTCGCGGCTGCAGTGAGCGCATCGCTGAGCTGCCGCTCGTGTGGATTGGTCAGCCTGGCTGGCAGGTGACTGGAAGCCGCGGCCAGCCGCTGCCGCTCATCGCCTTCGAAGCGCCCTGCGTGTTCCGGGAGGCCTGCACGACCGCCTTGGACCGGAAGGGGCTCGCCTGGCGGATCGCGTTCGCGAGCCCGAGCCTCGCGGGCCTGTGGGCGGCGGCCGAGGCGGGGCTTGGCGTGACGCTGCGAACGGCCTTCGGCCTGCCGAAGACGCTGGCCGTGCTGGAGCCCGGCGCCTCAGGCCTGCCCGCGCTCGGAAGCATTCCGGTGCACCTGCTCAGGGCCGAACGGGAGCCGAGCAAGACCGTGGCCCAACTGGCGGGCATCCTGCGTGAAGCGCTCGCGCAGGAACTGACGACACCCCGGCGGGCGCGGCCGCGCGGCGGGGGCTGACGGGGCCCCCAGGCTGTGCGCCAGGCCGGTGGGGAGGCCGTGCAGCCCCCTCTGGGCACACGCTGGGCAGTCCCAGGTGCTCCAGAAGGGAGCGCACCCGGCTGGGTCCTGTCACGTACGCCAATACCCTGCGCGCGAAGTAGGATGCGCGCATGCTCAAGGTCTACGGCTTCTCCCGAGTGAACAAGATGGCCCGCGGCAAGACCCGCGACCTGCGCGTGCTGTGGGCGCTGGAGGAGATGGGTCTGCCGTACGAGGTCGTGGGGATGGATCATCCGCAGCACGACCTCGATACGCCCGCGTATCGCGCGCTCAACCCGTTCGGACAGATTCCGGTGATCGACGACGACGGCGTGGTCGTCACCGAGTCGGGCGCGATCCTGCTCTACCTTGCCCGCAAGAGCGGCAAGCTGATGCCGCGCGACCTCGCCAGCGAAGCGCAGGTGCTGCGCTGGTGCGTCGCGGCGCTGAACACGATCGAAGTCCCGATCCTGACCGCGTGGTTCGTCGACCTGAACGGCGGCAAGGGCACCAAGGCGAGCGATGCGCTTCACCAGTGGGGGGACATGCGCCTGAAGCAGCTCGACGGCTGGCTCGCGGGCAGAGAGTTCGTCGCGACCGACGAGTTCACCATCGCGGACCTCTTGATGACGCATGTGCTGGGCGCCGGCACCGACGAGAGTGTCGTCAAGGACCATCCAAACGTGCTCGCATTCCAGAAGCGCTGCATCGCGCGACCGGCTTGGAAGAAGACGTTCGACGCCTACTGCGACCGCGTCGAAGCGGCCTGAGAGCAGGGCGCCCCGCGCCGGTCGCGTGCAGATCCGCTCGCCCTTGCTGCGCGCAATCTGGTAGCTGGCTGGCTCATGACCGAGACAAGGTTCACGCGCTCCGGCGTCCGTCTTCGCCGGCATTCCGAACGGCCGGGCGGCCTGAACTGGCTGCTGCTCCCCGGCGGTCCGGGGATCGGGTCGGAAAGCCTGGAGGAACTCGCCGCCGCGCTCGAGGTTCCGGGCGCGATCTGGCTGGTCGACCTGCCGGGGGACGGCTCCAACCGCTCGCCGCCCGGCGCGCCGGCCGACGTCTTCGAGGTCTGGCCCACGGTGGTCGTCGAGGCGGCGCAGGCGGTCCCCGATCCCGTCTTCGTCGGCCATTCGACCGGCGGAATGTACCTTCTCGCCACGCCGGAGCTCGCGCCGCACCTGAAAGGGCTGGCGCTGCTCGACACGGCGCCGGACGCCAGCTGGCATGCGCGCTACGTCGAGATGGCCCGCGCCTCGCCGCTACCGGAGGTCGAGGCTGCCACGGCCGTGTACGAGGCCGACCGGCGCGACGCCAACATCACGGCCCTCACCGTGGCGTCCGCGCCCTGGAACTTCACGCCTGCCGGCCTGCAGGCCGGCCGCGAGCTCCTCGCGCGCATGCCCTACAACAGCGCCGCCGTCGATTGGTCGGACGCCCACTTCGACCACGTCTATGCTGCCCGCTGGTGGCCGACGGACATCCCGATCCTGCGTCTTGCGGGGGCGCAAGACCGCATCGTCTGGCAGGGCGGCTGGGACGCGCCGCGGTATTGCACGCCGAACGTCATCGAGCGCTCCATCCCGGGCGCTGGCCACTTCCCCTGGATCGAGAACCCGGGCGCGGTGCGCGCGGCCTTCGCCGACTTCAGCCGCCGGCTCGTCGGCTAAAGCCAGGCGTCTCGGCGCGCTCGTCTCGTCGGGCCTCAGGCCTCGTCCGGACGCTCGTGCCGCCGTGCTCGACGCGCGCCTCGAACTCGACATGAGTGGCGCGCCCAGCACGGCGCCCGAACTCGTCGAGATGTCCCGAGGGCCGCTGAAGCTGTGCCCCGTGTTGTCAGACGTGTGGGCCGAGGAAGCCCACCACGGCCTTCAGGAACTCCGCCGGCCGTTCGATGTTCGACAGGTGTACAGCGGGCAGGACCTCAAGCCGCGCGCCGGGAATGGCGGAGGCAATCTCTTCGCCATGGCGGGCGGAGGTGACGGTGTCGTGCTCGCCTGCGATGACCAGCGTCGGGCTGCGAATCCGCGTGAGGGTGCGGCGCAGGTCCGCGTCGCGCACCGCGGCCCAGCTTCCGGCCACGCCCTCGCGCCGCGTGGCGAGCAGCGTGCGGCGGAACGGCTCGACGACCTCGTCGTTCGCCTCAAGCATGGCGGCCGGGAACCAGTTGCGCAGGAACATCTCCGTGGTGGCCCGCATGTCGGGGGCCGCCAGAAGCTCCGCAATCGCGCGGTCCCATTGCTGCGCCGGGCCGAGGTACGCGGCGGTGTTGGCCAGCACCAGGCGGTCGACGCGCTCCGGCGCATGAATCCCCAGCCACTGCGCGACGAATCCGCCGAGGGACAGGCCCAGCACGTGCACCCGCTGCAGGCCCAACGCGTCCAGCAGCTCCACCCCGTCGCGCCCCAGCCGGTCCAGCGAGTACGGACCGGTAGGGACGCCGGAGGCGCCGTGGCCGCGCGCGTCGTAGCGCAGCAGCCGGAAGTGCTCGGTGAGCGCCGGCACCTGGGCGTCCCACATGTGGAGGTTGGTTCCGATGGAGTTCGAGAGCAACAACACCGGCTTCTGTAGCGCGCCGTCGAAGCGGTAGGCGATGCGCACGCCATCGCCGGTGGTGATGAAGGAGGGGGGCTGGGATTCCATATGGGCTCATCCATAGGAGCCGGGCGGCCGGAGAGACATTACAAAGTTTGAGATGAGCCTGTAGTTTTCTCCGACAATGACCGGCTTCACACTTCATGAGTTGCAGTGCTTCGACGCCGTCGTGGGCGGCGGAAGCTTCCAGGCCGCGGCCGAGCGGATGCACCGCTCGCATCCGTCGGTGTTCGCGGCGGTGGCCAAGCTGGAACAGCAGCTGGGCCTGAGCCTGTTGGACCGTTCGGGCTATCGCGTGCGCCTCACCGAGGCCGGGCGGGCCTTCCATCGCAAGGCCCTCACCTTGCTGCGCGAGGCCGAAGCGCTGAGCACGCATGCCCAGCAGCTCGCGATGGGCGAGGAGGCCGAGCTGCGCGTGGTGCTCGGGGACCTGTGCCCGCTGCCGCCGGTGCTGGCGCTGCTCAGCCGCTTCTTCGCGCAATGTCCGCAGACGCGGCTGCATCTGCGGTTCGAGGCGGTGAGCGGCCCATGGGAGCGGCTGATGGAGGACGAGGCCGACCTCATCGTGCACCGTGTTCCCAAGAGCGACGTACGGATGGAGTGGATGGATTTGGGCCGAGTCGCGCTCGTGCCGGTGGTGGCGCCGGGTTTCCTTCCCTTCCAGCCGAAGACCGCCATCACGCCGCAGCAGATGCAAGCCTTCACCCAGTGCGTGCTCCGGGACTCGGCGCGGCATCCTCCCGAACAGGGCCACTTCCTGGTCGAAGGCGCGCCTCAGTGTTCCGCGCCGGACCACCTCATGAAGAAGGAATTGATCCTGCACGGCATGGCGTGGGGGCATCTGCCGCGGTTCATGATCGAGGCCGAGCTGCGGGACGGACGCCTGCGGTCCATTGCCGGACGGCACTTTCCCGGCGTCATCGAGGAGCTCGTGGCAGCGCGCCGGCGTGACCGGCCGCACGGGCCGGTCGCCAGCCGGCTGTGGGGCTTTCTGGCTCGCCATGCACCGGTGCTGCGGCCCGTGCTGGGACGCATGCCCCGGGCGAAGGGAGGCTGACGGGCGCGCCGTCGAGGCCGGGTGCGCCGACGCTACCGGTGCACGAAAGCTCTACCCACGGGAGCGCGGCGCCGGCCCGCCATCACCTCCCGCCACGCACCGAGACCGGCCCGCTATCGGACGCGGATGCGCCCGTCATCCAGAGCGCGCAGGACGGCGTCATGCACCGCGCTCCACGCGGACTCGAACTCCTCGCCCGTCCCGCGGAACGCCTCGGCGGATGTGGCGCCCATGGGCACGCGAATCTCGTGCACCTCACAGCCTGTCCACTGGCGTCACGGTGCACACGAAGTCGTCAGGGTCGAAGCGGGATGGGAGGCGCCGCGCTCCATCCAGGGGCGCGGCGCCTTCTTCATGCCCTCACAGGTCGACGACCATCTCCACGTCCGCGCGCGAATAGCCCGTCGCGGCCGTCAGCTCCGGGCCGCTGCGCGTGGTGACGAAGCCATGCTTGCGGTACAGGCCCAGCGCGGGCGCGAGCGCGCTGTTCGTCACCAGGTACATCCGCCGGGCGCCCCGCTCGCGGGCCGTGGTCAGCGCGGCGCGCATCAACGCGTCGCCCAGGTCCCGGCCCCTGGCTTCCGGGGCCACCGCCATCTTGCACAGCTCATACGTGTCGCCGTCCGCCTTGCGCAGCGCGCACGTGCCCAGCACCCGCCCGTCCACGAGCGCGAAGAGCACCTCGCCGCCCGGGGCCACGAAGGTGCCGTGGGGGTCCGTGAGCGAGGCCAGGTCCGAGCCCTCGATGTGGAAGTCCTTCTCAATCCACTGCCGGTTGAGGCGCTCGAAGTCCGCGCGGAAGGCTTCCCGCCAGGTGACGATCTCGACGGTGGAGGGAGCAGGGGACATGGGACTCACGCGGTGGCGGCGGGGGCCGAGGGCTTCTTGCGCAGGAAGAGCGCGAAGATGATCACGACGATGCTGATGCCGCCGAAGGTGATGAGGCCGTCCGCCGCGATGCTCGCGCGCGTGCCGATGCCCCGGAACGCGGACGCGTGTCCGTCCAGCGCGGTGGTGTAGCTGATGGCGAAGTTGGAGGCCGCGACGAACAGCGAGTACTTCGTCGTCACCGCCGCGCCGTCGCTCACCATCTCCAGCACCATGCCCGCGAAGGCCGCGAAGCCCGCGCCGTTGGCGAAGCTGTACGCGAGCGTGCCCCAGATGTACGTGGTCGTCGTCATCGGCGCCGCCGCCATCGCGAACGCGCACAGGCCCGTGGCCGCCCCCGCCAGCGCGTACGCGAGCTTGCGGTTCATCCGGTCCGACAGCCAGCCACCCAGGAGCGACCCCGCGGCGCCCATGACGCCCATGCCCAGGCCGTTCACCAACTCCACCGTGTGCTCCGGCACCTGGTAGTCGTGGGCCATCGCGCTGAACAGGTTGGAGAGCGCGCCGCAGGCCACCGGCGCCAGACACAGCACCAGCAGGATGATGCCCTCGCGGCTGAAGGCCGTCTTCGCCAGGTCCACCACGATGCCCTTCACCCGCTCCCACGCGGCCTTGAACAGCGGCCCTGTGGGCACCGTGGACGGGTCATGCCGTTCGGTGATCCAGAAGATGCCCACGCCGCTCGCCAGCACCAGCGTGGCCAGCACGATGCCTGCCACCTGCCGGGAGAACTGGCTCGCGAGGAAGATGGCCAGCGCGCCCAGCAGCGCCGTGGAACCCACGTTGCCCGCCATCTGCCAGCCGGCCGTGCGCCCCTTGTCCTCCAGCTTCGACGTCGTGGCCATCAGCCCGTTGAGCGCCGCGTGCGCCGTCGTCGCCGCCGCCTGCAACGCGGTCAGCAGCAACGTGAAGACGCCCAGGTGTCGCGCGGGCTCCGGCAAGAGCGCGCAGGCCAGGATGAGCATCGCGGTGAGCAGCGTGCTCACGCCGTACCAGACCCGGCGCCACGGCCCCAGGTCGATGAGCGGCACCCACAACAGCTTCCACGCGTGCGGCGAGAACGCCGTGCCCGACAGCACGCCAATCTGCGCCAGCGGCATCCCATCCTTCGCCAGCCAGTACGGCACCGCCGTCTGCAGGAAGCCCACGGCGGCGCCGAACTGCACCTCCAGCAGGCCGAACAGGGGAGGCCACGACCAACGCTCTTCGGCGGCCGGCGCCGTGGCCGGAAGGGCCGTCTCGGGTTCAATCAAGGGCAACGCTCGGGGGTGGGAACGGCGGAGGGTGGGATTCTAGACAGCTCCGGCGTCCAGCAAAGTGCGACGCACTGCGGCGGCGCTTGGGCGCACCGTGTGGGAGGGCGGCCCTGACGGGCGGTCCTGGTTTGCAGGGGATGGCAGGACTAGCTTGCCGCCGCTTCCTCCCCCAACCCCGAGGTCCCGATGACGCTGAAGACCCGCCTGCTGGCCGCTTCCGTGGCCAGCCTGTTCGCCGCCGCGCCCGCCACGGCCAAGCCGCTGGATGGCGCCAGCACCGACGTGATGATCCAGGGCTTCCACTGGAACTCGGCCAGCACCGGCGGTTGGTGGAACACGGTGAAGAACAACGCGGCCACGCTGAAGTCCGCGGGCTTCACCATGGTGTGGCTGCCGCCGCCGTCCGACGCGGCCTCCATCCAGGGCTACCTGCCCCGGCAGTTGAACGTGCTCAACTCCAGCTACGGCACGGAGGCGGAGCTCACCGCCGCGCTGGCCGCGCTCAACGCGCAGGGCGTGAAGCCCATCGCGGACATCGTGGTGAACCACCGCGTGGGCACCGCCAACTGGGCGGACTTCACCAACCCCACCTGGGGTGGCTGCAACACGGTGGTGGCGGGCGACGAGTGGGCCACGGCCTGCGGCAACGCCGACAGCGGCGAGGGCTACGCGGCGGCTCGCGACCTGGACCACTCGCAGGCCATCGTGCGCGCGGACCTGAAGACGTGGATGAACAGCCGCCTGAAGGGCGTGGGCTTCGCCGGCTGGCGCTTCGACTTCGTGAAGGGCTTCGCGGGCTCCTACGTGAAGGAGTACGTGGACGCCACCGCGCCGTGGTTCTGCGTCGGTGAGCACTGGCCCACGAACTACTTCGACGCGAACAACCCCGACAACTGGAGCCAGCAGATCGGCAACTGGGTGACGGCGAACGGTGGCACCTGCGCCGCCTTCGACTTCTCCACCAAGGGCCTGCTCAACGACGCGCTCACCAACAACAACTACTCGCGCCTGAAGACGGCCGCCGGCAAGCCCGCGGGCTTCATCGGCCACTACCCGAAGGGCTCCGTGACGTTCGTGGACAACCACGACACCGGCCCCAGCGAGTCGTGCGGCAACGCGCAGAACCACTGGCCGGTGCCGTGCGGCAAGGTGATGCAGGGCTACGCCTACATCCTGACCCACCCGGGCATCCCCAGCGTCTACTGGGCGCACTACTTCAACTGGGGCCTGGGCAACGACATCAAGGCGCTGATGACCATCCGCAAGAACGCGGGCCTCACCTCCGAGTCCACCGTCAACATCCAGCGCGCGGAAGCGGGCCTGTACGCGGCCGTCATCGACAACAAGGTGGCGGTGAAGATTGGCGGCACGGCCTGGAGTCCGTCGGGCACCGGCTGGACGCTGGCCGCCTCCGGCACCGACTACGCCGTGTGGACCACGGGCGGCACCACGCCTCCTCCCACTACCACCAACGTGGAGTTCGTGTGCAACAACGGCACGACGGTGATGGGCCAGAACGTCTACGTGACGGGCAGCGTCGCGGAGTTGTCCAACTGGAGCACGGCCACCACCAAGATCCTCAGCCCCACCGCGTACCCCACCTGGCGCGCCACCTACGCCATGCCCGCCAACACCTCCATCCAGTGGAAGTGCCTGAAGCGTGACGGCAGCGGCAACATCGTCTGGCAGGGCGGCAGCAACAACACCGTCAACACGCCCGCCGCCGGCGGCAGCATCACCGCCACCGCCAGCTTCTAAGACACCGAGACAGGCGCCCCTGTTGCGTGTCTTGCCGGGGGCGCCTGTGTTTCATCTGTTGCTTGAGTTCCAGTCTTCAAGCTGTCACAGGGGGCGCTTCCCTCCCGGGGTGGGTTTTTCCCGCCCTCCTTGAACGAAGGTGGAAGCGATGAAGCGTGCAACGGCAGTGCGAAGCTCGGTGCTGTGGATGTCCGCGGTGGGCCTCCTGGGGGCCTGTGGCGGCCCGCCGGAGCAGACCCCGGCTCCCACGGAAGGCGACACGGTGACGACGGCGACGCAGTCGCTGGTGTCCGCTCCGCCCACGCCGTTCGGCACCTGGATGAGCTACCTGGGCTCGCTGCCCGTGGGCGGCGCTGTGGCGTCGAACACCGGCACGTCGGCGGCCTATGAGGGCTTCAAGCTCACCGTCGCGGCGCACACGCAGGTGGCGCTGGAGGTGACGCACCTGGGCACGGGCGTGGGCGTGGACACCGGCCTGTTCGTGTATGGCCCCAAGGACGCGTCAGGCAGCTACGGCTCCCGCGTGCTCTTCCAGGACGACGACTCCGGCTACGGCGAGCTGAGCAAGATTCCGCTCGCGACCTTCGACGACGCGGGCGAGTACCTGGTGGTGGTGGGCTGGAGCAACGGCCTGGGCAAGCAGTACCGCCTCCAGGCCTCCTGCGTGGGCGGCGCGTGCGTGCCGAACCCCACCCCGGCGCCGGTCAATGCCCCGGTGACGCTGGCGCAGTTCCCCATCGAGCCGAGCCTCCAGGCGCTGCTCGGCACGGGCAATGCCTACCGCGAGGACATGTACTCCTTCCTGGACCGGCATGACTTCGCGTGGCCGTACTCGACGCCCGCCACGGTGGACGCGGCCGCGGCGGCGGTGCTGGCCCGCAGCGAGTACAAGGGCTACCGCTCCGACACGGCTCCGGTCACCTCCACGTACGCCGCCTTCCAGTCCCGGATGTACGGGCAGTTCCAGCCGCTGCACCCGGCCATCCTCGCCGCCTACGGCGACAGCGGTGAGGGCGTGCAGGTGAAGAGCTACTCCCGCCAGTTCAGCACCGGCCCCAACGGGGACAACTGGCGCACGCTCAACGTCATCCTGTTCCCCGTCTCCCGCCACGTCATCGTGTACGAGCAGACCGCGCACGAAATCTGACGCACGCACCCGCCCGCTGAAAACGAAACCGCCCTCCTCTCCACGTCGGGAAAGGAGGGCGGTTTGCTGTTTCAGGCGCTGTCAGCTCAGGGCGCGTGGGCCGCCGGCAGGGCTTCCACTTCGCTGGAGCGCTTCGCTTCGCCTCGCAGCTTCTGCATCAGCACGTAGAGGCCGGGGATGAAGATGAGGTTGACGATGGTGGACACCAGCATGCCGCCGAACACCGCGGTGCCTAGCGAGTTGCGCGCCGCCGCGCCCGCGCCCGACGCCGTCATCAGCGGCACGACGCCCAGGAGGAACGCGATGGACGTCATCAGGATGGGCCGCAGCCGCACCTCCGCCGCCGTCACCACCGCCTCAAGGGAGCTCCTGCCCTGCTCGCGCAGTTGCTCCGCGAACTCCACGATGAGGATGGCGTTCTTGGACGACAGGCCCACCAGCATCACCAGCCCCACCTGACAGAACACGTCGTTGGCGAAGCCGCGCGCCACCTGCAACCCCAGCGCGCCCATGATGGCCAGGGGCACCGACAGGATGATGACGAACGGGAGGCTGAAGCTCTCGTACTGCGCCGCCAGCACCAGGAACACGAAGAGGATGCCCAGGCCGAAGATGATCATCGTCTGCCCGCCGGACTCCTTCTGCTCCAGGCTGATGCCCGTCCATTCGGAGGCCATGCCCTGCGGCAGCACCTGGTTGGCCACGCTCTCCATGGCCTCCAGCGCCTGGCCGGACGACACGCCCGGCGCGCCCTGGCCGTTGATCTCCACGGAGCGGAACAGGTTGTAGTGCTTGATGACCTGCGCGGAGACGATGGGCGTCACCTTCACCAGCGACTCCAGCGGAATCATGTCCCCGGTGTCGGTGCGCGCGTAGAACGAGCCGATGTCCGACGGGCTGTCGCGGAACTGCTGCTCGGCCTGGACATAGACGCGGTACGTGCGGCTCGCGTAGTTGAAGTCGTTGACGTACTGGCTGCCCATGTAGAGCTGCATCACGCCGAAGATCTGCTCAATCGGTACGCCCAGCGCCTTGGCCTTCTGGCGGTCCACCTCCACGTCGAGGATGGGCGTGTTGGCGTTGAACGGGGTGAAGACGCCTCGCAGGCGGCCCTCCTCGTTGCCCTTCTGCACCATCTCCTGGGTGGCGTTGGCCAACTCCTCCAGCGAGTGCGTACCGGCGACGTCCTCCACGATGAACTGGAAGCCGCCCACGCTGCCCACGCCTCGGATGGCCGGGGGCTGGAAGGGGATGACGCGCGCGCTGCCAATCTTGCCCAGCGGCCCGCGCAGCCGCTCCACCAGCGCGGCCACCGACTGCTCCTTGCCCTTGCGCTCTTCCCACGGCTTGAGCGCCGTGAACACCGTGGCGTAGTTGGACCCGTTGCCGTTGGGGGAGAAGCCACCGATGGCGAACATCACGTTCACCTCTGGCTGGGCCTTGAGCACGGCCTCCGTCTCCTGGAGCACCTTCTCCGTCTGGACCAGCGACATGCCCTCCGGTCCCTGCACGGAGACGATGATGTAGCCCTGGTCCTCGTCCGGGATGAAGCCCGTGGGCGCCGCGCGGAAGAGCATCACCGTGGCGCCGATGCAGACGAGGAACGCCACCAGCACCAGCATCGGGTACCCCAGCAGCTTGCGCAGGCCCCTGCCGTAGGTGTCGCGCGTCCAGTCCAGCACCTGGTCCACCTTGCGGAAGAAGATCCATTTCTCCCCGTGGTGGTGCTTGAGCAGCCGCGCGGAGAGCGCGGGCGTCAGCGTCAGCGCGCAGAAGGTGGACAGGGCCACCGACGCGGCGATGGTGAGCGCGAACTGGCGGTAGATGGAGCCCGTGGTGCCCGGGAAGAGGGCCACCGGGATGAACACCGCCACCAGCACCACGGAGATGGCCACCACCGCGCCGGCCACCTCCTTCATGCCTTCTCTCGCCGCCTGCATCGGGGAGAGGCCCTTCTCCGCCATCAGCCGTTCGATGTTCTCGATGACGACGATGGCGTCGTCCACGACGAGGCCCGTGGCCAATGTCAGGCCGAACAGCGTCAGCGTGTTGATGGAGAAGCCCATCAGGTAGACGAACGCGAATGTTCCGACGAGCGAGACGGGCAGGGTGAGCGCCGTAATCAGCACGCTTCGCCACCCATGCAGGAACAGGAAGATGACCAGGATGACGAGCGCGATGGCTTCGATGAGCGTGTGCACCACCTCATTGACGGAGGCGCGCACGGCCAGCGTGGTGTCCGTGCCGGTGCGGTACTCCAGGCCCGGCGGGAACGCCTGCGACAGGCGGTCCAGCTCCTTGATGACGCCGTCGCGCACGTCCAGCGCGTTGGCGGTGGGCAGTTGGAAGATGGCCATGCCCACGCCGGTGCGGCCGTTGAAGCGCAGCAGGGTGGCGTAGTTCTCCGCGCCCAACTCCACGCGGCCCACGTCCTTCACGGTGACGGCGCGGCCGTCCGTGTTGCGCATGAGGACGATGTCGCCGAACTCCTCCGGCTCAATCAGGCGGCCCCGGGCGCGCACGGCGATCTGATACGGCTGCTCGTTGCTGGAGGGCGGCTGGCCCACCTGGCCCGCGGCCACCTGGAGGTTCTGCTCCTGGAGGGCGCGCACCACGTCCTGGGGCGTGAGCTGGCGGCGGGCCAGCTCCGTGGGGTCCAACCACAGGCGCATGGAGAACTTGCGCTCGCCGAAGATGCGCACCTCGCCCACGCCGCGCACGCGCTTGATGGCGTCCTTCAGGTTCACGTCCGCGTAGTTGGACAGGAACTTCGCGTCGTAGCGGTTGTCCGGGCTGGACAGGCCCACCGTCAGCAACATCTGGCTGGAGGCCTTGTTCACCACGATGCCCGTCTGGTTCACCTGCGCGGGCAGACGCGCGGCGGCGCGGCTGACGCGGTTCTGCACGTCCACGGCCGCGACCTCGATGTTGCGCGAGGGGGCGAAGGTGACGGTGATGACGCTGGTGCCGTCATTGCTGCTGGTGGAGGTGATGTAGCGCATGTCCTCCACGCCGTTGAGCTCCTGCTCCAACGGGATGGTGACGGCGGCCTCCACCACCTCGGCGCTCGCGCCGACGTAGGTGCTGGTGACGGTGACCTGCGGCGGCGCCAGGTCCGGGTACTGCGCGATGGGCAGCGTGGGGATGGCGATGAGCCCCACCAGCGTCAGGATGATGGAGCAGACGATGGCGAAGACGGGCCTGCGGATGAAGAAGTCGACGAACACGGGGTGACGCCCTCTCTCGAATCGCCTAGCGGCTGCCGCCGGTGGTGCCGCCCGCGGGCCGGGGGGCCATGGCACGGGTGGGGACTTCGTCCGCGCGCGCCGTGGTGCCCGGCGCCTGCGCGGGTTCGTCGGGCAGGGTGACCTGCTTGGGGATGACGGGCATGCCGTCCTTGAGCATGTGCAGCGAGGACACCGCGACGAGGTCGCCCTGCTTCAGGCCGCCCTCCACCACGTAGGACATGTCGCCCAGCGTGCCCAGCGTCACCGGACGGCGCTCCACCAGCGTCTTGCCTTCCTTCGTCTCCACCACCATCGCGAAGGGCTGCCCGCTCTGGCGCACCACCGCGAGCGCCGGAATCTGGAGCGCGTCCCGCGTGGCGTACACCAGCCGCGCCCGCAGCAACTCGCTGGGACGCAGGCCCACGGTGTTGCGGAAGGCGGCCTTTACCTCCACCAACTGCGTGCGGGGGTCCGTCTGCGGCGCCACGTAGAAGACGGTGCTGGAGAGGATGAGCTTGCCCTGCTGATCCAACAGCTCCAGCACGGTGTCCGGCTTGAGCGACCGGGCGCGGAAGGACGGCACCGACACGCTGACCTCCAGCGCGTCCGCCTGGGCCACGGTGGTGAGCGTCGTGGTCGCGCCCACGAAGTCACCCACGCGCACCAGCACGTCGCCCATGGTGCCCGCGAACGGCGCGCGCACGACGTGGAACTGCAACTGCACCTGGCGCTGGGCCACCGTCGCGCCGGCCGCGCGCGTGGCGGCCTCCGCGGCCTTCACGGCCGCCTGGGCGCGCTCCAGCTCCTGCACGCTCGCGAGGCCTTCCTTGTTGAGGGACTCGGTGCGCGCCAGGGTGCGGCGCGCCAGCTCCAGGTCCACCGTGGAGGAGCTCTGCTGCGCCTGGGCGCTGTCCAGCGCCGCGGTCTCCTGGCGCGCGTCCACCTCCACCAGCGGCGTGCCCGCCTCCACCTTCTGGCCGGGCTTCACGAGAATCTTCCTCACGTAGCCGGCCACCTGGGGCAGCACGGTGACGCTCTGCCGCGACAGGAGCGAGCCCAGGTATTCCCCGGTGTCGCGCACCTCGTGCGGCGCCAGCGCCACGACCTTCACCTCGCGCGGCGGCGGGGCGGTCTTCACTTCCGTCTTGCCCGAGCACCCGGCCGCGCCGGCCACCAGGGCCGCGCCAAACAGCGTCTTCGTCAACAGCGCCTTCAGGGGGCGCACCTTCGTCACCAGTCGCACCGGGCCTCCGTGAGGAACGCGTTCAGGCGGGCCTGGACGAGCTCGAATTCCCTCAAAACCAAAGCGAGCTGGGCCTGACGGAGTGCGGCTCCGCTCTGCACCAGCTCCAAACTGCCACCGCGTCCCACCTCGAAGGCCCGCCGGGTGAGCCGGTCGGTCCGGTCCGCCAGGTCGACGGACTCGGTCGCGGTCTTCAACAGCGCCTCGGACACTTCCACTCCACGCCGGGCGCGAGAAACCTCCACGTTCACGCCGCGGCGGGTGGCCTCCAACTGCATGGCGGCCTGCTCCTCCACGCCCGCGCGCTCGCGCACGAGGCCGCCGCGAAGGCCGCCCTCCCAGAGGGGGACGGACAGCACCGCGGACACATTCCACAGGGCGAAGCGGCCGAAGCCGGGATCGGTGGTGAGGCCCAGCAGGGTGCTGCTCACGCCCAGGGTGGGCAGATAGCCCGCGGACGCCTGCCGCCGGCTGTCCCTCGCCGCGTCCACGTTCGCCTTCGCGGCCCGCAGGTCGGCACGGTTGCCCAGGTCCTGCAGGGGCGAGCAGTCCCGGCGCGTCTGCTCCACCAACCCGTCCAGGTTGAAGTCCGGGTTGACGCCCACGCCGTGGTCGGTGCCCAGGGACAGGCCCAGCGACTCGCGCGTGCGGCGCAGTTGTTCGTCACCGGCCACCAGCGACTGCCGCGCCAGCGCCACGTCCTGTCCCACCCGCACCACGTCCAACTGCGTGCCCGCGCCCAATTCGAATGAGCGCTGGGTGAGGGCGTAGCGCTCCAGCGCCTGACGCAGGCCCACCCGGTTGATCTCCGCGGCGCGCTCGGCGGCCACCGTGGCCACCAGCACCTGCGCCAACCCCTGGGTGAGCCGGCGCTGCGTGTCCTTCAGGCTGGCCACCGAAGACAGCTCCGACGCCCTCGCGGACGACAGTCCCCGCCATGCACCCACATCCACCACGGACTGGGTGAGCGACACGGAGAGTGTGCCCAGGGGCGCACTGGGGACCTTGCCGCCGGTGACTCCGCCCGTTCCGCTGTTGCCTCCACCCACCACGCCGCCGCCAGGGGCGGAGGGGGTGTCCGGATGGAGCACATCGAACCCCACGCCCGCCGAGGCCCGCGCATTGGGCAGGAGCTGCGACAGCGACTGGCGCCACCGGCCCTGGGCCCGCTCCACGCCCGCCTCGGCGTTGCGCAGGTCCGTGGAGCGCTGTCGCACCAGCGTGAGCGCTTCGTCCCACGTCTTCACCTGCTCGGGAGCGGGCGGGACGGGGGTGAGCATCGGGTCTTCCACCTTCGGCTGGAAGGGGACCGGCGCGGTGGGAGGGGTCGACTCGGCCGGGGGCGCGGAAGGCTGCGCTTGGGGGGCGGCGGCGAGGAGGAGGACAAGAAGGGCGCTGGGGGTGGCCATACTCTGGAGCGGCAGGACTTTCCGGTGGGCGTGTGGCAAACACACCTTCCGGCCCCTGCGCGCGGTCAAGATGTAATTGACAACCGTTGTCGAATGCAATGATCTCTTACGCCCATGACCCTCGCTGAGCAAGTGGCATCAACGCGACGCGCCGTGGTCCGACTCCTCAGCCAGAAGGTGGGAGAGCAAACGGACCGGCCGCTGATGCAACTGCTCGTGCTGAAATACATTCTCGTGCTGGACATCCACAGCCAGGCGGTCATCGCGGAGCGGCT
The DNA here is from genome assembly GCF_026626765.1 of Corallococcus sp. bb12-1. Taxonomy (NCBI): domain Bacteria; kingdom Pseudomonadati; phylum Myxococcota; class Myxococcia; order Myxococcales; family Myxococcaceae; genus Corallococcus; species Corallococcus sp. bb12-1. The sequence goes on along the minus strand of NZ_JAPNJZ010000003.1, from coordinate 55,966 downwards.
GCTCATCGACGCGCCCGCCGTGAGCCGGCTGGTGGATCGCCTGGAGGAGGATGGGCTGGTGGAGCGCCGCGCGGGGGAGAACCGCCGCTGCGTGCGCCTGGAGGCGACCGACGCGGGCCGCAGGGAGTTCCAGGCCCTGGAGCGCGCCACGGAGTGGCTGGACGAAGAGGCCCGGGCCCAGTTGTCGCCCGGAGAGTTCGAGGAGCTGTCACGCCTCCTGGAGAAACTCCAGGGCGGCCTGCTCCTGCGGCTCGCGTCCCCGCCCCCGGGCAACAACCCGTGCGCCACCGCGCGCAAGGACGAGTAGCTCCCGCTTCACGCCTGCCCCGAAACGACGACGGGTGACGACGGGACGGAAACGGGCTCCCGCCCGCGGCCGTCCCGCCGCCACCCATGCGTCACTTCCGGGGGGGAAGGGTTGAAGGTGGGGTTGAGGGGGGAGCTGCCACTAGCGATGACGGGGGATGTTGCGGGACACGTGCAGGGCCCACGCCTCCGCCGAGTCCAGCTCCGCGCGGGCGCTGGCGAAGCGATCCAACGCTTCGTCGGTGCCGTCGTTGGCGAAGATGGCGTCGTGCAGTTCCTTCTGGGCCCGCGTCAGCCGCAGGCTCGTCTGCAACCACAGCCGGGCCGCCATGCGCGGCGTGATGACCACCAGCGTGGGATCCCACACCTCCAGGGCGGCGAAGTCAGCGGAAGACAGCTCCTCGTATCCAGCGGCCTGCTCGGTTCGTGCGTTCATGCCCGGATGTTCGCCATGGCCTCCAGGCAGGGCATCCGGGCCACCTGGGCAGGCTCGAAGGCCACTGGTGAGCAGTCGAGGACAGTTCCACCATCCCCTGGGGTACTCGCCTTCCCGGTTTTGCGGGGAGAGTCAATACAGTAGGGTTGGGACAATGCTTCCCACACTGCAATCCTGGAGAGAATCGAGCGCCTTCTTCTAGAATCCTCCGCTCTCTCCGTGACGTGCGAGGCATCACCCTGGATCTGAACACCCTGAACAAGCTGCTCACCGTCGGCGTCCAGAACGGGGCTTCGGACATCCATTTCCGGCCGGGGGATCCCCCCATCTACCGGGTGAATGGTGTGCTGCGGCCGTTGAAGATGGAAAAGCTGCAAGCGGATCACACCAAGCAGGTGGCCCTGCACGTGATGAATGATCCGCTGATGAAGGCGCAGGTGGACAGCGTGCAGGAGTGCGACTCGTCCTACAGCCTTCCGGGGGTGGCGCGTTTCCGCGTGAACATCTACCGGCAGCGCGGCTCGCTCGCCTGCATCCTGCGCATCATCCCGGACGAGATTCCCAGCATCGACGGCATGGGCCTGCCGCAGGTGCTGAAGACGATCGCCGGCAACGAGCGCGGGCTGGTGCTGGTGACGGGGGCGACGGGGTCCGGCAAGAGCTCCACGCTGGCGTCGATGATCAACCACATCAACCACACGGAGAGCCTGCACATCCTCACCATCGAGGACCCCATCGAGTTCATCTACAAGAACGTGAAGTCCTCCATCTCCCAGCGGGAGATTGGACCGGACACGGCGAACTTCGCCATCGCGTTGCGCGCGGCGCTGCGTCAGGACCCGGACGTCATCCTGGTGGGTGAGATGCGCGACACGGAGACCATCGACATCGCGCTGAAGGCGTCGGAGACGGGCCACCTGGTGCTGTCCACGGTGCACACCACGGACGCGTCGCGCACCATCAACCGCCTGGTGTCGGTGTTCCCGGCCGAAGAGCAGACCATGGTGCGCATGCGCCTGGCGGACTGCCTCAAGGCGACCATCTCCCAGCGCCTGCTGCCGCGCGCCACCGGCAAGGGCCGCACGGTGGCGCTGGAGATCATGGTGCAGACGAAGACGGTGGAGCAGTACATCCGCGACGACCGCGCCAGCGAGCTGAAGGACGTCATCGAGAAGGGCCGCGACATGTTCGGCATGCAGTCCTTCGACCAGCACCTGACGCAGTTGTATCGGGCCGGGGACATCACGCTGGAGACAGCGCAGAGCGCGGCCTCCAACCCCGCCGACTTCCAGCGCGCGCTCGAGTTCGACTGAACCCCGCGCGCCGGAAGGGACTCCGGCGCGTCAGGCCTTCTTCGCGGACGGCTTGTTGATGTTCGCGAAGAAGTCGTTGCCCTTGTCGTCCACGACGATGAAGGCCGGGAAGTCGACCACGTCGATCTTCCACACGGCCTCCATGCCCAGCTCCTCGTACTCCAGCACCTCCACCTTGGTGATGCAGTCCTTGGCGAGCCGGGCCGCCGGGCCGCCGATGGAGCCCAGGTAGAAGCCGCCGTGCTTCTTGCACGCCTCGGTGACGGCCGGGGAGCGGTTGCCCTTGGCGAGCATCACGAAGCTGCCGCCCTCCGCCTGGAATTGATCCACGTACGCGTCCATGCGGCCCGCGGTGGTGGGGCCGAAGGAGCCGGACGCGTAGCCCTCCGGCGTCTTCGCCGGGCCCGCGTAGTAGACCATGTGGTCCTTCATGTACTGGGGCATGCCCTCGCCCTTGTCCAACCGCTCCTTGAGCTTCGCGTGCGCGATGTCGCGCGCCACCACCAGCGAGCCTGACAGGGACAGGCGCGTCTTGATGGGGTAGCGCGACAGCTCCGCGCGCAGGTCGCTCATGGGGCGGTTGAGGTCCAGCTTCACCACGTCGTCGGACAGGTCCGTGTCCTTCGCCTCCGGCAGGTACTTCGCCGGATCCGTCTCCAGGGCCTCCAGGAAGATGCCGTCGCGGGTAATCTTGCCCAGCGCCTGACGGTCCGCGGAGCAGGAGACGGCGATGGCCACCGGGCAGGACGCGCCATGGCGGGGCAGGCGGATGATGCGCACGTCGTGGCAGAAGTACTTGCCGCCGAACTGCGCGCCGATGCCGGTGCGCTGGGTGAGCTTGAGCACCTCCTGCTCCAGCGCCACGTCGCGGAAGCCGCGGCCCAGGGCGTTGCCTTCGGTGGGCAGCGAGTCCAGGTAGCGCGCGGAGGCGTACTTGGCCGTCTTCAGCGCGAACTCCGCGGACGTGCCGCCCACCACGATGGCCAGGTGGTACGGCGGGCACGCGGCGGTGCCCAGCGAGCGGATCTTCGTCTCCAGGAACGCCAGCAGGCTCTGAGGATTGAGGACCGCCTTGGTCTCCTGGAACAGGTAGCTCTTGTTCGCGGAGCCGCCGCCCTTGGCCATGAAGAGGAACTTGTAGGCGTCGCCGTCGGTGGCGTAGAGCTCGATTTGCGCGGGCAGGTTGTTGCCCGTGTTGACCTCCCGGTACATGTCCAGCGGCGCCATCTGCGAGTAGCGCAGGTTCGACGTGAGGTACGTGTCGAACACGCCCCGGGAGATGGCCGCCTCGTCGCCTCCTTCAGTGAGGACGTACTGGCCCTTCTTGCCCATCACGATGGCGGTGCCGGTGTCCTGGCAGGAGGGCAGCACGCCGCCCGCGGCGATGTTCGCGTTCTTGAGCAGCTCCAGCGCCACGAAGCGGTCGTTGTTCGACGCCTCCGGGTCCTGGAGGATGTTCGCCAACTGCTGGAGGTGCCCGGGGCGCAGCAGGTGCGAGATGTCCCGCATGGCCTCGCGGGTGAGCAGCGTGAGGGCCTCCGGCGCGACCTGGAGGAAGGACCGGCCGCCGGCTTCCAGCACGGAGACGTGCTCCTTCGTGAGCAGCCGGTAGGGCGTCTCGTCCTTGCCGAGCGGCAGCATGTCCTGGAACTGGAAGTCACTCATCGCGTCGCATCTCTCACGGCAAGGGTGGAACGAAGGGGCGGGCCCGGCGGGGGACTCTACCGGGCCTGTTCCCGGGGTGGCACCACGTAGAGGTACACCGGGGTGCGGTACAGGTCGTCCAGCCGCACGGTGCGCGCGGGCGTCCACCCCCGGAGCGAGAATGTGTGGCTGAGGATGAGGGCGCCCTCGGGCAGCTCGGCCGCGAAGCGGGGCGCCAGGCGCGTCATGTGGCCTCGCGACAGGTAGCAGAGGACGCAGCCTGCGTCCTGGAAGGACGCACGGAAGAAGTCCTGGCGGCACAGGTTGAGGTTCGCGCGCGGGAAGAACCGCTGGCGCAGGCACATGAAGAGGAAGGGCAGCCAGGATCGCTCGTAGGCGACGACGCGGGCCTGGGGGCAATGGTCGGCCAGGGGGAAGGCCAGGTCCCCCCAGCCCGCGCCCAGCTCCAGCACGGTGCCCGTGAGGTCGCGCGGAAGCATCGCGAGCAGGGCCCGCCGCACCCGGGGCGGGCTGGGCATGGGCGGCGCGCCGGTGCGCAGCGTGGACACGACGATGGACAGCGCCCCCGCGAGGAGCACCGCCCAGAGCAGCAGGAAGAGGAGGGTGCCCGTCGCGCTCACCGGGCACGCATCATCGCAAATGCCGCCGCGAGCGGGGCCCTACTTGCGAGGGAGGTGGCCCGCGTCCGCATGGCGCGCGGGCGAGGGCTTCACCCGCGCGACGGCGGGGGCCGGCTCAACGCTCTCGAACAGGGCCCGGCCCAACACGAAGCAGAAGACCACACCCACGGAGAGTGCCATCACGTTCCAGTAGTACCCCATGGGGCCTGCCACAAAGCACGGACCATGCCGTCCCCATGGCGCACTCGGGACGTGGGGGGTCGGGCGCACCCGGTTGTGTCCCTTCGCGCTACACCGGTGGCCCCAGGCGTTGCCCCCCAGGCAACAGCGCCCTCACGCGGCGTTCAATGTTCGGAGGGCCAAGGGGTTCACGCGCGGGCGCGGGCCGCTACACGGAGGGCGCGGAGTCGGCGGGCGCGGGCTCGGGCTCGGGCGTCGGCCGGTGCGCGGCGGACTCCAGCCGGTCCACGTTGCGCAGCTCGGGGAACAGCCACGCCCAGAGGCCCACGACGACGAGGGTGCCCACGGCGCCAATCACCACGGCGTGCACGGCGCCCAGCGCTTCCGCGAGCGAACCCGCGCGGAACTCGCCCAGCTCGTTGGATGCGCCGATGCACATCATGTTCACCGCGCCCACGCGGCCGCGCATGTCGTCCGGCGTGGAGACCAGCTCCAGCGTGTGGCGCACCACCACGCTCACCATGTCCGCCGCCCCACCGATGGCGAGCGCCACGAGCGACAGGGGCAGCGACGTGCTCAGGCCGAACACCAGCGTGGCCGTGCCGAACACCGCCACCGCGCCGAACATCTTCCACCCCGCATGGCCGCCCAGCGGACGGAACGCCAGCAACACCGCCACCACCGCTGCGCCCGCGGCCGGAGCGCTGCGCAACAGGCCCAGGCCCCAGGGCCCCGTGTGCAGCACGTCGCGCGCGTAGATGGGCAGCAGCGCCACCGCGCCGCCCAGCAGCACGGCGAAGAGGTCCAGCGTGAGGCTGCCCAGGAGCAGCCGTTTCTGGCGCACGAACCGGAGGCCCGCGACGAGCGTGGCGAACGAGATGGGCTCGCGCGACGCGCTACCCGTGCGGACCTTGAGCGAGAGGATCCACCCCACCGTGAGCGCGCACAGCGACGCGGACGCGATGTAGACGCCCTTGCCGCCCAGCCACCCGTAGAGCAGTCCGCCCACGGCGGGGCCCGCGATGGTGGCCACCTGCCACGTGGTGGAGTTCACCGCCACCGCGCGCGTCAGCTCCTCGGGCGGCACCAGGTACGGCGTGAGCGCGGAGCCCGCGGGCGCGTAGAAGGCCCTCGCGGTGCCGAACAGCACCAGCACGCCGTAGACGAACCGCACGTCGGTGACGTGGCCCAGCGTGAAGGACAAGAGCAGCAGGCTGCACACCAGCATCACGCCCTGGCAGATGGCCAGGATGCGGCGGCGGTCGAAGCGGTCCGCCACCTGCCCGCCCAGGAGGCTGAACGCGAGGAAGGGGACGAACTGCGCCAGGCCCGTGTAGCCCAGCGCGAGCGCGCTGCCGGTGAGTTCGTACACCTGCCAGCCGATGGCCACCGATTCAATCTGCACCGCGAGCACCGCGCACAGCCGGGCGATTTGATACAGCCGGAAGTCGCGGTGACGGAAGACGGACGTGCTGAGCGCGTTGGCCATGCTGGAGTCGCGCTGTAACGCAGCCCGTCCAGCTCCGCCAGCCACAAGGCGTGGCGACTCCCGCCTGGAGCCCCTCCGTGCCTACGAGGTGGCGCGCATCCGGTTGAGCCGGTCGTAGTGGCGGTAGCCCAGCTTGTCGAGCGCGGCGGGTGGCGCCAGGCCGATGTCCACCAGCGTCTTGATGTCGTACGTGCCCGCGAGCACCGGCGGCGCGTAGTTGCCCACCGCCTCCGGCGTGCGGAAGCCCGGCAGCGGGAAGAGCACCGTGCTGGTGTGCACGTGCATGAAGTGCGCGGCGGACTGACGCTGCCACCCCGGCACGCCCGGCGCGGTGATGACGTGCGGCGTGGCGAGGAACGTGCCGCCGGTGAGGATCTCCAACTGCTGGCCCACCTGCGCCACGATGCAGCCCGCGGGCGCGGTGCCGCGCACCATCTGGCCCTGCGGCGCATCCGGCGTCGCGCGCGTGCGCAGGTACAGGCCGCTCTGGTCATCCGGCTTGGGCGCGGGGCGGCCATCCGGGTTCAGGAACCGGCCGCCGGGCAGCAGCGTGAGCAGGTTGAAGTCGGTGTGCTCCTCGCCCCAGAGGATGCCGGTGTTCACCTGCGACGGGCCCAGGGGCAGGTACTGGAGGGCGCGCGTGACGTGGGGCGCGCGGTCGCAGAAGTCCGTGAAGGTGGCCTCCGGCAGGTTCAGCGCCAGGGCGGAGCCGCGCAGCAGCTTGAGCCCGGCCTCGTGCAGCGCACGGCCCATGGTGAGCAGGCCGTCCTGGAAGTACGGCGGCGCGGAGTCGGGCCAGATGTTCTCCGGGTACAGCTCCGGGAACTCCAGCGCGGACTGCGCGTCGTTGGGCGTGGGCGCCGCGAAGTAGCACTCCTTGAAGTCCGGCTGCCCGTTGCCGGCGACGGCGACCTCCGTGTTCGGAGGCGTCCACCCGCGCTGGTACCAGAGGTCCGCGCGGCCCAGGGGGCGCTTCACGGCTTCGGGGAGGGCGACGAACGCGGAGAACGCGTCGTAGAAGCGCTCCAGCGCCGGCGCGTCCACGCCGTGGTTCTTCACGAACACGAGGCCGAAGACGCCGAAGGCCTCGCGCAGTGCCGCCGCGGCGCGCTCGAGGCGAGCCGGTTCACCCGACGCGAGGTCCGCGAGGTCGACCGTCGGGATGTGGATCGAGGAGGTGTCCGCCATGGTGGGCCCAGGTGTATCGCGCCCGGGCCCGCCTGAGGAGGGGGACAATGCCTGCCCGCTTGAAGGAGGACACCCGTTTCCCGGGAAATCCGGGAGCAGGCCGTCAGCGCGCGGTGAGCGTCACATCCACCGGGGCGCACTTCACCGGGGTGGACTTGTAGTCGCCGCCCGGGCGGGGCACGTCCTCCTGGCGGGTGGCGACGTCCATCAGCTCGTCGCGGAAGGTGATGCGGTAGGTACCCGGCTTCTTGAAGTCATAGGCCTGCGTCACCTCCACGCGGTTCTCCGCCGTCGCGCCCGGGGCGATGGTTTCGTAGCTGGAGGCGGACGGGGCGGCGCGCTTCACCATGGGGCCCTGGTACTCCACCTCCGCCCCATCGCGGGTGACCTGGAACACGGTGCCCAGGATGCCCTCCAGCGGCGTCTGCCACTTGAGGACCCAGACGGGCTGCGCGGAGCGGTTGGTGAGCTTGAACAGGACCTCCACGCTCTCGCCCACGCGGGCCGTCGCGGGGGCGCTCAGGGTGCACTCCAGGTTCGGGGTCGTCACGGCGGCGGGCTCCGGGGCGGGCGGGGGGGGCGCGGGCGTGGGGGCGGCGACGGCGGGGGCCTGCTGCTGCGCGGGCGACTCCGCGGACTTCGGCGTACAGGCGGTGATTCCGGCGGCGGACAGCACCGCGAGCCATGCGAGGTTCTTTCGTCCCATCCCCATCACGTGACGCTCCTTGTGCTCGTGAAAAAAGAAGGGGACGCGAGGCATGCCGCCCGCGTCCCCCGGTCAACGGACCTGCGTCACCTTACGGCAGCGACGGGGTGTTCTCCGTGAAGTATTCGTGGCTGTCCGCGTTGGCGCGCGCCTTCGTGGGGTTGGACTTCGCCAGGGCCTTGGCCGCGGTCTGGCCGTAGGCGTTGTCACCCGTGCCGGCCACGACGGTGAAGTGGCTCATCTCGTGGACCAGCGTGCCGGCGCGCGAGTCCGTGCCCGTGTTGGGCGCGCTCCAGAAGGCGCCGCACACGTAGATCTTGTACGGCGCGTTCGAGTACACGTAGGCGTACGTGCCGCTCTCGTTGCAGCTGCAGTCCACCACGACGGCTGCGGAGTCGAACGCGGTCTTGATCTTGCTGAAGTGCGTCTTGATGGTGCTCCAGTTGGTGGTGGAGTACGTGCCGAACCACGTGGTGAAGCGCGTGGTCGCGGACGGCGTCCCGTTCAGGTACGTGAGGGAGTTGGTGGAGTAGGTCTTCGCGCTGTTGAACGCGGTGGAGATGGAGGTCTGCTCGGACGCGGTGCACGCGCCGGAGTACGCCAGGCTCTCACCCGTCACCTGGCCCATCGCCTCCACCCCGTCGCGGCTGTTGCGACGGCCTTCGATGAAGAGGCTGACCTCGTTGGAGGACAGCGCCGTCACGCTCGAGCGCGCCTCCAGCTCGTAGCGGATGGCGTAGGTGCCCGTCTGGGACAGGTCATACGCGTCGGAGACCACCACCGGGCCGGAGATGCTCTGGCCGGGGGCGATGGTGATGATGTCCTCGGGGCGGCCCAGCACGCGCTTGTAGTGCGCGCCGGTGTAGGCCACGGACTCGCCATCGCGCAGCACGGACAGGCGACCCTCCGTGAGGCCCTCGCCCGGCGCTTCCCACTTCTGGATGCTGACCGGCGTGGAGGAGGTGTTGGTCAGCGTCACCTGCACCGTCACCGTGTCGCTCGCCGCCATGGAGGCCTTGGCGACGGACACCGTCGCCGTCAGCGCGCCCTGGACCTGCTCGGTGGCCTCGGGCTGCGAGGTCTCACCCTCAACCGGAGCGCCGCAGGCACCCAGCAGGGAAACGCCAACCGCAGTGCCCACCAGCCACTTGAAACCACGAAGGCTCTTGCTCACGAGGAACTTCCTTTCGGAAAAACGACGCAGCGAACACCAGGGGGAATGCCCGGGTCCTCACACTTATAGGGGAAGACGGGCCCGGTGATGATGGCACGAAATACTGTGAAATAAACACCTCCCCACTATTCCGTTTCTCGCCGCGGTGCGGCCCGGGGTGGCGTGGGGCGTTAGGCTTCATGCGGCAAGGGGCGTTGGTTCGCGGCCGAAGGAACGAGGTGTCGGACGATGCGCGCGGTGGTGTTCGAACATGAGGAGCACGAGGGTCCGGGGCTCCTGGGGCCCGTGCTGGAGGCGGCGGGTTTCACCCTGGTGCGAAGGTTCCGGACGGTGCGGCGCGAGGACGTGGACGCACCGCTGGTGGTGGTGATGGGCGGACCCATGGGCGTGTACGAGGCGGACGCCCATCCCTTCCTGAACGATGAGCTGGCGTTGCTGGGAGAGCGGCTGGCGAATGACCGCGCGTGCGTGGGTGTCTGTCTGGGCGCGCAGCTGTTGGCGGCGGCGGCGGGCGCCCAGGTGTCGCCGGGCAAGAATGGCTTCGAGGTGGGGGTGGGCCCGGTGCGCTGGACGCAGGACGCGCTGAAGGACCCGGTGGTGGCGGGCGCGAAGGCGCGCACGGCGGTGGCCCACTGGCATGGGGACACATACACGCCGGTGCCGGGGGCGACGTTGCTGGCGTCCACGGACCGCTACACGCAGCAGGCGTTCCGGCTGGGGAAGTCCTACGGCTTCCAGTTCCACCTGGAGCTGACGGCGAAGGAGCTGGGGCGCTGGCTGGAGCTGTGCGCGGAGGACCTCGTCACGCGCGGCAAGGACCTGGAGGAGTTGAAGTCGCAGCTGCCCAGGCTGAAGTCAGCGGAGGCGGAGAACACGCAGCTGTTGCAGCGGCTGGCGCATGAGCTGGCGAAGGGGCTGCGCGCGCCATGAAGCTGACCTGTCTGCACGTCCATCACTACCGCGAACTCGCGCCGGACACGCTGCTGACGTTCGGGCCCGCGCTCAACGTGGTGGTGGGGGGGATGGGCAGTGGTCGCACCACGCTCCTGGAGCTGGTGTCCACGGTGGTGTGCTCGGACTTCTCCGGGCTCTTGCGCGAGCCGTTCTCGCTGGACTACTCGCTGCGCTTCGACGCGCTGACGGTGGACGTGGCGGTGCGCAACGAACCTCCCACCGCGCTGCCCGCCACGACGGGCACGGGCTCGGATGCGGGGCCGGGGGCGGCGCTGGCCCTGCCGCCCTCGGGGCTCGCGCACGGGCTGATGCCCTCCATCGTGGCGACGGTGCGCTGGGACGCGGCGGAGGACGTGCGGCTGGTGATGCGCGCGAGCGCCACCGGCTTCGCATGCGAGGTGGATGGCGCGGCGGGCTTCGCCAAGCGCATGCACTGGTCGGTGTTGGACCGCTCCGTATGGACGCTGCTCTTCATGGCCGCGCAGTACCTGGAGCGCGGCGTGAAGGACCGGCTGAAGGAGCTCCTGCGCCGCACGTTCCTGCTGGCGCCGCCGCGCTTCGACGAAGCGCTGGGGATGTTCGAGCGCATCGGCGCCATCCGCTACGCGATGGAGCGGCGGGGCGAGGACCTGTTTCCGCTGGGGCTCATGGCCCTGCCCACGTGGATGCCCGGGTGGCTGCGCGAGCAGGTGGAGCACGAGCCGCTGCCCCCGACGCTGATGTTCCGCCACGAAACGCTGCCGCGAAGCTTCCTCGCGCGCTTCGTGACGCTGGCGGGGTTCGCGTCGGGCACGCTCACGGTGGACGTGACGGAGACGACGCCCCTGTCCCAGGGCGGACGGCTGGGCTTCAGCGGCTTCCGCTTCGCGTTCGTGCGCCCGGACGGCACGCCGGTGTCCCAGGAGCAGTTGGGATACGGCCAGCGGCGGCTGTTGTCCTTCCTGTACTACCTGGATGTCCACGACGCGTTCGTCATCGCGGACGAGCTGCCGGCCGGACTGCCTCCAGAGCTGGTGGAGGCGTGCGTGAAGGACGTGGGCGAACGTCAGGCGTTCCTCACCAGCCAGAACCCCCTGCTGTTCGAGCACCTGTCCTTCCGCGACGCGGAAGACCTCCGCACGTCGTTGATCCGGTGCGAAGGAGGCGCGGGGCGCGGAGCCTGGCGCTGGACGCAGCCGTCGCCCGAGGTGGCGTCGCGCCTGTTCGACGCCTGGCGCGAGAAGGCCCTGCCCCTGGGCGCGGTGCTGCGCGCCCAGGGTTTCGGGTGAGACTCAGCGGCCGGCGAGCAGCTCGGTGCTGAAGGAGAAGCCGGCCAGCAGGTAGGGCATGGCGCTGGTGCGGTTCTCGTGCGTGAGGTACCAGCCGGCGATGAGCAGCGCGGTGGGCTTGTTCATGAAGCCGCCCGGGCGGGTGTCGAAGGCATACGCGACGATGGGGCCCACGCGCATGTGGCTGTTCGTGGGCAGGGTGCGGCCGGGCAGCGGCTCCACGGCGTTGGCGTCATCATCGTAGCTCGGCCACACCGCGGAGAAGCGTGCGCCCAGCGTCCAGCGGCCGTTCATCCAGATGACGTCCGTGTCGTTGGCGAGCACCCAGCCCTTGCCGGGCACCAGTGTGTCCAGCGTCGGGTCGTAGAAGGTGCCGCGCGGACCGCCGTCGCGCAGGTCCACGTTCCAGTACTCGAAGGCCATCTTCGTGCGCAGCGCCACCGACTTCACCTTCGCCTGGAGCGTGGGCTCCAGGAAGAAGTGGTGGCCGGAGGTGCCGTAGGCCTGGTCGTTCGTCACGTCGCGCACGTCGTCGTCGTAGTTCTGGAACGAGTCCGGGTACGACTGGACGCTGCCGAAGGTGCCGAAGAACTGCACGTACTCGTAGCCGGCGCGGAGGTTGAACACCGCCACGGGCTGGAGCTCCACGATGGGCCCCACCTTGAAGAACGCCGGGCTCAGCTTGAGGCCCGCGGCGGCGCTCGCGTACGTGTCGCGCAAGAGCAAGGACGGGCTATCGAAGAGCCGCTTCTGGTAGACGAGCCTGTTCTGCGATTCGAGCCCCAGCGGGTTGTAGCGGAACACGTTGAGGGTGGTGAAGTAGACGCGGCGCTCCGGCATCGGCGGCAGCAGCACCGGGGGCGGCACGTTCTCCGTAATGGGGGGCTCGGGTTGCTGCGCGGTCGCGGGCGCGGTCAGGCCCAGCAGGGCCACCATCGCGGCGCGGGGAAGCCACTTCGACATGGAGCGCATCCGGACAGACGGCGGGCGCTGCGGGAACACGTTCGCGGGCATGCGTCCTCTCGGCGGGGGGGCCCGTGGCGGGGGCCCCTGGGCGAAGGGCTGCACGTCACGGCGGACGCGAGCGTCATCCAGGTTGTGTGCGGGCTTCAAGACGCAGCAGGTCGAAGCCCGCGTGACGCCGAGCGTCAGCGCGAAGGCGCGGCGAACCTAGAAGGCGACCTGGAACCGGGTCAGCAGGACGTTCTCCGGGGCGCGGTCGCCGGTGGGTGCGCCGCCCTCGTAGTTCGTGCGGTGGAAGTTGGCGCCGAAGCGCACGCGCTTGTTGAAGTACCAGTTGGCGCCCACGCCGAAGCCCTTCGCCGCGCTCACCGACTGCGTGGGATTCGCGAAGAGGGGGAAGGCGTCGTCGTCCAGGTCCAGCGCGTGGTAGCGCACCGCCACCTCCAGCGCGCCGCCCTGGCCCGTCTCCGGATCAAAGGGCGTGGTCGGCTTGACGCCGTCGTACGCGGCGTCCCCGCCGAACACCACCCACGACGCCAGGGCCTGCCACGCATGGTGGCGCAGCCGTGCGCGCGCGTCCCCCAGCTGCACCTCTTGCGTGGAGCTCACGTACTCCGCGAGCAGTCCCAGCGGGCCCTTGTAGAAGTACCCCTGGGGCGCGAAGCGCAGGTGTTCGCCGTGCGCCGTGACGGTGGTGCCGGCGGCCGTGCCGCTCAGGTAGCTGAAGATGATCTCCTGGCCGGTGCTGCGAAGGACGGACACGCCGGAGTTGGAGGACGTGCCGAACTGCTGGCCCCGCGTCACCGCGAAGCCCACGCCCAGGCCCTTGAGCAGGGAGGGGCCGCCCGGCTTGAAGGGTTGGACGAAGAGCCGCGCGGCCAGGTCGAAGCTGTCGTCGGTGTTGAGGTCGGAGCTCACGCCGTCCGCCTCGCCGTTGAGCGCCGCGATCGAGTACTGCACCCGTCCGCCGAGCACGTCTCCGTGCAGCTCCAGGCCCACGTCGCGGATGGGGACCAGGTCCACCGTGAGCGAGCGTTCGATGAAGGGCGTGTTGACCGCGGCCTGGAGCAGCTCCAGTCCGAAGGGCGTCTTGAACTTGCCGGCGCGCAGGCGGAGCTTGTCGCTCGGGTGGAAGTCGATCCACGCGTCCTGCACGAGCGGCTGCATGCTTCCGAAGTCCGGCATGAAGCGGAAGTCGACGAAGCCGAAGAACGTCCCTTCCAGCATGGGGCGCACACGCCGCATGACGAAGGTGTTGGTGCCGGTGTGCTCCGGATCATCAAAGAAGAAGCGCCCGTCCGCCTGGAGCTGCCCGCGAAACTTCACCACGAAGGCCTTGTCCGCCGAGGACAGGGAGAAGCCCTCTTCCGACAGCTGGATGCGCGGGGCCTCCGGTGCCGGGGAGGGTTCGGGGGGCGCGGGCTGGGCGCTGACACAGGGGGCGGCGAGCAGCAGGCCGGTGACGACAAGGAGGGTGGAGCCGGGGACAACGGACACGCGAGGACCTCGGGCAGGGGGGCGCGCCCAGGGGGCGGCGGCGGACGTTGCGAGGGGCGGGCCGTGCTGTCAAGCACTCCGGGTGCTCCTGTTGTCACGTTCACTTGCCGGATCCATGCAGGTCTGGTTCATGCTGGGGAGCATGTCCGCGACCAAGCCCCGCGCCGCATCCATGTACGTCGACCTCGACCGCGACGCGTGGCGGGAGTTGCGGGCTTCCACGCCCATGACGTTGACGGCGGAGGAGGTGGAGAAGCTGCGGGGCCTGGGCGATCGGCTGGACATCGACGAGGTGGTGGATGTCTATCTGCCGCTGTCGCGCCTCTTGCACCTGCAGGTGGCGTCGGCGCAGTCGCTGTGGGCGGCGCAGCAGGCGTTCCTGGGATATTCGGGGCGCAAGGTGCCCTTCATCATCGCCATCGCGGGCAGCGTGGCGGTGGGCAAGAGCACCACGGCGCGCATCCTTCAGGCGTTGCTGGCGCGCTGGCCGGATCATCCGCGCGTGGAGCTGGTGACCACGGATGGGTTCCTGTTCCCCAACCGGGTGCTGACCGAGCGGGGCATCATGAACCGCAAGGGTTTCCCGGAGAGCTACGATCGACGCGGGCTGGTGCGCTTCCTCGCGGAGCTGAAGGCGGGGAAGGAGGAGGTGACGGCGCCGGTGTATTCGCACCTCGTCTACGACATCGTCCCGGAGGAGGCGCGGACCATCCGTCAGCCGGACATCCTCATCCTGGAAGGGCTCAACGTCCTGCAGACGGGCCTGGTGGAAGGGGGGCAGTTGCCGCAGACGTTCCTGTCGGACTTCTTCGACTTCTCCATCTACGTGGACGCGCCGGAGACGGACATCCGGCACTGGTACGTGGAGCGCTTCCTGCACTTGTGGGAGACGGCGTTCCACGACGAGCGCTCCTTCTTCCGGCGCTTCACGGAGCTGACGCGGGAACAGGCGGTGGCGCGGGCGGCGTCGGTGTGGGCGGAGATCAACGGGCCGAACCTGGCACAGAATATCGCCCCCACGCGTTCGCGCGCGCGGCTCATCCTGGTGAAGGGCAACGACCACAAGGTCCGCCGCGTGCGCATGCGCAAGCTGTAGGCGGCAATGGGAAACACAGACATGGCTCCACGATTGGGTTCGCTCTGGGACGCGGTGGGCAACACGCCGCTGTTGCGCATTGGTTCACTCAGCAGGCAGACGGGTTGTGACATCGTCGCCAAGGCGGAGTTCATGAATCCCGGCGGCAGCATCAAGGACCGGGCCGCGAAGGGGATGATCCAGCGCGCGGAGGCGTCCGGACAGTTGAAGCCCGGAGGCACGATTGTGGAAGGCACCGCGGGCAACACCGGCATTGGTCTGGGGTTGTTAGGGCGCGAGCGGGGCTACCGCGTGGTGGTGACGATGCCGGACAACCAGGCGCGGGAGAAATACGAGTTGCTGGAGGCGATGGGCGTGGAGGTGCGGCGCGTGCCGGCGGTGGCGTTCTCCAACCCGTCCCACTTCTTCCATCAGGCGCGCGTGCTGGCGGAGGAGCACGGCTGGGCGTGGATGAACCAGTTCGAGAACACGGCGAACGGCGACTACCATTACGAGACGACGGGCCCGGAGATCTGGGAGCAGGCGGAGGGGAAGGTGGATGTGCTGGTGGCGTCGGTGGGCAGCGGCGGGACGCTGTCTGGGACGAGCCGCTACCTGAAGGAGAAGAACCCGGCGCTGCGCGTGGTGCTGGTGGATCCGCCGGGGTCGGGGCTCTACAGCCAGGTGCGCACGGGGAAGCTGGAGACGACGGGGAACTCCATCACGGAAGGCATTGGCATCATGCGGCTGACGGAGAACTTCCGGCAGGCGCGCGTGGATGAGGCGATGCGCCTGGAGGACCAGGACATGCTGGAGATGCTGTACCACCTGGCGCGCGAGGACGCGCTGGTGGTGGGCACCTCCGCGGCCATCAACGTGCGCGCCGCCTGGGAGGTGGCCCGGCAGCACGCGGGGCAGGGGCTGCGCATCGTTACGTTCCTGTGTGACCACGGCAGCCGGTACGCGTCGAAGGTGTTCAACCCGGAGTTCCTGGCGTCCAAGCAGCTCACGGTGAAGCCGCTGCCGGTGGGTTGAGGTTCCGGGGCGTCGAGGTTGTCGTCTACAGACTGGAGACAACCTCGAGTGGTGCCTTGGGCTCCGCGGGTTACGGGCTGGCCTCATCCTTGACCGTGAGGGACAGCTCCAGGCTCCGTGCAATCAGGGTCTTGAGCGCCCAGATCTGCGGAATCGTCTCGATGTAGACCCGGCTCAGGCCGAAGGCCGCGGGTGCTGCCTCGACCTCGAACCCCGTCGCAAGGGTCCTGGCCTCTTCAACGGGCACCCAGGTGACAATGCTCTTGCGTTTGCCATTGCCGAAGAACCTCACGAACCACTTCGTGGGCTTCTTGAAGGACACGTTGAAGTAACTCGAGGTGTCTCGGTAGAGGATGTCCTCCGCCGAGTGGCCATTCTTGCCGCAGATATCCCGGACGACGCTGAAGAAGGCCATCTCCTCTTCGGTGGTATCGATTGTGGCTCGCGCCTTCTCGTCGCCCGGGGTGCGCGGTTCCGTGTCGAACGGTCTGGCGCTGTCCACCTTCACGACGTTGGGGCCTTCCGAGGCAACCGAAGGCTCCGTGCCTTCGTTCAGCCGCTGGATGCGCTCCTTCAGCTTGTTGAGGAAGTCATCGCCCATCACCCGCAGAAGGGTGGGCTCGATGGCCTCCTTCGCGACTTCACCGAGGCGCTCCATTACCGCGGTCGTTCGCTTGCCCTTGTAGATGTCTTCGGTGAGCCACTTGAGGAAGCCTTCGTTCTCGCCGGGTGCCTTCAATACGGCGGAGAGCTTGTCGATCATGCTCTGGCGATATCGGCTGTTCTCCGCGTCGGTGATCAACGTCGTCGCGTTGAACGACTCACGGCTGAACTTGGACAGGAACTTCGCGACCTTCGCCCAGTCAGACTTCGTGTCCTCCAGGGAGAACGTGAAGAAGGGCTCCGGGTCCATCACGTTGGGGTTTTCCAGATCTCCGAAGAAGAGATAGTGGCACCCATCCGTGATGATGCCGAAATGGAGCTCCGGGAGCTGGGAGAGGTAGCGCGCCAGTTGCTGGGCGCGCGACTTGAGGTCCGTGCCCAGGGGTTTGGTCTCGATGACGATGAGAGGCTTCGCGCCGCTCTGGTCAAAGATGGCGAAGTCCATACGGTCCGGGAGCTTCTTCCCGTCACCCTGGACGAAGTCAGCCGCGTACTCCAGGCGGACCTCACGCGGAAAACCGGGGTCGTAGCCAAGCAATCGGATGAATGGAACCACCAGCGCGAGCTTGGCGGTCTCCTCATTGGTGATGAAGGCCTTGGATTCCTGATAGCGCTTGACCAGCTCCAGCAATTGATTCGCGTCCACGGTATTCCCCCTGCATTCCGTCGAACTTGAGTCGGGCCAGTACTGCGAAAAGTCTGGCAACTTTCAGTACTACAGTACTTTCGATCACCCTTGTCCATACCACCTCGGAGTGATCCTGATGCTGCGATGGGTGCCTGGGGCGAGGAGGTCTCATGACGCGGGAGGACCCGGTCCAGCGAGTCCTGCTCCCTGCTGGAGGGCAACACGCCGGGCTTTCGTTGGAGGAGGTCGAGAGGGTGAGCGCCGGGCCATCCGCGACGCGCTGGTCACGTCGTGGCAAGACTGCGAGCGCGTCAATTCGTCCTGCCGGCCAGCTCCTTGGCTGCCTCAATGAAGAGGCGCAAGGGCTGCGAGCGCTGTGCGCGGCTGGGGTAGTAGAGGAAGAAGCCAGGCACGGTGGGCGCGTAGTCCTCCAGCACCCGCACGAGTCGTCCGGACTGCAGATGCTCCTGGACGACTGGCTCCAGGGCGTAAGCCAGCCCCACGCCCCTGGCGGCGAGTTCCACGCCGGCCATCTCGTCGTTGGTGGCGACACCGCCATGCACCGGGACGCGCCATGTCTTGCTTCCGCGCTCCAGCTCCCAGGCATAGGGAGTCCCGGTCGTCTGTGAGCGCAGGACGATGCATTCGTGCTGGAGCAGGTCCTCGGGGCGCTCTGGGAGGCCGTGCTTCTCAAGGTAGGCCGGTGTTCCCACCACCACGAAGCGGAAGGCGTCGGTCAGGCGCACGTGCACCATGTCGCGCTCAATGGTCTCGCTCAGGCGCACGCCGGCGTCGTAGCCGTCCGCGACGATGTCGACGAGGCGCTGCTCGACGACGACGTCCACCTCCACGCGGGGGTATCGCACCCGGAATGCTGGCAGCACGGGCGCGATGAGGAGGGGCACCGCCGCTCGTGGCACGGACAGCTTCAGCCGTCCGACGGCCTCCCCGGGCTGGGCCGAGGCCCCGTGGAGGGCGGCAGCGGCTTGGGCAAGGCCCGGACCGGCCTCCTCCACTAGCCTCCGCCCCGCGTCCGTCAGGGCCACGCTGCGCGAGGTGCGGTTGAGCAGGACCATGCGCAGATGCTCCTCCAACTGCCGCACCGACTGGCTCACGGCTGCCGTGGAGACGCCGAGCTCGCGCGCCGCGCCACGGAAGCTCTGGAGACGCGCGACGGCAAGGAACACGTGGAGCTGCTGGAAGAGGACTGTCTTCATTGCAGGGGTTCCCCTGAAGTGCCGGTGTGCGTGCCGTGACGACCTTGCGAGCGAGCATGGCCACTTTCGGCAGAGCGCCGGGACACCATCAACTCCTGCTTAACAGCCTGTTCGCTCTTCGCGTCTAGTCCCCGGAGGGTGCGCCGCATAGTCCTTGACCAGGACGTTCGCCACCACCGCGTCATCGACATGGTGTCGCTGAAGACGGCCCGACACAGACGTCGAGGCCTTCGAGCGCGCCCCATACCCTGAGAGAGAATCATGTCCATTCAACTCGCCGGTGCGCCCGTGGCGCCGGCCCCGCGCTCCGCGTCATGGAGCGCCGTGTTCGCGCTCACCCTGTGCGTCTCGACGCTCGTCGCGTCCGAGTTCATGCCGGTGAGCCTCCTGACGCCCATCGCGTCGGACCTCCACCAGAGCGAAGGCCGCGCCGGCCAGGCGATCGCCGTGTCCGGCCTCTTCGCCGTGCTGACGAGCCTCTTCATCGCGTCCGCAGCCAGGTCCGTCGACCGCCGGAAGCTGCTCCTCGGCCTCACTGGCGTGATGCTGGCTTCGGGACTCGTGACCGCCCTGGCGCCGAGCTTCACCGTGCTCATGCTGGGCCGTGCGCTCATTGGCATCGTCATCGGCGGCTTCTGGTCGTTGTCGGCGGCCACCGTCATGCGGCTGGTCCCCGAGGGTGACGTGCCGCGTGCGCTCGCCCTGCTGAACGGTGGCAACGCGCTGGCGACCACCATCGCGGCGCCGCTCGGCAGCTTCCTGGGCCAGTACATCGGGTGGCGTGGTGCGTTCTTCGCAGTCGTTCCTCTCGCGGCCATCACCCTCGTGTGGCAGTTCTTCACCTTGCCCCCGATGCCCACGGAGCGCGCCGCGCCGCCTCCGAGCACGTTCGCCCTCCTTCGACGCCCCAAGGCGCTGTGGGGCATCTTGGCGGTCACGCTCTTCTTCATGGGCCAGTTCGCCCTCTTCACATACCTGCGTCCCTTCCTGGAGACGGTCACGCGGGTCGGAGTGTCCACCCTCTCGCTGGTCCTGTTGGGGATGGGCACCGCGGGGCTCCTGGGCACGTATCTCATCGGGTTCCTCGTGGCCAGGCGGCTGTCCGCGGTGCTCATCGCCGCGCCGGTGGCGATGGCCGTCCTCGCGGTCGCGCTCGTCGTCTTCGGCCGCTCCCTCGCGGCAACGGCCGTCCTCCTCGCGGGGTGGGGGCTCATTGGCACGGCGTCGCCGGTCGCGTGGTGGACGTGGCTCAGCCGCACGCTGCCACGCGACGCGGAGGCTGGCGGTGGCCTCATGGTCGCCGCCATCCAGCTCGCCATCACGGTTGGCGCCTCGCTCGGAGGGCTGGTGTTCGACCGCAGCGGCTACCAGAGCACGTTCGCGGTGAGCGCCGCACTGCTCGGGGGCGCGGCCCTCCTGGCCATCCGGGCGTCGAGAAATGCCCGCGTTGGCGATGCCAAGATCCGCGAGGCATCGCCGGCGAGCGCCGTCTGAAGGAAGGCGTGAAGGCCCACCGTCAACGAGCGCTGAACGGCCCGTTCACGTTCGACGCGTAGTCTCCGGCGGAGCCGGGCGGTACCACTTGGACGCTGCCGAACCTCACACCCACAAGGATGAAGAAATGAAACTGCCCCTCGCGACCCACCGACGTTCCTTGCTCGGTGCACTCCTGCTCAGTTCATTCTCCGGGCTGGTGGCCTGCGCATCGCCCTCGGCATTGGTGGCGCGTCCAACGCCGGGCCTCGCGTCTGGGGACACGTCCAACGGCGCGGACAACTTCTACACGAGCGCCAAAGTCACCGTTCAGAAGGTCGTCTTCAAGAACCAATACAAGATGAATGTCGTAGGGAACCTGTTCGTTCCCAAGGGCCTGGATCGCGGCGCGAAGACTCCGGCGATCGTCGTCGGACATCCCATGGGTGCCGTCAAAGAGCAGAGCGCGAACCTTTACGCCACGAAGATGGCGGAGCAGGGATTCGTCACCCTGTCCCTGGACCTGTCTTTTTGGGGTGAGAGTGACGGCCAACCCCGCAATGCTGTCGCGCCGGGCATCTATTCCGAGGACTTCAGCGCCGCAGTGGACTTCCTGCGCACCCAGCCGTTTGTCGACAGGGAGCGGATTGGCGCCATCGGAATCTGCGGCAGCGGGAGCTTCGTCATCAGTGCGGCCAAAATTGATCCGCGCATCAAGGTCATCGCGACAGTCAGCATGTACGACATGGGCGCTGCCAACCGCAACGGGCTCAGGCATTCGGTGACCCTCGAGCAGAGAAAGAAGCTCATCGAGGAGGCCGCGCTACAGCGCGATGTGGAGTTCGCGGGTGGTGAAACCCGATATACGAGCGGGACGCCCGAAGAGCTGGATGACAAGTCAACTTCGATTGATCGCGAGTTCTACGACTTCTACCGCACTGCGCGGGGTCATCACCCGAACACCACGACGCATCCGACGCTCAGCAGCAACACCAGGTTCATGAACTTCTACCCGTTCACGGACATCGAGACGATCTCTCCTCGGCCAATGCTCTTCATCGCGGGCGAGAACGCTCATTCCAGGGAGTTCAGCGACGAGGCCTACCGGCTTGCCGGTGACCCCAAGGAACTGGTCATCGTGCCTGGTGCTGGTCACGTGGACCTCTACGATCGGGTCAACCTCATTCCCTTTGACAAGTTGACCACGTTCTTCCGGAGCAACCTGAAGTGACCCAAGCGTCGTCAGGAAAAGCACACGAAACAAGGAGAAGACGCCCATGCGTGGAATTGTGATGGCAGCCCCCGGCGACGTTCGCGTCGAGGAGCGCGAGGATCCGAAAATCCTCAAGCCGACCGACGCGATCATCCGGCTCACGGCAACCTGCATCTGCGGGTCGGACCTGTGGCCCTACCGTGGCGTCGAGCGCGTCAACCACACGCCGATGGGCCATGAGTACGTCGGCATCGTCGAGGAGATCGGCGACGAGGTGACGACCCTCAAGGTCGGCGACTTCGTCGTCGGGTCGTTCGTGATCTCAGACAACACTTGCGAGATCTGCCAGTCCGGGTACCAGTCCCGCTGCGTGCACGGCGAGTTCGTCTCGCAGACGATCGGCACCCAGGCCGAGAAGGCCCGCATCCCCTACGCCGACGGGGCTCTCGTGGCCACGCCCGCGCATCCCGACCCGGAGCTGATCCCGTCGCTGCTTGCCGCGTCCGACGTGCTCGGCACGGGCTGGTTCGCCGCTGTCGCCGCTGAAGCCGGGCCCGCCAGCAATCCTCATCCTGACTTTGCGCCTCGAATGCGTCCGGTCGACTATGCTGCGCGGCCTCTTCCTTCACGGAGCTTCGATGGTGCGCACTCGGCTGGGTCTCTTGGTGTTGCTGTTCGTCGTGGTGCCCGTGGTGGCGGGGGCCCAGGAGCCAGTGGCGGCTCCAGCGGTGGTGGCCTCCGGTGATGAGGCGACGCATCAGGCGCTGCGCGCCATCAAGCAGGACATGGAGGACGCGCTCAACAAGCAGGATCTGGAGCGGCTGCTGTCGCACCTGCACCCGGACGTCGTATTCTCCACGATGAACAACGATGTTCGCGTGGGCAAGGACTCCATCCGCGCCTACTACGCTCAGATGCTGGGCGGTCCGAACAGCGTCGTGAAGAAGGTGACGGCGAAGTTCGATGTGGACTCGCTCACCCGGCTGTATGGCAACGCGGGCGTCGCTTATGGCTCGTCGCTGGACCACTACGAACTGAGCGATGGCAGCGACATCGTCATCAATGGCCGGTGGACCTGCACGCTGGTGAAGGAGGGCGACCGCTGGCTCATCGCCGCGTTCCACTACTCCACCAACGTGTTCGACAACCCCCTGCTCACGAAGGTGAAGAACGCCGCGATGGGATTCGGAGCCCTTGTCGCCGTCGCCGCCCTCGCGGTGGGGTTCTTCCTGGGCCGCCGGGGTCGGCGTCCCGCGACGGCCTGAGCGGCGTCTTGAGCTTCAGCTCGCCACCTGCGCTGGGACTTTCTTGGACCCCAGTCGCAGGGGCTGTGCCCGGCCGTAGGTGAGCGAGCGCCACAACCATTCGGCCGGGCCGAAGCGGAAGCGCGCCAGCCACGCGTGGCTCAGCGGAATCTGAAGGGCGAAGACGGCCAGCGCGAGCGCCACGCTTCGTGACGGCGGCATCCGGCCCATGAGGCCCAGCCCCCAGCCGTCATACAGGCAGAGGCTCACCACGGATTGCAGCAGGTAGTTGGTGAGCGCCATGCGGCCCACCGGGGCCAGGACCTGCATCACCCGCTTCCACCGCTCGCGCTGGAAGAGCAGGGCGAAGGCGGCCATGTACACCGAAGCCAGCCCCAGGAAGCCCAGCTCCAGGATGGCGGGCAGGGCGTACATCCAGAGGTCCTTCTCCGGATCCAACATCCCCGCCACCCGCAGGCGCTGCACGACCAGCCATGTGCCGTTGCCCAGCACTCCGAACACCAGGCCCCAGAGGATCATCTTGCGGTACCAGGCGCGGTATCGCTCCACGTCCTGAAGCAACAGGAGCCGTCCCGCCAGCAGCCCCAGCAGGAAGCGGCCCAGGATGACGCCCATCCATACGACCCGCTTGGTCTGCGGCAGCATGTGCGTGAGAAAGCGCGCGTTCGCTTCCTGCGTCGTCCAGAAGGAGCCGCTGGAGAGCCCCTCCAGGAGCTGGGCCTTCATCCGGGTATCCAAACCCTCACGGGCCTTCGCTGCCTGGGCCGCTGCCTCCGCGCCTTGCAACAGGATGGGGACGTAGTGCTGGAGCACGGGCACCAACACCGGCACCACCAACATCAGCACGCCCACCCACGTGAGCACTGTCCGGTCCGAGCGCTGGCGGAAGAGCAGCAGCGCGAAGCCCACCACCGCGTAGCTGGAGAGCACGTCGCCCAGCCAGAGCCCCACGAGGTGCGTGACTCCGATGCCCAGCAACACCAGCAACCGCCGCGAGTACAGCGGGACGACGGAGGCGCCCCGGGACTCGGCGCGCTGGAGCTGGATGGCGAAGCCCAGCCCGAAGAGGAAGGCGAAGAGGGTGACGAACTTCTGGTTCACGAAGAAGTGGTAGAGCGCGGTGACGACGGCCTCTAACGGAGGTGACGTCAGCGCCTGGGATTGCTCGCGTGGCAGGAGCACGAATCCGCTGAACCAGGCGAAGCTGTTGGAGACGAAGACGCCGCACAGCGCGAAGCCCCGCAGCACGTCCAGCAGGAGCACCCGCTCGGAGCTGTCCACCGGGCGGGCGTTGGCACCGAGAGCTGGCGCGCTTGGAACGGAGTCGGACATGGCATGCAGCAGATGCCCGCCGCTTCCTCGCGTCAACGCGTGCGCTCGTCCGTCCCTCGGAACCGCACCCCGGGTGGATTCACCTGTGTCCCAACGATGCCGGGTGTGAGCCGCCGGTGACTGGCGCCATCGAGCAGGCGGGCTCAATGAACTGGATTCAAGAGGTCCCGAGCACGGAGGACTGGCGCAGGAAGGGCATCCTCCGAGGCAGCTTCTTCGCCCAGAAGGACTCCACCGAGCGGTGGAAGAGGCGAAGCAGCGATGCTCCGGGCCTGCCCTCCAGGGCGGCCAGCTCCAGCGCGGACCGATCGAGCAGCGCCCGGGCCCGCTGATACTCGGCGAGCGCCCAGGTCCGACCCGCTTCGGAGGCGAGCAGTGCGTCCATGTCCGCCGGATCGTGCCCCCCGGCCCGCACCTCCGCGGCGACGTCCGCGGGCACGTTGAAGAGCCCCTGGGCCAGGTCCTCACGCAGGTCGCGCATCACGGAACACCAGCCCAGCGCCGCGAGCAGGGAAGGGGCTTCGTTCGAGTGCACCCTCGCATCCGCGACATGCAGCATCAGCTCCACCGACAGGCGGAAGGTGTTCGCAAGGTGTGCCTGGAGCGTCGCCGCGTCCCACCAGCGTCCGTCCCGCACCCGCTCGCGGTCCTTGCGCATCGTGCGCACCAGTTCGAGCACCTGCTCGCGCGCCCGGTCGTCGGTCAGTTCCGCGAGAAGGACCCGCCCCAGCGTCGTCGCGGTGTCGTGGAACTCGGACGATGCTCCCGGGACGTGGGGCGCGCCGGTCTCCAGCCGAACGATGAGCGCGTCGATGTGATCCAGCGGCTCGCCTTCGACAGGCCGGTCTCCGTCCAGCACGTCATCCACCAACTGGAGGAAGCAGAAGCCCGCCCGGGCCCTGCGTGCCTTGCGCCAGCGCCCCACCGACTGCTGATACAGCGCCAGCGCGATGAGACCGTAACGCGGATGCCTTCGCGCGAAGCGGTACAGCTCCCTCGCGCAGAGGGCTTCCACTCGCACGGCTTCGAGGAACCTCTCTTCCCGAACCCGAGGGGCCACGACGCGCCACGTGCCCCACGCCAGCAGTGCTCCCGCGAGCACGTCCACCAGATGGTGCTCATGGATGAGCAGCGTGGACGCCGCGATGGCCAGGGCCCACAGCGCGAACACCGCGCGGGCCACCGGCCCGGATCGCTCGCGGTAGGCCAGCGCCGCCGTGCAGGCGAAGGCGACGTGGAGCGAGGGCAGGTAGTTGCGCTCCAGGTTCATCGTGTCCGCGAGCTGGAAGACCTGCATCCACCCGCCACTGACGGCGCGCGGGGGCCACGCGACCTCGACTGGAAGGACCAGGAAGCAGAGCGCGCCCACGACCGTCTGCGCGCACAGCGCCAGCGCGAAGGGGAGCATCTGTCGCCACGTCCGGAAGATGAACAGGGACAGCAACAGCAGCACGTCCATGCTCACGTAGACGGCGGCCCATCCGGGGATGAAGGGGATGTGCTGCTCGATGGGCAGGTCCACCCGCAGGCCGCCAGGATAGAAGCCCGTCACCCAGCTCGCGCCCCCGTAGACCACCAGGAAGAACAGCGCGAAGCCGAACGTGAGCGCGCCCGTGCGCTTCAGCTCTCCGGACGCCGGCCAGCCGAAGAGCGCCGTGGAGTCACTCATGGCGCTTCTCCGGGAGTGGGCGCGGTCCCCGCCACATCTGAAGCCAGATGCGCAGGAACCCCGGACGCGGGACGCTCTCATCCACGTAGCGACCCAGGTAGAGCCACGGTACCTGTGGATGTACGTGGTGTGCTCGGTGGTAGTGGTAGTTGAGGAACACCCAGCGCAACGGCGCGGCGACCCGCAGGTCCCAGGCACCTTCGCGCACGTCCAGCGGCGACCACGCATGGTCCGCGTACTGGAGCGAACTCCAGTTCACCGCGAACGCCGCGTAGCACAGCGCCCATCCGGCCGGCGTCAGCTCCAACGCGTACGCCAGCCCCGCCTGCACGGCCACCATCCCCAGCACCTCGGCGCGGATGAGGGCGCCCGGTGCCTCTTCCAGTCGTCCCAGATATGCGTCCGCGCCGGTCTGCTCTCCGTAGCGCGTGCCGGGGCCGCGCAGCCGCTTCAACAACCCTGGCGCCAGCGCGAACACCAGCGCCCCCACCGGCACGAACACCCAGTAGATGCCGGTGAGGATGGCGTACCACTGCGCACGCTTGAGCCAGCGGTGGTCGCCCGGCCGCAGGTAGTCGAACTGCTCGCGGTCGGTGCGGTTGTGGCGGTGGTGCGTCAGGTGGAAGGCCCGCTGCAATGTGAACGACGTCGGGAAGAACGTCGCCGCCAATCTCCCGAGCCCGTTGTTCACGCGCCTCGACGGGTGCAGCACCCCGTGCGTCGCTTCATGCAACAGCGAGAACACCGTGTTGTTCACGTAGGAGAACACCGCAGCCGCCACCAGCCGCACCGCCAGCGCCTCCGCGTGCGACGCCGTCCACAGGCACAGGGTCCCCGCCCCCATCGCGGCGACGAGCAGGAGCGCGTTGAGCGCGGCCGGGATGGGCGGGACGTCAGCGGTGCGCATCGGCCGGGTCCTCGGGCAGCCCGATGGCGAAGTCGATCAACTGGCGCATCACCGGATCCGCGGTCGCCGTGGCGACGTTGAAGCGCATCCCGTCCAGCACGGACAAATCCCTGCGCAGGAATGACGTGTACAGCCACCGGGACACCTTGAGCGCCAGGGCCGCCGCGCCCGGAATCCGTCCCCTTTTCGCGGCGACGGCGAGCTGCACCGACACCCCCTCCGGTACCGGAGTCAGGCCCGCCAGCAACATCCCGCGCGCCCGGCCCAGGTCGCTCTGCACCGACATCAACGTGCCCCCGTGCAGCGTGAGCGTCACGCGGATGCGATTGCCCGACAGCGCCTTCATCAGTCGGTCGCTCGCTCCGGTGCCGATGACCCGCGACGTGTAGCGCAGCCGCAGCGTGAACGGATCCGGCGTGTCCAGCGTGGGCACGTCCCACAGTTCGCGGTGGTGCACCGTGCGCAGGTGTTCCAGATCGAACGAATTCGCCACCAGCGGCAGCCAGGGGCAGCGCACCGTCACCGGCGGGCCCACGTGCCAGACGTGCTCCGGGCCGCCCACGTCCGGGGGCGGGAAGAGCGCCGTGGGACCGTTGAAGACCAGCACCCCTCCAAAGCGCTCCTCCACCGGGAAGGCCTGGGGACCCGGCAGGTGGGACACGTCACCCCGACCCGGCGCGGCGCGGCAACGGCCCGCCCCGTCGAAGCTCCAGTGGTGCAGGGGACAGCGCAACAGCTCGCCCTGGACGGTGCCGTGCTTCAGGTGGGCCCCCAGGTGGGGACAGTGCGCCTCCAGCGCGTGCACCTGTCCCGTCTCGCTCCGGAAGACCACCAGCTCGCGCCCGCCCAACTGGACGCCCCTCGCCTGCCCCCGCCGCAGCGATGCGGAAGGACCCACGAGGTACCAGGCGCGGGGACGCACGGGCCCGGGGAGGCGCGCCGCATCCCCCCCGGCCGGCACAGGAACAGCCATGGTCATGGACCCTAGCGGACCCGGTGTCCCCAGGGCCACGGGGGATGGGTGGAGTGGTAGCTTTACGCGCGGGTTCCTGTTTTGTCAGGACGCTGGCGGAACCGGGGACGACGTCCGACGCGGCGCGGATCCGGGAAGGGAAGGCGACATGGCAGGCGAAACGGCGGGCAGCGGACGGAGCAGCGCGTTGCGAGGCGGCACCCTCCAGGTGGTGCAGACCCTGGCGGCGCAGGGAGAGCCGGAGCGCGCGGCGCAGCTCTACGAGGAACTGGGAGCCGCGCAGCGCGAGCGTCTGCGCAAGGAGGCCTCGCAGGGGACGGCGAAGGAGCGCCACTGGCTGGTGGACGTGCTGCGCAGGGCGCGCGACTTCACGGGCGCGGCGCGGCTGCTCGACGGCAGCGGCGATGACGTGAAGGTGGCGGACCTGTACGCGCAAGGTGGGCAGCACGTGGCGGCGGCGGAGGCGTACCTGCGCGCGGGCGAGGTGGAGCGCGCCGCGGCGGCCTTCGAGCGGGGTGGGGCGCTGGAGCGCGCGCTGGAGGTGTACCGGGGCCTGGGCGCCACCGAGTCCATGGCGCACTGCCTGGTCCGTCTGGGCCGCCACTTCGAGGCCGCGGACCTCTACCAGAAGCTGGGCCAGGCGCACGCGGAGGCCGAGGCGCTGGGCGGCGTGCTGGCGGAAGACCCTCGCTACGTCGAAGCGGTGCTGCGCACCTGCAAGGCGCTGGACGCGGGAGGCTTCACGCACCGGGCGCTCGCGGTGCTGGCGGATGCGCTGAGCAGCTCCGAACTGCTGCGCGTGGATCCGGTGCTCGTCACGGAGAAGGCGCGGCTCTTGCGGCGCATGGGGCTGGACGTGGAGGCGGAGGCGCTCCTGGCGCGACTGGCCGCGGGCGCGTCCGTGCCGGAGGCCAGCGGCTATCGCTTCCTCAAGGCCATTCCCATCTTCGGGGAGCTGCCGCTGGAGGACATGAAGGACCTGTACCGGCTGGCGCGGCCGGTGACGGCGACGCCGGGCACGGTGCTGCTGGAGAAGGGCGCTCCCGGCACCGGACTGCTGGTGTTGCTGGAGGGGTCGGTGGATGTCTTCAGCGGCAACGAAGCCAACGCGCGGCTGCTCAACACGCTGGGGCCGGGCTCGCACCTGGGGGAGATTTCGCTCGTGCAGGACGGTCCGGTGTCCGCGAACGTGCGGGCGAAGACGGCCGTGCGCGCGCTGCGCATCACCCGCGAGAGCTTCCAGCACTTCCTCGCCACGCATGACACGGCGTCGCTGCACATCTACCGGCTCTTCACGCAGAGCCTCGCGGCGCGCGTGCGGGCGCTGAGCGGCTGAGGGCAGCCCGAACGGCAAGGGCGTGCCTGCTTCCCTGGGCCCAGGTGTAGGCAGGCGAGCACGAGGAGGGGGCTGTCACGGTCAGCCGGTCGCCCCCATCCTCCAGGAGGACACTCCTGCTCGGAAGGACGCCCCATGGCTTCGATCACCGTACTGAAGACCCAGGCTCGCGCGAACTGGCGTATGTGGTTGGTCCTGGCCTCCGCGCCCACCGCCGCGCTGCCGCTCCTGGGCATCAGCGGTTCGAAGCACAGGCGGATGGGACTCCTCGCCCACGTGGCCTCGGGGGCCATCGGGTTGGGAATCCTGTCGCTGGCCTTCATGGGGCTGCGCCGCATCCCGCGTGGGCCCGGTCGCCTGTCAGGCAAGAAGGCGTGGAACCGGGCGCCCAGGGACTTCCCCATCTCCGGCTCGATGGTGCCGGAGGAGTTCTCCGCGTCGATGGCTTCCGGTCACTGACGCGGGGGCGTCAGGGCCGGCGCTCGATGCCAATCGCGACGGACGGGCCCGTGAGCGCGTTCCCGGTTCCATCCGAGAGCGAGACAACGCCCAGGCTCGCGGAGAGCACGGTGGTGCCGGCGCCACCGTTGCCCTTGAGGAAGCTGCGCACGCCGACCTCTCCGAAGTTCCAGCCGCTGGCCGCGCCACCCCCCGCGCCGAAGAGGGACAGGCTGGGGGTGAGGGGCACCTGGACTTCGCCCCGGCCCGAGCCGAAGCGGAACTGGTTGTCGCGCGAGAGGATGGATGAGCTCCACGCGACGTGGAACCCGTCGAGCGCCCCCAGTCGCAGCACCTGCTGGATGGACGGGCCCGCGTTGGAGTCGCAGACGTTCTTGCCTTCAGTCGGCTGGCCCGTTTCGGGGTCGTATTCGTATTCGGGGTAGCACGACTTCTGGCCGAACAGCGCGCCCGCGCCGATGCCCACTTCGAGGAAGTCGGTGGAGTAGGCCACGGCGACGTAGGCGGCGCCCGGGGTGTGGCGCAGGCCGGTGCCCAGACCGAAGCCCACGGGCTCCAACTGGGCGCTCAGCACCACGGGGCTGTCTCCCGGCCGCCACGCGACGAACGCGTCCAGCAGCAGACCGCCCGCGCGCGCGGAGCGTCCCAGCCGGGTGGTCGCGTCCAGCGCGAGGAAGGGCCGAGCGTGGAAGCCGTAGCGCAGGCGCGGCACGCCGGGTTCGGGGAAGAAGAGTCGCGCCGTCGCGGGCGCATCGGTGACGACGGCGCTGTCCCCCACGCGCACGCTCTCTCCTCGGCCCAGCCGCGCGCGGGCGGAGTCCTCGCGGGACTCGACGACCTCCAGCACCACTTCGCGGGCATCCTGGGTGCGGACCCGGACGCGGCTGCCTTCGCGCACGCCGGCCGTGTCGCCGCCGGAGAGCGTCACGTCGCCATCCTTCACGGCGGTGATGGTCAGCCGTTGGGCTGTCGTGGTCGGCGTTGGAGGAGGCGCGTGGGTGGGAGGCGCTTCGGTGACGACGGTGAGGTCGCGCGCCGAGCCCAGCGCGGACGCCAGCGAGTCGGGCCGGGGCTGTTCAGGTGTGGCGAGGGAGAAGGCGTGGGCCTCTTCTCGCTGCTCGATGGCGAGGAGTGACTGGTTGACGATGACGAGCCGCACGAAGCGCCGCCCCTCCTCGACGCGCCGCACGAGTTGGGGCGCGGCGCCGTCGAGCTTGAGCACGGCGATGCCACCGCGTCCGAGCGCGACGTACGTCACGCCCTGGTGCACGACGGCATCCAGGACGGGTCCCAGGCCCAGGGTCTCCGCCGCGCGCAAGGCAGGGGAGGCGGGAGCCTGGGCGACGATGGCGGAGGCGAGGAGGGTGGGCAGGAGCATGGCGAGGGGCTCTATATCGCTCCCACCCTCCACCGTCCCTGGACTCTGCGTGACGTCTACTCGACGAGCAGCCGCTTCACGGGCGCCGGGTCCACGGCCACCATCAGCGGGCGGGTGAAGTTGCTGAAGGACACCAGCGCCTGTCCCGGAGCGAGCCGGGAGACGCGGTTCCACAGGCTCTCATCGATGCTGCCCACGGTCTTCTGCATCCGGTTGATGACGGCGCCGTCGGTGATCTTGTGGATGATGAAGTTGTTGAGCAGGCCCAGCACTTCGTTGGGCAGGTGCTGGGGGAGCTGGGTGACGAAGACGAGCCCCAGCCACCGCTTGCGGCCCCGCTTCGCGATGCGCGCCACCTGTTCGAACAGCACGGGCATCTGCGTGATGCGGCTGGCGGACAGGAACTCGTGGGCCTCCTCGATGATGATGAGCACCGGGGTGACCTCACCGCCTTCGCGGTTGGCCTTCTCGTAGGACTGCTCCTGCCGCTCCTGGAGACCGCGCAGGATGTCCGCGATGACCAGGTTGTTGATCTGCGGAGAATCGGTGTCCGACAGGTCGATGACGGACACGCGTCCGGGCGCGAGCATCGCGTCGTACTTCACGCTCTCGCTGGACCCCATGTCGAAGATGTTGAGCCGGCGCAGCCGGTGCAGCTTGCTGGCCAGGGCCTTCCAGCTGATTTCATTGCGACTGCTCGCGGCCATCACCCGGGCCATGACCCGTCCGGGGCTGCTCTTGAACTCGCTGAACAGTTGGAGGCTGGAGGGGAGGGGCGTGGGCTCCTCCTCGGGCTCTTCTCCCAGATTCAGGTCGTCCTGGACGGGGGCCTTCTTGCGGGAGCTCGCCTTGGGACGGGAGCTGCGGGCCTCGGCCTTGCCGTCGTCGCTCAGGCTGTAGAGATACGCGCTCACGACGTCCAGCACGTGCTGGATGGTCATGCGGGGGTAGCCGGTGGACAGCTCATCCACCTCCATGACCTCTCGCCGCTCGTGTTCGTTGGTCGGGAAGACGCCGAAGTCCTCCAGCAGCAGCTTGGTGACGTCGTACGCCTTGAGGAAGCGCTCCTGCTGCGCATCCGACATGTCCAGGATCTCCGCCAGCGCATAGGGCGACAGGCTGGAGAAGTTCAGGGAGAAGCGGTGCAGGGGGCGGTGCTCCCGGTTGCGCGTCGCACGTCCGAGCAGGTGGTGGATGTGCAGGTCCTTCACGCCCTCCGGCCGCTGGCGGCGTCGCTTGAGGGCCTCCAGCATCGCCGGTTGATCCGTGGGCTTGTTGATGTGCGTGTACTCGCCCTCCACGTCGAACACGATGGTGGCGATGCCCGCGAGCTGCGCCCGGTGGATGAGCGTGGCGACGGTGGTGGACTTGCCGCCGCCCGTCGTCCCGATGATGCCGGTGTGCCGGGGCAGGATGGACTTGTCGCGCGGATTGAGCCGGGCCTCCATTCCCTCGTAACCCACCACCATGCCGAGGCTCAGCGGCCCTCCCACGCCCAGGACTCGCGCGCTCTCTTCCTCATCCAGGATGAAGACGGGGCTCTGGGGACGGGGCCGGAAGCGGGGAGGGTGCAGGACTCCGCCGACCTCTTCTCCCAACAGCTCCACCTCGGCACGTCCGTGGTAGTCGAACGTGTAGGTCAGCTTCTTGCCATGGGTGACCACGCCAATGGCCATGGAGGAGTTCGCCGGCACGGCGTTCGGCTCCGCGAAGGGACCGCTCACGACGACCCCCAGGTAGGAACGCTTGTCCTCGCGCGACTTCACGCGCACCAGCGTCTGGGAGGCCAGTCGGGGCAGGTCCTCCTTCGTCGACAGCACCGAGATGAGGTTGTCCTCGCTGCCCGCCGTGTCGAAGTGGGTGAAGCCCACCGCGAAGGCCAGCTCCGGGTCCACCTTCGCTGCCTCCTGGGCTTCCTTCTGCGCATGGGCGAGCGCGTGGAGGACTTCCGGAGGCGTCTCCTGAACGATGCTTCGACCCCCCGAAGGGCGACCCGCGGGCGGCGGATTCCCAGGGGGCGGGTTCCCGGGAGGCGCTTGGGGCGCCCGGCCTTGTCTCACCTCGTTGGGCGCCATCGGTGGGGAGGAGGGCTGTGACTGAGGCCGGTTCCCGGTGGGCGCCCGGGGGTCGGGGCCCGTGAAGGACGGGTGCGTGTTCCCATTCATGGGGTGCATCGCCTGCCCGTTCCTGACGGGGCCCGGGTGTGCGTTGCCATTGAGCGGCGGGATGGGAGCCCGGCTTCCAGGGCCTCTTCCGTGGTCAGACATGGATGTGTTCCCCCTCGTCGAGACTAGCGACGCATCTTGCGTACATTCAGGTATTGAAGGCTGGGATCCGCCTGGGCGTAGGCGTCCTGGACCAGCCCCTGGAAGCCGTCCTCCCCGAAGACGCTGTGGCAGGTCATCGCGGCGACATCCAACAGCATGGGGAAGCCCTGCTCCGGACGGAGGATGCTGTCCGCCATGGCCACGCGCACCGCGAAATGAACGTGCTCCTGGTGCGCGTAGAACAGACGCGGCGGGGAGTTGTTCGACGCGCGGTACAGCCCCATGACGACCTGGGGGCAATATCTGTCAACGAACGCCCGCGCCTTCCGGAAGCCCTCGTCGTCGTAGCGCCAGCCGTCCAGGATCTCCTCGCCGTACGCTTCCAGCGTTTCGAGGATGGCGTACTCGCCCGTGTCCAGCGAATGCCCCAGCGTGAGGAACCCCCGGTGCTCGAGCTTGTCCGTGACGAAGACGAACTTCTGCTGTCGGTCG
The DNA here is from genome assembly GCF_026626765.1 of Corallococcus sp. bb12-1. NCBI lineage: Bacteria > Pseudomonadati > Myxococcota > Myxococcia > Myxococcales > Myxococcaceae > Corallococcus > Corallococcus sp. bb12-1. Next base: position 22,825 of record NZ_JAPNJZ010000003.1, on the reverse strand, counting down.
ATGAGGTTCCCGAGCATCTCCAGGGATGCATCCAGCAGCCCCCGGTAGCCGGAGCCGGTGATCAGCTCGTAGGCGAGCGGATTTCCCAGGCCCATGCGCCACTCCGCCTGGAGCCGCTCCACCAGGATGGCCCGCTCCGCGTAGGTGCGGATGCCACGGGTGGCCAGCCGCGAAAGGCTGTCCTTGTTCCGGGGGGCCTGGCGTGAGCGGGTCTCCCGCCGCTCGATGTACTCACGCGCCTGTTTGAAGGGGTCATCCATCTGGAACGTGACCTCCTTGCGGAACAGCCGCTGGGAGAACGTCCCGGACGAACCGCCGTAGCCCACCGCGGCGATGCCCAGCTGGGTGATGCCCAGGGCCAGCGTGTCATGCGAGACCGCGCGTCCATTCACCGCCTCCACGTTGCCCCGGAAGAGGTGGCCCTCGTGGACGGCCTTCAGTTGCTCCTCCGTGGCGTGATAGACGCCAGCGCCCTTGGGGGCCTGCGGACCGGTCTTCAGCAGGGGCAGCAATTCCTGGCGCACGGTGGCGCGAAGCACGTCCTCCTTGCGCATGGAGCCGCCAATCTGCTCCCGGAAGACGCGCATGATGTCTTCCAGGTCCAACCCGTTCGCCCAGCGTTCCAGGTTGAGCGTCTGGGCCAGGGTCTCCCCGAAGGACGCGAGGTAGTCTCTGTCCCCCGCGAGGTCGTTGTCGTCCGGTGGATCTCGTCCCGCCATGGTTACCTCGGGTTCCTTTCACCCAGGACTGTGCTCAGGGAAAAGCGCGGAGCGTCCTCCCGCTGTCGCAAGAGTCGCGCGTAGGCTTCGGCCTTCCGAGGGGGCAGGCCGAAGGACCGCTGGAGGCGCTTCCCGTGTTCATCCCGGGGAATGCCTTTCAGGGTCCCTGATGCGACGGACGCGGGAGCAAGCCATTCAAAGGCCAGGCGATCCGCGCGTTGTTCGGCGCGGAAGACGTCCCCGGTGTCGATGTCGCCTGCGTCATCCCGTTCCATCAGGTGGAACTGGGTCTTCGTCGGGATACCCTCCAACGCGGAGGTCAGCAGCTCCTCCTTCGTCGGGAGCCGTTGGTTGTCGAGGACCGGGAGGATGCTGGCTCCAAAATAGCGCAGGGCCTTCTCCCGCAGGGACAGGTGGTCGAGGACGAAGTGCGCCAGCTCATGCGCCGACGTGAAGCGCTGCTCCTCCTCGGAGTCCTTCAGCGAGTAGAAGAGGTAGGCCATTCCGCAGAAGGCCACGATGCAGCCATGCATGTCCCGGTCGTCGCCTTCCTCCGGCGGCATGGACTTCCACCCACGCCGGGCAAGGTGTTTGCGGACGGCGTGGAGGGTCATCTCCTCCATGGCGACGAAGCGGACTGTCATGCGCTTCTGCGCGTCGGAGGCGATGGAACGGGGAAAGACGTCTGGCTGGGGAAGCTTCGCCAACAGGAGGGCGTCCTTCAGCCAGCGCTCGCTCATGGCTTGTTCTCCGGAGTGCGAGGCCGGTCGCGCGCGGCCATGAGCACGCCACGCTCCTCCGGCTCCACGGGGCTGTCCTGCTGGGCGCGCAGCCCCGCGGCGACCTCCATGTCGCGCAGGAGCCCGGTCAGTTCGAAGGCGTCGACGCCGAAGTGCTCCGCGATCTGGTTGACGTGTTCGGAGAACGCCGCGCCCTCGGGCTTGCGGCACAGGGACACCCAGTGGAGTGTTTCCACGGTGCAATCCAGTTTGTTGGCGAGTGCTTCGACGGAGATCTCTTCCAGGTCCCGGAACCACGCGAACACGGAGCCCAGCATCCCCGGCACCCGCGCACTGTGTTCGGCCGCGGCTTCCAGCCAATCAGGATTCGTCATGGGAGTCCTCCTCTCCGAGGCGTCTCAGTTGCCTGAGGACGCGGTCGCGATTCTGCTTCACCACCCGCATGCGCTCGGGCGCGGGCAATCCCTCCAGACCCAGGGGCCGGGCCAGCGCCAGGGTGGAGCTTTCTCCCTGGAGGACGAGTTCGAGCAACCCCAGGTCGCTGGGCTTCATGTTGCGGCGCTCGAGTCGTTTCAGGGCCAGGGCGGTTTCCACGGCGGTCTCCATCACTTCATTCGGAGGCCTCGTCCGAAGTTCGACGACGTCCGCGAATTTTTGTTCGCGCACGATCCGCTTCTGTTCGGAACGACGTGAATCCAACACGTTCCTCCGGGCCGCGAGCGTCAGGAAGCTGCGCAACAGCGACTGGTCCCGGTCGTAGCTCTCGGGCTGGTCCAGGTAGTCGGAGATCGCCCTGAACGTACACTCCCTGGCTTCTTCCTGGTCGCAGCGCATCTCCAGGGAGAGCGTCTTCAACATGAATGGAACGAAGAGGTCGAAGACCTCCTTGTTGGCGACCGGCATCCGATTCAGCACCCGGTCGTGAAGCGCCCGCTCCTCTTCTCTCGATGGGTAACTCATCCCCCACATCCCACTGGCATGCGCACGCCCGCTTTCAGGTTTGGCTACGGCCCGTCTGGACTTTCGCTACAGCCCTGTAGAGTTCGACGGCGGAGCGTCTGGGCCCGAGCCGGGAGGTTGGCGAAGAGGAGGATCGGTGTCTCTACCCCGGAGGGGGTAGTGCCTCGCGGGACAATGGGTCCGTGGCGATCCCCTGGATCGACAAAGACCCTGGCCTCCTCGTGGAGGCCAGGGTCCCTGGATTCACCGGTATCGCTGGAACGCGATGTCTCAGTATTCGTCGAACATCCGCTGGATACGCTCAGGCCTGCAGGTCTTCGTCAGCGCCAGCTGCAACAACACGCGGGACTTGGGTGGGTTGAATTCACCCGAGGCGACGAAGCCCTTCTGGTCGTCGTTGATTTCATTGTCCCGCAGCACCAGCCCGGTGGGCACGCGCGAGCTGCGCACCACCGCCACGCCGTGCTCCCGCTGGACCTTCTCCAACGTGTCGATGGACGCCTGCGTCATGTTCCCGTCCCCCACGCCCGCGATGACCAGCCCCTGCGCGCCATTGTCCACGGCCGCTTCGATGAGGTCCGGGCTCATGTTCGCGTGCGCATAGAGGATGTCCACGCGCGGCAGCGTCTTGAGGCCCTTCACGGAGAACTCCGTGGCCTTGGTGTGCTTCTTGTCCACCGGGTCCATCCAGGTGATGGCCCCCGTGTTGACCAGCCCCGCGGGCCCCCGGTTCGGACTGTGGAACGTCTCCACGTTGGTGGTGTTCATCTTGGTGACGTTCCGGGCCGCGTGGATTTCGTCGTTGATGACCACCAGCACGCCCCGGCCCCGGGCCTCCGGGGACGCCGCCACCGCCACGCCGTTGTAGAGGTTCGCCGGCCCGTCCGCGCTGATCGCCGTGGCCGGACGCATCGAGCCCACCAGCACCACCGGCTTGTCGCTCTTCACCACCAGGTCCAGGAAGTACGCCGTCTCCTCCAGCGTGTCCGTGCCGTGCGTCACCACGATGCCGTCCACGTCTGGTGACGCGAGCAGCGCGTTGACCCGCGCCGCCAGCTTCAGCCACACCGTGTCGTTCATGTCCTGGCTGCCAATGTTCACGACCTGCTCACCACTCAGCCTGGCGAGCGTGTCCAGGTGGGGCACCCCCTGGATGAGGTCCTCCACCTTGAAGGCACCGGACTTGTAGCCATACGAACCTGAATCCCCCTGCGCTCCCGCGATGGTTCCTCCGGTGGCGACGATGCGCACCTTCGCCTTCGGGCCCTGCGCCGTCGGGGCCTTCGCTGCGGGCTGCGCCGAGGGCAGGGTGGGAAGCAGGAGCGCCAGGATGGCCGCGAGCGTGCAGGCGAGGGATTGGCGTCGCATCTTCATGGTCATTCCTTCCTGCTCAGTGCAGGTCCGGGGGCGGCACGCCTCCGGCTTGCGTCCACTCGTCGATGGCCCGGCGCACCACGTCCCGGAGGTCCTGCCCGATGCGCGGGTAGGCGTCATCGTCCAGGTTCGCCAGGGACACGCGGGCCGACCAGGGCGGGCCCTCGAAGCCGCTGCCATTGAGCAGCACCACGCCGTGGCGCCGCGCCAGGGTGAAGACGATGTCCAGCGGGTCGTGGTGCTCTTCGACGAAGCGGACGAAGTCCTCGCCGATGTGCTCCCGGCACCATGCCTCCAGGTCGAGCGTCTGGTAGTAGGCCGTGCGCAGCGGGTCGTCCCACAGGGGGATGCCCATCCCGTCGAACAGCGCCTTGAGCCGGTCCTGGCAGATGCGCTGACAGCGCTTCTTGTAGACGTTGTCCTTGTCCAGCAATGAGAACAGCGAGAACAGCGTCATCTGGAGCTGCTGGGGCAGGGACAGGCCCGCGGTGTGGTTCAGCGCCACCGCGCGGCTGTCCGCCACCAGCCGGTCGATGAACTTCAGCTTGCCCGGGTTCAACGTGATGGAGCCATACCGCTCCTCCATCAGCGCCCGCTGCGCCGGGGGCTGCCGCGCGAGCGCCTCGTCGAGGATGTTGTCCTGGTGCAGCGCCACGACGCCCAGCCGCCAGCCCGTGCAGCCGAAGTGCTTGGAGTAGGAGTAGACGAGCAGCGTGTTGCGCGGCAGGTCCGCCGCGATGGAGCGGAAGCCGTTGACGAAGGTGCCATAGACGTCGTCGGTGAGGATGAGCAGGTCCGGCCGGCGCGTGCGCACCAGCTCCACCAGCCGGTCGACGGATTCCTGCTGGATGGCCACCGCGCCCGGGTTGGAGGGATTGACGACGAAGAAGGCCTTGATGCGCGGGTCCTCCAGCTTGCGCAGCTCCGAGTCCGGGTACTGCCACGTGTGGACGCCGTCCTTCGTGTGGGCGCTCTGCTGGATGTCCACCGTGTGGAGGGAGAACTCCTCCAGGCGGGGGATCTCCAGGTACGGCGTGAAGATGGGCGCGCCCAGGGCGATGGTGTCTCCTTTCTGGAGCAGGCCGTTCACCATCAGCGAGCGGAAGATGTACGTCATCGCGGCGGTGCCACCTTCGACGGCGAAGAGGTCGAAGTGCCCGGGGGGCGGACGGCCCGCGAACAGCTCCCGCGCCAGGTATTCGTGCACGATGCGCTCGGCATGCACGAGCATCCGGTCGGGCACCGGGTAGTTGTCCCCGATGGCCGCGTCGGTGAGCTCCCAGACGAAGCGGTCCGGGTTGAAGCCAAGCATGGACTCGCCGTACTCCAACGCGTCGCGCAGCAGTTGCACGCCCGCGTCATCGTCGCTCGCGTTCAAGAAGTCGTGCAGGCGGCGCGCGATGCCCGGGGAGCGGGGCATGCCCGCGAGCCCCACGCCGGGCTCGTCCCATGCGCGCCGGCTCTCCGCGAGCGCGAACTGGCCCAGCAGGAAGAAGGCCTCGCGGGGCGTGGTGGCGATCCAGTTGGGGTTGCCCCGCCCGGCGTTGAGCATCACCGCCGCGCGCGTCTTCACCGCCTCGTCGGCGACCTGGATGAGCTCGTCCTTCAGCTCGAAGGGACTGAGCCTGCGCAGCTCGCTGTCGGAGGGGGATTCCTGCTCTCCCGCCGACAGGGTGTCCTGGGACGTGTCCTCGGTCATGTCGCCATCCTTCCGTGTCCATCCAACGGTGACCCGCCCCCGGGACGCAGGCCATGCGCCTGGAGGGGAGGGGGAGCGGTACCAGCAGGCGTTGCCTTGGGTGGTGCGCCGAACGCGGCGGGTGGGCCTGGCGGGGTGAAAAAACACGACCGGCGAGCGCACTCGGGCTGGCGGCGACGAAGGAAGGGGCAAGGTCGGACAGACAGTCCGCCGGAGTCGAGACCCTCCATGAGCTCTTGGAATTGCCGTGTCGCGGATACACAGCGCGAGTTGGATGACGCGCTCCGTGTCCGCTGGGAAGTGTTCGGGGTGGAGATGCGGATGCTGGGCGACAAGAAGCCGCAGGCGCCGCGTGAGGCCAACTGCTTCGACACGTTGCCGACCACCGCGCACGTCGTCGTCTATTCGGACCAGGAGGCGGTGGCGACCGCGCGGTTGCTCCTGCCCAATGCGGAGGTGGCGTCCTCGGCGGGCAGCCTGATGGGGCTCGACATCGAGCGGAAGCTGGACCTGTCGGAGCTCGCCGCGCCGGGGCGCGTGTTCGCGGAGACGACGCGCTACTGCGCTCGCCAGAAGTGGCGCAAACGCTCAGTGCTGCACCTCCAGGCGTGCCTCTACCGCGAGAGCCTCCGCCGGGGCGTCACCCATTGGATCGCCGCCGCGAACATGGAGACCGACAGCGCCGAGGAGGCCAGCCTCATCTACCGGGCCGCCGCGCGCCGGGGTTGGGTGAGTGAGCGATTCCGGGTGCGGACCCTCGAATTTCCCACGCCGCCGTACCCGCCGGTGGCGATGCGCCTGGGCCCGACGCAGTTGGAGCGCGCGCGGCAGGGCGAACTGGACGACCTGAAGATGCCGCCCGTGCTGTCGCTCTTCGCGGACAAGATGGGCGCGCGCTTCATTGGACCTCCCCACTACGACACGGCGTTCCACCGCTTCACGGTGCCGCTCGTCGCCGCGCTGGACGAGATTCCCCAGGGCACGCTGCGCCTCTTCGACACGCTGGACGCTGACGCCGCCTGACGCCGGGCTGGATCGCTCCCTTTCTTTCCCTTCACCCCTTCAACCACCACGCCGGACCCTCTCGGGGCCCGGAGCAGGAGACGTGTATGTGCAAGCAGCCCAAGCAGGAGCAGACGACGAAGACGGACTGGATGGCTTCCCTGCGGAATGAGGCGCGGATGCTCGTGCGGGAGCTGGATGCGAAGCCCGGCGCCCGGCGCCTCTTCGAGGGCCGCATCCGCCAGGACGACTACGCCCATTACCTCATCCAGACGTACCAGTACGTGCGCTGGAGCACGGGGTTCCTCAAGGACTCGGGCGAGCGCATGAAGAAGGAAGGCCAGCACACCGCGCTCGCGGACCTGCTGATCCAGAAGGCCGGGGAGGAGAATGGCCATGAGAAGTGGCTGCTGGCGGACCTGAAGAACCTGGGGTGGATGCCGGAGCGGGTGGAGCGCGCGCCGGTCTGCTCCGCGGTGCGGGCCTACGTGGAGTGGAACCGCTTCACCACGCTGTCGGGCGTGCCCACGGCGTTCCTGGGCACGGCCTACGTGCTGGAATACCTCTCCGTGGAGCGCGCCCCGGCGTCGGTGGACCGGCTCATCGCGGACAGCGGCATCCCGAACATCCACAAGGCGGTCACCTTCCTGCGCGGCCACGGCAACGCGGACGGGGACCACGTGGCGGAACTGGAGGCGGTGCTGGGCCAGCTCGAGTCCCCGGAGGAGCAGGCCGCGCTGCTCCTGTCGGCCCGCACCACGCGCGCCCTGTTTCCGAGCTTCTTCCGGGAGCCCTGAAAGCGCCATCCCCCGGGAGAGGTAAAGACAGTCAACGCCCGTCTGGACATCCTGCGCCCCGAACACCGACCTCTTGGGGGCGTCACACAGGCATGAAGATTCATCGGATGTTGGCAGTGGTCGCGGGACTGTTCCTGGCGGGTTGCGGCGGCGGAGACGACCCGGGGGAGGACAACACTCCCCCGGTGACGTGTTCGGCGGCGAATTGCACGGGCTGCTGTTTCAACAACACCTGCCAGACGGGGAACACCGCATCCGCGTGTGGCAAGGCCGGGGCCACGTGCAAGGCGTGCAACGCGGCCCAGGTCTGCAAGACGGAGCAGACGTGTGGTGCGGACCCGGCGGCTGTCTGGTTCGTCCAGCCCACGTCCGCTCAAATCACGGCCAGCAACAATGGCACGGCCTGGGATGCGGATGGCTCCGCGCCGGATGTCTTCGTGGAGATGCAATGCCCGGGGGCGACGGTGGCCTCCGTCACACCAGCAGTGGAGAGCTATACGCCCGCGTGGACTTCGGGCGGGTGCACCGCGACCGCCGGTCGCCTGCTCGCGGAGCCCTGGGCCTTCCGCGTCTGGGACAGTGATGTCAGCGTCAACGACACCATCACCGGTGTCCTCCTGTATCAGTTCAGGGAGGAGGACTTCACCGCGGGCCGTGTCACGCTCCAGCCTTCGGGGGGAATGACGTCCATCACCCTCAGCGTGCGGAAGCAACCGTAACGCGTTGTCACTCGCAGCAAAGGGGCCCGGGGGAAACCGCCTCCGGGCCCCTTCTTCTGTCCGTGACTCACCCCGGCTTCTGCCTCCAGGCCGCGTGGTAGAGCAGGTCCGTGCGGCTCTCCATGCCCAGCTTGGGGAAGATGTTCCGCAGGTGGGTCTTCACCGTGTTGAGCTTCAGTCCCAGCTCGTGGGCGATGGTCTCGTTGGCCCAGTTGCTGAGCACGCCCTCGACGACGTCCGCCTCGCGCTTGGAGATCATCTGACGCCACTGCTCCGGCATGGGAATGGCCCGGGAACACTCCTGGAACACCAGCGCCCAGGGGCGGATGCCGCGCTGTTCAGGCAGCTCCACGAACGTCACCTTCAGGTCGCGCTGCTGCCCTGAGCGCACCCACGTGTCCACGCCCAGCTTGCGCTCCGTCCCCGGGGCCCTCAGCTTTCGCAGGTGCTCCCTCAAGTCGGAGGGGAGCTGGGCGTCATGGACCTTCAGCTCCGGATACCAGCGCTTCAGGATCTCCGTCGCGCCCGGCGTCCTCAGTCGCTCACGCTCTGGCGGATCCAACACGACGCACTCGGCGCCCTGGTGGCGGAAGAGCGCGTCCAGCAGGTCGCCGCGCATCGCCTCGCTGCCGAACAGGCGGCAGTTGCGCACGGTGTTCACCAGGTAGGGCGTCAGCCAGTTCAGCAGCGCCTGCTCGCGCGCGGAGAAGGGCTGGGCGTGCTCCCGGTACAGCGTGAAGCCTCCGTGCCAGTCCTGCCGCAAGTCCAGCAGCACCGCCATCACGTGCTCCAGCGGCAGCCCCAGCTCCCGGCAACGCAGGTACAAGAGGCTTCGCTTCAACTCCCGGCGCGACAGCATGTCCGAATCCCGGAGCGCCACGTTGGGCTGCTTCACCACCGACTCGCGCACGAAGTCCACCGCCGCCAGCTCCGGGTAGTGCGCGAAAAGCACTCCAGGCGCTCCCAGGCCCAGCCACTCGTAGTCGCCGGGTCGCTCCGGCCGAGACACGCACAGCGCCGCGTAGTCGGAGGGCAGCAGCTGCGTGATGGTGCCCTGCGCTCGCGTCAGGACCTCCGTCAGGTCCAGGGAGCTGGAGAGCGCCTGGGTCAACTCGGAGATGAGCGCCTGCTCGCGCGCGTTGAGGTTCATCGGGCCTCCCAGCCGGTACAGGCAATGGCATAGCGGTGGGGAGGGCTTCGGGTCTGTAACCCGCAAGGGGTATGGACGGGCCCCCTGTCTGGAAGGCCCGTCCATGCTTGTCATTGATGTGCGCGTGGGGTCAGTTGCCCGCGCTGCCCTGGGCGGGCGGCGTGCCCGTGGTGGGGCTGGCGGAGCTGCCCATCTGCTTGTTCTTGTCCCAGGCTGGCGGCGTCACTTCCATCTGCGCGCCCTTGTTGCCCGGGGTGCCGGTGTTCGGGACGCTCGGCTGCAGCGTGGACCCTTCGCCCGTGGTGTTGCTGCCCTGCTCCGGCGTGCCGGAGCCGCCCACACCCTCGTCGATGCGGTCCGGATCCGCGACGCTGTCCGCGCCGTCGTCATCCGGCTGGAGGACGCCCGAACTGCCCGAGCCTCCCGTGGCCCGGTCCCAGCGCTCCGCGCTGTCCTGGGGTGCGTCGGTGCTCGGCTGCTCCAACGGTGGGGTTTCGTGGTCGGTGTGGCTCTGCGCGAACGCCTGTCCGGAGACGGCGAAGGTGGCCAGTGCTGCCATCAGGGGGAGCTTCATCGGTGTCGCTCCTTGGGAAGAACGGGTTGGTTCTCCCAAGGTGGCGACCGTCGGGTGGGAAACAAGCGCTTGACGCGCACCCGCCCCGGGGTCGGATTCCCGCTGGCAGGGCGGGCAGGCAGCCTTCAGCCCGCCAGCGCCTTCGGCGGCACGATGCCCACGGCCCACGCGGTGAGCTTGCGCAGCAACTCCGCGCGGTCCTCGGGCACGGAGAAGAGGTGGTCGGCGCGCGGGTAGAAGGCGTAGGTGACGCGGTGCTCCAGCTTCAGCGGCGAGAACATCTCGTAGAACTGGCGCTCGTAGTTGAAGGAGAGCCCCATGCCGCCGGAGAACACGAAGCAGAGGTTCACGCCCCGCTCCAGCAGCTTCGCGTAGTCCTCCGTCAGCCGCGTCTGCTCCGGGTACTCGCGCGTGTAGACCTCGTCCGCTTCGCCGGCTTCACGCAGCTGGGAGGGCAGCTTTCGCTTGCGCAGGAAGCGGGTCCAGCGACGGGGGCTCAGGTAGCGCAGCTGGAAGCGCAGGTGGTAGCCCACCGTGCGGTACGTGTAGCCGTCGATGAAGGCCGCGCCCACCACGCGCGGATCCTGCACCGCCACGGAATGCACGCTGTCCACGCCGGAGCACAGGCCGATGAGCGCGAAGTCGCGCTGGCCCTTCTTCTGCTCCAGGTAGTCGAGCGCGGCGCGCGTCTCCTCGCGGGCCCGCGCGAACTCGTCGGGTCCGCCTTCGCGACGCGGGCGGCTGTCGCCCAGGCCGGACAGGTCGAATCTCAGCGTGGTGAAGCCGCGCGCCGCCAGCAGCCGCGCCAGCTCCACCCACAGTCGGTAGGGCCCCACGTGGTGGTTCAGGCCCACATTGGAGAGCACCACCGCGGGTGCTCCCGGGAGCACCTTCGCCGGATCCGGCTCCGTCAGCACGCCCATGAGGCTCTGCTCGGGGCCGAAGGTACAGATGCGTTCGCGCATCACGCGGCCTCCTTCAGGAGCGAGGTGATGGTCTGCAGGATTCGGTTGGACAGGAGCGCGGACTCCTGCCCGCCTCCCGCGCCACCTTCTTCCCGCACGACGTGGTTCTGGAAGGGAAGCCCTGTCGCCTCCAGGTGCTGCTGGAGGCGCTGGTACTCCGGCTTGGTGCCGGAGGCCACCAGGTGCGTGCGCGTCGAGGGCCACGCGGGCATCGCGGCCAGGTCCAGCGCGAGGATGTCCTCGCGCAGGGGCCGGGGGAAGGCGAAGCCGAGCAGCTCCTCGCGCACCTCCAGCGGACTGTCCACCTGGGGGAACAGGGTGCGGGTGGCCCGTCGGGTCTGGAGCAGCTCCAGCTCCTTCAGGTAGGCGGCCCCCTCCACCAGCGGCTCCCAGAGCACGAGCCCCGCGGTGGACAGGCCCTCCGCCGCGGCGCGCACGGCGAGCGCCGCGCCCAGCCGCATGCCCACGAGCGCCACGCGCTGCACGCCCGTCATGTCCTGCAACTCGGCGACGGCCAGCCGGATGTCCTGGACCCAGGAGGCCACGCGGCCCTCGTGGACCTCTCCGGCGGAGTCTCCCGTGCCGTAGTAGTCGAAGCGGAAGACGTGGAAGCCTTCCCGCGCGAGCATTCCGGCCAGCTTCCGGAAGGCCCAGTGCGTCAGCATGTATTCCTGGGCGGCGGGATAGCAGAGCACCACCCCGGTGGCGCGTTCAGCGCCCTGGGCGGGGTGGTGCATGCCGAACAGCTGTCTTTCGGAGCTGCCGAAGAAGCAGGGCGTCACGATGGGACCATTCTCCTCGAAGGGTCGCTCGGTCCTAGCGTCCCGGAATCTTTCCCTTCAGCTTATTGAACAAGCGTTGCGCCAGGGGAACAGAAGTCTCCGGGGTGGCAATCTTTGTCGGGGTGGCCGGCTGCTGCGTCGCGGTGGCCGCCGGGGCCACGGGCGTGAACTGCGACGCCACCTGCTCCAGCGTGTTGAGCAGCAGGGTGCGCGGGTGCAGGGCCTGTCCCAGCTCCTTCTGCACGCGCATCACCACCTGGAACGACAGCAGCGAGTGCCCGCCGATGTTGAAGAAGTTGTCGTGCACGCCCACCTGCGCGATGCCGAGCACCTCCCGCCAGATGCGGGCCAGGTGCTTCTCCATCTCCGTGCGGGGCGCGACGAACGCGTCCTCGGCGGGACGCGCGGCGCCAGCCGGAGGCGGCAGGGCCTTGCGGTCCACCTTGCCGTTGGGCGTGAGGGGCAGCGCCTCCAGCTCCACGAAGTGCTGCGGGACCATGTACTGCGGAAGCTGCGAGCGCAGGTGCTTGCGCAGCTCCGTGTCCGTGTACGCCTGTCCCGGCTTCGACACGAGGTACGCGACGAGGCGGCGGTCGCCGGGCCGGTCCTCGCGCACGAGGGCGACGGCCTGGGCGAGGGAGGGGTGCGAAGCGAGCGCCGCTTCGACTTCGCCCAACTCGATGCGGAAGCCGCGCAGCTTCACCTGCGAGTCATTGCGTCCCAGGTACTCGACGGTGCCATCCGCGAGCCAGCGAGCGAGGTCGCCGGTGCGGTACATGCGCTCGCCCTGGCGGAAGGGGTTGGGCAGGAAGCGCTCCTGCGTCAGCTCCGGGCGGTGGAGGTAGCCCAGGGTGACGCCATCGCCGCCGATGTAAAGCTCACCTGCGACGCCAACGGGCACGGGGGCCAGGTGGGCGTCGAGGAGGTAGAGCTGGGTGTTGGCGATGGGGCGGCCGATGCGGATGGAGGAGAGGGGAGGCTGCACGCGCCAGGTGGTGGACCAGACGGTGGTCTCGGTGGGGCCGTACATGTTCCAGAGGCTGCCGACGCGGGCGAGGAGGGCCTCGGCCAGTTCGCGGGGCAGGGCCTCGCCGCCGCAGAGGGCCTTGAAGCCCGGGCGGGGCTGCCAGCCGGCCTCCAGCAGCAGACGCCAGGTGGAGGGCGTGGCCTGCATGACGGTGACGCCTTGCGACTCCAGCGCGGCCTTCAACAGGGGGCCATCCGCCGCCGTCTCGCGCGAGGCGAGGACGACCTGGGCACCCGTGGTGAGCGGGAGGAAGAGTTCCAGGACGGCGATGTCGAAGGAGAGCGTGGTGACGGCGAGCAGCACGTCCTGGGCAGTGAGGCCCGGGGCCTCCTGCATGGTGGCGAGGAAGTTCACCACCGCGCGGTGCGGGACGCGCACGCCCTTGGGCTTGCCCGTCGAACCCGACGTGTAGATGACGTACGCCACTTCCTCCGGCGAGACGGAGAGCGGCTCGGGAGCCGTGTCCGCCTGCGAGGTCGTGTCCTCGACGAAGAGCGACTTCGCGGTGGTGGAGGGCAGGGTGCCCTGGAGCGCGCGCTGGGTAAGGACGAGCGAGAGCTGCGCGTCCTCGACCATGAAGGAGAGGCGCTCGGGCGGGAAGCCTGGATCCAACGGGACGTAGCCGGCACCGGCCTGGAGGATGCCCAGCAGGCCGACGACCATGTCCGGGCCGCGCTCGGTGAAGAGACCGACGAGGCTGCCGGGCGTGACACCGGCCTGCTTGAGCGCGTGCGCCACCTGATGGCCGCGCTGGATGAGCTGACGGTAGGTGAGCGTCACTGTGCCGGAGCGCAGGGCGACGGCGTCGGGGGTGGCCTCGGCCTGGGCGGCGACGAGGGTGTGGACGAAGGCTTCGCGGTTGAAGGGCTGGGTGGTGGCGTTCCAGTCCACCAGCACGCGCTGCTTCTCCGCTTCCGGCAAGAGCGGCAGGCGCGCGACGGGCACCTCCGCGTCCGACACCGCGGCGCGCAGCAGCGTGCGGATCTGCTCGAGCATGCGGACGACGGTGTCCCGCTCGAACAGGTCGGTGTTGTAGTCCATGCCGCCGACGATGCCGTGGGCCGTCTCCTTTACCCAGAAGCTCAGGTCCAGCGGCGTCGCGTGCGCGTGCACGTGCACCTGGCCGTAGGTGAGGCCTCCCAGGGTGTTGCCCCGGTTGCGCACGTCCTGGAAGGTGAAGAACGTCTGGAACAGCGGCGTGCGGCTCAGGTCGCGCTGCACCCCCAACTGCTGGAGCAGCAGCTCGATGGGCATGTCCTGGTGGCCGAAGGCCTCCATGCACGTGGTGCGGACGCGGTCCAGCAACTGCCGGAACGTCAGCTCCGGTCCCATCTGCGTGCGCAGCACGAGCGTGTTGACGAAGAAGCCGAGCAGGTCCTCCACCTCGGGATGCGAGCGGCCCCGGATGGGCGTGCCCACCACCAGGTCCTCCTGCCCCGAGTAGCGGTGCAGCAGCGTCTTGAAGGCCGTGAGCAGCACCATGTACAGCGTGGCGTTCGAATCGCGCCCCAGCTTCGTGAGCGCGCCGACTTCCGCCCCGGTGAGGACGAAGGGCTCGGTGCCGCCCTTGAGGCTCATCTGCGCGGGGCGCGGCTTGTCGGTGGGCAGCTCCAGCGCAGGCAGGTTCCCGGAGAGCTTCTGCCGCCAGTAGAGGGCCTGGCGCTCCAGCTCCTCACCCTGGAGCCAGTTGCGGTGCCACTCGGTGAAGTCCGCGTACTGGATGGGCAGGGCGGGGAGCTTGGGCTCCTTGCCCAACGTGAGCGCGGCGTAGAACACGTCCAGGTCGCGCAGGAACACGTCGAACGACCACCCATCCCAGATGAGGTGATGGGGCATGAAGAAGAGGACGTGCTCGTGGGCCCCCATGCGGAACAGGGTGAGCCGGAACAGCGGCGGCGCGGTGATGGGGATGGACTCGTCCGCCAGCGCCTGGAGGCGGCGCAGCAGGTCCTCCTCGCGCAGGTTCGCGGGCACCGGCTCCAGGTCCACCGGCTCCAGCTCCACCGTCAGCGACGGCGCGATGTGCTGCACCGGCGTGCCTTCATCCCAGCGGACGAAGGTGCGCAGGGCGGAGTGACGCGCAAGCAACCTGTCGAAGCTGCCGCGCAGCGCGCCCACGTCCAGCTCCCCGTGGATGCGGAACGCCGCGGGCAGGTTGTAGACGGCGGTGCCCTGATTGAGTTGCTCCAGGAACCACAGCCGCTGCTGCATCAGTGACAGCGGTGCGGGCGCCGTGCCCGCGCGCGGCGTGATGCGCTGCGCGGGGCTCGTGGCCCCGTCGTCACCGCGCACCAGCCGGGCCAGCTTCTCCACGGTGGGCGCTTCGAACATCCGGCGCAGCGTGAGGCTGACGTCCAGGGCGCGGCTCGCGCGCGTGAGGGCCTGCGAGGCCAGCAGGGAGTGTCCGCCCAGCCGGAAGAAGTCGGCCGTGACGCTCACCCGACGCAGGCCCAGCACGTCGGCGAAGATGTCCGCCAGCTTCTGCTCCGTCTCATCGCGGGGCGCGACGTACGCGTCCTCGTGGATGCCCACCTGCGGCGACGGCAGCGCCTTGCGGTCCACCTTGCCGTTCGGCGTGAGCGGCAGCGCGGGCAGCGCCACGAAGTGCTGCGGCACCATGTACTCCGGCAGCCCCTGCTTGAGGTGCGCGCGGAGGGCCTCGCCCGGAGGCGTCGTCTGGCCGGGCCGCGCGATGAGGTAGGCGACGAGGCGACGGTCGCCGGGCCGGTCCTCGCGCACGAGGGCGACGGCCTGGGCGAGGGAGGGGTGCGAAGCGAGCGCCGCTTCGACTTCGCCCAGCTCGATGCGGAAGCCGCGCAGCTTCACCTGCGAGTCATTGCGTCCCAGGTACTCGACGGTGCCGTCGGCGAGCCAGCGAGCGAGGTCGCCGGTGCGGTACATGCGCTCGCCCTGGCGGAAGGGGTTGGGCAGGAAGCGCTCCTGCGTCAATTCTGGACGGTGGAGGTAGCCCAGGGTGACGCCATCGCCGCCGATGTAGAGCTCACCTGCGACGCCGACGGGCACGGGGGCCAGGTGGGCGTCGAGGAGGTAGAGCTGGGTGTTGGCGATGGGGCGGCCGATGCGGATGGAGGAGAGGGGAGGCTGCACGCGCCAGGTGGTGGACCAGACGGTGGTCTCGGTGGGGCCGTACATGTTCCAGAGGCTGCCGACGCGGGCGAGGAGGGCCTCGGCGAGTTCGCGGGGCAGGGCCTCGCCGCCGCAGAGGGCCTTGAAGCCCGGGCGGGGCTGCCAGCCGGCCTCCAGCAGCAGACGCCAGGTGGAGGGCGTGGCCTGCATGACGGTGACGCCTTGCGACTCCAGCGCGGCCTTGAGGAGCGCGCCGTCGGAAGCGGTCTCACGCGAGGCGAGGACGACCTGGGCTCCGGTGGTGAGCGGGAGGAAGAGCTCCAGGACGGCGATGTCGAAGGAGAGCGTGGTGACAGCGAGCAGGACGTCCTGGGCGGTGAGGCCCGGGGCTTCCTGCATGGTGGCGAGGAAGTTCACCACCGCGCGGTGGGGCACGCGCACGCCCTTGGGCTTGCCCGTCGAACCCGACGTGTAGATGACGTACGCCACTTCCTCCGGAGAGACGGAGGGTGACGGGGGCACGGACTCGGGCTGCGAGGCCGTGTCCTCCAGCAGGAGCGGCTTCACGGTGGTGGAGGGCAGGGCCGCCACCAACGACTGCTGCGTGAGGATGGTGGAGAGCTTCGCATCCTCGACCATGAAGGAGAGGCGCTCGGGCGGGAAGCCCGGATCCAGCGGGACGTAGCCGGCACCGGCCTGGAGGATGCCCAGCAGGCCGACGACCATGTCCGGGCCGCGCTCGGTGAAGAGCCCGACGAGGCTTCCGGGCGTGACACCGGCCTGCTTGAGCGCGTGCGCCACCTGATGGCCGCGCTGGACGAGCTGTCGGTAGGTGAGCGTCACGGCGCCGGAGCGCAGGGCGACGGCGTCGGGGGTGGCCTCGGCCTGTGCGGCGACGAGGGTGTGGACGAAGGCTTCGCGGTTGAAGGGCTGGGTGGTGGCGTTCCAGTCCACCAGCACGCGCTGCTTCTCCGCTTCCGGCAGCAGCGGCAGGCGCGCGACCGGGGTCTCCGCGTCGGCGATCACGCCCCGCAGCAATTCTTCGTAACATGACATCCAGCGGCGAACCGTGGAGCCCTCGAAGAGGTCGGTGTTGTACTGGCACTCCAGCACCACGCGGCCGTGGGCCTCGGCCGCGTTGATGAAGAGGTCGAAGTTCTCGAAGTGGCGCGGGTTGCTCGCCAGGGTGCAGGTGAGGCCCTGGAACGAGAGCTGCTCACCCGTGACGGCCTGATCCACGTTGAACAGCACGTTGACCAGCGGCAGGCGGCTCGGGTCTCTCGGCAGCGCGAGCTGCTTGAGCAGCGTGCCGAACGTGTACTCCTGGTGCTCGTAGGCATCGAGCATCGTGGTGCGCAGTTGCTTGAGCACCTGCGTGAAGGGCGCCTCTCCTGACACGTTGCTGCGCAGGGGCAGCGCGTTCACGCAGTGGCCGACCAGATTCTTCAGCCCGGCCACGGACTGACCCGCGGCGGGGATGGCGACCACCACGTCCTCCAGCCCGGTGAGCCGGTGCAGGAGCGCCTTGAAGCTCGCCAGCAGCGTGGTGAAGAAGCTGCCGCCATGGCGCGCGCCCACGCGCTTGAGCTGTTCAATAAGCGCCGGCTCCAGGACGTAGTCCTCGCGCCGGGAGCTGTACGTCTTCGAAGGCGGCCGACGCTTGTCCAGCGGCAGCTCCAGCACCGGCAGCGTGCCGGAGAACTTCTGGAGCCAGTAGCGCTCGTGCTCCGCGTACTCCGCCGTCGTGGCCAACTGCTGCTGCGCGAGGGCGTAGTCGCTGAACAGGGGCGCGGGGGTGATGTCCGGCTGCACCCGACGCACCTGCGCCGAGTAGAACGTCGCCAGGTCGCGCAACATCACCGCCATGGACCAGCCGTCGCACACGATGTGGTGTGCCGTCAGCGTCAACAGGTGCTGATCCTCGGCGAGCCGCACGAGCCTCGGGCGCAGCAGGGGACCAGCCTCCAGGGGCAGCGGCGTCTCCACCTCGTGGGACACCAGCTCGCGGACCCGGGCCTCGCGCTCGGAGGAGGGCAGCGCGTCCAGCTCCACCACGTCCATCATGACGGGCGTGGTGCGCGCCACGCACAACGTGAGGCCATCCGCGCTGAAGGTGCTGCGCAGCGCTTCGTGCTGCTCCACCATGTCCTGGAGCGCCGCGCGCAGGCTCTCGACGTTCAGCGGGCCCTGGAGCCGCAGGGACATGGACTCGTTGAAGGCGCACGACGCGTCGGGGCCCATCTGCACGCCGGTCCACACCTCGCGCTGCGGCTCGGTGGACGGGACGGTGAGCTGAAGGGCAGGCCCGGCGAACGGATCAAAGTCGTCGGGAAGGTCCTGCGTCTCGGGCGTGGAGGGATTCGGGGTCTTCATCGGGTCTCGCTCAACTTGACGAACTTGCCGGGCTGCGACGGATGCGGGACGAACCAGGCGGGGTTGCCCTGCGGATCACGTCCCAGGCGCGCGCCGGGTACCGGAGGCTGATTGGCGTCAAAGGCCACGGCCGCGGGGGCCTGCGTCTGACGGGCCGTGCCGGGCAGGAAGCCCGCGTCCTGCAGCTCCGTGACGCTGTCCTGGAACGCGTTGATGAGGCGCTGGAGGTCCGCGTCCGTGTGGGCGGTGGTGAAGAAGCAGGGAAAGCCGTCCCAGATGTGGATGCCCTTGTCACGCAGCAGGCAGAACAGCAGGTCCCCGTGGGAGATGTCCGCCGTGACGAACGTCTTCCACAGCGACCCGAAGTGCTTGATGCGCAGGGGCGCGCCCACCTCGTCGAAGAACGCGTTGAGCGTGCTGGCCAGCTTGTCCGCCTTCGCGCTCACGCTGCGCTGCAGCTCCGGGCCCGCGGCCTTCATGTGCTCCAGCGCGGCCTTCGCGGCGGCGAGCGCCAGCGGGTGGCGCACGAAGGTGCCGGCGAAGTACGTCACGCCCACCGTGGGCACCGAGTCGTCGCCGAACTGCCACTGGCCGCCGTCCAGCGCGTCCATGAAGGGGCGCTTGCCCGCGATGACGCCAATGGGCATCCCGCCGCCCACGACCTTGCCGTAGGTCGCCACGTCCGCCTGCACGCCGAACACCGCCTGGGCGCCGCCCGGGTGCATGCGGAAGCCGGTGATGACCTCGTCGAAGATGTAGACGGAGCCGGACTTCTGGGTGAGGTCGCGCAGCTGGTGCAGGAACTCGCGCGGCTGGAAGTCGGGACGCCGGCTCTGCACCGGCTCCACCATGATGGCGGCCAGCGAGTCCGCGCGCTGACGCAGGATTTCGAGCGTCTCCGGCGTGCCGTAGTCCAGCACCAGCACGTCCTGCACCGCGCCCGCCATGATGCCCGGGGCGGCCGGCACGGTGCGCAGGCTCTTGGTGCCGCGCACCAGCACCTCGTCGAAGATGCCGTGGTAGCTGCCGGCGAAGATGGCCACCGTGCTGCGGCCGGTGACGGTGCGCGCGATGCGCAGCGCCCCCATCACCGCCTCGGAGCCGGTGTTGCAGAGGGCCGCGCGGTCCGCGCCGGTGAACTCACAGACGAGCTTCGCCACCTCACCCGCGAGCGGGTGCATGGGCCCCAGTTCGTAGCCGTCGTCCACCTGCTTGTGCACCGCCTGGGTGATGAAGTCCGGCGCGTGGCCGAACATCACGGAGCCGAAGCCGTTGAGCGCGTCCAGGTACTGGTTGCCGTCCACGTCCCAGAGCTGCGAGCCCTTGGAGCGGTTCACGGCCAGCGGGTAGATGAGCTCCTTGAGCAGCGGCCGGAAGCCCGTCACCACGCGCGGGTCGGACAACTGGCTCCGGTTCTCCTGGGCCGCGCGCTTGGAGCCCTGCGTCTTCGCGTTGTAGCGGCGGGTGAAGTCCTCCAGGAACGTCTGCTGCCGGGGCGTGAGCGCGTCCTTCGGCGCGAGGCTGATGCGCGCGATGGCGCCGAAGGCCTTCTTCACGTCGTACTTCACCGGCCCCTTCATTTCGGCATCGTCCGCCGGGGCGGCGACGGGCGCGGGGGCCGCGGGAGCCACGGCCACCGGCGCGGGCTGGGCCTGCACGGGCGCGGACTGGAGCTGCACGGGCGCGGTCGCGACCACGCCAGCGGGCTGGCCGGACAGGATGGCGAGCTGCTGGGTCATCAGGCGCAGTTGCTGCTCGATGACGGCCTGGAGCGTGCCAGCGGGCGCGGACGGACCCTGCGCCTGGACCTGGAACACGGGGGCGCTGGCGATGGGCGCGGCGGCGACCTGCTGCTGCGCGAGGATGTTCGCGGCGAGCTGCGCGGGGGCGCTCGGCGCGGCGGCCACGGGAGCAGGGGCGGGCGCGGCCTCCGGGGGCATCCGGCCGTCGAGGAACGCGGCGAGGTCGCCCAGCGACGGCACCTCTTCCAGGAGTTGCCGGAAGGTGACCTTCACGCCGAACTGCTTCTGCACCGCGAGCGCCGCCTGCGTGAGCACCAGCGAGTCGAGCCCCAGCTCCAGGAAGCTCGCGCCCGCGTCGGCATCGCCGAGCTCCAGGCCGCTGAGCTCCTCGAACAGGTTGCGCAGGGTGGGGATGAGACGTTCAGCGCGGGGGGCAGGGGCGGTGCTCACGGCGACTCCGGTGGAGGGTGTGGGGGCGGGCACGGGCGCCCGCTCGAGTTCGATCCAGTGGCGCTGCCGCTGGAAAGGATATGTGGGAAGGGTGACGCGCTGGCGCTGCTCGTCGGCATGGAACGCTGCCTGGTCCAGGGGAACGCCCCGGCGCCAGAGCTGGCCCGCGGCATTCAAGAGGGCGCTCCAGTCGGCCGTGTCGCCACTGGACTCGCCCAGGGAGGTGAACACCCGGGCGCGCTGTTCGGCGGTGGCCTGCTGCCGCGCCAGCGTGGCGAGCGTCACGCGCGGGCCCACCTCCAGCATCAGGTGGTCGCCCTTCTCCCAGAGCGTGCGCAGCGCGGGCGCGAAGCGGACCGTGTCGCGCAGGTGCCGCGCCCAGTAGTCGGGGGACGTCGCCTCGGCGGGCGTGAGCCACGTGCCCGTCGCCGTGGAGACGATGGGGATGCGCGGCTCCGACAGGCGCATGCCCTTCACCGTTTCGAGGAAGGGCGCCACCGCGGCGTCCATCATCGGCGAGTGGAACGCGTGCGACGTCTGGAGCAGCCGGCTGGCCGCGCCTTCCGCTTCCAGCGTGGCCTGGAGCCGCAGCACCGCGTCCGTGGGACCGGAGACGACGCACAGGCGCGGCCCGTTGTCCGACGCGATGGCCATCCCATCCGTCAGCCGGGGCGCCACCGCTTCGGCGGACAGGCGCACCGACAGCATGCTGCCCGGCGCCTGCGCCTGCATGAGCTGGCCGCGCTTCGCGACCAGGTGCAGCGCGTCCTCCAGCGTGAACACACCCGCGAGGCACGCGGCGACGAACTCGCCCACGCTGTGACCCACGAGCGCGCTCGGCCGCACGCCCCAGCTCCACCACAACTGCGCGAGCGCGTACTCCACGGTGAAGAGGGCCGCCTGCGCGAAGGACGTCTGGCGCAGCGCCTCGGCGGCTTCGGGGGACTCCGGGTCCTTCGGGAAGAGCACCTCGCGCAGGTCGCGCCCGAGCAGCGGCTTCAGCACCTCCGCGCACGCATCCACCGTGGCGCGGAAGGCGGGCGCGTGGCGGTACAACCCGTGCGCCATGTCCGGGTGCTGCGAGCCCTGGCCGGGGAAGAGGAACGCGAGGGGCGGGGTGGACTCCAGCGCGGTGGCCTCTGCCCCGGCCGCTGTCAGCGCCTTCACGGCCTCCTCGGCACTGCCCGCGACCACGGCCTTGCGGAAGGGGAACGCGCGACGGCCGGTGGAGAGCGTGTGCGCCACGTCCGCGAGCGGAAGCTCCGGGTTCGCCTGGAGGTGCGCGGCCAGCCGCTGCGCCGCCTGCGTCACGGCCGCGGGCGTCTTCGCGGACAGCAGGAGCAGTTGGACGGGCTTCGACGGGCCGGAGTCAGGCCTCGCGGGAGCCTCCTCCACCACGACGTGCGCGTTGGTGCCGCCCACGCCGAAGGAGCTGACGCCCGCGCGCAGGGGCTCCGTGCCTTCGGGCCACGCGGAGCGCTTCGCCTGGACGAAGAAGGGGCTCTTGCCGAAGTCGATCTTCGGGTTGGGCGTCTGGAAGTGCAGCGTCGGAGGCAGCTCGCGGTGCTTCAGCGCGAGCACCGTCTTGAGCAGGCCCGCCACGCCCGCCGCGGCGGTGAGGTGGCCGAAGTTGCTCTTCACCGAACCAATGGCGCAGAAGCCGGTGTCGGCGGTGTGCGCGCGGAAGGCCTGCGACAGCGCCTCCACTTCGATGGGGTCACCCAGCGGCGTCGCGGTGCCGTGCGCCTCCACGTAGCGGATGGTGCGAGGATCCACGCCCGCGTTCGCATGCGCTGTCGCGATGACGGTGGCCTGTCCCTCCACGCCCGGCGCCGCGAAGCTCATCTTGGCCGCGCCGTCGTTGTTGACGGCCACGCCGCGCAGCACCGCGTGGATGACGTCGCCGTCCGCCTGCGCGTCCGACAGGCGCTTGAGCACCACCGCGCCCACGCCGTCGCTGAAGAGCGTTCCGGTGGCGCTCGCGTCGAAGGGCCGGCAGTGCCCGTCCTGGGAGAGCATGCCGCCCTCCTGGTACAGGTGGCCGGACAACTGCGGCACCGTCACCGCCGCGCCGCCTGCCAGCGCCACGTCGCACTGGTGCGTCTGCAAGGCCCAGAACGCCTGCGCCACCGCGACGAGCGACGTGGAGCACGCGGTGTTGAGTGACAGGGCGGGTCCGCGCAGGTCCAGCTTGTGCGCGACGCGCGTGGCCACGTAGTCCTTCTCGTTGGCCACCATCGCCTGGAAGGCGCCCACCCGGCCCACGATGTCCTGCCGGGGCTGGACGTGCAGCGGCTGGTAGCTGTTGTTGTGCGTGCCCGCGAAGACGCCGATGAGGCCCGGGTACGTCTCCGGCACGCAGCCGGCGGACTCCAGCGCGGACCAGGCCGTCTCCAGGAAGAGGCGCTGCTGCGGATCCATCACCTGCGCCTCCTTCGGCATGATGCCGAAGAAGCCCGCGTCGAACAGCTCCACGCCCTCCAGGATGCCGCGCGCGCGCACGTACTCGGGCGCGTCACGTTCCGTGGCGGCCACGGATGGGTCCACCTGCTCACGCGTGAAGGTCGTGACGGATTCCACCCCGCCGACGAGGTTCTTCCAGAACGTCTCCACGTCGGGAGCGCCCGGGAAGCGGCCCGCCATGCCGATGATGGCCACCGGCTCC
>NZ_JAPNJZ010000002.1:160000-435095 GCF_026626765.1 Corallococcus sp. bb12-1 | reverse complement strand
GGCTGGAGCTGGAAGTGGGCGCGTTCGGCGCCGCCTTCGTCATGACACCGCCCATCGCCGCGCTCGGCACCTGGGGCATGGGCGAAATCGCGTTCGGCGACAGCGAACATCGCGGCCACGCGTACCTGGGCGCGCTCGGCGGCGCGACGGTGGGAATGCTGCTCGGCATCGCCGCGCACGAAGGCCTGAAACACCTCGCGGGCACCAGCGAACGGCTGGACACCCTGCGCCGCTACCTCGCGTTCTCCCTCATCGGCTCCGGCGCCACCGTGGGCTACCAGTGGAGTCGCACGCCCACGCAGCGGCATTGACGCATTGTTTCGCCGCAGCGATGTTTCATTTTTCTTCCCGCGTCCGTCGCCTCGGCACCCTGCTCCCCACACCGGCGCACGGGCCTGAAACAACACCCGTGGCGCTGTCAGACGAGGGCCCTAGAGTGCCCCTCGCAGCACGAACACGACCCAGGGAGAAGACACCATGCAGGCTCGCAAGCACGTCCGCCACATCGCCTTCATCGCCGCTGTCGTCGCCACCGTGATGGGCATCGGCGTCGCCGTCGCGCCGGCCTCCGCCACCGCGGGGGACTGCACGCCCACCTGTTTCAAGAACCCCATCTCCGGGCAGATCACCTGTACGTACCCCTGCCCGTAGTCCTTCGCGGGCAGCGAACGTGAGTCCCAGGCCCCACCCACGCACTGTCGGGTCGGGGCCTTCTTCATGCCCGGAAACAGGCTCGGAGGCGCAAGACGGCGCGCCTACTCGGAGCGCATCGCGTCCACGGGGTCCAGCTTCGCCGCGCGCGCCGCCGGGTAGATGCCGAACAGCAGCCCCACCCCGCAGCTCATCCCCAGCGACACCGCCACGGACCAGAGCGGCACCTCCGTGGGCAGTTTGATCATCCACCGCGCCAGCAGCGACAGCCCCACGCCCAGGCCCACGCCCAGCGCGCCGCCCACCAGCGACAGCACCACCGCCTCCAGCGCGAACTGCGCGAGGATGCGGTAGCGCTTGGCCCCCAGCGCCTTGCGGATGCCAATCTCCCGCGTCCGCTCCGTCACCGCCACCAGCATGATGTTCAGGATGCCGATGCCGCCCACCAGGAGCGACAACAGGCACACGCCGAAGCTGGCCGCGGAGATGGCCGTCGACATGTTGTTGAACGTCTCCGTGGTGCTCGCATTGGAGAAGATGAAGAAGTCGTCCGCCTGGTCCGGCTTGAGCCCGTGACGCCGGCGCATGAGCAGCGTCACTTCATCCTGGGCGCGCAGGAGCACCTCCGCGGATCTCGCCTGGATGCTGATGCGCAGGTCCCGGACGCCGAAGATGCCCGCGTACGTGGTCAGGGGAATCATCGCCTGGTTGTCCTGGCTGCCCCCGCCCATGAACCCGCCCCGGCGCTTGAGCGTGCCCACCACCTGGAAGGTGCGCCCCAGGATGCGGAACTCACGCCCCAGCGGATCCATGCCGGGATACAGCGTGTCCGCCAGGTCCGCGCCAATCACCGCCACCCGCCGCCCGTCCACCGTCTCCGTGTCCGTGAAGGGCCGCCCGGTGGCGATGCTGATGGCGTTCGTCTGGAAGTAGCCCGGCGTGCCCGCCCACACGTTCACGTTGGCGCGGGTCTCCCGCTCCGACGTGGACGCCTTCTGGCCGCCCTTGGAGTCCTCCGCCGCCGCCACCTCGATGGAGGGCTGCAACCGGATGGCGTCCAGGTCCGCGTAGGTGAAGCGCGGCCGGCGCGCCAGCTGCGCCGCCGACAGCTCGCCCTGGCCGAAGGGCAGCCGCTGCACCTGGAAGCAGTTGGCCCCCAGGTCCGACAACTGGTTGTTCACCTGGTTCTTCAGGCCCTCGATGAGCGACATCATCGCCACCACCGTGGTGACGCCAATGACGATGCCCAGCAGCGTCAGGAACGAGCGCAGCGGGTTGGAGCGGAACGTGCCGAACGCCAGCCGCACCGTGTCCCAGAATGCCATCCACATCGCCAGCGTCTCCTTGCTGCTTCAGTCGTGGCGGAGGGCTTCCACCGGATCCAGGTTCGCCGCGCGCGCCGCCGGCCAGATGCCGAACAGCAACCCCACCACGGCGGAGAAACCCACCCCCGCCGCCACCGTCACCGGGTCCACCCGGGCCGCCAGTGGCGTCAGGAAGTTCACCAGCCACGCGAGCCCCATGCCCACCGCGGTGCCCAGAGCGCCGCCCACCGCGGACACGCTGGCCGCCTCCATCAGGAACTGGAGGATGATGGTGTGCTTGCGCGCGCCCAGTGCCCGCCGGACGCCAATCTCCCGCGTCCGCTCGCGCACCGACACCAGCATGATGTTCATGATGCCGATGCCGCCCACCAACAGCGTGATGAGCCCCACGCCCGTCGCCGCCCCGTAGAGCGCGCCGGTGAGCTGCTTGTAGATGCCGGCGAGCTGATCCGGCCGGTTGATGGCGAAGTCGTCCGGCGCGCCGGGCTTGGTGTTGCGCTCGCGGCGCAGCGCCTCCGTGAGGCGGTCCTGCACGACGGGGATGTTCTCCTGCGAGTCCACCGCGAGCACCATGTGGGGCGAGCGCTTGCTGCCGAACTGCCCCCGGAACGCGGGGTACGGGATGACGACCTCCATGTCCATGTTCTGCCCCAGCACCGTGCCGCGCTCCACCATGGTGCCGACGATGCGGTAGGGCCGCTGGTCCACGAGGATGCGGTGGCCTACCGGGTTGATGCCCGGGAAGAGCACCTTCACCACCTCCGCGCCCAGCACCGCCACCGTGGAGCGGTTGTCCACGTCCGCGTCGGTGAGGAAGCGCCCCGCGGACATCTCGATGGAGGAGGTCATCAAGTAGTCGGGGCTGGTGCCCAGGGTGTGCACGGAGTTGAGCTTGCGCTCCTGGAACGACACCTCCGCGCTCTCGAAGTACATGGGCGCCACCGCCACCACGTGCTCGGAGGCGTTGCGCAGGGCGGGCACCAGGTCCAGCGTCAGGTCCTTGCGGTTGCGGTACGTCCACCAGTCCCCGCCCATCACCCAGGGGAACTTGGCGACCTGGAGGGTGTTGGAGCCCAGCTTCCCCAGCTGCTCCGCGAACGAACTGTTCAGCCCCTGGATGATGCCCACGATGGCCAGGAGCGTGCACACGCCCACGCCGATGCCCACCGTGGTGAGCACCGTGCGCAGCCGGTTGGAGCGCAGCGAGGACAGCGCGATGCGCGCCCCCTCCCACACGTCGACCCGGAAATTCACCTGGACCACCCCTTTGACCGCGCTGGAAGCCGCGCGGCCCACCGCACCGGGAAACCCCGGCGGGCGGGCCGCGTCAGGCACTCTACGCCCGGGAAGGCCACCCATTGCACGCGGCCTTCACCGAAGGGGGTCCAGGCTCCGGTTTCCCGGGTTCAGGCCTCAGGGCAGCACGGTCACCGTGTCGCCAGAGAGGCGCACCTTGACGGTGACCTCGTTGGGCAGTTTGTCGTCCTCGTCCACGATGTGGTTCTCATCCACGCCCACACGCACGGTGTATTCGCCGTCCGGCGTGTCGGTGACGTCCAGCCACTGGCAGGCGGTGTCCGCGGTGTAGACATCCGACCAGCCGGGCGAGATGCCCGTGCCCGGGTCGTACCAGGTGAACGCACTGCCGTCCGCGCAGTACTGGGTGAAGTCGACGAGGTAGAAGCCCTGCTTGCGCCCCGCCGCGGACTGATTGCCAGACGCGTCGGTCAGCGAGTAGCCGGCGAAGTTCACCAGGTGGTCGTGTCCGTGGCACTCGTCGTAGACGAAGAGGTCCGGCCGCTCCTCCGGCGAGGGCACCACCACCGGCGCGCTGCCCATGTTCATGATGGAGGTGCTGAAGCGCAACAGGCGCCGCTCACCGCCCTCCGGCACGCAGCCTTCGCGCACCTCGCACGAGTCCTGGGCGAAGGTGCGGCGCTCCAGGTACAGCGTGCGCGCGAGCACGTCCCGGTCCACCGTCAGGTCCGGCCTGCCGTTCACCGGATCCACCGGGAGGTTGCACACCTTCGTGGGCGCCATGGCGGGGGCGGGCTCCTCCAGATCCGGCACCGCGCCACCGCCAAACACCACCACCCGGCCCGGGGCGCGGGTGCCGTCCTGCTCCTGCGGCAGCCCCAGCACCAGGTCGTCATATCCGTCCGCGTTCAGGTCTCCACGGCTGGCGACGACGGGGTTGACGAAGCCCAGCATCGTCTGGGGCAGGAGGCGGTTGGCACGAGGCCACGCCCACACCGGCGCCAGGGGGCCCGACACATCGGCCGTGGGACGGAAGAGGTACGCGCGGCCCACCCCGGTGAGGACGAAGTCATGGCCGGTGCTCCCCTCCGCCATGGAGCCCACGGGCGTGGCGCCCCCCAGGATGGGGAAGGCCGCGTCGTCCATCACCTGCCACGTGGGCGAGGCCGCATACCCCTGGACCAGGGCATCCGACAGGTGCAGGAGCAGGCTGCCGCGCAGGGACACGAACAGCTCCGGACGGCCATCTCCGCTCACGTCCGGCAGCGCCCTCAAGGAATCCGCGGTGCCCGTCCACACCGGCGCGGTGGTGAGGGGCCCGGTGCAGGCGCGCGCGCTGTCCGCCTTGCAGCCCAGGAAGAGCCCCTGGCCGTTCTCCTCCTCCACGAGGCTCGCGAACAGGTCCTGGGCGCCGTCCCCGTCCGTGTCCCCCGCGGGCGTCAGGTAGCCGGAGAACACGCGCACGTTGGTGAAGGGGCCCTCCGCTCCGCCGGGGGTCGAACGGTAGAGGGTGGTGCTGCCGCTGAAGGTGGTGACGAGGAGCTCGTCCTTCCCGTCGCCATCCAGGTCCAGCAACTGGGCGGCTCTGAAGCGCGTGTCGGAGGAGTCCGGCACGCGGAACAGCGGCTGGGCGAACACCTGGGACAGGTCCGGGCCACCCTTGAACACGCTGACGCCGTAGTAGCTCTTCACGACCACGTCCGCGTACGCATCCCCGTCGATGTCGCCCGTGGACAACGCCATCAGGTAACCCGACGTGCGCGGGCTGGGGTGCACCCACGTCATCGTCGCGGCGACGGGCACCTTGGAGAAGTCCTCGGCCGCTCCCGCGTACACCAGCACGCGGCCGGGGTCCGTCGCGGTGCTCTTGCAGGGCGGGGACCCCACGAGCAGATCCACGCGGCCATCGCCGTTGACGTCGCCCAGCGCCAGGCCCCGGCTGAAGCACTCCCGGGGGTTCGTGCCGTCTCCTACCACCTGCCAGCGCGGTGTTTCAGAGAGGGTGGGACCCGCCGGTCCGGCATCGGGGATGCCGCCGTCATCAGGAGAGCCCGCGTCCGGCGTACCCGCGTCCGGCGTACCCGCGTCCGGTTGGGGTTTCGGGTCCTTGCAGCCCGTCACCAGCGTCAGCATCACCGCACAGGCAAACACTCCGGGAATCCGCATGCGTCACTTCCTTTGGGGGACACGACCACCGGCCCGGCGCGTCGGAGCTGAGAGGGGCGGGAGGATATGGGCTCCCGCCAACGTCCTGAAAATGCCCTTGTCCCTTGAGTGGCATCCCCGCGCTGGCCCCGGGGTGCGCTTGACGGGCGTGCGCGTTGGTAGGAGGGCAGCCGGGCAGGCGGCCGTGGCCATCGCCCCCGCCCGTCTCCAGGTTTCGCGACGGGCAGCGCGCGAGCGTGTGCCCGCCCGCCATATGCCCGACACCGTCGCCGACACCGCCGCGGCCGCCCCGGCCTCCGAACGGTTCAGCCGCTCACAGAAGGCGTTCACGCTGGCGGGGGCGCTGCTGGGCCTGATGCTGGCCGCGCTGGACCAGACCATCGTGGCCACCGCCGGCCCGGCCATCCAGGCGGACCTGCGCATCGCGCCGGAGCACTACCCGTGGCTCACCACCGCGTACCTCGTGGCCTCCACGATGATGGTGCCGGTGTGGGGCAAGCTGTCGGACCTGCTGGGACGCCGCGCGGTGCTGGTGGCGGGCATCGCCGTGTTCCTCACCGGCAGCTTCCTGTGCGGCGCGGCCCGCTCCACGCTCGTCCTCATCCTCTGCCGCGCGGTGCAGGGCCTGGGCAGCGCGGCGCTCTTCACCGGCTCGCTGGCGGTGGTGGCGGACCTGTTCCCACCGCGAGACCGGGGCAAGTACCAGGGCCTGTTCGGCGCGGTGTTTGGCCTGTCCAGCGTGATTGGCCCGCTGGCCGGCGGCTTCATCACCGACGCGCTGGGCTGGCATTGGGTGTTCTTCATCAACCTGCCGGTGGGCGCGCTCGCGCTGGCGCTCATCCTCCTGCGCATGCCTCCGCTCAAGCCCGACGGACAGCACGGAGGCCGGCTGGATGTCGTGGGCGCGGTGGCGCTGGCCCTGGCGGTGGTGCCGCTGCTGCTCGCGCTCAGCCTGGGGCATGAGGCGTCCGCGCCGCGCGCGGGCGGGTTCGCGTGGAGTTCGGCGCCCATCCTCGGGTTGTTCGCGCTGTCGGCGGTGGCGGGGGCCCTCTTCATCTGGCGGGAGCGCCGCGCGAAGGAGCCGCTGCTGGACCCGTCGCTGTTCCGCCTGCGCGCGTTCACCGCGGGCAACGCGGCGGTGTTCACCATTGGCGCGGTGTTCCTCGCGTCCGTCACGTTCCTGCCGCTGTTCATGGTGAACGTGGTGGGGCTGTCCGCGACGCACTCTGGCCTGACGCTCACGCCCCTGACGCTGGGCGTGGTGGCGGGCAACGTGCTGTCCGGACAACTGGTGTCGCGCATGGGGCGCTACAAGACGCTGATGGTGGGCTCGCTGCTGTTCCTGATGGGCGGCTTCGCCGTGATGGCCTTCACGCTGACGCCCGACTCCAGCCAGGCCGAGGTCACGGTGAAGATGGTGCTCGTGGGCCTGGGCCTGGGCCCGTCCATCCCGCTGTACACCGTGGCCGTGCAGAACGCGGTGCCGCCCCAGCGCATCGGCGTGGCCACGTCCGCGACCACCTTCTTCCGGCAACTGGGCATGACGGTGGGCGTGGCGCTGCTGGGCACCGTGTTCGCGGGCACGCTGGGCCGGGAGCTGACGACGCGCACCGAACAGGCCACGCAAGGCCTGCCCCAGGACGTGCGCCAGGAACTGCAGGCCTCGTCTCCCAATGGCCTGGGCAATGCCCTGGGCGGCGAGGGCGCTCCCGCGGGCAGCCGGTTCCAGCCCGAGGAGGTGAAGGCGAAGCTGCGGCAGGGCTTCGCGGAGGAACGGCGGCAGGCCTCCCAGTCCCTGCACGGCACCGACGAGGCCCGCGCCCACGCGAAGCTGGACGCGAACGAGGCCCGCGCGCTGTCCACCGTGGACCAGGTGGAGCGCGCGCTGAAGGAGTCCTTCACCCGCGCGACGATGGCGGTGTACCGCTTCGCCATCTTCGTCGCGCTGGCGGCCCTGCTCGTCACGCTGCTGCTGCCGGAGATGCCGCTGCGGCGCGGTGCTCCCCGGCAGGCCGTGACGGAGTAGCCGCCAGTCAGGGGACCGCGACTACTTCTTCAACGGGGGCGGACCGTCGGACTCCGGCGCGGTGGGACGCGCGAGCACGCCTGGCGCCTCCGCCAGCGCGTACGCCATCCACGTCACCGCGGCGGTGCTGCGCGACAGGTCCTGCGGATCCACCTTGTCCAGCGTGTCCGCCATGGAGTGGTGCACGTCGAAGTAGCGGCTGCTGTCCACCCGCAGGCCCACGAAGGGCACGTGCGCGGGCTCCATCGGGCTCAGGTCCGCGCCCGTCGCGTGGCCCACCAGGAACGTGGCCGCGCCCAGGCCCTCCAGGGGCGCAAGCCACGGCCGCAGCAGGTCCTCCCCGCCCGGGCCCGCGTGCAGGCTGACGCCCAGGGGCCTGCCGCCGCCCGAGTCCATCTCCAACGCGGCCACGTGCCTGGGCAGCTCCTTCGCATGAGCCTGCGCGTAGGCGCGACCTCCGCGCAGGCCGTTCTCCTCGTTCATGAACAGCACCACGCGCACCGTGCGCCGGGGCGCCTGGGGCAGCTTCGCGATGAGGCGCGCCGCCTCCATCACCATCACCACGCCCGCGCCGTCGTCATGCGCGCCCGTGCCCACGTCCCACGAGTCCAGGTGCGCGCCCAGCAGCACCACCTCGTCTGGCTTCTCGCGGCCCCGAATCTCCGCGACCACGTTGGACGAATCCGCCTCCGGCAGGTCCGAGCATCCCAACACCAGACGCACCTTCACCGTCCCGCCCTGGAGCATCCGGTGCAGCGTGAGCGCGTCCTCCACCGACACCGCCGCCGCGGGCAGGCGCGGGCCGCCGTCATCGAAGCGCGTGGCGCCCGTGTGCGGCGTGCGCAGCGACGCCGTGGCCAGCGAACGCACCAGCGCGGCCACCGCGCCCTGCTTCGCCGCCGCCGCCGGCCCCCGGCTCCTCATCCCGGCGAAGCGGCCGTAGTCCACCGCCTCCGACATGGTGTGGTTGAAGAAGACGATCTTCCCCTTCGCCTTGTCACCCAGCGCGGCCAGTTCCTCCAACGAGCCCACCTCCACCACCTCCGCGGTGAGCCCCTCCGGCGGCGTGGGCGCGCTGCCTCCCAATGCCAGCAATGACAAGGGCAGGCCCCGCGTGCGTTCGGAGGAGAGGATTTCGCCGTGCTCCTCGCCGCGCACCCAGTGCGGCACCTTCACCGGCTCCTTCCACGCCTTCACGCCGTCCGCCTGGAACGAGCGCAGGGCCCACTGCACCGCGGCCTCCGCGTTCTCGGAGCCCGACAGGCGCGGGCCCACGCCGTCCGTCAACTCCGCCAGCCGCGCATACGCATGGCCTTCCGTGAGCGCGGGCCCCACCAGCCGTCCCGCCGTGGCCTGCTGCGCCGCGCTCAGGCCTTTGCTGGAACCGGGGGCAGGCGTCACGGGCGTCTTCACGGGGGCGGTGGCGGGCACCCTGGGAACCTGCGGCGGGTTGGGCGCGGCGGCGGGGGACTGGGGGGCGGGCGCCGCGGAGGTCAGCAGTCGCAGGGCCAGCGAGACAGGCAGGACGAAACCAGAGGTGGACACGCAAATCCTCGAACGTACTTGAGAGGAAGGCGGAGGCCGGAAGTCCCAGGGGCCACCGCGCGCCGAGAGGGGGAACGCGGCGCGCGGGGCTCAACTGGGACGTCACGCACCGGTTCCGCGGTTGGGGAACGCGAGGCCCGGTACATACGCCATCTTCCAAGAAGAAGAGGACGTGCGTGCATTCTTTAAAGAAATTCCTCGCACCGTCAAGGCACGAAGTGAGCATTGCGACTCCCGACCGATGTGAGTGTTCTCAAGTCTCCGCTACGCAGGAAGTCCCATGGCACCCACTCCTCCCTGGCAACCCGACGCGTCCTGCCAGAGCCTGGAGGCCCTGAGCGAACACCTGGCCACCCGTGATTTCGGTCGGTTGGAGGACGAAGCGCTGCT
Source organism: Corallococcus sp. bb12-1 (assembly GCF_026626765.1). Taxonomy (NCBI): domain Bacteria; kingdom Pseudomonadati; phylum Myxococcota; class Myxococcia; order Myxococcales; family Myxococcaceae; genus Corallococcus; species Corallococcus sp. bb12-1. Next base: position 425,735 of record NZ_JAPNJZ010000002.1, on the reverse strand, counting down.
TTCGCTGCTGCTCGCGGTGAGTGGCAGGGACTTCACGCGGGACTTCCGAGAGGAGTTTGGCGCGGAGGATGACTGGACGCAGGCATTAGGACAGACAGCGCGCGCGGTCCGCCACGCCATTGAATTCCTCCGCCAGGACGCGGCCATTGCCCACCTGAGCCTCCTGCCGCGGCCGGACGTGCTGCCGCTGCTGAGCCGCTTCTTCCACCTGCATCCCCAGCCTCCGGCCGCCGTGCGCGCCCGGTTGTCCCACTGGCTGTGGCAGCGCGCCCTCTTCGACACGGAGCGTTTGTTTCCCGACGACGAGGCCCGCGCGAGCCTCGCCCTCCTCACCGGGGACGCGGACGCGACCGTGCGCGCGTTGCTGGCCCGCGTGGGCCCACCGCCCGAGCGCGGGTGGGAGCGTTATTCGCAGCCCGGCATGGCGGGGCTCGCGTCGGTGGCGGACCGGGTGGAGGCCAACGCGCTGCTCGCGCTGCATCCAAGGCACCTGCTCACCGGCGCCGTCCTGGAGCCGGGCCCGCTGCTGGAGGCGCAGGGCGCGGTCGCATTCCTGCCGCTGTTCCCCACGTCGCCTCCAGGCCTGTCCACGTCCTCGGGGTCCGGGGATTCGATGCTGCTCACGCTGGCCAACCAGCTCTTCCACCCCGTGCTCGCACCGGGCGTGACATTGCTGGGACTGGTGCGCAGAGGAGCGCTGCCGCCCGCCGTATTCCCCAGCCATGCCCTGCCGCCCGAAGCCCTGGTCGCCCTGCGTCAGGGCGACGCGTCCAGCTTCCTGGCCCACCGTCGGGATGCGCTCGTCGCCCACATCCGGGGGTTCATCCGGACGCGAACGGGAGCGGACGCACAGGAAGCGACCCCGACCGCGGAATGAAGCACCTGGAATTCTCCGTTGCCCACCCCTGAGGACCGGGCCACAGTTCCGCCGCCGAAGGTGTCCCCCGCCCCGGCCCCCCACACACATGAGCATCCCCCCTTCCGACACCGAACAGGCCTTGAGGGCGGAGCTCGAACGTCTGCGCACCCGCCTGCGCGACGCGGGCCTGGACGCGGGTGAGGCCCCTGCCACGACGGAGACGACCGCGCCCGCGTTTGACCGGGAGCGTTTGGCGGTGCTCTTCCAGCAGGCCAGCGTGGGCATCGCCCAGGCGGACCTCACGGGCACGCTGGAGCTGATGAACCAGCGCTACTGCGATCTGCTGGGGCGCTCGCGCGAGGACGTGCTGGGCCGCGGCCTGCTGTCGCTCACGCACCCGGATGACCGGGAGCGCAATGCCCATCTGTTCCAGCGCATGGTGGAGACGGGCGAACCCTTCACCGTGGAGAAGCGCCACGTGCGGCCGGACGCCAGCGTCGTCTGGGTGCACGACCACGTCTCGCTGGCGAGGGACACGGAGGGCAGGCCCCGCTTCGCCATCTGCGTCTCGCGAGACATCACCGAGAACCGGAACGCCGAGGAGCGCCTGCGCGTGAAGCGCGAGCAGCTGCGGCTGGCGCAGGAGGCGGGAGGCATTGGCGTCTTCACGCTGGAGATCGCCACCAACCTGCTGACGGTGACGCCGGAGTTCTGCCGCCTGTACGGCCTGCCGCGCACGGACACCGTGCCCGCGCAGGTCATCGAATCGATGGCGCGGGAGGAGGACCGGCACCGGCTGTCCAACGCGCGCACGCGGGCGGCCGGACAGTCCACCCTGTCGGTGGAGTACCGCATCCGCAAGCCGGACACCGGGGCGGTGCGCTGGATTTCCCGGCGAGCGTCATTCGTGCACGACGCGGCGGGACAGCCGGTGCAGCTCATTGGCGTCACGCAGGACATCACCGAGCGACGCCAGGCGGAGGACGCGCTGCGCGCGGCCAACGAACGGGTGCAACTGGCGTTGAACACCGAGGCGGTGATTGGCACCTGGGTGTGGGACGTGCCCGCCAACAACGTCATCGTCGACGAGCGCTTCGCGCGCGCCTTTTCGCTGAACCCGCTCCAGGCGCGCGACGGCCTGCCCATCGAACTCTTCGTGCAGTCCATGCACCCGGAGGACCGGCCGGGCGTGGAGGCCATCATCGGGCGCACCCTGAAGGCGGGGGGCGCCTTCCGCGCCGAGTACCGCGTGCGCCGTTGGGACGGCATCTACCGGTGGGTGGAGGCCAGTGGCCACTGCGAATTGACGCCCCAGGGCCAACCGCTGCGTTTTCCCGGCGTGCTGGTGGACATCGACGCGCGCAAGCGCATGGAGCTGCGGCAGACCGCGTTGCTGGAGATGACGGACCGGCTGCGCGAGGCGACGTCTCCGGATGTCGCGGCGCACCTGGCCATGGAGGTGGTGGGGCGCTTGTTGGGGGTTCCGCGCGCGGGGTACGGCACGGTGGACACCGCGCACGCGCTGGTGCGCATGCACCCCAACTGGGTGTCTGGCCCGAAGGTGTCCCGCGTGGAGGGCGTGCACCGCTTCCACGACTACGGCGTGTTCCTCCAGGACCTCCAGCGCGGTGAGGTCGTGGCCATCCCGGACGTGCGGTTGGATCCGCGCACGGCGTCGCAGGCGACCACGTTGGAGAAGGTGGGCATCCGGGCGCTGTTCAACATCCCGCTGATGGAGCACGGCGAGTTCGTGGCGGTGCTCTTCCTGCACGACGTGCGGCCGCGCCAGTGGCTGGAGGATGAAATCGAGCTGGCGCGCAACGTGGCGGACCGCGTGTGGTCCTCGCTTTCGCGGCTCAAGGCGCTGGCGGACCTGAGGCAGGCCAACGAGACGCTGGAGCAGCGGGTCGCACAGCGCACGCAGGAGCGGGACCGCGTGTGGAACGTGTCCCAGGACCTGCTGCTCGTGGGGGACCTGGAGGCGGGCCGATTCCTGAGCGTCAACCCGGCCTGGACCCGGATGCTGGGGTGGACGGAAGCGGAGTTGTTGGGGCGCACGTCCGAGTGGATGGAGAGTCCGGAAGACTACGCGAGGTCGCGCGATGAGGTGGACCATCTGGCGGAAGGCCGGCCGACGCTGAACTTCGAGAGCAGCTACCGGTGCAAGCACGGCGGGGTCCGTCGCATCGCCTGGACGGCGGTGCCGGTCCCGGAGGACGGCGTGCTGTACGCCAGCGGGCGCGACGTCACCGAGCAGCGGCAGACGGAGGACCAGCTCCGGCAGGCGCAGAAGATGGAGGCGGTGGGCAAGCTGACGGGCGGCGTGGCGCACGACTTCAACAACCTGCTCCAGATCGTCGGCGGCAACCTGCAGCTCCTGCAGCGCGACGTGGCGGGCAACGAGCGTGGGTTGCAGCGGGTGCGCACGGCGCTGGGCGCGGTGGAGCGCGGGGCGCGGCTGTCGGCGCAATTGCTGGCGTTCTCGCGGCGGCAGCCGTTGGAGCCGCGTTCGCTGAGCCTGGGCCGGCTGCTGCAGGGCATGGACGACCTCTTGCGCCGCGCGCTGGGCGAGGACGTGGAGCTGGAGACGGTCATCAGCGGCGGGCTGTGGAACACGCTGGCGGATCCGCACCAGTTGGAGAACGTCATCCTGAACCTGACCATCAACGCGCGCGACGCGATGGGTGGCCAGGGCAAGCTGACACTGGAGCTGAGCAACGCGTCGCTGGACGACCATTACGCGCAGCAGCACCCGGAGGTGCTGGCCGGGGCGTATGTGTTGCTGGCGGTGTCGGACACGGGCGGGGGCATGACGTCGCAGGTGATGGAGCGCGCGTTCGAGCCCTTCTTCACGACGAAGCCGGAGGGCCGGGGCACGGGCCTGGGGCTGAGCATGGTGTACGGCTTCGTGAAGCAGTCCGGCGGCCACGTGAAGCTCTACAGCGAGGTAGGGCACGGCACGACGGTGAAGGTGTACCTGCCGCGCGCCTTCCAGGCGGAAGCGCCGGTGCCGGAGGTGGTGACGGGGCCGGTGGAGGGTGGACAGGAGACCATCCTCGCGGTGGAGGACGACGCGGACGTGCGCGCGACGGTGGTGGAGCTGCTCACGGAGCTGGGCTACCGGGTGCTGCGCGCGGTGGACGGGCAGAGCGCGCTGTCCATCCTGAAGAGCGGCGTGGCGGTGGACCTGCTCTTCACGGACGTGGTGATGCCGGGGCCGGTGCGAAGTCCGGAGCTGGCGAAGCAGGCGCGGATGCTCCAGCCGGACATCGAGGTGCTCTTCACGTCCGGTTACACGGAGAACGCCATCGTGCACGGCGGCCGGTTGGATCCGGGCGTGCACCTGTTGAGCAAGCCGTACCGGCGCGAGGACCTGGCGCGCAAGGTGCGGGCGCTGTTGGATCAGCGCAAGCAGCGGCTGTTGACGCCGCCGGCGCCGAAGGTGACGTGGCCGGAGGTGCCACCGCGCCAGGAGTTGCCGGCGACGCTGGAGTCCACGCGGCGGATGCAGGTGTTGCTGGTGGAGGACGACGAGGACATCCGCACGTCCGCGAGCGAATTGTTGGACCTGCTGGGGCACGCCGTGGTGCCGGTGGCGAGCGCGGAGGAGGCGCGGGTGGCGCTGGCGTCGGGCCCGTTCGACGTGCTGTTCACGGACGTGACGTTGCCGGGCATGTCGGGTGTGGACCTGGCGCGCGAGGTGGCGCTGCGAAAGCCCGCCATGCGCATCATCATCGCCTCCGGGCACGGACGCGCGGCACTGGATGGGGATCCGCAGCAGTGGCTGGGCGTGGTGGTGTTGCCCAAGCCGTATGCACTGCCGGAGATCCAGCGGGCGCTGGCCCAGGTGGCCGCGACGCGCTGAGCGTCAGAGGCGCTTCAGGGAGGCCAACAGGCCCTCCGTGTTCCAGCGCTCGTGCTCATCCAGGGACGGCAGGGCCTCACGAACTTCCGCGAGCATGGCCTCGGCGGCGGGCAGATCCGCGGGGGAAACCTGAGACGCCCATCGCCAGTATTCAGCGGCCACGAAGGAGTAGAGCGCGAACCTCAGCGGGTATCGCAGCAGGTCACGCAGCGCGCCGCGTACGATGCGTGGAGTCTGCTCCCAATGCGCGGCACACAGGAATGCATCCTTCGCGAGGGCGCGATGCATCGAAGCCTCCGGTACCCGTCCGGCATGACGCCGCTCCAGGCGCCTGAGGTCCATGCGGAAACGTCGCCAATCCGCGGGCACGCTCATGCTCTCCATGTCCTGGATGAAGGCACGCCAGTGCGGGTCGTGCAGGGACGGATCGGCGAAGGCCTCTTTCATTTTCTCGGACATGTCAGCGGCTTCGCGTTCCAGTTGTAGATGTCGGTGGGCCAGAAGCCATGAGCCATACAGTAGGCCCGGCAGGAGTCACACCGGCTTTCGCCCTCCACCCGGCCAGCCAGACTTCCCCCGCCAGCGTCGATGCAGCGGACGTAATCATCGCCGCAGGAATCCCGGCGCCGTTCGGTCTCCTTCTCCCGTGCCTCCTCCGCCGCCCCGGGCGGTGGCAACGGAGGCGGCACTCGGGGGCGGGGGACGGTTCCAAGCTGCTCGCAGGCCACCACCACCCCATCCTTGCACTGACAATCCACCGTGCTCACGCAGCCCGGCCCGGGCCCAGGCCCCAGGGATTGTCGGAACTGCCGTGGGCCGACCGCGCAGCCCACGACACACCCACCCAGCGCCAACACGAACACCCATCGCATCCCCTCCCAATAGCATGCGTGGCCTCGCTCGGACTCCAATCCCTTCATGCATCCGAACCGGGAGGCCCGGAACTGGGAGCGAGGCGAAAGGTTGATCATTTCGGGCGCACACCGACCTTCAGCGCTTCAAGGAGGCCAACAGGCCCTCCGTGTTCCAGCGCTCGTGCTCATCCAGGGTGGGCAGGGCCTCACGAACTTCCGCGAGCATGGCCTCGGCGGCGGGCAGATCCGCGGGGGAAACCTGAGACGCCCATCGCCAGTATTCAGCGGCCACGAAGGAGTAGAGCGCGAACCTCAGCGGGTATCGCAGCAGGTCACGCAGCGCGCCGCGTACGATGCGTGGAGTCTGCTCCCAATGCGCGGCACACAAGAACACATCCTGAGCGAGGGCTCGGTGCATCGCGGCTGCGGGCACCCGTCCGGTATGCCGCCGCTCCAGTCGTCTGAGGTCCGCGCGAAAGCGTCGCCAATCCCTGCGCGCACTCGTGTCCTCCATGTCCATGATGAAGGCGCGCCAGTGCGGGTCGTGCAGGGACGGGTCGGCGAAGGCTTCTTTCATCTTCCTGGGCATGTCAGCGGCTTCCCGTTCCAGGGGCAGAAAGGCGAGAGGATGCTCGCCTCTGCCGTGCCGGCTTTCAGCGCTTCAAGGAGGCCAGCAGGCCTTCCGTGTTCCAGCGCTCGTGCTCATCCAGGGACGGCAGGTACTCGCGGACCTCCGCGACCATGGCTTCGGCGGCGGGCAGGTCGTCGGGAGAGACCTTGGATGCCCATTGCCAGTACTCCGCGGCGGTGTAGGAGTACATTCTTCTTCCCAGTGGATGTTTCAGATAGGCCCGCAATGCGCCGCGCACGACACGCGGAGTCTGCTTCCAGTGCGCGGCACAGAAGAACACATTCTCCGCGATTTTTCGGTGCATCGAGGCTGTTGGTACCCGTCCGGCATGGCGCCGCTCCAATTGCCTCAGTCCCGTACGGAAGCGTGGCCAGTCCGTGGAGGCAAGTCCCGTCGTCTCCTCTATCTCCTGCATGAACGCCTCCCAGTTGGGGTTGCTGTAGGGAGGATCGTCGAAGCCTTTCATTTTCTGCGACATTCCTGTCGGACTCCCTTCCAGGGATAGATGGCCTCAGGCCAGAATCCCTGAGCCACACAGTAGGCCCGGCAGGATTCACACAGGCTCTCGCCCATGACTCGTCCAGGCTTGCTTCCCCCGCCATCATCAATGCAACGAACATAGTCATCACCACAGGAATCCCGGCGCCGCTCGGTCTCCTTCTCGCGCGCCTCCTCCGCCGCCCCGGGCGGTGGCAACGGAGGCGGCACTCGGGGACGGGGGACGGTGCCAAGCTGCTCGCAGGCCACCATCACCCCCTCCTTGCACTGACAATCCACCGTGCTGACGCAGCCCGGCCCAGGCCCCGGTCCCAGGGATTGCCTGAACTGCCGTGGGCCGACCGCACAACCCACGGCAAACAAACACAGCAACAACCCTAATCGCATACCTGCTCATTGGCATGCGTGGAGGCCTTCGGGCTCCACCCTTCGTTGCCGTCCTTCTCGAAGAAGAACTTCGCCCGCGTGCGCTGCCGCGTGCCCACTTCATTCAACGTGTTGGCGTCGTACAGGTGCCCGTTCACCATCGTGTAGCGCACCGTCCGGCTGTTCGAGATGTCCTCCAGCGGGTTCTTGTCCAACACCACCAGGTCCGCCAGCTTCCCACCCTCCAGCGTGCCCAGGTCCGCGTCCATCCCCAGGTAGCGCGCCCCACTCAGCGTGCCCGCGCGCAACGCCTGCATCGGCGTCATCCCGCCCTGCACGAACATCGCCAGCTCCCAGTGCGCGGCCAATCCCTCGCGCTGGCCGTGCGCGCCCAACTGCACACTCACGCCCAGGTCGTTCAGCTCCTTCGCCACCCGCGCCACGTTCTGATGGTTGAACTCCTCGTCCGGCACCATCACCCGGCGCCGGGACCGCTCATCCACCACGCGCCGGGGCACGAAGGACAACAGCCGCGTGTCCTCCCAGACGTTCGTCTTCTGATACCAGTAGTTCTCCCCCATCAACCCGCCGTAGGACACGCCCAGCGTCGGCGTGTACCCCACGCGCGTGCCCTTCCAGAGCTGGCGCACGTCGTCGTAGATGCGCGCCACCGGCAGCGAGTGCTCCACGCCCGTGTGCCCGTCCACCACCATCGTCAGGTTGTGCTGGAGCAGCGAGCCGCCCTCCGGCACCACCAACATCCCCAGCTCGCGCGCCGCCTGGAGCACCTTCTGCCGCTGGTCGCGCCGGGGCTGGTTGTAGCTCTTCACGCTGAACCCACCCAACGCCTGCATCCGCCGCAGGTGCCGGCGCGCGTCGTCCAGCGAATCAATTTCCACGTGGGCCCCCGCGCTCGCCGCCCCGTACAGGATGGTGCCCGTGGAGTAGATGCGCGGCGACATCAGCATCCCCGCCTTGCCCAGCTCGCTCGCGGCGAAGATGGTCTCCGAATTGTTCGACGGGTCGTGCAGCGTCGTCACCCCGAACGCCAGCGACGCCGCCTGCACCCAGCTCTGCTCCGGCATCAGCCCGTCCACGCCCATGCTCCCGTGCCAATGCACATCCACCAGGCCCGGCATCAGCGTCTTGCCCTTCACATCCACCACCTTCGCCCCCGCCGGCACCGCCACCTTCCCCACCGGGCCCACCGCGAGGATGCGGTTGCCCTTCACCACCACCACGCCCTCCTCCAACACCTCGTCGCCCTTCATCGTGACGATGCGCCCCCCCACCAGCGCCAACGTCCCCTCCGGCACGTCCGACTTCGCCGTGAACGACACGTCCACGCCTTCGAAGGACGGCGGCGGCAACGTCTTCGGTGACCCGTCCAGGAACGTGAACGCATCCTTCAGCGCCCGCGTGTACAGCTTCGGGCCCAGCGCCCAGTTCAATGACAGACGGGCACCGTCCCCGGACCAGTGCAGGTATTCGCCCGCGTCACGGCTCACCTGCGTCACCGGCATCGCCTTGGTGCCCGGCCCCACCTGAGCTTCCTTGGAGCCCCGCACGAACGGCGTCACGTATGCGTTGAAGTCCTCGCGGAAGGCCACCCACCGGTCGTCGGGCGACACCCGCATCTCCACCGCGCCCGCGCTCTTCAGGTGCGTGCGCTCGTTGCCCCCGTCCAGTTCGATGCTCTGGAGCGTGCGGACGTCCTCCACCTCCTTCGACTCCACGCGCAGGAAGTACACGCGGTCCGACTTCGCGCCGAAGTGCGGCTGCTGCCCGTCCCGCGTCAGCTTGCGCCCCACGCCCCCACCCGCGGACGGCACCGCGAACAACCCCGTCTCCCGGCTCCACGTGCCCGGCATCAGGTAGCCATCCCCCGTCGCCCGGTACACCACCCACTTCCCGTCCGGGCTCAGCACCGGCTCCACGAAGTAGCCCGGCTGCGTTGTCACCACGCGCCCTTCCCCACCCGTCGCCGCCACCACGCGCACCGCGCCCAGCCGGTCGTCGTCCCACGTCGTGTAGACGATGGAGCGCCCATCCCGGGAGAACGACGGATGGAACTCCAGGTGCTCGTTCTGCCGCGTCAGCCGGCGCGGCGTGCCCGACGGCAGGTCCTTCACGTAGAGCCGGCCCAGCGCCTGGTACACCACGCGCTTGCCATCCGGTGACACCTGCATCCAACGCAGCATCTTCACGTCGAAGCGATCCGGCGCCACCGCCCTCGCGCTCCTCACCGTCTGGAACACCGTGCGCGTCCCCTTCACGTGGAAGGCAATGGGCGTCACCTTCTTCGTCGCCACGTCGATGCGGTGCAGCGTCCCGCCCGCCCAGAACACCAGCGACTTGTTGTCCGGCGTCCACGCCATCACCGGCGACACCCCGTGGATGGCCCACGTCTCCTGCATGTCCCGGTCAAGCCCGTCGTACAGCGGCCGCTCCGCCCCGGACGCCACGTCCGCCACGTACAGCACGCTCTTCGCGCGCACCCGCCGCACGAAGGCCAGCTGCTCCCCGTCCGGCGACGGCGTGGGCCGGATGGAACCGCCCGGGCCGGTGACGAAGGGCTCCACCTCCTTCGTCTCCAGGTCCAGCCGCTGGATGGCGTAGAGCTCCTTGTTCGGATCCTTGTCGTATTCGAAGGACTTCCCCGGCGTGACGTCCTGGCTGAAGTAGACGTAGCGGCCGTCGGGGGAGAACGCGGGCTCGCCCAGGTCCTTCTGGTCGTTGGCGCGCTCGGTGAGCTTCACGCCCTCACCACCCGCGCGGTGGTACATCCACACCTCGCCCGCGCCCAGCGAACGCCGGCCGGTGAAGTGCTTGCGCCCCACCAGGAACTGCCCGTCCGGACTCCACGCCGGGCTGTTGAGCAGGCGGAACTTCTCCTGCGTCACCGGCTTCGGGTCGGAGCCGTCGCGGTTCATCACCCAGAGGTTGTCGCCGCCGCCCCGGTCGCTCGTGAACGCGATGGACTTCCCGTCCGGGCTGTAGCGCGGCTGCATGTCCCAGGACGCGCCGGACGTCAGCGGACGCGCTTCACCGCCCGCGATGGGCAGCGCGTACACGTCCCCCAGCAGGTCGAAGATGATTTCGTCCCCGCGCGGGCTCACGTCCACGTTCAGCCACGTGCCCTCGCGCACGTCGATGGGCACCTGCGAGGCGGTCGCTCCCGGGGGCGCATCCACGCTCCACGTTTCCTTCTTCGCGTCCGGCGTCCCGGTGACGGCGACAGGGGCGGGGGTGCCGGCGTCTCCCTCGCTCGCTCGGGCGGCATCACGCGCGGTGTCCTTCGGCGCGGGCGGCGGAGGCGGCTCCTGGGGGGCTTCGCCCTTTGGCGGAGGGGCGGTCGCACCCGTGGGCCGGGGCAGGGGCTGCGCGGCCAGGAGCAGGCCCGGCACCAGCAGCGCGAAGCAGAGGGCGGAGATCAGTCGGTTCACTGGTGGAGTCCTCTTGGGGAGACGAAGGGCGCGGCAGCCTAACCGGCCTGCCCCGGGCGCGAAGCGGGAAGCACGCGTGCACCGGCGGACATGCGGGCGTGCGCCAGCCCCCGCGCAGCAGGCGCGGGCGGACGCGCTCCCCACCGCGCGCTCGAATCTGCTATCGCGAGTCATCCCTATGTCGGACCTCACACTTCCAACGGACAAGGCAGGACGGCAGGAGCAGCTCTCCGTGCTGTTCACCGAGGCAGTGCCCCACAACCACGCGCTCGGCCTGCGGCTGGTGGACGTGGGCACCACGGACGCGACGGTGGTGATGCCCTACGCGGACGTGCTGGTGGGCAACCCGGAGACCGGCGTCGTCGCGGGCGGCGCGGTGACGACGCTCATCGACGCGACGTGCGGCACCGCCGTGCTCGCGCGGCTGGGCACCTTCGCCGCCATCGTCACGCTGGACCTGCGCATCGACTACCTGCGCCCCGCGCGCCCGGGCCTGGAGCTGACCGCCCACGCCGAGTGCTACAAGGTCACCCGCCTCATCGCCTTCGTGCGCGCCCTGGTGCACCAGGGCGACCCGGAGCAGCCGGTGGCCTCCTCGCAGGGCACCTTCATGCGGGTGGAGGACTGAGCGCCATGAGCCCCCCTGCCCCTCCGCTCGCGGACCTCGTGCGCACGGTGCGCCAGTCACGCGAATACCACCGCCTCACCAACGCCATCCCCTACACGCGCTTCATGGGCATTGGCGTGGAGAACCTCGCCGGGGAGATGCTCTGCCGCATGCGGTACACCCCGCACCTCATCGGCAACAGCCTGCTGCCCGCGCTGCATGGCGGCGCGCTGGGCGCGCTCCTGGAGTCGTCCGCCATCTTCGAGCTGCTGCTCCAGACGGACACCGGGCGCGTGCCCAAGGTCATCTCCAGCACCGTGGACTTCCTGCGCTCGGGCAAGGCTCAGGACACCTTCGCGCGCGCCTTCATCACCCGACAGGGCCGGCGCGTGGCCAACGTGCGCGTGGAAGCATGGCAGGACGACCGCACCCGTCCCATCGCCAGCTCGCACGCGCTGTTCCTCTTGTCGGAGCCGTGAGCCTGCGGGGCCGCTAGCGGCCCACGTCGATGAGGTACGTGCGGCGCTTGCCCGCGTTGTCCCAGACGATGAGGGTCGTCTTTCCCACCGCCAGGCCGGAGACCTGGACGCCGTCGGCGCCCGTCGTCTCCACGTCCGCGATGGTCGGGTCGCCCAGCGCCACGCGGCTCAGGCCTGGCACCGTGAGCGTGCGCTTCGCGCCCTTCTTCAACGTGAGGGTCTCGTCCGCGGAAGGAGCATCCACCTTCTCCTGGGCCACCTTCTTCGCCGATTCCTTCGTCGCCCTGGACGGCTCCTTCGCGCCCACGGGCACGCACGCCAACACCAGGGTTGCCAACGTCAGGAGCGTGAATCGGGAGGACATGGTGCGACCTTTCAGGTGTCTCCGGTGGACTCCGGAGGAGCCCCAGCGTCGCATGCGTGCGCATCCGACGTCGCCAATGTCTCGCGTCATTCGCTGACGTCATGGAATGCAGCACTGGCGTTGTTACAGCGTCGTTCCCATTTCTACAGGGTCGCTGCCGCGTCTTGCATTGAACAGCGTGCACGGGCGCACGGAGTCTCGCCTCGGGGTCCGCCGGGTGCAGGACACGCGTTCCGGTCCCGGGTCCCGGTAGGGGCGCGCCAGTGAACGGGACCGCACGTCAAGGGCAGTCGGCACGTGCCCTGCTAGCTCCTGGAAGCAGCACTGACGCAGGGGCCTTCCATGAGCGAGCGCGAGACGAAGCTTCGGGAGTTGAAGGAAACCGCCCACGCCCTGTTCCAGCGGGGCAGGTATGCGCAGTGCGCGGAGACGTACTCGCAGTTGGCGAGGCTGCTGCCGCACGATGCGAACGTGCGCGTGCGACTCGCGGAAGCGTGCCGGCGCGCGGGGCAACGGGCCCAGGCGATCGCCGCGTACCGGGATGCAGCGACGATACTGATGTTGCTGGGTTGCGCTTCCCGCGCGCGGGGGGCGCTGAAGGCCGCGCTGGAGTTGGATCCGCGCGACCCCGTCCTCCAGATGGAGGTGGTGCGGATGGGCCAGGGCGAGGTCATCACGACGGCGCTGGAGGATGAACAGCCCTACACCTCCGCGAGCGACTTCTTCGACCGGCTGCCCCCCACGCCCCCGCCGGGGCACATCCGGAGCCTGCCCCCTCCTCCGCCTCCGCCCTTCGTGCTCAACGCCGCGCTGGAAGCGGGCCCTTCCGGGAGCCTGCCCGTCGCGCCGTCCATCACGCCCATGCATGCCTCCGGAGCCCGGAACACGCCGCCTGCGCGGATGTCGGGACCCAGCTCGGGTCCGGGCCGCGAGGCCCTGCTGCCGCATCACCGGCCCGCGCAGGTCGCGGCCCGGGCACCGGAGAGCGCGACGGAGCGCCTCGCGCGTTCCATCGCGCATGTCGCGGCGGGTGAGCACACGCACCCGGCGGTCCGGGCGCCGGGCGCCGCGCCAGTCGCGACGCCCGTGGGTGCACCTTTCGCGGGTCCGGTCCCGCATGGTGCTCCGGCCGTGCGGGGTTCCACGCCGCTCCCCCACGGAGCTCCAGTGCAGGGCATCGCGCCGACCGTGGTTCGGTCACCGGCTTCCAGTCCGGCTCCGCATGGGGCTCCGGTCCAGGGCACTTCGCCGACCGCTCGGGCACCGGCTTCCGGTCCGGCTTCGCACGGGGCTCCGGTCCAGGGCGGTTCTTCGGGCGTGACCGCGGTCCGTTCCCACAACCCCGGTCCGGTCCCGCACATCGCACCGCTCTCGGCGCCGCTTCCTTCCACCCGAGACACCCTCCCGTCGGCATCGTCCCACGCAGCGCCGCAGAAGGCCCTGCCCGGGGCGCTGCTGGCCCTGCCCGCGTTGTCCTGGACGCAGCCGGGGCCCGTGGCGCCCGCCTCCAGCGCGCCGGTGTCGAGGTCCGAGCTGCCTCCGGAGCGCCCCACCGTGAAGGTCATCGCGCTGCTGAACCGCTCGCCGGAAGCCGCGCCGACGCTGCCTCCTCCCGCGCCCCTGCCGCGCTCGCAGGTCGGGCATCCGCATGCGTCCTCGCTGACGATGCCGCCCCTGGCCACGTTGCCCTTCAAGCCGGAGATGCGCCGCCTGGCTCCGAACGTGGTGGCCCTGCGCGTGTCGCCCCAGGCTCGCTGGGTCATCATCCGCTCGGACAGCGACCTGCAGGTGAGCCGTTCGGAGGCACTGCCTGGAGACGCGACCGCGTCCCCTTGAGCGGAGCGGCTTCATGCAGGACGCCCGATGGGCCTCTCACGGCACACGGGACGAGAACACAGGGTTGCCAGCGGCACGCCTCGGACTGCCAGCGATGCATGCCGTGGCGCCGCCCGTACCCCAAGACGCACACTGGGCCTTCGACCTCGTCTTCAAGAGCAACAATCACTTCGAGCACTTCAAGGCAGCCACCTCGCCGAGAGCCTGGCCTCTTGGGACAAGGCACCCAGAGCGTGGGGGCCACGAGCCATCCGGCGACCGTTGTTCACGGCCAGCGCCACACAGAATACACCGTGAATTCGTTGGGCAGCACGGTGGCTCCGGGCTTGGAACCCGGCTGCTTGAGCACGCGCCCACTCTCGCCGCCCAGCACGAGACAGACGGGATAGACCCTCCCATCCGGCAGCCGGGCCTCGGTGTAGCGAGCGATGACGGCCTCCTCATCCCACTCGTAGATGCCTGGGCCCGTCCACAACCGCCCATAGAGCAACGTGCCGGCGGGCAGGGCCGGATCCGTCCAGGATTTGCCAACGATGCGCCCCACGATGGGTCCATCCTGGTAGGTGCCATCCTCACTGGGGTCACCCGGCTGGTTGATGTCGACAATGGCCCGGAGAGGCTTGGTCAGGCGGAGCTGCTGGAACATGGCCTGCGTTGCAGCCTCGGGGCAGCGCACGTTCGTGGCGGGGAGCGTTGGCACACTCGGGCAGGCGAGTCCCACGGTGGCGCACAGCAACGCAGCGGCTTGCCGCACTGGGGTAGAGCGCCGGAGAGCAGCGATGGATGAGGGAGGCGTCAGGGAGGTGGGCACGGACAAACTTCCTTTCTCAGGTGAGGGTACGAGCATGCTGAGCGCCGGCCACAGGGCCAGCAAAACCGCCAGCGCGCCGCACAAGCCCCACGTCACGACGCGACCGCGGGTACGCGGAGGAGGGGCGGCGGCGATAGGTTGAGCGGCGGCGGCCGGCTCCGATTCCTCCGGGACCGGCACGTCCACCTCCGTGCTTCCCGCCTCCCCCTGCACTTCTTGAGGGGCTGGTTCCTCTGGCAGCGGCTGCTCCAGGGAGACCTGCCACTCCGGCTTCCTCTTCTCCTTTGCTGCGTCCCACAGCGCCTGGAGGAGGGCTTCCGTATTGGCGAACCGGTCCTCGGGACGCTTCGCGATCAGGCGCAGGGAGATGTCGCTCAGCGTGCGAGGCACCCTGGGGTTGATGACGTGAGGGGCGGTCGGGTTCTTCGTCGCGATGGCGAGAACAAGCTGGTCGTAAGGTAGCTTCGGATCGAAGGCATAGACATCGGAGAGCGCCTCGTAGAGCAGCGTGCCCAACGCGTAGAGGTCGCCCGCGGTGCCCGGCTCGAAGGAACCCCCTCCCTCCCAAGCGCCTTCTGCAAGAAAAGCCAGACACTCGGGGGGCAGGAGGTGTGGCGACGTTGGTGGCACCCCCACCGTCAGGGTGACCATGCCCGGTTGTCGCGCCACGCCGAAGTCGATGAGGACGGGGTGCCCATCCTCCTTGCGGATAAGGATGTTGGCCCCCTTCAAGTCCCGGTGCCACAGGTGGCGGCGATGCAGCTTGTCGACGAGCCGCACCACCTCGGTGAAGACCTCCAGGAGGCGCGCGGCGGTGGGCTTCATCCGCCAACACCACTCGGTAAAGGTCTCTCCCTCCACGTAGTCCGTCACGAAGTAGAGGTAGCCGGAGGGCCCCAGCCAGTGGTCCAGCGCATGGACCTTCAGCCCGGTGTCATAGGCCATGTGGATGGCCGCCTCGCGTGAGACGCGTCCATCCGCGTTCTCCTCCTCGGACGCATGTTGGCCCGCGGGCCGCAGTGCCACCTTCATCGTGAACGGCCGGCCGGGGTGCTCCGCCCGCTCCACCTTGAAGAGGCGTCCTCCCCCGCCACCACCGAGAAACTCGAGGATCCGCCAGGGACCTACCTGGTTTCCGGCGGTGAGATGGTCGGGATGCAGGGGCGACATCGTCATGTTCGGGTCCTCTTCCCTCGTTCAATCGAGGGGATGCCTACAGCCGCACGCCCCTGATGGGCAGGGATCGTCCATTCGCGGTGTCCGACAATTCGAGGAGCAGTTCATCCTTCTCCTGCCAAACAGGCGCTCCGGTCTCCACGAGCACCAGTCCCTCTTCACCGGGTGCGAGCTGGGGCTTGACCGTGCGCAAGGACTTCACCTGGATGGACTGGCCGCGCACCGTCGACAGGCGCGCCACGCCCGGACTCCAGACGCGTTGGCCCACGAGGTTGCGTACGCGCACCGTGACGACGGCCCATGCCCTGGTCCGATAGCCCATGCCACGTTCCACATTGAGCCCGCTGGCGTTCCCGGGAGGAACCGCCGCAATGAAATCCGAGGTGCGGACGTCCGAATCCAGGAGCCCTGAGAGGATGAGCCCCGTCGGTCCGCCGTCACCGCATCGACCCTGCAACGCGACGAGCTGGGCTTGAACCTGCGTCAACTCCAACTGGAGTGCTTCCGCGTTCCGTGCACGGCGAAGAACCTCCACGGCCGCGTCCACCTGCTCGCCGGCGGGGATGAGGATGAAGATGGCCTCTTGGGGAGCAGCGCCATCCGCGAATCGCACGGTGAGCAGGAGCCGCTCGTCAGCGGTCAGGTCCACCTTGGGCTTGAAGGTGACGGTGCGCTCCTCCACGACGAATCGTTCGAAGTGGGTGTCACGGCCCTGCACCATCACGCTCTTGGGCAGGAGCTGCGAGTCGAAGGTGAGCGTGGTGAGCACCCCCTTCGCCACTTGCACCGAGGCATCCACCGGACTCGACATCAGTGAGACAGCACGTTGCCGAAGCAGCCGGGCAGGGGGAGCGGACTGAGCCGCGGCGGTTCCTGCCACCAGCAGAGCCAGGAGCGAGAGCCAACATGAAAAGTAGGGCACGTGCGGAAGGACCTCCAGGGTTTCATCCTAGCAGGGCGGGTCCGCGACCATCGTTCAGATGCACCTACCGACTCTTCGCCCCCTGAACGACTGGCTCGGGTCCAGCTCAAAGCCTTCGAGGAGCCATGCGATGGTCGAACATGTGCGCAAGGGGTTGTGGTGATGACGCTGGAGGAACGGGTGGCTCGATTCGCGCGGAACGTCGCGGCCCAGACCGATGCCATCCGGCAAGGCGACGCCAGGACGGGGAACCGCCACGCCAGGCAGTACACGGCGGCGCTTCAGGAGCTGCGTGCCCAGGGAGATGCCGGCCGGGAAGCCCTCACCGTCCTGCTGACGCATCCCCGCACGGACGTTCGCGCCATGGCCGCTGGCTTCATGCTGCGCTACCGCACGGCGGAAGCCAGGGCCGTGTTGGAAGCAGCGGCGAAGGAGGGAGGCGTGGGTGCTCTCGACGCCATCATGACCCTGCGACACTGGGACAACGGCACCTGGGCGCTGGATCCGGAGTAGCCCTCCGGCCCCTTCACGCCTCGGAGGCACTGCCTGGAGACGCGACCGCATCGCCTTGAGCGATGCTCTGTTGGCGGAGAGCCCCACCGTCGTCACCCGAAACAAATGACGCGAGGATCGCCTCATGCCGAAACGGTTCTTCAAACTGACCGATGATCCGTACATCTCGGGGCGTTGGGAGCTGGGACATCCCCTGGATGAGCAGGGACACAAGCTGGAGGACCCCTGGCAATTCAGGATCGGCCAGCGGGTCTCCACGCACGAGCGCATCCGGATCCCCATCGACATCGCCGGCGCGCCCCTCGACTACTCCCACGCGGCGTTCAGCATCCCCATCGTCCACGCCCGGGTGGCGTCCCTCTTCACCGCTATTGCCTCCGACGACGTGCAACTCATCCCGGTGGAGCTCGACACCCCGGCCGGGCAGCACTTCATCCTCAACGCCACGCGCCTGATGAAGTGCATCGACGACGCGGCGAGCGAGGAGGTGCGCTACTGGACCCCTGAGGACGGGTTGCCCGAAAAGACAGGCACCTACTCCTCCGTGGCCGGGATGCGCATCGACCCGTCGAAGGTGGGCAACGCCAAGGTGTTCCGGACCTGGGGTTGGACCGTGGCCTTGATTGTCCCTGGAGACCTCAAGGAGGCCCTGGAGCAGGCGGACATGACCGGCATGCGGTTCACCGAGGTGACCGGAACCGGCTCCGACCCCTGAAAGGGGCCGCCCCCACGCGTCCTACATCGACACGGACTTGTTCGGATCAATGAGGCTCTGCAGCGGGCTGCTCGCGTCCTCGGCGTCGTGCTTCTCTTCCGGCTCGTAGGCGCGGACCTGCGCTTCGCAGTGGTTGCTCTTGCGGCTCTGGTGGCAGTGCCGGATGCCGTAGACGTGATGGCAGCCGCACGGATCCACGCGCTTCTTCGCGCACAGCGCCGGGTTGAACACCGGGCCTGCGGTCATCTCCACCGGCCCCGCTTGCAACGACATCGCCAGCACCACCCCAGTCAGAAACCCCATCGCCCACCCCCTTGATGCACGACAGAGAAATGGGAATGCCGATCCAGGGCCGCAAGCCCCAGGCTTGTCCGACTGCCGATCAGTGCACTCCTACCGACAAGCCCCTCGTCCCTGGGCCCTCCCTCCCCACCGCCCCCACCAGGCAGGCAACCTTCCGGATGTCCGAAACCCCACCTCCGTCAGATATGAAGGACGGCTTCGTCCCTGCCGCGGGTTCACCCACCTGGGGTCACACGCCATGAGCTGGAAGCAACACCTGGAAAAGGTCTCCGAGGGCCACTACGTCCTGCCACGCACGAAGACCATGCGCGTGCACGCGGACCTGTTCCTCTCCGACAAGCTCCTCTGGGGAGACGGCACCCCGGAGTCCCCCGGGATGGAAGACGCCGTCTTCGACCAGATGGTCAACGCCGCCACCTTCCCCGGCGTCACCCGCGTCGCCGTCACCCCCGACTGTCACGTGGGCTACGGCGTCCCCATTGGCACCATCGTGGAGACCGACGGCATCCTCCTGCCCACCGCCGCCGGCTACGACATCGGCTGCGGCATGGTCCAGCTCCAGACCTCCCTCAAGGTGGAGGACGTGGCGGACCCCGCCAAGCGCCGCCAGTGGATCAACGAGGTCACCGAACGCATCGCCGTGGGCGTGGGCGCCAAGCGGGTCCGCAAGCAGCGCAAGCTCAGCGAAAGCACCGTGAAGGAGGTGCTGCGCCACGGCGCCAAGGCGCTGGGCCGGGGCAGCTCCGTCACCGAACGCGACTTCATCCCCGTGGAGGACACCGGGGTGGACATCCCCGTGCGCGCCTACGACAAGCGCGGCCAGCTGGGCAGCCTGGGCGGCGGCAACCACTTCACCGAGATGCAGGTGGATGAGCTGGGCCGCGTCTGGGTGATGCTCCACACCGGCAGTCGGGGCTTCGGCTGGAACATCGCCAAGCACTTCTTCGTGGAGGGCGCGGCGCACCTGGGCCTCAAGAGCCGCAGCGAGGACCTCATCTGGCTGGACGCGGACAGCGCCCTGGGCCGCTCCTACTGGAACCTGCACAACATGGCGGCCAACTTCGCCGTGGCCAACCGCCTGCTCATCGGCGAGGCCGTGTGCGGCGCCCTGGAGGACGTGTTCGGCGGCACCGCGAGCATCTACTACGAGATCTCCCACAACCTCATCCAGCGCGAGGCCGGGAAGTTCGTCGCCCGCAAGGGCGCCACGCGGGCCTTCCCCGGCGGCCACCCCGCCCTCAAGGGCACCGTGTGGGAGTCCACCGGCCACCCCATCCTCATCCCCGGGTCCATGGAGACGGGCAGCGCCATCCTCTTCGCCGAACCCGGCGCGGAGAAGTCCATCTACTCGGTGAACCACGGCTCCGGCCGGCGGCTGTCCCGCGCCGCCGCGCGCCGACAGCTCCAGCAGGAGGAGACCGACCAGCGCATGAAGGAGGCCGGCATCCTCCTCAACACCCGCACCACCCCGCTGGACGAGTCCGGGCCCTGCTACAAGAACCTGGACGACGTGCTGGAGACGGTGGAGCAGGCCGGACTCGCCCGGGTGGCCCACCGCCTCAAGCCGGTGGCCTGCATCAAGGGCGCGGACTGAGGGGCTCCGTCGGGGGGCTCGTGGGGGAGCCCTGGCGGCGCTAGAGTGGCTGCCCGCCTGGAGCCCCACCCATGAGTCCCCTGCCCCCCTCCCCCCGGACGCCCGCGCCCTCACGAGAGGCCGAGCTGGCTCGCGCCGAGTCCGACATGGCCCGGCTGGAGGAGCGACTCGCCGAACAGGTGGCCCGCGCCGCCGCCGACGCCGCGTCCCTCACCGAACGGCTCGGTCAGATGCGCAAGGCCCTGGCCCGTCCGGAGAGCGCCGGGGACTCCCGCCTGTCCCAGTGGGCCGTGCGCTTGGAGGACACCGAGTCCCCCGCGCTGCCCCAGGAGTTGGAGCAACTGCGCGAGAAGGCCCTGGATGCTCGCGAGGCCGCCCTGGACACCCGCCGGCAAGCCGGGCTGGACCTCCAGTCCGCGCTGCGCGTGCACCAGGAAGACGCTGGCCGCGTGGTCAAGGCGCTGACGGACGCCGAAGCCGACCTGAAGCGCGTGGAGGCCGCCGCGAAGGCCCGCGCGGAAGCCGAGGCGAAGGCCCGCGCGGAGGCCGAAGCCCGGACCGAGGAGCTGGCCCGGCCCCCCACCCTGACGCCCGCGCGGGCAAATGCGTCCACGGATCGGACCTCCCGCGACGACACGCCCACCCGCTCGGACAAGCCGGCCCGCGGCAAGCTGCCCCCGCCGCCCGCGAAGGACGAGGCGCGCAGCAAGGGCCGGGTGCGGATGCACACGACCATCGACATGCGCAGCGACTCCAACTTCTTCACCGGCTTCTCCATGGACATCAGCGAGGGCGGCATCTTCATCGCCACGGTGGATGCGGTGCCGCGCGGCACGTCGGTGGACCTGGACTTCACCCTGCCCGGCGGCCGGCCCCTCACGGTGAATGGCGTGGTGCGCTGGGCCCGCGACGGCAACGACCGCACCCCGGAGCTGATGCCCGGCGTGGGCGTGCAGTTCACCTCCCTGCCGCCGGAGGTGGCGCACGCCATCTCCTCGTTCGTCGCCACGCGCGACCCGATGTTCTACCCGGACTGAGCTCGCGGCACGGGGCCCGGCGGCCCGCCAGTCGACCCCGACGGCGACAACATCGAAGCGGTCCACCACGGCATGCCGTGAAGCGCGGTCCGTCACAGGGAGCATCCGCCCCCTTGTGATACATGCGACGTTTCTTCGATGCGGTCTTCCCCGACCCGTTCGTCAATGCTATGCGCAGCCGGGTAATCCATTTTTAAGCTGTACACCCGGACATCACTGACGACACCGGAGGGCCTCGGACGAGGCCTCCACGGAGAAGACACCTTGAAGCCCACTTCCATCATCGCCTCCCTGGCCCTGGCCGGCGTGCTGTCCGCCTGTGGCCCGGGTGAATCACCCGAGCAGCAGCCGTCCTCCGTGGAGGACGTGGGGAGCGCCACGGCGGCGCTGGACTGCGCGGCGCTGAACGCGCCCGTGTACATGCGCGTGCGGCCGGCCACCGGCTCCAGCCTGCTGACGACGAACCCCACGGAAGCCACCAACGCGGGCACGACGTACGGCTTCACGGATGACCGGGGCACGCCCTTCAAGGCCTCCAAGAACGCTGTCACCGGCCTGTCGCCCGTGTACCGCCTCTACAGCCCGGGCAAGTCCGAACACATCGTCACCATCGACGCCACGGAGCGCACGAACCTCATCGCCTCCGGCTACACTACCGACGAGGGCGTGGGCTTCTACGCCTCCAAGACGGCGGACGCGTGCCTCATCCCGGTCTACCGCTTCAACAACACGACGCTGCAGAAGCACCGCCACGCCGTGACCCAGGCGGAGCGTGACGGCCTCACCGCCGCGGGCTGGACGAGCGAGGGCATCCAGTTCTACGCGGCGCCCACCACCGCGCAGCCGGTGGACACGAAGTTCACCTTCGTCGTCATCCCCGACACTCAGCAGGAGACGGTCTACCAGCCCGCCCGGCTGACCCACCGCATGCAGTGGATCGCCGACAACAAGACGGCGCAGGACATCCGCTTCGTCATGCACACCGGCGACCTGATGGACTGGGACACCGCCGACCACATCCACTACCAGCGCGCCAGCGATTCGTTCCAGGTGCTGGACACCGCCCAGATTCCCTACGCCATCGCCCTGGGCAACCACGACACGGCGGCGGTGTGCCAGGGCGGCAGCGCGTGCCCGGGCAACGTCAACGCCAACCTGCGCAACACCACCACCTTCAACGCGTACTTCCCGCTGTCGCGCTTCAAGGCGCTGGGCGGCGTGTTCGAGACGGGCAAGTGTGACAACGCCTACCACACGTTCAGCGCGGGCGGCCTGAACTGGCTGGTCGTGAACCTGGAGCTGTGGGCGCGCACGGACTCCGTGAACTGGGCGAAGACGGTGCTGGCGCAGTTCCCCAGGCACAACGTCATCTTCATCACCCATTCGCACCTGAACGGCAGCGGTGGCATCGAGCAGGGCAACGGCGGCTACGGCAACAACAGCCCGCAGTACGTGTTCAACAACCTCATCAGCCAGTACGCCAACGTGCGCTTCGTCTTCTCCGGCCACGTGGGCAACGCCGCCTACCGCACGGACACCGGCGTCCATGGCAACACCATCTACCAGATGCTCAACACGTACCACGACGGCACCACGAACCCGACGCGGCTCGTGGAGATCGACACCGCCGCCAACACCCTCTCCACCCGCGTCTACGCGCCGCTGACGAACACGGAGCGCGCGGATGGGACGAAGGCGTACAGCAACGTGAACTGGGTGCGCTGAGCGCATCCCCGCAGAGGCCACCGGGCCCGCTTCCCTCCTGGGGGAGCGGGCCTTGTCGTGCCCGGTCCTTCAGGGCTGGTTTGGATCCGCGCCAATGCCCTTGAAGGGGTTGAAGGTGTACGTCGTGGAGAACTGGGACGACGGGCTGAAGTAGTACGCCGCGAGCTTCGCGGGGTCCTTGGCGATCTCCCCGCTCAGGATGGGGCCGTCGTTCTGATCATCCCAGCCCCAGGGCGCGTTCGCGGAGTTCGTGCCGCAGTTGCCCGCCGCCAGCCCGCAGCCGCCGCCGGTGTCGCCCCGGAAGGTCCCGTCGGAGACGAACAGCGTGGTGAGGTCCCGGCGCTGCCAGAGGCCTTCGGAGCCGTAGATGTCCAGCAGCTTGTAGCGCACGTCGGAGTCCGTCGCGGAATCGGGCTGCTCCGCGAGCGTGAGCGACGGGTAGTACTTCACGCCGTCTCCGACGATGTCGTAGTACGGCCATGCCTTGAGGCCGTGGCCCTTGGCCTCCTGCGCGGTGATGGGGTGCGCCACGCCTTCGAAGGTCGCGAGCGACAACGTCCCGTCCAGGGACTCCGACCCCGACGTGAGGGGGCTGCCCGTGGGCACGTACGAGAAGAAGTCCTTGTGCGCGACCGTCACCGCGCCGACGAGGGCGCCGTACTCGCTGCCGTCGCGCTTCACGACGAGGAGCACGCCCTCACCGTCGTTCTCGTGCTCCGTGTCGAAGATGGAGTCGGACCAGTCCCGGGGGTGGAAGAAGGTGTAGAGCAGGTACCAGTGCGAACTGGTCTCCACCACCGACTGGTACGCGTGCGCGGTGAGCGCCCGCGAGCCGGTGTTGTCCCAGTTGTTCGTCCCGCTCCAGTCCCCGTCGAAGTCGACGCGGCTGATGAAGTCGGACTTGCCACCCAGCGAGTGCGAGCCCGTGACGTCCACGTCCTGGTAGTGGATGGGCGCCCACCGCTTCGTGAGCGCCGCGCGCGCCGCCGTGGACCCGACTCCGTTGAGCAGCGCCTGGCTCGCCTGCCCGAACGGGTCATCCTCCGACATGCCTTCTCCGCACGCAGTGAGCAACGTCAGGGCCGTGGTGAACGCCAGGACAACCGGAGAGCGACGCAGCGATGACCGCATGGGGGCCTGCCTTTCGGGAGACTCCAGACGCTACCCTGGAATATGCGTCACAGAAGCTTTACTTGAATTTCTTGTGAACCCCGGCTGGCGCGCTGCTGACGGCGCTCGCGGGGCCGTCTCCCCTGTAGGCGAACCCCGCCCGGCTCTCCCCAATCCCAGACAGTGCCCGGCCCCGGCGGAGGGATTCCCTTCCGCGCGGGGCCTGTGCATCTCAGCCAACGCGTCGCGGCGGTCCGCGCCACGCCGGGAGCGGACATGGGTGGGAAGGCAGTGGGGGCGGTGGCGCTGGCGTGCGTGCTGGGGCTGACGGCCTGTGGCCAGGGCACGCCCATCTTTCCGACGACGTCCGCCCTGGATGGGCGACAGCACCCGACGACGGGCGCGAGCTGGACGGTGCTCGTCTACATGGTGGCGGACAACCCCCGGGAAGCGCGGGGGCTGGACTCCTTACGGGAGCTGGCGGATGTGGGCTCCGGCCCGGGGCTGAACATCGTCGCGCAGGTGGACCGCGCGAAGGGCTACAGCGACGTGCCGCTCGCGAACCTGGCGGACTGGACGACCACGAAGCGGCTGCTCGTGCAGCCCGGGGCGTTCCAGGAGCTGGCCGACCTGGGAGAGTTGGACATGGGCGATGCGGCGACGCTCTCCGACTTCATCGCCTGGGGCGTGCGGGCGTATCCGGCGGACCGCTACGCGCTGGTGATGTGGGACCCCGGTGGGGCCTGGACCGCGTTCGGCGTGGACGAGGAAGCACCGGGCGCGGACGGCGGCCGGGACGCGCTGGACCTGACGGAGTTGCAGGCGGGCCTCGACAGCGGACGGCGCGAGTCGGGCCTGGAGCAGTTCGCGCTCATCGGCTTCGACGCGGGCCTGATGGCCACCTACGAGGTGGCGAAGCTCTTGAGCCCCCATGGTGAATACCTGCTCGCCTCCGAGGAGGTGGAGCCCGGCCACGGCTGGGATTACGGCGCGCTGGCGGTGCTGCGACAGGACCCGTCCAGCGGTCCGGTGGTGCTCGGACAGCGGTTGCTGGAGGGATATGCGCGGCGGGCCCTCCAGGGGCAGACGCAGGACGCCTTCACGCTGTCCCTGACGGACCTGTATGCGTTGGCCGACCTCACGCGCGCGGTGGGTCGCTTCGCAGCGCTGATGGCGGAGCCGAACCCGACGGTCGCCACGATGATCGCCGAGGCGCGGTCCTCGGCGCTGGAGTTCGGCCAGTCAACGGACCCCACGCAGGCCTTCCACCTGGTGGACCTGGGAAGCCTGTCAGCCCGCCTGGCGGAGCAGACGCCGCACCAGTCCTCGCGGGATGTGGCGATGAAGGAGGCACTGGGCAAGGCGGTGGTGACCCAGACGAACGGCGCCCGGACCTCCGCGTCCACGGGGCTGGCCATCTATTTTCCCCCGAGCCTGGCGCTGTACGACGCGGGCTACGACGCCCTGCCGGAAATGACGGAATGGCAACGCTTCCTGCGGCGCTTCCTGACGATCCAGGAGCACATGGGCGCGGAGGAGGACGCGTCCCGCGGGTGACGGAGGGCTGCTCCTCGGTCTCCGTGACGCTCCGGCAGGCGGCTACAGGTGCCCCTCCAGCATGCGGCGGATGACCGTCCGGGGCATGGCCCCGACGGAGCGGTCCACCACCTGCCCACTCTTGAAGAGCAGCAGCGTGGGCACCGCGCGGATGACGTAGCGCTCCGCGAGCACCGGCTCCTCCTC
Organism: Corallococcus sp. bb12-1; assembly: GCF_026626765.1. Lineage (NCBI taxonomy): Bacteria > Pseudomonadati > Myxococcota > Myxococcia > Myxococcales > Myxococcaceae > Corallococcus > Corallococcus sp. bb12-1. The sequence goes on along the minus strand of NZ_JAPNJZ010000002.1, from coordinate 400,281 downwards.
CACGTCCACCTTCACGATCTTCAGCGAACGCTTGCGCCGGTCCGCCACCCGCTCCACCCAGGTGTCCATCAGCCGGTACTCCGGAGGGCACCAGCGGGCCCAGAAATACATCAGCACCACCTGCGGCGAGGCCAGCACCTGCTGATTGGAAGGTGTGTTCCGTGAAGTGTTCCATCCGCATCTTGGCTTCCTTCCGGAAAGGGATTGCAGGCATCAAGGCGTGGGGTGTGGATCAACGCGGCCCGGTGGTGGGTTCGAACTGGCGGGACAGGATGAGCTTGTCGCCGCGCCCCAGGTAGTTGCCGCGGAACGCGACGAGGGGCTCCGCGTCCACGTCCATGGCGAAGCTCATCAGGGTCCGCGTGAAGCACCGGGAAAACTACCGGGGTGTTTCACCGTGCGTCCGGGACCGGGGGACCTACCGTCCTTCACCACACTTCGCGAACCCGGGTTGATGGACAGTCGGACCCGAGGGGAATGCACATCGCGTTCGCAAACCCTATCGTATGGCCGCATCCGTCGGATACCGGACCCGGCTTGTCGCCCGAATGCGAAACACCGGCCCGGACCCGGCGGAAAAGACACACAATCCACGAGGGGGGTAAGCCTGCTTCCCCCCAAGGAGACCCTGTCCGCATGAGCACGCCCACCCGGACCTCGCCCCCCATTGGAGGCCGTCCACCCCGCTGGGATTCGCGCCGCCGCGGCACCGTGGCCGTCCCCGCCGAAGCCCAGGCCCCGTCCGCGGATGACGCCCTGCCACCGCCGCTGGAGAAGGTGAACCTGGCCCATGCCTTCACCCACCTGTCCGGTCCGGACACCCCCCGGCCCGTGGGGATGCTCCACGGGCAGCCGGTGCACCTGGTGCGCCTGACGGGCAGCGGACCCTGGTGTCAGCACGCGACCGGGGATGCGCTGTTCTTCGTCACCCGGGGCCACCTGCGCGTGGAGTTGCGCGAGCGCTCCGTGGACCTGGAGGCGGGCGAGCTGCTCATCGTCCCGCGCGGCGTGGAACACCGCTCCTTCACCGCCTCCGAAGCGCTGGTGCTGATGTCGGCGCCGCCGCAGGGCGCGGAGGACGCCGGACAATCCCCGCCGCTCTGAAGAAAGGCGCTGCCAGTCCCCCGCCCTTCCGGGCAGGCGAGCCCCCGTCCTTTCGGGGACGCGGTGATTCCTCCCAGCGAGGCCACGGCGCACTTTTGCCCTGAACGAACGGATGGCGGAACCCCACGGGCTCGGGCTTCGGAGCGCCGGGTTCCCGCCACGCTCACGAGGAGCAGGAGCCGCCATGCGCATCCACCACCTGAACTGCACCACGATGTGTCCGCCCGGTGGGCGGCTCATGGACGGGCGGCGCGGCTTCACCGGCCCGGCGGCGCTCACCTGCCACTGCCTGCTGTTGGAGACGGCTCGCGGTCTGGTGCTGGTGGACACCGGCTTCGGCCTGAATGACGTGTACGCGCCCCGCGAGCGGCTCAGCGGCCTGTTCCGCGACGTGCTGTGCCGGCCCGCCCTGTCGGAGGAGGCCACCGCCGTGCGCCAGATTGAACGCCTGGGTTTCAAGGCCAGCGACGTGCGCGACATCGTCCTCACGCACCTGGACTTCGACCACGCGGGCGGCCTGGACGACTTCCCCCACGCGCGCGTGCACGTGCTGGCGGAGGAGTACCGCGTGGCCACCGCGCAACGCTCCTGGCTGGACCGCGCGCGCTTCCGGCCCCAGCAGTGGGCGAAGGAGCGGCGCTGGGAGACCTACGCCACCTCCCGGGGAGGAGGCTGGTTCGGCTTCGACTGCGTGCGCGAGCTCAGCGGGCTGCCGCCGGAGATCCTGCTGGTGCCGCTGACGGGCCACACGCTGGGCCACGCGGGCGTGGCCATCGATACCGGGGAGGGGTGGCTCCTGCACGCGGGCGACGCGTACTTCCACCACGGGGAGCTGGACCTGGACCGCTACCGGTGCACCGTCGGCCTGCGCGCGTACCAGAAGCTGATGCAGAAGGACGGGTGGATGCGCTGGCACAACCTGCGCCGCCTGCGGGAGCTGGTGCGGCACCATGGCGAACAGGTGAAGGTGTTCTGCGCGCACGACGCGCTGGAGTTCGAACGCCTGGAGGAGCGCGAGAAGCTGCCCGACGACTTCCCCATCCGCCCCGGCCTCGTCGCCCCCGTGTCCTCGCTGCACATGTGACGCACCGGCGTCACTGGAGCACGTCCGGCGCCAGCGGCGCCTCCACGAACCGGGGCATGCGCGGCAGATCCACGGTGAAGGTGGCGCCCTGCCCCGGCACGCTGGCCAGGTGGATGGTTCCGCCGTGCGCCTCCACCAGTTGGCGCACGATGTAGAGGCCCAGGCCATAGCCCGGCTCGGCCTTCGCGGAGGGCTCGCGCTCGAAGCGTTCGAAGACGCGGCGCTGGGCATCCGGCGCGATGCCCACGCCCTCGTCGCGCACCGACAGCCGCACGTGCTCCTCGTCCAGCGCCGCCACCCGCACGCGCACCGGATGGCCCCGGCCGAACTTCAAGGCATTGGAGAGGAGGTTCGTCACCACCCGGTCCAGGCGGATCCGGTCCCAGTACCCCACCAGCATCCCCTGCGCCTCCAGCGACAGGGTGCACCCCACCTGCGCGGCGCTCTCCGCGAAGCGCTCCACCACTTCGCGCGACAGCTCTCCCAGGTCCATGGGCGCCGCGTCCAGGAGCCGCTTGCCGGAGGACAGCCGCGACAGGTCCAGCAGGTCGTGCAGCAATTGCCCCAGCCGCTGCGCCTGGCCGCGCGCCGCCACCAATCCCTTTCGCACCCCTTCGTCCTGGCCGCTGGCCTGCGCGCGCTGCACCTTGTTCAACAGCAATTGCAGCGCTTGCAGGGGATTGCCCAGGTCGTGCGCGGTGACGGCGATGAGGTCCACCGCCTCGCGCGCCTCGCGCAGCAGCCGCGTGTTGTCCAAAGCCAGCGCCGCGCGGCCGGCCAGCTCCTCCACCAGCACCTGGTCCGCCTGGGTGAAGCTGCGGTGTCCCCGGGCCGTCATCAGCACGAACACGCCCAGCGTCTGGTTGCCCGCGCGCAGCGGCACCACCAGCGAGGAGCCAATGCCGATGCGCTCGATGAGCACCCGGTGCTCGGGACTCTCCGAGGAGTCCGTCAGGTCGTCCATGGCCACGTCCACGTCCAGGCGCGAGCGCCCGGTGCGCATCACGGACCAGATGGTGGGGGGCATGCCCGCGCGCGGAGGGAAGCGCCGCAAGGCCTCCCACAGGCTCTCCTCTCGCTCGGGCCGCACGTGCGTCACGGCCCGGGGCCGCAATTCTCCCGCGGGCGTGAGCAGGTAGAGGATGCAGCCATCCGCCACCTCCGGCACCAGCAGCCGGGCCAGCTCCGCCACCGTCAAATCCGGATCCAACGACTGGTGGAAGACGCGCCCGGCCTCCGCGAGCAGCTCCTGCATCCGCTCCGAGCGCCGCTGTTCGGTGATGTCGCGCGTCACCACCGAGAAGCCCTGCGGCGTCCCGTCCTCGTCGCGCAGCGCGGTGACGGCCACCTCCGCCCAGAAGCGCGAGCCGTCCTTGCGCTGGCGCCAACCCTCCATGCGCAGCCGCCCCTCCTTCAGCGCCCGCGACAGGTCGCGCTCGGCCTGGCCCGCCGCCGCGTCCTCGGAGGTGTAGAAGGAGGAGGCCGGGCGGCCCAGGATCTCCGCCTCGCTCCAGCCCTTGATGCGTTCGGCGCCCGGGTTCCAACTGGCCACCCGGCCCTTCGCGTCCAGCAGCACCAGGGCGTAGTCGCGCACGCCCTCCACCAGCGCCTGGAAGCGGTGGGTGTTGGCCTGGGCCTCGCGCTTGAGCGGATGCAGCCGGCGGTGGAGCACCCACGCCAGCGCCGCCGCCACGCCCAGGCCCAGGGCCGACGCCAGGAGCAGCAGGCCCAGCTCCTTCTGGTCCGCCATCACCGCCGCTGTGTTGGCATCGCGCAGCCGCGCCTGCACCGTCTTCTCCAACTGGGCCTGGGCCTCGCGCACCCGCCCATGGGCCTGGGCCAGGCGCCCGCGGGCCGCCTCCTGCTCCGGGGTGGAGGCCGTGTCGCTCAGGGCCCGCAGGGCGGCCTCGTGGGCCTGTTCGGCCCGCCACACCCGGTCCACCAGCGCCTGGTCCTCGGGAGCCGTCAACCGCTCGCGCAGCCGCCCGGCGGTGTCCAGGAAGCGCTGGCGAGGCAGCGCCGTCTCCCGTGAGAGAGAGCGCCCGCCCGCCAGCAATGCGCTGTTGGCCAGGGAGACCTTGTCGCTGAAGGCTCGCCCCAGCTGCTCCACCTCCAGCAGGTCCATGGAGCGCTCCGTCACCCGCGCCTTCGACGAGTCCCGCGTCGTCAGCACCGCCCCCAGGACGACCGCCAACAGGACGAGCCCCACCGCCAGGCTCGCCGCGAGCCCCCACCCGTCTTCCTGTGCGAAGCGTCTGGGACGTGCCATGGGTGTCCCTTCCCCGCCGGACGCGTCCTTGCCCCATCACATCCGCGTCCGTTCACGGTGGGGACTTCGCCCCGTCGCGCCCACCCCCCTCTCTGGCCCGTCCGGTGTCCACCAGTGCGCGGCCCGCCGCCTGGCGGGATGGGGCAGTGACGCCTTTCCAACCGCTGGCGGCCCTTCGGGGCTTGCCACCGCTTCGCGCGGACGGGTGCCGCTCCCAACCTGTCCGACTGTCCGACAGGTTCGGGGCGCGGGACTTCACGGGCGGCGGGGACGGGGCATGGGGAGCGGACGGGGTGCGGGGGTCTTCTGGGTGGCACTGCTCGGGCTGTGGGTGGCCTGTGGCCCCACGCAGCAGCCCTACGACACGGATTTCCAGTTGCTCCCGTCCACCACCTTCTGCATGCCGATGACGTGCGCGTCGCAGGGCCTGGACTGCGGCATCGCCGTGGACGGCTGCGGCGGCACGCTGCACTGCGGCCCCTGCGCGGAGGGGCAGGCCTGCGGCGGAGGCGGCATCCCCAACGTCTGCGGCCCCGCGCCGTGCACCCCGTCCACCTGCGAGGCCTTGGGGGCCACCTGCGGCCCCGTCCCGGATGGCTGTGGCGGCGTCCTTGAATGCGGCACGTGCGCGGCCCCGGAGGTCTGCGGAGGAAGCGGCGTGCCCCATGTCTGTGCACCGCCCGCGTGTGTCGCCACCACCTGCGAGGCCCTGGCGAAGAACTGCGGACAGGTGGCGGATGGCTGCGGCGGCGTCCTGGAGTGCGGCGCGTGCGGGCCCGAGGAGACATGCGGCGGGGGCGGCGCCGCCAACGTGTGCGGCCACGCCGCGTGCACGCCCGGCACCTGCGAGGCCCTGGGCAAGGATTGCGGCCCGGTGTCCGACGGCTGCGGCGGCGTCCTGGAGTGCGGCGCGTGTGGACCGGGCCTCGCGTGCGGCGCGAGCGGCGTGGCCAACGTGTGCGCCCCGGGCGCGTGCCTGGCCGCCACCTGCGCCGTGCTGGGCCGGGACTGCGGCGAGGTGCTGGACGGCTGCGGTGGCACGCTGGAGTGCGGCACCTGCCCGGCGGAGGCGGCATGCGGCGGCGCGGGGAAGGCCAACGTCTGCGGCCCCGGCACCTGCGTGCCCGCCACCTGCCAGTCCCTGGGCAGCGACTGCGGCCGGGTGTCCGACGGCTGTGGCGCGGTGCTGGAGTGCGGCGGCTGCACCGCGCCGGAGACATGCGGCGGCGCGGGCGTGGCCAACGTCTGCGGCCAGGCCCCGTGCACCCCGTCCACCTGCGACGCGCTGGGCAAGGACTGTGGACAGGTGGCGGACGGCTGCGGCGGCACCCTGACGTGCGGCACGTGTCCGGGCGGCCTCCAGTGCGGCGGGGGCGGCACCGCCAACGTGTGCGGAGCGCCCTCGTGCCGGCCGGCCACCTGCGGCGTGCTCGGCAAGACGTGCGGACCGGTGGCGGACGGCTGCGGCGGCACGCTGTCGTGTGGAAGCTGCGCCGCGCCGGAGACGTGCGGCGGCACGGGCGTCCCCAACGTGTGCGCCACCACTGAGCCCGTGTGCGCGGACCGGGACCTGGGCAGCTCGCTGCCCGTCACGGTGAAGGGCTCCACCGTGGAAGCCAACGACGACCACGCCGCCTCCTGCGGGGGCGCGGGGGCCCCGGACCGGGGCTACCTGTGGACGGCGCCCCGGACGGGCACCTTCACCTTCGACACGGCCCGTTCGGCGGTGCGTTCGGTCATCGCCGTGTTCGCGGGGGGCTGCGGCGGCGCGGAGCTGGCGTGCGCCACGGGCGGCATCAGCTACGGCGGCGGCGCGCGGGTGGCGGTGCCGCTGACGAAGGGGCAACAGGTCCTGGTGACGGTGGACGCGGTGGCCGGCGGGCCGTTCACGCAGGGCTTCTTCGAACTGCACATCGACGCGCTCCGCCCCACGGAGGCCGGCGCCTGCTTCGACGGCATGGACAACGACGGCGACCGCTGGGTGGACTGCGCGGACACCGACTGCCGCGACGAACCGGGCTGCAAGGGCCAGGGCTGCGCGCACCACGACCTGGGCAGCGCGCTGCCCGTCACCTTCCAGGGGGAGACCGCGGCGTCGGGCGACGGCTTCCAGGGCACCTGCGGCGCGCTGCTCCAGCAGGACCGGGCCCACCTGTGGACGGCGCCCCGGGCCGGCACCTACGTCTTCGACACCTCGCCCGGCACCGATGCCGCCGCCGCCAACGCCCTCTACGTCCTCACCGGCTGCCGGGGCGTGGAGCTGGGCTGCGCCTCCCATCCCCGCCCCACCGCGAAGAACGCCCCGGCGCTGAAGCTCACCCTGGCCCAGGGACAAACAGTGCTGGTGGTGGTGGACGGCATGGCCCACCCGGAGAAGGACACCCCCATCCACTACACGCTCCACATCGCGGAGGCGTTCGACTCCGAAGCCGGCCACTGCCAGGACGGCGCCGACCGGGATTGTCGCTGACGCAGCGAGCCAACGACACGTGGGTCAACATCCCTATCTACGCGTCCAGGACCGACCTGGACGCACAGTTCGTCTTGACGCACAACCACCTTTCCGTGCTTTGTGGGGGTGCTACGCAACTGATCGCGGGTTGAGGCGATAATCCCCACACAGCAGTCATCGCCTTCCAAATCCCATTCCTCGAATCTCCACGAGGGAGCCCGCAAATGAGCCTCATCGACCGCGCCCGCCGCACCGTCAGCAACACCATCCGCCAGGTGAAGCAGGACCCCATCAAGGCGGCGAAGGACATCGGGACGCAGGCGAAGAAGGGCTACGACACCTTCAACAAGGTGAAGACGGCCGTGCAGGACGGCTTCGACAACGTCAAGAGCCTGAAGACGGACGGCTTCAAGGCGACGCTGAAGGGCAACGTCGACAAGCTGGTGTCCAAGGCGACGGACCCGAAGACGAAGCTCGACCTGAAGGGCAAGCTCGGCATCGCGGGCAAGGCGTTCGGCACGCTGACCAGCGCCGCGAAGCTCGTCGGCCAGACCGGCACGGCCATCAGCGACGTTCGCAACGCGGTGCGCAGCGGCAGCAGCGAGGACTGGAACAAGGCGCTCGGCTCTGTCGCCACCGCCGGCAAGGGCGCGGTCAGCACCGTCAAGGGCGGCCTGGAGATCGCCCGTGACGTGCAGAAGTTCGGTGGCGCCTACAAGGCCGCCAGCAGCGCGTTCAAGTCCGCCGTCCCGGGCGCGGGTCCCAAGCTGGCGCGTGCCGCCGCGGGCGCCGCCGCCAAGGCCGCCTTCGAGGGTGGCACCAGCCAGGCCATCAAGAGCGGCGTGCGCACCGCCGTGAACACGGCCGTGAAGGAGAGCGGCGTCGCCGCCAAGGTCATCACCGGCACGGCTTCCCGCGCCGCCGCCCGCGCCGCGCTGACCGAGGGTGGCAAGGCCGCCGCCAAGGCCGGTGCGACCGCCGCCGCCAAGGCCGCGGGTGGGACGCTGGCCAAGGCCGCCGGCCGCTTCGCGCCGGGCGCCAACATCGCCATCGCCGCCTTCGACACGGCCAACGCGGTCTCCACCGTGCGTGACCCGAACGCCAGCACCACCAAGAAGGTCACGAGCGTCATCACCGCCGTGGGCTCCATCGCCGCCGCCACGAACATCCCGGTGGTCAGCCAGGTGGGCGCCGCCGTCTCCGCCGTCTCCAGCTTCGTCGGCGGCCTGTTCGGGTAGTCGTCGTACCCGGTTCGACCCCCGGACAGTTCGTCCGGGGTTGTCACCGGAGGCTGGTTTTCTGCTAGGCACCACCGGGTGAGACGCGCTCGTTTCAATCCCATCTGGGACCACGGTCGCTATCTGCCAGGAGGCCCACCGGTGGCCAGCAAGAAGACCCCTTCCGAGAAGTCGCCGGGCGCCAAGGCGTCCGGTCCTGCCTCCTCCACCCCGGCGAAGAAGCCGGCCGCCTCCGCCAACAAGCCTCCGGAACCCGTCGCCGCCCCGGCGCAGGCCCCCGTGCAGCAGTTGGTGCAGCGCCTGCCCGTCGCCCCCGGTCTGGGCCATCAGGCGGACCTGCCGGAGGTGAAGGCCCCCTCGCTGGAGAACCTCGACATCCGGGTTCCCGCGGGCGAGGACCTCACGGAGGAGGACCTGCTGGAGCGCTTCCACGAGCTGGCGCGGGCCAAGGCGGAGAGCCGTCCGCGCGCCGAAGGTGAAGCGCTGGCCATGGGCGACGACGTGCAGCTGGACATCCTGGGCTACGCCAACGGCCGGCTCATCCCGCTGAGCACGCGCATGGGCTACTGGATGGAGCTGGCCCCCCAGTTGATGCTGCCCGGCTTCTCGGAGGTCATCGCCGAGGCCAGCGTGGGCGACAGCGTGGAGGTGGGCCTCATCCTGCCGGACGACTACCCGGCGGAGCAGCTTCGCGGCATGCCGGCGCGCTTCCTGGTGGACGTGAAGGCCGCGCGCGAGGTGCGCATGCCCGACACGGAGTCGGACGCGTTCCTCCAGCAGATGGGCCGGGGCGCCACGCACGAGGAGGTCATGGGCTCCATCGTGGAGGAGATGGAAGGCGAGATGTCCGACCTGCTCTGGGTGGACGCGCGCAACATGGTGCTGGACACGGTGGTGTCGCGCACGGACGTCCAGGTGCCCAAGGCGCTCGTGGACGAGGAGATCCGCCGCCGCTGGCTGCAGATGGAGGGTGAGACGCTCGCCCAGAAGTTCTTCAGCCTGGAAGAGCAGAAGGAGGCGCTGGACGGCTGGCTGCACCACCCGGGCATCCGCGAGGACGTGGAGCGCCGGCTGAAGATCGCCCTGGTGCTGCGCGCCATCGCCCAGCGGGACAAGCTGCAACTGACGCCGCAGGTCGCGCTGGAGCTGCTCAAGGAGTCCTCGGAGCCCTTCGGCATCACCGAGGCCCAGCTCCGCGAGTCGCTCATCGACCCCGCCGCCGCCGCGCAGATGAACGACGTGGCGTGGCACCTGCTCGCGGTGGAGCACGTGATGACGCTGGCGAAGGTGACCTTCGAAGGCGCTGAAGCAGGGCTCGCGCAGGGCTGAAGCGCCCGCCGCCCCGTCCTGGCTACGGCTGGACGGGGGTGGGCGGGGTGTCCTGGCCCGGCGCGACGAAGGCGCCGGTGGTCGGGTCCACCTGCCAGGCGGAGTACTGGTGGGCGAGCACGTCGCGCACCTGCCCCTCCTCGTAGCAGACGGAGTAGACGACGAAGACGTCGTTGCGGAAGTTGGGCCGGCCGTAGCGGTAGCAGTCCTGGTCGCCCTGCTTCTGGAGCGTGAGCGGATAGCCCAGGAGGCCCTTCACCTCCTGGCTGCTCATCCCCGAGCGCACCACCTTGATGCCGTGCGGCGTGATGACGGAGAACGTCGTTCCGTTGGTGCGCCACAGGAAGAAGAAGCCCACGGCCAGGAACAAGGGCACCGCGGCGGCCACGAACCACGTGAAGCTGAAGCGGCCCAGCTTCTTCTGATGGCCCTCGCGGAAGGCGGAGAAGAGGGCATCCGGGGACGTGTCCACCGGAGCACCGCCGGGGACGACTCGCAGGGGGCTGTCAGGAGCGCTCACGCCTTCTGAATGCCGCCCGCGCTCCCCGGATGCAAGGGGATGCAAGAAAGTCCACACCGCCCACGCCTCACCGGTCGCTGACAGCGTCAGCCGAGGTGGGATACGTCCGGATGTCCGGTTCCGGGCCAGACGTGCGAGTTCACAATCGGCGCGGTTCGGGGCTGCTAGAGGGCACATCCTGAGTGCGGGTCTGCTCGAGGAGTCACAACGTCATGGCGAAGCGCGCGGCCGCGAAAGGCGTCACCCAGAAGGCCCTGGATCGGGATGCCGTCCCTCCGGGGACGGAGGTGACGGACAGCGACCTGTTCTTCAACCGTGAGCTGTCGTGGCTCGCCTTCAACGACCGGGTGTTGCAGCTGGCGGAGGCCCCGGAAGTGCAGATGATGGAGCGGCTGAAGTTCATCTCCATCTACGCGCGCAACCTGGACGAGTTCTTCATGATCCGCGTGGCGCGGCTGCACGAGCAGATCGCCGCGCGCGTGGGCCGCCTGGTGCCGGACGGCGCGTCCCCGGGTGACACGCTGGACAAGCTGCACACGGGCATCCTGGAGCAGGGCCGCCGCCACGCGGACTGCTTCGAGAAGGTGCTGCGGCCCGCGCTGTCGGAGAAGGGCCTGCGCATCCTGTCCATGAAGGAGCTGGACGCGGACCAGCGCGCGCAGGTGGACCAGAGATTCCGCGAGCAGATCTTCCCGGTGCTCACGCCGCTGGCCATCGGGTTGGGGCGGCACTTCCCGTACATCTCCAACCTGTCCCTGAGCCTCGCGGTGTTGCTGCGCGACCCGGTGGCGGAGGAGGAGAGCGTGGCGCGGGTGAAGGTGCCCAAGGAGATATTGCCGCGCTTCGTGCCGCTGAAGGGCGGTCCGGGTTCGTTCTTCGTGCCGCTGGAGGAGATCATCGCGCAGCACCTGGGGGACCTCTTCCCCGGGATGGAGGTGCTCAACTGGAGCCTGTTCCGCGTGACGCGCGACGCGGACTTCACCGTGTCCGAGGACGCGGAGGACCTGCTCAAGGCGGTGGAGACGGAGCTCTCCCAGCGCCGCTTCGGGAACGTCATCCGCCTGGAGGTGCAGGCGGGGATGAGCCCGAAGCTGCTGGAGCCGCTGGTGGAGGCGCTGTCGCTGGAGCCCCGGCAGGTGTACGAGGAGCACGGCCTCCTGGACCTGGCGGACGTGATGTCGCTGGCGATGACGCCGGGCTTCACGGAGCAGCGCGACCCGCCGTGGACGCCGGTGACGCAGGCGCGGCTGCGCACGGACAACGAGTCCCCGGACGGCGGGGGCACGGTGATGTCGGCGATGCGCCGGGGGGACCTGTTGGTGCACCACCCCTACGAATCCTTCACCACGTCGGTGGAGCGCTTCGTGAGCGAGGCGGTGGAGGATCCGGACGTGTTGGCGCTGAAGCAGACGGTGTACCGCACGTCGGACAGCTCACCGCTGGTGCCCGCGCTCATCCGCGCGACGGAGCACGGCAAGCAGGCGGTGTGCATGGTGGAGCTGAAGGCACGCTTCGACGAGCGCACCAACATCCGCTGGGCGAACGCGCTGGAAGAGGCGGGCGTGCACGTGGTGTATGGGATTCCCAGCCTGAAGACGCACGCGAAGGCCATCCTCATCGTGCGGCGCGAGGGTGAGCGGGTGCGGCACTACGTGCACATCGGCACGGGCAACTACAACCCGAAGACGGCGCGGCTCTACACGGACCTGGGGCTGTTCACGACCGACCCGGACATTGGCGCGGACGTGGCGGATGTCTTCAACTTCCTGACGGGCTTTGGCCGGCCGCGCTCCTTCCGCAAGCTGTTGGTGGCGCCGCTCACCATGCGTGAGGGGTTGATGGAGGAGATCAAGAAGACCCTCGCCGCGCACACTCCGGAGACGCCGTCGCGCATCCTGATGAAGATGAACGCGCTGGTGGACCCGGGCATCATCCGCGCGCTGTATGACGCGTCGCGCGCGGGGGTGAAGGTGGAGCTCAACGTGCGAGGCATCTGCTGCCTCAGGCCGGGGGTGCCGGGCGTGTCCGAGCACATCCGGGTGGTGTCCAACCTGGGCCGCTTCCTGGAGCACCCGCGCATCTATTCGTTCGAACGGGGCGCGACGTCGCGTTGCTACATCGGGTCCGCGGACATGATGCCGCGCAACCTGGACCACCGCGTGGAGATATTGGCGCCGGTGGAGGACCCTGCATTGAGCGCGCAGGTGCGCGACGTGGTGGAGCGGTGCATGGTGGACACGAGCGGCTCCTGGGAGCTGGCCTCGGATGGCACCTGGCGCCGGCGCATTCCGCCGGCCACCGGAGACAAGCGCTCCGCCCAGGGCGAGCTGATGGACCGCGCCATCCGGATGGTCCACGTGCAGAGTGGCCGTCCGGTGACGTGAGGTCCTGACGGCTCAGGTCTCGTGGTTCACGAGGTTGAACACGGCCACGCGGTGCGACTGGGGGTACAGCACGATGAACAGGTGGTTCCAGTCGTGCGCGCCCGCGGCCACCAGGTACGACGCGTAGTAGTAGGCAATCTGCACCTGCTCCGTGCCGTTGCCCAGCTCCGTCAACAGGTGCGGATCCAACGCGTCGAAGAAGAAGAGCTGCTGCGACATGGTGCTGAACGGCACGTTGCCCTGGAACCGGAACGGGATGCGGTCGTCCTGCCGCAGCGCGAACACCGACTCCACCGCGTCCGCCACCGTCGGCGCCTGCGGGGACGTCCACGGGAAGCTGTAGACCTCCAGCGTGCCGTCACACCAGTTGTTGTACGTGTCGCATTCGTCGTTGCCCGCCTCCATGTCGGCTTCGAGCAGCGCCGTCGGGCCCTCGTACTCCAACTCAATCTGGCTCAGCCGCGACTCCACCGAGCGCACCGACCGCGGGGCCTCCGACGTCGGCGTCGGCTCCTCCGTCGGCGCGGGCGGCGCGTTGCACGCACCCAACCACAGCGCGGAAGCCAGCACGGACAACTGCACCCGGTGTCGAAGCATGGTCACATCCTTGAGCAGTGAAACGGGGAGCCCTGGCTCTGCCACACCCCCGTCCCCACCCTCAAGCGACAACACCCGCGTGACGCCTCCGTGACGCTTGTCATCACGGAGTGACTGGAAATCTTCAGCCCCGGTCGCCCAACGCACCCCGGGCGGCGTCCTCGCGGCGGTGTGCCTCCACCTCCGGCACCTCCTCCCAGCGAATCCACCCGGCCCGGGCCGCGTGCCTCGCCGCGGCCACCGTGTCATCCACCACCACCAGTTCGCTGCCTCCGGCGCGGATGTCCTCCGCGATGCTGGTCATCTCCTCTCCGCGCTTGGAGCGCCCCTGCACGTTGCGGATGTAGACGCAGCGGATGCGGCCGGGGAATTCGCGGACGATGGTGCGGTAGTGCTCCGCGTCCTCCTGCCCGCTGTCCCCAATCAACACGAACGGCAGATGCGACAGCGTCTCCAGCACGCCGCGAATCTTGTCCAGCTTGTGCCCATGTCCCCCGCCCGGCGCGAACCCATCCCGCGACAGCCCCCAGTCGCGCAGCAGCAACGGACCAATGGGGATGCGGTGGATGGAGAGGAACTCGTCCAGGTGCTCGTAGAGGTTCCACGGGCTGCTGGACACGTAGAAGATGGGGTTGTCCGCCGTGCCGCTCGCGCCCGCCTGGAGCGCCGCGTAGAAGGCATCCACGCCCGGGAACGGCAGCCGCACCCGGTGCTCCGTGAGGAACAGCGTCCACGCGCGCTTGAGCGGATCCGTCACCCCCGTGGCGATGACCGTGTCGTCGATGTCGCTGATGACGCCCAGCTCCGCGCTCGCCCCCGCCACCCGCACCGGCGCCGACACGCGCTGAGCCCCTTCCGGCTCCGGTGACAGCAGCTCCAGCTCCACCATATGCCAGCCCGAGCGCACCCCCGCCGGCGGCGGAACCCACAGCTCCAGGAAGCCCTCCTCGTCCGTCGTGCCCTCCCAGTGCTTGTCCCCCCAGCGCACCGCCACGTGCGCGCTGGCGATTTCACGCGTCATGTAGCGCTTGTAGGAAGCGACGGCGCTGCTCAGGAGCGTGTGCCGCTGGCGCGAGGGCTTCACCTTGCGCTCCTCCAGCACTCGCGCCTTGATGACCACGCGCTCCGGCGTGCCGTAGCCCCGGTACGGCAGGATGCGCAGCGGCGGGGCGATGCCCAGCCCCTTGCGCACGCGGCGGCTGAACACGTCGTAGTGGGCGTCCGCCTTCACGGCGAAGCGGAACAGCAGCGGGTACAGGTCGGACATGGCGGGTGCCCGCACTCTACCAGTCTCCGTGCATCAATCGTGGCGTCCCAACGTCTTGTCCAGGTTGAACGCGGCGCTGATGAGCGACAGGTGCGTGAGCGCCTGCGGGAAGTTGCCCAGCGCCTCGCCCGACATGCCCGTCTGCTCCGCGTAGAGCCCCAGGTGGTTCGCGTACCCCTGCATCCGCTCGAAGATGAGCCGCGCCTCGTCCAGCAGGTCCGGCCGGGCCGCGCTCGCGCGCGTCATCGCCTCCACCAGCCAGAAGCTGCACAGGTTGAAGGTGCCTTCGCTGCCTTCAATGCCATCCAGCGTCGCGTCCGCCTCGTAGCGGAACACCAGCCCGTCCGACGTCAGCCCCCCCTCGCGCGGCGGCTTGCGGATGAGATCCAGCGTGGAGAGCATCCGCGGATCCACCGGGGACAGGAAGAACACCAGCGGCATCAGGAGGTTCGCCGCGTCCAGCGCTTCATGCCCGTAGGCCTGGATGAAGGCGCCCTTCTCCGCGCACCAGCCCTTCTCCATGATCTCCTCGAAGATGGTGTCGCGCGTGGTCAGCCACTTCGCGCGGTCCGCGGGCAGGCTGCGCTTGTCCGCCAGCCGGATGGCCCGGTCCACCGCCACCCAGCACATCAACTTCGAATAGACGAAGTGCCGGCGCGAACCGCGAATCTCCCAGATGCCCTCGTCCTGCTTCTGCCAGTTCTCGCAGACCCAATCCACCAGCCGGCGCAGGTGCCGCCAGAAGTCATACGAGATGGGCGCCGCGTACTTGTTGGACAGGTACACGGAGTCCATCAGCTCGCCGTAGATGTCCAACTGGAGCTGGCCCGCCGCCATGTTGCCAATGCGCACCGGCTTCGCGCCGCCGTAGCCGTCCAGGTGCTTCAGCTCCTCCTCCTTCGGCACCGGGCTGCCATCCAGGCAGTACATCAGCGGCAGCGGCCCATCCCCGGACTCCGCGCACCGCGCCTCCACCCAGCGCATGAACGCGGCGGCCTCCTCGTCGAAGCCGATGCGCATGAACGCGTAGACGGTGAAGGCCGCGTCCCTGAGCCAGCAGAAGCGGTAGTCCCAGTTGCGCGTGCCCCCCGGGGACTCCGGCAGGCTGCACGTGGGCGCCGCGACGATGGCGCCGGACGGTTCGAACGTCATCAGCTTCAGGGCCAGCGCCGAGCGCTGCACCATCTCCCGCCACCGCCCCGTGTACTTGCACTTGGACAACCAGTGCCGCCAGTAGTCCACCGTGTCCCGGAAGAGCTTCTCCGCGGAGTCGTGCGTGTGCAGGTGCTGGTGGCAGCCCTCCACCCCGCCCTCGCGCAGGGTGAAGACCGCGGACTGGCTCTCCTTCAGCGTGAAGTGCGCGACGACGCCCCGGCCCTCCTGCTTCAGCTTCACCGGCGTCACCAACTGCATGCTCAGGCCCTGGGACACGAAGGCCGCGCCGCCATTCACCACGTGCGTCTCATGTTCGTCCCGGGCGTAGTTGAACGCCGGGAAGCACTCCATGCGGAAGGACATCTCCCCGCGCACCACGCGGATGCGGCGAAGAATCTCGCGCCCCTCCGCCCTCGCGCCCTTGCCCAGGGGCATCAGGTCGATGAGCTCCCCCACGCCGTCCGGCGTGTAGAAGCGCGTCACCAGCACGTTGGTGTCCGGCCAGTAGAACTGGCGCTTCAGCACCCCGTCCGGCTCCGGCGACACACGCCAGTGCCCGCCCTTCTCCGGATCCACCAGCGCCGCGAAGACACTGGGGCTGTCGAAGTGCGGGTAGCACAGCCAGTCGATGGTGCCCTCGTGGCCCACCAGCGCCACCGTGCGCAGGTCTCCGATGACGCCATGGTCCTCGATGGCGACGCCGCCCTTCAGGTCCACATTGGGATTCACCGGGCATGCTCCTGGAACGTGATGACGTGTTTGATGCCGCCCTTCGCCTCCACCACCTTCGCGAACTCCGACGGCGGATGACGCTGGGTGATGAGCGCTTCCACCTTCCCGGGCCAGCGCGCACGGAAGCGGGCCAGGTCCTCCAGCGCCGCGCTGAAGTCCCCGTCCGACGCGTTCACCGTGCCGAACATCACCCGGTTGCCCAGCACCAACTGCCCCAGCACCTCCGCACCTTGCAGCTCCAGCGGCTCCTCGCGCCCGGGCACCCCGGTGAAGATGAGCACGCCGTTCTCCTCCAACACGTTGAGCGAATCGAAGGCCACCTTGGACGCCCCCGTGGCCTCGTAGATGACGTCCACGCCGCCACCCAGTTGCTTCTTCAAGGCCTCCACCGTGACCTCCTTGGAGGACACATACGGAACGCCAATGGACTCGGATGCGGCGGCCTTCTCGTTGGGCTTGGGGCTGCGCGAATACGCCGTCACCTCGTAGCCCGCGCGCATCAGCGCCATCGCGCCCAGCTGCGCCACCGGCCCCGCGCCCAGCACCAGCGCCTTGCCCGGCACGCTCTTCCACGGCAGCCGCGACTGGATGTGCCCCACCTCCCGCAGGCCCTTCTCCGCGATGGTGAGCGGTTCGGTGAGCACCGCCACGCCGCGCAGGGCGTCGTCCGCGCGGTGCAGGTACGCCGCGTCCTCCACGAAGAACTCCGCGCAGAAGCCGTGCGCGCCCTGGATGCCGCGCTCCGTGTAGTCGCCCGTCACGCAGAAGTCCGGATGGCCGTGACGGCACGCCGGGCAGCGCGTGTGCGGACACGGCCTGCGCACGCGCGGCACCACCAGGTCCCCGACCTTCAGGCCCTGCACGTGCACGCCCACCTCCACCACCTCCCCCACGCACTCGTGGCCCAGGATGAGGTGGTCCTCGTCCTTCGGCGCCGCGCCATGGCGGCCCTTCAGGATGTCCTGGTCGGTGCCGCAGACGCCCACCTCCAACGTGCGCACCTTGACCTCGGTGGGGGAATGCAGGCGCGGCTCGGGAACGTCGAGGACCCGCACCTCGCGCGACGGGAACGTGATGGCCACGGCCTTCATGGGCGGAGGACTCCTTGAGTGAGAGGTGCGACGTCCCTGGACAAGGGGTGCGGACCCCCGACCCATGTCGCAAGTGCCTTTCGACCGTCCCGGCCTTCCTCGCCCCGGGCGTCGGGAGTCGTCGGCGCTGAACACCCCGCGCCGCCTGCCTGCCCGGAGGGCGACACTTGCGAGCGCGCGAAAGCACTGCCCCCTGGCGGCTCCCGGGCTATAGACGCAGGCCGTGCGTGCGCTCCCCTACCGTCGCAGTCGCGCCACCGCCATCGGTGCCACGGCCTTCCTGATGCTCTGCCTGCCCTTCCTGGTGCTGGGGGTGTTCTTCCTCGGCCAGAAGGCGCGCATGGACCTGCGGTGCGAACCCCAGGCCCCGTGCGTCCTCACCCGCTCCAGTTGGCTGGACCATGAAGAGGTCGGCCGCTACGCGCCCCAGGACATCCTCCGCGTGGAGGTGGACCGCAGCCGCAGCCGGCGCAGCGGCGCCGCGCCCATCTTCCGGCCCCAGATGGAGACGACCTCCGGCGTCCAGCCGCTCGCCTTCCAGTGGACGGAGGATGAAGCGGAGGCGACGGCCTTCGCGGACACCGTGCGGCGCTACCTGACGGGCCCCCGCACGGACGCGCTGGAGGTGTTCCGGGACGACCGGAAGGCGTCGCTGCGCGTGGGCAGCGCCTTCACCGGCGTGGGCCTGGCGGTGCTCGCCGTCAGCCTCTGGCTGCTCTCGCGCACCCTGGCGCACCGCAAGGCCGAACGCGCCGCCACCCGCTAGCGCGTCCCCTCCCCCGGAAGCAGCCTGCCAGCCGGCCCGGACGCCCCCACCTGTCCTCCAGTGGATGGCGCCTGCCCGCTTCCGCGAGTGGCCCTGTGCGACCTCGGGGCAGATGAATAGGTTGTGGCGAATGGTTCGACGCCTCATCGAGCGGCTGCGCGGCCTGCGCAAGGTGGCTCCCCGCCTGTTGCGGCCCGCGAACGTGAAAGCGGACCGGGCGAAGATCGCCATCGCCCAGTTGGGCCATCAGTTCGCCAACAAGGTCGTCGCGCTCCAGGACGTGAACCTCAACGTCCGCTCGGGCGAATTCGTCTGCCTGCTCGGCCCCTCCGGCTGCGGCAAGTCCACCCTGCTCTACGCGCTCGCGGGCCACGTGGCGCCCACCGGCGGCACGGTGGCCATCGACGGCAAGTCCATCCAGGGCCCCGGACCGGACCGGCTCCTGATGTTCCAGGAGGCCGCGCTGTTTCCCTGGCTCACCGTGCGCGGCAACATCACCTTCGCGCTGGGGGCCCGGGGCGTGCCCCGCTCCCAGCGCCGCGAGCGCGCCGACATCTTCATCCAGCGCGTGCGCCTGGAGGGCTTCGCGGACTCGCTGCCCCATGAGCTGTCCGGCGGCATGAAGATGCGCGCCAGCCTCGCCCGGGCGCTCGCGGTGGACCCCACCGTGCTCCTGATGGACGAACCGTTTGGCGCGCTGGATGCCCAGACGCGCGTGCACATGCAGGAGATGCTTCAGGCCATCTGGCTGCGCTCCGGCAAGACGGTGGTGTTCGTCACCCACGACGTGCAGGAGGCCCTGATGCTGGGCACCCGCGTGGTGTTGATGGCGCCCCGCCCCGGCCGCGTGGTGGAGGACCTGGAGATCCACCTGCCCATGCCCCGCTCGCTGGAGGACCCGTCGCTGGACGCGATGGCCCGCGACATCCGCCACCGGCTGCGCGCCGGGGAGTTCTCCCCGCTGGAAGCCCAGCGCCAGGAGCTTGTGCCCCGCCGCACCCAGACCCCCTCCAGCCTGCCGCGTCCCAGTGCCGTGACCGGTCGGTGAGGTACCCGCCATGCTGAAGTGGGCGCAGAAGCTGGGATTGATCGCGCTGCTGTTCGCCCTCTGGGAGGGCCTGACGCGCGCGGGCGTGTGGAACAAGCACCTGTTCCCCGGCCCGCTGGAGGTGGTGGAGACGCTCATCGCCATGGTGCGCGACGGCCGGATGGGCGGCGCGACGGCGCGCTCGCTGGGACGGCTCTTTCGCGCCTACCTGATGGCGGTGGCCATCGGCGTGCCGCTGGGGCTGCTCATCGCGCGGCTGGCCTTCTTCCGCAACGCGGTGAAGCCCGTGGTGATGGGCCTGCAGGCGCTGCCCTCCATCTGCTGGCTGCCGCTGGCCCTCTTGTGGTTCGGCCTCAACGACGGCGCCATCCTCTTCGTGGTGGTGATGGGCAGCGTGCTGGGCATCTCCATCGCCACCGAGGACGCGGTCAACGGCCTGGACCCGCAGTTGGCGCGCGTGGCGCGGACATTGGGCGTGCGCGGCCTGCGCTTCTACTGCGGCGTGCTCCTGCCCGGCGCCCTGCCCGGCATCGTCACCGGCCTGAAGCTGGGGTGGAGCTTCGCGTGGCGCGCGCTGCTCGCGGGAGAGCTGCTCTTCGTCTCCGGCGGCCTGGGCCAGCTGCTCACCATGGGCCGCGAGTTGATGGACGTGGCGCAGGTGATGGCGGTGATGCTGGCCATCATCCTCATTGGCATCACCGTGGACCGCGTCCTGTTCCAGACGGTGGAGACGCGGCTGCGGCGCCGGTGGGGCCTGACGGCGTAGGCCCGGACTCCGGCCGGGCTTCCGGTGTGCGCCCCACGACGCTTCCCGGCGCTTCGCCCTCAAGGGCATTGATACCGGGCACGGTTTGCCCGTTAGCGTGACGGCAATGCCTTCCGCGCGCCCGATGAAACACCTTCTTGTCCTCTGCGCCGTCCTGACCGGCATCGCGTCCTGCAAGAGCGACACGCCCACGGGCGCCGACGCTCCCTTGCGCGTGGCCTTCTTCCCCAACATCACGCACGCGCAGGCGCTGGTGGCGAACTCCGAGGGCCTCTTCGGTTCGCAGCCCGGCATGGGCCGCGTGGAGGTGCGCCAGTTCAACGCGGGCCCCGCCGCCATGGAGGCGCTGGTCGCGGGCTCCGTGGACGTGGCCTACGTGGGGCCCGGCCCCGCCATCAACACGTACCTCAAGGCCGGCAGGGAATTGCGCATCATCGCGGGCGCGGTGAACGACGGCGCGGTGCTGGTGGTGAAGAACGCGAAGAGCGCCGCGGAGCTCAAGGGCAAGAAGCTGGCGACGCCGCAGTTGGGCAACACCCAGGACATCGCCCTGCGCACCTGGCTCAAGGGTCAGAAACTCAGCATCGCCACGGACGCGGGCGGCGACGTGCAGGTGATTCCCATCAGCAACCCGGACATCCTGGGCCAGTACCTCCAGGGCGCCATCGAGGGGGCGTGGGTGCCGGAGCCCTGGGGCGCGCGCATGCTGGCCGAAGGAGGAGGCCACATCCTGGTGGACGAGCGCGACCTGTGGCCGGACAAGCGCTTCCCCACCACGGTCGTCGTGACGACGAAGAAGGTGCTGGAGACGCAGCGCTCGCGCATCGCCGCGCTGCTTCGCACGCACGTGCGGCTCACCGAGCGCTGGCGCGCGGACCCGGCCGCCTTCGCCACGTCCACCAACGCCGCCTTCGGCCAGCTCACGCAGAAGCCCCTGCCGGGGCCGGTGCTCCAGGACGCCTTCTCCCGCCTGGAGCCCAGCCTGGACCCGGTGCCCGCCGCGCTCGCGACGTCCGCCCGTCACGCGAAGGAGCTGGGCTTCATTCCCAGCGACGACATCGCGGGACTCGTGGACCTGAGCGTGCTGGACGAGGTGCGGGGCGCGAAGGCGAACTGAACGCCGCCTTCGCTCCCCTGATTGAGCGCTAGTCCAGCTTCTCGCCCTGGATGGACAGGGCCATGTTGCTCGTCTTTCCCTCCACCTGGTAGGTGGCCACGATCTCCTGGCCCTTCTGCGGCAGCTTGTTGATTCGCAGCGCGCTCATGTCCAGGGGCACCACCGGCCCCGACACGTCGTGCACATACAGGATCAGCCCGTCCCGCTTCACCACCGGCCCCATCACCTCGCGCATCCGCTCCGCGTCGGGATTGATTTGCCGGATGGCGAGGTTCCGGGTGAGCTGCGAGGGGTTCCTGTCCGAGACGGTGCCCACCACGTTGGAGGGGCTGGTGCTGGCAGGCTCGTTGTAGACGTGCGAACCCACATCCTGGGCTTTGCCCACGTCGGGCGGTTCGGCCTGGCCCATGACCGGGACCAGCAACAGGCCGAGCATGGGCGTGCTCAACAGCATCGCTCGCCATCCTCTGGGGAATCTGCGCATCATCGTGACACCTCCGTGGCGGGGGGCACTGCCCCCTGGCTCACCCCTGAACGTAGGGTGGGAGGCGCTGAATGTTCAGCGGCAGGACACGGGCCGTGCCCGTGGGAGCGGCAACACAGTAGGGTGGAGCGCGCACGGGCCGACAACCCCTCGCGGATTGCCCCCTGTCTGTCTTTTCTCGCGCCGCGTGAGCGCGGCAAAAATACGAGGCACCTTTGGCTGGACGCACCGACGAGCAGCACCGCATCGCCCTCTTCATCGACTTCGAGAACCTGGTGACCAACACCGGGATCAGCTCCAACAACTTCGACCTCCAGCCCGCGCTGGACCAGCTGCTGGAGCAGGGCAAGGTCGTCTTCCGCCGCGCCTACTGCGACTGGTCGCGCTTCGCGGACGCGAAGGTGCGCCTGCACGACGTGGGCGTGGAGCTGGTGGACGTGCCCCCCTCCACCCGCGCTGGCAAGAACAGCGCGGACATGCGCCTGGTCATCGACGCGCTGGAGCTGTGCTACGCGCGCGAGCAGATCGACACCTTCGTCATCGGCTCCGGCGACAGCGACTTCTGCCCGCTGGCGTACAAGCTGCGTGAGAACGGCCGCACCGTCATCGGGCTGGCGGTGAAGGAAGCCAGCTCCCGCATGTTCGTGAACGCGTGCGACCAGTTCATCTACATGCGGCCCAAGTCCCACGGTGGGAAGGACAAGGACCACGGCGGCAAGGGCAAGGGCGACAAGGAAGAGGGCCGCGGCAAGCGCGGCGGCAAGGGCAACAAGGACGAGGGCAAGGGCCACAAGGCCGAGTCCTCCGGCAAGGAAGGCCACGAGGGCAAGGGCGGCAAGAACAAGGCGGAGGTGCCGGCCATCGCTCGCGAGGTGGTGCAGAGCCTGCTGCGCCGCGCCACGGGCCCGCTCAACCCGTCGCTCATCAAGGAGACCATCGTCCGCAAGGAGCCCGACTTCGACGAGCGCGACCACGGCTTCTCCACCTTCGCGCGCCTCCTGGAGGCGCTGGAGCAGGAGGGCCTGTTGCGCCGCATCCAGCAGGGCCGCCAGGGCTACGTCGTGGGCCCGGACACGGACCTGCCGGCCGCGGAATCAACCAAGGGCGGCAAGAACCGCAAGGCCCCAGCCCCGGCGCCCGTGGAGGAAGAGGACGAAGAGCTGGAGTCCTACCCGGACCCGGACGACGAAGGGCTTTAAGGCCCCGACCGCCGCGGGCCAGGGGAGACCCCGGCCCGCCGTGCGGTGAGAGACGGGCCCATCACGCCGCGCGGGGCGTGGTGGACTCGCACAGGTGCTCCAGGAACTCCGGCAGCAGTCGGGCGGACATCACCCACAGCTTGCCGTCGCCCAGGTCCGCCAGCGACACGCGCTCCGCGTACTCCACGCACGTGCCTTCCACGTAGTGGACGAACACCTTGCGGTCGCGGGCCCGGTACCACTCCGCCGCGCGGCCCAGCAGCGCCACGAACGCGTCCTGCACCTCCGGGCGCGCGTCGTCCTCCAACGGCACCAGGCGCACGCCGTCCAGCACGTTGAAGAGGTTGAGGCCCGGCTGCGCGGACTCGAACACCGCCAGCGCCACGGCCTTGCCCTCGTGACGGGCCACCAACAGCTCGCGCTCGCGGGACAGGCCCGCTTCACCCCAGCCGGTGCGCGTGGCGCTCAGGTCGAAGCGCTCCGGCACCAGGTCCAGCGCCTCGCGGTAGGCCTCCGGACGGCTGGTGGCCACCTTCTCGAAGAAGCGCGCGCGCTCCTCGGCGGTGGGCGTGTCCAGTTCGATGCCGGCGGGCGCGGGCCAGGTGCTGTCCACCTCGCCCTCCATCAGGCGGAAGGGCACGAGGCACGTCTGGCCGGTGTGCGCGTACCAGGTGGCGAAGTCGAACTTGGTGTAGCGCACCCAGCGGACGTTGGCCTCGCAGTAGGCGAAGAACCACTTCACCTCCGGGTCCGCCTGCGTGGGCTCGTAGCCGCGCAGGTAGATGTCGCGCAGCGCTTCGCGCGCGGTGGAGCGGCTGTTGGCCGGCTGGTACCGCGCCAGTTGGTGCGCCATCCAGCTTCCCGCGTAGGGCTTGAGCACGGACAGCGTCGCTTCCATGCCGTCGTCCGCGGGGCGCACCACGCGGTAGCCCAGGCGGGGGTTCTCCTGGAGCTTGTCCTGCGTCTGGTCGAACTGTTCGCGCAGGCTGGTGAACTTCACCGGCTCCTTGCCCGGCAGGCGGAAGTAGCCGGAGCGCTCAAAGAGCTTCCAGGTGGAGTCGTTCCAGTCGCCTTCCACCTTCGTCGTCGGATGGGCCTGCGCCTCCACCAGCGCGCGCCACGCCCTGGCGCCCTCGGCATCCAGCGGACGGACGCACACGCCGCAGCGGCGGCCATTGGGCGTGCTGGAGATGTTGCGCACCTCCGCGCGCAGGCGCACCGGCGCGTGGCCATCCAGCGCCACCTCCACCACCGGCAGGCGCAGGCCCGGGTACATCAGGTCCTCGCCAGGCTCGGTGAGGAAGGACAGGCCCTCGTAGGAAACGTCGAGCAGGCCACGGCTCACGTGCACCTGGGGCCAGAGCGGGTGGTCGAAGTCCAGCGTGCACGAGGCGCTGGCCTGCGTGCGGCGCAGCCAGCGGTGGCGGAAGCGCACGATGGAGGTGGGCACCGGCATCACCAGCAGGTCGCCTTCCACACGCGCGGCCTCGCCCTGGAGGTGCACCACGCTGCTGTAGCCGAAGGCCTCCACGGTGAAGGGGCCGGGGGGAAGCGCGCCGTGCAGACGCCAGCCGAACATGTCCTGGAGCGGCTCGAAGAAGGAGGCGGTGACCTCCACGCGCTGACCGTCCTGGGTGCGCAGCACGCCGCGAGCCTGACGCGAGGCGAGCGCCTCACAGATGCGCGCCACGCGGTCCGCGCGGTCGATCTGCTCGCGCCACACCGGCCGCGTCTCCGGCGTGAGCAACAGGCCGTTGTCGCGCAGCGACTCCAGCAGGCCCACGATGCGACGGCCCGCGTCCAGCGGCGGCGCGACGAAGCGCAGGCTGACTTCCGGCCGCGCGTCGTTGACACCAATGACCTCCGCGTCCAGCGCGGTGGCCCACCGTTCGCCTTCACCCACCACCACCGAAGCGGCCTGTCCCTTGCGGGGCACGGTGTGCGACTCCAGGTGGAGCGTGAGGTGTTCCAGCGACAACTGCACCAGACGCCCGGGCGAGAAGTGCGCGCCAAACGATGCCGCCGCGCTCAACTCCGTCCCTACCCGATATCCGAGAAGGGTTTCGCGGCCGGCCGGCGCGTCCTGAGTGTCCGTGTGCATGGGGGGCTCCCTCGATGTCCTACGAGGCATGATCCTACGACGTCCGAAGAAACTGTGCTCTCCCCAGTTACGGCTGACCCGGGGAACTCGGATTCCCACAGAGTGGAGATGATTCATCCTGCTTGCACTCGGACCTTCGGGCCGTGTCGGCAAGCGACCCTTGAATTGTCGCAGAGTGGCTTCTCACGTGTGGAGAATTCCTTCCACGGACAGACGCATGGCCTTCCAAGACGGGTGCATGCGTGTCCCATCCTCGGGTCGTGCGTTACCCACGAAAGGCAGCTCATCCTGAGACGCCGGACGCCCCAGGCATGTCGCATGTCAGGTGGTGGTACGTACCCTGCCTCGGAGGGCGGCGAGCCTTCGTGAAACACGTCCGGGATGACTCACGCCCCTCTGAGCGGTTATGCCGGACGGCCCCGTCCCGCGCCGGAAGCGGGGCCACCCTGAACCCGCGCCATGCCCCTGTCCACCCTCTGTCTCCACTGCGGCATGTGTTGTGACGGCACGCTCTTCACCCACGTGCCGCTCCAACCCAACGAGTCGGGGTCGCTGACCCGACGTGGCCTGCCTCTCACCGCGCGAGAAGACGGCACCGTCGTGCTGCCCCAGCCCTGCGCGGCGTTGAACGGCCGGTGCTGCACCGTCTACACGGAGCGTCCGGAGGCCTGCCGCCGCTACCGTTGCCAACTGCTGAACGCTCTGGCCGAGGGAGAGGTGTCCCTGGACGAGGCGAAGGGCGTGGTGGACGCCGCGCATGCCCGGGTGGAGGCCGTCACGCGGGCGCTGTCTCCAACGGAGGGGGGGCCTTCTTCCCTCCACCAGGCGAGGGCGGCGGCCGCCACGCTTCCGCCCGAGGCCCGCGAGGCGCTGACGCAGGCGGAGGCCTTCCTCGACCGGCACTTCCGGGGACGCTTCCGCCGCTCGGGGTGAACGCCGGGGTGTCCGGGGCGGGGGCGGGCGGCTAGCCTGCTCCGCCTTCGTGCGCTTCCGGGCCTGCGTGCCCGGTCCCTGCCTGACCCAAGGTCCTGCCCCCGTGAAGACGTCCCTCCTGGCCGTGCTGTCCTCCGCCGTGCTGCTCGCCGCCGCCCCCGCTGGAGCCCAGGCTGGGGCCCAGAACGACGCGCCCGTGAAATCCGCGAACGTGGACCTGGACGGCGATGGCAAGCCCGACGCGGTGTCGTTGACGCCGGGCGCTGACGGGAAGTTCACGTTGAAGGTCGGCGCGGCCACGGTGCAGGGCAACGCGGCCGGCAACGAGGTGAGCGGCTTCACCGTGGTGGACCTGGACACGAGCGACAAGTGGAAGGAGCTGCTCGTGCACTCCGTGGGCGACGTGGACGACGACCACCGCTTCTTCCTCTACGGCTACGACGGCAAGGCCGTGAAGCCGCTGGGTGACGTGCGGGCCCTCACGGAAGCGAAGGGCAACGGCATCGTCCTGGTCGATACGTGGATGGGCTTCTGGCACCGGCGGGAGAAGTACGCGCTGGACCGCAAGGCGTGGAAGCTCAACCTGGTGCCGCAGGAGCTGTACGCGGTGGGCGTGGAGGCCACGGTGAAGAAGTCGTTCCCGCTGGCGCAGGCCCGCACGGGCTCCGCGGTGGTGGCCACCACGGCGCAGGGCTCCAAGGTGCAGGTGATGGCCGCGAGCGTGCCGGCGAAGGGCGACTGGGACGACGTCTGGTACCTGGTGCGCTCGGCCAGCGGGCTGCTCGGGTGGGTGCGCGGAAAGGCCCTCGTGGAGTCCACCGAGGGCCTGCCGTTGGCGGGCTGAAGCGCCCGAGCCGTCACTCCACCAGGGAGAACTCCACGCGGCCCAGTTGTTCGTCGGTGGAGACGACCTTGACCTTCACCGGCATGCCCACGGTGAAGGTCCGCTTGGCGCCCACCATGGAAAGCTCGCGCGCGTCCGGGCGGTAGGGACCGCCGGCGAGGCCGTCCGCGGGCACCATGCCCTCCACCCACATGCCATCCAGTTGCGCGACGAGGCCAAAGGGCTTCACGCGCACGATGCGCGCCGGGAACTGCTGCCCGATGCGGGAGGCCATGAAGCGGGCCTCCAGTTCGTGGTGACGGTCCACCTCCGCGCGGTTGGCGGAGCGGGCGCGCAGGTTGATGTGCTGGGAGAGCAGCTCGACCTCGGGATCCTCGTGCACGAAGTCACGGCGGCCCTGGAGGTACGCCTTGATGAGCCGGTGCACGGCGAGGTCCGCGTACCGGCGGATGGGGGACGTGAAGTGCAGGTACAGGGGCGCGGCCAGACCGAAGTGGGGGCCGGGCTTCACGGTGTAGCGGGACGGGCCCAGTGAGCGGCGCAGCACGGAGCGCAGCGCGGCCTCCGCCTTCGCGCCGGAGATCTGCCGGTCGAACGCGGCCAGGGCCAGGGGCGTCAGCTGCGCGCCGAAGCCCGCCGCGAACCCCGAATGCAGCGCGAACGCGTTCACGTCCGCCACGCGCTGCGGGTCCGGCTGTTCGTGGACGCGGAACACGGTGGGCACGCCGCGCGTCATCAGCCACATGGCGATGGCCTCGTTGGCGGCGACCATGAAGCGCTCAATCATCCCGTGCGCGGAGGTGTCCTTCTCGCCGGAGAGGCCGGACACGGCGCCGGTGGAGGTGTCGAAGGTGAAGCGCGCCTCGTCGCGGGACATCGCCATGCCGCCCCGGGCCGCGCGGGACACGGCGAGGCGGGCCGCCGCCAGCCGGAACCAGGGCATGGCCTCGCGCACGGACTCCATGGCGGGGGACACGGTGCCGTCGTCGAGGAACTCCGCGACCTCGTCGTAGTTCAGCCGCGCCCAGGAGCGGATGAGGCTTTCATAGACGTCCGCGGAGGTGACGCGGCCGTCGGGGTCGATTCTCAGCTCCACGGTGAGGCAGTGGCGCTCCTGGTCCGGCACGAGGCTGAGCCAGTTCGAGGACAGCTCCTCCGGGAGCATGGGGAGCACGCGGCCGGCCAGGTACACGCTGGTGGCGCGGGCGCGGGCCTCCAGGTCCAGGGCGCTGCCCTCCTTCACGGACTCGCCGACATCCGCGATGGACACGAGCAGGCGCACGGCGCCATCGGGGCCGGCGGGCAGCACGGAGATGGCGTCGTCGATGTCGCGGGTGGAGGGCGCGTCCACGGTGACGGTGGGGATGGCGCGGAGGTCGCGGCGGGTGCCCAGCGCGTGGGGCACCTCGCGGGCGCTGAGCGCTTCGGCGACGACCTCCTGGGGGAAGTCGCGGTGCAGGCCGTGGCGGGCGATGACGCGTTCGAGGGAGCGGTCAGCGCCGGGCTCCAGCTTGTAGAGCAGCACGACCTTGCCGTCCGCGATGCGGGCGACGACAGCGTCATTGGCTTGGACGGGAGTGGTGCCCGGGTCCAGGGGCCACTCGGTGTTGGAGACCTCCTTGTCGATGCGCAGGAAGAAGGTGCCCCGGCGCGCCACGACCTCGCCATAGACGACGGTGCGGGTGCGCTCCACCAGCGACAGGCCGGACGCGGTCCACCGGCCTTCGCCGGAGGCCGTCACGGTGGCGGAGACGACGTCGCCCGCGAAGAGGGGGTTCAAGTCCGGTGGCGTGATGAAGGCGGACAGCACCTCGGGGGCACCGGGCTTCTGCACGGTGAGGAAGCCGAAGCCACGGGGATGCACGTCGACGCGGCCGGTGACGGTGCGCGGGGAGGCGGAGGTGTCCATGTCGCCGCCGTCGTAACCCACCTCCAGGGCGCACGGGGAGATCCCCGGATTCTTCTCCTCCGGGTTGCGGTTACGGCGTTTTCACGGTTCTTCTTCCAGCCAGACCATATGGGGTGGCTTGCGTTTGCGTCGGATGTGACCATGATTCTTCCTGGCCCGGTGGTGTCCGGCCGAGGAGGCACCCATGACTTCGCCGACCGCTGATGCCCTTCCGCCCCGCGCGTCAGAGCCCGTCGCCGCCAGTGACGTGTCGTTGGAGCAGGTGCGGAAGCTCGCGCAGCTCATCACCCGGGAGCTGGGTGAGAAGGGGGGCGGACATCCGCTCTTCTCGCTGTTGGGCCCCAACCACGAATCCGTGCCCTTGCCGACGGATGTGCTCACGCTGATGCAGCAGCTGCTCGCCATCCTCGCATCGGGCGATGCGGTCACCGTGGTTCCGGTCCACAAGGAGCTCACGACCCAGCAGGCCGCGAACCTGCTCAACGTGTCACGGCAGTACCTGGTGCAGCTGCTCGACGAGGGTCGGATCCCCTTCCATCGCACGGGCACCCATCGGCGCGTCTACAGCAAGGACGTCCTCGAATACCGCGCGCGCCAGAAGTCCGACCGCCGGATCCAGCTCGACGCGATGATGCGCGAGAGCCAGGACGCCGGGGGCTACCCCGAACTCGAATGAAGAGAACTCGAGGGCCCCTCATCTCGTGATTCACGCCCCGTTCCCGGTCGTCCTCGATGCGAACGTCCTGATTCCCCTCACCGTCTGCGACACATTGCTGAGCGCGGCCCATGAGGGACTTATCCAGATCCACTGGACGGAGCTCATCCTCGAAGAGACGCGCCGCAACCTTGTCAGCGCACTCGGTCTGTCGGAGCAGAAGGCCGCCCGACGCGTGGCCGCCATGAAGGCCGCTTTCCCAGAGGCCATGGTGACGGGCCATGAAGGGCTCATCCCATCCATGACCAATTCGGAGAAGGACCGGCATGTCCTCGCCGCCGCCGTGCACGTGGGTGCCCAGACCCTCGTCACGAGCAACCTGCGTGACTTCGGGAAGAAACACCTGCCCACGACCCTCCAGGCACAAGGTCCCGACACCTTCCTTCAACACCTGCTCAGTCAGGCGCCGGAAGTTGTATTGGAAATGCTCAGGGCCCAGGCAGAGGCGCTGCGCAATCCACCCATCTCCCTGATGAGACTCCTGGACGGACTGGCCCGCAGCGTCCCGGTCTTCGCCGGTGAGGTCCGCGCCCTGTTGCCCCCGGCCTTCACGGAGCCGTGAGCAGGCCGGACGTCACTGGAAGCCGGGCGGCCTCCCACTGTCTGTCTTCAACCGCGCGCCCGGGTTCAGATCAAACACAAGCCCGAACTGCCAGAGGCTGATGCGCTCCAGGAAGAGGATGTTGTAGTAGTCCTGCCCCCTCACGTACCGCGCGAACACCCCGAAGCCCGACCCCCACCATGGGTTCGCCGCCAGCTCCACGCTCAGCGTGGTCCGCTGACTCGGTGTCTCACCGAACGGATGCGACAGCGCCCCTTCCAGCCGGAAGCGGCTCCCGTTCACATCACGCTCCCCCACCAGCCCCACCCCCCAGTGCCCGACCCCATACACCGTGCGCTCCTGCGGAGTCAGTCCCCCGGGCCCGATCGCTGTATTCAGTTCGTAGAAGGCATGGCCCCCGATGATCCATGCGCTCAACGTGTGCGGATCCACATCGAACCCCAGCCGCCCGTGCACCTCGAAGCGCAGCATGTTCGTGGAGAAACTCCCCGTCACCTCGTTCAGCGGAAGTTGCCCCTCCGCGGGCGTGCAGTCCGGGTCCGTCCCCGTCTGGTTCCCGAAGAAGCACCCGTCCTCGCCGTTGGAGTGGTGGCCCAGGATGACGTTCAACCCCAGCGCCAGCATCCGGGGCGCTCCTTCAGGGTCCGGGCCATGCAACAGCCGCAGGTGCGCCGCCTGGAGCGTGAACTTCGGCATGTACGACGGCGGCGGGATGGGGTTGCTGTTCGTGTTGAACATCCGCAGCAGGATCTTCGGCGTGAACACCAGGGAGAACAGCGTCTCCCGCCCGTCCTGCTTGAAGTCGTTCTTCCGCAACTGCGGCAGGAAGAGGTTGGGCGCGAACTGACCCTCGAGGAGCAGCGGCGCGGGCGACTCCGGGTCCCCCAGGCGGTGGATGCGGCTGGGCGACGCGAACAGGTACGTGCGGTCCAGGAAGAGCGACGTCTGAAGGTCGACATCCACGTGGAGCCCCGTCGCCCGGGCCTCCCCCATCCCCAGCAGCACGCCCAGCAGGACCCCCGCCCACCACACCGCCTGGCTCCTCGCTCCGGACCGCATGCGCGCACCTTCCCGAACCCAAGACCGCCCACGGTAGCCAGCCCCGCCCCCGGGTCCCCCCCTCCCCGAGCCCCGCCCCTCGGGTGGCGGACACTTCCCGGAGGTCCTGTCCTCACCCGGACGAAGGTCTCATCCCCGGAAGCCCTGGCATCCGTCCAGAAACCGGGGTCCGGGCCTTTCGCGACCGGCCTGCCCCAGGTGTAGAGTCGGACCCCTTCAATGGCTGGGACGACGCTGACGCTCACTCCGGACGGGTTCCGCGGCCGGGTGTTGGGCAAGTACGAGGTGCTCTGCCGCCTGTCCACGGGCGGGATGGCGGAGATTTTCCTCGCGGCCCAAAAGGGCCTCGCCGGCTTCCGCAAGATGGTGGTGCTGAAGCAGATCCTCCCCGACATCCGGGGCGAGGAGGAGTTCGTCCGGATGTTCCTGGACGAGGCCAAGGTGACGGCCGCGTTCAACCACCCCCACATCGCGCACGTGTACGACCTGGACGTGGCGGACGGGGAGCTGTTCCTCGCGATGGAGTTCGTGCCGGGCGCCACCCTGGTGGAGGTCGCCCGCGCCTGCCGCGCCGCGCACGAGCCCATCCCCATGGGCCTGAGCCTGATGGCGGTGCGCGACACGGCGGTGGCGCTCAACTACGCGCACGCCTTCACGGACCCGCTCGGCCGGCCGTCCCCCGTGGTGCACCGGGACGTGGCCGAGAAGAACATCATGGTGACGTACGAAGGCGTCACCAAGCTGCTCGACTTCGGCATCGCCAAGAGCCTGGCGCGCGCGGGCCGCACCGCCGTGGGCATGGTGAAGGGCACCAGCGGCTACATGTCGCCGGAGCAGATCATGGGCGATCCGCTGGACGCCCGAAGCGACCTGTTCAGCCTGGGCGTGGTGCTGCACGAGTGCCTCACCGGCATGCGGCTGTTCTACGCGAAGAGCGCCGACGCGATGATGAACGCGGTGCTCAGCGGAGAGGTGACGCCACCCTCGCGCGTGAACAAGCAGATCCCTCCGGAGCTGGACGCCATCGTCCTCAAGGCGCTCGCGAAGCGGCGAGAGGATCGCTACTCCACCACCCTGGAGTTCGCCCGCGCCATCGAGCGCGCCGTGGGCCCGCGCATCTGGCACCCCGAACAGAGCAGCGAATTGATGCTGCGCCTGTTCTCCGAGCGCCGCGACCAGACCCGCCTGTTGCTCATGAGCGGCCAGGCGACCAGGGACGGAACCTCCAGCGAGACGCAGGTGGCGCAGGTGCTGGCCCGAGGCGCGGAGCTGCCGCCGGACCCCGTCACGCTGCCCCCCACCGGCCTGCCGCAGATCTCCTCCGCGCTGCCGCCGCGCCCGTCCGCGCCGGTGAAGCCGCCCGCGCCACCCAAGGCGCCCCCTCCGCCCGCGAACGCGCTGGGGCGTCGCAACACGACGGAAGAGCTCGCCGTGCGGAAGCCCGCGCCCGCGACGCCGCCCTCGCGCCGGGTCTCGCCTCCCATCACGGAGCCGCACCGTCCGCCGTCCCACGCCCAGGATGCGCTGACCGACAGCGCCGAGGACTCCGATCCCAGCGTGCGCACGCAGCCGGCCCTGCCGCCCGTGGTGCTGGATGCGGTCCTGCGCATCACGCCGTCCACCGTCGAGACCTCCCCCGGCTACGTCGAGGGAGAGACGGTCCTCACGCCCCTGTCCCGCGTGGGAGCACAGCCCGCCGAGGACCCCAAGGCCCGAACCCACCGGGAGCCTCCGGTATTCGTGCCGCCGGAGGAGCCCCGCGCCCGTGCCGGTTCGGAGGACGCCCGTTCGAGGTCCGCGAGGGACCACGCCAACGGCCCAGAGGATGCGCGAGCGCGCCCCACGCGCGATGCCCCGAATGGATCCACCGAGGACGCGCGTCCGAAGCCTCCACGTGAAGCCTTCAATGGCGGCGCGGAAGACTCCCGTCCCCGGCCTCCGCGCGAGGCCACGAACAACAGTGCCGAAGAAACGCGCGTCCGCTCCTCGCGCGATGTGGCGCATGGCGGCGCGGAAGAAGCACGAGGACGCTCCGCACGCGATGCCGGCACCGAGGACGCACGTTCCCGCGCCTCACGTGACGCCACGAACAACTCCACGGAAGACTCCCGTCCCCGACCTCCGCGTGCGTCCACCCAGGACAGCATGCGCGTCACCCTGCCTCACAACGCGGTCTCCGCGTCCATCAACGACAGCGAGACCTCCATCTCCCGCGCGCCGGCCCTGCCTCCGGAAGAGGCGCCGGAGAACACCCCCGCGGTCCGCCGCGCTCCTTCATCCCGCCGCAAGCAGTCCACGCCCCCCACCCGCTCCAACGGGGCGCGCGCCTCCGAACGGGCAACCGAAACCCACGACCTCCTGGACAAGCCCGCGTCCCGCCGGGGTGCGCTCATCGCGGCCTGCATCGTGCTCCTCGCCATCGGAGGCCTCGTCACCACCGTGGCGCTCGGTCTGGATGGCGGGCGCGTGGCCGCGCTGTGGAACTCGCTGCTCGGGCGGAACCCGTCCGGGAAGTCCTCCACAACTTCTCCACCGGTCGTCGCGGAGCCGGAAGCCCCCCAGACCGACCCCGCCGTCCCAGAGCCGACGCCGCCGACGCCGGAACCGTCCACCGAACTCGCCGACAGCGAGCCCGCGAACCCGGCTCCTGCCGACCCCGAGCCCACGACCCCACCGTCCGAAACCACCGACCCGGACGCTCTGACCGACGACGCCCAGGCCGAAAAGAAGAAGCCGGCCACCAGCTTGCGCCGCCCCAAGCGCGACGGCGACGCGACCGCCACCCCGGTCCGCAAGCCCAAGCCCCCCGCAGCTCCCGAAGTCGTCGAAGACGCTCCGGCCGGAACCCCCGAAGCCGCCGCACCCCAGGGCTTCCTGACGCTCGTCACCGAACCTTCCGCCCGCGTGTCCCTGGGCAACCGTTCGCTCGGAGAGACGCCCCTCACCAAGGTCGCCCTCCCGGTGGGCAGGCACACCCTGAAGCTCATGGACGGCACCGGCCGGCCCCTGAAGCTCCTCGTGGAAATCAAACCCGACGACACCACGTCCGTCCGGGTCCCCCTGGAACTGCTGGCCAATCCCTGACAGGCGCCCCGCGGCTTTCGTCGCGGATACGCAATCAACCCATCGGCTCCCGCGTAACGAACGCATCCGCCGGGACGTGCCCTTACGTCCCGCGCCACGCTTGGAGCCGACCATGAGGATCGCCCCTCTTTCCCTGCTCGCCGCCTGCTGCCTCTCCACCGTCGCCTGTACCGCCCACGCCGAGGACGCGAAGGCCCCCTCCAGTGAATCCGCCGGCGAGACGCGCCAGGTGGAGGACTTCCACGGCGTCTCCGTGGGCCACGGCATGCACGCCCAGGTGAAGGTGGGCCCCAAGTCCGTCCGTCTGGAAGGACCCGCCGACTCCCTGTCCCGCGTCCGGCTGGTGGTGGAGGACGGCGTCCTCACCACGCGCATCGACCGCAAGGGCAGTTGGTGGGGCGGCCTCAATGGTCGCGTGCGCCTCATCGTGTCCTCGCCCCGCATCGACCACGTGGAGGCCAGCGGCGGCAGCAACGTGGAGGCCGAAGCCACCGCGTCCGATGAGTTCGAGGCCGAGGCCAGCGGCGGCGCCGAGCTCACCGTGCGCGGCGTGGACTCGAGGGAGGTGGACGCGGAGGTCAGCGGCGGCGCCGAACTGACGCTCATCGGCCGCGCGGAGAAGGTGGACGCCGAGGTCAGCGGCGGTGCCCAGCTCCACGCCCGGCAGCTTCAGGGCGTGAAGGAGCTGGACGTGGACGCGAGCGGCGGCGCCATCGTGGAGGCGGACGCGCCCGGCACCGTCTCCGGCGAGGCGTCCGGCGGCAGCGTCATCAGCCTGTCCGCGCGGCCCAAGAACTCCCGGGTCGAGGTCAGCGGCGGCGCGCGCGTCGACTCCAAGAACTGAAGCCGTCCAGACGGACAGGCGGCATGAAGGTTACCCGGGCCCCGGGGAGTTCCCGGGGCCCGGACAGGCCCCCCACGAAGCAACGAAGCCGCCGCGCACCGGACCTCCAAGGTCATCCGGGCGACCGCACTCTTTTCACGCGACCCCGACCGCACGGGGGTGTTGCCAGGCAGACGCGTGAGCTCCGTGGACCGCGCCCGGGTTCACCGAGCGCTTCACAATCCCCAAGATATCGGGAGTCCGTCCCAATCCCAAACACCCTCCGTGTCTTTCACCTCACCTGGAGGCCCGGCCCCTTCACTGCCTGGATGCTCGCCATCCCGGACTGTCAGTGGAGTCCGAGCATCCCGATTGCACGGTCGTCCGGACACATGCAGCAGGTCGGGTCCATCCAGCGGTTTTGGAAAAGTCCGCACGGATGGGACTCCGGGTGGAACCGGGTCAGCGGGCCGGGGGGAAGCGGTCCGCGTTCTGACGCTCCACCATCCAGCCCGGGTACTCGGGGGGCAGCTTGGAGACGGCGTCCAGCTTCTCCAACTGGGCGGGGGTGAGGCGCAGCTCGGAGGCGGCCAGGTTGTCCTCCAGCTGGGCCTCCGTCTTGGCGCCGAGGATGACGGTGGTGACGTGCGGCTGGTGCAAGAGCCACGCGAGCGCCACGCGGGCCACGGAGGCGTTCTGCTCCTTGGCGATGACGTCCATCACGTCGATGGCGTTGTACGCGCGCTCGCGGTCCACGGGCGGGAAGTCGAAGGCGGCGCGGCGGGAGCCCTCGGGGCCCTGCGAGTCGCGGCGGAACTTGCCGGACAGGAAGCCACCGGCCAGCGGGCTCCACACCATCAGGCCGACGTTCTGGTCCTTGAGCAGCGGCACCACCTCGCGCTCCAGGTCACGGCCGGCGATGGAGTAGTAGGCCTGGAGCGATTCGAAGCGGGACTGGTTCCGGCTGTCGCTCAGGCCCAGCGCCTTCATGAGCTGCCACGCGGCCAGGTTGGAGGCGCCCAGGTAGCGCACCTTGCCCTCGCGCACGAGGTCGTCCAGCGCGCGCAGCGTCTCATCCAGCGGGGTGGCCACGTCGTAGCCGTGAATCTGGAGCAGGTCGATGTGGTCGGTGCCCAGGCGCTTGAGGCTTGCGTGCACGGAGTCGAGGATGTGGTAGCGCGACAGGCCCACCTCGTTCATGCCCGGACCCATGCGGCCGCGCACCTTGGTGGCCAGCACCACCTGGGAGCGTTTCGGGGCCAGTGCCTTGCCCAGCAGCTCCTCCGACAGGCCGTTCGAGTACACGTTCGCGGTGTCGAAGAAGTTGATGCCCGCGTCCAGGCAGCGTCCCACCAGCTTGTCGGCCTCCGCCTGGCCCTGCTGCCCGATGGCCTTCCAGAAGCCCTCGCCGCCAAACGTCATGGCGCCGAAACACAGTTCAGAGACAAACAGGCCGGTGCGGCCCAGAGGGCGGTAGTGCATGTGCGGGTCACCTTCGGTGGAATGGGAGGCGGCCCCTCTTAACGCCGGGCGAGCAACCTCGCCGCAGGAAGGCACGGGATGACGACCCGTTTCGTCGGCTGGGATTTGACGGACCCGTTCGCCCGGGCGCCCCGCCCCGTGGACAAGGCCGTGCTGGATGCGAAGGGCCACGTGCGCTTCTCCCAGCGCGTCTGGCCTCGGGCCGAGGCACGTCACGGATTGGACCCGGACGCCCTGCGGGAGGCCTTCCCCGTGGGGCCCGGGGACGTGGTGGTGGTGGACGGGCCGCAGGCGCTGGCGAATCCCGGCACCCGGGTGAGGGACGCGGAGCGGCGGTTGCGAGCGCCGGGAAGGACTCCAGACGTGTTGCCCCTGCCCGGCCCACCCTTCGCGGGCTTCGTGCGCGGAAGCGTGTTGCTGTTCGCCGCGCTGCGGGGCCGGGCCGGAGTCCCCATGCTGGACCTGGACACGCCGGAGCCTTCGCGAGCGCGCCTGTTCGAAGCCTTCCCCGGCGCGACGTGGCGCACGCTGGCTGTGGAGAAGTTGGGGAGAAAAGCCACGCCGGAGGGACGCGCCCGGCGTCAGGCCCTGCTCGAAGCCAAAGGTCTGCGCTTCGTGGATGGGGGCACGTGCACGCACGACCAGTTGGACGCCACGGTCTGCGCCTGGCTGGGGTGGCTCACGCGCACGCGGCCCGGGGACATCACCGCGGTGGGGCTGCCCCTGACGCAGGACGCGGACGGCACGCTGCGCGAAGGGCGCATCCTGGGCGTCCCAAGGACAAGCGGCTGCGTACCGTCCCGACGCGCCCGGAAGGGTTGATGACATACAGTGCCCGCTCAGGACCGGAGGCCCATGGCTTGCAATTGGTCCGCGCTCTCGTGCCACCCGAAGGAATTCCACATGCCTTGCCTCTGGTGCGATCTCCACTGCTGCGTCCTCCCCGGTCATCCCAACGGGGGCCAGGGTCGGAACGCCGAACCCGATGACCTTCCTCCCCTGATGGAAGAGCCCGACGTGGGCATGACGCCCATTCCCATCTTCGACATCACGGGGCGGAGCCTGCGCCGCGTGCTGGGTCCTCCCCCGACCCTCGCGCCCCTCCCGGCGCCAGTGGACCCAAACGCCTACAGCCGGTTCTGGGACCTGCACCTCACGGACAAACAGGGCTGGTACGACTTCGCCCTCAACATCCTTCCGGAGATTCGCTACCAGGAGCAGAAGAACCTGCTCAATCGCTCATGGCTCCCGGGGGACGGACGCGTCCGCGTGTCCTGGCGCATCGCGCAGGCATTCCGTGCCTCGCTGCGTGAGCAACAGGTGGGGTTGAGCGACCTCGTGGACTTCGCCTCCGCGCGAAGGGCCGACGTGGCCGCGCTCGGTGCGGCCCCAGCCAATGCATTTCTTGTCCGCCTGCAGTCCACCCACAAGGCTCGGATGGATGAACTCCATCGCGTCCACCAACAGCCCGAGGTGTCGAAGCAGCTCAGCGCGTTCACTACATTGATGTTCGATCTGGAATCGTTGATGCGGCAGCACTTCAGGAACCCCAGCCTGAATCCGGTCGGCTTCCAACAGATCATCGTTCGCCTGACCCATATGCGGTCCACCCTTCAGGACTTCAAGGACCAGCTGGCCAATCTGGAATCGCGGCTCGAAACCTTCAATCCGGACGAAGGCTATTCCCCGAACTCCAGCTACTTCACCACCATCATCTCCATGGACGATCTCACCCGGCAGATTCCCTCCGGGCTCGGGGAGGTCATGGTGCGCTGGATCGCTGACTGGAGCCACCGGGGCAAGCTCCGGGTGAGCTCCCATGGCGACGGCAAAGGCCATCTCAACATGGAGGCCGATGAGGTGTCCGGTGCCCGCGTCGCCGACTGGCTCTACCAGAACGGACTCGAGGAGAACCTCCAGCCCATCGGTCAGCGGCAGGACCGCGCGGGCCTCAAGGCGGAGCACGGGTTGATCACCATCAACCTGTCGATTTGCATGGGCGGACGGGCCTTTGATGATCAGACACAGACCACCGTCCCAGGCCTGCTCCAGGCTCAACAGCGGACCACCGTGCCCGCTCCGGGCTCGGCCCTGGACCTGCTGTTGCACCGCCTGCGCCACTACCGGGTCCGCGGCATCGAGGTGACGGGAAGCAACATGGTCGTGCGCGACGAAGGGGGTCAGCTGGGGGAGGCGTCAGGGGATGACTGGATCCGGCTGGCCCATTCCGACCGGAAGGTCCGCGCGATCTCCTGAGGACGGGCGCCTCCTGCTTCAGCGCCCGCGCACCGGATCCTCGTGGTGGTCATGCCCCGGTCCGCCGAAGGTGCCCGGCCAGGGTTCCTCCGCGGGCTGGAGGCCGGGGATGGGAAAGCGCCGGAACCGCGCCTGGCTGTTGGCGAACGGGGGATCGCAGTCCCCGCACGTCAGCGCCCCGTCCATCATCACCACGCTGTCCGGCCCCAGCTCCAGGAACTGCGCGGGCGTCGCCGCGTTGATCATCGGGCACTGGAACACCTCACTGCCGTCGCGCGCGCTCACCGCGAACATCGTGGGCAGCCCGGACCCATTCATCCCCGTGCCC
This sequence comes from Corallococcus sp. bb12-1, assembly GCF_026626765.1. Lineage (NCBI taxonomy): Bacteria > Pseudomonadati > Myxococcota > Myxococcia > Myxococcales > Myxococcaceae > Corallococcus > Corallococcus sp. bb12-1. The sequence continues at coordinate 361,583 of NZ_JAPNJZ010000002.1, read as the reverse complement.
ACCACCACCGTCTCCGGCGGCAGCCCCGTGCGCGTCGTCCAGCTCGCCAGCCGCGTCTCGGGGGCCACCGGCCCCGGCCAACCCTGGAACGTGTACGTCCACGCCGCGTCCAGCCCGGGCAACCCGTACCCCTTGAGCTTCCACTCCTGCGTGCTGTCATCCAGGGACGGCGCTGGGATGAGGCGCTCGGAGGTCGCCACCGCGCGGCCCAGCCCCTTGGGGAATGTCTGGGAACCCACCGCCTGTCCGTCCTGCGTGCGCAGCGCCTGCGTGGAGCGCTCGTTGAGCAGCAGCCCGTTCACGATGGCCAGCTCTCCCGCGCTGAACGCCTCCGTCTTGCGCCAACGCGGCACCCCGTCCTGAGAGAACGCCATCAACAACGTGGGCGCCCCCGGAAACAGCGGCGCCCCCACGTTCAGCGTCTGTCCAAAGGACAGGTACAAATCCCCCGACGCATCCGACGCCACGCCGAACGGGTGCGGGTGGTTGCACTCGGAGAGCAGCGGATCCTTGATCTCCTGCGCGGACACCATCCCGCCAAAGGCATCCAACACCACGAGGAAGTACCGCCGACACAACGTCTCACGTGTGGTGCCCTCCGGATACGCCTCGAAGAGCGCCGCCAGCCGATCCGGCTGCATCACCCCCAGCCGCGCCATGAACAGCGTCGTCAGCCCCTTGGCGAAGTCCGGCCGCGCCGTCGACAGGTCGAACGTCCACCGCGGCGCGCCCGTGGCCCTGTCCAACAGCGACACCTGCCCGGACAGCGGCAGGTCCATGCACAACAGCCGGTCGTTCCACAGCATGCACCGCCGGCCCGCCACGCTCGCCCGCACCGGCACCGGGCCCGCCGCGTCCAGCAGCGCCGGCACGAAGAACCCCACCAACGTCACGTCCCCCGTGGGCCCCACCAGCAGGTCGTGCAGCGCCTCGCCGTTGGAGGACGCGTCGTACGTCCAGTCCGGGAACAGCGCCGTCGCGGCGGGGCGCTCGCACACGGACCCCTTGCACCTGCCCGGTCCCTGGCAGGGGCTGGCCGGCGCGCAGGTAAAGTTGTCCGGCGGGTCGCGCCGCTGGCACGCCCCGTCCAGACACACGTCCGCCACGTCGCAGCCGCGCTCCGGGCCGCAGAAGGTGCCATCCGGCGCGTTCGCCAGCGCGCACCCGACCTTCGGATCGCACGTGCCCACCTGGCACTTCCCATCCCCCGGACACGGCGGCGCCGGCACCGCCGTGCAGCCGTCCAGCGGGTTGCACACGTCCGTGGTGCACGCGTTGCCGTCGTCGCAGACGCGCTCCGTCCCCTTGCACCGCCCCGCCGTGCAGGTGGCGTCCTGGAGGCACGCGTTGCCCGGATCGCACGCCGTGCCGTCCGGCTCCTCCGCCTCCACGCACGTCTCCGTCACGAGGTCGAACGTGGCGGTGTGGCAGGCCACCGGCGTGGGACAGGCGGGAATCGGGTTCGCCTGCCCCTGGAGCACCACGCGCACCTCCCCGCCCCCGGGCGCCCGGCCCGTCAGCGTGGCCTCCACCTCGCCCGTCGCCCCAGGCCGGTAGAACAGCTTCACCGGCACCTCCCCCGGCACCATCCGCGTGGGCAGCCCCTGAGCGAAGAAGGGCGGCGCCAGCGCCGTCCACTCCACGTCCAGCGTGGTCCGGCCCGCGTTCACCACCCGGATCTCCACCTCGCGCGGCACCCCGGGGTAGCTGGCCGGGAAGGTCACGAGCTCCTGGGAGACCCGCAGGAGGCTCCGGGCGCCGGTGAGCGGGGGTTCGTCCCGGCAGGCCCCCAGAAGGGCCAGGACGGCCGCCAGGGCCCCCAGGAGGCTTGTTGGAGCCCACCTCTCCACCGTCCGCTCGCGCGTCATCGTGCCTCCCTGACTCCGGCCTATACCACCCCTCTCCATCCCCATGTCCGACGGCACCCCACCCCCCGGGGCTTCAGGATCGTCTCCCTGGAAGGCCGGACTTTTTTCAGCCCAAAGCATTTTGGTCCGCTCCAACCCCCTGAAAACACATCCCTGTTGCAAGGTACGGTTCTGGCAAAGGTTCGCCGCATGACCCTGGCGAGCCCCTCCAGCGTTTCTCTCGGAATGCAGGCATTCACGGTGCTTATCGTCCGGGGCGTCCAGTCCACGGTGGACGGACTGGCACCGGAGGTCCGGCAGGCGGTGCTGGCGGAGCTGTTCCGGATAGGCGCCGATGCATGCCGGGAGCACTCGGACGGTGCGCCCTGCTTTCCCTACACCCTGCGCCTGGACGTGGCGGACTGCCGGATGCACGTGGAGCTGGACCCCATGCGCACCCGGCTGTCCCTGACAGGCCTCACCCGGCCCCGGCCGCACTAGAGGACTGAGTGAACGAGCGGTGGACACAGGGGCAGCCAGTGCCCCGACGCGCGGGTTACGAGGAGAGCTGGGAGCTCACCTACCGCGTCGAACAGCTCCGGGAGCTGGTGGGGCAGGAGCTGCGCCTGGACCCCGAGCTCGGCGACGAGCTGGAGGACACCCTGGCCCGCCTGGTCCAGCGCAACCTGCGCCTGCGCGGCCTGCACCGGATGGTGACCGCCGAACGCGAGCCGGAGGACCTGGCCATGTTCCGCGCCGCGCTGGAGGACCTGGACCGGCAACTGCTGCACGACCTGCCCGGCCTGCTGGACCGGCTGCGTGCCACGCTCCTGTAGCGGATGCAGCCTGTAGCGGATGCCCGTCGGGGTTCCGCTCTCCACGCGAAGGCACAGGCCCCGTCTTCTTTAACCAGTCTATTTGTAGTGTTGATCAACTGGTAGAAGAGGTAGGCGGCGCGGAGTTGGGGACAAGTCAGCAACCCCATGGATTCACACAGGAATCGGCGACCTGCTACATGTGGGCAAGTTGCCGGTTTTCCCCGGGCATCCACAGGCTGGGGATCCGCTGGCCGGTTGTCCACAGCCCATCCCCCGTCCTCCACAGTTCATCCACAGGGACCTGGGGGGCATGCGGGCCCACCCCCAGTGGGTCTCCACCTGGACGTTGCGTCCCCTGGCGCAACAGCCCTGTTATGGTCCACGGGCGATTTTTCCGTTTCTCTTGATGCGGGCGCGCCGGTCCGGGGCGCTGGAGGATGACCTCATCGATTTCCATCGGGGCGAGCGCATCGGGAAGTACGAGGTGCTCACGCAGTTGACCGTGGGCGGCATGGCGGAGCTGTTCCTGGGCTACACGTCCGGTCCGGGCGGCTTCCGCAAGTACGTGGTCATCAAGCGCATCCTCCCGGACGCGCGGTCGAATGAGCAGTTCGTCCGCATGTTCCTGGACGAAGCGCGCATCACCGCGGCCTTCAACCACCCGAACATCGCGCAGGTGTTCGACCTGGGGGAGGAGGACGACGGGCTCTACCTGGCCATGGAGTTCATCGGCGGGCAGAACCTCAACCAGGTGACGAGCGCGTGCCTGAGGAAGCGCCAGCCGGTGCCGCTGGGCTTCACGCTGTCGGTGGCGCGCGACGTGTGCCTGGCGCTGCACTACGCGCACGTCTTCACGTCGCCCGGCGGCCAGCCCAGCCCCGTCATCCACCGCGACGTGGCGCAGAAGAACATCATGGTGACGTACGACGGCACCGTGAAGCTGCTCGACTTCGGCATCGCCAAGGCGAAGAACAGCCTGGAGCGCACTCACGTGGGCACGGTGAAGGGCACCACCGGCTACATGTCCCCGGAGCAGGTGCGCGGCGATCCGCTGGATGGAAGGAGCGACCTGTTCTCCGTCGGCGTCGTGCTGCACGAGCTCATCACCGGCGAGCGGCTGTTCGCCGGCAAGACGGAACGCGATGAGATGGTGAAGATCCTCGAGGATCCCATCCCGTGGCCGTCCGTGCTGCTGCCGCACATCTCCGAGGACATCTCACGCGTGGTGATGCGCGCCCTGGAGCGCAACGTGGACCGCCGGTACGCGTCCGGCCGGGACATGGCGCGCGCCATCGAGAAGGCGGCGGGCACGAAGCTGATGGACGCCGAACAGCGCGCGGCCCTGATGAAGAGCCTCTTCTCCGAACGCATGGCCGCCACGCGCTCGCTGCTGGAGAGCGCGGACGTGACGACGAGCAGCCAGGTGATGGCGTCGGCGAAGCGCGCGCTGCAGAAGGACGACGGCCCCTATCTGCCGGAGCGCAAGGCGGACGCCCTGAGCGTCGTGGAGGCGCGCAAGAAGGCGGAGGTCGCCCGGATGCGGGAGGACGAGGCCTCCAGCGCCGACACCGCACCCCCGGTGAAGCGCTCCAAGCTGGGCGCCGTGTGGGCCGTGGGGATGCTGGCGGTGTTGATGGGCGGGGCCTATGGGGCCTTCCGGCTCACGAAGCTGCTGGAGCAGGAGGAGCAGGAGCTCCCCACGCCCATCGGCATTGGCCCCATGGTGGCCATCCCCATTCCGTCGCCGAGGACGACCACTCCGGACGCGGGTGTGATGGTGGTGGTGGACGACAAGGACAAGGTCCGGGACCGGGACCCCAGCCGGGATGAACCCCGTGGCGGCCGGGGCAAGCGCGGCCGGGGCGAGGTGACGCTCTTCCTGGACGAGCCCGCGCAGGTGTTCCTCAACAACAAGTCCCTGGGGAGCACGCCGCTGGTGAAGCGCGCGTTTCCGGTGGGGCAGACCGATTTGATACTGGTGGGCGAGGACAAGAAGCGCCGCGTGCTCTCCGTGCCGGTGGAGGCGGGCAAGCCGGTGCGCCTCAACCTCAAGTTGAAGGAGCTGCCCGGTCGCTGAAGCGCCGCTCCCCTGCCCCACTGTCTTGCGTCGCGACGCGGACGGAGGGGCATGGGAATGAGCGGCATGGCCGGAAGGGGTCCGCTATCCTCCCGCCTCATGGCGTTCTCCCTTGGCTTCCTGATGGACCCGCTCGAGAGCGTGCGGGTGGACCACGACACGACGTTCTCGCTGATGCTGGAGGCCCAGCGGCGCGGGCACGACGTCTACTATTTCGAGCAGGGGTGGTTGCGCTTCAACGGCCGGTGCGCGGAGGCCCGCATGCGCCAGGTGAAGGTGCGGCGCGAGCCCGGCCGGCACTTCGACGTGTTGAGCGAGGAGGTGCGTCCCCTGTCGAAGCTGGACGTGCTCTTCCTGCGCAAGGACCCGCCGGTGGACGCGAACTATCTGCACGCGACGCAGTTGGTGGAGCTGTGTCCGGAGCGCTCGCCGGTGTTCATCAACAACCCGTCGGGCATCCGCGACGCGAACGAGAAGCTCTTCACGCTGAACTTCCCGGACCTGATGCCGGAGACGCGCGTGACGAGCGAGCTGTCGGTGGTGATGGACTTCGCGGCCCGGAACGAGAAGGGCACCATCCTCAAGCCCATCGACGGGTTCGGCGGCAAGGGCATCCTGTTCCTGGCGCCCGGGGACCGCAACGCGCGCTCGATGGTGGAGCTGCTGACGCAGGGCGGGAAGGAGCCCATCCTCGCGCAGGCCTACGTGCCGGAGAGCCGCCTGGGCGACAAGCGCATCATCCTGGTGGACGGCGACCCGGTGGGCGCGGTGCTGCGAGTGCCGTCGGACGCGGACCACCGGGGCAACATGGCCGCGGGTGGCACGCCGATGAAGGCGGAGATCACCGCGCGCGACCTGCACATCTGCCAGCGCCTCAAGCCGGCGCTCCAGGAGAAGGGGCTCATCCTGGTGGGCATCGACGTGCTGGGCGACTACCTCACGGAGGTGAACGTCACCAGCCCCACGGGGCTCGTGGAAGCCAGCCACCTGGACCACGTCTCCTGCGAGGCGCGCGTGCTGGACGTGGCCGAGCGGATGCACGGCGCGCGCTGACGTGACGGTGCCCGACCCACGGGACGACGAGATGCTGGACTCCATTGGCACCGCGGACGTGCGGGTGTTCCAGCGTCGAACGGGCTACCGCTTCACGGTGGACGCGGTGCTGCTGGCGCACTTCGCGGCCACGGAGGGGCGGGAGCTGTCCGGGCCGGTGCTGGAGCTGGGCGCGGGCAGTGGCGTGGTGTCGCTGCTGCTGGTGAAGCAGTTCAGCGCCGAGGGGCCGGTGGACGCGCTGGAGTTGCAGCCCGGGGTGCACGCACGGCTGACGCGCGCGGTGGCGCTCAACGGGTGTGAAGGGCGGGTGCGGCCGGTGCTCGGGGACCTGCGACAGGCGCGCACGCTGTTGGTGTCCGGAGGCTACGGGCAGGTGGTGTCGAATCCCCCGTTCCGCAAGGCCCAGGCGGGGGTGGTGAGCCCGGACGAGGAGCGGGCCATGTCCAAGTCGGAGGTTGCGTGTGATGCCGAAGCGGTGGTCGCCGCGGCGAGGCATGCGCTACGTCCGGGCGGGGGCGTGAGCCTGGTGTATCCGGCGGCGCGGCTCGCGGAGGTGCTGGGGTTGCTGACCGGGGCGAGGCTGTTTCCCCGGGTGCTGCGAATGGTGCATGCGCGGGTGGACGCCCCGGCGACGCGCTTCCTGGTGCAGGCGCTGCGGGACCAGGACCGGGGACTGTCGGTGCGGCCTCCGTTGATCGTCCACGGGGAGGGGCCCGGAGGCTACGGCGCGGAGGTGGCGGCGCTGATGGACGTGCCGCTGGCGGAGCGGGCCGGGGGTTGAGTGCCTGCCCGCCGAGCCACGGGCCCGGCGGGCGTCCGGGCCGGAAGGGCGGACGCGTCACAACGTAAGGGGCACTTCACCCACCGGACGCGTGCGTCCCGGACGAGGAGAGCACCCATGAACGTGACGATGCTGAATGAACAACCGTCGCTGTTGAAGTCGGCCGCGCTGCTGCCTCCGCGTCTGTCATTGGGCGCGACGATGATCCAGCACGGCCTGGCGAAGCTGAAGAAGGGAGGCGCCGAACAGCACGCGGGCATGTTCGAGCAGCTCGGGTTCAAGCCGGGACGTCCGTGGGTGCTGGCCACCGGCATCACGGAGCTGGTGGCGGGGGTGAGCTCCATCCTGGGCATCGCGACGCGGTTCACGGCGCTGTCGGTCATCGTGACGCAGGCGGTGGCCATCGCGAAGGTGCACGGCAAGAACGGCTTCGACATCACCAAGGGCGGGTACGAGTTCAACGTGGCCCTCATCGCGATCGCCCTGGGGACGTTGATGCGCGGGCCGGGGCGGCTGTCGCTGCACAGCGCGCTGGAGCAGCGGGTGAAGCGCAAGGAGTTGAGGCACTTCCGCTTGCTGCCGCGCCAGCGCCGGGGGTCGGTGCTGCTCGACGCGCTGGGGTAGGCCCTGTCCGGCGAAGGACGGGGGTGGGCGCTGGAAGGGAGGTGGGGGTGTCGCCTGCTCGGCTGCTTTCGAGCCGGCTTTAGCGGTGCCGCCCTCGTCCCGTCACCTTGCCGTAAGATGCGCGGGCCATGGCCCCGTCCGTCCTGTTGATGCTGGCGCTCGCCGCGCCCGCCGCGTCTGTCCCCAACTTCTCCACAGCCGAGCGTCCCAGCACCGCGCTCCTCCTCGACGCGGGCACCGCCTCCGTGCGCTCCGTCATCCGGAACGTGGGTGCCGAGCAGCTCGGCGCGGCCGGTGTCGCGTCGGTGATGGGGGTAGCGCGTGAGGCGTTCGCGGGGACGCGGACGCTCGATGCAGCGGGTCTCGCGTCCGTGAAGGCCGTGGCGAACGGTCAGCGTACGGCCGTGATGGGCTCCGCGCAGCTCACGAACGCGGGCCTCGCCTCCGTGAAAGCCGTCGCAAAGGATTCTTCCTCCGCGCTTGCGGTGGCCGCGCCGATGTCTGGCAATAAGGGCATCGTGCAGGTCGCGGGCGTCGCGCCGCGCACGGCCTCCTCCGGTGTGACCTTCGCGAACGGCACGGCCTCGGCCGTCTCGATGAGGATGCCCGCCGGCATGGCGGCGCCTGCCTCCGCACCGGCTCCGGGCGCGCCGTCGAACACGACGCCCGCGACGGGCACTGCCTCCGCGCGGGCAGCAACTCCTTCCGCCACGAGCACCGGCTCCGCGCAGGCCGCGACGCCCTCGTCCACCACCACCCTCTCCGAAGCAGGCCGCATCGCCGTGGACGCCAGTGTCGCGGCCCTGCGCGCCGCCGCCGTGGCGATGCATGAGAAGTCCGGCACCGCGCCCGGCCTCATCGCCGTGGGTGACCCGGACGCGCACTACGCCCGGGGCGTGGAAGCCCTCAAGTCCAAGGACGGCCCCACCGCCATCGCGGAGCTGTCCGCGTGCGTCCAGGCCGCGCCCTCCCGCGCCGACTGCCGCTGGGAGCTGGGCTGGGCCTACTCCCTCGATGGCCGCTGGTCGGAAACGCTCACGCAGTGGACGCAGGTGCGAGCGCTCAAGCCGGATCAGCCCGACCTGGAAGGCGCGCTCACCCAGGCACGCAGCCAGGCCGCGCTCCAGGCCCGACTCGCGCAGCCCGTGGACGGCCCGCCCCGCCCTCCCCCGCCCCCGGGCGCGAAGGTGCGCATCCGCGCCACCGGGGACCTGATGCTCGGCACCACCGTGCCAGAGGGCTACCTGCCCCCCGAAGGTGGCGCCAGCGTCATCGCCAGCGTGCGCCCGCTGCTGGAGGACGCGGACCTCACCTTCGTCAACCTGGAAGGCCCGCTGTGCGACACCGGCCGCACCACCAAGTGCCGTTCGCCCGCCAACTGCTACGCGTTCCGCTCCCCCACCTCGTTCGGCCAGTACATCAAGGACGCGGGCGTGGACGTCGTCTCCACCGCGAACAACCACTCCGGTGACTTCGGCGAGGAGTGCCGCCGCGCCACTGAGTCCACCCTGGACGCGCTGGGCATCGCCTGGAGCGGGCCGCCGGGCAGCGTGGCCACGATGGAGCGCAACGGCCTGAAGATCGGCCTCGTGGCCTTCCACACGTCGGCCGGGTGCAACCACCTGAACAACCTGCCCAACGCCACCGCGCTGGTGAAGCAGGTGGCCGCCACGCACGACATCGTCGTCGTCTCCTTCCACGGCGGCGCCGAGGGCGGCAAGGCCCTGCACGTGCCCCAGGGCAAGGAGATGTTCTTCGGCGAGGACCGAGGCGACCTGCGCGTCTTCACCCACGCGGTGGTGGACGCGGGCGCGCACCTGGTGCTCGGCCATGGACCGCACGTCGCGCGAGCCATGGAGTTCTACCAGGGCCACCTCATCGCCTACTCGATGGGCAACTTCGCCACCTACGGCCGCTTCAACCTCAAGGGTCCCCAGGGCCTGGGCATGGTCCTGGAGGTGGAGCTGGACAGCCAGGGCCGCTTCTCCAACGGCCGCATCCTCCCCACGAAGCAGGTGGGCGAAGGCATCACCCAACCGGACCCGGCCGGAAACGTCGTCTCCCTGGTGCGCAAGCTCTCCCAGGAGGACTTCCCCGACACGGGCGCCCGCATCGCTGACGACGGCCGCCTGTCTCCGCGACAGGCCCCGGTGACGGCCGCCGGCTCCGCGCCGTAGCGCACCGCCCGCCCCTTCCCGACAACGCCGCACCCCCACCCACGGACTCCAGGTTCCGTGGGTGACCCGGAACACGCCGAGCGCGTGTCCGGACCGTCACGTCCCGCGCGTCGCTGCCACGGAATGCGCGCCTCGTTGAAGCCGGGCTGCTGCCTGGACTGCCGTCCTCTTCATTGCGACTCCAAGCGTGCCGCGCCGTGCCGGGCGCGCCGTCACGCCGTGCGCTAAGAGAAAAGCCGCCGTGTCTTCGACCCACCGACTTGCCTCGCTGCGCCCCTTTGAACACCCCGGCTACTTCGCGGTGTGGATGGGAGCGCTCATCTCCAACATCGGCACCTGGATGGAGACGGTGGCGATGGGCGTGTACGTCACGCAGACGACCGGCCGCGCCGAATCCACGGGCGCCATCGTCGCGCTGTCCTTCCTGCCCGCCGTCATCCTGGCGCCACTGGGCGGGGCACTGGCGGACCGCTTCGACCGGCGCGCGTACGCGGCGCTCGGCGCGGTGCTGCAGGCGGCGCTGGCGGGCATCCTGACGGTGCTGGCGTTCCGGGGGCAGCTGTCGGTGCCCGTCATCGGCCTCATCTCGTTCCTGAGCGGGTGCGTGAGCACGCTCACCTACCCGGCCTTCGGCGCGCTCCTGGCGGAGCTGGTGCCGCCGGATGAGCTGCACCTGTCCACGAGCCTCAACTCGGCGCAGTTCAACCTGGGGCGCATCCTGGGGCCCACGCTGGCCGCGCTGACGTTGCAGGTGAGCGGACCCGCCTGGGCCCTGCTCGCGAACACGCTGTCGTTCTTCGCGGTGCTGGTGGCGCTCTCCCGCGTGGTGCCCCGTCCCCGGGACCCGGCGGTGAAGCGCGAACCGCTCTGGGCCGGCATCCGGCGCGGCGTCACCGTGGCGCGCGACGACGAGGACATCTCCCTGGTGCTGGTGGCCACCTTCTTCGTGGCGGCGCTGGTGGCGCCCTTCATCGGACTGGTGCCGGTGTTCGCCATCCGGGAGTTGGGCCAGGGCGCGGCGGCGACGTCGCTGCTGGTGACCTGCCAGGGCGCGGGCGCGGTGACGGCGGCGCTGGGCGTGGGCACGCTCGCGGAGACGTTCGGCCAGCGCCGGCTGCGCGGCTACGCGGCGACGTCCATCGCGGTGCTGTCCGGCATCTACTGGCTGGCGCCCACGCTCCAGGTGGCCGCGGTGTGTATCTTCTTCCTGGGCGCCAACTACCTCGTGCTGATGAGCAGCCTGAGCGCGTCCTGCCAGAACCGCGTGCCGCGCGAACTGCAGGCGCGCATGGGCAGCCTCTACAGCATGGTGTTGGGCGCGGGCTATTCGCTGGGTGTCTGGTTTCAGGGCGCGCTGGCGGACCGCGCGGGCCTGCGCTTCGTGGCCCTCAGCACCAGCGCCATCTTCCTGGCACTGGTGCTCACCACGCGCATGTTGCGTCCGGCCCCCTTCGAGAACGTGCGCCTGGCCCAGGCCGAAGTGCAGCCCTTCTCGGATGGGTCACATTGACGCGTCAGGGTCCATCCTGACGCGTCGGTTCGCCTTCCCAGGGGACGCAATCCCGTCTCCCGAGGACGCAATCCCTTTCGACCCAGGGCTCGGTTTCCCCTTACGTCTCCTCTGAGGTTGTTTGGAAGACGTGGCATTCGTACCCGTGGTGTCTGTCTTGCAGACGCGGCGTCTGCCTTCCGCTCTCGGGAGGTCCGTCCCTGCAAGGAGCCTCTGTCATGCTTTCGTCCCAGACCGCTGACATCGTCCGGCGCTTCCTGACGCCCGCGAACCAGATTGACTTCCCGCAGAATGCCACGCTTCAGAAACAGCTCGACGAACAGTGGTCGTTCAACCTCACGGGTTTCACGCAGCAGGGCATCACCGGCAACCCGTGGAACAGCCTGAACGCGGCGAACAACAGCTGGTACTTCAACCCGGTGACGACGGACCCCACGAACGTGGTGTACCAGCCCATCCAGTGGAACGCGTTCCCCGGGCGGCTCGACTTCTATTACGGCGAGGGCAACGGTTCGAACAACGTCAAGGGCCTGGAGCTGTCCACGAACGACCTGCTGGCGCTGGGCGACACGGGCAAGACGGTGGATGGCACGCCCTTCTCCTCCCTGCCCCAGATCACCAATCCCTGCACGGCGGCCGTGTCGAACTACGGCCCCTACGGCCCGCGCGGCTGGCAGGACGAGTACTGCGAGTGGAGCGTCGAGCGTGACGCGAACGGCAACATCGTCCGCATCGACTTCACCTGCGAGAACCCGGAGTACTGGAACTCGCTCTGGGCGGTGAGCCCCGAGCGGGTGCTGGAGCTGTACCGGAGCACGCTCGGCAAGCCGCAGATCCAACTGGCGGACCTGTACCTGGTGGATCCGTCGCGGAGGACGCCCGTCGTGGATCCATCCACCGGAAAGCCCGCGTACAACCCGCTGAACAAGTGGAACAGCGGTCCGGTCTCCAGCGCCACGCAGGGCGGCGCCATGCACCTGACGAGCACGCCCAACACCATCCAGACGGAGATTGGCCTGGGCTCCGCCGCCACGGTGCCGCGTCCGGGTGGCAACGGCAACGCGCAGGCGCTCATCTGCTGCGCTCAGTACGGCCAGCCCGCGCGCAACAGCGATCCGCACATCGGCCAGAGCATCAACCAGCTGGTCGCGCCGCCCAACCCCGCGCAGGGCGCGATGAAGGCCACGCTGGCCAACCCGCCCGGCCTCTACATCCAGACGCCGGACTTCCCGGGCTTCAACTACCAGTCGCCGGACGGGACCGACCCGTCGACGTTCTGGACCATCGTGCGGGGCCAGGCGGCGATGCACGATGAGCAGGGTCGCAAGATGCCCGGAAACTACATCCTGCACGCCAGCTTCCAGGTGCCCGCCTCCAAGCCGTACACGGTGTCGGACCTCACCATCAACGGACAGAAGATCCAGTGGGCCGCTCAGGTGGCGCAGACGTTCCTGATGCAGATCACCGGCGCGGGCCTGAAGCAGACGGACACGGCCCCGGTGCAGTCCTGCGTGGCCACGCCGCCGACGGTGCTCGCCCAGCCGCTGCAGATCTTCCACGCCAGCGTGTTCTACGCGCTGGTGGGCACCCAGGTGTCCAATGTGATGGGCGTGGAGATGAACCTGGCGAGCAACAGCACGCTCATCGCGCCCAGGGTCAAGCCAGGCCAGACCAATGTGCAGCTGGTCGTCACCGCGGACACGCTGTCCGGGAGCGGCTTCCCCGCGGTGTCCTTCGGGGATGGCGTCACCGCGAGGGTGGTGAGTCAGGCGAGCATCACGTACGCGGTGCCGGGCAATACCTATCCCGCCCCGGTGGCCGCTCTCCTGGTGACCGTCGATGTGTCCCCGCACGCGCTCCCCGGCCAGCGGAGCCTGTGGGTCACCAACAACGGCCAGGCGCAGTCGGTGGGGTTCCCCGCCGCGATCCACGTCGTGCCGGCCTGAGCCAGGGACCCCATGACCCTTTCCAGAATTCCTCCAGCGCTGTCGCTGGTGGCCGTGCTGTCCCTGACAGCGGGCTGTCTCAAGAATGCACCCTCCTCCGAACCGGGCCCGGTCCGCGAGGAGGCCGCCACGCCACGCGTCGCCGAAGCGCCCGGGGCCGCCGTGCCTTCGAGCTTCTCGTGTGGCAACACGCAGACCCTCCAGTTCGGACCGGACATCCCGCCCGACTTCAGCCAGGTGTCCAGCCAGGTGGACGCGGACTGTTTCGCCTGGCAGCAGTTCATCGCGTTGAACTGGCCCTCCGCCTCCATGGACGGGGGGGTGGACGCGGGCTTCGGCACGGCCGGGGACCTGGGCGCGGTGCAATGGCAGACGTGGATGGACGTGGCGCAGGTGTTCCTTCCGGACGGCGGCCCACCGCCCGCGTGGGGAACGGCGCCCCAGGTGGATCCGGCGTGTCTGGCGGAGGCGGGGCTGACGCGGGTGGAGGCGAAGGGACGGCTGGCGCTGACGGTGGCGTCGAAGTTCGCGGAGCAGTTCGACCCGAACAGCAGCGCGCAGGCCTTTCCCTTCAGCGGGCCCGCGTGGCTGGGGGCGCAGAACGGCACGAACGTCTGGTACGACGTGCGCATCAGCCAGCCGGAGTTCGACTACGTGGTGGACGCGGGGCTCTACAACGCGGCCAACCAGATGGCGCAGGCGGACGCGGGGGTGGCGCTGGTGCTGCCGCAGGGGTCATTCCAGCCGAACACCCTTGGCGCCATCGAGACGAAGTCGGCGTGGATGGAGGTCTCCACGCCGACGGATGCCCGGTGGAACCGCTACAAGCTGGCGCCCGCGGTGGTGTTGGATCCCTCCACGCAGAAGTGCCGTGCGGCGACGGTGGCGTTGGTGGGGTTGCACATCATCCACGCGACGCAGAGCCAGCCGACGTTGATCTGGTCCACCTTCGAGCACGTGGACAACGCGCCGAACCACAACGCGGACGCGGGCTCTACGCAGTGGAACTTCTACAATTCCCAATGCCAGCCGCGCACGCTGTCGGTGCCGGCGAACTGTTCGGCGGACGGTGGGGCCACGCAGGTGACGGTGGGCTGCACGCCCAACACGCCGCCTCCGTACTTCATCGGTGATGGGTGTCCGGCGCCGTCGGCGGTGCAGGTGACGCGGCTGACGCCCATCGACAAGACGGCGGCCGAGGTGACGGCCACGGTCCAGCAGCACCTGCGGCAGGCCTACCCTGGATCCGTCTGGGAGAACTACCTGCTGGTGAACACGCTGTGGTCCACTGGGCCCAGCCCCAGTCCCACGAAGCCGAAAAAGGCGCCCCTGCCCTTCGCGGCGCCGACGCCGTCGGGAAGCCTCCCCATCGCGAACACGACGATGGAGACGTACATCCAGCAGACGGCGGACTTCGGTCAGGGAGCGAGGGCGAGCAACTGCATCGTCTGTCATGCGAGCGCCACCATCCAGGGCCCGTCTGGCATTGCGTCTGACTTCAGCTTCATCTTCGGACTGGCGCAGGGACTGCCCCCTGCCAACCAGGCAGCGCTCAAGTCGAAGCGGGTGACCCCGGCCATCAAGGCGGGACAGCTTCATCCGCCGAGGATGCGCCGCATCCTCCAGTAGGACGTGCGTCGGGAAGGCGCTGGGGCGAAAGCTCCAGCGCCTTTCGGATACGGTGGACTCCATGGGAACTCGTGGGTGTCCAGCAAGCCGTGGAGCGGGAGCAGCCGGATGAAGCTTCAGGGTGTGGTGGCGCTGCTGCTGTTGGGATGCATGGGCTGTGCGACGACGCGGACGGTGGTGCTCGATACCGGCCGGGGGAAGCCACCCATCGTCTACCGCCCCTCGGAGACCCGCCCGGTGGAGATCGCTCGGGATGCTTTCGAGGAGGGCGTGACGCGCCTCGTGCTCGGCATGAAGCTGGATGTGGCCCTCCGTGAATCCGAGGACGAGGCGAAGCGCTCGCTCCTGGCATCCGCCCACGGTGTGGTGGATGGGGTTCGGGGTCGCACCCACGCTCCGATAGGTCTCCTGCTGGAGGGTCTCGCGCTGGGTACGGGAAGTGGTGCCGGACGCATGAAGCCCCCGTGGATTGTCTGTCCTTGCTGACAAGGGGGTGGGCTTCAGCGCGATGGACCGTGCGCTCCTGCTTCCTGAGGATCATCACGGTGGTGAGGATGCGTTCGACGAAGGGGCTGCCGTCCTCGCTCTGGGTGCCGAAGCTCGTCTTGCGCCAGATGACAGCATGGCGCAGGTCCCTGTCCGCGACGTTGTTGGTGGGCCCGACGCCCTCGGTATAGACAAACGTCCAGAGGGCGACCTTGAGTTTGAGGATTTGCCGGGCCGTGCCGGCCACCGTCTTCGGGCACACCTCCGCAGCCTCGGCCAGCCGCTTCGCCTCCCCTCCGTGTTCGACGAAGCCTTCGAATTCGCGCACCAGATGCGCCCAGCAGACCTGCCGTTTCAGGACGTGCACCCAGTTGTAGCCACACCACCGGTCGGAGATGAGCGTGCCCCCGAAGTCCTTTCCCAGCATGGTCGGGGCCACGGCCTTGTTGTGACTCTTGACGATGAGGAAGACCGCCACGGCCAGCGGTGCTGGCCACCCATAGCCAGACGCGTGTGTGCTTCTGCTACCAGCCGGTTTCGTCCTGATGCACGGCCGGCTGCGTCTGGACGTACGCGCGTGCCTTGTCCACCGGAGCCGCCAGAGCGCTGCTCACCGCCTGCTCAAGGTTGCTGACGCTACCGAGCCAGAGTTCCACGCTCAGCACGTCCTCCACCAACTCCTGCACCAGCCGCTCTGACAAACGGAAGCGTCCGGTGCAAAGCGCGATGAAGCCCGTCAGGCGCGGCCCGAAGTTGCCCTCGGGTACGCCCTGCGGCAGCGGTGCGCAGCGCCAGGCATCGCAGTCGGCGCACCAACCCGCGTGCAGTTCGTACTGCTTCACCTCGGGCACGATGCGCGGCAACTCCACCACCTGGTGGACCTGCGTGGGCGGCACCTCTTGCAGCCGAAGCAGCGGCCCGGTGCAGCACGCGCAGCGCTCCAGTGCGGGTACCTCGACGACCTCACCCACCCGGTCCGGCGGCAGCAACTCGCGCTTGCGGTCATTATGGCCGGGCTGGCCTCTGGGCCTCCGGCCGGTCGGCTTTGACTTCCTCGGCGGCGTGCCAAGCGGATCCGAGGAGGGGGGCTTCGAGGCGTTGCGAGAGGTGATCCGCAGCCGCGCCCCCAACTCCGCGATGCGGGCGTCCTGCTCCGCGATTCGCGCATCTCTCGGGTCGAGCGTGGCCACGTCCCAGCATTTCCAATCCGCCTCCGGCTCACGTCGAGGGGGGGAGGCCCACCGTTCGCAGCCCGACTGCCCCCCTCAGGCGAGCACCACCCCGTGAACGCTTACGCGAGGAGAAGCGGATGAAAATGCCTGTCAATGACCGGCGTCTGGAAAGGTGTTACCAAGGCATGCATGGGATTGCCGCACCCGCCCCTCATGGATGTGCCAGGGGCAACCCATCAGATGCGTGAGTCCGGTGACATGCTGGATTTCCGTTATAGGGGGCTGTCACGAAAATGGCTCTTGCAAGATAATCAGCCCTGCTCCCCCAGAAGCTCCAGAAAGGGCTGGACAGGGGTATTTCGAGGACTTGCGCGAGAGAGAAGCAAAATATGTTCATCAGGAAAGTCCAGAACGCGGTGCATGAGCAGAACAAGGCGAAGGGGGGCTACCTGCCAGTGCTTTCCTCCGTGGCGCGCCTCATCGAAAAGACCGCGGACCTCAAGGAGGTCGCGGCGCGCGGCGGGGAGGAGGTGGGGCGCGTGAAGGAGGAGCTTCTGGAACTCTTCGTCACCTCCACCTGCATCGCGAACCAGTACAGCATCAACCTCTACGAGTGGGCCCAGGCCTACAACAAGCTCCCGGGCACGGAGGCCCCCGATCCGGCGCAGGCGGTCCAGTCCTCCACCTGGCGCGAGGGCCTGGTGTCGCTGGCGGGCCACATCGCGCGGACCGTGAACGCCTACGAGGGCGTGGACGTCCCGCCGGAACCACGGCAGCTCTCCCCCCTGGGCCAGCACATCTCCGACCTGCACGTGCACCTGCTGCGCGCCGCAGGGGGCCAGACCCTGGTGTCCTCCCTGATGAACGCCCTGCCAGAGCAGCCTCTGTCGACGCGGGCCCCCGTGAGCGCTCCCGCCGCGCGCCAGCGCTTCGACCCCACGCTGGCCCCGGTGCTCTCCCGCTTCAATCCCATCCAGACGCGCACCCTGTGCCCCTTCGCGCCCCGAGCCAAGGTGTGGGGCGCGCCTGACTGGCAGGTGGGCGCCAGCGTCGAGCAGAACGCGCGGTGGTTCGCCCCCTACCTGGAGCGCTTCACCCAACTGCAGCGGTGGGAGACGCTGGACGGCTTCATCGTGGAGGTGGCGGACCCGGACCTGTACCCGGACCTGGAGACCCTGGCCGCGAACTTCCACCGCTTTCTCGTGCAACTCAACCAGATGGACCCTACGGGCACGCGCATCTTCGAGCGCCAAGTGAAGTCCACCGAGTGGCAGTTCGAGTTCAACGGCGTGCGCCTCTTCATCATCGTCTTCTCGCCGCTCTACGGGGAGCACAGCTCCCGCGACAGCTACGGCGCGCAGGGCACCTTCATCCTGCTGCAGCCCGAGGAGTCCTTCCGCGAGTTCAACATCCCCCGCGAGGAGACCCAGCCCGTCAAGCGCGAGCAGATCCGCGCCCGCTTCCGCGAGCAGGGCCGCCGCTACGACAGCGCCATCATGCAGCAGTCCTTCGAGGCCCTGCGCTACCTCAAACCCCTGAGGCCCGACGAACCCGAAGTCGAGTGGTGGCTGAAGTAGCGCCCGACCCTCCGAGCAGAGCGCCGCCCCGTCCCGCGCTCCAGCTCAGTTCGTGTCGACGATGACCTCCACGGAGAGGCCCGTCGGCATCGCCACGAGCGGGGGCGCATCCAGCGCGATGCGCACCGGCACGCGCTGCACCACCTTCACGAAGTTTCCCGAGGCGTTGTTGGGCGGCAGCAGCGCGAAGCTGGCGTTGGTCCCCCCGGCGAGGCTGACGACCTTGCCTTGCAGGGGCTGCTCCGCGTAGGCGTCCACGAGGATGGTCACCCGCTGGCCTGGCCGCAGGTGGCGGATCTGCGTCTCCTTGAAGTTGGCGATCACCACCCGGGGCGGAGGCACGAGTTGCAGCAGCCGCTGCCCCTCTCCGATGAACTGCCCCTCTCGCGCCGCCAGCCGGGCCACCATGCCGTCGCGCGGGGCCACGACCTTCAGGAACGAGCGCTGCAGCCGGGCCTTCTCCACCGCCTGGCGCGCTTCCTCGAACTGCGCGGCGGCCAGCTCCGGCCGCCCACCGCCCGGCGCGGAGGTGGCGGCCTGCTGCTGGGCCTGGACCAGGGCGAGGCGGGCCTCGGCCCGCGCGACCTCCAGGTTGGCGAGGCGCTCATCCAACTCCACGAGCACCTCGCCCTTGCGCACCTGCTGGTTCTCCTGCACGAACACGCGGGCCACCTCGCCGCTCGCGCGCGCCGACAGCGCCACGATGTCCGAGGTGAGGGTGGCGTCCTCCGTCCGCTCCGTGCCCGCCTGGAGCAGGGTGCGGATGCCCAGCGCCGCCGCGGATGCCAGCACCAAGCCGATCATCACGAGCAGGACCGTGGGCGAGCCCCGGGGCCCGGGACGCGCGGGGGCGGGTGCGGGGGCGGCCGGGACGACGCTGGGGGCCTCGACGGCCGTCGCGGGGGCGGAGGAGTCTTTCATCGCGGGGGTCATCTCGGCCGGGGGCTCGCCCTGGGACGCAGAAGCAGGCTGAGGGGAATGGCGCACAGGAAGAGCACGCCCAGCATCAGGAAGAGTTTCTCGAAGGCCAGCAGCATAGCCTGGGTCGTGACGGTCTGATCCAGCGTCCGCAGGGCGAGCCCGCTCACCGCTCCGGGCTCCAGCCCCGTGCCCGCCAGCCGGGCACCCTCCGCCTGGAGGAAGTCCACCACCGGCGCGCGCCCCTCCTGGAGGCTGGGAACGAGCGCGGCCCGTGAGACCAGCGTGTCATGCGTCAGCAGCATGGCGAAGAAGGCCAGCCCCAGCGAGCCGCACGCGTGCCGCACCACCGTGTGCAGGCCGCTGGCGTCGACCTTCTGATGGATGGGGACGCGGCTGAGCGTCAGCGTCGTCAGCGTCACGCCGATGCCGCTGAAGCCGAAGCCCTGGAGCGCCACCACCGCGGAGATGTGCGCGGGGCTCGTCTGCAGCGTGAACGTGCTCATCTCCAGGCAGCTCACGCCGAAGGCCATCGCGCCCACGGCCAGCACCAGGTGCGGCGGCAGGATGTTGTAGTACCGGCCGAGCAGCGGCGTGGCGATGGCGGAGACAGCCACCCGCGACAGCAGGGTGACGGCCGCCTGGGTCGCGGTGAAGCCCAGCATCTCCTGCATGAAGATGGGGAAGAGGTACTGGCTGGCCATCAGCATGGCGTACAGCACACCCGCCAGCACCGTGCCGGTGAGGAAGGTCGGCTCCTCGAACAGCCGCAGATGCACCGCGGGGGCGCTCGCCTTCAGCTCCCAGAGGATGAACACGAGCAGCCCCAGCACGGTGCCCATGCCGACGAGCAGGCTCACGGGCTCCGCCCACCCCCACTCGTTGCCCTTGGCCAGGAGCAGCTGGAGGCCCGTCAGGCTCAGTGGAAGCAGGATGATGCCCCACCAGTCCACGCCTTGGGCGGACGCGTTGGCCGGCAGCGAGGCCTTGCGCGCCTCCTCTGGCACGTGGACGAACGAGACGACCATGAACAGCCCCAGCAGGCCCACGGGCAGGTTCACGAAGAAGACCCAGGGCCAGCTCAGCTGATCCACCAGGATGCCGCCGATGGTGGGCCCCAGCGCGGGCCCCAGAAGCACCGTCATGGACGCGATGGCGATGGCAACGCCCTGCTGCGAGGGCGGGAAGGTCTGCTGGAGCAGCGCCTGCTCCGTGGGCAGGAGCGCTCCGGCCCCCGCGCCCTGGAACGCCCGGAGGATGACCAGCAGCGGCAGGCTGCGCGTCAGCCCGCACAGCAGGGAACTCGCCAGGAAGACGCAGAGCGAAGCCACGTAGACCCGCTTCTGCCCGTAGCGCCGGCTGAGGAAGCCGGTGAGCGGCATGATGCAGATGTTGGCGGTGGAGAAGCTCGCGATGACCCAGGTGATCTCCTGGAGCGACGCCCCCAGGCTGCCCCGCAGGTGGGGCAGCGCGATGTTGAGCATCGAGGAGCTGAACGTCGCCAGCAGCGTCCCCAACGAGACGGAGAGCGCGACCAACCACTTGTTGCGCGGAGGGCTGAGGCTGACGGCGGTGCTGGCGCTCACGGCGGTGCTGGCGCTCACGGCGGTGGGGCTTCAGCCCTCCTCCGGGTAGAGGCGCGGATCGATCTTCGGGACGAAGAAGGTGGAGGAGAAGAAATCCAGGTACTGCTTGTAGTGCCGCTTCTCGCGGATCCACCCCTTCGTGACGGGTTCGATCTCCAGCCCCAGGGTGGTGGCGTAGTGCAGGTTGCGGAACCAGACCGTCGCCGGGTAGGGAATCTGGTCGTCGCAGATGAACTCCTCGCGCCGGTCGAAGCGCACGCCCCGGAGGATGCGCCGGTTCATGTCCCGGATGCCGTTCTGCGGGTCGATGATCTCCCCGGTGCGCATGTCATAGGCGATGGCGTTGCTCGTGGAGTCCACGCCGTTGCACACGTCGCCGATGTCCTCGCACTGCCAGACGCCCGTGGTCATCCGGCAGACGAGCTGGAACTCCCAGCACCAGCGCTCGCCGGGATGTGGATACCAAGCGAAGTTGCCGAAGGGGCCCACCTTCAAGAGGCCGTGCCCCGCGAGCCCCGCCTTCAGGGGCTCCATCGTGGACGCGTCGATGAGGACGTCCATGTCCTTCGTCTCCGGCAGGCCGAGGACGACGTTCCGGACCGAGCCGCCGATGAGATAGAAGCCCGCGTCGGGCCAGGCGGCCATGCAGTCGCGGACCACGTCGTATCCCGGCCACGCGGAGGACAGCTTCGCGACCCGCTCCCCGATTTCAGCCCTTGTCAGTGCAGTTTTCATCGTCTCCATCCGAAGTCCACGGCTCGGGAGAAGACCGCCCGCGAGGGGCCCTCACGTCCTGGAACCGCGCCCCGACATCTCGAGCGGGCCAAGGACCCGCCGGAGGGCACCGCAGTCACGTCGCCGGGGTGGGCGGGGGCGAGTGTCCTGCCTCCAGGAGGGGCCCTGGTGCGACCGGCCTGCTCCAGGGCTCGACCCTATCAGAGGCCCCCTGCCCCGGGAAGCCGCGCCGCCTTCCGGGAAGGGCGCGCGGGCAGAGGGGCAGGCGGGTCGATGCGGAGGGCGTCGAGCCAGCCGGGCTCCGGCAGGTTGTGCAGGCGGGCGGCCCAGGCGACGAAGGCCTTGAGGTGGCGCTTCTGGCCCTCGCGCAGGCGCGGCAGGTGGGGCATGGGCGGGCGCCAGGCGGAGGCACAGAAGTAGCCCGCCAGGCCGGAGACGCAGGCGGCCAGCAGCGGCGCGTCGAGCGGCAGCACCTGCGCATAGGCCTGGATGAACCGCTCCGGCGCGGGGCCCGGCTCCGCGGCAATAGAGCCGGCGAGCATGGCGGCGTCGAACTCCGCGGGGCCCGCGCTGGCCAGGTTCCAGTCGAAGATGCGCAGCTGGTCGCCGGTGAGCCGCACGTTGTCCGAACGCGTGTCCAGGTGCAGCAGCGTCCTATGGCGCACGGGCCGGGCCAGGCGCGCGGCGGACGCGCCGAGCACGGGCACGCACTCCGACAGCCAGCGCCGGGCGCGCGCGGCCTGCCGACCCGCGAGCACCGCCGGAGCATGCAGGCCACCGGGGCCCGTGGCGAGTTGCTCCCACGGGGTGGCGAACTTGCGCCAGCCCTGCTCGGGCAGCCAGCGCGGCAGGCGCCGCCGGATGTTGTGCTGGTGGAACGCGGCGAAGCTGCGCGCCGCGGCCCGCAGCTTCGCGGGGCTCCAGGGCGGAACGGTGGACCGGCCCAGGTCCTCCATCAGCAGCACGTGCCAGCCGTCGCTCGTGAAGGCGCCGAGGAAGTGCGGGGCCCAGGGGGTGATGAACGGATCCAACCGCCGGTACGTCTGCTCCTCGGCGTGGATGGAACGCGTCATGTAGTCGTCCGCCATGGCGCCGCCCATGCCCTTGAAGAAGACCCGTTGTCCGTCATCCAGTCGCAGCCGGTAGGTCGCGGAAGGGGAATAGCCGCCGTAGACGCGGGCGGCGTGCGCCACGCGCGTGCCCAGCAGGCCTTCCGCAGACTGGCGGACGCCCTCGGGTAGCTGGCGCCACGGGGGTTTCGGTTCCACGCCAAAACGAGACATCGGTCCTCGCTCCTGGCTCAGGAGGCCTGGGCTTCCCGGCGCAGGCTCTCCAGGTCCTCGCCCGCGTCGCGCATCTTGTCGAAGGCCTCCTGCTTGATGAGCCCCAGGAACTGGAGCATCGCAGGATCGAACGCGACGTACTTGTCCAGCTTGTGGAACACCCGCAGCTTCTCCACATGCAGCCACGTGTCCAGCGAGGCCTCGTTGTGCTGCAGCTGCGCCTCGATTTTATCGATGGACTGGGCGAAGCGGGCTTCCGGCGTGGTGGCGTCCTCGAACTCGAACCAGAGCGCCGCCAGCTCGTCCCCGGCCGCGCCGCCCAGCAGGTGCCGCATCTTCTCGATGGCCCGCCGCTCGTTCTCCTGCTTCTGCTCCTTGCGGTCCCCAGTCTCGAACACCGGGATGTCCCCGGCCTCGGCCTCCACCAGGTCATGGATGAGCATCATCCGGAGCGTCCGCTCCAGGTCCACGGGCTGCTCCAGGTGGCGGTGCAGCAGCAGCACCATCAGCGCAGCGCGCCACGTGTGCTCAGCCACGCTCTCCTGACGGCCCGAGGCCAGCCAGCTGTGACGCAGCTCGCTCTTGAGCTTCTCCGCCAGATGCAGGAGCGCGAGGAGGGACTGCAGCGCGGGAACCTTCGTGTCCGTTTCCATGGGCTACCCACTTCCTAACACACACCCGGTGCCCGCTTCTCCGGAACAGGACCGGTCTGGCACATCGGGCAGGCGTTCCTGCGACTCATGGAGGAGACGGCGGATGCGCCGAGCGCCGAGCAACTGAAGGATGTGGGGCACCGCTTCGGAAAGGTGATGGGGGACAACGGGGCCCGGGTGCTGGTCATCGCGATGGCCGCACTGGGTGGCAGGTCCGCGATGGCGGCGCAGGGCCCGCGAATGCCTGGCTTCACGCAAGCGGCGTTGAGGGCGCAGGTGGAAGGTGGTTTCCAGCTGTCGGGGGGGCCTGGCCGGTGAGGTGCGTTCGATGTGCCGGGTCGCTGGTATCTGGCCGAACCGGTTACCCCCGATGGGCAGGAGGTGGATGACATCTGGGAGTTCATCCAGGGCAAGCCGGTCGAGGTTCGTGAACGCTTGCGGATCCCTCTGTCCAGACCCGGCAATCCGCTCGATTTCGACTTTGCTGGAGCGGGGCAGACGCCCATCGTCAATGCCCGCGTCGCCGCCGTGTTCCGCGAACTGGCGCCCCAGAACATCCAGCTCTTCCCCGTCGAAGTGGAAGGCCAGTCCGACCCATACTTCCTGCTGAACGTCGCGCGCGAACTCAACTGCATCGACGACGCGGCCTGTCGGGAAGCAAGACGCTGGGTGCCCGAAGACAACCGGCCGGACCGGCTGGGCGAGTACCACGTCGTGTCCGGCCTGCGCATCGATCGCTCGAAGGTGGGCGATGCACGCGTCTTCCGGCTGTGGGGCTACCACCCGCCCATCATCGTCACGGGCGAAATCAAGGACGCGCTCGAAAGCACGGGCGTCACCGGCGCACGGTTCGTCGAAGTCTGAGGGACACGGCCCTCACTCCCCCTCCAGATCCCGCTTCAGCTTCGACAACAGCGCCACCGCGTGGGCCGCGTACGGGGAGATCCACCGTTCGTGGATCTCCTGGAAGGGCGCCGCGTTGAGGTGGTTCCACCGCGTCCTGCCCTCGCGCCGGACGAGGATCAGCTCCGCCCGCTCCAACACCCCGATGTGCTGCATCACCGTGCAGCGATCCAGCGTGGACGCGAAGTGCTCGCACAACTCCCCGGTCGTCCGGGGCGCGTCCTTCAACAGGTCCAGGATGGCCCGCCTCCGCGAGTCCGCCAGCGCCTTGAAGATGAGGTCGTCCCGGGTGCTGCTTGACATGTTATAAATATATAACCTATTTCTGGACGCGCCAGGAAACAGGAGGGGACCCATGGAGACGAAGTTCCAGGTGCAGCTGAAGATCCAGAAGCCGGTCGCGGAGGTCTTCGACGCGGTCGTCCAGCCGAAGAAGCTCAGCGGCTACTTCGTCCAGCACGCCAGCGGACCGCTCGTGGAGGGCACGACGGTGCAGTGGCGGTTCGCGGAGGTTCCAGGGGACCACGACGTCATCGTCCGGCAGGTGGTCCGGGACGAACGCATCGTCTTCGAGTGGCCCGCGGAAGGCGGCGCCCTCACGCGGGTGGAGATGCTCTTCGAACCGCTCGACGCTGGGAACACGATGGTGCGCATCAGCGAGGCGGGCTGGACGCAGGATGCCCAGGGCTTCAAGTCGGCCTACGGCAACGTGGGCGGCTGGATGCACATGCTCTGCTGCCTCAAGGCCTTCCTGGAGTTCGGCATCAACCTGCGCGCCGGCGGGGCCTTCTAAAAGAATCGGCCCCCGTCGAAGCCGGACGGGAATGTCACCTCCCAGAACCCGTTCCCCCGCGTCCCCACCGTGCCCGAGGAGGCTCATGTCCGTCCGCGTCCCTGCCCTGCTCCTCTCCGCCCTGCTCCTCTCCGCCCCGGCCGCCAACGCGCAGGAGCCGCGACGCGCCCCTGAAGCACTGGGCCTGGGCATGGAGGGCTACCCCTACCCCGCCCCCGTGCAGTTCCTGCCCGTCACGCTGGAGGGCCAGGACCTGCGCATGGCGTACATGGACGTGAAGCCCACGGCCAACGCCAACGGGCGCACCGTCGTCCTGCTCCACGGCAAGAACTTCTTCGGTGCGTACTGGAAGGACACGATCCGCGTCCTTACCGGCGCGGGCTTCCGCGTCATCGCGCCGGACCAGATGGGCTTCGGCAAGTCCTCAAAGCCGGCCATCGCGTACAGCTTCCACACGCTCGCGTCGCTGACGAAGAAGGTGCTCGACACCGCGGGCGTGAAGCAGGCCGTCGTCGTCGGTCACTCCATGGGCGGCATGCTCGCCACCCGCTTCGCGCTGATGTTCCCGGAGACCACGTCCCAACTCGTGCTGGAGAACCCCATCGGGCTGGAGGACTACCGCGAAAGCGTCCCCTGGAAGTCCACCGAGGACCTCTACCGCGAGAACCTCCGGGTCACGGAAGAGGGCCTGCGCAAGTACCAGCGCGGCTACTACGTGAAGTGGAAGCCCGAGTACGACGAGTACGTCCAGGTCCTCTACCGCCAGACGCTCAGCGGCGAGTACCCGCGCATGGCCTGGGTCTCCGCCGCCACGCAGCAGATGATCTACGAGCAGCCCGTGGTGCACGAGTTCCCCCTCGTGCGTTCGCCCACGCTGGTCGTCATCGGCCAGGAGGACCGCACCGTCGTGGGCAAGGGCAGCGTGCCGCCCGCGCTCCTCCCCAAGCTGGGGCAGTACCCCGCGCTGGGAAAGAAGACCGCCGCCGCCATCCCCGGCGCCACGCTGGTGGAGCTGCCCGACGTGGGCCACATCCCCCACTTCGAGGCACCCGACAAATGGCACGCCGCGCTGCTCGATTTCCTGCGCAAGGGCTCGAAGTAGCCGCATGCACTCCATTCGCGTGGTGCGCCACGCGTCGGAGCGGGGCGGCTGGGAGATGGCCCTCGCTGAACCCCCCGCGCACCTGGCCGGCCTCGTCCGCGACTATTGCGGCTATCGCGAGGCCACGGCCGCGCCCCTGCGCCGGCAGGAGCTGCCTGGCGTCCAGGTGGTGCTCATCCTGGAGTTCGGTCCGCTCCTGAAGCACCTGGACGACGCGGGGCGGGTGACGCGGCACCGCTCTGGCTTCACCGCGGGGCTCGACGAGCGCTGGAGCACCACCGAACACGAGGGCGTGTCCCACGGGCTCCAGGTGAACCTCACGCCCCTGGGGGCGCGCCGGGTCTTCGGCCTGCCCATGCACGAGCTCTCCAACCGGGTGGTGGGTTTGGAAGACCTCTGGGGCCTGGAGGCGCGGCGGCTCGTGGAGCAGCTCGCGGAGGCCCCGGGCTGGGCGGCCCGCTTCGCCCACGTGGACGCGTTCCTGACGCGGCGGCTGGAGCGCGGCCCGGAGGTGGATTCCGGCGTGCGCTGGGCCATGGAGCGCATCCACCACGCGGGCGGCAACCTGGACATCGCCGCACTGGCGCGCGAGCTGGGCCGCAGCCACAAGCACCTCATCCACCAGTTCCACGAACACGTCGGCCTGCCACCCCGAAGGCTTGCGCGCCTGCTGCGCTTTGACCGCGCGGTGCAGCGGCTGAAGGCCGGCGGCCCGGTGCGTTGGGCGGAGCTGGCGGTGGAGTTGGGCTACTTCGACCAGGCCCACCTGCACCGGGACTTCCGCCAGTTCACCGGCGGGCCTCCCTCCGCCCTGCTGCGCCGCACGCTGCCGGACGCGGGCGGCTTCGAATCCGGGTCGCAGGTGAAATCCGTACAAGAACCGGCGTGGGGCGATGGGCAGGATGCACGGTGAAAGGAAGCACACCATGTCCACGACCCTGCCCAGCATCTATCCGTTCCTCCGCTACGAAGACCCGGAGGCCGCCCTGCGCTTCCTGAAGCAGGCGTTCGGCTTCGAGGAGCGCGCGGTCTACCGCTCGCCCGACGGTGCCGTGGCCCACGCCGAGCTGACGCTGGGCCACGGGCTCATCATGTTCGGCGGCCCGGACAGCGCGAACCGGATGAAGATGGCGTCGTCGAAGCAGGTGCCCGCGAAGAACCAGGGCGTCTACATCGTCGTCACCGACCCGGACGCCCTCTGCGCGCGAGCGAAGGCCGCGGGTGCGGACATCCTCATGGAACTCACCAACACCGACTACGGCTCGCGTGACTTCAGCGCGCTCGATCCCGAAGGAAACATCTGGAGCTTCGGCACGTATCAGCCGCTCGCCGCGCCGCCGCCGAAGGGCTGAGAGGTTGACGGCCCCACCGGGAGGCGAGCGGGCCTCGAGCCTGCATCGACGGAAGAGGACGTCTATGCAACGCTTCCCGGTCTGGCCGGGTTCCGGCCGTGAAACCCCCAGGGTAACGCGATGAAGCTGCTGCTCGGACCCATCCTGTACGCGAAGGCGCAGTCCACGCCGGACCCGAAGTCCCACGACGTGTGGAGCTTCTACGTCAACGTGTTCCTGGACAGCCCGTCGGTGGGGGTATCCCCGGCCCTGAAGCTGTGTTTCACGGATGCGCGCGGCGTCCAGGTCGCCGCGTTCGAAGAGGTGAGGCCCGCGGCGGACTTCACCCGTCTGCCGAAGGACACCGCAGGCGTGGTGTGGCGCTGGGAGGTGGTTCTGCCGCGCAGGGACGTGGCCTGGCGGTTGTCCTACCACTTCGAAACGGTGGATCAGCCCGGCGTGCCCGTGACGTTCGGGTGTCCGCCACCGCGAAACAACCGGTCCGCGTCCCCGGCCAGTCCCCCGAAGCCGTTGGTCGTGTCCGACGTCGTCGTCCCCGCGAAGGGGGTGTCGCCGAACATCGCGTTCTTCTCCTGCAACGGCGCCAGCCGTGCGAGTGATTGGATCGACCTCGCGGAGCCCTACGCGCTCTGGGACAAGATGCTGCAACAGCATCAGCAGGAGCCGACGGACCCTGCCAAGACGCCGGGCTTCCAACTGCTCATCGGCGGTGGGGATCAGCTCTACGCGGATTCACTCCACAACACGGTGGAGTTGCTGCACGGGCACATGAAGCTGCCCCGGTCCAAGCGGTTGAACCGGCCGGTGCCCGACGGGCTGCGTGAAAGTCTGCTCACCGAATACGTCTGGTTGTACCGGGAGCGGTGGGGAGGCTCCGAGGGCATCGCGCCGCTGCTCCAGCGGGTGCCGGGTCTCTACATGTGGGACGACCACGACATCTTCGACGGGTGGGGTTCGCACGAGGAGCTCCAGCGCTCGCCCTGGTACCGGGCCCTCTACAGCGCGGCGGCGCGGGCCTTCGAGGCCTTCCAGAAGGGCACGCTCGACCAGCCGTGGACGGCGCGCGAGCCGGACGACCAGGAGCTCCTCCAGCCGGTGCTGCGGGAAGCGCAGGACGTGGACCCAAGGGAGACGCGGCACTACTTCCAGACGTTCTGTTTCTCCACGGAGGACTGCGACCTGGACGTGGTGCTGTTGGATTTGCGCAGCGGGCGGACCAGCCGGGTGCTGGACACGGGCGACGCGCATCCGCAGTCCGAGTTCACGGTGATGAGCCGGACGCAGTGGGACGCATTCGACGCCTGGCGAGAGGAGCACCGTCAGCGGCCGGAGAACGGGAAGAAGGCACGGCACGTGCTGGTGGTGTCCTCGGTGCCGCTCGTGCACCTGCGCTTCGGGCCGGCGATGGAGGACATGACCGGAGGTATCAACCTGCGCGACGACCTGCTGGACCAGTGGGAGTCGGCGGTGCACCGCGGCGAGCGCACGCGGCTGTTGATGAACCTGTTTTCGCTGTCGAAGCGCTCCTACTGCGCGGTGACGGTGTTGTCCGGAGACGTGCACGTGGGGGCCAGGGCCCGGGTGCGTTCGCGCAATCCGGACCACCTGGTGCCCGCGCTGGGAACAGTGGGAGAGGTGTTCATCGAACAGGTGACGTCCTCGCCCATCATCCATCCCCCGCCGTGCTGGTTGGCCTTCAAGGGGATGCTCGCGATGTCGAAGGACTCGCGCGAGGACCTGCCCGGGTTTCTCCAGACGGAATTGCTGCCGGTGGGCAAGGAATTGTATTTGAGGGACCGCAACTGGTTGTCCATCCGGTTGGAGAAGCCCAAGCACCGGGAGGACATGACGGTGCGGCCGAAGCTCTGGGTGCGGTGGATCGCGGAGAAGCAGCACCTGCCGATGGAAGTGGTGGTGGAGCCGCCGCCCTTCCCTCCTCGGGGATGACGGGCATGCGTCATGGCCAACATCGTGATTTCAGCACCCCGTGAGCCAGCGGAGCTGGAGGCCGTCCGGGCGCTGTTCGTCGAGTACGCGGAGTCGCTGGGGTTCTCACTCGGCTATCAGGGCTTCGACGCCGAGTTCGCGGAGCTTCCGGGCCGGTACTCGCCACCTACGGGGGCGTTGCTGCTCGCGAGTGTGGAGGGCGCGGCGGCCGGTACGGTGGCCCTGCGGCGATTGACGCCGGAGATCTGCGAGATGAAGCGACTCTATGTGCGACCGGCGTATCGCGGACTGCGCACGAATGAAGGGCTGTCCATAGGACGGGCGCTCACGTTCGCCGTCGTCGCGGAAGCCCGCGCGTTGGGCTACCAGCGGCTCAGGCTGAATACCATCGCCGGGAAGATGGACGCGGCGGTGAGGCTCTACCGGTCGATGGGTTTCGTTGACATCCCGCCGTACTACCCGAGCCCTGTTCCTGGCACCGCGTACATGGATTTGGTGCTGTGATTGCGCTCATCAGCGTACGGGCAGTTCGCGGAACTTGATGCCGACCCAGCCGCCCTGCTCCACAGCGTCCTTGAAGCGGTCGGTGCCGATGATGACGGTGCCGTAGTTGCCAACGCGGAACAGGTCCGTGTCCGTGGGCAGTGAGGCTTCGTCGAGGATGGGGTCGTCTGGCAGCGTGAAGGCTTGTCGTCCGCAAGTAGTGCACGGAGGAGCCAGGTCCGGCGGAAGGCAGTCCTGGTGGAGCAATCCGCGCGGTTCGATCTGGAGTTCGATGAGTTCCGGCGGCGTCTTCTGACGGAACGTCAGAGCTGTCTTGCAACCAATCAGACCGCGCACGCTCGCAGCCTGGAGGCTGTCGAAGGTGTCCCGGCGAACGACGATCCAACAGCTTTCGAGTCCCGAGAAGGGAGCGAACCGACCGGAGGCACTACCTACCAACGGACCGAAGCTGGTGCCGGGTGCAAGCTCGGAGTTTGGAGGAGCCAGGGGACGCACCAAATCCCGGAGACGAACGAGTTCGTGAAAGGGTTCGGGCCGGGCTTCTTCGAACTCGTGTCGTTCTGGAAGCTCCGATAAATCCACGGCGGGATAGTGATCCCCCCAGGTGGCCCAGGTGACACCACATCCCGGGCAGTCCTTCAGCCCTGGCAGAAACCATTTTGGGGAGGCATTGAACTCACCTTTGTAGGTGGTCCAGGTTGCTTTGTCGGGGCGGAGATAAAAATAACGGGTCATGGCCTTGAGTGCTTTGGCTGCGGAAGATCAGTAGTACTGCTGGATGGAATCACCCGTGAGTTGAAAGCGGTAGATGAGGCTTCCGGCGTGTTTGTAGATCTCCGCAGGTGAGGCCTTCCTGTGTGCATCACGGAAATCACGCCAGGCCTGATTCCAATCGCCGCCCTTGGGCCCTCCGCTGTGAATGCGTCGGTGAACGTGAACGGGAATGGGCAGGGTGTAGAGGTGGATGTCGACACCCTGTAGCTTGAACCAATCCGCGAGATCCTTCGCTTGCGGGAAGACATGGTGCTTCTCCATCTTCCCCGCGGACAACCGCCGCTGCGGAACCACCACGGACCGGATTTCTTCGGCCTTGGGGAACACGACGACGGGCTTCTTGCCGCCCGGCAGGTTCATGCTCCCGCCCCAGTTGCGCCGGGGCCCACTGCCCGGCGCAGGGGCCACCGCCATGGGAGGCGGCCGGGGCGGAAGTCCCCGCGCCAGCACCACCTCCCCGGGCACGTCCTCACAGCGATAGAAGCCGCACTGGGTATCCCCGCACAGCAGGGTTACACAGACGTCCTTCCGCGCGTCACCGCACTCCGCTTCGGCCGCCTCCCACCGCTGCTGGAGCGGCGTGC
This sequence comes from Corallococcus sp. bb12-1, assembly GCF_026626765.1. Taxonomy (NCBI): domain Bacteria; kingdom Pseudomonadati; phylum Myxococcota; class Myxococcia; order Myxococcales; family Myxococcaceae; genus Corallococcus; species Corallococcus sp. bb12-1. Next base: position 330,752 of record NZ_JAPNJZ010000002.1, on the reverse strand, counting down.
TGGAAGCACACGCCGCCATCAACAAACCCAGCACACCGAACGACAGCCACTTCCCCAGGATTCGCACTGTCACAGAGGCTGAGTCTCGATGCCGGACTCAAGCACCGTGATGACGACGTAGAGCGTGACGTACGGATTGAGGAAGAAATAGCGGAACTCATCACCGGAGAGCGCCCGGATGTGCCAGCGCTCTGCGGCCTCCGAATACCCTCCAAGCTCCGAGGGCAACGGCATGCACCGGACCGCCGTGAGCGCATCCTTCCGGCTCTGGAACACGGGGAGGCCCCCTTCGGGCCCCTCCATCCAGTACTGGCCCAGCAGCTCACCGTCGGCCGTCGCTGCCTCCAGGAGATGGTACGGCTCCCCCGTCGGCGCGGTGTCCTTCGGCATCCGCTGGAGCCGTTCAGCGACCTTCTGGACGAACTCGTCCTTCCCCATCTCCGCCATCTCGACCCTCCAGGGTCCCACTCCTACACCGTCAGGGCAGCGGCCCTTCCACCAATCGCAGCACATCCGCCAGCACGCCGGCCGCCGTCACCGCCGCGCCCGCGCCGTACCCTCGAATCACCAGCGGCGTGGGGCTGTAGCGCTCCGACAGGAAGCTGAGCGCGTTCTCGCCCCCCTTCACCGCCGCCAGCGGATGCTCCAGCGGCACGGGCACCAATCCCACGCGCACGCCCTCCGGTCCCACGCTGCCCACGTAGCGCAGCACCTTGCCTTCCTTCCGGTACGCATCCACTCGCTGCTGGAAGATGCCGTCCGCCTGCGGCAGTCGCGCCAGGAAGTCCGGCAGCGGCCCCGTCGCGTCGAACTCCTCCGGCAGCAGCGACGCCAGCGTCACCTCCTCCAACTCCAGCGTGCGCCCCAACTCACGCGCCAGGATGAGCACCTTGCGCGCCACGTCCGTGCCCTCCAGGTCGTCGCGCGGATCCGGCTCCGTGAAGCCCTTCTCCATCGCCGTGCCCACCGCCTTCGACAGCGGCACTCCCTGCTCCGTCAACCCCAGGATGAAGGACAGCGAACCGGACAGGATGCCCTCCACGCGGTGCACCGTGTCGCCCGTGCGCAGCATGTTCTTCAGCGTGTCGATGACCGGCAGCCCCGCCCCCACGTTCGTCTCGTAGAGGAACTTCCGCTGGTGCCGGGACGCCGTCTCCCGCAGCGCCTTCCAGTGGTCCTGCCGCCCCGAATTCGCCTTCTTGTTCGCCGTCACCACATGAAGCCCAGCGGCCATCAGCGCCGGATACCCCAGCGCCACGTCCTCGCTGCTCGTGCAGTCCACGAAGATGGGCCGGCCCGGTCGCCGCGCCCTCGCCCAGCCCCGGTATGTGTCCAGCGTGAAGCGCTCCGTGCTCGCCTCCAGCCGCGCCTTCCAGCCATCCAGCGCCACGCCCTCCGGCGCCACCAGGCTGTTCCGGCTGTTCGCGATGGCGCACACGCGCAAATCCAATCCATGCGCGCGTAGCTTCGGCGCCTGCTGGTGGATCTGCCGCAGCAACTCCCCACCGACCGTGCCCACACCCGCCACCAGCAGCTCGACAATCTCCGTGGTGCCGAAGCACTTGCGGTGCACGTGCGCCATCGCGCGCGGCCCGTCCACCTGCGCAATCACCGCGGAGATGCTCCGCTCGCTGGAGCCCTGCGCGATGGCCGCGATGCTGCAATCCACATCCGCCAGCGCGCTGAAGAACGTGCCCGCCACGCCCACCCGGTGCCGCATCCCGTCGCCCACGATGCTCAGCACCGCCAGTCCCGGCTGCAGTTCGATGGGGTCCACCTTCCCCGCCGAGCGCTCCACCTCGAACGCATCCTCCAGCGCCTGCACCGCCCGAGCGCCCTCCTCCTTCCCCACGCAGAAGCTGATGGAGGACTCACTGGAGCCCTGGGTAATCAGCACCACGGAGATGGACGCACGCGCCATCGCCTCGAACACGCGCGCGGCCGTGCCGGGAACGCCCTTCAAGCCCGCGCCCGCGATGTTGATGAGCGCGATGTCCTGCAGGAACGACAACCCCCGCACCGGATGCCGCGTCGCCTGCGCCGTGGCCGTCACCATCGTGCCCGGGTGCTCCGGCCGGAAGCTGTTGCACACGCGCACCGGGATGCCCCGTTCGCGCGCGGGGGCAATCGTCTTCGGATGCAGCACCTTCGCGCCGAAGTAGGCCAGCTCCATCGCCTCCTCGAAGCTCACCTCCTCCAACGCGAACGCCTCCGGCACCAGCCGCGGATCCGCGCTGAAGATGCCGTCCACGTCCGTCCAGATCTCCAACAGCCGCGCATCCAACGCCGCCGCCGCCAGCGCCGCCGAGTAGTCCGACCCACCCCGCCCCAGCGACATCGTCTTGCCTCGCGCATCCCCTCCGAAGAAGCCCGGCATCAACAACAGCCCCGGCCCACCCTCCCGGAAGGGCGCGAACCGCGCGCGGATCTCCTCCACGCGGGGCGTCGCCTGGAGCGGATCCCCCGAACACAGCAGCACCCGCCGAGGATCCAGGCTCGTGGGCTGAAGCCCCCGCGCCTCCATCAGCGCCGCGAGCAGCAGACAGGACGCACGCTCCCCCAGGCCCGACAGGTGCGCGAGCACCGACGGCGAGCACTCGCGGAGCAGCCCCACGCCCTGCAGCAACCCACGCAGCTCCACACCTAGCGCCACCAGCCCCTCCGCCAGCGGCCGCGTCTGGGCGGGTTTCAAATCCGCGCTCAGGGCCTTCGCGATGGCGGAGTGCGTGTCCTCGAAGCGGGCACAGACGTCCTGCACCGGCTCGCCCTCCTGCGCCGCCCTCGCCGCGTCCACCAGCAGGTTGGTGATGCCCGACACCGCGGAGGCGACGAGCGCCACCCGCTCCGTCTTGCGAGCCTCCTCGACCAGCGCCACCACGCCGCGCATCCGGTCCGCATCCCCGACACTGGTGCCACCGAATTTCATCACGCGCATGACACGGCCTCCTCGCGGCGGGACAGGGCATGGCGGCGGGAGCTCATCGGGGTCGTCATGGGAGTTCCTGGGGTGTCTCTGGGGTGTGTGGGCAACGAAAAGCCCCGCGCTCGGGAGGAGCGCGGGGCCGGGTTCGGGAGGGGGACCGGGAAGGTCCGTCCGAAGTCAGGCGGTCCGTGCTCCGCGAGGAGTCAGGCCGGTGCAAGTGCACGTCAGGGTGGACTGGAAACGCGTGCCCACGGAGGACGTCGTCCCCCCGTGCCGCACGCTGTCTCCACGCTGTCCGCCCATGCAGTACCCATCCTAGCCGTTTCACTGACACCTGGTCAGTGGGCGGGCAACCAGGCCCCCGCACCCCGGGGCCCACCGTGGTGCGCAGGCCCGAGGCTGCCGACATTCACGGTGTCACCTGTGGACCTACCTCACTGGGAGCACCCCATGCCCACCCGCAAGAAGAGCGACAAGGACGCCGGCGCCCATCACAAGCCCGGCTTCGCCAAGGACCGCGTGGAGCGGGGCCTGGAAGCTGACGACACCAAGCCCCTGTACGCGGACGCCGCCAAGCACTCCACCGAGGAGCAGAAGTTCGCCTTCGACAGCGATGCCCCGGTGGGCGGCAACACCACCCACAGCGGCAGCGTCCTGGAGGACGTGGACGCCGAGGAGCGCGAGATCCAAGGCCGCCTCAAGGCCGAAGCCCGGGAGGACAACGACAACGAAGAGCCCATCCGGGAATGAAGAAGGCCGGAGCCCCGACCCACGTCGGGACCCCGGCCTGAAGCACTTCACCCACGACCCCCGTTTACGGGGTCGCGGCCTTGGGCGCCGCGTCCGAGGCGGGCGTCTCCACCAGGGTCAGCTTGCCCAGCTTGAGCGGCGTCACCTGCTCCTGGATGACCAGCGGGTCGCCCACGAGCACCACCTGCATGGCGGCCGGGTCCAGGTAGGCCTCGGCCACGCGCTGCACCTCGGCGGCGCTGGCGTCGCGCAGGCCCTCCACGCTCTTCTTGTACTCATCCATCGGACGGCGGTGGAAGAACAGCTGCGAGGCGCTGCCGCCCAGGCCCTCCACCGTCTCGAAGGCGCCCGGGAAGGCGCGGATGAGGCCCTCGCGCGCGGCGGCCAGTTCCTTCTCAGTGATGGGGTTCGTCTTGATGCCGGCCAGCTCCTTCATGAACTCCTCGAGCGCGGGGCCCGTGACGTTCTGCCGCACGGCCGCGTACGCGGTGAGCGGACCCACGCCCAGGCGCGTGCCCAGCGAGGCGTTGGCGCCGTAGCTGTAGCCCTTGTCCTCGCGGATGTTCATGTTGAGCCGGCTGCCGAAGAAGCCGCCGAACACCGTGGTGGCCAGCTCCAGCGGGTACTCGTCCGCGTGGCCCGCGGCGAGGCCGGGACGGCCCACCATCACCATCGTCTGCTCCAGGCCCGGCTTGGGCACCACGCGCACCAGCTCACGCGGCGGCGCGGGGGGCGCGGGAGGCGGCTTGGGCGCCACCGCCCCACCCTTCCACCCGCCGAAGTACTTCTTCGCCCACTCCACCGCCTGCGGCAGCGTCACGTCGCCGGTCATGATGAGCGCGGCGGCGCGGGGGCCGGTGTTCTTCACGTAGAAGTTCTTCGCGTCCGCCAGCGTCAGCGACTGCACCGTCTTGGGGGTGCCTCCGGACGGATGGCCGTACGGGTGGTCCGCGCCGAAGACGGCGGCGTAGTAGGCCTGCTGCGCGAGGAAGTTCGGGTCGCCCATGCGGCGCACCAGCTCCCCCAACTGCTGCTTCTTGCGCCGGTCGAAGGCCTTGGCGTCGAAGGTGGGCCGCAGCACCACGTCCGACAGCAGCGCCATCACCGCGTCCACGTTGCGCGTGAGCACGCGAGCGCCCACGAAGGCGCCGTCGGGCTCCACCGACATCGCGGGCGACACGCCCAGGTCCGCGAACGCGTTGTCCAGCGCCACCGTGTCGCGCTTGCCCGCGCCCTCCAGCAGCATCCGGTAGGACAGGTCCGCCACGCCCAGCTTCGCGAGGGGTTCCTGCGAAACCCCCGAAGCAAAGGCGATGCCCGCGAACACCAGCGGCAATTCCTTGCGCGTGCTGACGATGACGGTGAGGCCGTTGTCCAACTGGGCCTTCTCGAACGTGGGCAGCACGATGTCCGGCGGCGTGCCGGGCTTGGGCTGCGTGTCGCGGAACGCCTCGGGATCCGACGCGGGCGTCTGGGGTTGCTGCGAGGCCGGCGTCTCCGGGGGCGTCTCCGCGGGCTTCGTGGTGGCGCAGGCGGAGACGGTCAGCGTGAGGAGGGCGGTGAGGATTCGACGGTGCATGGTCAACGGGCCTCCTTGCCCGAACCGGAAGACGGCGGCGCGCCCTTGCTGGACGGCACCGCGTGGAGGACGACGCGCGCATCGGGACGCAGCACGTCGGTGGCGAACTGCTTCACCAGCGCGGGCGTCACTTCCTGGTAGCGCGCCAGGTCCTGCGCGACGTAGCTGGGCTCGCCCACGAACTGGTTGTAGCTCTGCAGCGTGTCGGACTTGCTGCCGGAGCCGCCCACGGCCTGCAGGCCCGCCAGCTGACGCGTGTCATAGCGGGTGCGCGCGCGGACAATCTCTTCCTGCGTGACGCCCTCCTTGCGGACCTCGTCCAGCACCGCGTCGATCTCCGTCTTCAGCGCGTCCGTGGTGACGCCGGGCCGGGCCACCGCCTCGATGGTGAAGACAGACTGCGCGCCTTGGCTCTGCTGCGTGGCGTCCACGCTCTGCGCCAGCTGCTTGTCCAACACCAGCCGCCGGTACAGGCGGCTCGCGCGGCCGGTGCCCAGCGCGGTGGCGAGCACGTCCGCCGTCGCGTCCCCGGGCTTCAGGTACGGGGCGGTGAGCCACGCCATGGAGAGCAGGGGCAGCGTGGCCACCTTCTCGTCGTGGCGGATGACCGTCTCGCGCGTGACCTTCACGGGCTTCACGTCGGGGCGCTTGGGCTTGGGGCCGGAGGGCAGCGTGGCGAAGTACTTCTCCACCAGCGCCTTGGTCTTCGCGACGTCGAAGTCGCCCACGATGGCGAGCGTCGCGTTGGCGGGCGCGTACCAGGTGCGGAAGAACGCCTTCACGTCGTCCACGTTGGCCGCGTCCAGGTCCTTCATGGACCCGATGACGTTGCCTGAATACGGATGCGGGGCCGGGAACAGCGCCTGCCACGCCTTCTCCTGCGCTTCACCGTAGGGGGCGGTCTCCACGCCCTGGCGGCGCTCGTTCTTCACCACCTCACGCTGGGTCTCCAGCTTCTTCTCCGTGAGGGCATCCAGCAGGAAGCCCATGCGGTCGCTCTCCAACCACAGCGCGGTCTCCAGCAGGTTGCTGGGCACGGTCTCGTAGTAGTTGGTGCGGTCGAAGCTGGTGGTGCCGTTGAGGTCGGAAGCACCCGACTGCTCCATCAGGGCGATGTGCACGTCGTCCGCCACGTGCTTGGAGCCCTGGAACATCATGTGCTCGAAGAGGTGCGCGAACCCGGTGCGGCCCGGCTGCTCGTCATAGGCGCCCACGTGGTACCAGATGTTGACGGCCACCACGGGCAGCTTGCGGTCCACGGAGAGGATGACCTCCAGGCCGTTGGGCAGCGTGTACTTCTCATACGGAATGGCCAGGTTTTCGCGGCCGGGCTCCAACGGCTTCGCCTCGGGCTGCTGGGCGAGCGCCGGAGACCCCAGCAACAGGGCCGCGGCGGCGAGGGCCTTCAATCGGGACAAGGTTCCTCCTCGGTTCAGGACAGTGCTTCGCGCGCTTAACACGCGCCTCGGGGCCTGTAAGCCCGAAGGCGACCGGGTGGGCGTCGAGGTGCCGGAGGGTGCTCTCCGTGAGACACTGCGGCCATGTTCCTGGAGGTGCCCCCTTCCGCGCAGCCGCACTGCGCCGCCCACCCCGAAGTGCTCGCGGGTGGCACGTGTTCCCGCTGTGGCGGCTTCATCTGCGCGGATTGCGTCAGGACCCCGCTGGGGAGTGAGCGCATCTTCTGCGTCGCCTGTTCGCAGCGCCCGGAGGTGGACTACCTGGAGGCCTTCCGCCTGGAGTACTGGGGCCGGCGCGACTCCTGGACCTGGACGGTGGGGATGCTGACCCTGGCCCTGGTGCTGGGTGTGTTCGTCTCCCTCGCGTCCGGGGGGCCGCCCACCCGGAAGGACCTGCTGCTCTCGGCGCTGTTGCTCGCGTCGGTGCCGGTGGGTGGGGCCTTCTTCCTGGGGAAGTCCTGGGCGAGGCACCTGCTGGTGGCGACGCCTTTCCTGCTGGCGCTGGGCGCGAGCGTCGTGGAACCGGCGCAACGCTTCAACCACCTGCTGTCCGCCATTCCCTTCACGTTCGTCGCGGCCCTCATCCACCGCGACGTGCGCACCCGGCTCTTCTTCCGGCAGCCCGTGACGCCCGTCGCGCTGGCGGCGATGTGGAACCGGCTGCGCAACAACCCCACCGCGCGTCAGGCATTCCACTTCGGTTTGAGCAGCTTGTTCATGCCGTTGCTCTCACCGATCGCGGTGGTGTGCGGCGTGGTGGGGCTGATGCGTGTGAACACCCGGGCGCATCCGCCCATCGGGCGGCGGGGGCAGGCCATCGCCGGCATCGTCCTGGGGGTGGTCAGTCCGCTGCTGTGGGTGTTCGTCCTGAACTACCTCGACCAGCGCTTCGGGTGGGTGCGAAAGGATTGAGGGGGGCCTCGCTGTTCCGGGCCCCTCCTCTCCTGGGAGGCTCAGAAAGAATGTGGGCTCATCGAGCCGTGGGCGCGGAGGTTGTCGCGCACGTGTTCCCCGGCGCCCTGGCACTCACCGCGGGCTTCGTCCAGGAGGATCTCGGACGCGTCCGTCCGGGTCAGGTCCCCCTTCTGGAAGCATGACGCCAGGGGCAGGCCCTGGAGCCACGTGTCCTGCTGGAACACCACGCGCAGGGAGCCGGCTTCCTTCACCACGACGTCGGTCGGGGCCTCGAAGCGCAGCACCTCTCCGGCCGGCAGCGTCAGGTCCAGGGTCCAGGCCTTCGACTCCTGGAAGTAGCGCGTGTGGGCATTGAAGCCATTGCCCGCCAGTTGGAAGGCGACCCGCCGGTAGGAACTGGGGGGAATCTCCAGCGGCGGAGTCATTTCACCCGTCGCCAGGTTCACGGAGACCGGCCCCGCGAGGATGACCGTGGACTGTCCACCGTCCTTCACGCAGTCCGTTCCGGCGGGAAGAGAATCCCTCACGTCCGAGCAACTGTCGCCCGAGCCCAACTCCAGACGGATGTCAGCCAGCGTGGCGCTGGCGCCCTCCAGTTGGAAACCGAGCCCATCATCCGAAGTGATGTTGGGAAGCGAGGGAGGGGACTCCATGGCTCGGACACCAGAGGCCAGGGCCCCATTGCCGGCGATGAGCGACGGCTTGAGGGCGAACACGAGCCGGGTGTGGACGCCCGACTCACCACAGCCGGAGAACCCCAGGGACAGTAAAGGCAGACACAGCAGACGCGACCACGAAGGAATGGGCATGGCGGGAGATTGAAACAAGGAGGGAACGTTCCGGCCGGCGTTCCCGTGAGGGACCCCGAGGGTCCCGGTGCAAGGCATCAGGTCCCGACCGGGAATGATGCAGGGTGGATGAAACGAAAAACCTCAGAATGTGAAGACATACGGGTTAGGTCCTGGTGGACGATGGCGTTGGCGGTGGATACCTGACGCAATACGCAGCGTCCCGGCCGGGCTGGTCGTTCCCTGCCTCCAGTCCCCTTCGAGCGGCCCCTGGAGGCCCCGGGTTCCCGGCTGCCCCGCCACGGAGTCGGCGCACGTCATCCGCGGGGACCGCAGCAGGAGGTCAGACCCAGCGCGATGACGGGAAGGCCACAAGCGTGCGGCCATGAGATGTGGGGCATGTCGGAAGTGCGGCGTCAGGGGGAGCGCCTCCGGCCGAGCGTCCCGTTCGGCGGACCCCGTCAGGGTCCGCGACCGCGCAGCATGCCCGGAGCCGGGGACGCCGCGCGAGCCCCCACGTCACATCCCGCCGAGCTTCGTTTCCAGTTCCGACAAATCGCGGTGCACGCTCGGGTCCGTTTCCCGCAGGCCCTCCATCTTGCGCACGGCGGAGATGACGGTGGAGTGGTCCTTGTTGAAGCGGGACGCGATCTCCGGAAACGAGCTCTTCGTCAGCTTGCGGCTCAAATACATGGCCACTTGGCGCGCGTGGGCCAGGGCCTTGTGGCGCCGGTCTTCCTTCAGCGCCTCCACGGTCAGCTTGTAGAAGCGGGCCACCTCGCGCTGGATGGCCTCCACGTCCACGGTGCGCTGCGCGGGCAGGATGTCCCGCAGCACCTGGGCCGCGAACTCCTCCGTCACCGGCTGGCGCGTGAGGCTGTGCATCGCGGACAGCTTCACGAGCGCGCCTTCCAATTCGCGCACGTTCTTCTGCACGTGCCGGGCGATGAAGTGCGCCACGGGGTCCGGCAGGTTCAGGCCCTCCTGCTCCGCCTTCTTCTGGAGGATGGCGACGCGCGTCTCGTAGGTGGGCTCGCGGATGTCCGCCATCAGGCCCATGGCGAAGCGGCTGCGCAGGCGGTCCTCCATGCCCGGCACTTCCGCGGGCACCATGTCGCTGGTGAGCACGATGGCCTTGTTGAGGCTGAAGAGCGTTTCGAAGGTGTAGAAGAACTCCTTCTGCGTCTCCTCGCGCTTGCCCAGGAACTGGATGTCGTCGATGAGCAGCACGTCGCACTCTTCGCGGAACTTCCGGCGGAAGTCCGTCATGCGGTGCTCGCGCACGCTCTCCACGTACTCGTTGGTGAACTGCTCGCTGGAGAGGTAGACGACGCGCTGGGTGGGGTCCTTCTCCCAGATGTGATTGCCCACGGCCTGGAGCAGGTGCGTCTTGCCCAGGCCGGTGCCGCCGTAGATGTAGAGCGGGTTGTAGTTGTGGCCCGGGCGGTGGGCCACGGCCTGCGCGGCCGCGGCGGGGAGCTGGTTGCTGTCCGCCACCACAAAGGTGTCGAAGGTGAAGCGCGCGTTGAGGCGGGACGGCCGCGCGGAGTTCACCTTCACGGTCGGGGCGGGCGGCAGGTTCGCGGACGGCGGAGGACCGGCGACGACCTCATAGGCGACGCGGCCCAGCGAGGGCTCCAGCCGGGACAGGTGCGTCTCCAGCATGGCGCGGTAGTGGTCATCCACCCAGTCGCGGAAGAAGCGGTCGGGCACGCCCAGGACGAGGGCGTTCTCGCGCACCTCCAGGGGGGGCATCCGCTCCAGCCACGTCAACGCGTAGTGGAGGCCCTCCTGGCGGATGGCTTCCAGCGTGCGGGTCCAGATGACTCCGGCACTGGGCAGCGACGGCGGGGCTTGAGTGGCCAGGGCGTTCACACGGAGGCTCGAAGGACGGTGCGGAGGGGAGAACCAGCGGGCGTCCGGCCGTGCTAACAGAGGGTTTCTGGGCGATCAAGGAACCGGCCAGAAGCCCAACAGTTTCCAGGGGTTCACCCACCTGGAGTGATCTGTGGTGGATCCACCCACGGCATGGGTGTCGGAGCGCTGCGGATCCGCCCTGCCTTGCCCTGCGTGGATCCCTTCCGGACGGATCTTCCGAAGTGTTCCGGTGGGTTGTGAAGGACTTGTCCATGGTAGGCGTGGAGGTGGGCGGAGTCTCCACCTGAACGGATCAGCGGTCGGCCGGTCAGAACCGACCAGGACCGTGCGTGATGGTGCGGGAGTCTTGCGCTGGACGGACTTCGGTGCCCCGTTGTCTGGATCCACTGGCCTCCCTTGGAAGTCCGCGCGAACGCATCACCGCCTCCCGGGACCCCCTCATGAAAGAGTCTTCTCCATAATGACTCAGTGAAAGGCAGGACATGAGCATGGATGAGGATGCGCGAAGGACCCTGTTCGCCACGGTGGACGGGGGGCGGACGTTCCTGGTCCACCGGTTCGACCCACCTGGGGAACGCACGTCCTACGAGGTCTCGCTGCATCGGAACTACCTGACGTCCGCTCCCGAGAGGCTGCCCCTTCCGCAGGACTTCCCGGAGGACTTCGCTTCGGAAGCGGAGGCCCTGGACCGGATCCGCCAGCAGTGGCAGGTCGACGCGGCGGAGTTCCAGGACGTCCGTCTGGGCCGCCAGGTGGACATCGACTTCGTGCAGGCGCTGAAGCTCGGAACGGTCGAACCCCTGCGCGCCGGGATGTCTACCGAAGCCGTGGTGGCCCTGCTGGGAGTCCCGGAGGCCGTGATGTCCGCGGTGGAACCCGGGGACGTCTGCTGGTTCCTTGGCTCCGTGCAACTGCTCATGCGGGATGGCCGGCTCCAGTCCTTCGAAATCGATCGGGGCGAGGGGCGCTTCACAAGCCTGCGCTTCACGGGGTGGTTCCTGGAGCCCCGAATCTCCCGGAGTCGGCTCGAAGAGGCGCTGACCTCGCACGGAGTCGGCTACTCCGAGGTGTCCTACCTGGGCGGCCAGGTCCTCTGGGTCGCGGGCGCCCGGTCGCACAGCGGCTTCCTGTTCGACTTCTACGACGAGGAGCGGCTCCACGCGCTCTACTGGAACCTCGCCCCACCGGTGTAGGCGGGCCGGTGGATCGCATTCCTTGCCCCCTCCCCCCTTTTCCCACATGATCGCCCGCGTCCACCCGTCCCCGTGCAACAGGGATGGGGCAGGGTGATCCTGTGATTGACTTGTCCAGGAAATAGGGTTACGGACGCCCCCTTTCCAATGTACGGGTCGCGCCGGGAGTTTCGGGCGCCGCCTTCAGCTCTCAGGGAGTAGTCGTGTCCAAGCGCACGTACCAGCCGTCGAAGATCCGGCGCAATCGCGCCCACGGGTTCCGGAAGCGGAACGGCACCAAGTCCGGCCGGGATGTCCTCAAGCGCCGCCGCGCGAAGGGCCGTAAGCGGTTGGTGGTTTCGTCGTTCAAGAAGTAACTGGACGCACGTGTGATGGCCGAGGGAGCGGCGCCGCGGGTGCCTCAGGCAACCGGCGAGCGCTTCCCCAAGGCCTTTCGCCTGCTTCAGCGACGTGAGTTCCTGGAGGTTCAGGAGGGCGGTCAGAAGCTACCGTCCGACTGCCTCCTGGCGCTCGTCCAACGCAACAACCGGGCGCACTCCCGCGTGGGGCTCACCGTTTCCAGCAAGGTGGGCAACGCGGTGGTGCGCGCGCGTCTTCGCAGGGTGCTGCGCGAGCTGTTCCGCAAGCGCCGCGCGCAATGGCCTCCCGGTCTCGACGTAGTCCTGGTCGTTCGCTCCTCGGCGAAGGAGGCTTCCTTCGCGCAAGTTTCCCGTGCGTTCGACGGCGTCACCCGTAAGCTGCAACGGCTCTTTCCGGCACCGCCCGTGCCTCCTAAAGAGCCAGCCCCATGAGTCCACTCGCCTTCGTCATCGCCCTGCCCATCCGCTTCTACCGGCGGTTCCTGGGGCCGCTGCTGCCGAAGGCGTGTCGGTTCCATCCCTCGTGCTCCACCTACGCCATGCAGGCGCTGGAGAAGCACGGAGGCCTCAAGGGCAGTGCCTTCACCGTCTGGCGCCTGCTGCGCTGCCAGCCATTCCACCCCGGCGGATTCGATCCCGTCCCCTGACGGTTTGCTTCCGCCCGCCCCCCGGCCCTCCGCCGCCGGCTGAGGGAACTCCATGACGAACGACCCGCTGTCGCCCCAGTCCAACGATTCGCAGAAGCGACTGCTCCTGGCGCTCGCCCTCTCCTTCGCTGCCACCGCCGCCTACACCTTCTTCTTCGCCCCCAAGACGCCGACGGACGCGGTGGGCACGGATGGCGGCGTGGAGATGGCCGCCACCCTGGACGCGGGCACCCCGGCGGTCGCCGCCGTGCCGCCTCCCGGAACGCCCACCGGTGACGCCGCGGGCACCCCCGGCGAGGCCCCTCCGCCCCCCGTGCGCACCGCCGACGTCGCCCGTCCGGAGGTCAAGTACACCTTCTCCTCCGAGGGCGCCGGCCTCACCTCCGCCGTGCTCCAGGGCGTGAAGATGCGCGAGCAGCAGTCGCTCACCGTGAGGGAGGGCTTCGAGAAGCTCTTCGGCAAGGAGATCCCCCCGCCGCCGCAGATGAACGTGGCGCACCCGGTGGCCGGTCAGCCCCTGCCGCTCGCGGTGACCATCGAGGGCGGCGCGCCGCTCGCGGCGAACACCCGCTACACGGTGCAGGAGAACCCCACCGACAACGGCGGCACCGTCGTCTTCACCGGCCGCCAGGGCCCGTGGGAAATCACCAAGACGGTGCTGTGGCCTCGCGACGGCTTCGAGTTCGCCTACACCCTCCAGGTGCGCAACACTTCCGCCCAGGCGCAGTCGGGCGAGCTGAAGCTGCACTACAGCCGCGCCATCGACCCGGAGTTCGAACACGCGCCGTCCTTCTTCGGCGGCGTGGGCAACCTGAGCCGCTCCGCGTGCTGGGTGGGGGATGAGCTCCACAAGATGTCCCCGGGCGACAAGCCGCCGGAGGACACGCGCGGGCAGGTCTCCTTCTTCGGCATCGACCAGCAGTACTTCCTGTCCGCGCTCTACCCGCTGGACGGGCCCATCGCCGGCCACTGCACGCTCACCGCCACGCCCACCGCGCGCGAAGTGGCCGCGGCCTTCCCGCTCAACGTCGCCCCCGGCCAGACGACCACGTTCCGCTTCGGCGGCTACCTGGGCCCCAAGGATCCGGAGCTGCTGCGCCCGGCGCCCGGCGCGGAGCTGCGCGCGGTGGCCAACCTGCCCGCGACGACGTACCACCCGATGCTGGAGGACACGGTCGACTTCGGCATCTGGGCGGTGGTCTGCAAGCTGCTGCTCTCCATCATGCGGTTCTTCCACGGCATCGTGGGCAACTGGGGCGTCGCCATCATCCTGCTCACCGTGGTGGTGAAGCTGGCGCTGCTGCCGCTCACCTACCGCTCCATGGTCAGCATGGAGGCGGTGAAGGTGCTGCAGCCGAAGATGGAGGAGATCCGCAAGAAGTTCGCGGAGGACAAGGAGCGCCAGAACCTGGAGATCATGAAGCTGTACCAGGAGGCGAAGGTGAACCCCCTGGGCGGCTGTCTGCCGCTGCTCATCCAGATGCCGGTGTGGATCGCGCTCTTCACGTCGCTGCGCAACAGTTTCGAAATCTACGGCGAGCCGTTCGTCGGGCCCATCTGGCGGGACCTCACGTACAAGGACCCCACGTACCTGCTGCCGCTGGCGCTGGGCGTGTCGATGATCATCACGCAGAAGATGCAGCCGCAGATGATGGACGCGGCGCAGGCCAAGATGATGACCTGGGTGATGCCCATCATCTTCACCTTCACGCTTCTCCAGTACCCGGCCGGTCTGTCGCTCTACATCTTCACGAACAACGTGCTCTCCATCGGGCAGCAGTACGGCCTGCGCAAGTGGCTGGACCGCAAGAAGGGCCAGACGGGCGGCGGGACACCGGCGGTGGTCACCGCTGGGGGAGGCAAGCGCAAGTGAGCGGGCCGCAGGGAACGCAGGTCGCGGGCGGGGCGGACTTCCGCCCCCGGGTGGAGCAGCTGCTCACGGACATCCTCGGGCTGATGGGCTTCCCGGCCCGGCTGGACCTGCAGGACGCCGCCGACGGCAGTCTGTCCGTCGCGCTGCACTTCGAGTCCGGCCCGCCTCCGGGCGTGGAAGCTGGCAAGCGCAGCCAGGTGCTGGATTCGCTCCAGTTCCTGCTCAACAAGATGCTCCACCGCCCCGGTGTCGAACGGCGGTGGGTGATGCTGGGCGCGGGCGGCCACCCGGAACCCAGGCCGCGTCGCGAGGCGGCGCAGGCCCAGGCCTCCGCTCCCGTGGCGACCGTGGCCCAGGTGGCGGCGGCTTCCGCTCCGGCACAGCCGGCCCGGACCGCCCCCGCACCGGCCGCGCAGCCCGCCCGGGCGGCTCGGGGTGCGCAGCCCGCGGCCCAGGCTCCGAAGGCCGCGGCCGCGCAGCAGGGCCCGGCGAAGGGGTCGGAGACGGACGAGCGCTCGGTGCAGTGTGAAGAGGATGCCGTGCTGCGAGAGGCCGTCCGCAAGCTCGCTGAGAAGTCCGCCAGCCTGGGGCGCTTCTATGCGTTCGCCGCGATGAAGACGGAGGACCGCGCGCGCGTCCTCAGGGCAGTAGAAGGAGTAGGAGGCGTGAAGGTGGCGGCCGAAGGCGAGGGCCGCAACCGACGCGTGGTGTTCACTCCGGCGAAGCCCGCCCCGATGCCCAAGCGGAGCATGCTGCCGGACGATGACGAAGACGACGTCGACGCCTGAGCGGGCGCCCGGAAGGGCCCGTCCATGCCGCCGGCGGGCGTCTGGGAGCAGAGGAGCGAATGGGTAAGTCGAAGGGTTTGAAAGACAAGTTGTACGGCGCGGCGGTGCTGAAGATGAGCTTCCGCCTGCGCGGGGACGAGGAGTCCCCTGCCTTCCGCTTCGTCTATCCGGGCGTGCTGCGCGACCTGCAGGTCGAGGACGCCGAGGTGGAGAAGTACATCGAGGCACACCGTGACGACGTGGAGCGCGCCGCCCGGGGTTCCACCCCGCCGCAGGGGCCCCGGTAGTTCCGTACCCGCCGGGAGGAGCCGCCGGACCGCCGAGATGCGCCCTCGCCGGCGGTGGTGCGGACGGTGGGTGTCAGTCATTCGACCTTCGAGGGCAATGACGGGGGCGTCTACGTGACGCGGGACACTCGCGTGAAGCTGGTCCACTCGACGCTGCTTCCCGGAATCCAGGCGGAGTCCAGGGCGCTTCGGGCATGCATCCTGTCGTCGAATGACACCAAGGCATTGAACGCCAACTGCATTTGATTGCCGTGTGAAGGAGCGCCTGCTTCTGGTGCCCTCCCCTGCCCCGCCATGACGACGCTTCCTTCCGCCACCATCGTCGCCCTCGCCACCGCGCCCGCCACGGGGGCGGTGGGCATCCTCCGGGTGTCCGGGCCGGCTGCGCTGGAGGTGGGCCGTGCGCTCGCGCCTGGAGTTCCCGAGGTGCCCACGCCGCGCCATGCGTACCTGGCCACGTTCGTGGACGCGGCGGGCGGTGTGCTGGATGAGGGCTTGTTCCTCTACTTCCGCGCGCCCCAATCCTTCACCGGGGAGGACGTGGTGGAGCTCCAGGCCCATGGCAGTCCGCGCCTGCTGCGGTTGTTGCTCGCGCGGACGCTGGAGGATGCCCGTGTCCGCCCTGCCCTTCCCGGCGAGTTCACCCGGCGCGCGTTCCTCAATGGCCGCATCGACCTGACCCGCGCGGAGGCGGTCGCGGACCTGGTGGCCGCTGATTCCGAAGCGGCCGTGCGCGCCGCGGCGGCCGGGCTCTCCGGGGTGCTGGCGGAGCGGATCCGCGCGCTGGAGGAACCGCTGCGCGCGCTCCACGCCGACCTGGAAGGGGTCCTCAACTTCCCCGACGAGGCGGAGGGCGCGGACGAGGATGCGGGGCCTCGGGTCGCGGTGCTGCGAACCGAAGCGGAGGCCCTGCGCGCGGAGGTGGGGCGGGGGAGGCTTGTGCGTCAGGGGGCTCGGGTGGCCCTGTACGGCCCGGTGAACGCGGGCAAGTCCACGCTGTTCAACCGGCTGGTGGGCGAGGACCGCGCGCTCGTGGATGCGGAGCCCGGCACCACCCGGGATGCCCTGGAGGCCCGCGCCGAATGGGATGGGTTGGGTGTGACGCTCTATGACACCGCCGGTTTGCGCGAGGCCCCCGGGCGCGTGGAGGCCCTGGGCATCGCGCGAACGCGGGACCTGCTCGCGGCCGTGGATCTGGCGGTGCTCGTGTTGGCGCCGGAGGCTTCCGGGGAAGAGACCACGTCCTGGATGCACGAGGCTGGTGCCACGCCCGTGCTTGTCGTCACCGGGAAGTGCGATGTGGCGCCCGGGCTCGCGAGCAATGCGCGCGAAGGCGGCACGGCGTTCATCGCTGTGACGGCCTCCGCTTCGCCATCGTCCGGAGGGGCTGTGCCCGACGCTCCCTCGTTGGGCCTGGGCGCTGCATCCGAAGCGTCCCTCCCCTCCCCCAGGCCTCGCGTCAGCGGCCTCACGGGCGAGGGCGTGGAGGGGCTGCGGACCTCCGTGCTCGCGCGGTTGTGGGGCGGTGGCACTCCCTCCGCGGTGGCCCTGGTCTCCGAGCGCCATGCGGATGCCCTGCGTCGCACCGCCGAGGCGCTGGGCCGCGCGGAGGAGGCCTCGCGCGTGTCCACCCTGGAGGTCCTCTCCGGTGAGGTCGGGCTCGCGCTGGAGGCCTTGGGGGAAGTGTCCGGAACGAGCGTTTCCGAAGCACTTCTGGACACCCTTTTCCAGCGCTTCTGCATCGGGAAATAGCCGTCCGCCGGGCGCCGTCCGGCATGTCAGACCCCTCCCTAGAATGCCTCGCGTTACCCGGCGCTCCCCGAGGATTCATGACGGCACTTCAGCACCTTCAGCCCACCTCCCACTCCCTGCTCTCGGCGCTGCCGTCGGGCTGGGTGGGTGAAATCCTCGATGGCGAGCTGGTGGCCTCGCCTCGGCCTTCCGTGGCGCCCGCGCGCGCGGCCTTCATGATGGGGGTGGAGTTGGGAGAGCGGTTGGACCAGCGTCGCGGGGGCAACGGCCGGTGGTGCTTCCTGCGCGCCCCGGAGCTGCACCTGGGTGAGGACATCCTCGTGCCCGACCTGGCTGCGTGGCGCCGTGAGCGCGTGGCCGCGCCGCCGGAGCCCGGTGCCGCCTTCTTCACCCTGGTTCCGGACTGGATCTGCGAGGTGCTCACCCCCGCCACCACCGCGCTGGACCGGGCGCGCAAACTGCCCCTGTACGCCCGCGCCGGGGTCTCCCATGTGTGGCTCGTGGATCCGCTCGCTCGCACCCTGGAGATCTACCAGCGCATCAAGCGCGGATGGCTCCTCACCGCGAGCCACGAGGACGACGCCCTGGTGCGCGCCGAGCCCTTCCCTTCCGTGTCCCTGGAGCTGGGGGCGCTGTGGCTTCCCGAGGTGTCGGAGGAGATGCCCCGCCTCATCGCGCTGCCCTGATCCGCGAGACCTCCGGGCCCGCCTCGCGTCGGATCCTCCGCGCGAGTTGGAGCGGATCCGTCTCCAGTCCGTGCCCGTGGCTCCGACCCCTCCGGCGAAGTGCGACGTGGATCCGCCTTCAGCCAGGGCCAGGGGTTGTCCTGGACCGTGCGGCTCGGATCCGCTTCCAGCCAGGACCAGGGTCCAGGGGCTGTCCTGGACCGTGCGGCGCGGATCCGTGTGCTTGGCGGATCCGCTTCCGCGCCAGCGAGGTCCTTCAGCTCGCGTGCTTGAGGCGCGCCTCGTCGGAGACGCGCGACAGGCGCCGAACCGCCCGCAGGAGCAGCTCCGGATCCACAGGCGCCGCCACGAAGCCTCGGGCATGCACCGCCTGCGCGCGGGGCAGGTCGCGCTCCGGGGCCTTGCCGGCCACCAGCACCTGCGCCCGTAGCCGCTGCGCCAGCACCTCCATCGCGGGCAGTGGCGCCACCACCACCTGCGTCTCCCCCGCCGCGCACACGTCCCCGGTGCTCGCCACCTTCACCGTGAAGCCCGCGTCGCCCAGCACCCGCACCAGCCCGGCAGCGGCTTCCGCACCCCAGCCGTACACCAGCACCTGCTCGAGCACCGTCACCCGCGTCGCCAGCACCGGCACCGGCGTCCGAGCAGGCTCCAGGGGCGCGAGCATCGGCAGGCCCAGGGCCTCACCTTCCGGGGCCTCCATCTGCGTCAGCTCCGCCAGGGACGAGCCCACCACCAGGGGCAGCGTCTCGTCCCACTCGGGCAGCGAGAAGCCCTCCATCCCCGGACGGCGCTGCGGCGTCGCCGACTCGCCCCGGTACATCCGCCCGATGGCCCGGCCCAGCGCCGCGTCCGTGGCCAGCAGCGGCACCACCCTCGCCTTGCCGGACACGCTCTTCACCACGTCCAGCGCCGCCAGACTCGCCGGCGCGGCGATGGCCACCACCAGCGCCATGTCGCGGGGGCCGTGGCCCTCCAGCCGCAACGGCACCACCCGGTGCGCCTCCGCTACCTTCACGGGGATCAGCTTCGCGAGCGCCAGGTCCAACGGCTGGGCGTCCAGGTCCACCGCCGCCACGCCAGACTGCGCAGCCAATGCGGACAACACCGCCTCCGCCGTGCAGAAGCGCTGGTCCACCACCACCTGCCCGAGCGCCACGCCCCATTTGCGCTGGTACGCCAGCGCCGACTGCAACTGCATCGCATCCACCACACCCCGCGCGAGCAGGATGTCCCCCAAACGCTTCTTCATTGCTCGCTCCCCTCGGCCCCCCTCGGTACTCCGGCCGGGTCGACCTGCCACCACTAGCCTCCCCCTGTACCCTAGGGAGGTGTAAAATTACAGCGAAACCGAACGGCAGCCGGGCAACCAGGCGCTGGCGGAGCAGGTCCCCGTGAAACGCCGGAGGTGGATCCGCCCGGGTGATTCCCGTGCGTTCGCCGTCGTTGAACGGACGAAGTCCCAATCCTTGAGGGGGGGACGACAGAGCGGACGTTCACCGGTCAACCCGAGGGTGGCCGGATGTCGGAGACGTTCCTAGCCTGTAAGCATGGCTGATGCGTGCCTGAGAGAATTCGTGCGGATGCTCCGCGCGCGGCGGTCGTCCCCCGGCGGATTGGCGGGTGTGGACGCCTCCATGGCGGGGCTCCGGTTGGAGCCCTCCAGTCTCAAGCCCTACCTTCATTTCCTACCCGGCCGTTACACGCGCAACCTGGTCCACCGGGACGAGGGCCTGGAGATCATCGTCAACTGCTGGTCCCCGGGCGTGTCCTCGCCCATCCACGACCATGACGGGCAGGAGTGCTGGTTCAGCATCCAGCGCGGCAAGTTCCTCCTGGAGAACTACCCGCTGCTGGCGGGCGGAACCGGCCCGGGCATGGCGCGGCTGGGGGCACCGGAGCGGGTGGGCCCGGTGGGCGCGGGGCACGTGGACTTCCGTGACGCCGGCGCGCCCATCCACCGCGTGTGTTCCACCAGCGCCCCGGGCGTGACGCTGCACGTGTACGCCGGGCCGGTGGCCAGCTGTCTCGTCTTTGATCCGCGCCGCAACCGCTGCGCGGCGCATTCCCTGCGCTACCACAGCATCTTCGGGCGGCCGGTGCGGCCCGACGAAGGCCGCACCTCCCAGCCTGTCTACGTCTGACGGCTACCAGCGCACTTCCGGCGCGGGGGCGTACAGCATGCGGCCCTCGCGGCCCTGCGACGTCAGCCCCAGCTTCGCGCCCACCCGGTACACGGCCCGCACCTGCTCCAGCAACTGGGGTGACACGCCCGCCTGCGTCCCGGCCGCTTCGTCGTCGCTGTTGTCCGCGTCGCTCTTGCCCAGCAGCTCCGACAGCACCTCGCCCGTGGCCTTGGGACGCGGGAACACCTGGAGGCGCACCGGGGCGTCCTTGTCCAGCTTCGCGGCCTCCTTCGCCAGCGCCAGCGCCGTCGCGTAGCCGCCGAGCGCATCCACCAGCCCGCGCTCCTTCGCGTCCTCGCCCGTCCACACGCGGCCCCTCGCCACCGCCTGCAATTGCTCCAGCGGCATGTTGCGCAGCTGGGCCGCGCGGGTGGTGAAGTCCTGGTAGATGGCGTCCAGTTCGGACTCGAACCGCGCGCGCTGCTCGGGGGTGAACTCCAGGTCCGTGCTGCCGTAGGAGGCGTTCTTCCCGAAGTCGATCGTGTCGAAGTTCACGCCGAACTTCGCCCAGAACTCCGCGGTGACGAACTTGCCGTTGTACACGCCGATGCTCCCCGTCAGCGTGCCCGGCTGCGCGACGATCTTGTCCGCGCCCATGGCCGCGAAGTAGCCGCCGCTGGCCGCGTACGTGCCCATGGTGACGATGACGGGCTTGCCCGCCTCGCGCGCCCGCTGCACCTCGCGGCGGATGGTGTCGCTCGCGGAGTAGCTGCCGCCCGGGCTGTCCACGCGGAAGAGGATGGCCTTCACGTTCGGGTCCGCCACCGCCTTGCGGAAGGCCGCCGCCACCGTGTCCGCGCCCATCACCTGCCCGCCGGAGAGCGGGTTGGATTCGCTCTTGCCGCGCTGCACCTCGCCCACGCCGTAGATGAGGGCGATGGTGGACCCCGTCTGGTGCGGACGGCCCGCGCGCTCCAGGTACTTGTCCACGTAGAGGAACCGGGCGCCGTCACCGGCGTGCTTCTTCAGCTCGTCGTAGATTTCGTCGCGGTAGCGCAGCCCGTCCACCAGCTTCGCGTCCAGGGCCTTCTGGCCCATGAAGGGTCCCTGGTCGATGAGCGAGCGCACCTCGTCCTCGGACAGCTTGCGGCCCTCGGCCACGCCCTTCACCACCTGGCCCAGGAGGCTCTTGCCGTAGGCCTCCGTGGCCTCGCGCTGGTGGGCGCCGTAGGACTCGTCGGTGAAGGTGTTGACGGCGCTCTTGTACTCGGAGCGCTTGCCGTACTCCGCCTTCACGCCGAACTTCGCGAAGGCGTCACGCGCGAAGGGCGTCTCCACGGAGAGGCCCGTGAGCCCCACGTCGCCGGAGGGCTGGATGTAGACGGCGTCGAAGGCGCTCGCCAGGTAGTAGGCCCCGGTGCCGTTGCCCGCCTCCCCGAAGCCGTCCGCGTACGCCACCGCCCGCTTGCCCGTCGCGCGGAAGGCCTTCACCGCGTCCCGCAGCTCCTGCACCTGCGAGGAGCTGCCCGGCTGCCCCACCCGCACCACCAGCGCCTTCACCCGGGAGTCCGTCCCGGCCTTCTCCAGCGCCTCCACCACGTCCCGCAGCGACGTGGGCGTGTCCCCGAAGGCGCCCGCGAACGACGTGTCCAGCGTGTACTCCGGCAGCGGCTGCTGGAGGTCCAGCTCCAGCACCATGTTGGAGGGCACGTCCGGCTTGCTCGACGACGCGAGCATCAACAACCCCACCACACCCACCACGAAGAGGACGGACAGCGCTCCAATGAAGGCCAGCGCGCCGATGAAGAAGCGTTTCATCCGGAAGGAACTCCTGGTGTCCACGTGCCCGAGGGACGGCCCCCCGACTCAGGGCGGCCTACCATCAACGCACGCGCGGGACGATGCTTGCCTTGCACGGGGTGATGGACGGCGGACGGCGGGCGGGCCGGCGACCTGGCCCTGAACCGCGGTGCCCACGGTGCACCCCCTCCCCTGGGGAGCCGCGACGGTCACCCAGGCAGGGCAGGCGGGGCCCCGCGCCCTTCTTCTTTCGCTCCCCGGGAGGCACGGATGCAGAAGCGACGGCTGGGCAATTCCGACATGAACCTCACGGTGCTGGGGTCTGGCGCGTGGGCCATGGGCGGGGGCGGTCGGGTGCATTGGGCCGCCCTGTGTCTTGGAGGCTCAGGATTTCCCGGCTCCGTCCAGATGCAGTTCCAGTATCTCGATGCGCTGCCGGTCGGAGTCCTGTTCTTCCGCGAGCCGGTGGATGGACCTGCTCACCCGCTCGAGCATCCTTCCATGCGTGCTCTTGACGCCTCCCAGTTCTCGCGCCAGGGCCAGGAGATGGGTGGAGAGGCCCTCCAGACTTTCTCGAAACGTGTCAGTGCTTTCGAAGAGCACTCCGACATGCCCGGACATCTCATCGGTGCGCTCGAAGAGTGTCCGTGTCTGTTCGGAGAGCACCCGTGTCTGTTCGAAGAGCACCCGTGTCTGTTCGAAGAGCACCCGTGTCTGTTCGAAGAGCACCCGCGTTTGAGCCGAGAGTTCCCGTGACCGCGCGAAGAGCACTCGCGTCCGCTCGAAGTGCAGTCTTGAGTGCGCCAGAAGCATCTCGGTCTGCCGGATGACTGCGTCAATCACCGCGTCCGTCCGCGCATACTGGACCTTGGCTTCCTCCTGCATTTCGCGGAACTCACGCAGCATCTGCATCACCACATCCCCGCCCATCGCCTTCGCCATGCCGTTCCTCCTGTGGAGAGCGGGTCTCCTATCAACCCCTCCTGACATGGGAGGCCTCCACCCCTGGGAGCGGATCCGCGCCAGGATACCGTACAACCTCCTGGGTTGGAAGCGTGGGACCCGACCCGCCACGGCCCGCAGGGTCCTTCCGTGGACGCCCGGCCACCGGGCTTGGCGATGCTCGGGATGGTAGGACCCCCTGGGGCGGTTAGAAGTCCCGTGCCCACTCCCCCGTACCCCGAGGACCGCATGCCGCGTCGTACCCCGCTCGCCCTGCTGGCCGTCCTGCTCGTGGCCGGCCCACCCGTGTGGGCCGCCCCCGCCGCGAAGCCCGCCGTCACCGCGACTGCTCGCTCGCAGGCGAAGCCGTCCGCCACCACCCCCGTGGCGAGCGTCGAGGGCATCACCGAATACCGCCTGCCCAATGGCCTTCGCGTCCTGCTCTTCCCGGACCCGACCAAGCCCACCTTGACGGTCAACGTCACCTACCTCGTGGGCAGCAAACACGAGGGCTACGGCGAGACGGGCATGGCCCACCTGCTCGAACACCTGATGTTCAAGGGCACGCCCACCACCCCCAACGTGCCCCAGGCCCTCACCGAACGCGGCGCGCGTCCCAACGGCACCACCTGGTTGGATCGCACCAACTACTACGAGACCCTGCCCGCGTCGGACGACAACCTGAAGTGGGCCCTCACCTTCGAGGCGGACCGCATGGTCCACAGCTTCATCGCGCAGAAGGACCTCGACAGCGAGATGACCGTGGTGCGCAACGAGTTCGAATCCGGCGAGAACGATCCGCGCGGCATCCTCTTCAAGCGCACCATGAGCGCCGCCTACCTCTGGCACAACTACGGCAAGGCCACCATCGGCGCCAAGGCGGACCTGGAGCACGTCCCCATCGACCGGCTCCAGGCCTTCTACCGGCGCTACTACCGCCCCGACAACGCGGTGCTCGTCGTCGCCGGCAGCTTCCAGCCCGCGAAGGCCCTGGCCCTGGTGCAGTCCACCTTCGGCAAGCTTCAGCGCCCCGCCACGCCCGTGCCCCTGACGTACACCCAGGAGCCCACCCAGGACGGTGAGCGCGAGGTGACGCTGCGCCGCGTGGGCGACAATCAATTGATCACCAGCCTCTACCACGTGCCCGAAGGCGCCCACCCCGACTTCGCCGCCATCGACGTGCTCACCGAGGTGCTGGGAGACGCGCCCTCCGGCCGCCTCTACAAGGCGCTCGTGGAGACCAAGAAGGCCGCGCGCGTCAGCGCCTTCAACTTCCAACTGCGCGACCCGGGCGTGGTGGGCTTCAGCACCGAGGCCCGGCAGGACCAGCCGCTCGCCCCCGTGCGCGAGGCGCTGCTCCAGACCGTGGAGGCGGCGGCGAAGAAGCCCTTCACCGACGAGGAGGTGAACCGCGCGAAGACGAGCCTCGCGAAGCAGACGGAGCTGCTGCTCAACAACTCCGAACGCGCCGCCATCCTCCTGTCGGAGTGGGCCGCCGTGGGCGACTGGCGCCTGCTCTTCCTGCACCGCGACCGCATCGACGCCGTCACCCCCGCGGACGTCACCCGCGTGGCCACCGCGTACCTCAAGGGCTCCAACCGCACGCTGGGCACCTTCGTCCCCACGGCGAAGCCGGACCGCTCCGAACTGCCCCCCGCCATCGACGTGGCGAAGTCGGTGGAGGGCTACCAGGGCCGCGCGCTGGTCGCGCAGGGTGAAGCCTTCGACCCCTCTCCTTCCAACATCGAAGCTCGCGTGCAGCGCGGTGAGCTGCCCGGCGGAATCAAGTACGCGGTGCTGCCCAAGAAGACGCGTGGCGAGATGGTCAACCTGTCGCTCAACCTGCGCTGGGGCACCGAGGAGACCGTGCGCGGCAAGCAGCCCGCCGCCGCGTACGCCAGCCGCATGCTGATGCGCGGCACGACGAAGCACACCCGACAGCAGTTGGCCGACGCCCTGGACAAGCTCAAGGCCCGGGTGGGCGTGGACGGCGGCGCGATGGGCGCGAGCGTCTCCATCGAGTGCCCCCGCGCGAGCCTCCCGGAAGTCCTCAAGCTGATGGCGGAAGTGCTGCGTGAGCCCTCCTTCGACGCGCAGGAGTTCGCGGTCCTCAAGCAGGAGCGCCTGGCCGCGTTGGAATCCCAGCGCAGCGAGCCGCAGACGCAAGGCAGCATCGCGTTCTGGCGCATGCTGTCCGCGCACTACCCCAAGGGCCACCCGTACTACGTGGCCACCCTGGAGGAGCGCCTGTCCGACGTGAAGGATGTCTCGCTGGAGCAGGCGCGTGACTTCTACCGTCAGTTCTACGGGGCCTCGAACGGGGAACTCGCGGTGGTGGGTGACTTCGACGCGAAGGATGTCGTCGCGCTCGCGGGCACGCTGTTCAACGCGTGGAAGAGCCCGGGGCCGTATGCGCGGGTGCCAAAGACATATCAGCCCGTGGGCCCCAAGGCGGTCGCGCTGGAGACGCCGGACAAGGCCAATGCCTATTTCCTCGCGGGACAGACGTTGAAGCTGCGCGCGGATGACGCGGACTGGCCGGGCGTGATGATGGGCAACTTCGTGCTGGGCGGCGGCTTCCTCAACTCGCGGCTGGCCACGCGCGTGCGTCAGAAGGACGGGCTGTCCTATGGCGTGGGCAGCAGCGTGGATTCAGGCGACCTGGACGCGGTGGGGTCGTTCCTCACGTATGCCATCTACGCGCCCCAGAATGCCCAGAAGCTGGAGGTCGCCATGCGCGAGGAGGTCACTCGCGCGGTCGACAAAGGCATCACCCAGGAGGAGTTGAACAAGGCGCGCTCGGGCCTGTTGGAGTATCGCCAGACGTCCCGCGCGCAGGATGGAAGTCTGGCGAGCCAGTTGGCCAGCTACCTGTACTTCGGGCGCACGCTCGCGTTCGACGCGGCGCTGGAGGCGAAGCTGCTCAAGCTGACGCCGGAGGATGTGCGCAAGGCGCTGGCGAACCACGTGGACTGGAGCAAGGCCACCCAGGTGCGCGCGGGGGATTTCGCCAGCGCGGCGAAGCAGGCCGCGACGCCCGTCAACGTTCCGGCGTCACCCTGAGCGTCGTGGCTGTGTAAGGTTGCCGTCCATGCCCGTGGACATCGTGGACGGCGACCTGTTGGACCAGCCGGTGGACGCCATCGTCAATGCGTGGAATCGCAACATCATCCCCTGGTGGTTGTTGTTGCCCCAGGGGGTGTCGGGGGCCATCAAGCGCCGGGGTGGCACGGAGCCCTTTCGCGAACTGGCGCGCGTGGGGCCCATGCCTTTGGGCTCGGCGGTGGTGACGGGACCTGGACGTCTGCCTTTCAAGGGCATCATCCATGTCGCCGGCATCAACATGCTGTGGCGGGCCTCCGCCCGGTCCATCCAGGACTCCGTGCACAACGCGCTGACCCGGGCCGGGGAGCAGGGTTTTCGTTCGCTGGCGTTTCCCATCATCGGCGCGGGCTCCGGGAGCTTCGACGAAGCCCGGGCGTTGGAGTTGATGCGGGAGGCCCTGGGGGACGCGCCCGCGTTCGACGTGCGGGTGGTTCGCTTCCGGCCCCCGAAACGGACGTGAGTTTCTGGCGAGCGCCCCTCCCCTGCCCCGGTTAGACGTGGGCACCTTTTTCATACACGCCGAGGGTGACGCGGATGATCGACCTGTACACGTGGAACACGCCGAACGGACACAAGGTGTCGGTGGCGCTGGAGGAACTGGGCCTGCCGTACACGGTGCAGGCGCTGGACATCTCCACGGGCGTGCAGAAGGGGCCCGCGTTCCTGGCCATCAATCCCAATGGCCGCATCCCCGCCATCGTGGACCGCGCGGAGGGGGACTTCGCCGTCTTCGAATCCGGCGCAATCCTCGTGTACCTGGCGGAGAAGACGGGGCGGTTGATGCCCACGGACGCGAAGGGCCGCTCGCGCGTGATGCAGTGGCTGATGTTCCAGATGGGCGGCGTGGGGCCCATGCAGGGACAGGCCAATGTCTTCTTCCGCTACTTCCCGGAGAAGCTCCAGCCGGCCATCGACCGGTACCAGAACGAGACGCGCCGCCTGTACACGGTGCTGGAGCGCCAGTTGAAGGACCACGAGTACCTGGCCGGGGACTACAGCATCGCGGACATCGCGAACTGGGCCTGGGTGCGCATCCACGACTGGGCCGGCGTGTCCGTGGAGGGCCTGCCGGGCGTGCAGCGGTGGCTGGCCGCCATCGAGGCCCGTCCCGCCGCGAAGCGCGGGCTGGAGGTGCCCGCGCGCAAGCAGGAGGACGCGCCCACCGAGGCGCAGGCTGTCGCGTTTGCCCGCTCGCTGTTGCAGCGCTGACCCCTCCCCTGCCCCGCCGTCGCGGCACCTGACGTCCTGGCGCTTTCGGGCGCCAGGCCTCGGCGCACCGAGACGCCGCGCCCCTTCCTTCCGGGGGCGGGCCCCCAGCGCGTCCGGGCCTCTGCGTCTCCGGACAAGTGGCCCGGGTGTGCGCATGATGCAGCCCGGGCCCGCGCAAGACCTTCTTGGCGGCTCGCCCGTGCAAGCCTTCCGGGCGCGGACGCGTCGGAAGCGAGGGAGTGGACGACATGGAAGCGGTGCGGAGCCTGGGCCGATGGGCGGGGCTGTTCGTGGTGGTGGGGCTGTTCGGGGCGTGCACGTCGGGCCGGAGTGAGGCGGTGCGGGGCTCGGCGGGGGCGTCGCGCGACAACGTGGCGATGGACGGCTGCGCGCCGGCCACCTGCTCCCAGGCGATGGTCTCCTGTGGCCGGACGCCGGATGGCTGTGGCGGCTTCATCGACTGTGGCGACTGCGAGGCCGGCACCTGTTCCGAGGGCCGCTGCGTGGCGCCGTCGGTGCCCGCGGGGCCGAAGAAGGACTCCGGCACCCCCACCAGCACCTGCAAGCCCGGGTGCAAACCCAATGAGTCCTGCGTGGACGACCGCTGCGTCTGCCAGCGCGCGACGTGCTCCTCGCTGGGCCTGCGGTGCGGCGCGGCGGAGGACGGCTGCGGCGGCGTGGTGCAGTGCGGCCCGTGCGTGCCGGGGTGCAAGCCGGACGAGATGGAGTGCTGCGGCGCGTGCATCCCGAAGGCGGAGGGTCGCTGCCCGGAGAACGTGCACTGTCCCGCGGCGAAGCCCCTGCCCACGCGCTGACCGGGAGGTGATTTCCGGGCCGGGAGCCTCTGGAAACCGAGGCCCGGAACCCGGATGTCAGACCCCCTCGCTATACCCTTCCCCGTCGCGCACACGGGAAGAAGGCCGGCCTCGCAGGTTCGAGTCCACACCCCATGCGCCCTCACCGCACGGGCAGGCCCGTCTCCCGTGTGTGCGACGCCATGAGAAGGCACGAGACCGGGGGACTCGTGCGGGCAAGTTCCATGGATGCCATTGGCTGTCCACGGGCCAGACGCCACCGGTGTGCCGGGCGCGCTCGTGGATGGAACCAGTGACCGGTGCGCGCGAGGCGGGCGGCGTAGTTACCCCTCCCACCGTCCGCCTCGCGCAGCTTCCGTGAACGGTGATTTGGCTCGGGCAGGGCAGGGGACCGGCCTTCCAAGCACCCCGGCTTGCCACGGACGCGCTCGGGCGTGATACCCCACGGCGTGCCGCTGCTTCCTGGTGCCTTGCGGCCCTCGTGACGCGATGGAACTCCGATACGACATCGTGGTGGTGGGCCTGGGCCACGCTGGCTGCGAGGCGGCGCTCGCGTGCGCCCGGCTGGGCCTGTCCACGCTCGGGGTGACGCTCAAGCGCGACCGCGCCGCCGTGATGAGCTGCAACCCCGCCGTGGGTGGCACCGCGAAGGGCCACCTGGTGCGCGAGATGGATGCGCTCGGCGGACAGATGGGCCGCGTGGCGGACCTCGCCGGCACGCACTTCAAGACGCTCAACCCCTCCAAGGGCCCGGCCGTGCAGGCCACCCGCATCCTCTGTGACCGCGACGCCTACGCGGCCGGGATGCAGGCGGTGCTCTTCTCGGAGCCGAACCTCACCGTGCGCGAAGGCGAAGTGGCCTCCGTTGTCGTGGAGGCGGGGCAGGTGAGGGGCGTCGTGTTGGGGGATGGCACCCAGGTGCTCGCCCGCGCGGTGCTGCTCACCACCGGCACCTTCCTGCGCGCCCTCATGCACGTGGGCGAGCAGAAGGAGGTCGGCGGCCGGCTGGGCGACGACGCCGCTCGCGGCCTCTCCGAATCCCTGCACGCCCTGGGCTTCACCCTGGGCCGCTTCAAGACGGGCACGCCCGCGCGCCTGGCCCGCGACAGCATCGACTGGGACGCTGTCACGCCCCAGCCCGGGGACACCGGCGTGCGGCCGTTCTCCTGGCGCACGCAGGTGGAGATCACGCGGGGCCAGCCGTTCCCGCGCCAGCCCGCCGTGATGTGCGGCCTCACCGCGACGACGCAGGCGACGCACCAGTTGCTGCGCGACAACCTGCACCGCTCGCCGCTGTTCCAGGGGGACATCGTGGGGCGGGGGCCCCGGTACTGCCCGTCGCTGGAGGACAAGGTGGTGCGCTTCGCCGCTCGCGAGCGGCACCAGGTGTTCCTGGAACCGGAAGGCCCCACGTCGCCGCTGGTGTACCCGGCGGGCCTGTCCACGAGCATGCCCGCGGACGTGCAGCTGGACTTCCTGCGCACCATCCCGGGTCTGTCCCACGTGGAGGTGATCCGTTACGGCTACGCGGTGGAGTACGACTTCGCGCCGCCCACGCAGCTGCACCCCTCGCTGGAGACGAAGGCCGTCGCGGGCCTGTACTTCGCCGGGCAGCTCAATGGCACCTCTGGCTACGAAGAGGCCGCGTTCCAGGGCCTGTGGGCGGGACTCCAGGCGGCGCTCAAGGTGAAGGGCGAACCGGCGCTGATCATCGGGCGGGAGGAAGCGCACGGCGCGGTGCTCGTGGACGACCTCGTGACCAAGGGCGTGGACGAACCGTTCCGCATGTTCACCAGCCGCTCGGAGCACCGGCTCAAGCTGCGTGAAGGCAACGCGGACCTGCGCCTCGCTCGGCACGGGCACCGGGTGGGCCTCCTGCCGAAGGAGGCACTGGAGCGGGCCGAGGCTCGGGCCCACGCGGTGACGCAGGAGGTGGCGCGGCTCAAGCGCGTGGGCCTGGCGTTGCGGCTCAAGCGCCCGGAGGTGTCGTACGGGCAGCTCGCGGAAGGCCGCGAGGACTTTCCCGCCCTGACTCCCGACGTCACCGAGGAGGTGGAGGTCGAGGTGAAGTACGAGGGCTACATCGCCCAGGCGGAACGGGCGGCGGCGCGCGAGTCGGAGGCGTCCGACCGGTGGCGGATTCCGGAGGCGTTCCGGTTCGCGGACGTGCGGGGCCTGGGCTCGGAGGCGGTGGAGAAGTTGTCGGCGCACCGGCCCGGGACGGTGGGGCAGGCGCGCCGGATTCCGGGCCTGACGCCGGCCGCGGTGACGCTGCTGCTGGTCGCGCTCAAGCGGGGAAAAGGGGCGCGGGGTGATCAGGAACCGGGCTGTGGATAACGTGTGGACAATTCTGGGGATGAACATCCCTTGAGCAATTCCAGGGGCTTGAAGGTCCCTTCGTGGTGGAGGTGTTGTGGATAACGCGCGGTTCGCAGATCAGCTTGCCTCGGGATGCAGTGCGTTGGGCGTGACGGTGGGCGAGGACGTGGGCCCCCGGCTGCAGCGGCTGATGGCGGAGCTCCTGAAGTGGAACGCGAAGGTGAACCTGACGGCCATCACCGCGCCGGAGGAGGTGCTGGAGAAGCACTTCCTGGACTCGCTCGCGGTGCTACCGGAGGTGACGGGCGCGACGACGCTGCTGGACCTGGGCGCGGGCGCGGGCTTCCCGGGCCTGCCGCTGAAGCTGGTGTTGCCGACGCTGGGCGTGACGTTGGTGGACGCGGTGGGCAAGAAGGTCGCGTTCATCAAGGCCGCGGCGGCGAGCCTGGGCATGACGGGTGTTCGCGGGCTGCATGCGCGGGCGGAGGGCAAGCCGGAGACGGAAGGGATTCCGCGCGCGCAGGTGCTCATCGCGCGAGCGTTCATGGACCTGCCGGACTGGCTCGCGCTGGCACCCGCGTACGTGGAGGAGGGTGGGCGCGTGGTGGCGATGCTCGGCAAGGCGCAGACGGACGCGGAGCTCCAGGCGCGCGCGGCGGAGCGGAACCTGCGCGTGGTGTCCGCCCGTTCGTACCGGCTGCCGTTCTCCGGCGCGGAGCGCCAGGTGGCGGTGTTCGCGAAGGGGTAGGGGAGGGCGGATGTCCCCAGCGGCCCCGGAGCGTGAGCTTCGGGGCCGTTTTCGTTTCCGCGTCCTTCCGTTCGCGGTGCGTGTTCGCCGCGATGGGCGCCCTGGGGCCCTGCGCTCGCGGTAGGACGCGGAGCCAGTGGATCCGATGGTTGTATTCGATGCTCGACTGCCGTGTCCTTTCTCCCCTCACGGGATGCGCATGCGTGACGGGACCTGGATCCGCACGCCCGCGCGGACGAAACGCGCGCGGCGCCACATCCGGTGATCGCCTAACGTGTCGCCCCGTGACGGATACGCCACGCATCCCAGGGCGCGCGGAGCTCGCGCAATTCCTCCGCAGCCGTCGTGCTCGCGTTCATCCGGAGGACGTGGGCCTTCCGGACGGGGGACGGCGGCGCACGCCGGGCCTGCGCCGGGAGGAGGTCGCCCGTCTCGCGGACGTCGGCGTGAGTTGGTACACGTGGCTGGAGCAGGGGCGGGACATCCACGTGTCGGAGCCGCTGCTCGAACGGCTTTCGCGGGCGCTTCGCCTGACACCGACGGAGCGAGCCCACCTCTTCGAACTCGCGCATGGCCGACCGGCGGCGCGTCCGGTGATTTCGCCCGCAGCCATCAGCGACACCCTCCGGCGGATCCTCGAGGGCTATCCCTTTCCGGCGGTGGTCTCCACGCGGCGGTGGGACGTGCTCTCCTGGAACGAAGCGGCGGCGATCCTCTACGGAGACCTCGCGAGCATGTCCGTCGAGGAGCGCAACGGGCTCTGGGCGCTGTTCATGAACCCGGACCGTCGCGCCCGCATGCCGGGCTGGGACGCGGATGTGCGCCGGGCCGTCGCGGGCTTCCGGCGCGATGCCGCGCGCGCCGCCGACCGCTCGGAGTTCGATTCGCTCGTGACCGCGCTGGCCGCCGTCAGTCCGGAGTTCGCGCGCATCTGGGACGAACACGACGTGGTCGAACTCTCCGAGGGGCTGAAGGTGATCATCCACCCTGGCATCGGTCCCATCGAGTTCGAACACGTCACGCTCTCGCACCTGGAACCCGACGGTCACGAGCTCCGCATCTCGTTCTACTCGCCCCGTCCCGGGGAGAGCATGGAACGCGCGCGCCAGGTGTTCCCGCGCGCTAACCGCTGATCCGCGCGCCGGTCCACGCCTCGCTCGCTGTCCACAGCCGTTCGGCGAGGGCCGGATCCACCGCCCACGGCATCACGCCTCGGGGGATGGGGGCTTCGGGGCCCACGACTTCCGCGATGTCGACGTCATCGCAGTAGACCCCACCCATGCCGTCGAGCTGGGGACTCGTCGCGCACCAGATGCTCGTCGCCGCGCCCTGTTCCACGGTCTTGAGGGGCGCGATCTTGTTCGAGTTCTCGATGGCGCCGCGCTTCTCCTCCTCCGACATGGACCGCATCAGGTCCGTGATGATGCCGCCGGGGTGCACGGAGAACGCGCGCACCCGGTGGGCCTCGCCGCGTGCGTCCAACGCGAGCGCGAACAGGATGTTCGCCGTCTTCGACTGCCCGTACGCGACCCACTTGTCGTAGGGGCGCCGCTCGAAGTTCGGATCCTCGAAGTCCATTCCGGCCAAGCGGTGGCCACGCGACGACAGGGACACCACGCGCGCGTCGTTCGCCTTGCGCAGCGCGGGCCACAGGCGCGTCGTGAGCTGGAAGTGGCCCAGGTGGTTGGTCGCGAGCTGGGACTCGAACCCGCGAGCATCCCATACGAGCGGCGTCGCCATGATGCCGGCGTTGTTGATGAGCAGGTGGAGGGGACGGCCGGACTTCACGAATCGTTCGGCGAAGGCATCGATGGACGCCGGATCCGCCAGGTCCAACTGCTCCAGCTCCACGCGCTCCATGCCCGCGAGCGCCGCACGGGCCTTGTCGGGTGTGCGTGCCGGAACGATGACCGTCGCACCTGCGGCGGAGAGCACGCGCGTGGTCTCCAACCCGATGCCTGCGTATCCACCGGTCACCACGGCGATGGCGCCATCGAGTCGGCGGTCGCCCATCACCTCGCGCGCCGTCGTCCGCGCGCCGTAGCCAGACTTCAGGGGCTTCTGGTTCGTTGTCATGGCCGCAACCTGACGGCGGGTGGCCTTCGCGAAAAGAGCGTCAATTCATCCTATGTCCCGCACCACCAGGATGAGACGGAGCGCGTCCGGGTTCAGCGGGTTGGCGGACGCTGCTTCGCCTTCCGGGTCCAGTCGAAGGCGTAGGTCCGCTCCGCGCGCTGGATGACCGGAGCCTGTCCCTTCACGGTGAAGGCTTCGGTGTCCACGATGCGCACGGAGAAGGGGCGCAGGGTGGTCGGTTCGGTGATCAGCTCCACGGTGGTCACGCTGCTCGCGGATTCGAGCACCTCCGCGGCGCACGGGTCGGACGCATTGCGAGCCAGCGCCGCGCTGCACCGCAGCTCCCGGGTCCGAGCGACGACCTGGCGGTAGGGCGCTCCGCCCAGCGACGTTTCCCATTCCAATCGGACCGCACCGGGAGTTTCCGCGACCGCGCCCCGGTGACGAAGCGTGGAGCGCTGCTCCAGCGGACCGTTGGGATGACGGAGGGCCGTGGTCTTCGTCTGTTCCTGTCCGGGCGCGAGCCGCACGCCGTTCCACGTTCCCACCCAGGCGGTCCACGTCAGCTCCGCGCGGTCTCGGAGCACGGTCTGGAAGAGGGGATTGTCCCAGCGGGCCCGTTGGGTTTCGCGAGCCCGTGGATCCGTTTCGAGCACGGTGACGGCGCGCTCGAACGCGGGTTCCAGTCCCGCGAGGTCGGTGAGGGCGCCGGTCCCGGAGAGCACGAGACCCGGCTTGGTGAAGGTGGTGAGCCGTGCCTTCGGGTCCTCCGTGCTGGCGACTCCCGGTGGGGACCTGGGCGAGGCGGGTTCGAGCTGTTGGAGGTTTTCGAATTGAAGCTCGGAACCTGGCCCGGGTTTCCGCGCGGTGAGCACGCCGTCGTACTTCAGCGAGGCGTGTTCGCGGCCGCTGTCGATCCGCTCCGTGATGCCCACGCGGGACGGCACGGGCCAGGCGAACTTGAAGGCCGTGACCGGAGGGGGAGCACCCTCGCTTCGGGCCGGGCCCGCGCCGAGCAGGACGAGGACGGAGAGCAGCGGGAACCCTGGGGGACGGATGGACATGGGTGCGAGTCCGGTAATGCGCTTCGGTGTTCCGCGCAGCGTTTCGTCAGGCCGGGAGCTTGGGTGTCGGAGCAGGGCAGGGGGCATGCTCCCGGTCGTGGCCTCCGGGATGATGCGCGCGGTGCGCGGTCGGGTCGACGGCGCGAGGAGCACACGATGGACACGGTGATGAAGCTGCGGGTCGCGAGGCCGGCCAGGGACCTGGAAGCGGTGGTGCGGTTCTACCGGGACGGGTTGGGCTTCGAAGTGCTCGGAGGGTTCGAGGACCACGCGGGGTTCGATGGCGTGATGCTCGGGCACCCGGGCGCGCCCTACCACCTGGAGTTCACGGTGGAGCGCGGACACGAAGCGCCGCGCGCGCCGACGGAGGACCACCTCCTGGTGTTCTACGTGCCGGACCCCGAAGCGTGGGCGGCGCGGGTGCACCAGATGGAGGCCGCGGGGTTCGCGGCGG
The DNA here is from genome assembly GCF_026626765.1 of Corallococcus sp. bb12-1. NCBI lineage: Bacteria > Pseudomonadati > Myxococcota > Myxococcia > Myxococcales > Myxococcaceae > Corallococcus > Corallococcus sp. bb12-1. The sequence continues at coordinate 296,219 of NZ_JAPNJZ010000002.1, read as the reverse complement.
TGCCTTCGCGCAATCCGTATTGGGATGCGCACGGAAGAACTTTCGAGGATCCGGATGGCTACCGCGTCGTGATTCAGCGCGCGGCCTGGACGCGTTGAAGGGGGGCAGGGGAGGGTGGTTGGTTTTTTCGGGGTCCGTGAATGGCGGGGTCCGAATCCGAGCCCTCTCCGGGTCCGCGAGAGTTCGTTGTGCGCAGGTCCTGGGCTCCACCGACCTGCGTCTCCGTCAGGTCCGCGCGAGTCCGTTGTGCGCGGGTCCGGATCCTTGCCGGACCCTGAAGCGCGGAGTCGGTCGGCGAACCGTCCCGGTGATTTCGTCGCGGGTCGGGCCCGAGGAACTCACCGGGTGAACACGGCAACGGACCGTGTTCCACGTGGAACACGGTCCCGGCTGGCGGACCGGCGCGAGGGGACGCTCCTGTGGGCTGGGGTCCCATGCTTCTTGTCCGTGATGGGGCGGATACGTGGAGCCCGTGAACGCTTGGGTGGATGCAGGTACAGGTCTGGAGGCCGTGCGGGTCGCGACTCGGGTGACCCTTCCGGTGCCGGAGCACGTGCCGGTTCACCGGCACCCAGACTCCATGCGCATTCCTGTCAGGAGACCGCACGCGGACGGGCGCGGCGTGCCGTCAGGTGCTCGGTGCATGGGCACAAGCAAGCAGAGGTCGATGCCCGCGCTTCCAGTTCCGAACCGCGAGGCGGGATCCGTGCCTTCCGAAGCGTTGCGTGTCCGCGCGGTGGACAGCGAACCGGAGGGTCCCCATGGAGGCTGTGTTCCACGTGGAACGTGCGCAGCCTGTTTCGGGAGGCGTGGGCTTTGGGGAAGGGGAACGTGTCGTGCGCTTCGACACAGGTCCCGCCGTGCTGCTCACTGCATTGCTTCGCTTCATGGACCCAGCATCAAGCTTGGGGCCGGCATGATGGCTGGGTGCCAATACGATGGGCTCGCTGGGTTCCAGGTCACGGCGACACCGGAGCCCATCCCGTCAGCGACCGTGTTCCACGTGGAACACGCTGCCCCGCGAAGGTCCGGATGGGCAGGTGAAGTCGCGTGGTGGTTGCCCTGCCCGTGCCGAGGCGGAGGCCTCAAGGCCGTGTGCCCCGCGCGGTTCGTGCCGCACCGGTTTTGGATGCGCATGTGTAGCTGTTGAGGGATCCGGTGGAGCATCTGGGTGGCCCACGGAGACTTCGACCTGCCGCTGCTCTTCATCCGAACGCGCCAGATGCGTCAGGCCTCGGGGCATGCGGAACACGTGAATGGCCATGCACTTCGAAGACGCGTGGAAGCTCGCTGCTCCACGGAGGGTGCTTCGGTGTTCCACGTGGAACACGGTTGGGGTGCGGCCATGAAAGACGGAGGCATGAATCGCGGAGCTCCCCCTCCAGCCCTGCGCCCCATCAGGAGTCGTTCGCGGTCCTCATCTGATTCTTCGACCGAGTTCGCATGAGGCGAATCCTGGCCCACGCGATGACCACGGTGGATCCATCACACATCGGTTGAGGGAGCGGAATGGCGATGCGTGTTCCACGTGGAACACTCCACAAGAAGGGGCTCTCCTGGCTGCTCGTGCCCCAGCCTTCGGTGGTGGTCGGGCACCCGCGAAGGACCTGGTCGTGGGCTGGCTGCGAGACGCGAAGACACGCGGGATGCAGCTCAACGACATGGCCTGAACTCGAACACGCACGCACCTGAATCACGCCAGCGAACCGCATGCACGGGAACCTCCGGATCCGCGTGAGGTCTGGTGGCTGCGTGCGGGTCCCGGGCGCTGAATGCGGGACGTGAAAGGAGGCGCTGGTACGGCTGCTCCTTCTCCTGCCTTCATCCCGGATCCTTGTTCAGAAGCACTGCCTGCTGCGCCGCGAGGCCTCGCGGTGAACGAGGTGTTCCACGTGGAACGTCCCTTCGCGAAGACGTCCGAACCCGCATGGGCTTGTTCGCGCGGATGCGTGCTGGAGCCGCTTTCGTGTCATCGGGTGATTCGCACGTGTGCACGGAGTCGATGGTGGCAGCGGCCGTGTTCCACGTGGAACGTCGTGCTGCTCTTCATGCCGCGCCTGCGCATCGACACCGTTGGGTTGAAGCAGGCACTGGAGGCGATGGACTGGGCATCCGGTGACGTGTCGCTTCGATGCGGTGTGCACGGTTGCGAAGGCGGTCGAGGGGCCGGCCGTCGTTGTTCCACGTGGAACGTCGGCTGCGTTGAGCGCGCATGCGGATGGGCAAGCACGGGCCAGGTGGAACGCGTGGCTGCCTGCGTGGTGGTCCGGTGGGGAGAAGGCGCGGCGGGGTGTCTTGTTCCACGTGGAACAGGGTCACGCGTGGGCGGCCCGTGCGCGGCGGGGCTCACCCGCATGACGACGTTCAGGACCGACCGACGCGCATCGGAAGCCGTGACGAAATCCCGTGGCGCGAGCCGTGGCGCCACCGGACGGTCCGCGATGCCGGCCGCATCACGTGTCGGTTCCGAACCGATTCGCGAACGCGTGCACGTGACCTCTTCTTCGCGCGGAGGGTGTCGCCAGGAAGAAGCACGGCGGTTCGTGTTCGTAGACACGCGATGGGATGGGGGACACGCGACCTCGACACCGAACGGTGCGCGGGGGCCCCGGCCCTGGGCTGTTCCACGTGGAACGTCGGAACGGGTGAGCTGACTCATGCATGAGTCAGGAGCGTCGAAGGTCGATGCAGGGCAGGACCGCGCCCCTGCCCATGAACGGTGGGGACGACACGGAGGTGAGGGCTGATGGTCCCGGGGCGCGGCCTGTGGCAGCGCGCTCGAAATCCCGGATGGGATTCGGTGCGCATCTCGCATGGACCTCCTCTCGGTTCATCTGGGACACGGCCCTCCGGATCCAACACACCGGCGTCCGCGATTCGTGGACCGGGGCATCACGCCAGGCTCTGTCCACGCCGCCTCCGCTCGGTCTTGGACATGGGACTTCGGATGAGCAGGCCCTGATGCGCTGAGTGCTCAGCGATGCGTTCAAGTGGAGGCATCCGATGCGAGGTCGTCGAGCCGCCGCGCAGATGCCCCAATGCATCCCGAACCCCGGTGCGAAGCTTCCAGCGCGCCGCGCCTGGTCCCGTCCGAACCCATCAGCCCGAACGCGAAGTCATCGGCCCAGGACAACAGAGGATCCGAAGAACGTTCTCGCGAAAGCCCATGACCGCGCATCGCGAAGCCAGGCAGGTCGCCAGAGGTTCGTTGACGAAGCCGGTGCGAAAGCCCGGCTCAAGAGGATGCACATCCGGCGAAGGGTGTGGTCGCTCACGAAGCGGAGGGGCTTGGGGCGTAGGTTCTGGAGGCTTCGGAGGCGCACAGCCCACCGTCCTGTTGCCCTGGGGGTCGTGACGCAGTCAGCCCCTTACGCACCGCCCCGCGGATTTGTTCGCGAAAGCCGGTGGAGGAAGCTTGGGCTGGAAGCCACACTCCGCGAACGAGGCGTCCCAAACCTGTCCGACAGGAGGGTTGCGCGGAATAGGGGTTCAGCCTGGCTGCGATGCAGGGGGAGGAGCAGGGGCTTCGAAGAGGACGAAGACACAAAAAAGCCGGCTGCGGGTGAGCAGCCGGCTGACGTTATGGGCCAGCAGTTTGAGGAAGACTTCCGCGTCGATGGCGGGCGGGTGCCGGGACGAGAGGCGACGAAAGCCCATGTCCTGCTGCAGCGAGGCGAAGACGGGCTCCACGGTGGCCATCCGTTGCAGGTACCGGGCCTTGGCGTCTGGCTGCCTCATGCGCGCCAGCATGGCCTCCAGCGCGCCTTCGTACTCCCAGCGCACGCTGAAGGTGCGGCGCCTGGCGTGGGTGCACCGAGGACGCAAGGAGCACGTCGGACAGCCCTCGCCGAAGTAGACCTCGCACCGGTCGAAGTGATTGAGCACCGGCCCGCGCATGGTGCGCCCTGCCGGACACACCACGGCCCGCCGCGCGTGCTGGAGGATAAACGCCTCGCGCTGGAGCATGCCGGGCTTGTTGGCCAGAGGGCCGGTGGCCGGGCCCGGGTTGAGCAGCACGTCCACGCAAGGGCGCTGGTGGGCGGCGAAGCGCAGGTCCTCTTCACTCCAGTAACCGGAGTCTCCGGCCACTTGCAGCCGCGTGGGCAGGGGCACCCCGGCCGTGTGCAGCACGCGGCGCGTGCGCTGCATCGCCTCTTCCAGATGGCCCTTGTCATTGCCCGAGGCCGTTAGCAGGACACCTACCACCAGTCGCTGCGTGACGCCGCTGGCCACCACCGTGAGGCGGTGCCCCGGGTGCACGCCATTGCCAGGAAACTGCATGAGGGCCGCGCGGGGGTTGCTGAGGACCACGCTGGCCGCGGCCCGTTGCTCGCACAGGCGTACCGCCTCCTGGTGCTTGCGCACCTGCCGCGAGTGCTGCTCGCGCTGGCAAGCGTCCAGGGAGTCGAGCTCCACCGCGCCCAGGTGCTTCAAGCGCCGCAGGGACTGCGAGTGCACGCGCACCTGGCTGCGACTGGCATGGGCGCGCAAACGCACGCTGTCGATTCCCAACTCCTGCGTCCGCACCAGGCCCTCCTCCACGGCCCAGCGCACCGTCTCTTCCAGTGCCGCCAGGAAGAGGCCGGCATTCTCCGCGCGAAAGCGGTTGAGGACCGCAACGCTGATGCAATGGCCTCCGCTGAGCCACCGCAAGGCGCAATCCGTTTGCAACGCACGCGCGACCCGCGTCCCCTGGTGCAGCCCGATGAGGCTGGCGTAAAGCCAGAGCCCCAGCAGCTGACGCGGCGCGAACCCATTCTGGCCCAGGGCCGAGTAACGGGCCTCCACGGCCCTCATCTCGAAGCGCTCCACCACGCGCTGCACCCTTCTGGCCAGATGCTCCCGGGGCACCAGCCGCTGCGCGAGGGCCAGCGCTTCTCTGTCGGGCGCTTTGAAGCGAGGGGCCGGGTCCTTCGGGATGCGCCGCCTCGGCTGCTTCGCTGGCGGGCGGGGGCCGTTTTCTTCCTCCATCACCCCCTCTCTACCCTCCCCCCAGACTCCCTTATTCCGCGCAACCCTCCAGTCGGACAGGTTTCCCAAGGTGGAGCCCGGCACGTCCCTCCGTGCTGCTCTTCTCGCGAGGCTCGCCGGGGTTGAAGCCCAAGGTGGATCCCTGCGCTTTGCTGGCCCCGGAGCCCGCCGCCACGAAAGTAGATGGCCGCATCGCGAAGTCGTCCGGGAGTTCGAATCAGCGCCATCTCGAAGCACCTCGCCACGAACGGGGATGACCGCATCCCGTGGGTGCCCGCAGAGCCCCGGAGTCATGTGCCGCGTCAGCTTGGGGATCTCCGCCGCGAACTCCCACGGTCGCATCGCGAAGCCATCGCCTACGAACATCGAAAGCCCGAAGAGGTCCGATGCGAACTCCCACGGTCTCATCGCGAATCCATCCGCTCACGAACTTCGGGGGCCCGAAGAGGTCCCCCGCGAAAACCTCCGAAGCTACGGGCTCTCGACCATCACAACTGCGGAGCCCGTCACCTCGAACACCCCACGGACGCGTGTCGAAGGTGCTGCGGGGGAACTAGCCCACGGCCGTTGCAGTCTCGGAACCTGCTCCGCGAACGCCAGCGACGGCATTGATCGACCGGCAACTCCCAACTCGAAGCCACCCGCCCACGACCACCGCATCCACGGAAGCCCATGCCGCGTGCGCCCACGGCCGCATCGCGAAATCGCGTGACGAACCTCGCCCAATTCCACGTGGAACGCCGGACCCGGGAACGCAGCGAACACGAAACGTCGAAACGCGCGAAGTCACCCGCGCGCGCTTCCTGTCGCCGACCCCCCGAAAAAACCAACCACCCATCCGGAGGGCCCAAAACCGGTGTCGGGAGCAGCCGGGCAGGCAGCGCCACGGTCGCTTCGCCGCGTGAATTCCAGCCCATGCGATGCCCGTTCCGCTGGCCTTCGTGCCCACCGAGCAAGGGGGCTGGCAGGGGCTTCCGTTCTTCGAGGACGTGAATTTGATCCGTCCGCGAACCCCGTGCTAGCTGCCTGATCAGCACTAATTAGTGCGGATCGAGCACTAATTAGTGCGGGGCTCCGGTGAACCCGGGGCGAGAGAGGATGGGCCACGTGGGTCGTATCATCTGCATCTCCAACCAGAAGGGCGGGGTGGGCAAGACCACCACCGCCATCAACCTCGCGGCGAGTCTCGCGTCCGCCGAGCGCCGCACCCTGCTGGTGGACATGGACCCCCAGGGCAACGCCGGCAGCGGCCTGGGCCTCAAGCGCGATGCCCTCCACGGCACCGTCTACGACGCCCTGCTTGAAGGCCGCCCCGCTTCTGAGCTCATCCACCCCACCGAGCTGAGATTCCTCCAGGTCATCCCCGCCACGCCCGACCTCACCGGCGCGGAAGTCGAACTCGTCAACCTGGAGCGGCGCGAGTTCCGCCTGCGCGAAGCCCTGCTGCCGCTCAAGGACAAGTACGACTACATCATCATCGACTGTCCGCCTTCGCTGGGCCTGCTCACCCTCAACGCGCTCGTCACCGCGGACTCCGTCCTCATCCCGCTGCAGTGCGAGTACTACGCGCTCGAAGGCCTCTCCCAGCTCACCCACACCATCGACCTGGTGAAGCAGGGCCTGAACCCCGCGCTCAAGATGGAGGGCATCCTGCTCACCATGTTCGACGCCCGCGCGAACATCGCCCATCAGGTCGTCGACGAAGTGCGCGGCTACTTCAAGGACCAGGTCTTCCAGGCCGTCGTCCCGCGCAACGTGCGCCTGTCCGAGTGCCCGTCCTTCGGCAAGCCCATCATCCTCTACGACATCAAGTCGAAGGGCTGCGAGAGCTACCTGGCGCTCGGCCGGGAGCTCATGCGCCGGGAGAACCCCCGGCCGTCCAAGCGCCGGGTCGCCTGATCGCCCACCGCCTTTGATGCGAATGGGCTGACGCCTGCCCCGGTTCGCCGGGTACACCGATGGCCCGATGCGCCGGCACCACGCCAGCGCGGGAGTTCCTGAACACCGTGCAGAAGACCGCAGACACCCAGAAGCGCGCCCTGGGCCGGGGCCTCTCCGCACTCATCCCCCAGGCCGCCCCCGCCGCTCCGGCGCCGGTGCCCCCTTCGAAGGCCGGGGTGCTGAAGCTGGCCATCGAGGCCATCCACCGCGACAACCTCCAGCCCCGCCGCCACTTCGACGAGGCGAAGCTCCACGAGCTCACCGAGTCCATCAAGGCGCAGGGCATCCTCCAGCCCATCCTCGTGCGCAAGGATGGGGACGGCTACAAGATCATCGCCGGCGAGCGCCGCTGGAGAGCCTCGCAGGCCGCCGGCCTCAAGGAGATCCCCGCCATCGTGCGCGAGGTCACGGAGGCGCAGGCCTTCGAACTCGCGCTGGTGGAGAACCTCCAGCGCTCGGACCTGAACCCCATCGAAGAGGCGGATGGTTACAAGCGCCTGGTGGACGAGTTCAAGCTCACGCAGGAGCAGGTGGCCCAGAAGGTGGGCAAGGAGCGCTCCACCGTCGCGAACGCGCTGCGCCTGCTGGCGCTGCCCGCGGACGTGAAGGAGATGGTCGCGAACGGGTCGCTCAGCATGGGCCACGCTCGCGCGCTGTTGGGCGTGCCTCGCCTGCCGGAGCTGCAGAACCTGGCGCGCCAGGTGACGGAGAAGAAGCTGTCCGTGCGCGACACGGAGCGGTTGGTGCAGCAGGGCCGGACCGCGAAGAAGGACACCGGGAAGCCGGCGCCCAAGGTGAGTCCGCAGGTGAAGGCCCTGACCGAAGAGCTGCAACGTCGATTGGGGACAAAGGTGCGCTTGTCGGAGAAAAGCCCAGGAAAAGGCACCCTTGAAGTGGACTTCTTCTCCTACGATGACCTGGACAGGCTGTTGAAGCTTCTGAGGAAGGAGTAGGGCGTGGCGCTCCTTGGCGGAAAGAAAGACGAAGCACCCAGCAAGCCCCTGTTCAAACGGGAGGAGGATCACGTGTCGACGCGTCCGGGTGAGGTTCACACGCTTCTGGGTAAGGGAAGCGAGTTCGAGGGGAAGCTCACCTTCGAGGGTCAGGTTCGAATTGACGGGAAGTTCAACGGGCAGATCATCACCAAGGACGTTCTCGTCATTGGCGATGGCGCCCGTGTGCAGGCGGAGATCACGGCCGGCACCGTCATCATCAATGGCACGGTGGAAGGCAACGTGCGCGCCGCGCAGCTCATCGAGCTCAAGCAGCCGGGCCGCATGAAGGGCAACCTTGAGACGCCTTCGTTCACCATGGACCGCGGCGCCATCCTGGAGGGCGCGGTGAAGATGGAGAACATTGGCAAGGGTGGCCCGCCGCCCATGGGCGAGAAGAAGTAGGTGTCCGTCTTCCCGTCCAGCGTGCGTCGGGTCGCGGGCTTCGTGACCCTCGCGCTCTTCGCGGGATGCCGGGGCTGCCAGGAGGACACGCCGTCCTCCGGGAGCCTCACGGAGGACGCCGGCCTTCGCTCCGGCGTGAAGGTGCCGCTGCCGCCGGGATGGTCCGCGCAGGTGGCCACCGACGGCAGCTTCCAGGCGGGCCCTCCCGGCCGCCCGGCGCTGCGCGTGGACTTGAAGCCGGGGCAGGGCGAACAGATGCCCTCCTCGGAGAAGCTGGCGGACACCGTCCGCGAGCAGATGAAGCACTTCACGCTGTCGCTGGACCAGGAAGAGGACGCGGAGTCCTTCTCCCTCTTGCGCGTCACCCTGGCCCCGACGCTCGTGGATGGAGGCGTGGGCCCGGAAGCGCCCGCGTTCTTCGGCGCCCGGCGCGTGGGCGAGGACCTGTTCCTCTGCGCCAGCCTCCCCGGCGCCTCCACCGAGGAAGTCCGGCTGGCCACCGAGGCCTGCCGCACCATCCAGGTCCAGGCCGCGCCCCGCTGAAGCCGGACGTCCTGCGCAGGACGGTTGGCGCCCTCCAGGCCCCACCCCGGGTTGTGCACGGACTGCTTCGCCTCGTTCGATGGGCTCCTTCCTTCAAGGAGCAGCCCATGGACGACTGGCGCAAGAACCTCATCGAAGACCCGACGGGCATCGGAGCACTGCTGGGCAGCAGCAAGCGCGTCGCGGTCCTGGGCATCCGGCCGGACACCCACCCGACCAAGCCCGCGCACGCCATCCCCAAGTTCCTCAAGGACCATGGTTTCACGGTGCTGCCCGTCCCCACGCACCACGAGCAGGCGGGCGCCACCATCCTGGGTGAGCCCGTGTCCGCCACCGTGAAGGACGTGCCCGGCGAGGTGGATGTGGTGGACGTGTTCCTGCGCCCGGAGGACATCAACGCGCACGTGGACGACCTGCTGGCGAAGAAGCCCCGGGCGGTGTGGTTCCAGAAGGGCATCCGCAACGACGCCGCGGCGGAGCGCCTGGCGAAGGCCGGCATCCAGGTGGTGCAGGACCACTGCATGATGGTGGAGTGGAAGACGCATCATCCGCACGGGTAGGGCGGGCGAAGCCGGCCGGGCCCGGACACTCCGTTGGAGAAGGCGGGCGAAGGCGAGCGAGCAGGAACGTTTTGCGCCGCCCGCGTGTCCCCATTACGTGAAGCGGGTGATGTTTCTCGAAGCTGAGACTGGGTGGGGATGGACTTTGGGGCCGACCCGAGGTGCAATTCCGTCCACGCTCCAGCATCACGTGACCCCGGGACTTCCCGAAAGCCTTCCGACTTCCTAACCTTAGCTTCCCGATCTGCGTCGAGCGCCCGTCGTGGCCCGTATCAGGTCCTTACGCTGTGCCCCTCGAAGGAGTCCGCGCATGACGCTCACCGAGATGCTTCCCCTCCCCCTGGCCGTCGTGGAGATTGGCGCCCTGGGTGAGCAGCTTGCAGCAGCGGGAGGCCTGGTCATCACCGCGGCAGCGGCACTCTGGGCCGCGTGGACCCGTCCGGCGCAGCCGGCCCCGGTGCCCGTGCCGGTGCGTCGCAACCCGCCGCGCCGCCGTTAGTCGTCGCAACGCCGCATCGCCGTACCCCGGGGGGGCGTCTTCGCCCGGTGCCTGACTTCGGGCCCGTGCCCGGCGCCTTCATCAGCGCGCCGGGCGGCCCTGCCGAGCGACGGTTTCCCGCTCAGCGCTTCATCGCCAGCGACAGCGCGAAGTCGCCGTCCGCGTCCGTCCACCACGCGGCCAGGTCCAGACCCGCGTCGCGCAGCTCCTCCTGCACCTGCTCGCGACAGAACTTACAGCTCACCTCCGTGCGCAGACATTCGCCCGCGGCGAAGTCCACGCGCTTCTCCAGGTCCCCCAGCCACACGGACTGGGCCTTGCGGGAGATGAGCCGCATTTCGATCCACGCGTTCTTCTCATCGAACGGGGCCAGGTGTTCGAAGGCCTCCGGGTCGAAGTCCGCGTTCAACTCGCGGTTGAGCACGCGCAGCACGTTGCGGTTGAAGTCCGCCGTCACGCCCGCGCTGTCGTTGTAGGCGGCGAAGAGGCGCTCGCGGTCCTTGATGAGGTCCGTGCCCAGCAAGAGCCCGTCCCCCGGCCGCAGCCCGGAGGACAGCTCGCGCAGGAACAGCGCGCGCTGCGCCGGCTTCAGGTTGCCGATGGTACCGCCCAGGAACGCGATGAGCCGCCGGCCGCCGCCCGGCAGGCGCCCCAGGTGCTGCTCGAAGTCCCCCACGACGGCGTGCACGGCGATGCCCGGGTACTCGCGCGCCAGTCCCTCCGCGGCCTTGCGCAGGAACGCCTCGCTCACGTCGAAGGGCACGAAGCGCTTGAGTTGCCCGGCCGCGTCCATTGCGTCCAGGAGGAGCCGCGTCTTCTCGCTGGTGCCGCTGCCCAGCTCCACCAGCGTGTCCGCGCCGCTCAGCCGGGCGATGTCGTCCGCGTGCGCGTGCAGGATTTCGCGCTCGCGGCGCGTCGGGTAGTACTCCGGCAGGCGGGTGATGTCGTCGAAGAGCTGGCTGCCGCGCTCGTCGTAGAGCCACTTGGGGCTCAGCTCCTTGGGCGCATGGCACAGGCCCTGGAGCGCTTCGGTCCGGAGCGCGCGCTGCGCGTCCCCTGGCTTCACGTACACGTCCACGCGGACGCCCGGTGCTTCGTGGGTGCCCGGAACCTGCGCCTCACCCTGATCCGTCCTCATCCTCATGCGTTCCTCACCTCACGTCCCGTGCACAGCGAAAGCCGGCGAAGATCTGCCGGCGGATGGGGAAGTCCCAGTTGCGGAAGCTGTTGCGCACCGCCACCGGCGCGCTCGCCCAGGCGCCTCCCCGAAGCACCTTCGACTCGGTCCCGAAGAACACCTCCGAGTACTCGCGGTAGGGAAAGGCCCGGAACCCCGCGTACGGCTGGAAGTCGCTCGAGGTCCATTCCCACACGTCGCCCAACAGCCCGAAGACGCCGTCCGCGCTGCGGCCCAGCGGATGGCTGCCCACGGGTGACGGGCCCCAGCGCGTCCCGCCCAGGTTGGCGTGCGCGTCCGTGGGCGCGTCGTTGCCCCAGGGGTAGCCGCGCTCCACGCCGTCGCTGCCCTGGGCGGCCTTCTCCCATTCGGCCTCGGTGGGCAGGCGCTTGCCGGCCCATCTCGCGTAGGCGTCCGCTTCGTACCAGGACACGTGCTGGACGGGTTCGTCCCTGGGCAGCGGCTCCACGGTGCTGAAGTGGCGCCGGAGCCACACGTGCTGGCCCTGGGGCATCCAGAAGAGAGGGTGGCGGATCCCTTCCGCCTGGATCCACGCGAAGCCCTTGGGGTCCCACCAGCGCGGATCCTCGTAGCCGCCGGACTCCACGAACACGAGGTAGTCCCCCGTGGTGACGGGGTGCGCGTCCAGGAGGAAGGGCGCCACGTCCACGGCGTGCCGGGGCTTCTCGTTGTCGTAGGCCCAGGCGTCCGCGCCGCCCAGGTGCACCGGGCCGCCGGGGATGAGGACCTCGTGCTGGGGCACCGCGCCGGGCTGGTGACGCGGCGGCTCCACCGGGTGGTACTCGCCACGCGTCATCAGTTGCAGCGTGGCGGCCAGCGTCTCCGCGTGCTGCTGCTCATGCTGCGCCACCATGCCGAAGACGTAGCCCCCGGCGAGCAGCGGATCCGCGCTCTGCACGGGCAGCACTTCCAGATGTGCAAGCACCGCCTCGCGCACGCGGGTGGCGTAGGCCCAGGCGGCCTCCGGCTCCAGCAGCGGCAGCGTGGAGCGGGTGCTCCGGGGGTGGCGGAAGGCGTCGTAGATGGCGTCGAACGCTGGATCCGTGAAGGCCGGTGCACCCAGGGAGCGCAAGAGCCACTGCTCCTCGTAGTTGGCCACGTGGGCCACGTCCCAGACGAGCGGCGACATGAGCGGCGAGTGCTGCCGCATCAGCTCCACCTCCGGCACGGGCGCCAGCATCGCCTGCAGGCGCGCCCGCCCGGCTTCCAGCTCCTTCAGGGCACGCGCCTTCCAGGCCGTTGCTTCCCCCGTGGCGCTGCCCTCCTGCTTCGTGGCCCTCATCGACATGGTCGGCTCAAGGTAGGAAGGGGCTCCGGGCCTCGCTAACCCCCCAGGCCCCTCGCGTGCGGGGCTCGCGTGAGGGACCACACGTTTGCGAGCCTGCTTCCCCTCCGTCATGACCCGGAGTCCTAACCCGCCAGGGACCCCCTGTTGGGGTCCTGTGAACCTGACTGGTGCTTTTTGCTCAAAATAAATGACCCGGGCATGGGATGACCCGGCGGGTGGGGCCCCGGGGTGGCTACCGCTGACGGCGCTGGCGCCAGGCCTGGAGGCGGTCCAGCAGGTGCGGCAGGTCGACGCGGGCGGGGAGCCACCACCCGCGCCACATGGCCAGCAGGCGCAGCACGGTGGCGAAGGCGATGGAGATGATCTCCGCCAGGGGTACGGGGAGCTCCAGGCCCACCGCGAGCGCCACGTACGTGAGCGCGCACAACAGGGCCACGGACGCGTACAGCTCACCCGGGGCGACGATGGCGGAGGGCTCCCCCAGGAGCACGTCGCGGATGACGCCGCCGCCTACGGAAGTGACGAGCCCCAGGAACACCGCGGAGGGCAGGGGCAGGCCGAATGCGAGCGCTTTCTCCAGCCCCAGCACCACCCAGACGCCCAGCAGCAGCGCGTCCACCACGTCCAGCGCCCGGTGCAGCCGGGCCATCCACGGCGCGAAGGCGACGGCGATGAGGGCGCACGCGGCCACCGCCAGGAAGAAGCGCGAGGAGCGCAGCGCGGCCGGGGGCTCCTGCCCGAGCAGCACGTCGCGCAGCATGCCGCCCCCCACGCTGGTGCTGATGGCCAGGGCCAGCACCCCCATGGCGTCCACCCGCCGCCGCAGCGCGTGCAGCGCCCCCGACAGGGCCCCCAGCCCCACCGCGCCCAGCTCCAGGTAGACGGGCAAGGTCAGCATGGAGCCACCCTCCCAGAGCGGAGGCCCCGGCCCCAAGAGGGGGACCCTCCAGGGCTGGGATGTGTCCACCAGTTGTCGGGGATTTCCGGATTGGCGTGCTTGAGGGTGGGAGGGGGTCCGTATGCTGTCCCCATGGCCCATTCCGCGCCCATCCGTCCCGTGCTGGTGGTGGAGGACGATGACGACGTCCGCGCCGCCATCGCCGAAATCCTGGAGGGGGAAGGCTACGAGGTGGCGGTGGCCGCCAACGGGCACGAGGCCCTGGAGGAGCTGGTCCACCTGGCGGCGCCGTGCCTCATCCTGCTGGACCTGAGGATGCCGGTGCTGGACGGCGCGGGGTTCCTGCGCAACCTGCGCTCGGACTGGCCCCAGCTGAAGTCCGTGCCGGTGCTGGTGCTCACCGCCGTGGACACCGAACCCCCGCCGGACACGCAGGGCCTCCTGCGCAAGCCCATCATCCCGGACGAGCTGGTGGCCATCGTGGACCGGCTGTCCGGCCGGCGCGCCTGAGGCGTCTGGCGAGGCCTCTGGCGAGTCTTCTGGCGACGCGTCTGGAGGTGCTCCGGGCGGTGCTTCAGCCCACGCGCGTCACGGCGAGCAGCGTGAGCGTGCTGGCGCGCGGGTCGCGCTCGTAGACGAGCTCCAGGCCGTGGCCTTCCACCTGGTGCCGCGCGGGCCCCGCCACCGAGTCCTGGCTCCGCGACCGCTCCGCCAGCCGCGTCAGGGCCTGCTGCAGGGCCTCGAACGCTTCAGCGGACATGCGCCCCACTTCCCGCCAGGCAGGCGGCGCGTAGTGGACGCGGTACGGAAGGATCAGTCGATTTCGGGCGGAGGACTGGGACACGGTTTCGGTTCCTTGACGGAGAACCGTCCTTGCGAACCGCGTGCCTGCCTACATCCTGGGGAATTCCGGGCACTTTCGAGCCCGCCTGCCACCGGCCGGACTGAAGAAGTTACGGATCGGCTGGAAATCGTAGGAGAAGAAATGACTGCCGGTGAGGGCATTCCGGGGACGGGGGTGGACGGGGGTCGTCCGCACGACCGGGCTTCGGTGCGGCGGGCATCCGGTGCGGGACGGCTGCCCCCTGCCCGGCGGGTGCGCAGCGTTGAACGGACAGGCCCGGGCATCCGGGCCCACCCATTTCGAGGAGGCACACCCATGGAACGGCGGACCACCCCCTGGTCGGTGACGAACGGGCTGCTCTTCGGCGTGGCCGCGGGCGTGATGTTGGCATTGGCGCAGACGGTGCTGTCGGTGGCGGCGGGGGACGGGGCGTTCCGGCCGGTGCGGATGAGCGCGGCGGTGGTGCTGGGGACGCCCGCCTTCACGCCGCAGGTGTCCACGGGCCTGGCGGTGGCGGTGGGGCTGGCGGTGCACCTGGCCATCTCCGCGGGCTGGGGGCTCATGTACTCGCTGCTGGACGCGATGCTGCCCACGGACGGGCGCGGCCGCTGGGAGTTCCAGGCGGCGGTGGGGATGCTCTTCGGCATCTTCGTGTGGCTGGTGGACTTCCAGTTGCTGGCGCGCGGCTACTTCCCCTGGTTCCTGGACGTGCCGCAGTTCGTCCAGATTGTGTGGCACGCGGTGTTCATGGGCCTGCCGCTGGCACTGCTGTTCACGGCGGCGGAGCGCCGACGCTCGCCGCTGGTGGAACCGTCGCCCTGACAGGGCCTCCCGCGAGGGGGACCGGGTGGGGTGGCCGGTTGGACCTGGCGGGTCGGGTCCGTGAGGCCCATGGGCCGCGCCGGATTCGAGGGGGCATCCCTTCTCGCTCCCAGGCGGGAATCCAGGGGCCAAGGGGGTGAAAAGAGGGTAGGAAAAAACGCCAGGGGTATGGTGACATGACCCGACCTTCAGGGTTATGCGGTGCGCCCGCGGCCATGGGGGCGCTACCTACCGGGGACTGGCAAGGCATGGACACTGAACTGGCGGGCATCCTGGGCGCTGCGGCGCGCACGGTGCGAGTGCGGATGGGCCTGACCCAGGCGGACGTGGCGGACCGCATCGGCATGGCGTCGGAAGTGTATGGCCGGCTGGAGCGCGGGCACATGCTGCCGAGCGTGCAGAACCTGCGCCGTCTGTGCGTCGTCCTGAACATCCCTCCGCACAACATGCTGGGCCTGGGCGAGGAGTTCGCGGCGCCGCCGCCGAAGGAGAAGGTCCGGGCGCGCAGCGACGAGGAGCCGCCGGAGATGCGCCGGCTGCTCAGGAACCTGCGGCGTCTGACGCCGGTCCAGCTCAAGCTGATGAATCTGGTGGCGTCCGCGATGCAGCAGCAGAAGAAGAAGCCCTGAGAGTGTGAGGCGTTAGACTGTGGCCACCATGGTCGAAGAACTGGTGCGCAGGCTGGACCTCAAACCCCATCCGGAAGGGGGCTACTACCGGGAGACCTACCGTGCGGCCTTCCAGGTGCAGACGCTCCGGGGGCGCAGGTCTGCGGGGACGGCCATCTACTACCTGCTGACCCAGGGCATCTTCTCCGCCTGGCACCGGGTGGTGGGGGCGGATGAGCTGTGGTTGTTCCACGACGGGGAACCCCTGGCGCTGCACCTGATGCACGAGGACGGCCGGCTGGAGACGGCGGTGCTGGGCCGCAACGTGATGAAGGGCGAGCAGCCCCAGGTGCTGGTGCCCGCGGGCGTGCTCCAGGCGGCGGAGACGCTGGGTGGGTACACGCTGGTGGGCTGCACGGTGTCGCCAGGGTTTGAGTTCGCGGACTTCGAATTGCCGGACGCGGAGGCCATCGTGGCCCGCCATCCCGCGCACGAAACGATGATCCGCCGGCTGTCGAAGCGCTGACACGACACCGGAAAGGCAGACGGGGCGGAAGGCCCGTGAAGACCTCCCGCCCCGCTCTGGAGTGCATCAAGCCCTGTCAGTGGCTCAGGGGTTGTTCTTCACGGTGAAGCTGAAGCTCTGGATGACGAAGTTGTCCACCGCGTCGGTCATCCAGACATCCACGGTGTGCGTCCCATCCAGCAACTCGCGGGTGTCCAGCTCCGCGGTCCACGTGCCATTCGACTGGAGCGTGCCGGCGCGGATGCCGGACCCGTCCCGCGTGAACGCCACGTTCTTGATGCTGCTCAGCGCGTCCGTCACCCGGGCCGACAGGGTGATGACACCGCTGGCCGTGCCGTTGGGCACCGGCGTGAGCAGCGTGGCCGTGGGCGCCTGCGTGTCATAGCGCACGGTGCGCGTGGTGCGGACGTTGCGGCCCGCCTCGTTCGTCACGTCGATGGTGAGCGTGTTCACGCCCGACGCCAGCGTCACCGACGTCTGGATTTCCCCGCCGCCGCGCGGCAGCTGGAACATCTGGCTGCCCAGCTTCACGGTGGTCGCGGACATGGAGGACACGCGAATCACATACGGCAGCGTGTGGTTGGCGCGAGGCCCGAAGGTGGCCCCGTCCGCCGGGTCCGTCGTCACGGTGGGGATGCCCGCGTCCACGAACACATGCACCACGGCCTCCGTCACGTTGCCCGCGGAATCCGTGGCGCGCACCAGGATGCCCTGCTCGCCGAAGTTCGGCATGCTCACCGGGTGCGTCACCGTGCCGGTGCCGAACTCCAGGAGCGTGCTGTTCACCCACTGCGTCTCCACTCGGGTCGGCGTCTGCTCATCAATGAGGCTGGTGACGTCCACGATGGCCGTGCCCACCACCTGGCCCTGCACCGGCGACTGGATGGTGATGACCGGCGGGATGCGGTCCACCGTGAGGTTGATCTGCTTCGTGTTGATGCCGCCCAGGTTGTCACGGCCCGTGAGCTGGATGATGTTCGGGCCTTCCACCAGCTCCACCGGCGTGTAGACGAGGCCACCGCTCGCCTCGGGAGTCACGACCACCGGAGCGCCGCCGTTCACGATGAAGGCCGCGTAGGTGATGACCGCGCCGTTGGTGGCGGGCTTCACGAAGCCCCACACGGACAGCGTCGTCTCCCGGATGAACGCGGGCTGGTTGCCCATGATGATTTCAGGCGGCGTGTACGGATAGGCATTGATGATGAGCGTCTGGGCCGCCGTGCTGCCCAGCAGGTTCGGCGGCGTCGCCAGCGTCACGCCCGAATACACCGCGCGGTAGTCCTGCGCGCCCGTGACGGTCCACGTGTCCGTGGAGAGGCTCCACGGCAGGGAGAACACGCCGTCGCCATCCGCGTCGTCATCCGCGCCAATGGCCACGCCGGCCACGAAGAAGGTCACGACACCCTTCAGCGGTCCCTTCACCACGACGTTCGTCGCATCCACCACCCGGGCCGACAGCAGCGTCGCCTGGCCAATGGTGAGCTGCGCGTTCGCGGCGGGGGTCAGGATGCTGGTGGTCGTCGCCTTGCCCGTCACCGGAGGCGGCGGCGGGGTGTACGTGCGCACGCGCGCCGAAGCCGACACGCCCGGAGCGCCACCGGAGGCTGCCTTCACGGTGACCTCCGACAGCAGCGACGGCAGGAGGTTCGCGGGTGCGCGCACGGTCAGCGTCACCGTGGACTCCGCACCCGACGCCAGGAACACCGTGGGCCGGTTCAGCGTGGCCGTCCAACCGGGGAGGCCGCCCGCGGCGCTCAGCGTGTACGTGTCCGCCTGATAGCCGTGGTTCTTCACCTTGAACGTGTAGGTCGTCTCCTGGAGGGCCGGGTCGTAGATGGGGAACATCTGGGTGTCCTCGCCCACCACGGACACCTCCACGCTGAAGTCACCGAAGCACGCGAGGCCCAGCGACGCGAACGTCGTCGGGATGTCCGGCGTGGCCGTGCCCGAACCCCAGCTGCCGTCCGCCGCCTGCCGCGACTTCAGCCATTCAATCGCATTGAACAGACGCGCGTTGCTGGCCGGCTCCAGGCCCGCGAGGCACATCGCATACACCGTGATGCCCGTGTCGAAGTCGTTGGACGCGTTCGCGGGCAGGCTGCCCCAGCCCTTGCCGCCCACGGGGGCCATCGCCGTCAGCTGGTTGGCCAGGGTGGTGATGGCATTCGTGTTCACGTTGTTGGCGCCAGCTCCCGCGGCCTTCAGGCCCACGATGGCCCAGGACTTCTGGAAGATGTACGGCATGCCGTCACCGACGACGGACGTGTCGTTGTTGTTGAGGTTGGCGCGCAGGTACGCCGCCGCCTTGTCGATGGCCGTCTGGTATTGCGCCGCCTTGGCCGGGTCCACGCGCTGCTTCGCCTGCGCGAGCATCACGATGTAGCGCGCCGTGATGGGCACGTTGCCGTGATTCACGGGGAAGCCGCTGTGGTCCTCCGGCCACCGGCCGCTGGCCTGCTGGATGCCCAGCGCCCAGTTGGCCGCCATCACCAGCGAGCTGCTGTACTGGGTGGACACGTACTGGTCGTAGCCCGCCAGGCCGAACGACGCCCAGCTCGTCTTCGAGTTCGGGTAGGCGGTGCCCTCGTGCAGCCAGTTGCCCGCGGGCTTCTGGTCCGTCTTGATGCGCGCGGAGATGAACTCCAGGTTGCCCAGGATGGTGCGGCCGGTGGAGGGGGTGGTCTGGGCCATGTTGTAGCCATTGGCCTTGGCGCTCGACAGACCGAACACCGCCGCGCCCTGACGGTGGCACGCGATGCAGTTCTGCGACGTGGTCCAACTGGCCACGTCCGCGCTCAGGAAGTGGATGGCCTTCTGCGTGGCCTCCGTGTTGGTGGCCGCGGCCGCCGGCAGGCTGAAGGCCGACAGCAGCACCGCCGCGAACACGGCGAGGCGCGCCGCCCAACGGGGCGACGAACGGGAGACGGCAGATGTCATGGGTGCATCCGAGGTGTGGGTGAGCACGCCCCGAACGCGGGACCGCCGGCCCCCGGACACACGCCGGCCTGCCCACCCGCGCGTCACTGCTGGCGCCCCGGTGGTTCGGTCCGATGTCTGACTGGAAGGAAGCGCCCCGCCTAAAAGACGTGCGGGGCTAGAATACTGTAGCTTGGCTGGAAATGTCCAGGGTGGGGCAAAGACCTTCAAGCCCTGAATTCAAGGACATACGGCCAAGCGAGCGAGTCTGTTGAGACTCACTCTCCCTGTTTACCGCCGGTGCGCTGCCACAGCTCGCGCACGAGGATGAGGCCGAACTGGGAGTCGTTGAGGATGTACCGGCGCCACAGGCGCTTGGGCTCGTTGGTGAGGCGGTAGAGCCACTCGAAGCCGGCCTTGGCGATCCACTCCGGCGCGCGCTTGGCGGTGCCGGCGATGAAGTCGAACCCCGCGCCGATGCCGATGGCCACCGTGGGCCCCAGCTTCTGGGCCACCTGCGAAATCCACACCTCCTGCTTGGGGCTGCCCAGGGCGACGAAGAGCAGGTGGGGGTCCTGTTCGCGGATTTTGGCGACGATGGGATCATTCTGCGCGTCGCCCGCGTCCAGGTTCACCATGGGCGAGTCCCAGCCCACCACCTCGATGCCGGGGTACTGCGCCTGGAACTGGCGGCCCACCTTCTCCGCGACGCCGGGGCCGGCGCCCAGCAGGAAGATGCGCCACTTGCGCTCGGCGCCCAGCTTCACCAGGGGGAGGATGAGGTCGGAGCCGGCGATGCGTTCGGGCAGGGGCACGTCCAGCATGCGCGAGGCCCAGACGATGGGCATGCCGTCCACGACGGAGATGGTGGCCTTGGAGTACGCGTCGCGGAAGCGCGTGTTGGTCTCCGCGAGCACCACGTGGTCCACGTTGGCGGTGAAGACGTAGCCGCCCTGGTGCGCGTCCACCAGGTCCCCGATGGCCTGCACGGCCTCCGGGAACGTGAGCTGGTCGATGGCGAGGTGGCCGATGCTCAGGCGCGGACGGGGAGAGGCGGCGGCGGGGGCGTGTGCGGTGGTCAAGTCAGCGTCTCACTTCACCGTGAGGTCGAGCACGGTGATGGAGTAGGGGGGAAGGCGTTGTGACAGGGCCTGTTCGGCCTTCGTTCCGGTGGCCTGTTCGGTGAAGCCACCCGGCGCGCCCGAGTAGCCCAGCACGCGCACGGTGTTGAGCGTGCCGCAGCCCTTGAACTCCAGCTGCGCCTGGGCGGCCTGTTCGGGATCGAAGTTGAGGAGCACGGCGGTGAGCTTCTTGCCGGACGCGTCGCGGGACGCGAAGAGGCTGGTGCCCTCCGCCGCGGTGGTGGGCAGGGAGATGTCCTGGAAGCGGCCGCCCTTGCCGTCGAAGTCCCGGTACGCGCGGAACGCCCAGAACGTGGGGCTGCTGTCCGGCGGGTACTGCCAGAAGAACGCGGAGCTGAGCCCCTGCTGGCCGAAGCGGCCCAGGGCCTCCGCCTGCGCGAGCCCCCCGCTCATGTGCTTGAGCGCGCCAAAGTTGTACTCGCCAATGGACATGCCCCGGCCGGGGTAGTTCTCCGCGATCCACTGCTTCACGCGGGGGATGAGCTGGATGGGTTCGCCAATCCAGGACTCGTCCTTGTAGGTGGGGTCCCACAGTGCGCGCGTGGAGCGGATCCGACGTGCGTTGGTGTCCGGGTCGGTGGCGCCTTCCAGGCCCAGGCCCACGTTGCTCTGCGGGTAGAAGTGCACGTCCACCACGTCGAGCACGCGCACGCCCGTCTTCTTCTCGTGGTCGCGCAGCGAGCGCAGATACCAGGGCAGCAGGGCCACGTCGCCATGGGCGCGCCGGTCGGTGTACGGCGGGCGGCCGGGGGCGAAGTCGGCGGCGGACCAGAAGTAGTTGGTCCAACCCCACTCCGCGGGGCCGGCGATGACGGCCTCGGGATCCGCGCGGCGCACGACGGTGCCGTAGTCGATGGTGCGCTTGAGCAGCTCGTCGTAGCCCAGCGGTTCGGGGTGCACGTCCCGGTGCGTGGAGCTCCAGAGGGCGGGCTCGTTGTCCAGGATGTACATGTGCACGCCGCGCGCGCCGCCGCGCTTGGAGTCGGCCTCGCGCAGGGCGCGCACCCATTCGGAGATGAACTCCGGCGGAGCCTGGACGCTGGTCGTGGAGGGCAGGCCCGGGGGCAGGGGCGTTCCGTCGCGGCGGATGCCGTTGCCGCCCGCGGGCTCCGTTTCGTCCACTGCCTGCTGCGGACCGAACTCCGACACCGGGAAGCCGACGGAGGACGTGTCCTTGGCCACCCAGCCAATCAGGGGCAGCGTGAGCGCGGACTGGGTGTTGTTCTTGCGGTTGGACTCCAGGAAGTCATCCGCGCCGAAGCCCAGTTGCACGTTGCGGAAGTACCAGTCGTTGCCGGTGTTCCACGCGCGGCCCAGCTTCCAGTTGTAGCGGGACGTGGGGTTGCCGCCCCAGCGGCGGATGGTGGCGCCCAGCTTCCACTGGTGCGTGTCCTGCGTCTCGCGGTTGCCGTCCAGCGCGATGCCGTAGATGAGCGGGCTGATGGGGCGCGAAGGGGCGGCGCAGTCGATGACCATCTTCGACTCCTTGCCCGCGCCCCGGCCCGCACGGCCACCGCCCGCGGCGCGCGCGGCGGCGATCTCCGGGGACAGCGGCACCAGGGCCACCTTGTCGAAGAGCACCCAGTCGCGGGCCACGTCCTTCGACGCGCGCATCACCAGCCGGTCGAAGGGGAGGCTGCGCGGGTTGAGGACCTCCATGGGGACGACGACCTCCGCCCACTCGCGGTCCTTCTTGACGATGAACTCCGGGCTGATCCGCACGTGGGGGAACACGGCGGCGCCGGGCGAGTCCAGGCGCACGTCCAGGAACTCGCCGTAGGACTCCGGGGCGGTGAAGCGGAAGGTGAGCGCGCCGTACGCGCCCCCGAGCTTCGGCTGGTAGAGGATCCACCCGCCGTAGTTGAACATCCGCAGGCGGGCGGGGGCGCTCTTCGGCAGCTCGCGAGGCGCCCAGCCGATGTCCTTCCATCCGGGCTTCAGGCCGCCGTCGTAGATGACCACGGAGGCGGTGGGGTCCTGCGGCGCGGCGGGCGTCGTCGCTGGCTGGGGGGCGTCCTTCGCGGCGGCGGCGCCCTGCTGGGCCATCGCCACGCCGGCGCTGCTTCCGAGCACCACGCACGTGAGGATGACGTTTCGCTTCCACCGCGTCTGCTTCGCACTGTCAGCCATGACCTTCTTCAACGCATCCCCCGGCACGAAACCACCGCCGACTTGCGACACCTGCAACCGACTGCCACTCCAGCGACCGACCGCGACGGCCGACCGCCACTCCAGCGACCGACCGGCCGCGACTACAGCGCGACCTCGTCCTGGTCCTTGCGCGGGAAGATGCGCGCGGGGATGCCCACCGCGACGCTGTCCGGCGGCACGTCCTGGAGCACCACCGCATTCGCCCCGATGCGCGAACGGGCGCCAATGCGCACCGGCCCCAGGATGCGGGCCCCGGCGCCAATCCAGACATCGTCCTCGATGGTGGGGTAGCCGTTGTCCTTGGCGGTGCCCACGGTGTTGTTGCCGTAGAAGCGCACGCGGTCGCCAATGCGCGCGTCCCCGCCGATGACGATGCCCAGGCTGTGCACGAAGTACACGCCCTTGCCCAGCGTCACGTCCTTGCCGATTTCAATGCCCATCACCGCCGTCTGCGCCACGCGCAGCACGTGGTTGAGCAGCGGGATGCGGAAGGTGACGGCCGCCTCGCGCACGCGGTTGAGCGCGGTGATGCGGTACGAATCACTGGTCAGCACCACCTTGGCCAGCGACTTCGCGTCGGAGTTTCCGGTGGCGGCCTTGGCCATCTCCACCGCGTCCGAGATGAGGGCTCCGATCATGGTCTTCATCCTTGGGGATTTCCCCGGCCCTGCAGGTAGCGCGCGATGCCCCTGGCGATGCCCCGCAGGCCGCCGGCTTCCGTGCGGGCCCCGCGCAGGTACTCCATGCCGTACGCGACGGACGTCCCCGCGAACGCGGCGCCCTTGAGGCCCAGCTTGTCCGCCATCGTGGACGCGTTCACCACCGCGTGGGTCAGCCGGCGCGACGCCTCCGGCGCCACCACCGCGGACGCCAGCAGCGGGCGCGACAGGAGGTTGGTTTCAAAGAGCAGGCGCCACGGGTTCACGCCCTTCACGTCCGGGTGCTTCACGGACACGTGGGTGTCGAACATGCCGTAGCGGTGCGCGCGGCGGATCCACTTCTCGAAGCTGACGTGGTCGCTGCCGTGCAGCACGTACGCGTCCGGGGCGAAGAGGAACGCGCAGCCGGCCTTCTCCAGGCGCACGCCCAGCTCCACGTCCTCGGACTGGCCCAGCGTCTTGTCGAAGCCGCCCACGCCCACGTAGTCCGCGCGAGGGAAGGACACGTTGCCGGTGTACAGGTGGTTGCCGCGCGCCTTCGCGCCGGGGACGGACAGCTCCTCGGCCATGCGGTTGTTGAGGTGCGCGTACCAGCGCTCGAACAGCGGCATGTCGCCGATTTCGGGGTCCGGCCGGATGCGGCCCAGCACGACGTTGCGCGAGCCTTCCGGGTGGTGCGTGAGGTGGCGCGCGAGGAAGTCGGAGGCCACCTGCATGTCGTCGTCGGTGACGAGCACCACGGCGCCCTTCGCGGCGATGACGCCCCGGTGCCGCGCGGCGGCGGCGCCCGCGTTCTGCTGCACCTCCACGCGCAGGGCGTAGGGCAGCTTCAATTCCATCAGCGGCCCGCGCACGTCGGTGGCGGAGCCGTCGTCCACCACGACGACCTCGAAGTCCTCGGGCGGCAGCGTCTGTCCGGCGAACTGCTGGAGCAGGCGCGTGATGAGGGGCAGCCGGTTGTACGTGGCGATGACGACGCTGAGCCGGGGGGCCGGCGCGGCGGAGGAGGCGGAAGGGCTCATGGCTTCTTCTTCTTGTCGCTGTCGGCGCGGCGCTGCTTCTTGGAAGGGCGCGGGAAGGTGACGCTGCCGGCGAAGCGGTCCGCGCCGACCAGGCGCAGCGTCTTCTCCGCGGAGCCGAAGTCCGTCTCACCCAGGGTGATGCACAGGAGCGCGGTGTCCGCGGCCAGGGCCAGCGGCAGGCTGGCCGGGTGGGTGAGCAGCGAGTCGATGACCACGATGACCCGCTCGCCCTGCTCCACGCGGCGGCGCACTTCCAGGACCAGCCGGGGCGCACCCGCGGGTTCGATGCCGGTGGCGTCCACCAGCCGCAGGGGCGGCTCCGGGTAGGGAGAGCCGGCCTCCATCAGCGCCTGCGCCGCGTCCAACGCGGGCGCGCCGGGGTGGGCCGGGACGACGGTGAGGAAGCTCCACGCGCGGCGGTCCAGCGCGAACCACAGCCGCGACAGCTCCGCGGACGGCACGGCGCTGGCCGGTGGGGTCTCCTCGGGAGCTGAGGGCGGGCTCGAATCGGCGGACATAGGAGGCGCGGACGGTATAACGCATGGGGGCGTCACGACCCAACGACCCGGGTGGGCGGGCGAGCGAAGGAGCGCGCCAATGGTCTGCTGTCATCACTGACACCCCCTTTGAGAGCCGGGGTGAGGGTTTCCGGGGGGCCGGCGGTGGGGCCCGGGCGTGTTAAAGAAAGCGCGTGCAGAAGATCGGCTACCTGATTCCCGAGTTCCCCGGGCAGACCCACATCTTCTTCTGGCGCGAGCTGCAGGCGTTGCCGGGGAAGGGCGTCTCACCGGAGCTGGTGTCCACCCGTCCGCCGCCCGCGCGCATCATCAGCCACAGCTGGGCCCGCGAGGCCATGACGCGCACGGAGTACCTGGCGCCGCCGGGCCCGCTGGGCGTGCTCCAGGCCGCGCTGGAGATTGCCCGGGCCATGCCCACGGGTTGGGCGCGGTGTCTGGCGTCCATCGCGAGGGCGGAGGGCCTGGACGCGAAGGGGCGCGCGCAGCTGGTGGCGTTCGCGGTGATGGGGGGACGGCTGGCGTCGCTGGCGCGTGAGCGCGGCTGGACGCACGTGCACGTGCATTCGTGCGCCAACGCCGCGCACGTGGCGATGTTCGCGCACCTGTTGTCGGGGCTCACGTACAGCATGACGCTGCACGGGCCGTTGGACGACTACGGGCCGAACCAGCGGGAGAAGTGGCGGCATTCGAAGTTCGCCTTCGTCATCACGAAGAAGCTCCTGGGGGAAGTGAACCAGGAGCTGGCGGGGAGCCTCCCGTCGCGCATCGAGCTGGCGCCCATGGGCGTGGAGCTGTCGCGCTTCCAGCGCACGGTGCCCTACGAGCCGTGGTCCGGTGAGGGGCCGCTGAAGCTGTTCGCGTGCGGCCGGCTGAACCCGTGCAAGGGCCACGCGGACCTCATCGACGCGGTGGGGATGTTGCGCAAGAAGGGCATCGACGCGCGGCTGTCCATCGCGGGCGAGGACGAGGCGGGCGGCACGACGTACCGCAAGGTGCTGGAGGCGAAGCTCGCGAAGGACGGCCTCCAGGACGCGGTGACGCTCCTGGGCGCGGTGAGCGAGGACGTGGTGAAGGACGGCATCCAGCGCTCGCACATCTTCGCGCTCGCGAGCCTCCAGGAGCCGCTGGGCGTGGCCATCATGGAGGCCATGGCGATGCGCGTGCCGGTGGTGGTGACGGGCGCGGGCGGCGTGAAGGAGCTGGTGGACGACGGCGTGGACGGCGTGCTGGTGCAGCCGCAGGCCCCCGTGGAGCTGGCCGAGAAGCTGGAGAAGCTGTCGCGCGACCCGTCCGAAGCGCTGCGCCTGGGCGAGGCGGGCCGGCTCAAGGTGGAGAAGCAGTTCAGCAGCGAGCGCAGCGCGGACATGCTCGCGGCGATGCTGGGCGCGCGGCCTTCGTAGGCGTGCCCTGGGGGGCCGTGGCCTGGTCGGCGCACGGCCTCCTCGAGCAGTGTGCCGCGGGGTGACGCGTTGGTTCCGCGGGCCGCCCGTCAGGAACCGGGCGCATCCCCTGCGCCTCGGACGCGAGTCAGGGGGTCTCGTACAGGGCGACCACGCCATTCAGGGAGGGCCCCAGGCCGAAGGTGGTCGGGTTCTTGAGGATGACGGAGCCCATGTTCTCGATGGTGCACTGGCTGCGCAGCGTCTGGGCCTCCCCGGCATCCTGACAGCCGGAGCCGCCCACCCACTCGAGCGTGATGCCGTTCATGTTCCCGTTCGAGGAGCGCACCTGGGCTTCGATTTCATAGTGGCCCTGGTTGAGGCTCCAGCTCACCCGGCTTCCGTCGTCGAGCAGCAGGGGGTGTGACTGGAGCTTGCGCACCACCGTCACGGGCGTGGTGGAGGTCCGGTCCCCGGCGGAGACGAGGAGGTTGGCGGTGCCCACGCTCACCGGGGTGAGCGTGCCGGCGTCGACGCGGAAGATGGACGGGTTGGAGGACGTCAGCGTCAACGGCACGTCCTGCAACACGTCACCGCGCACGTCCCGCGCGGACACCTCCGCCACGACGGGGGCGTTGGGGATGATGAGTCGCAGGGCCCTGGGCACCCGGAGCGTCTCCACCAGCCGGCAGCGCAGGGGCTCCGCGCGCGTCACGGTCCCCACGGACACGGAGAGCACCCCGTCGCCGGAGTTCAGACAGCGCAAGCCCGCCGAGGACGTGACGACCGCCAGCCCCGGTGGCGTCACGGCGAAGGTGGGACGGGCGTCCGCCAGCAGGTCGCCCCCCTGTGTCGACACCCGGGGATTCAGGGGCAGCTCGTGGGACGACAGCACGTAGCCGGGCAGTTCGAACTCCACCCGTGAAGGAGACCGGTCACAGGCCCATGCGGACAGCACCACCGGAACGACGAGGACGAAGCGCTTCATGACTCTCCAGGAAGGCGAGGAGCCTGGAGCGTCCTGCATGTGTCCCGAAAACACCCTCACCCGAGGGAGGTATCGGAAACGGGCCTGCCCGCGAGGTCAGCACACCGTCCCATCGGATCCGGTCAATCGCCCCGGAGGGCCACGGGGACTGGAACAGGCCCGGGTGATGACTGTCTGTCATTCCAACAAAGGGGCTGTCGGAAATCCCGGCGCCCCTGCCCCTGTTGGACACCTGAAAGACAGACACTGGATGCATTCGTGACAGCCCGGGTGGAAATCACGGGGTGGGATAGGTTTTCCAGACAGTCTGGGTAAATCCGGGAAAGAAGGCTCTGTCCGGGTTGGACAGCTTTGTCATCATGGTCGTGCACGGACGCCGCTCGGGGGGCACTCCATGGCTGACTCAGAAACGCAGCTGTTCGCAATCCTGGTGATTCAATTCCGTTCGGGGCTCCTGAAGCACGCCCGCCGCATCCTGGGGAACACCGCGGATGCGGAGGACCTGGTGCAGCACGCGTTGGACGAGGCGTGGAAGGAGCGGCTGCACCTGCAGGGGGCGGAGGCGTTCCGGGCGTGGACAGGAAGGGTCATCAACACGCGGGCCATCAGCCTCTTGCGGCACCACCGCGCCGAGCAGCGCAAGGCGGTCAACGCCGGCTGGGTGACGGCGCTGAGCGATGAGTCGGAGGAGCAGGAGGGCGGCGAGCTCTGGACGTTCATCCAGGAGAAGGACCTGAAGGAGGCGGTGGATGGCCTGCCGCCCCAGCAGCGCGAGGTGTTCCACCTGCGCGCGCAGGGCCGCTCCTACGTGAGCATCGGCGCCCAGGTGGGGCGCTCCACCGGCACGGTGGGTTGGTGGCTGCACCAGGTGCGTGAGCAACTGCGCGAGCGGCTGTTGCCCATCGCCGAGGAGCGCCGGCTCTCCGTTGGCGCGTGGCACTGATTCAGCGCGGAGGTTCCACCCGGGCGTTGTTGCCGGGACGCGCGGGCATGAGCCCCAGGCCTGGGGCCTTCTCCTCCGGGAAGGACAGGTGGCTGGCCTCGGCGCGCAAGAGGGGCAGGCCGTGGGGCTGGGCCTGGAGGTAGGCGACCAGCTTCTCCCGCACGAGGCAGCGCAGGTCGAACGCCTTGCCCGAGTCCGCCGCGCTCACCAGGGCGCGCAGCTTCATGGTGCGCTCGCTCAGGTCCGTCACCTGGAGCCCCTGGACCTTCCCGTCCCATAGGCCCTTGGACTCCTCGTCCAGGATGCGCTTGAGCTCCGCGCGCACCGCCGGCACGTCGGTGCGGAAGTCCACGTAGAGCTCCGCCGTGCCCAGGATGTCCGGGGACACCTTGCTCCAGTTCTGGAAGGGCTTCTCCAGGAACTGGGTGATGGGGATGACCAGCCGGCGCAGGTCCCACACCTTCACGACCACGTAGGTGAGGGTGATCTCCTCCACCCAGCCCCACTCGTTCTCGATGATGACCGTGTCGCCGATGCGGATGGGCTGCGTGATGGACAACTGGATGCCCGCGAGCAGCGTGGAGATGGACTTCTGCGCGGCAAGACCAATCACCAGACCCGCGATGCCGGCGGAGGCCAGCAGCGACACGCCCACGTTGCGCACCGCCTCGAACTGGAGGAGCAGGATGGACGCGGCCACCAGCACCACCGCCACCTCCACCACGCGGCGCAGGATGGACAACTGGGTGCGCAGCCCCCGCACCCGCGCCACGTCGGTGCCCTCCGGAGATTTGGCCACCTTCTCTTCCAGGAAGCGCGCGGCCCGGCTGAAGAAGCGCAGGAGGAACAGCGCCACCGCCACGATGATGATGGAGCGCGCCCCCAGGTCCACCAACCCCTGGGCCGGCGGGGGCAGCATCAAGAGCCGCACGCCCGTCGCCGTGAGCAGCGCGCCCAGCACGTGGCGCATCGTTCCCCGGCCCGCCGCCAGCAGTTCGTCATCCCACCCGGACTTCGTCAGCCCGGCGGCCCGCGCCCCCACGCGCAGCACCAGCGCTTCGCCCAACTGACCCAACACCCACGCGGCTGCGAGCAACACCGCGAGCCCCAGCCACTGCCACGCTTCCAGCACCCACAGCGGGCGGGTGAAGAAGACGTGGGGCAGCCGCTCCAGCAGCGGCGAGCCGTGCTCCGCGAACAGCGCGTCGATGGCGCCCACCGTGTCCGCGCTGAAGACCCACACGGGGCCCCCTTCCGTGTCCACGCGCTCCAGGATGATGTCCTGGGGCCCCCGTGCCGTGGCCACCTGGCCCAGTACCTCGCGGCGGGCCCGCTCCCCCGGCCCCACCGGCTCCCGGCCAATGCGCGCGAAGTCCAGCCACAGCGTCCGGTCCATCACCACCACCAGCCGCCGCGCCAGCCTCAGGCCTTCTTCCGCCTGCGTCGCCGGGGGCAGCCGGGACAGGTCCAGGTACTGCGGCGCCCGGAGCGCGTCCCGGGCATGCGCCGCGTCCAGGAACCCCGCCGCCGTCGCCGCGGGCGTGCGCCGGTCCACGCCCTCGGGAGGCGGCGGCAGCCCCCCGTTCAGGGCGAAAGCCCCCCCGGGCCCCAAGAGCAACACCAGCCACATCCACGGCGGAACAGAACGGCGCACGAAGGCACTCCCCAATCTGGGTCTAAGTAATTTGAGAACAAACAATCATCTTGAGCCTGGGCTGTCCACCGGTGTTGACGCGCAAGGCCAAGGGTTGGACGGGCAGGGAGGGACCGGGCCTGCTGCGTCGCGTCGTCATGGTAGGTTCAAGACCTCCATGGCTGCTCCTGCTTCGTCGCTCAAGGCCGTCATCGTCGCGTTGTCGGGCAACGTGTTGGTGACGTTCATCAAGTTCATCGCCTTCCTGCTGTCAGGGTCGGGGGCGATGTTGTCGGAGTCCATCCACTCGGCGGCGGACACCGGCAACCAGGTGTTGTTGTTCCTGGGGTTGAAGCGGGCGGCGCGGGTGGAGGACGAATCGCATCCGTACGGCTACGGCGGCGAGCGCTTCATCTTCGGCATCCTGTCCGCGTCCGGCATCTTCTTCGTGGGCTGCGGGGTGACCGTGTACCACGGCATCCAGTCGCTCCTGCACCCGCACGTGGCGGAGACGGGCGTGGTGACGTTCGCGGTGTTGGGGGCGTCGTTCCTCATCGAGGGCGGCGTGTTGCTGTTCGCGGTGCGCGGGCTCTCGAAGCAGGCGCACGCGGTGGGCGATCCCTTCTTCAAGTTCGTGCGGCACAAGGCGGATCCAGCGTCGGTGGCCATCCTGTTGGAGGACGGCGCGGCGGTGCTGGGCCTGGTGTTGGCGACGGTGGGCATCGCGCTGGCGCACGTGACGGCGAACCCGGTGTGGGACGCGCTGGCGTCGCTGACGGTGGGCGTGCTGCTGGGGCTCATCGCCCTGTACCTGATGGTGGAGAACCGGGAGCTGTTGTTGGGGCGGTCGGTGCCGCCGGACGTGGAGCAGCGCTTCGAGGACCTGCTGCGCGCGCGGCCCAGCCTGGCGGATCTGCACGACGTGAAGACGCGGCAGCTCACGCCGGAGTCGTACCAGTTCAAGGCGGAGCTGCGCTTCAGCGAAGCGTTCGTGGCGGCGAGGCTCGCGGAGGCGCTGCCGCCGCAGGGCGTGCCGCAGCAGGGTGCGGAGCGCGACCGCGTGTTGACGGAGGCGGCGCGTCACCTCATCCGGACGTTGAGCGAGGAGATCGACGCCATCGAGGCGGAGGTCCGCCGCGTGATTCCCCAGGCGAAGCACATCGACCTGGAACTGGAGCATCTGAGCGCCGCGGCCATCGCGGCGGAGGCAGCGGAGGGCCGTTCGCTGGTGGGGTAGGATTTACATTCAAATCTCGTTTTGTCTGGATTGAGCATGCTATGTGCCCCCGCGACCTCCCGCTTGGGAGAGGCGAGGCGGGATGCTCAAGCGGTGGAGATGGAGTGTCGGGGTGATGGTGCTGCTGGGCTGTGCTGGCACCCCGTCCTACTGGCAGCGCGGCAGTGAGGTCTTCTTCGGGCGTCAGGGAGAAGAGGTCTGGGTCCAGGGGCCCTGGCCCGCCGTGCACCCGTCGTCGAACGTCGACGAAGTCATCGACCAGCTCTGTCCGGCGGTCATGGCGTTGGACCTTGCTCAGGCGAAGGACTACGGCCGGGAGTACTGCGGGGTCCTCTACTCCCTTGGTAACGGGGAGTACTCCGCGAGCTGGCCTTCACCCCTGGGGCGGACGAGGCTGGTCGGGACGGACCAACGCCGCAAGAGTTGCAGTGTCCCCGGTAGCGTGCGGGACGACCGGGGTGATGTGTCCATCCTGGCCGACTTCCACAGCCATCCCTGGTTCCCCTCGAAGATGTCCCGAGAGGACCGGTGGGCCGAATCCCAACGCTGGACTCTGCGCATCCAGTTCGATTCCGGGTGCACCCTCACGAAGTTGATTCCGTACAAAGGGGAGCGTCGCCCGGGAGAGGTCTATCTTCGACGGGACAAGGCGTGGAAGCTCATCGGGTACATCCATGAAGGCGACAAGGACATGGGCTTCGTCACGCCCGTGGAGGAGGACTAGATGGGGCGTGAGCGTTCTGTGTTCCAGCATGGGCGTTTGAAGCAGGCGCTGGTGTTGCTGCTGGCACTGACCCTTCCCGCCTGTGCGCTCTTCTACCGGCCGGTGCGCCCCGTCTTCGCTCCGCCCGAAGAGGCGGCCCGCTTCAAATTCCCGTTGGATCTCCCCGCCGAGGGCCGGATGCTGACCCCCGCCACAGTGGTGGTCGCGACCCAACTGGCGATGGACGACTTCCTCCCCCTGGACCTCAAGCCGCACAAGGGCGCCACTCCGGATGAGGTCTGCCTCTACCGGCGTGACTCCTATGACGTGTGGACGTCCCCCGCGTCCGAAGGCGTGTTGCTCGTGAACATTGTTCCCAGGCACAACACCTGTGATTCAGACGGGCCGGTCATGGACATGAGCGGCACCTACGCCATCGACGTGAAACAGTGGCGCATCCTCGCGGTCCAGCGCTGACGCCCCGCTACGCCACCTGGCCCGCGTCCACCGTCACGGGACGCGGTTCTTCAGGAGGCGGTGGCTCCGCGCGCTTCAGGCCCAGCACCTTCTCCCGCTGGGGCCACGGCCACGCTCCCGTCACCATGGCCAGCTTGCCCGCGATGACCGACATCACGGCCACCTGGAACGTGCAGATGTACGAGATGATGCCCATGTCTCCGAACACCTGATTCAGGTACGACGCGACCACGCCCACGATGACCAGACACGCCGTGCGGTGCTCCGCTGCATAGGCCCGGTGGTACGAGCGCGCTGCCAGGTACACCGTCACCACCAGGTACATCCACACGCCCGTGAACCCGAACCAGCCGCCGAAGGCCAACAGGCCCAAGAGCGAGTTGTGCGGATGGAAGCGGTACGTGGGGAACACGAACGCGATGTTGGGCAGCGGGTAGGGCTCCAGGAACTCGTGCCCGTAGCCCGTGCCGAACAGCGGGTTGGTGTTCCAGGTCGCGATGAGGTTCAGGTTCTCGATGTCGCGGTAGTCCAGCTCTCCTTCGGCGTGCTGCCCTTCAATCATGGAGCGGAAGGTCGCCACCGGCTTGAACACGCTGCTGTTCGAACCCCACCCGACGAGGAAGTACACGACGAGCAACGGCGAACACGCGATGATCCCGCGCGTGAGGAACTTCTTCAGCGGCGTCCACGGGTTGAAGAAGTACGCGGCCGCGAGTCCACCCACGAGGCTCACATACGCGAGCCGGCGGTCGTTGAAGAACATCCCGATGAACACCAGGATGATGATGAGGATGCCCCGGATGGCGTGACCCGACTTCGGCTTCTCCAGCCACCGCGCGATGCACACCGTGATGGCGCAGATGAACGTCATCGAGTCCGAGTGGCAGGTCGTGTACTCGACCTCCAACCCCTGGGCCGGGATGACCACGAGCGCGAAGTACGTGCTCACCGCGGACTTGGTGAGCGCCGCCAGGATGATGGTGCGCGCCACCACCGGCCAGTCCTCCGGCCCGCGCAGGCTGTAGTGGTACATCATCGCCACCAGTGGGAGCACGGCGGCCTGGTGCCACTGCCACAGCGAGTTCTTGATGTCCCCGCCCCGGACGATGCCCCACACCTCCATCCACATGATGGAGAAGAAGGAGATGGCCAGCACCACCGCCAGCGGCCGGGGGATGGGCACCACGGGCGGGTCGATGGTGGACTTCTTCGCCCGCCGCCAGATGCCAATCCCAATGGACCCGATGATGAGCCCGTCGATGAGGGGGAACCGCAGGGCGCCAATGCCCACCAGCTCATGCATCTGGGTGAAGAGCAGCTTGCCCAGGGGGAACAGCGGCGAGGGCCAGAACATCGACTGGGGGCGCTCGGGCGTGTAGTCCACCGCGAGCACCAGGTAGAGCACCGTGAGCGCCAGGTAGCGCAGCGGCAGCTTCCAGATGACCCACACCACCGTGAGCGCCAGCGTGGGCGCCAGGGTCACGATGGGGTCGCCGTTACCCACGGCGGCGGCACCCAGGGTGACGGCTCCCAGGCCCGCGACCATCACGATGTACTGGAGCCAGGCGGCGCGGGAGGGTGCGAAGGTCATCGGACGGTGCGGGGGAGGCTATATCCCGGGCCCGGGTTGGGATAGATGCGGAAGGCGTATGGCTGGCTCCCGACCCCGCGTCCTCCTGATTGCTGAGCTGTGCAACCCTGACTGGGTGAGCGTCCCCCTGGAAGGCTGGTCCCTGGCCAGGGCACTCGCCGAAGTGGCGGACGTGCACCTGGTCACCCAGATCCGAAACCGCGAGAACATCCTCAAGCAGGGGCTCGTGGAGGGTAAGGACTTCACGGCGTTGGATTCGACGCCGGTGGAGCGCCCGCTGGAGAAGGTGGGCGAGGTGCTCCGGGGCAAGGCGGGCGTGGGCTGGACGACGGCCACGGCGCTGAGCGTGCTGCCCTACTACTACTTCGAGGAGCTGCTCTGGCGGCGCTTCGGGGACCGCATCCGCGCGAAGGAATTCGACGTGGTGCACCGCTACACGCCCATCAGCCCGACGACGCCCAGCACGCTGGCGGCGCGGTGCGCGGAGGCCGGGGTGCCCTTCGTGATGGGCCCGATGAACGGCGGCCTGCCGTGGCCCAAGGGCTTCGGGGACGCGCGCGTGCGTGAGCGCGAGTGGCTGAGCTACATCCGGGACGTCTACAAGCTGATGCCCTTCTACAAGTCGACGCGGAAGAACGCGGCGGCGATGATGATGGGTTCGCGGGCGACGCGCTCGCAGCTGTCGGCGGAGTACCAGGACAAGACGGTGTACATCCCGGAGAACGCAATCGACGTGCGGCGCTTCGGCGCGTCGAAGGCGGAGGCGCCCAACGGGCTGCCGCTGCGGGTGGCGTTCGTGGGGCGCTTCGTGCCGTACAAGGGCATGGCGATGCTCATCGACGCGGCGGCGCCGCTGGTGCGCGAGGGCAAGGTGGTGGTGGAGCTCATCGGCGACGGCGCGGAGATGCAGAACCTGCGCGCGCAGGTGGCTCGGGGTGGGCTGGAGAACGGCGTCACGTTCGCCGGCTGGGTGAAGCACCAGGAGCTGCAGGGCCGGCTGGCGAAGAACCACATCTTCGGCTTCCCGAGCGTGCGCGAGTTCGGCGGCGCGGTGGTGGCGGAGGCGATGGCGCTGGGGTTGGTGCCCATCGTGATGGACTACGGCGGTCCGGGCGAAATCGTGAGTCCGTCCACGGGCTTCGCGATCCCCATGGGGACGCCGGACGAAATCGTGCAGCGCGTGCGCGGGGTGCTGGAGAAGCTGGTCGCGGATCCGTCCGTGATTGGCCCCATGGGTGAGCGCGCGCGTGCGCGCATCCAGAAGCACTTCACGTGGCGCGCGAAGGCGGAGCAGGTGCTGGAGGTCTATCGCTGGGTGTCCGGCGAGCGTGGACAGCCGGACTTCGGGATGCCGCTGGCGGACTGAGGTTCGCGGGAGGGGGCTTGTCGCTGGGGGTAGAGTTCCCCGCATGAGCCCCGACTCCCCCCTGCTTCGCCGCATCATCCGTGGCAGCGCGCTGTACGACCTGGTCGTCACCCTTCCGTTCGCCACGCCGTGGACAGCGGAGGCGGTGTTGTCGCTGATGCGCTGGACGCATGAGGCGCTGTCGCTGGGCGGGGAGGCCATGCCGGCGTTCTCGGCCATGCCCCTGTTCTTCGTGTCCCTCTTCGGCGTCCTCGCGGTGCTGTGGGCGGTGGTCCGCGTCATCCAGCCGACCGCGTTTCATGGCGCCGTCGACACCGTGGGCCGGGCCGTGGTCGCCACGTGGATGGTGCTCGCGCTCTCCCAGGGCGCGACGCAGGTGCTCATCGCGTTCCTCGTGATGGAGCTGGCGGGGATGTTCGCGCAGGGCGGCCTCCTGCTGGCCGCTCGGAAGGGCCGTGAAGCCGTTCCCGCGACGGCTCGCTGAGCCACGTGCGAGGGGCGCTTGCCTCTGCACCAAGGTGCAGGGGTTAGGGTTTTCGGCATGAACCCTGACTCCTCCCTGTCCCGTCGCGTCGTCCTGGCCAGTGCGCTGTATGACCTGACCGTCACCCTGCCGTTCGCCACCCCGTGGACGGCGGATGCGGTGCTCTCTGGCGTCCGGTCCGTGCACCACGCGCTGTCGCTGGGCGGTGATGCACCGCCCGCGTTCACGCCCATGCACCTGTTCTTCGTCGCCCTCTTCGGCACCATCGTGTCGCTGTGGGCCGGGGTGCGGATCCTCAGGCCCTCCGCGTTCCATGGAGCCTTCGACACCGTGGGCCGGGCGCTGTTCTCCACGTGGATGCTGTTCGCGCTCTCGCAGGGCGCGACGCGGGCGCTCGTCGTCTTCCTGGTGCTGGAGCTGGCGTGGATGTTCGCGCAGGGCGGTGTCATCCTCGCGGGCAGGAGGTGGCGTGATGGCAGCCTCGCGACGGCCCGTTGAAGCAATCCCGGTGGCGCCCCTGCGCATCGGCGCCCTCGCTCGCGCCGCGGGCGTGAAGCTGTCCACGCTGCGCTTCTACGAGCGGCGCAAGCTGCTCACCCCGTTGGAGCGCAGCGAGAGTGGCCAGCGCCTGTATGGCCCCGAAGCCGCCATCCGCGTGCGCTTCATCCGCCGCTCGCAGGAGCTGGGCTTCACCCTCAAGGAGGTCTCCGCGTTCCTCGCGGTGTCCGACCGACGCGGTGCCCCCACCCGCGACGTGACCCGCTTCGCGAACGAGAAGGTCCAGGCCATCGATGCCCGCATCGACGACCTGCGCCGCATGCGCCGCGCCATCACCACGTTGATGGCCGAAGGCTTCTGCGCGGAGGACACCGTGTGCCCCATCCAGGTGTCGCTGGGCTCACCCGTTGCGACGTCGAAGCAGGCCTCCCGCGCCTTGGTAGCGCGACGTTCGCGACGGCCGTCCATCGCTCGGGGCGGTTGAGCCCATCACCCGCCTCGGCGGGGGCTCGACGCCGACCCTCACTCGCCTGGAGCGACCGAGCCATCCGCCCACGTTTTCGCGGGTGCGGCTCAAGGTCTCAACAGAGCGCGGGCTCACCGCGCCAGGGGCCCACCCGTGGGTGGACACCCCGTCCAACGTCACCGCGAAACGCAGCTACCGCCGCTCCGCCTCGCGCGTGGTGCGCACCCACTCGCCGCGCTTCTCCGCGCCGGGGCCGCGCACCATCAGCCACACCTTCCACACCACGTAGATGGGCGCCCACGCCAGATCCAGCAGGCCGCGCGCGCCCACGCCGGACACCCACCAGCCGCGCAGCACGTACAGCGCCAGCGACGTGAGCCCGAACGCCGACAACGCGGAGGCCGCAACCGCCGTGCCTCCCGACAGCCACACCACACCCGTCGCCAGCACCGAACCCGCCACCGTCGCCAGCACCAACTGGCTCAGGGGCGGCACCAGCACGTCCATGGACAGGTCGAACAGCAACCCGCTCTTCTGCTTCAGCGCGTCGCTCAAGAGTGGCCAGCCGTGCAGCTTGCGCATCTGCGCGCGGCCACCTTCCCAGCGCTGACGCTGCGAACGGCTCTGCTTCTCCGCTGTCACCATCTCGCCCAGCACCTCCGCCTCCCAGGCGTAGTGCACGCGGTGCCCCGCGCGCGCCAGGCGGATGCCGTACTCCAGGTCCTCCACCACGCTGAACGCGTCGTGGGGCACCTGCTTGAGCACCGCGAGCGTGAAGCACATGCCGTTGCCGCGCAGGCCGCAGGACACGCCCATCCGTTCGCGTCCCATGGAGCGCACCCGGTGGAACATGCCCAGCGCGATGGTCATCAGCCGCGTGCGCCACGACGCCGTGGGGTTCATCACCCCGTAGTGCGCCTGCGCCGCGTGCGCCCCGTCCTCCAGCCGGCGGGAGAACGCGTGCAGCAGGTTCGGCGTCACCACCGTGTCCGCGTCCACCACCACCACCGCGTCCGCGAAGCCGTCCTTCTGGCTGCGCTCGAAGGCGTGCGCCAGCGCGTAGCCCTTGCCGCGCTTCTCCGCGTCCTGGCGCTCCAGCACCGTGGCGCCCGCCTCGCGCGCCTTCTGGGCCGTCGCGTCCGAGCAGTTGTCCGCGATGACAATGATGCGCCGCAGGTGCGTGGGGTAGTCCACCGCGGACAGGTCCGCCACCGTCCGCGCGATGCCCAGCTCCTCGTTGTGCGAGGGAATCAGCACGTCGAACTTGCGCACCGCGGGCGACGGCGGCACCGGCGCCGCCTTGCGTCCCGACAGCAGCGTCAGCAGCAGCAGGTAGCCGCAGCCTCCCGCCACCGGCAAGAGGCCCACGCACAGCGCCACGTCCACCCAGGTCCAGACCGTCACAGTGTCACCCCCGCGCGCGTCGCCTCCAGGCCACCGCGCGCTTGAACCTTCAGCGGCGTTCCAGCTCCGCCAGCACCGGCAACTTCAAGAGCCGCTCCACCTGCCACTTCTCCAGGATGCGCCGCCGCAGGATGTCCAACGCCACCGCCGCGAACACCGCCAGCGCCACCCCGCCCACCACGCCCGCGATGGCGATGAGCTTCGGGTTCGGCTTGGACGGCTTCTCCGGGAAGAGCGCCGGCAACAGCACGCTGTAGCGGTGCTTCATGGACACCTTCGAAATCTCCAGCTCCGTCTGCGCCTGGTCCAACCGGCGCAGCTTCTCCTGGTGCCGCATCACCACCATGCGCATCCGGTCCGTGGCCACCGCGATCTCCGGATCATCCGGAGTGCCCAGCATCGCGCCCGCCATGGGGCCGCCAAACCCGGACAGGTTCGTGCCCTCCGTGGTGGTGGACTCCACGTCCGTGCCGCCCATGCGCAGGTACTCCTGGATGAGCGACTGCTCCTCCGCGCGCAGCGACGTGAGCTGCGGCGAGTCCGCCTGCATCGTCGCCACCCGCTGCTCCAGGTCGACAATCACCGGGTGCTGCGGGGAGAAGACGACGCGCTGTTCGGCCAGCTGCGAGCGCAGCTCCGTGAGCCGGCGGCTGCGGAAGTCCTCCACGTCGCGGATGGCGCGGCGCTTGGCCTGCACCAGGAACTTCAGCTGCGCGAGCGCGTGGTCCGTCTGCAACAGGGCCTGCCGCGCGCTGGCCTGCTTGGGATCCGCTTCCCGCTTCTTGCGGCGCGCGTCCGCCTGCTTCACCGCGCGCTCCAGGTCGGCGATGGCCTGCTTGATGTTCGCGGCCTCGTTCTCCACCTGGGACTTCAGGATGTTGACGGACTCCGTGATGGCGCCCATCTCCGAGTCGTGCCGCATGTCGAGGAAGTTCTGCGACGCGGCCTCCACGATGTTGAAGGCCATCTGCGGGTCGCTCCAGTCCACCCCGATGGTCACCGTGCCGGAGCCGCCCTCGGCCATCACGTTGAGGCTGGTCTCCAGCATCGCGATGAGCGCCTCTTCCTTGTCCGCGTCGGACATGGGGGGCGGCGCCTTCTTCGTGTACTGCTCCTTCAGGCGGCTGATGGGCGACCGCATGTTGTCCCAGTACTCGATGAGCTTCGCGTTCTTGATGACGGACTTGAGGTTGCCCCGGCTGAGCACCATCTCCCACGCGGCGCGCGTGGGCTGATCCGCCTCCACCGGGATGGAGCGTCCCGGGTTCACCAGCGAGGAGATGATGAGGTTGCGGTACGTCAGCATCCGCGTTTCGACGTGGTACTTGCGCGGCATCAGCTTCGCCGCCGCGGACCCCAGCGCGCTCATCACCGCGATGATGCACAGGCCCAGGAACCAGTGCCGCAGCACCGCCCGGCGCACGAACCCCAACCCGTCGAAGAGAAAGCCCCAGTCGATGAGGTCCGCCGGCGCGTTCGTCTCCTCGCGCTCGGGGACGTACGGCGGGGGCGGGGCGGAGTGGGGCGTGCGGGGGGCGGGCGACGTCACGAGATGGAGCTCCGGGACGCCGCCGCGGCCTTCAGGACCTGGCGCACGCGCTTCTCCAGCTCCTCCGGCGTGAAGGGCTTGCCCAGGTAGCCGTTGGCGCCGGCCTCTTCCGCGTAGGCCTTGTCCTCCGGCAGGTTGCGCGCGCTCACCATCAGCACCGGCACGTGCGAGATGGCCGGCGTGCGGCGGATGTGCTCGCAGACGTCGTAGCCGGACACGTCCGGCAACGTCAGGTCCAGGCACACGAGGTCGGGCTTCTCCTCGCCCTGGAGGTACTCCATGGCGGACTTCCCGTTGGGCTTCTCCACCACGTTCTTCACGCCCATTTCCTGGAGCATGTCACGCAGCATGACGCGGAACATCGGTGAGTCCTCCACGAGGAGGACGGTGAGCTGTTGGAGCTCCATCACGTCGAACGCCTTTCCTTCCCTCACCCGAACCCGTACCTGGGCACGAGGACGAGCACGCCGTATGCGTACGCCACATTGAAGAGGGCCACCCACAGGATGGCTTTCTTCATCCCCCGCCACGGATTCGCGTCGCGCGCCGCCGCACCGGGCAGCGCGACGGTGGCGATGAGAACGGACAAGAGGATGAGCTTCGCCATGGGGGAGCTTCAGAGGATACCAGTTTGCCGTACCGACAGTCCCAGCGTCGCGGACCACACCATGCGGGCCGCCTCCACGTCGGGCGAGCGAGTCCATGCGGTCCGCGTGTCCGCCTCCAGTGACACCCACCGTGACACCGTCCAGCTCGCGCCCACCCCACCCACCACCTGACGGTCTCCCACCGCCCCACCCACCGCGGACGCGCCACCGCCCGTCGCCGACAGCCGCACTCTAGGCCCCAACGCCCACGTGCCGTTCAGCGTCACGTCGGCCCTCGGGTACACCAGCCCTGTCAGGCGGTCCACGAAGGGCGTCACCCGCGCCGCCACCCGGCTGTTGAAGTCCGCCACCCGCGACGGCACCCGGTAGGTCCACGCCAGCGTCAGGTCCGGCAAGAGGTCCAGGCGCGCCAGCGGCTCCTCCTCCGGCGGCGTCACCCCGACCTGAAAGGTCGTAAGCCGTCTCCCACCTGCTGGGGTGACTCCGGGCAGCGCCTCGTCCGGAGCCGCTTCTTCCGTCGCCCGCATGGAGTAGGCCACGCCCACGCCCACGCCCACCTCCACCGCCGAGCGCCGGTCCACCCGGTGCGTCCAGGCGCCGGTGAGCGTGCTCACCGTGGCGCGCGCTCCGGTGGAGAAGCGCGAATCCGTGACGCCCACCGTGGCGGCCAGGGTGTGCCGGGGCGCGGGGGACCAGCCGAGCGCCGCCTGCCCGCGTGGGCCGTACTGGAAGGGCACTGCCTCCTGGGCCGTGGCGTCCAGGCCGCCACTGGCGGAGAAGCCCGCGCTGCCCGACAGCGACAGGCCCCGGCCCAGCCACACCGTCTCCGCCGCGAGCGTCGTCAGCGACGAGAGGAAGAACACGCTGTCCACGCCCTCCGGCAGCGGCTGGATGGGGACGTCCACCACGACGTCGCCCGGGATGGGGTCGCCCAGCGGATCATCCACGCTGCCGCCCAGGGGCAGGTTGGTGAAGAGGTTCACCTGGCCCAGCACGAACTCCTGGGTGCCGTGCAGGGTGAGGCCGCGCGACGGCCGCCAGTCACCCAACAGCCGCCCCACGTGCTGCACCTCCGTGCGCGGGTTGGTGGTGGCCTCGCGGAAGGAGATGCGCGGCGCGTATTCCAGACTGCCCACCGCGTTGCCGTCGTCGAACTTCAGGCCCAGCGTGGGCACCAGGTCCATGTCCCCTGCCACGGGAGGCACGGACTCGCCGGTGGCCTGCGCCTCCATGGAGCGCATGCGGGTGTCCACGCGCGCCTGGACGGCATAGGACACGTTGGCGGACGCCACCTCCAGCCACAGACTCGTCAGGACAGCGTCCAGCACGGGTTACTCCACCACCACCACGTCGCCAGGGCGCAGGCGGAAGGCCGCCGCGCGTCCCTCGCCACGGATGATGTCCTCGTACTTCACGCGAATGCGCGTGGGTTCTTCCGCCTTCGGGTCGTCGCGCCGGAGCACGAAGATGCGGTCGCGGTGGGCGTAGTCGGTGAAGCTGCCCGCGGCGCCCAGCGCCTGGAGCAGCGTCGCGCCCGGATCCAACACGTGCGCGCCCACGTTGGCCACCTCGCCCAGCATCGTCACCGACATGGGGCGCGCTTCCTCCAGCGACACCGTGACGACGGGGTGGTTGATGAAGTCCTTGAGCCGCGTCTGGATCTGCTGCGCCAGCAGGGCCGGCGAGTGGCCGGAGGCCTCCACGTCGTCCAGGAAGGTCAGGCTGATGCGGCCGTCCTCGCGCACCTTCGCGCGCGTCGTCATCGCCTCCTGGCCCCACACCCGCACGTTGAGCACGTCGCCGGGAACGATTTGATAGGCCGCGTCGGATTCGGTCGGCTTCTCCTGGTACTCGTTCACCCAGGTGTACTTGCCCAGGCCGCTGCACGCGGGCGCGAGCAGCAGCAGGCCGGCGCACGCGAGCGCGCGCGACAGGGCGCCGGGACCGCGGAATCGGGAGGGACGGGACGGCATGGCGCTCAGGCTCCTCACACGGTGGGGGTGGCCGTGACGACCACCTCGGAGGGGGCCGGATTGCCCCGCTGCCGCGCCATGCGTACCACCTGGAGCAGCTCCGCGGGGCGAATGGCGCCGGTGACGAGCACGCCCACGACATAGGCGCTGGCCGTCAGCCCCAGCCGGGGCCACGCGGCCACGCTGTCCACCAGGAAGCGGTCCAGGGCCACGCACACGACGCACACCACCGCCGTCTTCGCCACCATGAGGAGCGAACGCCGGTCGAAGGAGTTCCTTCCCATGCGGCTCAGGAACAGCACCGTGACGATGACCTCCGTGAAGAACATGGACAGCGCCGTGGCGGTGGCGCCGCCGGACGGACCGATGCGGCCGTAGAAGAACGGGATGAGCGCCAGGTTGAGCAGCGGGTTCACCACCGCGCCCATGGTCGCCGCCAGCGTCACCCACCACTCCTTGTTGGACATGGTGAGCCAGATGCTGCTGACCATGGTGACGTAGGCCATCACGAAGATGGGCGACAGCACGCGCAAGGGCAGCGCCGCGGGTTCGAAGCCGGGGCCGCACATCAGGCGCACCCAGAGGTCCGCGCCCAGCACCATGGCCATCATCACCGGCACGGTGAAGGCGAGCACGCCCTCCAGCGACCGGCGCGTCAGGTGCGACAGCTCCTGCGGAGAGCGCGACGCCGCGCGCGACATCATGGGCATCAGCACCCAGCCGAAGATGGGGCTGATGAGGAAGGTGAGGCCCGCGATGCTGAACGCGCCGCCGTACCAGCCC
This sequence comes from Corallococcus sp. bb12-1, assembly GCF_026626765.1. Lineage (NCBI taxonomy): Bacteria > Pseudomonadati > Myxococcota > Myxococcia > Myxococcales > Myxococcaceae > Corallococcus > Corallococcus sp. bb12-1. Next base: position 253,634 of record NZ_JAPNJZ010000002.1, on the reverse strand, counting down.
ACCTCTTCCTTCGACGCGAGCTTGCCCAGGAGCGTCATGTCCGTGCGGCCGTTGCACGCGAGCGCCGCCGCGGTGAGGAAGAACGGCAGGCACGCCTTCATCACCTTCTTCGTCGCGGTGATGTCGATGCGGAACTTCAGCCCCAGGTGCACCTTCGCCAGGCGCCAGCTGATGACGAGCTTCACCGCTTCGGACGCCACCATGGGCACGGCCAACCACTGGATGCCCACGCCCAGCGCGGCCATCAGCGCCAGGCCCCCGCCCCACACAATCTTGGTGATGACGTTGGAGACGGACAGGCCCGCGACCTTGCCCTTGGAGTGCAGCAGCGCCGCCATGGACGCGTTGACGACGATGAGCGACTGGGCCAGCGCGAACCACTGCACCAGGTGCTGCACCTCCGGGGGCTCGCCGGTGTGGTGGAGCACCAGCGCCAGCGCGACCATGAGGATCAGCGTCATGCCCAGGCGCAGCACCATGGTGGTGCCGAAGAAGTCGCTCGCGTGCTCCGGGCGGACCGGCACCTCCTTGCGGATGTACGTCTCCAGGCCCAGGTTGGTGGCCACGAAGAACGTGGCGGCGAACGCCTCCGACCAGTTGAAGTAGCCGAACGCCTCCGGTCCCAGGTAGCGCGGCATCAGCGCCCGGATGCCCAGCGCGATGGCGTACGTCACCATCAGCGAGCCGCCCAGTTGCAGCGTGCTGCGCACGGCGCCGCGGACTTCGTTCGCGCGCGTGCCGTCTTCGACTTCAGCGGAGGAAGGGTTCTGACTGTTCACGGTCATGGAAGACGCGGGCCTTCGGGGGTGACGCGTACACAAGGGGGGGAAGGCCCGCCCCATGGAAAGACAAACGGGCCCGACGCGTCAACGTCGGGCCCGGAGATTCACTACTGGTCGCTAGCTTGCTCCGCGGCCCGTGATGACAACCGGAACCGTTTGGAGCAGCAGGCGAAGGTCGCCCGTGAGGCTCCAGTGGTCGATGTACTGCATGTCCAGGTACATCCACTGCTCGAAGGAGATCTGGTTGCGTCCGGACACCTGCCAGATGCAGGTGAGGCCGGGGCGCACGGACAGGCGGCGGCGCTGCCACGTCTCGTACTTGGCGACCTCGGTGGGCACCGGCGGACGCGGACCCACGACGCTCATCTCGCCGCGCAGCACGTTGAGGAACTGGGGCAGCTCGTCGATGGAGAACTTGCGGATGAAACGACCGATGCCGGTGATGCGCGGGTCGTTCTTCATCTTGAAGACGGGGCCGGTCTGCTCGTTCTGCGCGGCCAGCCGCTCCTTGAGCTCCTCCGCGTTCACCACCATGGAGCGGAATTTCAGCATGTAGAACGGCTTGCCGTGCTGCCCGGTGCGCAGCTGCTTGAAGAAGATGGGGCCGCGCGAGGTGAGCTTGATGCAGGCGGCGACCACCAGGAAGAGCGGCAGCAGCATCCACAGCGCCACCGACGACACCGCGATGTCGAACAGGCGCTTCATGGCCATCTGGTGCGGCTTGGGCGCCACCGCGGCGAAGTGCAGGTAGCCGTCCGCCACCGCGCGGGACTCCACCGGGCGGGCGCGGTCCAGGCGGAACGAGTGCGCGGGCAGCGCGAACGGCACGCCGAAGCGCTCGGCCAGCTTGATGGCGGCCTGCATGGATTCGCCCTGCTTGAGCGTGTTGCCGGCGATGTAGACCTCGCTCACCGGCAGGGTGCGCAAGAGGCGCTCCAGCTCATCCGCGGGCCCCAGCACCTGCGCGGGCAGGCTGTCGCCAGAGGCGTGATCCTCCGGGAAGCGCACGTAGCCAAGGATCTTGCGGCGGCCGCGGCCGGACAGGTCCTCGCCGGTGTAGCGGCCCATGGCGCCGGTGCCGACGATGAGGACCTCGTCGGTGGGGGCCTCCTGCGAGGCCACCTGGCGGAAGACGCCCAGCCGGAGCAGCAGCGCCACCGGCCAGAAGATGACCAGCAGCGGCGCGACGCCCACGTGCGTGGCGACGGGCATGGCCAGCTCCAGCACCGCCTGCACCGTCACGACGGCCAGCGTGGTGACGGACACCAGCGCCACGTGGTCCAGCTTGCTGCGCTCGGCGAAGCGCGAATCGTACAGGCACAGCGCGGTGCCGGTGATGAGCCAGACGAGCACGGCGGTGAGCACCATGCTGGGCAGCTCCCAGCCCAGCGGCAGCGTCTGCCCGCCCCGCATCCACGCGGTGCCCAGCAGCACGCTCACCAGCAGCACCACGTCCACGGTGAGGTTCAGCTTCGCGGCGAAGCCGGGGGCCAGCCGCGGAGGATCCGTGGCTTCTTCCAAGGCCCCGTTTCCCGTCAACGGGGCCGTCGACGGGGATGCCTTGACCTCGGCGCCTGCAGTCGCACTGCTCATCGTGTCCACCCCCCTCTGCTTCGAACGTTCGGGTTTCGCAGAGGATACCGTCATGGCTAGAAAAGTTTAACCAGGAGGAAATGAAAGACTGCCAAATTGTGCGGCGCGGCGCAACCACAGCACAGCAAGAAAAACTGGACTACAGGTGATTCCTAGGACGCCCCCATCCTACGAGGGAAATCGACCTTGTGACTGGGTCAGTGAAGCCCGCTTGGGACAGTGGATCGTCCTTTGAGCCCGGAGCACCCGGACCTGGGGCTGAGTGCATGTACGATGCCGGTCTGACAGGTGGATGCATGGGCCCTGTCCGGTGCATGACGTGGCGGAAGTCATCAAGGGTTCCAAGGATTTGGCGGTGTAGGTCCCAGTCGTTCCGCACCGGTGTAGACGTTGCAGCGGCCGTTCCTTGAGAACGCAGCGAGCGTTATCCCAGAACGCAGGGCCAGGTCGATGGCGAGCGAGCTGGCGGCGGAGACGCTGACGACGACGGGGATGCGGGCGCGGGCGGCCTTCTGGACGATCTCGAAGCTGGCGCGGCCGCTGACAGCGAGGACGGTGGGGGCGGCCGGGAAGGGTGGGACGGGCAGGCGGCGCGGGGCACGTACCGCGCGTGCGAGCACCAGGGCTCCCACGACCTTGTCCACGGCGTTGTGGCGGCCCACGTCCTCATGGGCGATGAGCAGTTCACCCTGGGCGTCGAGCGCGGCGGCGGCGTGGACGCCCCCGGTGTGCTCGAAGTTGTGCTGCACGGCGCGCAGGCGTTCGGTGGCGCGGGCCACGGTGTGGGCGGAGAGGACGGGGCCGGGGGCGACGGGGGCGCAGGTGGCCATCAGGTCGTCCACGTTCCGGCGGCCGCACACGCCACAGGCGGAGGTGGTGAGGGTGCCCCGGCGGGTGGCTTCCACGCGCTCCAGGTCGAGCACGGCGCCGGCGGCGGGGGTGACCTCCAGCACGTTGCCGAAGCCTTCGTCGCCGGGGTGGCCGCAGTGGAAGAGGCTGCCCAGGTCGTCCACGTCCTGGAGGATGCCTTCGGCGAAGAGGAAGCCCACGGCGAGTTCGCGATCATGGCCGGGGGTGCGCATCGTGGTCGCGACAGCGTCGCCGCTGACGCGGATCTCCAGCGGTTCCTCCACGGCGATGCGGTCGTCCTCGGTGGCGCGCAGGACCTCGCCGTCGAAGCGGCGCACGGGACGGTGGGTGATGCCACGGAGGGCGGAGCGCGGTGCGGCGTGCTGCGCGTCCGATGCGTGCGCTGCTCGCGGTGCCTCCACTGCGCGCGGTGTCCCGGATCCAGGCACAGCCAGCGCATTGGATCCGCGCGGCTCCACGCCTTCGCGGATCCACGCGACGATGAAGTCCGCGACGGCGCGCACGTCGTTCGTGGACAGGCGCGGGAGCGAGGCGAGGGCGGGCGGAAGCGGGGCTGCGTCCGTCACCACCGCGAGCACGTCGGGCCGGGAGGTCGCGAGCGGCGTCCCCAGTCCTTCGCGCCACACCTCCAGCTTCGGCAGGGGCCCGTCCTTCCAGCCCTCCACGAGCCACAGGTCCACGGCTTCCGCATGGCGCGCGAGGTGCGCGGGGGACAATGCCTCCGCCGTGGTGAGCTGCGTTCCATCCAACGTGGCGAAGCCCACGCGCACCGCGCCCGCGGCCTGGAGGCGCGCCGTGTCGCTGCCGGCACGGTGGAGCGGATGCGCGTCGGACGAGTGCTTCACGCACGCCACGCGCAGGCCCCTTGAGGACAGCTCCGGCACCAGACGCTCCAGCAGCGTCGTCTTGCCGGAGCCGGACCACCCGATGATGGCGAGCGCGGGCAGCGGCTTCACGCGGCCTCCACGGCCTGGAAGTCCGGCTGCGCGAAGAGCTGCACGTCCACGGACTCGCCCTGGGCGAAGTCGGCCTGGCCCGAGGGCAGCACCGCCCACCCCTGGGCCGCCACGTTCTGGAGGATCTGCCCCGCGCCCTGGGGCCGCAGCCGCGCCCAGGGCGTGGCACCGTCCTCCCGGATGTCGAGCGCCGCGACCGTGACGAGGTAGGTGAGCCCCGCCTGCTTGTGGCGTCCCTCGGAGAGCCGGGCGCGGGTGACGCGGCGCTGTTCGAGCACGCCCTGGTGCTTGAAGAGCAGCGGCCGCGCGAACTGATCAAACGCGACGGTGGCGGCGCCGGGATTGCCGGGCAGCACGACGACGGCGGTGTTCCCCAGGCGCGCCACGGCCACCGGCTTGCCGGGCTTGAGCGCCACGCCGTCCACCAGGAACCGGGCCCCCATCCGCGTCAGCACGCGCTTCACGCAGTCCCGGTCTCCCACGGACGCGCCCCCGGTGGTGATGAGCACGTCCACCTGGGGCGCCAGCCGCTCCAACTGCGCGTGCAGCTCCGATTCGTCGTCGCGCGAACGGGACAGGTGAGTGACGTCCGCGCCGGCCTCGCGGGCGAGGGCGGCCACGAGGATGCGGTTGCTCTCGAAGACCTGGTGGGGCTGGGCGGGCTGACCCGGAGGCACCAGCTCATCCCCGGTGGCGACGACGGCCACGCGCGGCGCGGGACGCACGAAGGCGGTGGCTTCTCCCAGCGACGCGAGCACGCCGAGCACGGTGGCGTCCACGCGCTGCCCCGCGGGGAACAGCGGGGTGCCGGGCCTCACCTCCTCACCCGTGCGGCGCAGGTCGTGGCCGGGCAGGACGCAGATGAAGAGCTCCACGTGCGTGCCGTCGTCGGTGGGGCGCGCGGCCTCCTGGCGGACGACGGCATCAGCGCCCGTGGGGAGCGGGGCGCCAGTGAAGACGCGCGCGGCCTCGCCGGGCCGGAGCGCGTGCCGGGGCAGGTGGCCTGCATAGACGGTGTCGACGATGCGCAGGCGAGCGGGACGGTCGCGCGAGGCGCCCCGGGTCTCCTCGGCGCGCACGGCCCACCCGTCCATGGCGGAGTTGTCGCAGCCAGGCAGCGCGCGCGCGGCGTCCACGCGGGCGGCGAGGAACCGCCCGTGGGCTTCCAGCAACGGAAGGTGCGAGGGGGCCGCGGGCACGATGGCTTCGAGCGCGGCCATTCGCGCGGCGGGGAGGGGAGTCAGCGGCATGCGTCGGAGCGTGAACTCTACGCTCGGGCCGGCTGCGCTTGTCCACGGGGGGGATCCGGATTGCGGCTGCTCCCTCTCTCCCCTTGCCAGGTGAAATCCCGGGAGTGGCACGCTTCCCAGGAGAATGGACAGGCGTGAACGGAGGGAAAGCTGTGTAGCGTTCCGTGGACATGGACGGATCCGCGACCTTTCCCGACGTGACACTGGCCATCCTGGCGGGCGGGCAGGGGAGCCGGCTGGGCGGCGTGGTGAAGGGGCTGCTGAGGGTGGAGGGGCGCACGGTGCTGGAGCGGTTGGTGGGGCTCGGTGCCTGCTTCGGGGACGTGCTGCTGGTGGCGAATGCACCGGCGCCCTATGCGCGCTTCGGGCTGCGCACGGTGGCGGACGCGGTGGTGGGCAAGGGCGCTCCAGGGGGCGTGCACGCGGCGCTGGGCGCGGCGCGCACGCCGTGGGTGTTCGCGGTGGCGTGCGACATGCCGTTCATCACGGAGGCCGTGGCGCGCGTGGTGCTGGAGGCGCGCGCGCAAGACGTGGACGCGGTGTGCTTCGAGCGCGAGGGACGCTGGGAGCCGCTGTTGGCCGTGTACCGCGCGGAGCTGACGGCGCGGTGGGGTGACGCGCTGATGGAGGACCCGTCCCTGCGCCAGGTGCTGTCGCGGTTGCGGACCCGGACGCTGCCCGAGGCCGTGCTGCGCGCCGTGGATCCGCATGCGCGCGCGTTGGCGAACGTGAACACCCCGGAGGACCTGGAGCGTTACGGCGTCGCGTTGCCGGTGGACTGAGGCCGGGCAGTGTCTGGCATTGCATCCCCGAAAAGCCCCTGGGACGCCTTCCCGAGACCGCAAGCCCCGGTACGCGGTGACCCCGCGAAATCACGTTGTGAATCGGACATTCGGGCAGGCGGACCCGAGGGAAACAACGGAATCGGAGAATCCGGAGCGGGTGCTTCCACCGTTCGCGATTCACGGTGCCAATGCCACTCCCGCTTTCGACCGACGACCCCCATATCGTCGGGCGAAATCGCGGAGGCCAGGAGTCACGGGGATGCTCGAACGTGACGGAGCGAGGGGAGACTCATATGTCAGACAGTGCCCCGCTCGTCCTGTTGATCGAGGACGAAGCAGACATTCGCGACGCGCTCAGCACGCTGCTGGAGATGGAGGGCTACCGGGTCGCGCAGTGCGTGCATGGCGAGGACGCGTGGGCGTGGCTCCATGCGAACCCGTCTCCATCCCTGGTCCTGCTGGACCTGATGATGCCGGTGCTGGATGGACAGTCCTTCCTTCTGCGCCTGGCGCAGGCGCGCATGCTGGAGGGTGTGCCCATCGTCGTGCTGTCCGGCAGCCCTTTCAAACCGGATGGAGCGGTGGCCTACCTGCGCAAGCCTGTGTCGGTGAGCGAGTTGTTGGACATGGTGGGCCGCCTCCTACCCTCTCCGGAGCCCGGTCCGGGAGGACCTCACACGTCCTGAAACATGTGTCGTGTGAACAGCCGGGGGCTCGCGGCAAGGCTTGACCTGTGGAATGGTCCAGCCCGGCGGCCTCCCCCTCCGCCCTTCAAAGGACGAACGATGCCGCAAGGAACACTGGACCTTCCAGAGGACATCGCGCGCGACCTGACCGCCCGGCTGGGCGTCACCAACGACGAAGACACCTCACGAGGCATGTTCTTCCTGGGCGCGCTGGACGCGGTGCGCTTCCAGGGCGGCGAGAAGGCGGTGGCGAGCATCCTGGAGCAGACGGGGGAGACGGCGGACTACGTCCCCACGCAGTCGTATCCGTTTCCCCGCTTCCTGCGTCTGGCCTATGCGGCGGCCTGGCAACTGGCGCCGCAGATGGGCGATTTCGACGGGGCGATGCGCCAGATTGGCACCCAGGCCATGCTGGACTTCCTCCACTCCATGTTCGCCCGCGAGTTGGTGCATCAGGCCGGTGGGGACCCGAAGCGGCTGATGGAGGTGATGCAGTCGGCCTACCGGATGGCCCTGAACTTCGGCGAGCGCACCGTGGAATGGGTGGGCCCGACGGCGGGGCGCATCTCCATGACGCGCACGCTGATGCCGGTGCCCTACACGGAAGGCATCCTGCGCGCGGCCCTGGAAGTCACCGGCGTGCGTGACGTGCAGGTGAAGGGCCACGCGCTGTCCATCGTGGAAGCCTTCTACGACATCTCCTGGAGCTGAAGCCGGGCTTCAGCTCAGGGCGCGGCGCACGACGCGGTAGGTGCCTTCCGCGGCGGTGCCGTAGACGAGGTGCGCGGCGAGCGCGCTCAGGTGCGTCTTCACCGGCACCTTTCGAGGCGGCGGGGCCAGGCCCAGCACGGGCACGGCCAGCTCGTCACCGAAGAGGAAGAGGCCCAGGCCGAAGCCCACGCCGAACAGCCTCCCCGCCAGCGGCACACGCTCATGCATCGCGCCGTGGATGGCGCCCCAGAGCGTGCCGTAGCTCCAGTGCACGGCGTTGCCCGCGCGCTTCTTCTGTTCGCCCTCCAGGTGCACACCCACGGGCTCCGCGAGCTTGCGCGCCGCCTTCTCCGTGGCGGGCTCCTGCTGGGGTGAGGCGTCCTGTTGCTTCGACTCGCCGAGCTTCGCCATCAGCGCCTGCGCCTGGTTCATCGCGAAGGTGCCCAGGGCGCCTCCGACGGCGCCAATGAGGATGTCCTTCAACAGCGCGCCGCGTCCGGGGCGCGCGAAGGGAAGGCTTCGGTTCCAGCGGATCATGGAGGGTCCTTTCGTGGAGCGTGGGTGAAGGCTTCAGGAGAGGGAGGGGCGAAGCGCGTCCAGGTCCCGGCGCAGGTTTCTGACGGGCGTTGGCCACGGTTGCCCGGGCAGCCGTCGCGCGCCCTGCCATCCCAGCGCGGCCCCCGCGCCGCCCAGGCCCAGCGCCAGCAAGGGGCCGCGGGTGGACGTCAGCAGGCCCAGCGACACCGCCAGCGCCAGCGTGCCCCCCAGGACGAGCAGGGCCCCGCTGCCCAGCAGGACCGCCGCCTTCAGCGTCTGGCGTGCGTCGCGGCGCAGCTCCTCCTTCGCCAGCTCCACCTCCGCCTGCGCCTGCCTCCGGCTCTGGTCGATGGCCCGCGACACCAGCCGTTGGGGCGATTCGTCCGTGACGGCGCTGGGGCTGTGCTCTGGCATGGCGTGCTCCTGGGGGTCGGGTCCTCGTGCTCCTGGCCCATAGGGTGGGGCGGCCTTCCGGTGGGTGCACTGGAGGGACAGCGCGGGACACGCCCTGCCCCTGGCACGCAGGGCGACCGGGCGAGGGAGGGCTGTCGGGAGGTTTTCGGGCGCTTCGCCGTGCCGCCCGGGGCCGGAAGGCCCACCTGATGGGGGAGGAGCGAACGCGCATGGCACATCACGAGGACTTGAGGGGACAGGTCGCCATCGTCACCGGCGCGTCGAGCGGCGTGGGCTGGCAGTCCGCGGTGCGGCTGGCGGAGGCCGGGGTGCGGCTGTGCATCACCGCGCGGCGCCAGTTCGCCCTGGAGCAACTGCGCATGGAGGTGCTCCAGCGCGGCGGTGAGTGCCTGGTGTCCGAAGGCGACGTGACGGTGCCCGGGGATGTGGAGCGCGTGGTGCGCGAGTGCGTGGCGCACTACGGTCGCGTGGACCTGCTCGTGAACGCGGCGGCGGTGCAGTCCTACGGTGCCTTCGAACAGCTCCCGTGGGAGCACATCACGCGCGTGTTCGACGTGGCGTGCTTCGGCTACTTCCGCTTCGCCCGCGCGGTGCTGCCGCACTTCCACGAACAGGGCCACGGCCACCTGCTCAACATCCAGTCCATGCTGTCGTCGGGCGCGGCGCCGCTGTTGTCGGCGTACTCGGCCGCGAAGCACGCGACGCTGGGATGGGCGAAGTCGCTGGAGCTGGAGCTGGCGGGCACCGGCATCCACGTGTCCAACGTGATGGTGCCCTCCGTGTCCACGCCCATGTTCGACCACGCGCCGACAATGCTGGGGCGCAAACCCGTGCCCGTGCCGCCCACGTACGACGTGGACCTGGTGGCGCGCGCGGTGGTGCGGCTGGCGAAGCGGCCGGGCCGCACGTCGGTGCCGGCGTTCCTCCAGGGGCGCTTGCTGCTGGCACTCGACGCACTGGCGCCGTGGGTGGGCAAGGCGGTGCTGGGCCGCTTCGGCGCGCGCATGCAGACGACGGGCACGCCGCTGGAGCGCCCCGAGGGCAACCTGTTTTCCCCCGTGGAGGCGGGGGTGGGCCCCCGGGGCAGCGTGCCGCCGACGCCCGCGTGGGTGCGCTTCACGGCGACGCTGGGACTGACGGCGCTGGCGGGGAGCATGCTGGGCGGGGCGGCCCTGGGAGCCCGGAGCGTGGCCCGCATGGCGCGCTGATGGCCGCGATCAGGATTCGTGGCGCTGTTCAGCAGATGGAGTTGTGACACCCGAAGTGTCGTCGAGTGGCGAAACATCCTCGCATCGCGGCGGCCTTTGATTAGAAGGGGCCCCGCATGCGCACCGGGAAGGGTCGGCCGGGCGCGAACGTGAGGGGATGCTCGATGCGTGGAAACAACAAGTGGATGGGGCTGGCGCTGGTGGCGGGTCTCGCGGTGTCGGCGAACGCGGTGGCGGCGGAAGCCCCCAACCTGAACAGCGATCCGGGCCGGGCCTCGGACTTCGGTCAGCCGGGCCAGCTGGTCATCAGCCAGGATGCGTCCGGCTTCCTGGGCTACAACACCGGCAACGAAATCTTCCAGATCAACCTGGAGCCGGCGGCGGACTACTTCCTCCAGCAGAACCTGTCGATTGGCGCGGCCGCGCAGCTGGCGCTCGGCTTCGGTGACGCCACCATCGTGGGGCTCGGCGTGCTGGGTCGCGTGGGCTACAACCTGCCCCTGAACGAGCGCGTGTCGTTCTGGCCGAAGGTCGGCTTCGGCATCCACTTCGGGCACATCCCCGACAACAGCGACGTGTCCTTCGTCCTGGACGTCTACGCGCCCATCCTCTTCCACGTCACGGAGCACTTCTTCGTCGGCGCGGGTCCGCAGATGCGCGCGCTCATCAGCGACCGGGGCTTCAGCTTCGGCAGCAGCCAGGGCAACTTCTCCGGCAACGACGTGACGATCGGCATCTCCACGACGGTCGGCGGCTACTTCTAGGCGTCCGCTTCGCTTCCGACACCCTGGCCCGCGTGCCCGGGTGTTGGAAGCAGGCAGGACCCGTGCGGTAGGGACGGAGGGTTTGACGTCCCGGTTGGATGTGTTGGGTTGGAGGTTGTCATGTCCGTGCTTCCGTTCGCCTCCCGGCTGCCCGCGTTCGCGCCCATCCATCCGTTGGGGCGGGGACCGCTGGGCGAGTGGGTGTCCCTGGTCTGGCCGCTGGAGCAGGGTCAGCGGGGCGAGTACCCGCTGGTGGTGAAGACGTACCTGCTGGCGGCGGGGCTGGGGCCAGAGGCGCGGCAGCCGCTGGAGGAAGCGCTGACGCGGGCGGTGCCGTTGCGGCATCCCGGCATCGCGCGGCTGCACGGCTTCCAGGTGGACGCGCGCGACACGCTGACGGTGGTGTCGGACTACGTGCCCGGCTGTTCGCTCGCGACGGCGCGGCGGCGGGTCGCGGGACGGGGTGCGCGGCCGTCGGAAGCGTTCGTGTGTCATGTGGGCGCGGAGGTGGCGGGCGCGCTGCACGCCGCGCATGCGACGAAGGTGGTGCACGGGGACGTGCGCGCCAATCGCATCCGGCTGGGGCCCCAGGGCGACGTGACGCTGACGGACTTCGGGTTGCGGCCCGCGTGTCGGTTGCTGCGGCGCTTCACGGCGCCGGCCCGGCCGGACGAGGTCGCGCTGGCGCCGGTCCCGGAGGACGCGGTGGACGTGCCGTTGGAAGCGCACGCGGACCTGCGCGCGCTGGGTCGGGTCTTGTTGGAGCTGGCCACCGGCCAGGCCGCGGCTTCGGTGGAGGTGGAGGCGGGGCTGCGCGAGGTGTCTCCCATGCTGCGGGAGGTGCTGGGCCGGCTGCTGCTGGAGGCGCCCCGGGAGGAAGACACGGGTGCGCGGCTCCAGGCGGACCTGCGGGCGTGTTGTCACACGGGCGCGGAGGTGGTGCGAGAGGTGGTGGCGTTGCCGGGTGCGGGGCCGCTGTCGCCGGTGGATGCGTACGTGGGGGCGGCGTCGATGATGGCCGCGCCGGTGTCCGTGCGGACGCACGTGCTGAAGTCCTGAGCGACGCCTTCCTGCCATGCCCGGGAGCGTGCGGGCGTGGGCTCCGCCGAGGGCTCCGGAGAGGGAATGGACGACCCCTGGGGGGAGCCCGTTAGGCTCACAGGAGTGATTTCATCCGTCCACTTCGCGCACTTCCGGTGTCTCCTTGGCGTGAGGCTCTCGCTGGAGCCGTTGACCGTCCTGGTGGGGCCCACGGCCTCCGGGAAGACGGCGGTGTTGGAGGGCCTCCAGCATCAGCTCGCGTACGAGCCCACCGACTTCTGGCGTCTGGATGACTCGCGGCCCCTGTCCATCGAGTGGACGTACGCGCACGGTGACCGCACGGGCGTGGTGTATCCGTTCAGCGTGATGGACACGTTGCCGGGGCAGGGACATTCCACGCAGCAACTGGCGCTGAGCATGGAGGCGCTGCGCGCGGGAGGCTCTTCCGCGAAGGCCACGTGGTTGGAGCGCAAGGGCGGCAACCTCGCGAGCGTCTTCGCGGCGCTGCCCATGTCCACGCGCGAGGTCGTCTCGAAGGAGCTGGCGCGGCGCGTGCCGTCCGTGTCCGAGGTGGACGTGGCGCGCGACCTGGAGGACCGCTCCTTCCGGCTGCGCTTCCGGGACCGCTGGAGTCCGGACGTGTGGTTCGGCCCCGAGCATGTGTCGGACGGGGTGCTGTGGTTGCTGGCGTTCCTGCTGCTGCCGTATCAGCGGCCGCTGCCGGAGCTGCTCACGCTGGATGAGCCGGAGCGCGCCCTGCATCCGGGGCTGGTGCGCGAGGTGCTGGAGATGCTGCGCGCGATGACGCGCGGGGAGTCCACCGGAGGCCAGCCCGTGCAGGTGGTGCTGTCCACGCATTCGCCGGACCTGCTGGAGCAGGTGCGCCCGGAAGAAGTGCGCCTGTTGTCGCGAGAGCCTTCCGACGGCTCCGTGCGAGTGCGTCAGGTGGACACCGCTTCGCTCCACTGGCGGCGTGAGTGCCGGGAGCTGCTGGAGTCGCTGTAGGGCCCTGCGCTGTCCACCATCGCACGGCATCCGCACGCCGAGTGACCGGGGGGGAACGCTCCACACAGCAGGATGACGGTTGTGTGCCTGCCTTGGTGGGCCACTCCTAACGTGGGCCCCTTCGCCCACCCATGCCCGTCCTCGTGCTTCCCATCCTGCTGTCCCTGGCGTGCGCGCCGCTCGCGTACTTCGCGGGCCGGTGGCGTCCGGGGGCCGCGGCCTGGGTGGGGGCGGCCTGCGCAGTGGCTGCGCTGGCCGCGCTCTGCTGGGAGCTGACGCTGGGGCCCGCGCGCCTCGTGCTTCCCTGGGCGCCGACGTGGGGCCTGTCGCTGGAGTTCACGCGGGATGGGCTGTCCGGCCTCTACGCCGCGATGGCGCTGTCCGTCGGCGCGCTCGTCGTCCTGTACTCGCGCGCGTACATGCCGCACCACCTGAAGGAGGAGGGCCGGCCCGCTCGCGACGAGGTGCGCTTCCAGGTCCTGATGCTGTCCTTCATGGCCGCCATGGTGCTGCTCGTCACCGTGGACGACCTGCTGCTGCTGTTCGTGGCACTGGACCTCACCACCATCGTCTCGTACCTGCTCATCGGCTTCGACCGCGATGACCCGGAGTCGCGCGCCGCCGCGCTGCTGTCCCTGGTGCTCACCGGCGCCACCTCCGTCGTCTTCTTCGCGGGCGCGATGGCGCTGGGCCTCCAGTACGACACCTTCTCCCTGCCGCTCGTCTTCGAGCGCGCCGCCACCCAGCCCGCGTCCACGGGCGCGCTGGTGTGTCTGGCCGTGGGCGCGCTGGGCAAGAGCGCGCAGGTGCCGTTCCACTTCTGGCTGCCGCGCGCCATGGCCGCGCCCACGCCGGTGTCGTCGTACCTGCACTCGGCCGCGATGGTGGCCGCGGGCGTCTTCCTCCTCCAGCGCCTCTACCCGCTGTTCGCGCCCGCGGTGGCCGTGCGCGACGGCCTGCTCGCCATCGGCTTCCTGTCCATGACCGTCGGCAGCCTGATGGCCCTGGTGGCGGATCCGTTCAAGCGCGTGCTCGCGTACTCCACCATCGCGCAGTACGGCTATGCGCTGGTGCTGGTGGCGCTGGGGTCGGAAGGCGCGCCGCTCTACGTCGCCGCCCATGCGCCCTGCAAGGCGGCCCTGTTCCTCACCGTGGGCGCCATCACCCAGGTGACGGGCAAGAAGAAGCTGTCCGAGGTCAGCGGCCTGCGCCACTCGCTGCCCGTGCTCGCGGGCGCGAGCGCCGTGGGCGCCGCCGGGCTCGCCGCGCTGCCCTTCACCGTGGGCTTCTTCAAGGACGAGGTCTTCTTCCACGCGCTCGTGGAGAAGGGGCCCCTGTTCATGGCGGCGGGACTCGTGGGCGCGGGCCTGACGCTCGCGTACACGCTGCGCCTGTGGTGGGGCCTCTTCGGAGGACCGCGCCAGGACGCGCCCGCCGCGCCCCGGCTGCTCGTGGCTCCCGTGGTCGTGCTCGCCGCCTCCGTGCTCGTGGGCGGCCTGCTGCCCGGCCTCCTCGTCGCGCCCTCCCGCGCCGCCGCTGCCGCCTCCATGGTGCACGGCGGGACGTCAACGCTGGCGCTCGCGTACCACCTGGATGCGCGCGCGGAGAACCTGCTGGCTGTGGGGGCCTGGGCGCTGGGCGCGGCCCTGTTCGCCACGCGCCGGGCGTGGACGCCCCTGCTCACGCGCGTGCTGGAGGGCACGTCGCAGGTCGGCCCCGCGCACGGCTACCGGGTGCTGCTGCACCAGTTGGACAGGCTGTCCACGTGGCTGCACGAGAAGGAGGTGCGCGACCTGCGCGACCGGGTGGCGTCGGTGCTGGTGCCCACGGGCCTCCTGGGCATGACGGTGTTGTGGGTGACGCCGCTGCGCGACCGCTTCATCACGGGCAGCGTGGGCTGGGCGGACGTGACGCTGGTGATGGCGCTGGCCTTCGCGTCCGCGGCGGCGTTGGCCACGCTGCGCGCGCGCAACCACCTGGTGCTGGTGATGCTCATCTCCTGCGTGGGCTTCAGCCTGGCCATGGTGTTCGCCTTCGCCGCCGCGCCCGACGTGGCCCTCACCTCCGTGCTGGTGGAGACCACCTTCACGCTGCTCTTCGCGGGCCTGCTCGCGCTGCTCCCCGACCGTCGGCTGGAGCGCGCACAGCAGGAGGCCCAGAAGCCCCGGGGCCGCGACCGCATCTCCGCGGGCATCGCGGGCGCGAGCGCCTTCCTGCTGAGCTGGAGCGCGCTGTCCCACCTCCAGGCCGACCGCGTGGGGACCCAGACGGTGAAGCTCGCGGAGGCCGCGCATTCACCCAACGTCGTCGCCGCCGTGCTCACCGACTTCCGGGGCCTGGACACGGTGGGCGAGATGAGCGTCGTGCTGGCCGCGCTGCTGGGCGTCACCAGCCTCCTGAAGCTGAAGGGCAAGGGCTGACCCATGCGCTCCTTTGTTCCGCCCCTGTCGCGGATGCTGCTGTGGCCGTCGTTGATCATCGCGCTGTCCTTCTGGCTGAAGGGCGGCGGTGAGGTGGGCGGTGGCTTCCCGGCCGGGGCGCTCGCGGGGCTCGCGGTGCTGTTGCAGTACGTGGTGGCGGGACGGGAGCAGACCCGGCGCTACGTGGTGGTGCGGTACGCGGCGCCGCTCGCGGGGGTGGGCCTGCTGCTGCTGGTGGGCACCGCGTTCCTGCCCGTGCTCGCGGGCTACACGCCGGTGAGCCTCTTTCCCCGTCCGGGACAGCCTGAAATGGGCGCGGGCGCGTTCCACCTGCACACCGCGCTCGTGTTCGAAGGGGGGTTGATGCTCATCGTCTTCGGCCTGGTGGTGACGGTCATCGACCGGTTCGCGCTCAGCACGGCGAACCAAGGGGATGAAGGACCATGAACCTCATCGCATCCCTGGTGGTGGGCCTGTTGTTCGCGTGTGGCGTGCGCATGGTGCTGGAGCGCGAGCTGGTGCGCGTGGCGTGCGGCACGGTGCTCATCACCAACTCCAGCGTGCTGCTCATCCTCGCGGGCTCGTTCGCGGAGCGCGGCGAGGCGGTGAACGTGACGCAGGGCTATCCGGTGACGGACCCGGTGCTCCAGTCGCTGGCGCTCACGGCCATCGTCATCGGCTTCGCGGTGTCCGCGCTCCTGCTCACGCTGGTGCACCGCACGCAGCGCGCGCACGGCTCGCTGCGCACGGACCGACTGGTGGAAGCGGAGATGAAGCGCGTGCACGACACCGAGAAGGAGGGCCCCTGATGCCGCTCTGGGGACCGCTGCTCCTGCCGTGGGTGATGGCCTGTGTGCTGGCCTTCATGGACGGCCGGCGCGCGTGGGTGGCGTGGCTGGGCATCGCGAGCCTCGCGGCGACGCTGGTGTGCACGGCGCTGCTGTTGCCCCAGGCGTGGAGCGCGCACCCGCCCGAGTTCGTCACCGGGGACTGGCCGGTGGGCGTGGGCATCCGCCTGCGCGCGGATCCGCTGTCCATCGTGTACACGCTGGTGTCCACGGCGGTGCTGCTGGGCACGCTCGTCTACGAGCACGTGGCGGGGGGCATCACGACGCGCAGCTTCCCCTCGCTGGTGGTCTTCCTGGGCGCGGGGCTCACGGGCGTGTTCTTCACGTCCGACGCGTTCAACTTCTACGTCTTCTTCGAGCTGGCGATGACGGCCGCCTTCGCGCTGGCGTCCTATGGCGAGAAGGCCCGCAACCTGCGCGCCGCGTTCACCTTCGTGGTGGTGAACCTGATGGGCTCCACGCTGTTCCTCACCGCCGTGGTGATGCTGTACCTGACCACGGGCACGCTGGACATGCAGTCCATCGGCGCGTGGGGACAGGCGGGGGCGTCGTATGCGCTGGACGTGCCGGGGACGCTGCTGTTGTGCGCGTTCGGCGTGAAGCTGGGCTTCTTCCCGTTCCACTTCTGGGCGCCGGCCGTGTACCGGGACGCGGGGCCCACGGTGGCGGCGCTGCTCGCGGGGGCGTTGGCGAACATCGGCAGCTATGGCCTGCTGCGCTTCGGCGCGGACGTGATGCCTCACGTGCTGGAGCGGGCCCGTCCGCTGCTGGAGGTATTGGGCGCGGCGAGCATCCTCTACGGCTCCGTGCTGGCGCTCTCCCGGCGCGACACGCGCGAGGTGCTGGCGTACGCGTCCATCACGCAGGCAGGGCTCATCATCGCGGCGCTGGGGTTGGGGGGCCGGGAGGGGTTGTCCGCGGCGGTGGCGCTCGCGCTGGCCGGTTCTGTGGACAAGACCGCGCTGTTCCTCGCGCAGGACCGGGGCGGCGAGCGCGCGCGGAGGGCGTATTCCGTGGCGGCCTTCAGCACCGCGGGCGTGCCCCCCACGGCGGGCTTCTGGTCGAAGGCCTGGCTCTTGAGGGCCGCGCTGGAGCGGGGCCACCCGTGGCTCGCGGGGCTGGTGGTGCTGGCGAGCATCCTGTCGCTGCTGGCCCTCTTCCGCGCCTACCAGCGTGAGCAGTGGCTGCGCGAGGGCGCGGCCCTGCACCGGGGCACGGGCGCGGTGGTGTTCGCGCTGTCCCTGGCGCTGGTGGCCACGGGCCTGTGGCCAGAGCCCCTGCTGCGCGCGGGGCGCGATGCCATCGCGGGACTGGGAGTGCTGCCATGAGCCGCCGTGCCGTCGCCCAGGCGCTGGCCCTGGCGCTGCTGTACGCGGTGATGGTGGGCAGTTTCCACCCGGTGGATCTCGCGGTGGGCGTCGTGCTGGCCGTGGGCGTGATGCGACTGTTCCCGCTGGCGGGCCTCCCCCCCGACCTGGACCCGGACGAACGCTGGCGGCGCATGCGCCACCTGCCGCGCTTCGTCTGGGCCCTGGTCGTGCTGGTGGTGCGCAGCTGCACCCATGTGCTGATGATCATCTTCGGACGCAGCCGCCGCGCGGACCACGCGGGTGTGGTCGAGGTCCCCATGGGCGAGCGCACCGCGCGAGGTGTGCAGGTGTCCTCGTGGGTGATGTCCCTGGCGCCGGGCACGGTGCTGCTGGAACTCGACTGGGAGCGCCGGGTGATGCGCATGCACGCGCTGGACGCGTCGGATCCGGACAAGCTGCGCCAGCAACAGGAGAACTTCTACCAGCGCTATCAGCGCGTGGTGTTTCCGTAAGGGAGGGCGCGGTGCACGAAACCTTCTTCACCCTGGCCATCCTCTGGATGGTGGGCCTGCTGGGCGCGCTGGTGCTGCTGGCCTCGCGACAGCGCTCCGCCGCCGACGTGCTCATGTCGGTGGACACCCTGGGCCTGGTCATCTGCGCGGTGCTGGCGCTGTACGGCGCCACGCGCGGCGAAGCGGGCTACCTGGACGCGGCGCTGGTGCTCGCGCTGCTCTCCTTCGTGCAGACCGTGGCCGGCGCGCGCTACCTCCACCACGGCCGCGCCTTCCGCGAAGAGAAGGACGGCCAATGACCTCCGCGCTCCTGCAATGGACCGCCGACGCGCTGGTGGTGCTGGGCCTGCTCTTCATCACCGGCGCCATCATCGGGATGTACCGGCTGCCCTCGGTGCTCACGCGGGTGCACGCCGCGGGCGCGGTGCCCTTCGGCGCGGTGCTCGTGGTCATTGGCGCCACGCTCTCCACCGGAGACCCCAAGCTCATCCTCCGGGGGCTGCTCGTCGCCGCGTTCCTGATGCTCACCATCCCCAGCTCCGCCCATGCCATCGCCTGGTTGGCGGAGGGACGCCCCGACACCGCCCACGAACCGACCCGACGCAACCCCTTCGCGCGCAAGGCCCCCGCCCCTGCACGCAAACGCGGTCCCGGTCCGGGAACCTGACCGGAATTGGGAACCGCCATCCCATTTCCGGCAAGACGCTTGCGCGAACACACCCCCGACTTCAGAGGTGGGCTTCAGCGGTCGCGAGCGCCCGCAGCGATGCTTCCGTCGCCACGCCGAACACGGCGGTCTGCGCCACCAGCCAGGCGTGCTCCTCCCCCGTCCAGGTGTTCATGGGGGCGGTGGCCCGCAGCAGCGGAAACGCCACGTGTTCGAAGGCCAGTACGCCCAGGCCCAGCAGCAGCCCCCGGGGTACCAGGGGCCACCCGGCCACGGAAGGACGCGCCACGCCCCATGCGAGTCCCAGCAAGGGGCCGTAGACGGCGCGCATCGTCCAGGCCCAGTCCTTCGCCTCCTGCTTGCTCAGGTCGCGGCGCAGGAAGCGGCTCACCAGCCGGTGCGCGATGCGGCGGGCGGCATAGGGCGGCGGATGGCCCAGGGAGGGGTTGCGCACGGACACCAGCGCCCGCAGCACGCCTCCGCCCACGGCTCCAGCGACCAACGCGGCGGCGAATCGGTTCTTCATGTCCTTGAAGGTATCCACGGCCCCCGGTGCAGGAGGGGGCCCTGGGGGTCTACCCCTTCATCAGGTTGCGCATCACGAACCACAGGTTGGCTGGGCGCTCCGCCAGCCGTCGCATGAAATACGGGTACCAGTGCTTCCCATACGGGACATAGACACGCACCGGATGGCCGTCCTTCACCAACCGCTCCTGCAGGTCGCGCCGGATGCCATACAGCATCTGGAATTCAAAGGCCCCGCGCGGCAGGCCCTGACGGGCCGCGTGCGCAAGCGTGGCGTCGATCATCCGCTCATCATGGGTGGCGATGCCGTGATACACGCCGCTGTCCAACAGGATGCGCATGCAGCGCACGAAGTTGGCGTCCACGTCCTTCTTGTCCGGGAAGGCCACCTGCGGACCCTCCAGGTAGGCGCCCTTGCACAGCCGGATGCGGATGCGTTCGGCGCACAGGGCCTTCGCGTCCGCCTCCGTGCGCCGCAGGTAGCTCTGGAGCACCGCGCCCACGTGCGGCTCCCCGAACTCCGCGTGCAATTCCCTGACGATGTCCAGGGTTGCCTGGGTGACCGCGCCCTCCTCCATGTCCACACGCACGAACGAGTCGCGCGCCGCCGCGTCCGCCACCACCGCGCGCGCGTTCTGGAGCGCCAGCCCCTTGTCGAACAACAGGCCACACTGCGTGAGCTTCATCGACACGTTGGCCCTCACGCCCACCTGGTCGATGCGCGCGAGCAGCCGTTGATAGTGGCGCACCTCGTCGCGCGTCTCCTGGGGCGTGCGCACCGCCTCGTTGAGGTGGTCGAAGCTGGCCATCAGCCCGCGCTCCGTGAGGGACTTCACCGCGTCCACCGCCTCCTCCAACGTCTCACCGGCGATGAAGCGCGAGGCCAGTTCGCGGAAGGGTTTGAGCCGCGTGGCCACGTCCTTCAGGTTGGGCTGGCGCGACAGGAACAGCAGGGCGGAGCGGGACAGTTGGTCGGTGGCGGTCGTCATGAAGGTGTCATCCCCTGCTCGAAGAGATAACGCCTGTTCAGTCCGGGTGCCGCGCGAGGAAGTCCGACACGCGGGCATTGAACGCTTCTGGATGGCTCATGTACGGCAGGTGACTGGCCGTCGGAAGGAATTCCATCTGCGCGCCGGGCACGTGCTCCGCCACGCTCCGCGCGGCCGAGGGCGGCACCAGCAGGTCGCGTCCTCCCTCGATGATGAGCGTGGGCACGCGCAGCTCCCCCAGCCGGTGCAGGAAGTCCGCGGCCAGGATGTCGCGCAGCCTTCGCAGAAGCTCCATCGGCGACAGCCGCCGGGCCTCGCGGACGATCTCCGCCCGTCCCTCCGGCGGCAGCCACTTGCCGCCCATCACCCGGGCCACCGTGGGCGCGACGAGATACGCCAGGGGCCGGGGCGCTCGCACCAGCGTGGACAGCGACAGCGCCAGCCGCCGCACCCGGCGCACGCTGGCCACCGGCGACACCAGCACCAGCGCCTTCACCCGCTCCGGGTGCTCCAACGCATACGCGATGGACACCAGGCTTCCGTAGGAGGAACCCATCAGCGCGAAGCGCTCCGGAAGCCGCGCCTCCGGGTGGTTGAGCACCGACAGGTTCCACTGCAACGGCGTATGCGTCGCGGGCGTCTTGAGCGGCGGCGTCCACAAGAGCAGCCGGTACGCTTGCGCCAGGGGCTCCATGGGCGCGAAGGATCGGCCGCTGGCGCCCAGGCCCGGAAGACACACCACCGTGCGCGACACATCCGTGCTGCCCTGCGGGAAGGTGAACAGTCGCACCGGGGTGCCCCGGATGCACCGCTCTTCACACAGGAGCTGGTCATAGCCGCGCTGGATGTCTTCCACATCCGGCACCAGCGGCGGCGTGCGTTCGCGGGGCGGCGGGGCGGCGGCATCAAGCATGGCAGGCCCTCAACAAGAGGCGGCGAACGCTGGCGGCCACCCTGTCACGGAAGGCCTGGAGGCGCGACTCCGACGCGCCCGTCGGGGGTGGCTCATGGGGCTCGCCCACGGCGAAGGTGAGCTGCACGGGCAGCGGCAACGGGCCCAAACCCATCACCAGCGGCACCCGGTACTTCTCCTCCTGTGCCAGTTGCCAGCACAGCCGGTCCTCGCCCGGGGGCCAGAAGAAGGTGTCATCCACCCCGAAGCCGGCGAAGGGCACCACCGGCACCCCGGCCTTCATGGCCAGCCGGACGAAGCCCAGCGTGCGTTCCCATCTCAGGCGGTAGCGGCCCTGGCTGCGTTTGAAGGTCTCCCGCGCGCCCCCCGGGTAGCACACGACCAGTTGCCCCTCCCCCAGCGAGCGCAGCGCGTTCTCCGGCGTGCCCTCCACCCCGCCCAGCCACGGCAGCACCGTGCGCACGAGGGGAATCTTGAAGAACCCCCGCTCCGCGAGCCCCAGCGGGTAGCGGCCCGTAGCGGCATGTAGCAGGTGGAAGAAGGCAGGGGTTTCGTATCCCCAGACACCATGGTTGCCCACGAGCAGCAGGGGGCCCGAACGGGGCAGGTGTTCGCCACCCATCAGTCGGGCGCGGTGATAGCGCGCGGACAGGGCGGCGCCGGTCTCCGCGAAATGGAAGACGGCCTGACGGACGCGGTTGAGTGGGTTTTCCACGGTGGAGCCAAGATGGAGCCGCTCCCGCCCGCCTGCAGCGTGGCGGCAGCCGGCCGGGCAGGGGCTCAAGCCGCTGTCATCGGACAGGTCCCCGCCAACCTCCCGCCTCCCGCCAGATGGGAATTGCCTGCCAGCAGGCTGGCTTTCACGGCCGGGGACCGGTGCGGTTGTCTGCCTCCAGGGGCGTGCCGATGCTTGATGCATGGCGGGGTCATTCGACATCCTCGTGGAGCAACACCGGGCACTGGAAGCCTTGTTGGAGGGGCTGGACACGGAGCCCGACGATGATGATTTGCGGTCGCGTCAGGAGGACCTGGCCCGCCTGTTGCGCCTGCATTCCCGCCTGGAGGAACGCCACGTCCACCCCCTGGTGGCGCGCGTGGAGGGCCGCGGCCGGGCCCGCGAGGAGGCCGAGGATCACCTCACCCTGCGCGAGTTGATGGAGGAATTGCAGGAGCTGACGCCGCGCGGCGAGGACTGGCAGGCGCGATTGTTCACCCTGCAGGACTTGCTGGTCGCGCACGTGCAGGCCTCGGAGCATTTGTTGCTGCCCCGACTGGCCACTGCCCTGGACTCCGAGGAACTGGAGACCCTGGAACACGACCTCGCCCTCACGTGTGAGGAACTGCTGGAGCGCTCGCAACGCACCCCCGCCCCGGGGCAGGGTGCGTTGTTGGAAGCCCTGCATTGGGATGCGTAAGGACCACGTCTCAGCGCCGGCCGGGCCCGTTTTCCGGGCCGCGGATGCCCGCTGATACGCACTCCCGTCACAACTTTTTATCGCTTCCTTCGACAATTGCCTTTCTGGGAGGTATTGATAGTCCGGCGTGCCGGTTCACGCCGATGGCAATGCTCCCCCCTAAACCGAGGATTGTTCGAAATGTCAGTTGACAAGGCGTTCCGCGAGATGATTCGCAACGAGATTGAAGCCCAGCTCAAGCCCCTGCGCGACGTGGTGTCTCGTCTGGAGGCGGGCACGGCGGACCTGGATGCGCTGCGCAGCGTGGCCGAGCGTCTGGCGCCCCTGGCTCAGGTGGTGGGCCCGCTCTTCGGCGCGCAGGCGCCCGCGGCGAGCAAGGCCGGGCGTCGCCCCGTTGGCCGTCCGGCCCGCGCGGCGGTGAGCGCTCCGGTGGCGGCGGTCGGTGGCAAGCGTCGCGGCCGCAAGCCGGCGGCGGACGGCGGCGCGCGTGAGTGCGCCATCAAGGGCTGCGGCAAGCCCAGCCGCACCAAGGGCTACTGCGCGGCGCACTACCAGAAGCTGCGGATGCTGGAGAAGACCAACCGCCGTCCGGGTGCGTGGAGCGACTACGCCGAGCCGAACAGCGTGGAGGACATCAAGCTGCCCCGTGGCCGCGCCGCCTCCAAGGCGCTGGCTGAAGCCGCGAAGAACGCTTAAGCAGTACGTTGCCCCGGCCCGGGCAGAGGTAGGTGAACCACACTCCCGAACGGGGGCGTGGGAGGATTATCCGCGCGGAGGATGTGCTTGCGCCGCGAGGGGGTTGGTGCGCATGAATGCCCGGGCCATGAACAAACGCGACCTGGAGCCTGGAATCGTCACGGACCTCGCGGGCCGGACGACCTACGGTGACTATCTGCAGTTGGACCGGTTGTTGTCCGCGCAGGTGCCCCGTTCCCAGCCTCCCCACCACGACGAGTTGTTGTTCATTGTCCAGCACCAGACGAGCGAGCTGTGGATGAAGTTGCTCATCCACGAGCTGTCCGCCTGCATCCGCTACATCCAGGCGGACCGGCTGGAGCCATCCTTCAAGATCTTCGCGCGCGTCGCGCACATCCAGCGGATGCTCTTCGAGCAGTGGAGCGTGCTGGAGACGCTGACGCCCAATGAGTACCTGGAGTTCCGCGACACCCTGGGCCACGCGTCGGGCTTCCAGAGCGCGCAGTACCGGGCGCTGGAGTTCCTGCTGGGCAACAAGGACGGCAGCACCCTGGGGCCCTTCCAGCACGTGCCGCACGTGCACGCGGAGCTGGAGCGGCTCCTGGAGTCACCGGGCATCTACGACGAATTCCTGCGCCACCTGGCGCGCCAGGGCCATGACATCCCGGCCAGCCATGTGGAGCGCGACTGGCGTCTGCCGTATGAGAAGAGTCCTCAGGTGATGGAGGTGTTCCGGCGCATCTACCAGGACACGGACAAGCACTGGGATGCGTATGAGATGTGCGAGAAGCTGGTGGACACCGAGGAGCGGTTCCAGCTCTGGCGCTACCGTCACATGATGACGGTGATGCGCATCATCGGGTTCAAGCAGGGCACGGGCGGCTCCTCCGGGGTGGGCTTCCTGCGCAAGGCCCTGGACCTGCGCTTCTTCCCGGAGCTGTGGGACGTGCGCACGACCCTGGCGCCGCCCTCCCGGCCTCGGGGCCCGGCGTAGGGCTCCTGTTCCCCCGCACGCCCTTCGGCCGGGGGGAGGCGGGATGCCAGACGCGGCGCGGGCTCCCTAGCTTGGGGGAGGCAAAACCTCTCATCACGCGAAGGAGTCGCCCCATGGGCGAGCACGAAAGCCCTCGGAAGGAACCGCAACTTCCGGAGGATGAACAGAAGAACAAGCGTCAGGCCGGGGACCGCCCCGTTCCCACGCCTGGCCATATTGGCAATCTGCCAGATGATGCGCGGGGGCCCGGTGAATCTGGCGTCACCCTGCCCAAGGGCGGTGGGGACTGATTTGAGCCATCCGTGAAACATCCGGACATTCCGAGCAGAGGCCCTCCTTCCGGGGCTTCCGGCGTCGGGGTACATGGTGGGAAGCGTGTCAGACGGCCATGAGAGCGTCAGCGCATGGCCCTACCTGCTAGATGGGTTGCTCCAGAGATGACCCGAAAGCCCGCGACCTACGCCGACCTCGAAGCGCTTTCCCCCCATCAAGTGGGAGAGATTGTCGCTGGGGAATTGTACGCAAGTCCAAGGCCCGCGACCCCTCATGGGTCCTCGGCCTTTGTGCTTGGCGGAGAGCTCCACAATCCGTTCGGTCGGGGCAAGGGAGGGCCGGGCGGATGGATCTTCATGTTCGAACCGGAGCTGCACCTGGGGCCGGATGTCCTGGTGCCGGACATCGCGGCGTGGCGCCGGGAGCGCCTGCCGAAGCTGCCCAATGTCGTGGGCATCAAGATGGCGCCGGACTGGCTGTGTGAAGTGTTGTCGCCCTCCACGGTCCGCATGGATCGGGTCCGGAAGCTGCCAGCCTACGCGCGGGAAGGCGTGAAGCACGTCGGGTTGGTGGACCCGCTTGTGCGCACCCTGGAGGTCTTCCGCCTGGAGGGGCCGCACTACCTCCTGCTGGCGACCCATGAGGAGCAAGAGGTCGTCCGGGCGGAGCCCTTCGAGGCGCTCGCGCTGGAACTTCGGGTCCTGTGGGAAGACGTCGAAGAGTAGGCTTGGGTGCACCATGTCCGTGTCCACGGAACTTCCGCTGCTCTTCGAACAGGCCCACATCCTCTGCTACCGCACGTTCGACATCGCGGAGGAGATCGACCTGGAGCGCGCGCGCAAGGCGCTGTCGGAGGACTCGCGCCGCCTGAAGCTGTCGCGTGAGAACAGCCAGTACATCCAGCTCCCCAATCCCCCGGTGGCCTACGAGCTGGGACGCAAGGCGCTGGCGATGCGCGGCGGTCCCGTCACGGTGGACGCCACCGCGCGCCTCTTCGACCACGGCGCCGCGTCCATCATCCTGCGCGTGCCGGTGACGCATGGCACGACCTGGGAGAAACTCACCGACGTCGCCGACGAGCTCTATGACAGCCAGGCGCTGGAGGACCTGGCGCGGGAGCTGGTGGAGGGCGTGCGGCGCACCATCGCCACCGCGGTGCAGGGGCCGCACCTGTGGGACCAGAGCGAGAGCTACACCGTCATCTTCGCCGAGCGCATCCAGGGCAACCCGTCCGCGGAGGAGCTGTTCCAGCGCGCGGACATCGCCCGGCTGCTGTTGGGCGAAGTCGGCACCATGGACCTGGCCCCGCGCGAACGTGAGGCCGTCACCCAGGTGCGCTTCAGCTACACCGTCAACGACCTGGTCGTCGTGGACTGGAACAGCGCGTTCGTCTACGAGCCATCCGGTTCGCGCGACATCCCGGACCTGTTGGAGATCGCCAACGCGCAGCTCCTGGAGTTCCGCTACTACGACGAGCGGTTGGACAAACACATCGCCCGCATCCACGACGAGGTGCAGGCGCGCAAGCGGGGCTGGCTGACGTTGTTCCGCAGCCCCTACCGCGACCTGGCCCGTGAGACGCTGGGCACGCTGGTGGACCTCAACGAGTTCGTGGAGCGGGTGGAGAACAGCCTCAAAATCATCGGCGACTTCTACCTGGCCAAGGTCTACGAGGGCGCCGTGCGCCGCATGCGCATCCCCGCGTGGCAGGGCTCCGTCACCCGCAAGCAGCAGCTCCTGGCCCAGACGTATGGCCTGCTCAAGGGTGAGGTGGACATCGACCGCTCCCACATCCTGGAGGTGATGATCGTCGCGTTGATCATCCTGGAGATCGTCCTGGCTTTCGGCCGGGTCTTCCAGCACTGACGCACGCTTGCACCCCGCGTGATGCCGGGGTGCGCCATGGCTCCCGCTTCATCAAGAAGTGAGAGCCGCGCGTAACTTTCACGGGGTTCCGCCCGATACCTTCTGAGCGAGAGGTTTTCGACTTCAGGAGCAGGCACATGGCGGTCAACGGCCCGGGCACCCCCACGTCTTCCAACGCGGCGCAGGCGGCGGCGGAAGCGGCGCGCAGGGCGGCGGAAGCTGCGGCGAAGGCCGCGGCGGAAGCGGCTCGGAAGGCGGCGGAGGCGGTGGCGAAGGCGGCGGCCAACACCGTGCGCCCGGATGCGGGTGGAGCCTCGCGCTTCGATGCGGCGAAGGCGGATGCGCGCAAGCCCCGGCTGGATTCGGTCGCCGCGCCCGCGACGTCGCTGCTGAACGAGGACACGCGGGACGGCAGCGTCAACTGCCTGGACCGCGCGGCGGACTGGGTGGACAAGGCGAGCCCGCAGCTGCGCGCGCGCAGTGAGCTGGTGTTCCTGGAGGACACGCGGCCCGGCGCGCAGGGACAGACGGGCCACGTGGTGGTGCGCCAGGGCGAGCGCGTGTTCGACCCGTCCAACAACAAGAGCTACGACTCGCTGGCGGACTACCAGCGCGCGCAGCCGCAGTACCGCGAGGTGGGCTTGCTGCCGGCGACGCAGGCCTCGCGCATCTTCTCCACGGCTCCGGGTTCGCCGGAGCGGCAGGCCGCGCTCGCGCAGGCGAAGGTGGCGCCCGCGCTGCAACGGATGCTGGTGGCGGATGCGCCCGTGGCCGGCGCCAACGTGGCCCCGACCACGGCCGCTGAACCGCGTGCACTCAACCCGGAGTCCGTGGCGCAGGCGGAGGCGTGCGTCGCGGAGCTGGAGCAGGCGCACCCCCTGAGCCAGCCCTACCTGGCCGCGGAGATGCTCCTCCAGCACGCGGGGGACCCGGACTTCCAGGCGGCCTTCATGGGCATGCTCGCGGAGGGCGGTTCGCAAGGCATCCTGCAGAACGTGGTGACGGGCTTCGAGGGGCTCTTCATCACGTCCGGCGCCGGCGAGTTCCGGGGCTCCGCCGAGCAGCGGCAGGCGGTGATGGACGGGCTCCAGGCCGGGCTCGACGCGGGGACGCTCACGCAGGCCGACCTCCAGGGCATGAGCCAGGCTTCGCCGTACATCTGGGAGCCCATCCTGGCGGGGCTGAGCGTGACGGCCGCCCAGCGTCCGGAGGGCGCGGACGCCGCCATCGAACAGGTGGAGGGCGCCACGGCCGAGTACGAGGAGGCGCAGGCGGCCGCGCGCGAGCGGGACGAGTGGATGGCCAAGCAGCTCGCGGGCCTGGGGGACACGCTCACGCCCGAGCAGAAGCAGGCGTACATCAACGCGTACCACAACGACCCGGCGAACAAGGCCGTCTACGACAACCTGGACGCCAAGGCGGCGTCGCTGGCTCGGGTGGTCCAGGACAACGCCTCCGTGTTGGAGGCCGCCGCGTACGCGAACCCGGAGAAGGACGGCGCCGTCCTGCGCAAGTCGCTGGAGATGCTCGCGGACTCCAGCCAGGCCGCCGTGGCGGTGGAGCTGGGCGCGAAGTACCTGGGGGACCCGTCCAGCCCCATGGGCCAGGTGGCGGCCGGCTGGGGCGAGGACTTCTCCAAGAAGATATTGGAGACGGGTGTCCCGAACGCGGCCTCGCAGCTGCTCGCGGACGGCGACCCGGAAGCGGCGCTCGCGAAGCTGGAGGGGATGCTCGAGCCGCTGAAGAAGGCGGGCGCGGCGGGCGTCGCCGCGTACTCGGACATCAAGGACGGCCTGGAGGCCATCAAGCAGGCGAAGGCGGGCAACTACGACCGGCTCACCCAACTGGCGAACAAGTGGGACGCGTCCGGCCCGTTGCTCAAGGGCCTGGTCGTGGCGGGCTTCGCGTTCGGCGCGGTGGGCGCCATCGCCGCGGGCAAGGAGGGCGACTACGCGGCGATGGTGAAGGGCATCGCGGCCGCGGGGGAGAGCGGCGCGAAGCTGACCGCCAGCATCCTCCAGTCCATGGCCTCCGCGGGCGACGTGGCCCGGGTCGCCTCGTTCGCGACGAAGCTCGCGCCCGCGCTGGGGTTGGTGGCCAACGCGGTCTCCGCCGGCATCCACATCAACCAGTTCGCGAAGGACAACAACCCGGGCTACCTGGTGGCCGCGTTCGGCGACGTGGTGGGCGTGCTGGGCTCCGTGCTGGAGTTCACCCCGGCCGCGCCCCTGGGCCTGCTGCTCAGTGGCATTGGCGCGGCCATCACCGCCATTGGCGAGCTGTTCGCGGGCTTCGTCGAATCCGGCCAACTGGACGACGAGCAGAAGCGATACCTGGAGGAGATTGGCGTGGACCCCGCGCTCAGCGAGACGCTGCGCGACGCGGACTTCGAGCGCATCCAGGAGCTGACCCAGGAGCTGGGCATCCCGCCGGAGGACGTGCAGAAGCTCGCCCAGCAGTATCCGTGGCTCCTGACGGATGGCGCTGGCAACGGGCTGAGCCTGGACGCGACGGTGAAGCTGTTCAAGGCCTACGGCATCCAGGGCCACGAAGCCTACGAGCTGCTGTCCACGATGGGCGACGGCACCGAGGACCCGGCGCTCACCACCTACGCGGTGTTGAACAATCTGGCGCGCGAGGCGAGCTGGGCCCAGACGTCCGCCGACTTCGACCAGGTCCTCAACAGGCTCAGGGACTACCTGCCCGAGTTCTCGTCCGCTTTCCTCGAGCTGCTGCTCGCGGGCGAGGCGCACCGGGGCAACTAGTCCGGAGTCTCAATCCACCCGGAAGGAGGGGACGGCCGTCGGGCGTCAGACGGACCGTCCATGATTCGGGCCCATGAAGCGCGGGGAGCATGGGCCCGGCAAGGGTGGAGGATCGCTGGAGGACGGGGTTGGGCTACACTGTGGGACAGGGCGTGCGCCGAGCCGTCCGTGTCTCGCCCCGGGGCGTGGTTGTCTGGGGGCGGAGGTTGCCGCATGAGTGCTTCAAACCCCCTCTTCGGTGACCTGTTGCTCAAGCTGGGCGTGGTTTCGCCGGGACAGGTGCAGGAAGCGCTCGCGTTGCAGGCCCTCACCGGCCAGCGCGTGGGCGAGGCCCTCATCTCCCTGGGCTACGTGTCGCGCGAGCAGATTCAAGACGCATTGGGGGAGGCGTTGGGATTGAACCAGCAGGAGAAGGGGCCGGCGCAACCGCCGCTGGGCGAGCTGTTGGTGGGGCTCAAGTACGTGACGCTCGCGCAGCTGGGCGAATCGCTGACGCGCCAGCGCCGGGACGGCCGGCGGCTGGGGGAGATCCTCGTCGAGCAGGGCCACTGCACGTACAAGCAGATCTACGAAGCGCTGGGCCTCCAGAACCGCATCGCCGGACGGCAGGACCTGCCCCGGCCCGCGATGGAGGGCCGCCGCCGCGTGGTGGTGGTGGACGACAGCCCGCTCGCGTGCGCGTTCGTGCAGGAGGGACTGGTGGCGCTGGGCTACGAAGTGCTGTGCTTCCAGGACCCGTACGAGGCGCTGGAGGGCATGAGCCGGCTGCAACCGGCCATCGTGCTGAGCGACCTGGAGATGCCGGGGCTGGATGGCGTGGAGCTGTGCCGGCGGCTGAAGGAGGGCCCGCGTAGCGCCATCCCCATCATCGTGCTCACCGCGAACGACCGGGAGGCGGAGCGCGTGCGGGGCCTGCGCGCGGGCGCGGACGACTACGTGAACAAGTCCGCGTCCATGGACGAGCTGGCGGCGCGGATTGAAAGCGTGGTGCGCCGCACGGGCGAGACGGAGCGCATGCGCAAGCTGTTCGCGCGCTACACGTCCGACGCGGTGGTGGA
The DNA here is from genome assembly GCF_026626765.1 of Corallococcus sp. bb12-1. Lineage (NCBI taxonomy): Bacteria > Pseudomonadati > Myxococcota > Myxococcia > Myxococcales > Myxococcaceae > Corallococcus > Corallococcus sp. bb12-1. The sequence goes on along the minus strand of NZ_JAPNJZ010000002.1, from coordinate 223,781 downwards.
AGAGATTCTGAAGAGCGCGGACGCGGCGGTACTCGCCGGTGAGAAGCGCGAGGTGACAGTGCTGTTCGCGGACATCCGCAACTTCACGGGCCTGGCGGAGAGCCTTCCGCCCGAGCAGGTGGTGGCGGTGCTCAACCAGGTGCTGGGCCGGCTGTCGGACGCGGTGCTCACCTGCGGCGGCACGCTGGACAAGTTCCTGGGCGACGGGCTGATGGCGGTGTTCGGCGCGCCGGTGGGGCGCTCGGACGACGCGCTCCGGGGCCTGCAGTGCGCGAAGATGATGATGGAAGCCTTCGTGGAGCTGCGCGCGGTGGCGGAGTCCGAATGGGTGGCTCATGGCCGCGAGGGCCGGCCCCTGGTGCTGGAATTGGGCGTGGGGCTGAACTCGGGCGTGGTGGTGTCCGGCAACATCGGCAGCGCGCTGCGGGCGGAGTACACCTGCATCGGCGATGCGGTGAACGTGGCCGCGCGGCTGTGCGCGCTGGCCGGGCCGGGGGAAATCCTGGTGGGCGAGCGCACGCGCGAATTGGTGAACGCGAACGAGACGGCCTTCGAGGACCTGCCCCCGGTGCGCTTGAAGGGCAAGCAGCAGCCGGTGCCGCTGTACCGGGCCCTCTGACGCCGCGTCCCTTCGGCGAAGTCGTTTCATGACCGGCGCGGCCGGGAGCGGTAGGGTGGGCGGGCCATGGCCGCCTTGTCCCAAGCCCCCGACGCCTCCGAGAAGTCCCGCCGTTCGCCGCTGCCGTGGGTGGCGGTGGTGTTCGCCATGGGGATCGTCCTGGCGGTGGTGCTCACCGCCTTCCACCGCCGCGACAACGAGCAGGCCCACCGCATCCACGCCGACTTCTCCGTCATCCTGGACGCGCTGGAGCGCTACCGGGGCGAGCACCAGGGCCGGTTGCCGGAGGAGGGCGACCTGGACGAGATGCTGGTGCCGAAATACCTGCCCATCGTGCCGTTGGACCCGTGGGGCCGGCCGTACCAGTACGCGAGCAACTCGCAGGGCGTGTTCCTGGCCACCTTCGGCCGGGAGAACGGGCGCGGCGGCGTGGGCGAGGACCAGGACCACACCAACCACGACGGGCACCAGGAACTGCTGCGCAGGTAGCGCCCCGCGGGGCCGGTCGCGAGGTGCGTCGCCCCGACGGGTGGTTCGAGCCAGCGCCCTGGCTGGATGGATCCGGCGGTGGCGCACGAGAGCCCTCGCCTGGGAGCGGCGCTACCGGGGGACGCCCAGGTGCACCCTTCCTGGAGGGCAGGCAGGCCGGCATGCACGGCCGGCCTCCACGGGGGAAGGGACGTGCGCATCTTCCGCGAGGGAAGCCCAGCGGGCATCGCTTCCTCCAGGGGGTCCGCCATGGCCATCATCTGCGCAACGAACCTGTCCGCCGAAGCCACCCACGCGGCGACCGTGGCGGCGACGCTCGCCGGACGACTGGGCGAGCCCCTGCTCCTGTTGGGCGTGGACGACGAGGCCCCCGGCGCGCCGGTTTCCGACACCCCGTCCAGCGTGGAGGCCGGACTCGCGGCGGAGGCCACGCGCCTGAGGGCCCTGGCCGGCACGGTGGAACCCCGGATGCAGCGGGGCGCCTCGGTGGAGACGCTGCTGGGGGATGAGGAGTGCCGCAGCGCCCGGCTGGTGGTGGTGGCCGCGGAGGGCTGGCGCACGTCGGCCTGGCGAAAGACCTCCCTGGCCGAACGCCTGGCCCGTCACGGCTGCGCCCCGGTGATGGTGGTGCGGCGGGACACGGCGCTCCTGGACTGGGCCCGGGGCCGGCGCCGGCTCAACGTGATGGTGGGGGTGGATCCCCGCTCCTCCACGTCCGACGCGGCGCTCACCTTCCTGCGCGAGCTGCGGCGGATGGGCGGCTGCGACGTGCTGGCCACCTACGTGTGTTCGCCCGCGGAGGAGCGCCAGCGGCTGGGCATCCACTCGCCGGTGCACGTGGAGCTGCTGGGCCCTCAGCAGCGCGACATCGAATCGCTGGACCCGGTGGTGGAGCGGGTGCTGCAACGCGAGGTGCGCGAGCGCATTGGCGACCTGGAGGGCGAGGGCCGCGTGGAGGTGGTGCTGGAGCCCGGCTTCGGCCGCCCGGCGGACCACCTGCTGCACGTGGCCCACGCGCAGGGCGTGGACCTGACGGTGGTGGGCATGCACCTGCGCGGCGGGGTGCTGCGGCTGTGGCACGGCTCGGTGTCGGAGGGCGTGCTGCGCCACGCGGAGCGTTCGGTGGCGTGCGTGCCGCCCACGCTGCGCGAGCCGCGCCGCCTGCCTCCGCCCCGGAGCGCGCTGGTGCCGGTGGACTTCACCGCCGCCTCCGGACAGGCCATCGCGCAGGCGTGCACGCTGGTGGGCCCGGGGGGCCGGGTGCACCTGCTGCACGTGCACCGGCTGCGCGGTCGCGAGCGGGGCCCCCGGGACTTCCACGGCGTGCTCCCGGAGCCCGCGGGCGAGCGGGACGCGGTGCTCGCGAGGCTCTGGGACCAGATTCCCCGGGACGCCGTCGCCCTGTCGGTGCATTGGAGCGTGGAGGGCGTCAGCGGAGAAGACGTCGCGCTCGCCATCTGCCAGGCCACGGAGCGCGAGGGCGTGGACCTGGTCTGCGTGGGCACCTCCGAGCGCCGCGAAGTCGTGCCCGACGCGCTGGAGGGCGCGGTGGCGCACGAGCTGGTGGTGCGCTGCCGCCGCCCGGTGATGGTGGTGCCCTCCGTCTGAAACAGGGCCGTACGCTGTACAGGGATACAAGATGACCCGGGTGCGCGGTCCCCTTGTCCGATGAACGGATGTCCAGGTTTCCGCCCGCCGTGATACGGGTCCCTGCTCATTTCTCTCAAGTAAGGGATTGAACAGGCGACCCGTGAGGGCGTTAGACTTTGCAAGGACCCGTTTTCCCAGAAGGGTAGGGCATCCGTGGCGCTCCGAGGCTATCGAGAAGAAGACCTCGTCTCCAACCGTGCATCGCTGCTCATCCACGGAGGTACGGAGGACGAGCGCAGGGCCTGGGCGGAGGAAGCCGCGCTCCACTTCGGCGTCCCGCTCACGGAGGTGCGTCAGGCGGCGGAGCTCGCTGGGGCGCTGCGGCAGCCCAACGGCGTGCTGTTCATCGCGGACGTGGCGAAGCTGCAACTGGACGCCCAGGGGCTCATCCTGCGCTGCCTGCAGATGCAGGAGGAGCGGCCCAAGGTGGTGGTGGGCGTGTCGGGCACGGCGAGCGCGGCCCTGGGGCGCGGCACGCTGCGCGAGGACCTGCACTACCGGCTCCACCAGGCGCAGGTGGACCTGCAGACGGACGGCCTGCGCGACGTGCTCAAGCGGCGTTGGGCGCAGCAGGCGGAACAGCTCGCCGAGCGCACCGCGGCGCTGAAGGCCGCCGAGGAGCGGGAGCGCGCCGCCGCCGTGGCCCGGCGTCCCGGCTCCGTCACCCGCACCGTGCCCAAGCGCAAGGCCCCGTCGACCCCTCGCAAGAGCGCGACCCGCAACGCGGTCCGCTGAAACCACCCCGCCGGACCCGGAGGACGCCCCGGGACCGGCTGCCCGCGCGCTCCAGCCCTGAGCTGCCTCAGGGACGGTCCGCGCGGGGCCTTTTGAAGCTACTTGCGGCGCGACGGCTTCGCGGCCGTCTTCACGGCCCGCTTCGCGCGGGACGCGGACGGCTTCGCCACCGGGGCCTTCTTCGCGGTGCGGCGCTTCGCCGCGGCGGGCGCCGCCACGACCTTGCTGCCCGTCTTGCGGACCGCTGCCTTGCGAGCAGGCGCCGCCGCCTTGCCGGCCGGAGCGGCCGCCTTGCGCGTGGAGGGGGTGTGCTTCGCCGCCTCCACCTTCCGGACCGTCGTGGCCTTGCGGCGCGCCGGGGTGGCCTTCTTGACCAGCTTCGCCTGGAGGGTGTCCACCGTCCGGACCGTCGCCGTCGCCGTCTTCACCAGCGCCCGCGCTCCCCGCGTGCCCACCTGGGTCACAGCGCGCTTCACCTGCTCCACCAACCCACGCTTCGACGTCGCCATCCGCAGCCTCGTTTTCATCTGGAAAGGGCCTGTTCGTTGAGGCCCAAGGTAGTCACGGCCCCCGGCTGGAGCAGCGGCCAGGCACGTGGGAACCCTGGCAGGACGGGCTTGTCACAGGGGGCGGGGGACGTCCAGGGCCGGGGAATGGGTAGTACTGGAAAGATGGGCTAGAGTCGTTCCGTCCTCATCTCCCCTCCTTTTTTGGAGCGAAATCACATGTCCCAGCAAAGCCCTGGCAAGAAGCGTGGTCTGTCCCGTCCCGTGGAAGTCGTCCGCGCGGAGCTGCTCAAGGATCCCGAGACGAAGCGCATCGCGGATGCGGTGGGCATGAAGCTGGAGGACTACGTCGAGCTGGTGCTCGAGTACGCCCAGGACAAGGACAAGGAGCCCATGCTCAACGTCGTGTCCGACGAGGAGCTGAAGGCGAACGGCTTCCCCGTGCACACGGTGGAAGAGGTCGGCGAGTTCCTGGTCGCCGGCGCCAAGGGAGAGCTGCCCGGCCAGGGCAACCCCTTCGCGAAGTCGGAGTTCGAGGCCTCCAAGGGGGATGCGTCGGGCAAGCCCAGCCTGAACCCCGCGGGAGAGTCCGCCCAGGCCCCCCAGGACGAGGCGAAGCGCCAGGATCTCATCGATCAGCTCAAGAAGGGGAGCGGCGGACCGCGGGGCTGAGGCCAGCCCGCATCCGCCGTGAAATTCGATCGGAAATTCAGGAGGAAACCTTTTCCTCCTGCCTCCGAGAATCCTTTTGTAGCTTCACTTCGGCGCACACTCTCCAAACCAGACTTAAGCAGGGGGTATTACCATGGGCGGCATCGGCAAGATTGTCAGCAGCGTTGCGAAGACGGTGAGCAAGGTTGCCGGCGGCGTCGCGAACATCGCGGGCAAGGCCCTCAGCTTCGTGCAGAACCCGATGGGCGCCATCACGGGCGGTCTGAAGGGTCTGGCGGGCGGCCTCCTGGACAAGCTCCCGTTCGGCCTGGGCAAGCTGGCGAAGCCGTTCGTCGACAAGTTCATCGACTCCGGCGCGTCGCTGCTCTCCAAGGGCCCCCTGGCCGGTCTGTCCCAGCTGACCAAGTTCGCCCCGACCGTGAAGTCCATCGCGGACATCGCGACCACCGTGAAGGACGGCGCGGACAAGGTCGGCGCGCTGGCCTCCCAGCCCGCGCAGCAGAACGTGCAGAACCTGTTCGCTCACGCGCAGGCTGCGCTCATCAACTAAGTTTCACGCTGAAGTTGGCGTGATGCTCAGGTCCGAAGGCCGGTACTCACCGCGAGGTGGGGGCCGGCCTTTCGGCTTTGCGGGCCACGCTTCGGGCCGGTTCCCTCCTTCGGGCAGGGACGCCGGCCCTTTTGTGCGTCCCGGGTCCTGGGTCACCCAGCCCTTGTCCTGTGCCGGGAGGGCCTGGCGCTGGAGGCCTTCTGGGGCGCGGTAGGACCTGGCCCCTTGATCCCGTCGAAGGGGCGCTTCCGCGGGTTTGGAGCTGCCTTGGGGCCGGTGAGGGCCCTTCGGGGGCAGTCCTGCTCGGACAATCACAAATTGAGAGGAGTTGGGGTGGGCGCGACCTGGGTGACACCCCGGGTGCGGGGCGGATCATCCGGCCTTCCGGCGGGTCGCGGCCGGAAGGGGTGCGACTCCGGGATTTCAGCCTTCGTCGCGGGCGAGGTGTTGCGCGTCCGTTTCGAGGCGCCCGGTGGCTTCGGGATCCGCGCTGTCGTAGTAGCCGCGGATCTCTCCGGTGCCATCCACCAGGACGAAATGGGTGCCGTGGAAGATGGAGAGCAGGTCGTCCTCGGCGGCGCCGGGTTCGCGGCCCATGCTGATCTTGAAGCCCTGGACGATGGTGTTCTTCAACTGGCCGTAGTCGCCGGTGAGGAAGTTCCAGCGGGTGAAGTCGGCGCGGTACTTCTGGCCGTACTCGGCGAGCCGCTCCGGGGTGTCGTAGGCGGGGTCCACGGAGAAGGACACCAACTGGAGCCGGGGCCCGAGCGTCGCGGTGCGCTCCTGCAGGCGCGCCATCTTCTGGGTGAAGACGGGGCACACGGTGGGGCAGCGGGTGAAGATGAAGTTGGCGACGAAGGGGCGGCCGTGGAGCTGCTTCAGGCCAAAGGGCTGCCCGTCCTGCCGCGTGAAGGTGAAGTCCGGCAGGGCGCCCAGCTTCGGAGGTGAGGCGGCGCGGCCCCCAGCCAGTTCCCGGGCCGTCACCACGACGAGCCCGAGCGACGCCACGACGACGCCCGCCCAGAGCATGGAGCGCCGGAAGTTCCGGGGACGGGGGGCCGGGAGGGAGGAAGGCGAGTCAGCGGACATGGTCCGGCACGTAACGGCATCCCCGGGGGGGGCACAAGCGCGGGGCGCGCCGGGGGTAGGGGCTGGCCGCATGCGAGGCATGAGGGAGAGTGGCCCCTGCGGGAGGGGGCGCCTGCCGCGACGGGGTGTGCCTTGAGGGGGCCCTGGGTGCGTGCTACCCGGGAACTCCATGCGCCCCGTCTCGTCGCCGCTGGATGGTGGATGCCTTCCGCGGGGTTGGCGGGAGGGCGTCCGGTCGCTCCCGGGCTGGCTCTTCGGGGGCCTGGGAGTCCTGGCGCTGCTCGTTCCGCTGGAGGCGCTGGCCTGTCCCTCGTGCACGGCCCGGGCGCCCGAGTCCCCCGGAGGCGCGGGGGGACTGCTGCTGGCGTTGATGCTGGTGCCCTTCGTCCTGGTGGGCGTGGGCATCTGGGCGGCCCGGCGGGTGATGCGTGAGGAGCGGGCTTCGGCCCCCGTGGAACAGGAGCGCCCGTGAAGCCCGTGCCCGGACTTCCGTTGCCCGTGTTGCTCGCGTCCGTCTCCGCGCCGTCCGTTTCCGCCGCGCCGCCCGGGACTTCCGGCCCCGCGCAGCCCGGAGCCTCCACCGCGCCGCCGGATGCGCAGGCCCCCCTGGCGGTTGCTCCCGTGCGAGGGGCGTGGACCCTGTCGCTTCCGGAGAACGCGAGCGCCCACGGGGGCCGCATCGACGCGCTGCTGGCCTCGAGCCACCGCTTCGAGTTCGCGCTGGCTGTGGTGATGTTCGGCTGGCTGCTGGTGGCGGTGGTCCGCTTCCGGAACGCCCGGCGGGTGTCGCCGGACGGAGGCACGCGCCGCTCGCGGGCGTGGGTGCTGGGCCTGGCGCTGGGCGTGTTCGGCGTGGTGGACGGGACGCTGTTCCTGGGCTCCGAGAGCTACCTGCGCGACGTGCTCTGGAACTTCCGCGTCCCCGCCGAGGATCCGCGCACGGTGCGCATCGAAATCAACGCGCATCAGTGGTCGTGGGAGGCGCGCTACGCCGGACAGGACGGCACGTTCGGCACGAAGGACGACGTGGTGACGTGGAACGACCTGCGCGTGCCGGCGGGGGTGCCCGTCTGGGTGCAGCTCGTGTCCACGGACGTGGTGCACGGGTTCTCCCTGCCGGCCTTCCGCGTGAAGCTGGATGCGATCCCCGGTCGCGTGAACCAGACCTGGTTCCAGGCCGCGCGCGAAGGCGCATGGGAGGCCGCCTGCTACCAGCACTGCGGCACCAGCCACTACCGCATGCGCGGCATCCTGACCGCCCTGTCCCCGGAGGCGTACGCGTCCTGGCTGCACGAAGCCGGACGCCAGGCGGTGCAGGCCTACGACCCGGACGACGCGGCGGCGCACTGGGGTTGGGCCTGGAGGACGCCGTGAAGCCCGGCGCGCTCCTGAGGTCGCTGTGGACGACGGACCCCCAGCGCGTGGCCCGCCAGTACCTGTGGGGCGGGTTCCTGTTCCTGCTCGTGGGCGGCCTGCTGGCCATGCTCATCCGCTTCCAGTGGGCGTGGCCGGGACAGCCGGTGCCGGGGCTCGCGTGGGCGCTGCCCGAATCGAAGGGCGCGCTGACGCCGCCCGCGTACACGGCCGTGTTCACGATGCACGGCCTGCTGATGATCTTCTTCGCCGTGACGCCGCTGCTCTTCGGGGCGCTGGGCCACTTCGTGCTGCCGCTGGCCATCGGCTCGCGGCAGATGGCGTTCCCCCGGCTGTCGGCGTTCGGGTTCTGGGCGTACGCGGTGGGCGGCGCGCTGATGCTCGCGTCGTTCGGCGTGCGCTTGGGCGCGGCGAGCGCGGGGTGGACGTCATATCCGCCCCTGTCCACGCCCGCGTTCACGCCGGGCCTGGGGCAGACGCTGGTGACGGTGGCGGTGCTGTGCGTGGGCGTGTCCGCGTTCCTGTACGGGCTCAACTTCGTCGTCACGGTGGTGCGCTGCCGGGCACCGGGGATGACGTGGGGACGGCTGCCGCTGGTGGTGTGGGGCCTGTTCTACGGCGCGGTGCTCAACGTGCTGTTCGTGCCGGTGCTGGCGGCGGCCACGGGCCTGCTGCTGCTGGACCGGGTGGCGGGCACGCAGTTCTTCATCGCGGGCGCGGCGGCGGTGGGCGGCGGCGGCGACCCGGTGGTGTACCAGCACCTGTTCTGGCTGTTCGGCCACCCGGAGGTCTACATCCTCATCCTGCCCGCCTGGGGGATGGTGGGGGACTTCGTGGCGTACTTCAGCCGCAAGCCCGCGCACGGCTACCGGCTGACGGCGGGGGCCATGGGCGTGGTGACGGCGCTGAGTGGCGCGGTGTACGCGCACCACCTGTTCACCAGCGGCATGGCCCCGGTGCTGGGGCGCACGTTCATGGTGCTGACGCTGCTCATCTCCCTGCCCGCGGAGGTGATGTTCCTCAACTGGCTGATGACGCTGTGGAAGGGCAGCGTGCGACTCACGTCGCCGATGCTCGCGGCACTGGCGACGATGGTTGTTTTCGGCCTGGGCGGCATCACCGGACTCGCGCTGGGCGCGGTGGCCACGGACGTGCCCCTGCACGGGACGCTGTGGGTGGTGGGCCACTTCCACCTGACGATGGGCGCGGCCAGCTTCCTCGCGGTGTTCGCGGGGCTCTACTTCTGGTTCCCCCGGATGTATGGACGCTCGCTGCACGAGGGCCTGGCGAAGGCGCACGTCCTGTCGAGCGCGGTGCTCTTCATCGCCGTCTTCGGTGGCCAGCTCGCGGCGGGATACGCGGGGCAGCTGCGGCGGCTCTATGACCCGTACCAGTACACGTTCCTCGCGCACCTGCTCACGCTGAACCGGTGGACCACCTGGGCCGCGTTCCTGCTGGGCACGGCGCAGCTGCTGTTCGTGGTGAACCTGGTGCGCACGCTCGGATGGGGTCGCGCCGCGGAGCCCAACCCGTGGCGCGTGGGCACGCTGGAGTGGACGGACGCGGGGCCCTCACCGGTTGTACTGCGCGGGCCGCATGAGCTGTCGCAACCCGAAGTACAAGAGCAACTGGGTCGCGATTGGATTGGCCAGGCGGAGGTGTTGCCCGTGGCCGTCCCGGTGAAGGGGACCACGGAGTCCGAAGCATCCGGGGTGGAAGGCGCGGGTTAGCGGCGAGGGCTCAGGGCGCTCGCCGTTCCCACACGTCCACGCCGCCCGCGTCGCCGGTGGGGAATCGCCGGACGAAGCGCTGCTTGAACCAGGGTCGGCTCTCCGGGGTGAGCTGCCAGGTGCCCCGCCAGCCGAGGACGACGAAGCGGCAGGACTCCAGCATGACGCGCAGGGCCTGCTGAGCTTCCGGAGCGGTGAAGGCTTCTTCGGTGTCGTCGAAGCGGTCTCCGGTGCTCATGGAGTCCTGGAGCATGGTGGCGTAGACGTCCACCACGGGCGTGGCCCCCTGGGGGAGCCGTCCTGCCGCGAGCGCCCAGCCGGGCTCGAACGAGAACAGGCACGCGTTGGGAGGCACGTCGGTCCGCAGGTAGCGGGCGAGCGCCACGACGTCCGGGGCCTGCAACCGGGAACTCTGGAAGGAATGCCACGCGCCGGGCAGGAACGCGGCGACCAGGGCGAGCCCGGCCACGGCCCGTGAGGCGACGCGGCCCCAGCGCAGGGAGAAGGCGTAGAGCGTGGAGGCGCCCAGTCCCACGAGCACGGCCTCCGACGCGGCGAGGTGCGCGTTGTACTGGTTCCAGTAGGTGCGCGACGCCAGGAACAGGACGACGGTGAGGACGAAGGTGGTGGCGAAGAAGCGGGCGGCGGGGCGGCCCGGGGTGGGGGCGCGCAAGGCGTGGACGCAGGCGGTCCCCAGGCCCACGAGGGCGAGCAGGACTTCTCCCAGGCGGCGCTCGTGGAAGATGTCGTGCAGGCGCACGAGTCGGTCCGGCTCACCGTCGGCGGGGCGCAGGGCTTGGAAGGTGATGACGTCGCGGAAGAACTCGGAAGGGGCGAGCGCGGCCAGGGGGGCCACGACGACGACGAACGTGGCGAAGGCGATGAGCGCGAGCGTGAGGGTGTCGCGCCAGGTCTCGTTCCAGGGCCGGGCCAGCAGCGCGGCGACGAGCCAGAGTCCGCCGGGGAGCTTCACGGACACCGCGAGGCCGATGAGCACGCCCGCGCCGATGCGCCGCGCGCGAGAGGGCGTGTCGGAGGCGAGCCAGAGGTTGGCGAAGCCCAGGCACAGGACGTTGAGCAGGGGTTCGAGGAACGTGCCGCGCTCGACGAGCACGGCCTCCGGGTACGCGGCATAGGCGAGCGCGGCCACGCAGCCGGCGAGCGGTCCCCAGGCGCGCCACGCGATGCGGCCCGCGAGGAACACGCAGAGGGCGCCCACGGTGGCGGCCATGTAGCGGGCCACGCCATACGCCGTGCCCGCGTCGAGCCCCAGGGTGAGCGCGGCGCCGGGCGCCCAGAGCAGGAGCGAGCCGGGAGGGTGGACGAAGATGAAGTCGCGGTAGGGCAGGTCCCCGCGCAGCAGCAGCGACGCGGCGGAGAAGTAGACGCCTTCGTCGTAGTCCATCGGGTAGCCGAGCGGGCCGGTGCGATGGAAGAACGCCAGCGCGCGCAGCACCCAGGCGCCAAGCGCCACGAGCACCAACGGCCAGGGGAGCCAGTCCCGCCAGGAGCGCGGAGGGGCGGGAAGGGACGAAGTCGCGAGCGGAGTGGGGGCGGGTTGCATCGGGGCGGGGCCGCGACGCTACTACCCGGAGGCCCATGCGCACGCGGGGTTCTTGTTCCCCGTGGGCCTCAGGGTGGGCCGTCCCTGGGAGCGGCCCTCCCGCGCTTTGTGCGGAGCCTGGACTTGGAGTGGGCACGCCAGCAGCGGAGTCCAGGGGGACGCCCCGCCGGCTGCTGCTCGCCGGAACCTGTCCGACAGGAGGGTTGCGCGGAATAGGGGTTCAGCCTGGCTGCGATGCAGGGGGAGGAGCAGGGGCTTCGAAGAGGACGAAGACACAAAAAAGCCGGCTGCGGGTGAGCAGCCGGCTGACGTTATGGGCCAGCAGTTTGAGGAAGACTTCCGCGTCGATGGCGGGCGGGTGCCGGGACGAGAGGCGACGAAAGCCCATGTCCTGCTGCAGCGAGGCGAAGACGGGCTCCACGGTGGCCATCCGTTGCAGGTACCGGGCCTTGGCGTCTGGCTGCCTCATGCGCGCCAGCATGGCCTCCAGCGCGCCTTCGTACTCCCAGCGCACGCTGAAGGTGCGGCGCCTGGCGTGGGTGCACCGAGGACGCAAGGAGCACGTCGGACAGCCCTCGCCGAAGTAGACCTCGCACCGGTCGAAGTGATTGAGCACCGGCCCGCGCATGGTGCGCCCTGCCGGACACACCACGGCCCGCCGCGCGTGCTGGAGGATAAACGCCTCGCGCTGGAGCATGCCGGGCTTGTTGGCCAGAGGGCCGGTGGCCGGGCCCGGGTTGAGCAGCACGTCCACGCAAGGGCGCTGGTGGGCGGCGAAGCGCAGGTCCTCTTCACTCCAGTAACCGGAGTCTCCGGCCACTTGCAGCCGCGTGGGCAGGGGCACCCCGGCCGTGTGCAGCACGCGGCGCGTGCGCTGCATCGCCTCTTCCAGATGGCCCTTGTCATTGCCCGAGGCCGTTAGCAGGACACCTACCACCAGTCGCTGCGTGACGCCGCTGGCCACCACCGTGAGGCGGTGCCCCGGGTGCACGCCATTGCCAGGAAACTGCATGAGGGCCGCGCGGGGGTTGCTGAGGACCACGCTGGCCGCGGCCCGTTGCTCGCACAGGCGTACCGCCTCCTGGTGCTTGCGCACCTGCCGCGAGTGCTGCTCGCGCTGGCAAGCGTCCAGGGAGTCGAGCTCCACCGCGCCCAGGTGCTTCAAGCGCCGCAGGGACTGCGAGTGCACGCGCACCTGGCTGCGACTGGCATGGGCGCGCAAACGCACGCTGTCGATTCCCAACTCCTGCGTCCGCACCAGGCCCTCCTCCACGGCCCAGCGCACCGTCTCTTCCAGTGCCGCCAGGAAGAGGCCGGCATTCTCCGCGCGAAAGCGGTTGAGGACCGCAACGCTGATGCAATGGCCTCCGCTGAGCCACCGCAAGGCGCAATCCGTTTGCAACGCACGCGCGACCCGCGTCCCCTGGTGCAGCCCGATGAGGCTGGCGTAAAGCCAGAGCCCCAGCAGCTGACGCGGCGCGAACCCATTCTGGCCCAGGGCCGAGTAACGGGCCTCCACGGCCCTCATCTCGAAGCGCTCCACCACGCGCTGCACCCTTCTGGCCAGATGCTCCCGGGGCACCAGCCGCTGCGCGAGGGCCAGCGCTTCTCTGTCGGGCGCTTTGAAGCGAGGGGCCGGGTCCTTCGGGATGCGCCGCCTCGGCTGCTTCGCTGGCGGGCGGGGGCCGTTTTCTTCCTCCATCACCCCCTCTCTACCCTCCCCCCAGACTCCCTTATTCCGCGCAACCCTCCAGTCGGACAGGTTCGCGCGATGCGCCGCCCCTCGTGGGCATCATCCAGGTGGGGCACGCGGAACGTCGAGTGCATGGAGGCGGGCCGTTTGCTGTGTCTCGATGGGACCGAAACGAGGGACAGCGCCCCTCATTCACCAAGACCTCCTTGTGGTGACTCCAGCCCAAGCGCGGGAGATCTCCGGGCGCGGGGGAGCGGCCTGGTTCCCCGGTGCTTCGTGCGGGGCCCAGGCATGCGAGAGTCGCCCTCCGTGAGCACGAATGACTCCACCGGGCCGCTGGCGCCGGTGTCCCCCCAGCGCGCCGAGGCCAACCTGTGGTTCGGGATGGTCCTCGCGCACGCGGCGGCGGCGATGCTCTTCTGCGCGGTGGCCTTCGCCGCGGACTTCTACCGGATGCGAGGCTTCTGGCCGCCCGCGTCCGCGCTTCCGGGGCGCTTCGTTCCCTCACTGGCGGGCGCGTTGCTCGTCGCGGGAGGCGTTCTGCTGCACGGTGCGCTCCGGCAGGTCGCGAGTCTCCGGCGCTCGCGCGGATGGGCGCTGGGAGCCCTGTTCGCGGGGGCGGGTTTCCTCGCGACGCAGGCCGCGTGGCTCCACGTGCTGTGGTGGCATCGCGACCTGCGCATCCCCGATAGCGGCGTCTTCGCCTCCGTGCTGTATGGCCTGTCGGCGGTGCAGGCCGCGCACGCGGCGGTCGTTCTCACGGGCCTGCTGCGCGCCACCCTGCGCACGCTGCGAGGCTTCGACGCACGTGCTCCCTTGCGGCGTGCCCTGCCCGGCTGGTGGTGCACGACGGTGATGTACGGCGTCCTCTTCGCGGTGGTGTACCTCCCATGAAGCCAACTCCCTGCCTCCCTGGAATCGCTTCCGCGTCGCGTGCGCTTCGCATGCTCGCCGTGCTCTCGCTGGGGGCACTCGCCCCCGCGTGTCGTCGGGAGCCGCCGAAGTTCGAACCGTTGAAGCTCGCGAACGGCACCGTCGTTCCGGCCGCGACGCTGGCGCGTGGCTGGGATGTCTACACGCACTACTGCGCCTCTTGTCACGGCGAGAAGGGCGACGGACAGGGGCCCGCGGGGTCCGGCATGCGTCCCGTGCCGCGCAACTTCCACCAGGGCCTGTTCAAGTTCGGAGGCGTGGCGGCCGGCGAGCTGCCCACCGACGACGCGCTCAAGCGCACCCTCCGTCGCGGCATGCACGGCACCCCGATGTTCGCGTGGGACGTGCCCCCGGCGGACGTGGACGCGGTGGTGCAGTACCTCAAGACCTTCAGCCCGCGTTGGAAGGAAGAGGCGCCGGGCGTGCCGCTCGCGATGTCGGAGGACCCGTGGAAGGGCCGCGACGCGGAGGCCGTGGCGCGAGGCCGCACCGTCTACCACGTGGCCGGCAAGGGCAACGCGGGCTGCGCCAGCTGCCACGTCGCGTACCTGCCCCGCGCGGAACTCGCCGCGCTCACGGAGAGCGTCACCGGCCGCAAGGTGAACCTGGCCAACGTGGATCCGTACACCGCGCTGGCTCGGGATTCGGACTACTCGCTCACCGTGGACGCGAAGGGCGAAGCCATGCAGCTCTCCAAGGTGCTGCCCCCCGACTTCCTCTTCCACCGCCTGCGCACCGTGTGGCCCCAGGGCACCCGCGTGGAAGGCCAGCTGTACACCGCACAGGCCCAGCGCGAGGACCTCTACCGCGTCATGGCCGCGGGCGTCGGCGGCGCCGCCATGCCTTCGTGGAAGGGCGCCATCCCGGAGGAGAACCTCTGGGCGCTCGCCTACTACGTGCAGAGCCTGCTCGTGCTGCACGACACCGACGCGGCCCGCGATCTCCAACAGCGCCTGCGCGACTCCAAGATGCAGCCGTAGTGGATTGATTCAACAACCTGAAAAGACTGTCTTCCTGGGAAACTAATTCTCAGGCGTCACGAAAATCCGGGCATTGGTTTCCACTTTTTCCCCGGAGTTTCAACCGTGACGACCTATTCCGTTCGCAGCGGCGACACGTTGAGTGGCCTCGCGCAGCGCTTCAACACGTCGGTGGGTTCGCTCCAGAAGACGAACCACATCCCGAACGCGAACCTCATCCGCGTGGGGCAGAAGCTGACGGTGCCGGACTCGTTCCAGGCGGCGGCTCCGTCTGGGGCGGGGGCGAAGGCGGGCAGCTACACGGTGCGCAGCGGGGACACGCTGAGCGGCATCGCGGGGCGGAACGGCACGACGACGGTGGCGCTGGCGAAGGCCAACAACATCTCCAACCCGAACAAGATCTACGTGGGCCAGAAGCTCACGATTCCGGGCAAGGGGGGCGCGGCGCCGGTGACGCCGAAGCCGTCGTCGGGGGGCTCGACATACACGGTGCGCAGCGGTGACACGCTGAGCGGCATCGCGGGTCGTCACGGCACGACGGTGAACGCGTTGCAGCAGGCCAACAACATCTCCAACCCGAACAAGATCTACGTGGGCCAGAAGCTCACGATTCCGGGCAAGAGCGGTGGTGGCGGGACGACGAACCCGCCGCCGACGACGGGCGGAGTGGGCGGCGTCCCGGGCTCGTCGGGTGGCAAGGGCGGCGTGTCGGTGGCGCAGCTGCGGAAGATCATGCCGAACCTGTCGCAGGCGAAGGCGGAGCAGTACCTGCCGCACCTGAACAAGGCGATGGCGGAGGCGAAGATCAACACGCCCCAGCGGCAGGAGATGTTCCTGGCGCAGCTGGCGCATGAGAGCGGCGAGCTGCGCTACATGGAGGAGATCGCCTCTGGCGCGGCGTACGAGGGCCGCAAGGACCTGGGCAACACGCAGCCGGGCGACGGCAAGCGCTACAAGGGCCGGGGCCCCATCCAGCTCACGGGCCGCGCCAACTACCGCGCCGCGGGCAAGGCGCTGGGCATCGACCTGGAAGGAAACCCCGCGCGCGCGAAGGATCCGGACGTCGCGTTCCGCATCGCGGGTTGGTACTGGGGCTCGCGCAACCTGAACAGCTACGCGGACGCGGGCAACTTCCGCGAGGTCACCCGCCGCATCAACGGCGGCTACAACGGCATGGCCAGCCGCGAGATGTACTACCGCCGCGCGCAGGACGTGCTGGGCTGAAGCAGGGCCGCGTGCGTGGACGGGCGTGCGTGAGCGTGCCGCCCGTCTGCACGGAAGGATCCCGCGTCCGGATGAGGAGATCCTTCGTGCGGCGCGAGGCCGTGATTCCGGGCACCTGCCCGTGGCGCACCCGCTGCAAGACGTCCGGGTTCCTCCTTCGGAGCGAGCCCGATGTCCCGAATCGATTCTTCCGGCAGCAGCCCAGTTCTCCTCGACAGCCCCCTTCCCGACGTCGTCGGTCCGAAGCCTCGCGACGCCCTGGACGTTTCGCCCCTGGCGTCCAGACGGTCCTCCGTTGGCGAGAGCAGCGCCTCCGCGCCCGGAGCCTTGCAGTCCCTCGCATCCACCGCCTCACGGCCGGCGCGCAACGAACTGCGGCCCTATGACGGTCCGCCGGGTGCTCCCGCGCATTCCGCCGTGGCCCCACCGCCGGGTGGCCTCGCGGGGCCCGCCGTGTCCGCCCGGGAACTCGCGGCGATGGGCGGTCGGCTGCGCCCCGCGTCCGCACCCGTTCCGGAGGACGTCTACGCCACGCTCCAGTCGCACCTGACGCGCAGTCTGTCGAACCCCTTCCTCACCGGCAGCGATGTGCAGGCCTCGCACGCGGCGCTCGGCTCCGTTCCGCAGGAGGCATACCGCGCCACGCTGGAGCGCATGGACCGTGATGGGCTGCTCGCCACGTACGTGTCCCGCATGGATGGGCCCTCCCGGCAGTCCTTCCTCGAACAGGCCGCGTCGAGCGGCGTCCTCCAGCGGCGTCCGGGTGGCGTCACCGGGGAACTCGGGATGCCTGGACGACCGGAGGTCTTCGTCAATGATCCGAAGCTGCCCGGGGCCATGCGTGACGCGGTGAATGCCCACGCGACCGACACCGGGCACGCCTCCGTCCAGGCCTACGACGCCTACCTGCGCCGCTATGGCGAAGCCGTGGAGCAGACCGACAGCCTGCGTGCACTGCGCACGCTCGGGCCACCCCAGTCGCTGGAGCTGCGCGAAACGGTGCTCGGGCTGGCCTGGGCCGATCCCCAGCGTGCGCGCTACGAAGCCGCCTGGAAGGCCGGGCTCGGCCGTCCCCAGGCATCCCACGTCCAGGCCTATGAAAAGGCCACCGCCCGCGCGCTGGTCCTCTCCGGACAGCAGCCCGCCGGGGTCTTCCTCACCGCCGAGGTGAGCGCGTCCCACGACTTGTTCAAGCTGAAGTCCGAGGCCCACCTCGAATCGCGCGGATCCTCGGGAGTCCAGGCGCAAGCGGGCGCCGTCGCGAAGGCCGGTCCCCTGGAGCTGGAGCTGATGACGGATGCGCACGGCAAGACCGAGGCGGAGCTTCAGCTCAGCGTGGGCATCGCTGGCGTGAGTCGTGACTCGGAGGGCAAGGCGGAGCTGTCCCTGGGGGCGGGCCAGCATGCCCGGGCCCACGCGAACCTCAACCCGCGCACCGCGGAGTTCGGGGGCGGCGTGGCCTTCGAACTCTCCGACAAGTCCCATCAGCACCACGCCGGCCTCAAGCTGGGCTACGGCCTGCGCGGCCTTCCCCCCGAGCGCGCTGGCCAGGCCGTGCGCAACGACGTCCCCGGGGTCTTCAGCCGCCCGAAGGACCTGGACCCCGGCACCGCCTGGGACGCCCTGCCCGCGGAGCGCCGGGCCCTCTACGAACGGCAGGGCTGGACGCGCGAGGAGTGGGCCGAGGACTCGCGGCGCTAGGTCACCGCACGTTCGCGGGCAATCGCCTCTCCACCACGGTCCTCGCGCGTGGCGGGCCTCACGGTGGGGGAGGGGCTCATGACTTGGAGGCGGGGGCTTCCGGCTCCGGTCCGGGGCGCATCGTCCAGGCGGCCCACAGGGCCACGTGCCAGGGCAGGAAGAGGAGCCAGAAGGGACTCGAAGTGGTGAGGACCACGAGGCTCGCCGCGCTCCAGGCTGCCATCACCAGCCACAGCCCCACCGCACCGACGGAGTGCAGCGTCCGCTGCCCCAGGCCCAGCCCGAAGAGCGCGCACAGCGTGGGAATCCACACCGCCAGCAAACCGGGGAAGAAGGGCTCCGTCCACCAATGCTCCTGGTTGAAATGCAGGAAGCTCATGAACACCTGCGCCGCCAGGATGACGCCTGTCTGGTACAGCGCGGACAGCAGCGTGGCGACGACGCCCACCGTCCCTGGGCCCGTGTAGAGCTCGGCGGTGGAGCGGGCCTGGGGCGAGTCCAGCAGTTCGGGCGGCAGCTCCAGCGCGAACGGATAGCCCAGCGACAGCAGGGCTGCCTTCGCCGCGTGCCGCACCTTCGTCCCATCGCGGCCCCGGTAGTCGCCCATCGGGTTCTCACGCGCCATCAGGTCCAGCAGGATGTCCGCTCGCGCCCGGGGCGTCTCATCCTCCGTCGGAGGCCGGCCCATCCCCGCGATGAGCGCGTCCATGTCCGCGCGCACCGCCCCCGGAGAGCGCACCGCATCCAACAGCTCCGCGAACGGAGGAAACGTCTCCTTGGGAACGGGAAGCGGGGCCCTCTCGGTCGCGGCCGCGGGCAGCGCGTCCATCGCCTTCACGGCCTCCGGAGCGGGCAGGTCGGCCATCGCGTTCGAGGCCATCACCGACGCAGGCGCGTCGCTCATCGCGTTCGAGGCCATCACCGACGCAGGCGCGTCGCTCATCGCGTTCGAGGCCCCGGGCAGGTCGGCCATCGCGTCGGCGGCCAGGGACTCGGGCAGGTCATTCGTCGCGTCGGCGGTAGGAGGCGCGGGGCGGTGGGTTTGCTGGGACATGGATGCTCCTCACGGACAGTCATGCGCCGCCCCGATACCCGGGCGCAACGGGGCGAGCCTGGAGCGCGCGGGGCCGCTCCCTGGGGACGGGGTCACGGCGTGGATGGTGGAGCCGGTGCTTCCTCCGGCTGTTTCGCCGGATGCATCACGAAGGCGGCCCACGCCGCGAGGTGCCACGGCGTGACGACGATGAGGACCCCGACGCTCCCCATCACGAAGCCGAAGCCCACCAGGACCCACGCCACCACCTGAAGCCACATCGCCACGGAGCCGAGCACCTGGAGCGACCGTGACTTCTCGGCGTGGCCGACCATGCTGAGCAGGGGCGGTCCCCACACGAGCAACAGGGGGATGAGCACCCCCTTCGACAGCGGCTCGGTGAAGTCCACGCGGAAGAAGGGGAAGAGGGCGTGGACCCCGAAGATGGCGAACGACTGGTACAGCGCGCAGAGGGACGCGATGAGGAACGCCCGGCTCCCCGAACTGGCGCCGTCCTGCGTGTCCGGAGCCGGAGTCCGCGCGGCCGGAACGGGAGCCGGAGCTTCGTTCAACACCTCGGCCGGCACGTCCCGCGTGTAGGCCGGTCCCAGTGCCAGCAACGCGGCCACCGCCGCCTGCCGCACCGTCGTCCCGTCCCGCCCGGTGTGTTCGCCCACCGGGTGGTCGCGCGCCACCAGCTCGCGCAGCAGGTCCGCTCGGGCCTGGAGGGGTTCCGCGAACGGCGGGGGCTGGCGCAGCGCCGCGACGAGCGCGTCGATGTCCGAGTGCAGCACCCCCGGCGAGTCCACCTCCGCCACCAGCTCCTTCAGCGGTCGGAACGTCTCCGGGGCCGCGTTCCCGGGGCGGTCGGTCGCTTCGGGGTCGGTGGTCGGCGCGGGAGGAAGCGGCGGGGAAGACATGAGCGGTGCTCCTGAAGACAGTCATCCTCCCGCGTGCCTTCCGAGCGCAAGGGGCGGGGACTTCGGCAGGGGGCGCGTCGCCCAGAGGGCCCACAGGGACAGGTACCAGGGCAGGATGACCGCGCGAATGGGCTCGTTCTCGCGGAGGACGGAGGCGCCCGCGACCAGCAGCCAGGGCATCGTCTGCACCGCGAGGAGCGTCGAGCCGATGCTCTGGAGCCAGCGGCGCTTCCAGACGTGACCGACCAGCGACACCAGGGGCGGCAGCCAGGTGAACGCCACCATGACCGCGATCATCACCGCGGTGTCGCGCGTGAACCGAGGGGGAGGCAGATGGCTGGACTGCCGGACTGTCAAATCCTTCCACACCGTCCAGGAGAAGAGGCCCGTCTGGTACAGCGTGAGCGTCGCCAGGGCGGCGAACCCACCCCTCCCGATTCCCGTCCGGGGAGGCCGGGGGGGCGCGGCCGGCTCCATCAACTCGGGCGGCACCTCCAGCGCGTACGGAAAGCCCAACGCCAGCAGCGCATCCCGCGCCGCGTGACGCACCGTCTTCCCGTTGCGGCCCGTGTAGTCGCCCACGGGATTGTCGCGGGCCATCAGGTCCAGCAGCAGGTCGGCTCGCTCCCGGTGCAGCCCTTCCTCCGCGGGCGCCCGGTCCAGCGCGTCGATGAGCAGGTAGACGTCCGAACGCGTCACGGCCGGAGAACGGACCTCTTCCACCAGGTCCCTCAACGCGGAGGACGCCCGCCCGGCTGCCGCGTCGGAAGGATCATCTGTCACGGAGGACAACGGCTTCGCGTGGCGTGGATCCGACCGTGACATGGCGTGCGCTCCCTTGGGCCTTCATCCACCGCTGGGCCACCCGGGGGCAAGGGGGTGGGGGCGCCGTCTGGAGGGCAGGGGGGCGACCGCGCGGGACGGCCACCAACACCCCACGTGCGCACCCTTTGCGCACAACCCCTTCGCCAACGAGTGAGGACGCGGATGCCGATGGAACGAGCGCAGCGGTTCGTGGACGCCCTGTTGAAACTGGAGGCGGAAGGCGACATGGAATCGCTGCTCGCCCTCTTCGCCGATGACGCCCAGGTGAGCAACGTGGCCTCGCCCAGCGTCTTCACGGGCATCGATGGCGCCCGCCGCTTCTGGACCGAATACAAGGCCACCCTGGGCGGCGTGAAGTCCACCTTCCGCAACGTGATTGAGTCTGGCGACCGCGTGGCACTGGAGTGGGAGACGCAGGGGCAGTCCCCCAACGGGGCGGCCATCGCCTACGAGGGCGTCTCCATCATCGAATGGGACGGCGACCGCATCCGGCGCTTCTTCGCCTACTTCGATCCGCACGCCCTGGGACAGGAGCTGTCCCACGACACCGCGCCCCGGTCAGAGGTCCCCGCGACCACCCCGGCTTGAGCCGCCGCGAGACTTTTCAGGGGCCCGGGGGTTCGAGGGGATTCCACCCCCCGGGTGACTTATCGCTGCCGCAAGAGGCACCGGGACCCAGTGTGCACTCCCGTGCACCGGGGCCGCGAGCCGGGGTAGCGTGGAGGGGTGGCCTCCCCCATTTCGACGGGCCGCGTCGTCCCCCTTTCGGGAACCCCATGATGACCCGCGTCATAGCCCCCCTCCTGGCCGCCCTGCTCCTGGCCGCCTCCCCCGCGAGCGCGGCCCTCGCGTCGGACGCCCCCGTGCTGCTGGTCGCGGCGACGAAGCGCAAGCCCGCGAAGCGCAAGCCCGTGCCGCCCGCGCCCCCTCCCCAGGAGACGGCGCCCGCGGAGTCCGCCCCTGCCGCCGCGCCCCAGCCCCTGACGCCGGACGTGGCGCCGCCGGTGTCCGCCACCCCGGAGTCGCAGCCCTCCACGGGCTCCTCCATCACGGAGCCCAGCCTGGACTTCGACCTGCTCGCGCCGGAGGCGGAGGCCTCCGCGGGCCTGTTGGATCCGGAGCTGGACAACCAGCTCAAGACGCGGCGCACCATGCTCCTGCTGCACCAGGGCCTGGGCCTGGGCATGGCGGGCGGCCTCACGGCGGCCACGGTGCTGGGGCAGATCCAGTTCAACCGCTCGTTCCGGGGCGGCGGGGATGACCGGACGCTGCTCGCGTGGCACCGGGGCGTCGTCATCGGCACGTCGGTGCTGTTCGCCACCGTGGGCGCGCTGGGCATCCTGGCCCCGGACCCGGTGGAGCGCGCCTTCCAGTGGGACTCGGTGACGTTCCATAAAATCTTCATGAGCCTGGCCACCGCCGGCATGGTCGCGCAGGCCGTGCTGGGCATCCTGGCCACCCACAGCTACGGCGAGCTCCAGGAGCCGAAGTACGCCACCGCGCACCAGGTGGTTGGCTATGCCACGCTGGGCTGCGTCGCCGCGGGCATCGTGACCCTCACCTTCTGACCTCACCCCCCCTGCCGTGAATGTCTCCGCGCGCCGGCCGTTGTGCGGAGGCAGAGCCGTACCCCCTCTGGAGGACGCCGTGATTGTTCGACGACTCGCCACGCTTGCCGCCCTGATGCTCGCGCTTCCCGCCGCCGCGCAGGACGCCCCGCGGCTGTACTCGGTGAAGAAGGACGCCAGCACGCTCACCTACAAGCTCATCCACAAGCTGCACGAGGTGTCCGGCAAGGCGCCCCCCAGCGAGGGCAAGGCCGTGCTGAAGCCGGACGGCACCCTCCAGGTGGCCGTGCGCGCGCAGGTGAAGGACTTCGACTCGCAGAACTCCAACCGCGACACGCACATGCTGGAGGTGACGGAGGCGGCGAAGTTCCCGCTCATCACGCTCCAGGCCGTGGCCACGGGCGTGAAGGCCCCCGCGACCTTCCCGGGCTCAGTGCCGGTGGTCCTCAAGGGCAAGCTGACCTTCCACGGCGTGACGAAGGACGTGGAGGTCCCCATGACGGTGAAGTTCGAGTCCGCCAAGCAGGTCACCGCGGACGGCACCTTCGAGGTCAGCCTGGAGGGCTACAAGATTGAGCGCCCCACGCTGCTGATGGTGAAGGTGGAAGACAAGCTGGTGCTGGAGCCCCACCTCGTCTTCCAGGAGGGTACGTGAGCTCGTCGCGTCGAGACTTCTTCAAGAAGCTTCTGGGCACGGGCGTCGCCGTCGCGGGGATTCCCGCGTGCGCGCCGGACATCGACCCCTCGCCGCTGCTGGACGTGCCCGCCCCGGGCGAGGACGGCGTCGTGTCGCTGGTGGTGCAGCGCTACCCGGACCTGTCCCGCGTGGGCGGCTCGGTGACGCTGCGCTTTCCGAACGGCTCCGGGCAGGAGAACCTGCTGGTGGTGCACCCTTCGGACAGCACCTACGCGGTGCTGTCCGCCACCTGCACCCACGTGGGCTGCCCCATGGGCTTCGATGGCAAGGAGGCCGTGTGCCCCTGCCACCTGTCGCGCTTCGACCTGACGGGCGCGGTGACGAACGCGCCCGCCACGGTGCCGCTCAAGGCCTACGTGGCCACGTACAACGCGGGCACCCAGGTGCTGAGCATCTCGCTCAAGTCCGGTGACGACAACTTCCCCTCGGTGATCAACGGGACGCTGACGCTGACGTTCGCGCAGTTCCCCGCGCTCCAGGACACAGGCGGCATGGTGAGCGGCACGCCCACCGGTTACGGCAAGACAGTGTTCGTCTTCAAGCTGGAGGACGGCACCTATTCGGCGGTGGACTCCGTCTGTCCGCACCTGCAGTGCGAGGTGGGGTTCGAGTCGAGCGTGGACGGGCTCCTGTGCCCCTGTCATGCGTCGACGTTCAGCAAGACGGGCGCCCGCATCGACGGGGTGGCCACGTCCGACCTGAAGAAGTTCACCGCGACGTCGGATGCGTCCGGGGTGGTCGTCACCATCACGTAAGGCGCGGGCTTCGTGCGCCGCGCCTCACGGGTGCGGCTAACGCAGCCGGCTCCAGAACGAGCGCCGCGAGGAGATGCGTTCCAGCGCGTCCTGCAGCTCCTCGTCCTGATCCGCGCGGCTGGCGATGTCCCCCAGCGCGATGATGCCCACGAGCCGGTCGTCGGGCTCCACGACGGGGACGCGGCGCACCTGTCTGCGTCCCATCAGGTCGATGACGCCGTGCAGGTTCTCCTCCGGCAGCACCACCTCGATGTCCTCCGTCATCACGTCCGCCGCGCGCAGGTCGTCCACCGCCCGGCCGCCGGTGAAGGCGCGCAGCGCGAGGTCCCGGTCCGTGACGAGCCCAAGCAGCCGCCCCTCCGCGTCCACGATGGGCACGACGCCGCAGTCCTCGTCCTTCATCCACTGCGCCACCTCGCGCAGGGTGCTGTCGCGACGGGCGGTGCGCACCGCGCGGGTCATGATGTCGCGCGCGGTGAGCGGCTCACGCTGCCACCTGCGTCGCGAGGATGAGGCCGGCGTGGCGCGCGCGGACTGCTCGCGTGGCACCTGGGGCCGGCGGTCGCGCAGGAGGGGCTCCTCGCCGCCGTAGCCGGTGCGGTCCCAGTCGCGGTAGTCCGCGCGTTGGGGCTGCATCTCGAGTTCCTGGTCACCCATCGTCCGTCCGGTGAGCTGCGCGGCGGAGCGCACGTCTTGCTCACGTGGCCCCTGTCCGGTGGCGGAGCGGACGTCCCGGTCATCGCGGCCGTAGGGGCCCTGGCTGCCACCGCGCTCGCCTTCGCGGTCCTGGCGCCAGGTGCCGGTGTCATCCACGTCGGTGCGCACCTGGCCCAGGCGCCACGCGGCGGCGCGGTGGAAGCGTCCCTGCCGGGCGGCCGGTTCCTCATCGCGTGCGGGGTTCCACCCGCTCACGTCGGATTCGGCGCGCTCCCGCGAGCCGGGCGGGGCCGTGTCCGGGGGGCGGTGCGTGGCCATGGCGTCGGTGGGCGGGGTGGACCGGTCCGCACGCCCCAGGTCCTGCCGGCCGTTTCCGTTGCTGTAGTCCTTGGTTCCCATGTGCGTCGCAAGCCTCCTCGCCTGACGAACATGGGAAGCCGGAGGGAGCGCGCAAAGCTCCAGACGACCGGGAGCGGCGACGGCCGCCTGCCCGCCCTGCCCGGCGCGCGGAAGCGAGGCCCCGGCGCGCGGGGCCCGGACGTCAGGCGACGGTGAGCGCCTCGCCCAGGTTCACGAGCCCCCGGAAGTCCTCCAGGTCCGCGCCCGCGTCCGGCGCGGCGATGGCCATCGCGCCCAGGGGCAGCCCCTCCGCCAGCCTCGCCAGCAGCGAACGGTGGGCCGTCGCGCGCGCGTCCTCCACGCCCGCCAGGTGCTCCAGCGCGAGCACGGCGTCGGTGTCCACGGCGTTGAGGGCGTGGGGCTTCAGGTTGGCGGCCGGCGCCAGTCCATCCTCGCGCGCCCAACTGCGGTTGAGCACATAGCCCGCGAAGGGCAGGCCGCGCGCCAGGAGCGTGTCCTTGAAGAAGGTGGCCTCGCGCAGCGCGGCGGCCTCCGGAGAGGTGACGAGCAGGAAGGCCGCGTCCTTCGACGCCAACTGCGCGCGCAGCCGCTCCGTGTGCAGGCGGATGCCGGCGAACAGGCCGCCGAAGGCCCCCACGAAGGTGCGCATCTCCTGCGCGAAGCCTCCGCCGAAGACGCCATCCAGCACCTTGCCCACCAGCGCCTGCGCGCCCTGCCACAGGCGGCCGGTGCGGCTGGAGTCGGGGCCGAAGAGGGAAATCACCCGGTCATCCAGGAAGCGCGCCAGCCGGCCCGGCGCCTCCAGGAAGTCCAGCGCGTGGCGGCTGGGCGGGGTGTCCAGGAGGATGAGGTCGTAGTGGCCGTCCGTGAGGAAGCCGTCCAGGGCCTCGGCGGCGGCGTACTCCTGCACGCCCGCCACCAGCTCCGACAGGAAGCGGTACAGCCGGTGGTCCAGGATGGCGCGCGCGGCGCTCTCCGTGGCGGACAGCTTGCGCACCATGCGCTCGAAGATGACGCGCGGCTCCAGCATCCACACGTCCAGCCGGCCCTCGCCCTGGGGGCCGTCCGCGTAGAGGCGCTCCGGGGGCACGGTGGTGGGCTCCGGGCCGTTCTCCTTCAGCCCCATGGCCTCCGCCAGCCGGCGCGCCGGGTCGATGGTGAGCACCAGCACGTGGCGCCCCGCGCGCGCCGCGGCCACGCCCAGCGCCGCCGCCGTCGTCGTCTTGCCCACCCCTCCCGCTCCACACAGGACGATGACCCGCTTGTCGCGCAGCATGGCGTCCAGGTTCATGGCGTGGCCTCCCGGCCGCCGGGATGGGCGGCCTCCTCGAGTGTGGGCACCAACAGCTCCGACAGCCGCTCCACCAGCGCCGGGCCGGTGAGGGCCAGGTCCGGAAGCCCCCATTGTGGCACGGCCGTGCCCGCCTGGAGCCGCTGACGGGCCTCCCGGGCGCGCTCCAGCCGCTCCAGCGCCCGCTGTCCCCGGTGCGGCCCATGGGTCTCCAACAAACGCCCCAGCGCCGCGAGTGACTCCGGCGTGAAGGGGTCCTCCGGCAGCCGGTTGAGCACCGCGACGGACAGGGGCAGGCCCACGTCCTTCAGCTCCTTCGCCAGCGACAGCGTCTCGCTCACCGGCAGGGGCTCCGGCAGCGTCGTGAGCACCACGCCGGTGCGCTTCGGGTCCTGCAACAGGTCCAGGCCCTCGCGCATGGCGCGGCCAATGGGCCCGCCCGGGATGAGCGACAGCAGGCTCCGGGGCAGCGTGGCCAGCGCCATCGCGTGGCCGGTGGCCGGCAGGTCCAGCACCGCCAGCGGGTACAGGGGGCGGCCATCCGGGTGCGTGCGCCGCACCAGCGTCAGCATCTGGTACAGCAGCCCCATCTCCTTGAGCGCGGGCCCTGCCTCCAGGAAGCGCCGGAGCGCGCGCGAGCGCAGCGCGGCCTCCGCCAGCCACTTCGCCGGCAGTGTCTCCTCCAGGAACTGGCGGTGGCCCTCGGCGGCGGACAGGCGCACGAAGGACAGGTTCTGCCGCACCGGGACGACCTTCGCCCCGGCGTCCTTCGCGCCCACCAGACCCGCCAGGGTGGACGGACCGCCCTCGTCCGGGGACAGCTCCGCCAGCAGCACCGGACGCCCGGAGCGCGCCGCCGCCACGGCCATGGCCGCGGACAGCGTCGTCTTCCCCACGCCACCCTTGCCCGACACGAGCACGGCGCGCTTGTTCCACAAGGAGTCCAACACCACGCCCCCATCCACACGCGCCTTCGCGCGCGACTCTTCACAGTGAGCAAGGAGGCGCGCCCCGACAACCGGTCGGCGGCGCAACCACGGGCGAACGTCCGCACGGTCGCCCGCCGGCAATCATACCGGCATCTGTTCACCACCCGGCAGACCCTCCCCCCATGGAAAAAACCGGGCCGGGCCTCCGGCGTTCACCCGGCGCCGTTCCCCCGCGCACGAGTGTCCACGACGCGACGCGAAGCGCCGCACCCCTCCCACGGGGCCACCCCCGGATGCGCGGGAGTGGGACCCGTGAGGTCGCGTGGTGTTGCCTCACCCGGGAAAGAGGGCATCTCGGGCTGGTGGCGTTGCTCCGGTTTTGAGTACCCTCGGAGACTCTGCGTGGGAGAGGGTATGGCAGCGCTAAGGGAATGGCTCTTGGGGACACAGCGGGTGTCGCTGGAGTCGTCCGACGTCCTCTGGGCGACGATTCGCGGCACCTTCTCCGAGGAGGAGGCGCGCCAGCTCACGCTCCTGCTCCAGGAGCAGTACGCGGAGCTGGGGCGGCCCTACTACCTCGTGGTGGACCTGGGGGGCTCCATGGGGCCCGTGGCGGAGGAGACCGCGCAGTCGGTGGCGCCGCGCAAGCTCCTGGCCGAACACGTGCGCCCCGAATGGTTCCAGGCGATCCTCTTCTTCGGGGGCAAGCGCTCCCAGCGCGAGGTGCTGCAGGCGCTGGTGGTGGCGCTCCAGTTCACCGGCCGCATCCGGCTGGAAGCCCGGTTCCTGGAGACCCGCAAGGAAGCCCGCGAGTGGCTGGAGGCGCACCGGCAACACCACACCCCGCCTCCCGCCGAACCGCTCCCCTGAAGGCTTGCGTGAAGCCCTCCACGGGGCGCGGGTGAGGCGCGGGCCTTCTTCAGTGGACGGCCCAGCGATCGGCGATCTCCTCGCACGCGAGCACCACGTCCCCCAGCCGGCGGATGTGCGCGCGCGGCGCGACGAACAGCGACCCCGCGAACACGTCCACCACGGTCATCAGCCGGTGGTCCGCCGGGCCCAGCCGGCACAGGTGCTGTTCGGCGAAGCGCTGCAGGAGCGTGCCAATGTACTGCCCCGACCGTTCATCCAGCGGCTGCGTCTTGGAGAAGTAGAGCTTCATCAACCCCACGCGCGGCTGGCCCTGCTTGTCCAGCCGCTGCACCACCACCTCCGGACGCACGCTGATGGTGACGCCCGCCATCTCCAGCACCGGCGGCTCCGCCCCCACGGCGCTGATGATGGCGTCGTCCAGGTCCAGCCACGGCACCAGGTCCGCGAAGCGCTCCAGCGCCTCTGAACACAGTTGCATGCGCTGCGCCTCGAACTCCGACGTCGGCACCGCGCAGGCGAACCGGCGCTGGGCCTCCTTCAGCACGTTCATGTCCAGGCCGCGGCAGAGGAAGTCGGTGACGGCGTACGACGCCTCCGGATAGCGCAGGTACTGGGCCTCCGGCGGGTGCTTCTGGTCATGGATGATGCGCTTCCTGCGGGCGGGCGTCGCGATGAGGTATTCGCCCAGCTTGTTGACCGACACTCGCGGCATTTCACGGGTCTCCGGCACGGTGATTCCCCCTCTGGAAGGCTGTCGGAATGGGTACACAGTACAGGGGGGGTCTGACATCCAAAGGACAGGCAGGACCTGCCCTGAAGGGCAGGTTCGCGGGGCGGCTCTTCCCTCGGGCGGAGGGGGTCGGCGTAGGGTAGGGGAGGCCTGGATGGGGGGAGCACCAAATGGATCAATCACGCGAATGGACGTGCGGCGCGCATCGCATCCGGATGATCGCGCCGGACGCCTTGCATACGCGGTACATGGGACTGGTGGGATTGCAGGACGCGAAGTGGTGTCTGCGCGTCTACGAGGAGATGGCGGTCCACGGACCGTTCTACCTGGTGGCGGAGGTGCAGGGTTCGGAGCTGCCGACCGAGTCGCGCAAGTACCTGGCGAACAACGTGCGCGCGGAGTGGATGCGCTCGGTGGTGTACGTGGGCTCGGACCTGACGCAGCGGGTGGTGGGCAAGGCGATGTCGGTGGCCATGCTGCTCACCGGGCACGCGGCCAGCTTCGACACGGTCTTCGTGGACACGATGACGCAGGCGCAGGCGTGGGTGGACACCCACCGCCTGGAGCACGCCCCGCGCCGCGTGGGGTGATGCGGGCCGGATGAACGCAGCCAGGGCCAGGACGGGGCGGAGTGCCCCGGTTCCTGGCCCGGCGGTCCGGCGGTGTCTGTCGCCGCGGTGCGCGCGAAGAGGGTGTCTGTCTTCAGCGCTCGCGGTCCGGAGAGCGGTCCGGGTGGCCGTAGCGGTACACGTCGGAGAGGGGATTGGTGCCCGCGTCGCTGCGGGGCCCGTCGCCGTCCGGAAGCTCGTCCAGCGAGGCGCCGGGAGCCCGTTCGCGCGGGTCGTACGGGTGGAGGCCGCTGGCGTCGCGGGGCGTCAAGTCGCCGTCGTCCGTGTCGTCGCTGGCCTCACGGGGGCGGACGCCCTTCTCGTCGGCCTCGGTGAGCTCGCGGTGGGGCGTACGTTCGTCATCGTCCACGTCGGGACGCGGGTGGGCCTTGCGGTCCGCCTCTTCATCGCGAGGCGAGGAGGATGTGGAGTCCTGGCCTTCGCGTGGCACGGCCGCGTCGTCCTGGGGTGCGCCGGTGGGGCGCCCGTAGTAGTCCTCGGCGGGCTGCGGGGGCGTCTGACGCTTGTCGTTGTCGGCCATGATGGATTCCTCCGTCCGACTGACGTTCGTAACGGTCCCCGTGTCCGGCAACCTGCTTCGGAGCCGACCTCGCTGAGGCCGAAGGGCAGGCGGGCAGGCGTCATGGCCTTCCCGGAACGGCGTCAGGTCTGGGTGTTCTCTCAGCCCCGCTGTCCGAAGGCCCCGCACCCCCAGCACCGCACCGAACCGTCATCGTCACTCACGTCCGCATTGAAGATGACGTTGCCCGTCTCGCGGACGCGCGAGCCGTTGATGACAGGATTGAAGAGCACGGCGACGGCGGCACCCCGTCGGTCCTGGGAGACTCGGGTAACGGGCGTCCCAGCGCGGCCCGGTTCACACCGGTTCGTGCCCGTCGTCGTCCTCGTCCAGCGCTTCCTCGTCGGGTCCCGCCAGCTCGTCCAGCCCCTCCAGGTCCACGGGCAGGGGCTCGTCGTTCACGTTCGGCGTCGCGTCGTCGCCCCCGAGGAACGGCGGCGGCACGACCGGCTCGGAGGCCATCGCGGCCTCGTCGGACGTCAGCTCCGCCGGGTGCAGGCCCCCCTCCAGCAGCTCCGCTTGATTGCGCCGGCCGGTGGCCTCCCTCGCCGCCTCGGACACCTCCTCCGCCGCGGCCTGCCGTCCGTACCCGGGCGCGTGCTGGCGCAGCCACTCGCGCAGGACTCCGGCCAGGTCCGCCGCCGAATCGAAGCGCTCCGACGGCACCTGTCGCAGCGCCCGGACGATGGCGACCCGCAGCCCCTCCGGCACGTCGCGCGCCAGGTGCTCCACCTCCCGAGCGCCCAGCATCGCCATCCGCGCCGCCACCTCCGTCAGCGGCATCCACGTGGGGCCCTGGGCCTCCACCAGGGGCAGGTCCGGCGGAGGCGGGGGCGCCGCGTCCCCCAGCGTGAGCGGGTGCGTGCCCGTCAGCACCTCCAGGAGCACCAGCCCCAGGCTGAACAGGTCGCTTCGAGCATCCAGCGGCTCGCGCCGGAGCGCCTCCGGGGACGCGTACGCCACGTCCCCCTTCACCAGGGGCCGGCTGGTGATCTCCCGGCCGGGCAGCGTGGAGAACGCGGCGGTGAAGTTCGTGAGCTTCACCTCGCCGTGCACGCCCAGCCTCAGATTCCGGGGGCTCACGTCGCGGTGGATGATGTGGAGCGGCCGGTTCCACTCGTCGCGCAGCGTGTGCGCGTGGTGCAGGGCTTCGGCCACCTCGGAGACCACCCACGCGGCGAAGGCCGCGGACATGGGCTTTCTGCGCATGGCCACCAGGTTCAGCACCGTGTCCAGCGACCGGCCCTCCACGTACTCCATCACCACGTGCGGCACGCCCCGGTACGCCTTCAGGTGGTAGACCTTCGCGATGCCGGGGTGGTTGAGCCGGAACGTCAGCTCCACCTCCTCCACCAGCCGACGGCGCTCCACGAAGCCGGACGGGTTGCGCAGCCGCTTGATGACCACCGGGCCGCCCAGCCCGCCCCGGTAGCGTCGGCGTGCCAGCATCAACAGCTCCCCGGTGGCGCGCACCTCCAACTTGCGCACGAACTCGAAGGCCGTGCCGCCCACCGTGAACAGCACTCGCGGCCGGCGGGGCACACCGGGAATCTCCTCCGTCGTCGTATCGGGGGTCTTCATGTCCTGCCTTTCAACCTCTAGGGTCGAACGGGAATCGCTCGACCCCGCAGGTAGCACAAACCCCGTCGCGGGGAAAACCTGCAGGGTCGTCAGGACTCCTTGAGACCCTACAGGTCTATCGGTCCCGATGCAATCCCAGGCGCCGGGCCCAGCGCTCCCACAGGCGCCGCCACGCGAGCCTTCGGGCCACGCGCCAGGGCATGGGGGGCGGCAGGGGCGCGGCCAGCCCCAGGGACGGGGCGGGGCCGGGGGGCGCGCTGGAGTGGGGGGATGCGCCCGGGATGCGCCAGTCCTGGGCCCGGGCCCACCGGCGCATCTCGCGAGCCTCCTCGTTGCCGTCGAAGAACTCGTCGGACTCCTCCGTGACGGCGTCGTGGAGCGGCGGGGCGGCGAACAGCGGGATGTCCCAGCTGGCCGGGGCGCGCTCCAGGGCGGCGTTCAGGTCCGCGTAGAGGTCCGCGCCCATGGGGTAGCGCTGGGTGACGTCGTGGCGCAGCATCCGTTCGCAGATGGCATCCAGTTCGTGGGGCACGCGCGGGTTGAGCGCGCGGGCGGAGCGGCTGGGGGCGGCGCGGATGCGGCCCAGCAGCGCTTCGGCGGGCACGTTCGTGGGGTAGGGGAAGTCGCCGGTGAGCACCTCGAAGAGGACCAGCCCCAGCGAATAGAGGTCGTCGGTGGGTTGGTAGGCGTAGCGGGTGATGTGCTTGGGGTAGCGCAGCCAGTACCGGAGCAGCTCCGGGCTGCGGTAGCTGGGCGTGCCCGGTGGGGGCCGGTCGTCGGTGATCCGCGCGGCGCAGGCGTGGTCGCTGGAGCCGAAGTCCACCAGCACCGGCCGGGCGTCCGACGCCCGCACGATGATGTTGCTGCCCTTGATGTCGCGGTGGCGCACGCCGGCGCGGTGGACGAAGTCCAGCGTCAGCGCCAGCTCCGCGAACAGCCGCGCCACCTGCCGGGGAGAAGGCCGCGACCCCATGGCCCACTCCGACAGCGTGGGGCCCTCCACGTAGTCCATCACCAGGAACAGGTAGCCGGTGCTCGGGTGGGGCCAGCGGTGGTAGCCGCGCAGCGCCACCACGTTGGGGTGGGCCATGCGGTGCAGGACGCTCACCTCCTTGAGCGTGCGCGCGTCCACCTGCGAGCCTTCCTCGGCGTCCTGGGGCCCATGGAGCGCGAACTTCAGCGCCACGGGGACGCCCCCGGTCTCCGCCAGGAACACGGTGCCGTAGCCCCCGGTGGCCAGGCGCTTCAGGAGCTTGAAGCTGCCCACCACTTCCTGGGGTTGCAGCAGAAGGGGGTGACCTTCGATTCCCATGCTCATCGCGGGTACCTCCCCGGGCCCGCGGGGCGGGAAACAGTTGTAGGACGTGGAAGGTTCAATTCAGGAGGAGGGACGTGGCTGGGCGGAAGCATGGGGGAAAGGTCCGTAGGACCTGGGAGGTCCATAGCATGGCGCCTGCCCCTTGGGGTAGTGTCGGTGCCATGTCAGGTAGGGCGTCGGACACCTGACTTCACGGGGAACATGGCTTTCCGGCCAGGAGTGGTGAGCGGCAATGAACGAGGAGCTGGCCATCACGGTGGGCATGGCGGCGCGCGCGGCCCGTGAGCGACAGGGGCTGACCCAGGGAGACGTCGCCAGCCAGGTGGGCATCGCCATGGAGGTCTACAGCCGGATGGAGCGGGGGCGGGTGTTGCCCAGCTCCACGACGCTGCGTCGGTTGAGCATGGTGTTGCGCATCCGCGCGGACACGCTGCTGGGATTGGACGGGCCCACGCCGCCGCAGGAGGCGCTGACGATGGCGTTGGCGGACCGGGAAGAGGATCCGCCGTCCTTGCGGCGGTTGGTGCGGGCGCTGCGGCCGTTGGACGAGGAGGAGTTGAAGGCGTTGGGACTGGTCATCCAGGGGGTGTTGGCGTTCCGGGCGCGCTGAGCGTCCACGGGAGCGCGGGAGGGGCCCGAAAACTTGCGTGCCGGGGGAGAGGTGCAAGGTTTTGGGGGTGCCTGCCCCCGTCAACGAGAAGCTGAACACGGTCTTTGGAGCCGCCGCGCGCGACGCGCGGATGCGCCTGGGGCTCACGCAGGCGGACGTGGCGGAGCGCGTGGGCATCGCCATGGAGGTCTACAGCCGCATGGAGCGCGGGCGGATGTTGCCCCGGGCGCAGAACCTGCGGCGGCTGTGTGACGTGCTGGCGGTGTCGGCGGACGCGCTGCTGGGCGTGGGTCCGGGCCCGTCGCCGGTGGCTTCGCGAGCGCCCCGGCATGAAGAGGAATCCGCGGAGCTGCGGCGCCTGATGCGCACGTTGCGGGAGTTGGATCCAGCGCGGCTGAAGGCGGTGTCGCGCGTGGTGAAGGCGATGGTGTCGGTGCTGCCCGCGCCGGCTGCGTCCGCTCCGGTGGTCCGGAAGAAGGCTGTGGCGAAGAAGCGCAAGCCCGCGGGCTAGGTTGGGATTCACGGACGCGGATCCGCGCGCTTCCTGCCGCTAGCGCTCGTCGAGGATGCGACCGTTGCGATCGATGGCGAAGTCTGCCCCCGCGTCCAGGATGGGCACTTCCAACTGGATGCCGCAGCGTTCGATCTTGGGGAGGAAGCTGACGAAGTAGAGGTCGTCGTTGGCCTTCAAGATGGTCGCGTCGTACGTGTCACGGCGGGTCAGACACTTCGTCAGCGCTTCATTGGCGGTGTCCGCCTTGCTGTGCGGCGGAATGAATTCGTTGAGCGCGACGATGAAGGCCGCCAGCGCGGGCCCGTCGAGATGTGTCCCGTCCGCATAGGAATTGGGGAAGTCGATCTGATCAGCCTCTGCCGGTGTGCCTCGCGGTGTCCGCTCATATTTGTAGTAACCAAACAGCGAGCATCCTGGCAGCAGGCCCAGAAGGACGAGGGCAGAAGTCAAAAGGCGCTTCGTCATGGGCATGGGCAACACTTGCCTCCAATCCGTGCAAGCGAACGACTGCCCCCCTCTCCCTGTTGGCGTCAAGCCTGTAAAATCCGCCTGCTGGTTCGCTCACGACCCATGCTGTGCAGCCACACCACCCATTTCTCCCCTGCCCGCCCGCCCCAAGGACCCCCCTCCTCAATGGCAAACAGGTGGGGTAGCACGGGGCTCACGCCATGCTCCCTCCCCCGACGCCCGTGGATGAGCCGCGGCGCTTGCAGGCCCTGCGCTCGCTGTGCCTCCTGGACACGCCCGCGCATGAGCGCTTCGACCGCATCGTGCGCGCCGCGTCCCACCTGTTCCGCGTGCCCATCGCGCTGGTGTCCCTGGTGGACGAGGACCGCCAGTGGTTCAAGGCCCGCCAGGGCCTGGACGCCCCCCAGACGCCGCGCGACGTGTCCTTCTGCGGCCACGCCATCCTGTCCTCGGGCAGCTTCGTCGTGCCGGACGCGCTGCTCGACCCGCGCTTCCACGACAACCCGCTCGTGGTGGGCGCCCCCTTCGTGCGCTTCTACGCCGGCCACCCCCTGCGCGCCGCCGACGGCAGCCGCGTGGGCACCCTGTGCCTCATCGACCACCAGCCGCGTGACTTCACCGACGCGGACCGGGGCGCGCTCGCGGACATGGCCGGCTGGTCGGAGGTGGAGCTCAACGCCCTCAACGAGCGCGAGGCCCGCACGGCCCTGGAGCAGCAGGAGCGCTTCTTCGAAGTCTCCGTGGACATGCTCTGCATCGCCGCCATGGACGGCACCTTCCTGCGCCTGTCCCGGGCCTGGTGCCGCACCCTCGGCTTCTCCGAGGAGGCGCTGTACTCCACCTCCCTCGTGGACCTCGCCCTGGAAGAGGACCGCGCCGCCACCGCCCTGAACCTGGCCCGAGCCCGCGAAGGCGCCCCCGTCCTCCAGTTCGAACACCGCGCCCGCTGCGCTGACGGCTCCTGGCGCTGGTTGCAGTGGAACGCCGTCCCGGACGCGGAGGAAGGCCTGCTCTACGCCGTGGCCCGCGACATCACCCAGGCCCGTGCCCTGGAGGCGGAACGCCAGCGCGTGGAGCGGATGAAGAACGAATTCATCTCCACCGTGAGCCACGAGCTGCGCACGCCGCTCACCTCCATCCGGGGCTCGCTGGGCCTCCTGAGCGGCGGCATCGCCGGGCCCCTGGGCTCGGAAGTCGCGCACATGGTGGGCATCGCCTACCGGAACAGCGAACGGCTGCTGCGCCTCATCAACGACATCCTGGACCTGGAGAAGATGGAGTCAGGCCGGTTGGATCTCTGCATGGCGGCCACGGAGGTCGCCCCGCTGCTCGCCCAGGCGCTCCAGGCCCACCAGGGCTACGCGGCCGAATACGGCGTGCACCTGGAAGTGAAGGTGGACGCCCCGGAAGCCCGCGCCCGTGTGGACGAGGACCGCTTCAACCAGGTGCTCGCGAACCTCCTGTCCAACGCCATCAAGTTCTCCCCCCAGGGTGAACGCGTCACCCTCTCCCTCACCCGCGAGGACAGCTGCCTGCGCGTGGAGGTGGCGGACCATGGCCCCGGCATTCCGGAGGCCTTCCAGCCCCGCGTCTTCCAGAAGTTCGCCCAGGCGGACGCGTCCGACACCCGCAAGCGTCCCGGCACCGGCCTGGGGCTGAGCATCGCCCACGGGCTGGTGGCCCGCATGGGCGGCACCCTGCGCTTCATCACCCGCGCCGGCGAAGGCACCCGCTTCTCCTTCGACCTGCCCGAGTGCGCGCCGACCCCGGGACCCGGAGCCTGAAGCTTGGACAGGGCTTCGCTGAACCCTGAACATGGATCCAGTCCACCTCCTTGCGCGTAACCCCGATCCAACCCCGACCCCGAGGAGCACTTTCTCCCCATGGCGACCATCCAGAAAGTCCTGCTCGTCGATGACGAAGACGACATCCGCACCATCGGTCAACTGAGCCTCAGTCGCGTGGGCAAGTGGCAGACGGTGTTGGCCTCCTCCGGCGCGGAAGCCCTGGAGAAGGCAGCCGCGGAAGTGCCCGACCTCATCCTGCTGGATGTGATGATGCCCGGCATGGACGGGCCCACCACCTTTGGCCGGCTGCGCGCCCAGGCTGCCACCGCGAACACGCCCATCATCTTCATGACCGCGAAGATTCAGAAGCAGGAGGTCGCGCGCTACCTGGAGCTGGGCGCGGTGGGCGTCATCGGCAAGCCGTTCGACCCCATGACGCTGCCGCAGGAAATCCGCAAGCTGGTGCCCTGAATGGAACCTCGCCTGTCCAAACGCTCCGCCGCGCTGGCCGCGGGCGCCCTGGTGCTCCTGTGCACCCTGTTCATGCTGGGGCGTCCCGGATCCACCGCCGAACACGACGCCTACCGCACCCAATTGCGCCAGTTGCGCGTGGCCACCGCGGAGCTGGAGCTGGACGTGCTGCGCCAGCGGGTGGGCATGCGGGAAGCGCACGGCTCCACCCGTGACGACTTCGAAGCGCTGGAGGCCCGTGCCCGCATGCTGCGCGCCATGCCCGGCTTCCTGCCGGATGAAGGCATGCGCTCACTGACCGCGTCCCTGGACGCCTACCTGCGCGTGCTCGAGGGCTCGCGCGTCCTGCTCACCACGGCCCGTGAGAAGGACGAACAGTTCGCGGCCCTGCGCGAGGCCTTCCCCAAGAGCGTCTTCGCCGCCGCCGCCACGCTGCCTCCGGGCGCGCTGCGCGACCAGGTGGAGACGCTGGGAGGGGACGTGCTCACCGCGTCCCGGCCGCACGGGAAGGACTTCGGCTCGCGGGTGGAAGGCTCGCTCGCGCGTCTGGAACAGGCCCGCCAGGGACAGCGCCTGTCCACCGACGCCTTCGCCGCGCTGTATCTCCTGGTGGCCCAGGCGCGGGAGCTGACGGTGCTGCTGCGCACGGCGGACGCGTCCTTCCAGACGCTCCTGGACCACAGCGCCAGCAGCGAGGCCGAGCGCCTCATCACCACGTACCTCCAGCTCCAGGAGCAGTCCCAGTCCCGCGCGGAGCGCACGCGCATCGTCCTCTTCGGCGTGTCCTTCCTGCTGGTCCTCTACGTGCTCGTCGTCCTGGTGCGGCTGGCGCGGGCGTCCGCGGCGCTGGGGGAGCTCAACCGGGGCCTGGAGGCGCGCGTGGCCGAGCGCACCCAGGCCCTGTCCGCCGCCAGCGCGGAGGCGCGGGCCAGCGATGCGCGCAAGGCCGCCATCCTGGAGGCGTCCCCGGACGGCATCGTGGTGTTGGACGAAGCCGGCCGCGTGGTGGAGTTCAACCCCTCCGCGGAAGGCCACTTCCGGCTGACGTCCGCCCGGGCGGTGGGCGCGGACTTCCTGGCGCTCGCGCTGCCCGCGTCGCTGCCGGCATCCCAGCGCGACAGCGTCCATGCCGCGCTCCAGAAGGACACCGGCCCGGCGGCGCGCGTGGAGTCCCCGTGCCTTCGCGCCGACGGCGGCGTGTTCCCCGCGGAGCTCACCTTCGCGCGCGTGCACGGGGAAGGCCCGCCGCGCACCACCGTCTTCGTGCGCGACCTCACCGAGCGCAAGACCGTGGAGCGGATGAAGAACGAGTTCGTCTCCACCGTGAGCCACGAGCTGCGCACGCCGCTCACCTCCATCCGGGGTTCGCTGGGCCTGCTGGAGGGCGGCATCGTGGGGGACCTGCCCACGCAGGCGCTGGACATGGTGCGCATCGCGCGCACCAACACCGAACGGCTCATCCGCCTCATCAACGAAATCCTCGACCTGGAGAAGATGGAGTCGGGGATGCTGGAGTTGAAGCTCCAGCCCCAGACGGCGGAGGACCTGGTGGAGTCCACGCTCCTGGGCGTGCAGGGCATGGCGGACACCGCGCACGTCACGCTGCGCTCGGACGTGGAGGGCTCGCCGCAGGTGAAGGGCGACCGCGACCGGCTCATCCAGGTGCTCACCAACCTGGTCTCCAACGCGGTGAAGTTCTCCCCGCGGGGCGGCTCCGTGGTGGTGGCCTCCAGCGTGGCGGCGGACGGCCGCGTGCGCTTCAGCGTCACCGACCAGGGCCCCGGCATCCCGGAGGAGAAGCTCTCCCGTCTCTTCGGCCGCTTCCAGCAACTGGACGCGTCCGACACCCGCTCCAAGGGCGGCACCGGCCTGGGGCTGGCCATCTCGCAGGCCATCGTGGAGCAGCACGGCGGCCGCATCGAAGTGGTGAGCAAGCCCGGCCACGGCGCCACCTTCCACTTCAGCCTGGAGTCCCTGCGCGCCCCGGCCCCTTCGCCCGGCGCCGTGTCCCCGGTGCCCCGGGACGAGTCGCGCCACAACGTGCTCATCGTCACCGCGGACGCGGACCTGTCCGCGCTGCTCAGGGGTCTGTTGTCCCACGAGGGCTACCGGGTGGTGCGCGCCGCCACGCTCGCGGAGGCCGTGCAGGCGGTGGACACCACGCTGCCGGACGCGCTGGTGGTGGACACGCAGATGCCGGATGGCCACGTGCTGGACTGGGTGCGCCGCCTGCGCGAGCTGCCGCGCACCCGCGAGCTGCCCGTGCTGGCGCTGTCCGGCCGCGCGACGGACGGCACCGCGGGCGTGGGCACGCCGCTGCTGGTGGACTGGCTGCCCCGGCCGGTGGATGAGACCCGGTTGCTGAAGACACTGCGTTACGCCATGCGCCAGCCGGGACAGGCGCGGGTGCTGGTGGTGGACGATGACGCCACCACGCGCCGGGTGCTGTGCGCGCAGTTCGAACGGCTGGGCGCGCTGTGCATCGAAGCGGCGGACGGGGAGAGCGCGGTGGCGCTCGCGCGCGACACGCCCCCGGACCTCATCGTGCTGGACGTGGGGCTGCCCCGCCTGGACGGCTTCGAGGTGGTGGACATCCTGCGCCAGGGCAAGGGCCGCGCGACCCCGCTCATCGTCTTCACCGGACGGGAGCTTTCGCGCACCGACCAACGCCAGCTCACGCTGGGCATCACGCGGCACCTGACGAAGGCCCGCTCCTCGGAAGAGGAGCTGGTGAACTCCGTGCGGGAGCTGCTCAACGGATTGCTGGCCCGCCGGGATGTCGCGGCCACCGAACCCAGAAAGGCGCTGCCATGAGCACCGCGCGTCACCTCAACAAGACCCTCCTCTTCCTGGAGGACGACCGCGACCTCCAGACGCTGGTCTGCACCTTCCTGCGCGACAAGGGCTACAAGGTCACCCCCGCGCGCTCCGCCGCCGAAGCGCGCCAGGTGCTGGTGTCCCAGCCGGTGGACGCCGCCATCGTGGACGGCCTCCTGCCGGGCATGACGGGCGCGGACTTCATCCGCGAGCTGCGCCAGACGCGCCCCGGGCTGCCGGTGCTCTTCGCCTCCGCCTTCTGGAAGGACCTGAAGAGCCATGAGCTGCTCACGCGCCAGTTGGGCGTGGCGCGCGTGGTGCACAAGCCCTACCGGCCGGAGGAGCTGGCGGTGTGGCTGGAGCAGCTCTTCGCGCTGGCGGAGCCGCCGCCCCCGCCCCTGGAGGCGCTGGAGGAAGAGGAGCCCGAACCGGAGGACGCCTTCGCGGCGAGCCTCGCCCTGCTCAGCGCGG
This sequence comes from Corallococcus sp. bb12-1, assembly GCF_026626765.1. NCBI lineage: Bacteria > Pseudomonadati > Myxococcota > Myxococcia > Myxococcales > Myxococcaceae > Corallococcus > Corallococcus sp. bb12-1. The sequence continues at coordinate 184,409 of NZ_JAPNJZ010000002.1, read as the reverse complement.
ACTATGGCGCGAAGCTGCCGGACCGCCTGGCCACGCTGAAGGCGCTGCTGGGCCGGGGCCGTGAGGGGGATGCCCCGGCGATGGAGGAGGCCTACAGCGTCGTGCACAAGCTGCACGGCACCGCGGGCAGCTACGGCTTCCGGGACGTGAGCATCACGGCGGGCAAGCTGGAGGACGTGCTGCAACCCGTGAGGCACGGGGGCCCGCTGGACTGGGATGCGGTGGCCAAGGCCTTCCAGGCGCTGGAGGACGTGGTCGCCCTGCCGGTGGAAGTGGAGCCGGAGCCGGAGGTCGTGGAGCCTCCGTCCGCCATGGGCACGCTGCTGGTGGTGGACGAGGATCCGGCGCTGCTCGCGGACGCGAAGCGCATGGGCGAACAGGAGGGCGTGCGGGTGGTGACGGCGGCCTCGGCCGACGAGGCCTGCGCGGTGGCCCGGCGCCAGTGGGTGGACGGGGCGCTCCTGCACATGGGCGTGGAAGGCCTCGCCACGGCGAACGCGCTGCGGGCGCTGGACGGGCACCAGTCGCTGCCCCTGGCCTTCTCCAGCTCCGGCGGAGGCTTGCAGGAGCGCGTGGTGGCGGCGCACGCGGGCGCGTCGCTGTTCCTGCCCCGGCCCTTCACATTGCAGGACTTCGCCACCGCGGCGGAGCGGCTGGTGACGGCGCGGCGGCAGGAGCGCGCCCGCGTGATGGTGGTGGACGACGATCCGGAGGCGGTGCGCGCCCTCACCCAGGCGCTGGTGAGCGACGCGGTGGAGGTGGTGGGGCTGGAGAACGCGTACGGGCTGCTGGACGCGCTCGCGCAGCACCGTCCGGACCTGCTGCTGCTGGACGTGCAGATGCCCGGGCCCAGCGGCTTCGACTTGTGCCGCATCCTGCGCCTGACGCCGGAGTGGCAGGAGCTGCCCATCCTGCTGGTGACGGCGCAGGTGGGCCTGGAGTTCCGGCTGGCCGCGTTCCAGGCCGGCGCGGACGACTACCTGGCCAAGCCCGTGCTGCGCGAGGAGCTGCGCGCCCGCGTGCATGCGCGGCTGGAGCGGGCGCGGCTGTCGCGCGAGCGCACGGAGCGGGACGCGCTCACCGGCCTGATGCTGCGCCGCCCCTTCGTGGAGGCGGTGACCACCCGGTTGTCGGAGGCGCGCCGCGTGGACCGGCCGCTGGCGCTGTGCTTCCTGGACGTGGACCACTTCAAGAAGGTCAACGACGAGCACGGCCACCTCGCCGGGGACCGCGTGCTGATGCGGCTGGGGCGCCTCCTGGGCGCGCGCTTCCGCCGCGAGGACCTGCGCGCCCGCTGGGGCGGCGAGGAGTTCGTCGTCGCGCTGCTGGGGGAGACGGCGGAGACCGCCCGCGAAATCCTCTCCCGCACGGCGGAGGAGCTGGCGGGCATGTCCTTCGAGGGCGACAGGGGCGAAGCCTTCCACGTCACCTTCAGCGCGGGGCTCGCGGTGGCGCCGCAGGACGGCACCACCCTGGAGGAGCTGCTGCGCGTCGCGGACTCCCGGCTGTACCGGGCCAAGTCCAACGGCCGCAACCGCATCGAGGTCTGACGCTCAGGGCTCGTCGAACACCAGCAGGCCGCGCGACAGGTCCACGACGTACATGGACCCGTCCCCCGGCACGCGCATGCCGATGGCGCCCTGGTAGAGGCTGTCGGTGCTGCGCGGGTGGAGCTCGTCGAAGGTGTTGAAGGACGCCACCTCCTGGGGACTCTCGGGGGTGGCCACGTCGAAGACGCGCACGCCCTCGTGGTACCAGGCGACGTAGAGCCGCGTGCCCTTGAGCACCAGGTTGTGGATGGACGTCTCCGCCCGCATCTTCACCTGGGCGAGGAGGCGGATGCGCGCCGGGTCGGTGACGTCCAGCACGCGCAGGTGCGCGCCGAACCGCTCGCCGCCCTCGAAGGCGATGGTGCGCTCGCCAAACGTCCCCACCGCGTTCGCGTGGCTGTACTGATTGGGGAAGGAATACGCGCCCAGCACGGGCGTCACGTTGGGGCGGGTCACGTCCAGGATGACGTAGCCGGTGGTGCTGTGATTGACGTAGAGGCGGTCCTGGTACGCGAACGCGTCGTGCGGGTAGCTGGTCGCATCCGAGCGCGGCACGGAGATGCGGCTCAGCAGTTGGGGGGCCAGCGGCGTGGCCACGTCGAACAGGAGCGTCTCGCCGTTGGGCGCGGGGGACATGGCGTACAGCCGATCGCCTTCCACGAACACGGTGTGCACGTTGATGGCGCCGCCGGGCAGCGCGCGCACGTACTGGGGCGCCGCCGGGTTGGAGATGTCGTAGACGATGACGCCGGAGTTGCCGCTGGCGATGTAGAGCGCGTCGCCCTTGGCCCAGACGCCGTTCCAGTAGCTGTCATTGGGCAGGTTCAGCGTCGTGACGACGACCGGGTGCGCCTTGTCGGCCACGTTGATGACGGTCAGGCCGCCCGCCTCCGTGCCCCGGGGGAGGGACACCACGTAGGCGTGGTCCTTCGTGACGTAGACGTCCACCGGGTCGCCCTGCGTGACGGCGGTCTCGGAGACGAGGTGCAGGGACGGGGAGCGGACCGGCTCCTCGGTCCAGTTCATGCGCCGTGCGTCGAAGGTGCCGGAGTAGTCCGGCACGCCGTCGGTGCAGCGCACGAAGCAGCCGGTGATGCGGCCCGGCTCCGGCACGCGGCAGCCCGCGAGCGCATAGCGCTGCACGGCCTTCGTGGACGTCGTGAACTCATTGGTGAGGAAGAAGCCCTGGGCGTCCACCTGCTGGCGCACCAGGGGGCGGCCCAGGAGGGTGCCGGGGCTGCCCTCGGCGCCCAGGCGGAACCCGGCGCCGAAGGCGCTCTGGGAGGTGTAGCGCAGGATGGCGCGGTAGGTGCCGGAGGGCGACACGGCCCCGACGGCTGCCTTGTCACAGCGGGACAGGTCGAAGCTGCCCGGGTCCTCGCAGTTCGCGCGGGGCGATGCGTAATCCGGATCCGCGCACGGCACGTCGGGAAGGACGTCCACGTAGTCGGTGCGCTCCACGTCCGTGCCCGCCGTGTCTGGAGGGCCCGCGTCTGGAACCTCGGGGTCGTCCTTGTGACAGCCGGACAGCGACACGGCGCAGGCGAACAGCGCCGTGATGGACAGGCGCACGGGGGATTTCATGGGCAGGGGCTCCGGACGGCGAGAGGCTTCGCGGCAGCATGACGCAGCCACCAGGGCCGGGCTAGAAGCCCCCGGATGCACCCACGCCGCCCAGACATCGACGAAGCCCTCGCTGACCTGCGCACTCGCGTTCCCGGCGGGGAGATCGTCGACCACTGGAGCAGCAACCCTGCCTGGCCCACACCCGAGCAGCAGCGCCTGAAGGACGCGTGGCGCGACAGCATGGCCCAGGCGCTGGAGCAGGCACTGGCGCGGCCTGCCTTTGAACCCATCACCATTCCCGAAGCCCGGAGTCCCCCGGACTGGGAGTTCATCGTCGCGCACGCGCTGAAGCGGCACGGTGGGCCCGTCGCCGCGTTCCCCAGCTTCTCCACGACGCATCAGCAGGACGGGGACACGTTCATCACGCTCGGCACGACCTACGACGAACTCGTCATCTACCAGGGCCCGCTGGAGCTCCACGGCCATGTCCACCTGAGGGGGACCGTGGTCGTCCTGGGAGACCTCATCATCCACGGCGCGCTGATGGACGGGGACCCAGCGGACTCGGGCCTCGTGGTCATCGGCAGCGAGCGGGTCCGCGCGCTGTACACCGGCGCGGACCACCTCGTGGTGGGGAACCTCGAAGCGGACTTGATGGTGCTGTCCGGCTCGGATGGATCGTGGGATGTCGGCGGAGAGGTGCGTGCCCGCATCAAGTTGGAGGAATCCAAACTCCAGGGCACGGCGGGGGAGGAGCTGCGGCGTCGGCTGGAGCCCGCGCCCTCCGAGGACCTCCTCGAGGACGGCTGGGAGCTGTGCCTGGAGGTCGGGCGCGGCCGGCTCACGGTTCGCGAAGGATGAGCAGTCCTCGGTGCGTATCCACCACGTAGACGTACCCGTCGTCCGGGACGCGGATGCCGATGGCGCCCTCGAAGATGCCCCCGATGCGGCCCGGCTCCGTCTCCCGGTAGGTGTTGAAGTACGCCACCTCACGCGGCTTTGGCGGCACGGACACGTCCAGCACACGCACGCCCTCCTGGTAGTACGCGACGTAGAGGCGCGTGCCCTTGAGGATCATGTTGTGGATGGAGAACTCGGGGCGCAGGCCGTACTCGCCAATGAGCCGCATGTTCGCGGGGTCGGTGACGTCCAGCACGCGCAGGTGGGAGCCCTGGAACTCGCCCCCTTCGAAGGCGAGGGTGCGGCCCGCGAAGGTGCCCACCGCGCTCGCATGGGCGAACTGGCCGTCGAAGACATACGAGCCCAGCTTCTCGATGTGCTCGGCGTCCTTCACGTCGAAGGCCACATAGCCCGACTCCGTGTAGCTGACGTAGAGGCGGTCCTGGTACGCGAAGGCGTCATGGGGGCCGTTGCCTCCCGCCTGGAGTGAGACCTTGTTGAGCAGCACGGGCGCCAGCGGTGAGGACACGTCGAACAGGAGCACCGCGTCGGTCTGCGCCGGGGCCATGGCGTAGAGCCGGTCGCCCTGCACGTGCACGGTGTGCACGGGGGTCGGCTCGCCGGGCACGGCGCGCACGTACTGCGGATCCGCGGGGTCGGAGATGTCGTAGACGATGACGCCGGAGCTGGCGCTGGCGATGTAGAGCGCGTCGCCCTTTGCCCACACGCCATTCCAGAGCGTGTCGTTCGGCAGTTGGATGACCTTCTTGAGTACCGGGTGCGCCCGGTTCGTCACGTCGAAGACCGCCAGGCCCCCGAGCGCGCTGGCATGGCCGTCGGCGACCACGTAGGCGTGGTCCTTCGCGACGTAGACATCCACGGCCATGCCCAGGGGGACGGTGGCTTCGGAGACGAGGGTGAGGCCGGAGGACTCGGATTCACCCCGGGCCGGGATGCCGGCGCGCGTCGCGGTGAACGTGCCCACGATGCCCACCTTGCCCTGGGAGCACTGCACGTAGCAGCCGTTGATGCGGTCGGGTGTGGGCCGTGTGCAGCCTGCGAAGACGAAGTCCCGGGCCGGGTTGATGCGGGTGGCGACGTAGGTGGTGGCGGCGACGAACTCGCCCGCTCCGACCGCCCGATGCGTCAGGGCCCGGCCGGAGAGGTTGCCCGCGGAGCCGTCCAACGGGAGCCGCAGGTCGAAGGCGGAGAGGTTGTTCACGTAGCCGGTCGAGGGCCGCGCATCCATGGCGTAGAAGCCCACGGTGTCCACGCTGTCGAACGCGCCCGAGGGGCACGAGGACCGGTCGAAGAGGGACGCGTCGTTGCAGGCGGCGACGGGAGCGCCCACGGGCAGGGTGAACGCGCAGTCGGAGTAGAGCCCCCGGTCCACGTGGTCGGTGCGCTCGGGCAGCGTTTCGGCGGTGCCGTCCCAGGGCGGCAGGTCGGTGCCCGCGTCGGACGTGCCCGCGTCGACAACCGAGCCCGCGTCGGATGTGTCAGTGCCGGCGTCCGAACCGGCGTCTGAATTGTCACCCGCTTCGGAGTCGCCGCCCGCGTCGGACGTGCCGGCATCCACGGGGGCAGGGCCCGCGTCGTCCGGGGTGGTGGAAGACGAGCACCCTGAGAGGGCCAGGGCGGTGGTGAACAGCAGGAGCCAGCGGGGCAGGCGGGACATGGGAAGCGGACCTCTTCGCGGGAACCCGGAGCCCCACCAGGACGGCGGGGCCTCCATCGACACGGTCCGGTAACGTCCCTTCGGCGTGGAGTGCGTGAACTGCCCTCCATCCGGCAACCATCGGTCCCGCGCGCTCCAGCAACCCTTGCGCGCGGACGCGATGCCTCACGGCTCGTTGAAGATGAGCAGCCCGCGGTGCGAGTCCACCACGTAGACATACCCGTCGTTCGGGACGCGGATGCCGATGGCGCCCTCGTAGAGGCTGCTGCCCCGGCCCGGTTGGGTCTCCAGGAAGGTGTTGAAGTACGCCACCTCGCGAGGCTTCGGGGGCACGGACACGTCCAGCACGCGCACACCCTCCTGGTAGTGCGTGATGTAGAGCTTGGTGCCCCGGAGGATCAGGTGGTGGATGGAGTACTCGGGGCGCAGCGCGTACTCGCCAATGAGCCGCATGTTCGCGGGGTCGGTGACGTCCAGCACGCGCAGGTGCGTGCCCGGCCCCTCGCTGGCTTCGAAGGCGATGGTGCGGCTCGCGAAGGTGCCCACCGCGCTCGTGTGCGCATCCTGCCCGTTGTAGCGATAAGCGCCCAGCTCCTGGACCTGAGCCGGGTTCGCCACGTCGAACACCACGTAGCCGGAGCTCATGCTGCTGACGTAGAGGCGATCCTGATAGGCGAAGGCGTCGTGTGGCCCGCCCAGGTCCCCGGACGCCGTCACCCGGTTGAGCAGCACGGGCGAAAACGGTGAGCTCGCGTCGAACAGGAGCGTCTGGCCCGTGGGGGAGGGTGACATGGCGTAGAGCCGGTCGCCCTGCACATGGACGGTGTGCACGTTGAGCGGTTCGTCCGGCACGGCGCGCACGTACCGCAGCTCCGCCGGGTTGGAGATGTCGTAGATGAGGACGCCTGAACTGCTGGCGATGTAGAGCGCGTCGCCCTCGGCCCAGACGCTGTTCCAGGACGTGGTGTCCGGCGCGGGGATGCGTTGGATGAGGACGGGGCTCGTCCGTGTCGTCACGTCGAAGACGGCCAGCCCGCCCGGTTGGGACCTGTCTCTGGCGGCCACCACGTAGGCATGGTCCTTCGCCACGGCCACCTCCAGCGGAAGGCCCAGGGGGACACGGGTCTCGGAGCGGAGGAAGAGCCCTCCCGAGGACTCCGACTCACCGCGACCCCAGGAGGGGCGCAGCGCGGTGAAGGTCCCCTTGCTGCGCACCTTGCCGTCGGAGCACTGGACGAAGCAGCCGTTGACGCGACGGGGCTCGGGCCGGGTGCACCCCACGAAGACGAAGTCCCGGGCAGGAAGGGAAGGGGAAGCCGCGCCGAAGGTGCTGTTGACGAGGAACGCGCCCGCACCGACCTCCTGGCGCGTCAGCGGCCAGCCGAGCATCGTGCCCGCGCTTCCATCGAACGGCAGACTCACGCCATAGCCGGCGAGGATGAAACCCGAAGGGGACTGGGTGAGCAGCCGGTAGTGGCCCACGGACTCCAGCGTGTTGAACGCGTCCGCGGGACACGAGGCGCGGTCGAACAGGGACAGGTCGGAGCAGTCCGCGACGGAGGCATTCGTCGCCAGGGTGAAGGCGCAGTCCGAATAGGGGGCAGGGACCTTCGCGTCGGTCCGTTCAGGAAGCGTCGCGGCGCCGCCGTCCCAGGGTTCGACGTCGGGGCCCGCGTCGGGACTCCCGCTCCCGGCGTCCTCGGAGGACGGGTCGCCCGCATCGACGGGGCCGGCGTCCCCGGTCCCCGCATCCCCGCCTCCGTCACCCGCGTCGGAGGTTCCTGCGTCCACGGACGAGCCAGCATCCACGGACGAGCCAGCATCCACGGACGAGCCAGCATCCACGGACGAGCCAGCATCCACGGACGTGCCGGCGTCCGCCGAGGATTCCTCGGAGCAGCCCGTCAGGGCCAGGGTGGCGACGAACAACAGGGACGCGCGCGAGAGGGAAGACACGGAAGGCATTCGCTTTCATGACCCCTGAAGAAGGGGCCCTGGAGGAATACACGATCCACCACGCGCAACTCCAGACAGGCCGAGTACGCCTCCCTGCCAGCTCGCTTCACGGCTCGTTGAAGATGAGCAGTCCGCGCGCCGTGTCCACGACGTAGACGTACCCGTCGCCCGGGACGCGGATGCCGATGGCGCCCTCGAAACTCCCGCTGCCCCGGCCGGGCTGGGTTTCGAGGAAGGTGTTGAAGTGCGCCACCTCGCGAGGTTGCGGCGGCACGGACACGTCCAGCACGCGCACGCCCTCCTGGTAGTACGCGATGTAGAGCTTCGTGCCCCTGAGGATCATGTTGTGGATGGAGAAGTGGGGGCGCAGTCCGTACTCGCCAATGAGCCGCATGTTCGCGGGGTCGGTGACATCCAGCACGCGCAGGTGCGCGTTGATGCCCTCACCGCCTTCGAAGGCAATGGTGCGGCCCGCGAAGGTGCCCACCGCGCTCGCATGGGAGTACTGACCTTCGAAGACATACGCGCCCAACTCCAGCGCGTGCTCCGGGTTGCTCACGTCGAAGGCTACGAAGCCGGAGCTCGTGCTGTTGATGTAGAGGCGGTCGCCGTAGGCGAAGGCGTCGTGCGGCCCTCCCCACTCTCCGGACACCGTCACCCGGTTGAGCAGCACGGGCGCGAGCGGTGAGCTCACATCGAACACGAGCGTCTGGCTCGCGGGCTCGGGCGCCATCGCGAAGAGCCGGTCGCCCTGCACATGGACGGTGTGTACGGCGATGGCCTCGCCGGGCACGGCGCGCACGTACTGGGGGTCGGCGGGGTTGGAGATGTCGTAGACGATGACGCCGGCCTGGGTGCTGGCGATGTAGAGCGCGTCGCCCTTCGCCCAGACGCCATTCCAGTAGGTGTCGCCGGGAAGCTGGATGCGCTTCGTGAGGACGGGGTTCGTCCGCGTCCTCACGTCGAAGACGGCCAGGCCGCCCGGTTGGGACTTGTCGCCGATGGCCACCACGTAGGCATGGTCCTTCGTCACGTAGACATCCGCCGGGAAGCCCAGGGGAACCGGGACCTCGGCCTGGAGGGTGAGGCCACCGGAGGACTCGGACTCACCGCGACCCCAGGAAGGACGCAGCGCGGTGAAGGTCCCCTGGCTGCGCACCTTGCCGTCAGCGCATTGGACGAAGCAGCCGTTGATGCGGCGGGGCTCGGGCCGGGTGCAGCCCACGAACGTGAAGTCCCGAGCGGGGACGTAGGGAGGCGTCGCGGCGAAGGTGGTGCTGAAGACGAACGAGCCCGGCCCCACGGACTGGCGCGTCAGGGGCCTGCCGTTGAGCGTGCCCGGCGCCCCGTCGAACGGCAGCGTCAGTCCGTAACCGACGGTGACGTACCCGGAGAGACCTCGGCCGAGCAGGTGGTACGTGCCCACGGACTCCAGCGTGTCGAACGCGCCCGAGGGACACGAGGAACGGTCGAACAGGGACAGGTCCTTGCAGTCCGTGATGGGGGAGCCCGTCGGGAGGGTGAGGGCGCAGTCCGAATAGGGGTCCGGAGGGGTCAGCCAGTCGGTCAGCTCGGGGAGCGTCGCGGCGCCGCCGTCCCAGGTTTCATCCTGTGGGCCCGCGTCGGAACTCCCGCTGCCAGCGTCCTGGGAGGATGGGTCCCCTGCGTCACCCGCCCCCGCATCCACGTCACCGGGACCCGCGTCGGAGGTCCCAGCGTCCACGGACGTGCCGGAGTCCACGGACGCACCGGCATCCAGGGGCGTGCCGGCATCCGCCGAGGACTCCTGGGAACAGCCCGTGAGGGCCAGGGACAGGGTGAGGCTCAGGAGCCAGCGGAATGGGAGCGGCATGGGACCTTCTCCTTCAGGGCGCCACGGAAGGCGGACACGCGGAGGCTATACGGAGCGGTCCCGCATTCCTGGCGGCCCCGGGTGTTTTCGGGACTGGGAGTGCGCTCCCGGAATCTGGAATGCACGGCGCCGGAAGCCCCTGCGCGCGGCTAGGCTGCGCACGCCATGCCCATCACGCGTCTGGAAATCTCCGGCTACCGCTCCGTGCGCCAGCTCCACCTGGAACTGGGGCCGGTGAACGTGGTGGTGGGGCCCAACGGCAGCGGCAAGACGAACCTGTACCGCGCGCTGTACCTGCTGGCGGCGTCGGCGGAGGGCAGACTCGCGCGCACCCTGGCGGAGGAGGGCGGCACGCCGAGCGTGATGTGGGCCGGCCCGCGCGACCTCAAGAAGCCGGTGCGGCTGAAGGTGTCGGTGGACCTGGACGACCTCGCGTACGAACTGCAATGCGGGCCCGTGCCGACAGGGCCCCCGCCTCCCTTCACGGCCTTCCGGTTGGATCCGGAGGTGAAGGAAGAGCACCTGTGGGCCTACGCGGGCGGGCGGCGCGTCGTGTTGATGGAGCGCAAGGACCGCACGGCGTTCCTGCGCGACGCGGACGGAACGAAGGTGACGTTCCCCACGGAGCTGTGGAGCGCGGAGTCGGTGTTGGATCAGTTGTCGGATCCGCACCGCTTCCCCCGGCTGATGGAGGTGCGCAGGACGCTGTCGTCGTGGCGCTTCTACCACCACTTCCGCACGGACCCGGACGCGCCCCTGCGGCATCCCCAGGTGGGCGTGCGCACGCCGGTGCTCGCGCACGACGGCCGAGACCTGGCGGCGGCGCTCCAGACCATCGTGGAGGTGGGTGACGAGCAGGCATTGGAGCAGGGCATCGATGACGCCTTCCCGGGCGCGCGCCTGGACGTCCGAGCGGAGGAGGGACGCTTCAGCCTCTTGCTGCACATGCCCGGGCTGTCACGCCCCATGGCGGCGACGGAGCTGTCGGATGGGACGTTGCGCTACCTGTGCCTGCTGGCGGCGCTGCTCAGTCCCAGGCCGCCCCCGTTCCTCGCGCTGAACGAACCGGAGACCAGCCTGCATCCGGAGCTGCTCAAGCCCCTGGGCCGGCTCATCGTGAACGCGGCGAAGCACAGCCAGGTCTGGGTGACGACGCACGCGGAGGAGTTGGCGAACACCGTCTCGAAGCACTCGGACGCCACGCCCGTGCACCTGGAGAAGCAGCAGGGCGCGACGACGGTGCGCAAGGCGCGCTTCCAGGAAGACGACGAGGAAGGGTCATGACCCCCGGCCTCTACCTGACGCACAAGCCGGTGGGCGCCACCAGCTTCGCCACCGTGCGAGCCTTCCAGGAGGAGGCCCAGGCCACGCGCCCCAACCGGCGCACGGCGCTGGTGCACGGCGGCACGTTGGATCCATTCGCGGAAGGGCTGCTGCTCATGCTGGTGGGCCCGGCCACGCACCTGTTCGAACGGATGCACGCCGTGCCCAAGACGTACGTGGCCCGAGTGGAGTGGGGCACGGAGATGGACACCGGAGACCTGCACGGCCGCCCCGTGCACCAGGGCGACGCGAGCGCACTGACCCCGGCCGTGTTGGACGTGGCGTTGGAGCCGTTCCTCGGCTGGACGGAACAGGTGCCCCCGGCCACCAGCGCGAAGAAGATCGACGGTGAGCCCGCCTACCGCAAGGCGCACCGGGGCGAAGCCGTGGACCTGCCCCCCTCGCGCGTCTACCTGCACACCGCCCGCTGGCGTTCGCACGACCTGCCGCGAGCCAGCATCCTGGAGCTCACCTGCCGAGGCGGCTACTACGTGCGCTCGCTGGCAGGGGACCTGGGGCGGACGCTCGGCTGTGGCGCGCACCTCTCCGCGCTGAACCGCACGGCCATCGGTCCATGGAAGGACCCGGGCCCCGGCCACCGCGTGGAGCTGCACGGCCGCGACCTCCTGCCCTGGGCGCGAGGAAGGGACCTCACCGACCAGGACGTGGGCGCGCTGCGCCGGGAACAGTCCATCCCCCTGTCGCCGCTGAAGCCCCCGGAGTGGCGCCTGCCTTCGGGTTTCCCGGACCCCCATGCCCCGGTGCGAGGCTTCCACCAGGGAAGGTTGACCTTCCTGCTCACCGAACGTGACGGCGCGCTGTGGAGCGAGACAGAGCTGCGAGGCGGAGTCTGAACCGCCGCATGGCGACGCCCCACCTACGCACCCTCCTCCCCTGGTGACCGGAATCACCACCCGAGGGGTGGGGGGGCTGGTGACAGTCACCACCATGGTGACTGGAGTCACCACCCCGCGGAGTGCGTCCTCGCCGCGCAACCTCTTGGAATCACGGCACTTCGCCCGGTGGGCAGGGATGGCACGACGCGCGCAATAGGTCCCGGCATGACTGCTTCCGACACGGAAGCCGCTCCTACCGGAGATCAAAAATGACCACGCTCAAGACCGCTTCCACCGTCATCTCGAACCGCCCCGCCATCTCGAAGACGACGCAGGAGCGCGTGCTGGGTGGCGGCTCGAAGCTGTCCGGCAAGGAGGCGGCGCTGCTCTCCTCGCTCAAGGAGATGAAGACCCAGATGTCGGGCATGCGCGCGCAGATCACGGAGCTGAAGGCGGGGCTGAACAAGGCCGACCAGTTCGACGCGGGCAAGAAGTTCGCGGTGCAGCCGCGCAACGACTGGATGCCCAAGGACGTGGGCGCGCTGGTGGAGCTGAACAAGCTGAACCAGACCTCGGGCCCCATCAGCGCGGAGCAGATGGCGGACACCATCGACCGCGCCACCGCGGACCTGGACGGCCAGGCCGCCTCCTCCGAGTACCGCACCGTCGCGGACTGGGCGATGAACAACCGCGAGCGCCTCACGCCGGAGGCGAAGCAGGTGATGGACCTCTACTCCAAGTACGCGGCGCTCTCCCAGGCGCGCGGCGAGTCCGGCATCCCGCAGGACGACTTCAAGAAGATGCTCGGCGAGATGCGCGACGTGGGTGATGCCAGCGCGAAGAAGGCGCTCGCGAACCTGGACCGCAAGGGCGGCACGGTGTCCGGCGAGGACATGGCCAAGGCCATCAAGACGGGCACGGCGGACCACGACGGCCAGGCCGCCGGCGCGGAGGCCAAGGAGTTCGAGAAGTGGGCCGCGAAGAACGAGAGCCGCCTGAGCCCGGAGGCCAAGGAAGTGCTCGACGTCTACCGCAAGCACACGAAGGCGGCGCAGGAGAAGGGCCAGACGGGCCTGACGGACAAGGAGTCCGCCGTCATGAACGCGGAGATGAAGAAGGCGGCCGCCGTTGACGTGAGCGCCCGCAAGGCGACCGAAGCGCTCGACCAGAAGAAGGGCCCCATCTCCGGCCAGGACATGGCCAAGGCCATCCAGAAGGGCACGGCGGACCTGGACGGCCAGGCGGCCGGCGCGGAGCTGAAGGAGTTCGAGCGGTGGGCCTCGAAGAACGAGAGCAAGCTGAGCCCGGAGGCCAAGGAGGTGCTCGACGTCTACCGCAAGCACGCCAAGGCGGCGCAGGCGAAGGGCCACGAGGGCCTGAACACGAAGGAGACGATCGCCCTCAACGCGGAGATGAAGAAGGTGGGCGCTGGTGACGTGAGCGCCCGCAAGGCCACGGAGTCGCTCGACAAGGAGCAGGGCCCCATCTCTGGCGAGGACCTGACGAAGGCCATCCGCGAGGGCATCTCGGACACGGACGCGCACTCCACCACCTCCGAACTGAAGGAGTTCGAGAAGTGGGCCGCGAAGAACGAGAGCCGCCTGACGCCCGAGGCGAAGGAAGTGCTGAAGGCCTACCAGTCCGCCGCGAAGAAGGCCGGCCCGGACGGCATGACGCAGAAGGAGACCGACGCCATGTTCAAGACCATGGACGGCTTCAAGACCTTCCGCGACGACTCCATGCGCGCCGCGCTGGAGGGCCTGGACAGCAAGAGCGGGAAGATCAACGGCAAGGACCTGACGGCCGCCATCGAGAAGGGCGCCGCGGACCTGGACGGCCAGGCGGCGGGCCTGGAGTTCACCGACACGATGAAGTGGGCGCGCCAGAACTACGACCGCCTCACGCCGGACGCGAAGAAGGTCGTCGACACCTACGAGAAGTACGCCACCCGCGCGCAGGCCAAGGGCGGCACGGGCATCGACCAGAGCGACTTCAACAAGATGATCAAGGAGATGAAGTTCATCAGCAACCCGCCCCCGGCGCGCCCGGTGTACTTCGCGGCCTGAGCCGCACCGCGGCACCGCTGAATCGGGGGGGAACACAGCCACACGCATCCATGGAGTTCCCGCCGGAGGTAGCCCGGCGGTGAACCCAGAGGTGCCCCGGACCTTCGGGGGAGGGTCCGGGGCCCTTTTATTTTCAGGCCTTGGACTTCTTCATCTTGGCGATGGTGGCGTGCGCTTCCTTCACCACGTTCTCCACGGTGAAGCCGAACTTCTGCTGCAACGCCTTGATGGGCGCCGAAGCCCCGAAGCTGCGCATGCCGACGACGCTGCCAATGTGGCCCACCCAGCGCTCCCAGCCGAACGCGGCGCCCTTCTCCACCGCGACGCGAGCGGTGAGCGCCTCGGGCAGCACGCGCTCCTGGTACTCGGCGGGCTGCTGCTCGAACAGCTCCCACGACGGCATGCTGACGACGCGAGCCTTCACGCCGTCGGCCTTGAGCTTCTCCGCGGCCTCAATCACCAGCGCGACCTCGGTGCCCGTGCCAATGAGGATGACGTCCGGCTTGCCGCCCTCCGCCTCCTGGAGGATGTACGCGCCCTGGGACAGCCCCGAAGCGGGAGCGAACTTCGTGCGGTCCAGCGTGGGCACCGGCTGCCGCGACAGCACGAGCACCACCGGGTGGTGCTGCTGCTGCGCGATGTAGCGCCAGGCCTCGGCGACCTCGTTGGCGTCGCCGGGGCGGATGACGATGTTGCCGGGGATGGCGCGCAGGGACACCAGTTGCTCGACGGGCTGGTGCGTGGGGCCGTCCTCGCCCAGACCGATGGAGTCGTGGGTGAAGATGTGGATGGAGGGGATCTCCATCAGGGACGACAGGCGCATGGCGGGGCGCTCGTAGTCACTGAAGATGAGGAACGTGGCGCCGTACGCGCGCACCTTGCTCAGGTTGAGGCCGTTGACGATGGAACCCATCGCGTGTTCGCGCACGCCGAAGTGGATGTTGCGGCCCGCGTACTCGCCCGGCTTCATGGACGTGGAGGCGGTCAGGTACGTCTTCGTGGACGGATTCAGGTCCGCGGAGCCGCCCACCAGCCACGGGTAGTTCTTCGCGAGCGCATTGAGCACCTTGCCGCCCGACTCACGGGTGGCCATGCCCTTCGCGTCCGCGGGGAACACGGGCAGCTCCTTGTCCCAGCCATCCGGCAGCTCACGCTTGAGCATGCGGTCCAGCTCGTGCGCCAGCTCCGGGTGCTGCGCGCGGTAGCCGGCCAGCGACTTCTCCCAGGCCTCGCGAAGCTGCTTGCCGCGAGCCCCCATGCGCTCCTGGAAGCGCTCCTTCACGCCCTCGGGGACCAGGAACTGCGCATCCTCGGGCCAGCCGTAGAAGCGCTTGGTGCCCTTGATCTCCTCGGCGCCCAGGGGCTCGCCGTGGGCGCTGGCCAGGCCCTGCTTCTTGGGCGCGCCGTAGCCGATGTGCGAGTTGACGACGATGAGGGTGGGCTTGCCGCGCTGTTCCTTGAAGGTGCTGTAGGCCTTGCTCAGCGCGTCCAGGTCGTTGGCGTCGGTGACCTGGAGGACGCGCCAGCCGTAGCCCTCGAAGCGGTGGCCCACGTCCTCGGTGAAGGCAAGGTCGGTGCTGCCGTCGATGGAGATGTGATTGCTGTCGTAGATCCAGCACAGGTTGGGCAGCTGGAGGTGGCCGGCGAGCGACGCGGCCTCGGACGCGACGCCCTCCATCATGTCGCCGTCGCCGCAGATGGCGTAGACGTCATGGGTGAACAGCTCGAAGCCGGGCTTGTTGAAGTGGCCCGCGAGCCAGCGGCTGGCGATGGCCATGCCCACGCTGTTGGCGACGCCCTGGCCCAGGGGACCGGTGGTGGTCTCCACGCCGGTGGTCCAGTGGTACTCCGGGTGGCCCGGGGTGACGGAGTCCAGCTGGCGGAACTTCTTGATGTCCTCCAGGGACACGGCGGGCACGTCCGTCACGCGCTCCTGCTTGTCCATGCGCTTGATGCCGGACAGGTGCAGCAGGCTGTAGAGCAGCATGGACGCGTGGCCGTTGGAGAGGATGAAGCGGTCGCGGTCCGGCCACTGGGGCTGGGCCGGGTCATACCTCAGCTCCTGCTGCCACAACTGGTAGGCCACCGGAGCCAGCGCCATGGGCGCGCCCGGGTGACCCGAGTGGGCCTGCTCCACCGCGTCGATGGACAGGGTGCGAATGGTGTTGATTGCCTGGGTATCGATCTTCTCGGTCGTCATGCGGTCTCCCCACGCCGGCTGCGTCGTGGGCGCACCATGCCGTAACCGGGGACGCCGCGCCGCACGAAACAGGCCCGTCCCGGCTTGCCCACAACGGGGCATGCCGGGAGGTCCGCCACGGGACACTGGAAACGTGGGAAATGCTGGGGGGACCTACCGCCGGGTCGCCGCCCCACGCGGCGTCTTCCCACGCGTCAGGTGGCTCACCGCCTCACCCAATCCCTCCACGGTGAGGGAGAACATGGGGAACACATTGGCGAGCATCGCGATGGTGCCCGAGCGCCACGACCCACGAGGCTCCGGGTTGAGCCACACGTTGCGCTCGAAGTGCTGCGCCAGTTGCATCATCCACGTCATGCCCTCCAGGCCCTCCTGGCGGTACTGACCATTGGCATCCGTGCGGATGCCCAGCTCATACGGGGCCATGGATGCATCGCCCACCATCACCAGCTTGTGGTGTCGGCCCACCTGCGCGGTGAGCTCCGGGACCGTGAGGCCGCCGGTGAGTTGGGGCGTGGCGTAGAGCTTCCCGTAGACGCAGTTGTGGAAGTAGTAGGTGCGCAGTTCCTTGAAGTGCGACGCCTGACTGGCCACGCTGAACAACCGGCTCACCAGGTGCGCGTACGGGTCCATGGACCCGCCCACGTCCATGCACAGCACCACGCGGGTGTTCGGCCGGCGTGGAGGACGCGTCACCACCTCCAGCTCGCCCGCGTTCTTCGCGGTGGCGGAGATGCTCTCGTCGATGTCCAGCTCCTCCAATGCGCCCTCGCGCACGAAGGCCCGCAGCTTGCGAAGCGCCACGGCCATCTGTCGAGTGTCGAGCACCACGTCATCGCGGTAGCCCGCGTACTTGCGAGCCCCCGCCTGCCACAGCGCCTGGCCCTGCCGCCCTCCGGTGCCGCCAATGCGAACGCCCTGGCGCGCCATGCCGTTGTTGCCAAACGCGGACGCGCCGCCGGTGCCCACCCAGCGGTTGCCGCCGTCGTGGCGCTCGGTCTGTTCCTTGAGGCGCTGCTCCAATTGCTTGCGCAGCTCCTCCGGGTCCCACTGCTCCAGCAGGGCCATCTCCTCGGGGCTCAGGTCTCGGCGCTCCTTGGCTTCCTCCAGCCAGGACAGCAATTCCTCGGTGAGCTTGAGCGCGTCGGACGCCACGCCCTGGAAGTGGGCGAGGAACGCCTGGTCGAACGCATCCAACTGCGTCTCCGAGTGCACCAGGAGCGCGCGAGCCACGTGGTAGAAGCCATCCAGGCTGCTGTCATGCAGTCCGGCCTTCAGCGCCCCGGCGAGGGCGAGCGCCTCCTGGGCGCCCACCTTCACCCCGCGCTTTCGCAGCTCGTAGAAGAACGGCAGGAACATGGCCTGAATCCTCCCCGTACTACGCGCGAGTCTTGCGGCCGCCCCTGAACGCCTCGGCCACCGCTACCAGGTCCTGTTCCTTCTTGAGCAGCGCGCCCAGGAACGGAAGCTGTTCATCCAGCTTCAACTCCATCACGCCGTTGGCCTTGAGCACGGAGATCCAGTCAATGAGCTCGCTGGTGGAGGGGCGCTTGCGCAGACGGGTCATCGCGCGCAGTTCGTAGAAGACCTTGAGCGCCTGCTCGGCCAGCGACGCCTCCAGCCCCGGGTGATGCACATCCACGATGCGCTGCATGAGGTCGCGCTCCGGGAAGTCGATGAAGTGGAACACGCACCGGCGCAGGAACGCGTCGGGCAGCTCCTTCTCGTTGTTGCTGGTGATGAGCACCACGGGGCGGTTCTTCGCCACGACCTCATCCTGGGTCTCGGAGATGCGGAATCGCATCCGGTCCAGCTCGTGGAGCAGGTCGTTGGGGAACTCCAGGTCGGCCTTGTCCACTTCGTCGATGAGCAGCACCACGCGCTCGGGCGAGGCGAACGCTTCACCCAGCGGCCCCAGGCGGATGTATCGCCGGATGTCACGCACGTCCCCGTCGCCGAAGCGCGAGTCATACAGCCGCTGCACGGTGTCGTAGACATACAGGCCATCCTGGGCGCGCGTGGTGCTCTTCACGTGCCAGGTGAGCAGCTTCAATCCCAGTCCCTGGGCAATCGCTTCCGCGAGGAGCGTCTTGCCGGTGCCGGGCTCGCCCTTGACCAGCAGGGGGCGCTGAAGCGTGAGGGCGCAGTTGACGGCGGCCTGCAGGCCCTCGCTCGTGAGGTAGGAGTCGGTGCCTCGGAAGCGGACGGGAGTGGGGGAAACCGGAGTCATGACGGGTTCCTTTAACATCTTGGACGATGTTTCCATCCCGCCCCGGGCGGTTGGGTGTATATCCTGCCCCACATGGCCCCACTTTCTCTTGAGACCGAACTCCGCGACATGGTCCGACGCGAGTTGCAGTTGCAACTCGCTCCCGTTCAGAAGGCCGTGGCCCGTATGGCCAAGGGTCTGGATGCGTTGGATGTGCTTCGCGAGGTGACGCGCCGTCTGGCGCCGCTGTCCAGCCGTCTGGGCGCCGTGGCGGGCGTTCGCACGCCCACGCTCGCACCGGAGCCGCCCGCCCGTCGCAAGCCGGGTCGTCCGCCGTCCGCGAAGACCGTCGCCGCGAAGGCCGCGCTCGCGAAGGCAGCGCTCGTGAAGGCTCCCGCCGCGAAGGCAGCGCCCGTGAAGGCTCCTGCCGCGAAGGCAGCGCCCGCCGCGAAGGCAGCGCCCGCGAAGGTTCCTGCCGCCAAGGCAGCCGTTCTCGCGAAGGCGCCCGCCACCAGGGGTCCGGGCCGTCCGGCCGCGCGTGCTCCCGCGGCGGAAGACAACCAGGCGTGCGCGGTCATCGGGTGCAAGCGCCAGAGCCGCTCCAAGGGCTACTGCTCGGCGCACTACCAGAAGCTGCGCCTGCTCATCCGCACGGGCCGTCGTCCGGAGTCGTGGGTGGACGGTGCCCGCTCGCAGTCGGTGCAGGATGTGAAGCTGCCGCGCGGTCGCGCGGGCAGCCAGGCGCTGAAGGAAGTGGCGAAGCCGGCCGCTCCCGTCGCGGCGCCGCCCAAGCCGAAGGCCTGGGTGCGCAAGAAGGGCTCGGGCGGTGGCATGGTGTCGCTGAACTGACGGGAGACGTCGTCTCCCAGGCATGTTCCGTGGTGGGTCGTCCCAGGCGACCCGCCATGCGACCGACATGCCCCGCTTCCATCGTTGACAGCGGCCGGCCCGTGGTGTGAATCCGGGCCGCATGAGCGAGCAATATCCAGTCACCGTCGCGGTCCATCGCCCCGACGGTCAGGTGGAGCAGGTCCGGGTGGGCACGGCGTACAGGAACGGCGAAGGCTTCACGCTGCAACTGGGCGAACTGTCCATGAGCGCCACGCCCGTCGCGGCGGCCCCGGCCGCCCGTCGCGCCGCGCCCGCAGCGGGTGCGCCCGCTGGTGGTGGCGACGGCATGACCCTTCCCAACTACGGCCGCAGCAAGGGCGCGCCCGTCTACGGCGCCAGCCTCCAGGACCTGGAGTTCTACGCCAACGGCGCCCGTCGCTCGCTGGCCGACCCCAGCAAGTCCCGCTGGCACGACAAGGAGAAGCAGCTCCTCGCGTCCATCGAAGCGGAGATGGCCCGGCAGCGCGGTGAGGGTGGAGGCGGAGGCGGAGGTGGTGGTGGTGGTGGTGGTGGTCGGGGTTACGGCTACGGCAATCCGCCGGACGACGGCGACATCCCGCCTCCCAACGACGACGACAACATCCCCTTCTGAACCGCGGGAAATCGCCGAAATCCAATTTCAGGCGCTTTCCGTATGACAGCGAGGCCTGGCGCGACCTGCTGGAACTGGGGGGGAGGCGCGATGGGCCTGCCGTCCAAGTCCGCCGCCCGCAATCCCGGGGCGCGCGGACAGTTGCCAAATCGCGGCGGATTGACATTTTGAAGGAACGACGCACCCCGATTGTGTTATTGGGGGCACCCAGCGTGAAGTCCACACCGCGTGTGATTCATTCCATGTCGGTCGCTTCATTGCTGAAGTAGCATCATTTCCCGTGTAATTTCAGTCACTTGGATGCCAGTTGTCCGACTGTGCACTTCATTGGTGACACACGCACAGCAGGAATACACCGTCTTTCCAAGGGCTTAGGAATTGGCCTGGATCGTGCTCTGAAAACGCTCTTGCCAGGGAATTCATCCCGTCCGGCAGGGCATTGATGTCAGGGGCCACGAAATGACCGAACGGGTTTGTGTGGTGGGTGCGGGGGCCTTTGTTCCGACGCGGACCATCAGCAACGAACGGATTGCGCGGGCCATCCCAGGCTGGTCCGCGGCGCGCATCGAAGAGAAGATCGGAATTCGCGAGCGTCGGTTCCTGTGGGACTTCGACGACGAGACGGGCCGAGCGATTCCGCCGCCAGACGACGTGGCGGGGCGCTTCTACCCGGCGACGAACACGGACATGTGCGAGTTGTCGCTGCGCCAGGCGCTGTCGCGCGGGGGCGTGGAGGCGAAGGAGCTGGACGCGCTGTTCGTGGTGACGTGCACGCCGGACGCGCCGCATTTCAACCACGACGCCATGGCGCTCCATGAGCGGCTGGGGCTGCGCGAGGACGCGTTCGCGCTGGTGGTGGACGACGGCTGCGGCGGCACGCCGTACGTGTTGGACCTGGTGCGCAAGATGATGGAGGGCGGCCGCTTCCGCACGGTGGCGGTGGTGGCCTCGGCATTCACCTCGCCCCTGCTCAACCGGGAGGTCTATACGGACGAGCTGCCGCCCACGCCGGGCCGGCCCAAGGCGCTCAACGCCTACCTGTCCATGTATGTCTTCGGCGACGGCGCGGGCGCGGTGGTGTTGCGCTCGCAGCCGGGTGACGAGGACGGCCCGGGCATCCTGTCCTCCTTCTCCGGCAACGCGTACGCGGAGCTGGTGACGCGCCGTGGCGGGGGCATGTTGAAGCTGCCCTACCAGCCAGGGCGGACGCGGCCGTCGGACATGGCCTTCGTGGTGGATGGCTTCAAGGTCGCGCGCAGCTACCCGGAGTACATGCAGAAGTGCCTGGACGCGGTGCTCACGCCCGCACTGCGAGAGCAGGTGAAGCGCTACTACTTCCACCAGCCGAACAAGCGCGTGATGGACTCATTCGTGACCCGGGCGGGTCTTCCGAAGGAGGCGGTTGCCTGCAACGTGGATCGCATCGGCAACACGTCGGCGGCGGGCATGTTGATTCTCCTGTCCGAGGACCTCGAGCAGGGGAGGGTGACGCTCGGGAGTGGAGATCTCGTGGTGGTGGCGGCTGTCGGAGCCAACGTTCATTATGGCGCTCAGCTCGTGCGGCTGTAGTGCGCGCGGGTCTTCATCTCCTCCCCCCCGGAGATTTCCCCCTCTATGAGTGAGCAGCGCAAGGAAGCACCAGGCCTGGATGCAGCACTGGCCCAGGACCTGGAGAAGCGTCTGGCCCTGGCGACCCCCGACGACACGGCCCGAGGCATGTTCTTCAACGGAGCGCTGAACGCGGTACGCATCCTGGGCGGTGACGCGGCGGTGGAGCGGTGCCTGGCGTCGGTGACGGAGAAGAAGTTCGTGGACTTCTTCAACTACCCGGTGTCGGGCTTCCTGAAGCTGGCCTTCACGGGAGCCCAGTTGATGGGACCGCAGCTCGGCGGCTTCGACGTGATGCTGCGCAAGATGGGCACGCAGGCGACCACGGACTTCCTGTCGTCGGCGGCGGGCAAGACGCTGCTCCTGCTCGCGGGAGACAGCCCGAAGCGGCTGGTGACGAACCTGCCCACGGGCTACCGCGCGGCGGTGAGCTACGGCGAGCGCAGCGTGGACTGGTCCGGCGACCGCACGGGCCGGCTCATCATGAAGCGGGACTTCATGCCGCCCGCGTACCACGAGGGCGTGCTCCAGGCCGTCATCGAGGCCCTGGGTGCGCGAGGCGTGCAGGTGCACGGCAAGCAGACCGGTCCGGTGGACACCGAATACGCGCTGTCCTGGCAGTAGCCGCTGCACGAAAGCCCGTGGTTCCAGACAGGGAGCCGAACATGTCTCAGCAGCAGCGGACAGGGCCTGGGGTGCGACTGCAGTCGGGCAACGAGTGGGTGTATGCCTTCCGCTCGCAGGAGGACGCTGCGTCGCCGCCGGACCTGGCGGTGTGCGCGGCGGCCCCCTTCGAGCCTACGGTGAAGCTGGGTGCCAGTCTGTACGTGCCCGTCCATCGCGAGGTGGACGGGCGGTTCGTGGAGGACGGCTACGAAAAGGTGGGAACGGCGACGGCCTGTTTCCGGCTGACGGACCGGACCTTCCCCCCCGGCACGCGAGTCCCGTTCTACGCACGCTTCCACTTACCGGTGGGCGCATTCACGGCGTCGGGCGAGTGCACGCTGGTGAGCAACGACCAGCCCCAGGCGGGCGTGGTGTTGGCGGGAGGTGCGTTGAAGCTGGTGGAGGTGCCCCCGGGCTTCGTGGGCGGGGTGCTGTCGAACCTGAGTGTGTTCAATCCGCTCAAGCTGCCCGGCTTCGCCACGGGCTCGTACTACACGCTCTACACCTTCCGGAACGAAGGCTCCGCGAGCCCCTGAGCGTCGCGTCGAGTGAGGGTCTGTAAGCGTCCGGATGCGACCGGGAACCGGCGCCCCGGGACGAACATCCATGTCGGGGATGCCTGGGAGAATGCGTCCTGGGTGGGGGCTCTGGGGACCAGGGCCACCAAGAGGGGGACGCGCATGGAAGGCAGGTGGAAGCAGCTCTACGAGTCGCTCGGCTACCGTCCGCCAGCGACCGCGAAGGTCACACCGCCCGCGAACGAAGTGGCGAAGACGCACGAACTCCAGGCGGAAGTGCCCCCGGCGACGGACACGGACCTTCCGGTCCTGGGCCCGGAGGAACTGGAGGCCCTGCGAGCCGCCTTCCTGCGAGAGCCGGAGGACGTGCTGCGCTGGACGGAGACGGGCCTGGGCGCGCGCGTGACGGTGGGCGCGTTCGTGGAGGCGTTGCGGGAGCTCGAATTGCTGTTCACGGACCCCGGCCAGTTGCAGGAGCGGCTCGACGCGACCGAGCGACAGGTTCGTCAGGGCGCCGGAGGCCTGCCCTCGGACTTCACGTTCCCGCTGAAGACGGAGGAGATCCCCATCGACCCCACCCGCACGCGCTTCGAGCCGCGCTCGGACCTGCGCGGGTGGTTGCTGTTCAATGGGCCGGTCTGGCTGGAGCAGGGGGCGGCGGCGAGGCAGGCGCCGTTCCGCTGGCACTTCGGCGCGAAGAGCCGCTTTCTCTATCCACTGCGGGAGCCGGAGCCAGGGCAGCCGGTGGAGGTGGCGCTCTTCGGGGACTTCGGCACGGGCGAATACACCTCCAGGTACATCGCCCGGCAGCTCGTGATGCGAGGCGAGCGCCTGGACTGCGCGGTGCACCTGGGGGGCGTCTTCTACGCGGGCCGGCAGGGCGAATTCGACGCGCACGTAGCGGAGCCCCTGGAGCCACTGCTCGCGACGACGACGCTGCTGACGCTCAACGCGGCGCCGGAGATGCGCTCGGGAGCGGGAGCCTATTTCCGCTACCTGGACGAGCGCCGGGGCGCGGGCCCCCGGCACCCCCAGGA
Organism: Corallococcus sp. bb12-1; assembly: GCF_026626765.1. Lineage (NCBI taxonomy): Bacteria > Pseudomonadati > Myxococcota > Myxococcia > Myxococcales > Myxococcaceae > Corallococcus > Corallococcus sp. bb12-1. The sequence continues at coordinate 160,961 of NZ_JAPNJZ010000002.1, read as the reverse complement.
GGGCAGCTACTTCTGCCTCGCCGCGGAGCGCTTCCAGCTCATCGGCCTGGACACCGCCTGGTTCGAAGCCGGCCGCCACCGCGAGCCCGCGCTGTTGCAATGGCTGGAGCAGCGGCTGTCGGAGGGGCGAAGGCGGGGCGCCATGAACATCCTGCTGAGCCACACGGCCCCCTACGGACCAGACCGAAAGCGCCTCGCGCCCCTCGTGGAAGAGGACTTGAAGTCCCTGGTCGTGGAGCGCGAATGGGTGGACCTCTGGTGCTGGGGAGGCGCCCAGGGAGGCGCGTTGTACGACCGGGCGCCAGGGTTGCCCTTCCTGGGGGCCAGCCTGGGCCACGGAGGTTTCCCCTACGAGCGAAGGGACACGCCGATGCATCCAGTGGCGCCAGTGCGCTTCTTCGAATCCCGGCCGCGCTTCCCCGAATGGACGGGCGTGCGCCAGGACCGCGGCAACCACGGGCATGCGACCCTGTGGCTGCACGCGGACGGCACGGCCACGCTGCGCTACACGGACTGGATGGGCGAGGTCCGCTGTGAAGCCACCCTGGCGCGCCAGGGGGCGAAGGGGCCGGTGACGCTGAAGCAGCTCGACGTAGGAGGGTGACGCCGCCGCGAATCAGGGGCCCTGGATGCCGCGCTCCTGCATGTACTTGCGCAGTCCCGCGGCGCCCTGGGCGCGCACCTTGTTGTGCAGCAGCGGCGTCCACCCGAGCACCAGTCCCACGGGCCCGAGCGCCTGCCGGGACCACGTCCAGAAGGGAAAGTGGTCCCGGTGGCGGATGATCTTCCCGTCGGCGAACTCGAACGTCGCGTCGATGCGGTTGAGGACCTTCCGGCGCGTCTGGCTGAAGGTGTAGCGAGCATCCCAGTGGGCCTTGCCGGTGCGGTCATCGGCCTGGATGTCGCTGAAGGAGAGCTCCAGGTCCTTGCCGCGCTCCAGCAGCATGCGCCACATGGAGGT
>NZ_JAPNJZ010000002.1:0-155000 GCF_026626765.1 Corallococcus sp. bb12-1 | reverse complement strand
ACGAGTGATTCCCAAAGTAGTGGCGAGCGAAATGGGAAGAGGCCAAACCAACGTCATGCAAATGGCGGTGGGGTAGCGGGTCCGCGGTAGGACTTTGACAGGCTAGTGGAAGCGTCCTGGAAAGACGCACCAAAGAGCGTGATAGTCGCGTACACGAAAGCCAGTTGGAGCTGAGCGGGTTACCCAAGTAAGACGGGACACGTGCAATCCTGTCTGAATCTGCCGGGACCATCCGGTAAGCCTAAATACTCCTTGGCGACCGATAGTGAACAAGTACCGCGAGGGAAAGGTGAAAAGAACCCCGGTGAGGGGAGTCAAAAGAACCTGAAACCGCATGTCTACAAGCAGTTCGAGCACTACGGCGCAAGCCAGTGCGAGAGCGTACCTTTTGCATCATGATTCGGCGACTTAATATACGTAGCGAGGCTAAGCCGATAGGTGGAGCCGGAGCGAAAGCGAGTCCGAACAGGGCGTTTAGTTGCGTGTATTATAACCCGAAGCGGGGTGATCTACACATGGCCAGGTTGAAGTGCGGGTAACACCGCATGGAGGACCGAACTCATGAAAGTTGAAAATTTCTGGGATGAGCTGTGTGTAGGGGTGAAAGGCCAATCAAACTCCGTGATAGCTGGTTCTCCCCGAAAGATATTTAGGTATCGGCTCGGGCAATTCAATGCCGGAGGTAGAGCACTGGAACGGCTAGGGGTCTCACCAGATTACCAAACCGTACCAAACTCCGAATGCCGGCAATTGTTATCCCGGGACGCAGTCAGTGGGTGATAACGTCCATTGGCAAGAGGGGAATAACCCAGACCGACAGCTAAGGCCCCCAAATCTAGTCTAAGTGAACACTAGAAAGGATGTGGCAGGTCATTGACAACCAGGAGGTTGGCTTAGAAGCAGCCATCCTTTAAAGAAAGCGTAATAGCTCACTGGTCAAGACAGGCCGCGCCGAAAATGTAACGGGGCTCAAGACTAGTGCCGAAGCTTCGGGTCATGCACGTCAAGCGTGCGTGGCGGTAGGGGAGCGTCCCAGTTGCAGCGAAGGTAGACCGAAAGGGCTGCTGGAGCGACTGGGAGTGCTGATGCCGAAATGAGTAGCGATAAAGGGGGTGAGAAACCCCCTCGCCGTAAACCCAAGGTTTCCTGGGTCAAGTTAATCTTCCCAGGGTTAGCCGGGTCCTAAGCCGAGGCCGAAAGGCGTAGGTGATGGCAAGCAGGTTAATATTCCTGCGCCATCTTGCAGACGTTGAACTGAGGGAGGACGGAGAAAGCTAGGCGAGCTGACGGGTGGTTGTGTCAGTCTAAAGACGTAGGGGTGTCGCGTACGAATAAAGGCGCGGCAGCTATCCCCGAGATCCCATGGCGCCCCGCAAGGGGTAAGTCGCTGATGCTCTGCTTCCAAGAAAAGTCCCGCAGGGAGTCTGCAGGGTGTCCGTACCGCAAACCGACACAGGTGGGTGAGGAGAAAATCCTAAGGCGCTTGAGAGAACTCTCCTCCAAGGAACTAGGCAAATTTCCACCGTAACTTCGGAAGAAGGTGGGCCTCTGGTAGGTGTAGGCGTACAGCCGAAGCCGAGAGAGGTTGCAGAGAAATGGCGGTAGCGACTGTTTACCAAAAACACAGGACTCTGCGAAGGCGACAAGCCGACGTATAGGGTCTGACTCCTGCCCGGTGCTGGAAGGTTAAGGGGATTCGTCAGCCGCAAGGCGAAGCGATGATCCGAAGCCCCAGTAAACGGCGGCCGTAACTATAACGGTCCTAAGGTAGCGAAATTCCTTGTCGGGTAAGTTCCGACCTGCACGAATGGAGTAACGACTTCCGCACTGTCTCGGAGAGGGACTCAGCGAAATTGAAATAGCTGTGCCGATGCAGTTTACCCGCAGCAAGACGGAAAGACCCCGTGAACCTTTACTACAACTTGACAGTGACACTAGGGATTGACTGTGTAGGATAGGTGGGAGCCTTTGAAGCCGGGCCGCTAGGTTCGGTGGAGGCAACGGTGAAATACCACCCTGTTGATTTCTGGTGTCTAACCATGTCTCGTCAGCCGGGACTGGGACACTGTCTGGTGGGTAGTTTGACTGGGGCGGTCGCCTCCCAAAAAGTAACGGAGGCGCGCGATGGTTCCCTCAGCCCGATTGGAAACCGGGCGTCGAGTGCAATGGCATAAGGGAGCTTGACTGCGAGACCGACAGGTCGAGCAGGTGCGAAAGCAGGTCATAGTGATCCGGTGGTCCTGAATGGAAGGGCCATCGCTCAACGGATAAAAGGTACTCCGGGGATAACAGGCTTATCTCCCCCAAGAGTTCACATCGACGGGGAGGTTTGGCACCTCGATGTCGGCTCATCGCATCCTGGGGCTGGAGCAGGTCCCAAGGGTTTGGCTGTTCGCCAATTAAAGCGGTACGCGAGCTGGGTTCAAAACGTCGTGAGACAGTTTGGTCCCTATCTGCTGTGGGCGTAGGATACTTGAGAGGCTCTGACCTTAGTACGAGAGGACCGGGTTGGAGGCACCGCTGGTGTACCAGTTGTCTCGCCAGAGGCATCGCTGGGTAGCCATGTGCCGATTGGATAACCGCTGAAAGCATCTAAGCGGGAAACCGACCTCAAGACCAGGTATCCCGGGCGCAAGCCCCTGAAGACTCGTGGAAGACTACCACGTTGATAGGCTGGGTGTGTAAGCGCGGTAACGCGTTAAGCTAACCAGTACTAATAAGTCGAGCGGCTTACTTTCCCCCTTCTCTTGCATGCCCCCAACCGGGGAGTAAGGGATTCGGGGCTAAGGCCGAGGCCAGGACGCGAAGCAAGGCGTCTGCCCGGAAGACAATAGCTATTTCACTCTTCTTCAATGAGGAGGCTTCACTCAAGCAGAAGCTTGCAACTTACCCTTCGTATGCACCGTCATTCGCTTTTCCGGTGGCAATGTCGGAGGGGTCACACCCGTTCCCATCCCGAACACGGAAGTTAAGCCCTCCAGAGCCGATGGTACTCCGCGGGAAACCGCGTGGGAGAGTAGGTCGCTGCCGGATTCTTTTTGAAGAGCCCCTGGTGCCGCAAGGCGCCAGGGGCTTTTGTCTTTGCGGGCTTGGGCCTGGCTTCGCCATGCTCGTGCGCGTGGATTGATCCGGCGTGATGCGAACATCCCGGGTCTGGCTTTGAGACTGGCTTGCCCCTGGCTGCTTTGCTTGAGTGGCGCTTCTTCCCCCTCTTGCTGGACAGGAGCCTCTCGCATGCATCTGCTTCGAATCTACGCCGCCGGTCTGCTCGCGCTGGGATTCCTTCTCGTGCCCGCCCGCTCCGAGGCTGCTGCTGGGGTTCGGCTCGGCGTGGGGGCGGACTACTGGGTGGATGCCAGCGCGGCCTTCAACTTCACGCTGGGCGTCGAAGGGCATGTCGCGGGCCCCATCTTCGTCGGTGCTCGCTTTGGCGCGGTGCTGGTGACGGACGGCAACATCATTGGCGTTCCGCTGGACATCTCCATCCGCGCGAACGTGGGTCGGACGGTCTACGTCGAGGGCCTGGCGGGGCCGTGGATCTTCTTCAAGGGGGACACCTTCAAGGCCCACGCGGCGTTCGGCTTTGGTCTCCAGGGGAAGGCCGCGAGCATCGGCGTCGAAGTGGGCTACCTCGAGCCGAATCCCATCATCGGCCTGCGGCTCGGCTACAAGTTCTGAGGCAACGCCTCAGTAGTGCGGCGGGCGGTCCTGCTGGCGGGCGTCCACCAGGCCCGGCTCGGCCTCGAGCTTGCGCTTGAGGCCGTCCACCTCGGCTCGGAGCGCGTCGATGATACGCCCCTGCTGGTAGAGGACGTCGCTCAGCTCCTGCAGCAGTTCCTGCTGCTGCGTGTAGCGGATTTCCAGCTCGATCAGGCGCTTGTCTTCCATTGCCGTCTTCTCCGCGGGGGAACGCTGCCCCATGAATACCCTCGAATACCTTCAACGTGCCCGCGAGTTGCTCGGACGTGGGCAGCCCGAACTGGCGGAGTCCGCGCTGAGTGACGCCATTGATGCAGCCGTGGCGACGGAGGACCTTGTCCTCCTGACCCAGGCTCGCTTCGCCCTGGGCGAGCTGCTCTTCCAGCAGGGCCGCGATGAAGAGGCAATCCCCTTCCTCCAGGCCGTGGTCCGGACTGAACGGGCCGACGGGTCCGTGGATGCCCCGGTCATCGCCTCCGCGCGAATGCTGCGCCAGATTCGGGGGGAGGAGCCTCGCTGAGTTTCAGGGCAGCCGGCACTGCTCCCGGATGGCGTCCATCCGTTGGGGGAAGCGCCGCTCCAGGTCCGTGCGTGTCTGGCGGGCTCCCTCGAACCGCCCGGCCTTCACCTGGAGGGTGCACAGTGTGGCCAGCGGCCGCGTGTCCGCGACGTTCAGCCGGTCCGCCCGCAGCAAGGCTTCCTCGGCGGCGTCATCGTTCCCGAGCTGAGCCCAGGCGAGCCCGAGCTGGAAGTGGCCTTCCGCGAGCTTCGGGTCCGCCTGGACCGCCTGCTGCAACAGCTTCACCGCCTCCCGGCTCCGCCCGCCCTTGCTGAGCACCAGGCCCTGTTCCACCAGGAGTCGGGCAGGGGGCATCCTGCCTTCCAGGGTGGCGAAGATCTTGAGCGCATTGTCGGGCTGCCCCATGCGACTGAGCAGCCGGCCGTAGCGCACCCCGATGAGGGCATCGCCTGGGACTCGTTGGTGGGCGCGGGCCAGGGCCTCCGTGGCGCTCGCGAGGTCGCCTTTCTTCTCGCTCAGGTCCGCCCAGAGCAGGTCTGCTCGGGGATCCGCTGGCGCGAACTCGATGGCCTTGTTCAGGGACTGCTCCACGCAGCGGCCCATCCGCTCCACGTCGCAGATGCGCGCGAGCAGGAGCTGGGTTTCCACCGCCGTCGGATCCCTCCGCTCGGCTTCCAGGGCCAGGTCGTGGGCCTGTGCTGGCGCTCCTTCCTGCAGGAGTTCCGCCGCCGTGCGCAGGTCCTGGGCCGTGGCTTTGTCGTTGGACTTCAGCGGCACCAGATAGGTCAGCCGGGTGTCGATGTTCTCCGTCGCGCGAGCGATGGCCAGTTCCTGCTCGGGCATGTTCCGGGGCAGGAACAGCGGAATGAGGTGGATGGCGAGCGCTCCCGCGGAGACCCACAGGACGCCTCGCATCCCCTGGCTCCAGCGCCGGTCGCGACGCTCCGCTGGCCCGTTCGACGGATCGCTCATGGCGGTTTCCTAAACGGCTCGCAGGTGGGGGCGCAGGCCCGAGGGAAGCTCCAGCCCACAGCTCCAGCAGAGTTCGAAATTGGCCGGGATCTCCTCACCGCACCGGGGGCAGGTCACGGACCGGTTCGCTGCTTCCTCGTTGGCATGCAACTCGGAGAGGACCTGCCGGCCGGCTTCCAGTTCCTGCGGCCATAGCCACAGCTCCACCCAGGCCTCGGTGCTGGGAATCTCTCCGCTTAGCGGTGCCAGGGACTCGCCTCGGATGTCGACCGAGAGACCGGCCGACTCCAGGGCGCCCGCCAGCATCCGCGCCTCTCCGACCGTGCGGTGCACGGAGAACTGCACGCGCTTCATGATGCTTGTCTGTCAGAAGCGGGCCGTCCCGGCAACCGCCCCTGGTCGCACCCCTGCTGTCCCACTTGTTTCACTGCTGCCCTGGACTTATCCCGCCCTTGCCCCGCGCGGCCTTGCGGGGCCGTGTGGGCGTCCGTCACTCATCGTGACGGAGTTGGTGAGGCAGGACGGCATGGGCATGGCGCGGCGCCCGGGCGTGCAGCTCCGTGGTCAGCAATGCGTCCAGCTCCGCGAGCAGGCGATCATAGCCGCCTCCGGCGCCCTTCGCGGGCAGCCGCTCGGTAGCGAGCCGCACGCGGGGCATCTCTTCGTCCTCGAAGGCCAGCGTCACCGCCAGTCCGTCCGGGCCTCCGGCCTGGGGCGCCAGCGTCGCGGGCTCGGGCTCCTGCTGGAGGGTCTCCAGCAGCGGCGTCAGCCGATGGATCTCCTCGGGTGTCAGGTCGCGCTCCATCACGGGCTCGCCCTGTTCCAGGACGCGCAGGTGTCTCAGGCCCTCCACTCGCAGCGCCTGGGCACCGGTGTTGGTCCGACCGCTGCGCTCGTAGGTCACTGTCTTCACGCGCCGTACCTCCTGAAGTCAGGAGTAGGCATCCGTCTTCGGGTCCGCATCCGGGCAGACGGGCGTCAGGCCCTGCCGGGGTGGGGAAGCGTGCCCGAGCGACCGGTGCCCGACAGTGCGGGGCGCCCTCGGGCCCCTGCGCTTCCGGAGGCCGCCTCCCTACCGTGCTCTTCGTCCGGACACGCCTGCCCGGACGCACGGAGGCCGTAGAACGATGAGCAAGAACAAGAACCCCAGCCCCAATGACCAGCGCTCCCATTCCAAGAACCCCGAGCGCCCTGAGCACAAGGCCGGCCAGGACAACCGCTCCAACCAGATGAACCCGAATCATCCCCACTCACAGCCCCAGACGCCGTCCTCTGGGAACAAGGGGGACATGCCGGGCGGGAACGGTTCGAAGCACTGAGCGTCGTGATGCGAGAGGCCGGCGGAGTCCTTCCGCCGGCCTCTCTTGCTTCCACGGTTCCTAGCGGACGCGCGGCGAGCACTCGCCTTCGCCGCGGTAGTGACCCACGGTCCGCACGAGCGCCGTCACGAAGTCGCGCAGGGTGCGCACGCTGCCCGCGCCTCCCGTGCCGTACTGGTTCGAGGGCAGGGTCGTCAGGTCCACCAGGCCCAGCTCATCCAGGGTGACTTCTCCGTCCGGACCCACCACCCCGGCGCTGTCCGCGGCCGCGATGGCGTCGAAGCGCATCTTCGCGTCGGGCGACTGGAGATCGTCGAAGAACAGGTGGTCTCCGTGCATCGTGAGCTGCACCGTCTCCGTGCTGCCCTTGGGCACCGTCACTCCGCTGCCGATGTCCTCGTTCTCGCAGCGCTCGTAGAGGGTGTTGGTGGGGAAGCCCCAGCGGAAGCGCTTCGACGCCGCCCCCTTCGTCGCGGTGCCCTCGACGTACACGGACCAGCCTTCGGTGTTCATCCGCGTCACGTCCTCGGCGTCCGCGTTGCCGGCGGTGGCGTCCGTGGAGGGGGCGATGGCGTAGCTCACCGCGTCCCATTCCTCGGAGGCCAGGTCGTTGAAGGCCGCGACGCTCACGGGGCCTGGACGGTGGACGTCGTAGACCTTCGCGGGCGTCTGCTCCGCGGCGACTTCGCCCTCCTCGTTGGCGACCTTCAGCTCCCCCAGCTTCACGAGGAACTTGGTGTAGCGCACGGTCCAGCCGTCCTCGAACGCGGAGGCGGGGATCTCCTTCTCGATGAAGTCCTCGCCGTACGTGGTGAACGCCACGTTGCCCTGACCCGACGAACAGGCCATCAGGCCCAGACACGACACTCCCATCAGCCACTGCTTCATTGCGCTGCTCCTTCCACCCACGTCACGACGTAGGCGCTGGTGTCTTCCACGCCGCGCACCAGGGCGTTCTGCGCTTGGCTGTCAGCGGGGAAGGTGGAAACGCCCGCCGCGTCCGGAAGCGACGCGGTGGCGAAGTTGATGCGGCTCAGCCACTTCCCCAGGTCCACCGCGATGCTCACGGCGCCGGGTTCCTGTTTCAGCTCGCGCTCGAAGCGCACGCCCTCGATGGCCTTGGGCAGGTCCACCGTCGCGTCGAAGTGCACGGTGGCTCCCTCCGTGTGGCTCGCCGTTCCCCGGACGTGCACCTGGTGGCCGCCCAGCACGTTCTGCGCGTCCGTGGGCGTCGCGAGCGTCAGCTCCAGTGAACCGTACGAACCCGTGACGGCGTTGGCTTCGCCCAGGAGGCTGCCTCCGGTCGCGAGCAGGTCCACTGTCTGGACCTTCAGCACCTCGCCCAGCGCGTCTCCGGGGACATAGTGGCCGGGGTGCGCGTTCGCGGTGCCTCCGATGAGCGAATACCAGTGGAAGCGTGGGGCTTGCGACAACAGCACGCGGCCCTCGAAGAAGCGCACCGTGCCCACCGAAAGATGGACGGCTTCCGGCGTGACCGTCCAGCCGTGCTCGTTGGGGGCCGTGGGCGCGATCGACGTCATCGACACGTTGAACGTGCGGCGCTCCGCCTCCGTCTTGGTGTCATCACCACAACCCAGACACATCAGGGTCGCGGCCATGGCCAGGGTGCTGCGCAGCAGGGCAGGGGGATTGGATTTCACAGGTGGACCTCCAGGGTGAGCGAGGCCGTGCGTGGCGACCCCGCGGTGAAATGCCGGGCCGGCACGAGGCTGGGCGGCGTGGATGGGTCGAAGCGAGAGCTGTAGACAAACTCACCGTCGCGCCAGCGCGTGTTCAGCAGGTTCTTCACGTCGAGCCGCAGGGCGAAGGCGCCCCTTCGCAGCGCGGCTTGCGCGTCCGCGAGGAACACCGTGCGGCTGAACTCGTCGTAAGGCAGGGGGCGGGGACCGATGAGGGTGAGCCCGGTGCCCAGGGAGAGGATGGCGCCCAGGGCCGGGAGCGGTCGGTCCCAGCCAATGTCCGCTCGCGCAACCAGCGGCGCGAAGTAGGGCAGCCGTGCGTCTGTCTTTGTCACCGTCGCGTTCGCGAGGGTGGCGCTCAGCGCCGCCGTGACGCCCGGCAGGGGACGGGCCTGCAACGCCGCGGAGAGGCCCGTGCGCAGCGTCTCTCCCGTGAACACCGTGGTGCCCACTGTGTGGTCGAAGAAGAAGTCGTCCTCCACCTGCGAGCCGAAGAGGCTGGCTTGAAAGGACAGACGCTCGCCTTCCCGCCGGGTTCCCAGCTCCGCTCCGTGCACGTCCACGAACGGGGCGCGCTCTCCCTCGGAGAGGCTTCGTGCCTGGGGGGAGCGGAAGCCGTCACCGTAGCTGGCGAACAGGGCCCAGGTGTCGGTGAGCGCGTATTCGATGCCTGCCTTCGCTCCCCAGTGCACTCCGAAGGCGCTGCGCGAGTAGCCCTGGCCGTCGTAGAAGCGCGGGTCCCGGAAGGCGAGCGCGTCGAAGACCTCCACGCCCAGCGCGTCGGCCCGGCCTCCCAGGCGGAAGGCCCAGCGGCCCAGGGGGAGCCTTGCCTCGGCGTAACCCCAGACATCCGTCTGGGTGATTTCCGCGTCCACTTCGTCCGCGAAGAAGGTGCCGTCCGTCTCGCGGTAACGGCGTTGCGTCTGATGGATGCCGTCGCGACGTCCTCCCAGGCCCAGCTCCAGCGCGACGGGCTGGCCGAAGAGGGTGACCTGCCGGCGATGCTCGGCGTGCAGGCCCAGGATGGAGCCTCCGTTCGTCTGCTCCAGGCCGTCGCCCCGATCGTCCACCCGGTATCCGGTGAAGTTGTTGCGCAGCCTCAGGTCCGAGAGGATTCCGAAGGCCTCCAGCCGCGTGCGCGCCGTGCCTTCACGCGGCAGGTCCACGCTGAACAGGAGCTGGTGCCGGGACACCGTTCCGCCCTGGCGCTCGAAAGAGCCGGAGTAGAAGGTGCGCCGACCCGCCTCCAGGTCGTCCTCGCGCACCACTCCGGGCGAATCGAAGCGCGTGACGTAGCTGCCTCCGAGGATTCGCGTCTTCAGGCCGTGGCCCAGGTCCACGTTGGCCTGGGCCAGGAGAGAGGCCCGGCCGTAGCTTCGCTGGGGGCCGAAGCCGTCTGCCTCGCCGAGTTCGGCCGCGGCGAATGTGCCGGGGTCCTCGCCAGGACGGACCGTCACGACGAGCCGGCGCTGGCCGAACTGGCCCAGCGTTCCCGCGAACTCCACGCCCTGCTCTCGCGCGCCCAGGTCCATCCGCACCGTGCCCGCGACCGCGAAGTCTGCCTGGAAAGCGCGGTAGGAGCCCTCCGTCACCTCCAGCGACTGCACGAGCTCCGGGATGATGAAGTTGGTGTCCGCGTAGCCGAGCGCGTGGATGTGGCTCACCTCGTTCACCGGCAGGCCGCCGACGTTCAGCTCCACATCCTGGCCGTGCAGCGCGTCGAAGCCTCGGAGGAAGAGCTGCTGCGCCTTGCCCTCGCCGCTGTGCTGCGAGGCCACGAGGCCCGGCACCACCCGCAGGACGTCCGTGGCGTTCGTGCGCGGTGCCGTGTCGAGGATGTCCCGGCCGATGGTGACCTCCGACGCGCTTTGCGCGGGGCGCGTGCCTCGCACCACCGTGGAGCGTTGCTTCGTCCCTTCTTCCGGGAGGGGCGCGTCAGGAGGCGGGGCCGAGTCCGATGCGAGGGTGGGCGCTTCGGGAGGGGGGCCTTGGGTCCCGCTGGGTGTCTCGAGGGCGGGCGCTTCGGGCGGGGGGCTTTGTGTGCCGTTGGGGGAAGCGAGGGCGGGTGCTGGAGGCTCGGCCAGCCGTGTCCCCGGATGCGTCGGCGTGACTCCGGTCACCGCGGATGTGCTCGTCCCCGCCTGGATGGCTTCCCGCGGCACTGCGTGCAGGCATGTCGACAGCGTGGCGATGGCGATGAGCAACATGATCACGGGAGGAAGCGGCACGAGGGAATGGCGACACGTCCCCGGGGCGCGAGTCGACGCACGCCCAGGACACAATGAAAGACAATGCGAGGCGAAACGCGCTCATGGCCCATGCCTGGCCAAGGCCAGACGGGTCCCATGCTCGCGAGATGTCCTTACGGAAGTACCGAGGGTCCTGGTTTTTCTACGGACCCTGCGGCATCGCGGTGGACCGCAGGCGCTGCACCGGTGACCACTCCGGTCCTCGCGCGGGCTCCACCGTCCACGACACCCACCGCAACGCGGGTGGCACGAACACCGTCCAGCTTGCCACTACCGCCAGCAGGTGCTCCACCGAACCCGCATGGTGCCGGTGTCCCTGCCCCTGCATCGGGTCGTGCCCGGAGCCTTCTTCCCCATCCGGGGCTCCACCGCGCCCGGTCTCCGCGACGCACTCGGACGGCTTCGTCTGGGACCCGGCCGCCTTCCGCGCCGCCGGGGTGCCGCAGGGGGCCTTGGCTTGGGCTCCCTCGTGGTGGACGTGGCCGCCCACTCCGTGCACGTGGGCCTGCCCACCCAGTCCCCCCCCGTGACCCACCACCGCGTGCAGCACGGGCGCCACCGCGAGCCCGTACACCAGGACCATCAGTCCCAGGCACGCCAGGTCACGTCGGTCTCGCGGGTCCCACACGGTGGTTCGTTCTCGGAAGGGCGGCGTCCTGGACGACGGGTGGACGATGCCTGCCTCCCTAGCCGTCCGCCTCCGGACACGCAAGCGCGCCCCCCGCTCGCTGTCCGACACTGCCCAGGGCGTCCCGTCCCCTTGCCCCGTGAACCTCTTGACGCATTGCATTGGAATCCGCTGCAGCCGCAGTCTTCCCGTCATAGACTCCTGGCGTGCGTTCTGAATCCGCCGTGCTCCGCTCGCTTCCTGCCCTGACGATTCCCTCGCCGCCGCCTTCGCGCGCCGAGCGCCTTCGCGCGTTGGGGGCCGAGTCCTTTGATCTGCTCGTCATTGGTGGCGGGGTCACCGGCGCGGGCGCGGCCCGGGATGCGGCGCTGCGCGGCTTGAAGGTCGCACTGGTGGAGCGTGAGGACTTCGCCAGCGGGACGTCCAGCCGCTCGTCGCGGTTGATCCACGGGGGCCTGCGCTACCTGGAGCACGGTCACCTGGGGCTCGTCTTCGAATCCAGCATCGAGCGGCGGCGACTGCTGACGCTGGCGCCCCATCTGGTGCGACCGCTGGCCTTCGTTTGGCCCGTGTACGCGGGGGCGCGGGTGCCCCGGTGGAAGCTCAACGCGGGCCTCATGCTGTACGACGCCCTGTCGCTGTTCCGGAACGTGAAGGCGTATCAGCGGCTGTCGCTCAAGCAGGTGCTGGCGGCGGAGCCGGGCATCCGTTCGGAGGGGCTCAAGGGCGGCGCGCGCTACTACGACGCGGCCACCGACGATGCGCGCCTGACGCTCGCCAACGCGCTGGGCGCGAGCGAGGCGGGCGCGGTGGTGCTCAACCATGCGTCCGTGAAGCGGCTGGTGCTGGAGGACGGCAAGGCGACGGGCGCGGTGGTCGTGGATCACCTCACGGGCGCGGAGCACACCGTGCGCGCCCGCGCGGTCGTCAACGCCACCGGGCCGTGGAGCGATGAGATCCGTCAGCTCGACGCGGGGACGACCCGCTCCAGTCCCGCGGTGCGCGGCAGCAAGGGCGTGCACATCGCCGTGCCCCGCTCACGCCTGAGCATCCAGGACGCGCTCACGCTGCTGTCCCCCGTGGATGGCCGCGTGATGTTCATCCTGCCCGCGGATGGTTTCACGCTCATTGGCACCACCGAGACGGCCACCCGCGCCCACCCGGCCGAGGTGCGCGCGAGCGAATCCGACGTGGCCTACCTGCTGGCCTCCGCCAACGCGTTCTTCCCCGACGCCCAGCTCACCCGCGACGACCTGGTCAGTGCCTGGGCCGGCATCCGGCCGCTGGCGGCCAGCGGCTACCACGGCAACACCGACGCGGGCAGCGCCAGCCGCGAGCACGCCATCGACGTGAGCCCGTCCGGGGTGCTCGCCATCAGTGGGGGCAAGCTCACCACCTTCCGCGTCATGGCCCGCGACGTGGTCAACGCCGTGGAGCGCCACCTCTCCCTTCCCCACCGCAAGTCCACCACCGATGCCCGCCCCCTGCCGGGCGGCGACATCGCGAAGCTGGCCACGGAGTTCGCGGCGGCGCGTGAAGAGGTGGGCGACGCGGCCACGGCCGAGCATCTGGTGCGCGCGTATGGCAGCCGCTGGCGCGCCGTGTGGGCGCTCGCGCGAGAGACGCCGGAGCTGGCCGAGCCGCTCGTGGAGGGCCTGCCGTACCGCCTCGCCGAGGCCGCGTGGGGCGTGTCCCACGAGATGGTCCAGACGCTGGCCGACCTGCTCATCCGCCGGCTCAAGGTGGCGTTCGAGACGCGGGATCAGGGCCGCTCCGCCGCGGTCCGCGCCGCCTCCGTGATGGCGCCGCTGCTGGGGTGGGATGCGGAACAGACGAAGCGCCAGTTGGCGGCCTATGACGTGGATGCCCAGCGCATCTTCGGCGTGGATCCCGCGGACGCCTGACCTTTCGATGGGGCCTGCTCGGCATGCCTCGCACGGTCGGGCCTGAAGGCCCGGTGGCCTGACGCGCCCCGGGTGGACTTCGTTGCCGATTGTCGCGCGCGGCCTGCCCCTGGATGCCCGACTCCCCGACGGGGTGGCGGGCCGGTTCTCAACGCGCCCCGTCGTGCTCTCGCGGACGTGGGTGTTGAAGGGGCGGCTGCATGGCTCCCGAGCGTTGGCCTTCTCACGTTGCGGTGCACCGCGTGCCCGTCGGGCGCATGACAGCAGCCCGAGCAGTCGTCCTTCGTCCATGCTTAAATTGTTTTTGGGAACGGGAAGCGGGGCTGCTTCGTTCTCCCCGGCCGTCATTTCGGGGGCGGCGGGTCACGGCGCGGTACCTCCCGCTGTCCGGGCACGAAGGAGATGCACTCCATGAAGCGTTGGCTTTGGCTTGGGCTCGGGTTGTCTGGTCTGGTGGCGTGCGGCACGGACCCCGACCCCATCGATGTCGTCGTTCCCCAGGCGTGTCCCGGCACCACCGACCAGTCGCTGCCCGGCACCGCGTCCTCCTCCCTGCGCGCGCAGGAGCCCGCGGACGGGGTGATCATCACCTTCAAGCCCAGGGTCTCCGCCAACGCGCTGTCCGCCACGGCGGACTTCACGGCGGTCGTGGAGCGCGAGGGTGGGACGGTGAAGCGCCGCTTCCCCCACCTCAACATGGTGTCCGCGCGGCTGTCGCCAGAGGCCCTGGCGAAGCTGAAGCAGAACCCAGACGTGCTCTCCGTGGAGCCGAACCGCCGCGTGTACGCATCCAGCCTGCCGGCGCTTCCCCCCGTGGCGTCGTGGCAGGGGGTGTTCAACCGCCAGGGCTCCGTGGGCGAGTACACCGAGGGCCTCAAGCTGGTGCAGGCGCCGCAGGTGTGGGACGCCAACAACGATGGCATCCTCGACGCCAACGCCCCCACGGGCGAGGGCGTCAAGGTGTGCGTCATCGACAGCGGCTGGGACAGCAAGCACCCGGAGTTGAAGGCGGCCTACGTGGGCGGCATCGACTACGTGGACGGTGACGACGACCCGACGGACCAGAGCGAGGCACAGGGCATCGTGACGGTGGGCGGCGGCCACGGCACGCACGTGGCGGGAACCATCCTGGCCCAGTTCGGCGCGGATTCAGGCGCACGCGTGGCCGCGGGGCAGGAGCCGAACGGCGTGGTGGGCGTGGCGCCCGGCGCGTCGCTGCTCGTCGCTCGCGTGCTGGACGTGAAGGGCGGCGGCAGCACCGACGACGTCATCGAGGCCGTGCAGTGGTGCCAGTCGCAAGGGGCGAGGATCGCCTCGCTGTCGCTGGGCGCGGACAGCTCCTCCACGAGCGAGCAGATCGCGTTCGATCGGGTGTGGAACAACGGCAATGGCCTGCTGTCCATCGCGGCGAGCGGCAACGAGGGCACGCACAGCATCTCCTATCCGGCCGCGTACCTGCCGTCGGTGATGGCGGTGGGCGCGGTGGACTTGCTGGGCGGGTACGCGGAGTTCTCGCAGTTCGGTGCGCAGCTCTCCGTGGTGGGTCCGGGGGTGAACGTGCTGAGCTCCACCCTGCTGGGTGCCGCGGCGCAGTCGACGTTGGGTGCGGGGACGGCGGCCTTCACGTCGTCGCCGCTGTCGTACACCGCGCAGAGCAGCTACACGGGCCGGCTGGTCAACTGCGGCCTGGGCACGGACCGGACCTCCTGCGGCGAGGCCGCCTCCTGCGACGGCTTCGTCGCGTACGTGGACCGTGGCGACATCTTCTTCGAGGAGAAGGCGCGCAACGTCATCGAGGCCGGGGCTCGCGCGGTCATCATCGGCAACAACGTGCCCGAGGATGGCGACGGCACCTTCACGCTGGGCTCCGCGTCCTCGCACTGGGTGCCCACGGTGTCGGTGTCGCTGGCGTCCGGCGTGAGCCTCAAGAAGATGGAGGGCCAGGATGTGACCGTGAACGTCACCGGCGTGGACTACCAGCGCGAGTCGGGGACCTCCATGGCCACCCCGCACGTGTCGGGCGTGGCCGCGCTGGTGTTCAGCGCCAGGCCGGACCTGTCCGCCGCGCACGTCCGCGCGGTGCTGGAGAAGACAGCGCTGGACGACCAGGTGACGCCGGGCTTCGACGAGAAGTACGGCCACGGCATCGTGCAGGCGGCCAAGGCCGTGGAGCTGGCGCGCACGCTGCCCCAGGGCGGCGGGCCGCTCCCGCTGCCGTAACCCCGCGCGCTTCGGTGCTCCAACGCCCCCGGGCCCCTTCAATGGGACCGGGGGCGTTTTGCGTCCTCCGCCCGCTTCGAGCCATGGCGACGGAACAGGCGGACGGGCGAGCCCAGGGTTGGCGGGACGGTGGCTTCCAGCCCCCGAGCGCGCACCTTCCCTGGTGGGAGGAGATCCGCGCATGAGGCGAGACACCTGGAAGCGGATGGGAAGCGCGGGCGTGGCCTGCCTGCTGCTGGGCGCGGGGCCGGCGGTAGCCTCTCCGGACGCAGTGCCGCCAGAAGCTTGGGAGGGCCAGGTGACGCAGCAGCCAGAGGTCCTGCTGACCGAGTCCGAGGGCGGCTACACGCTGTCGTTCCAGGACCCCGAGCAGCCGACCACCAGCGCGCCTCCTTCCACTCAAGCGCCGACGGTGAATCCGGGCACGGGAGGTTCGGGGACGCAGCAGGCGCCCAGCCCCCAGGCCCCTCCGGTCGGGAGCCCCGCGGGCTCGAACCCGAACACCGGCGCGACCGGGAATCCCTACGGGGGCGCGGGCAACACCGGCACCGGCGCGAATCCGAATGTCGGCGCCCAGGGCCCCCCCGCGCAGGGCGCCCCCGGCACGGTGCCGAATCCGAACGCGGATGACGGCAGTCCCTCCGCGGATCCGAACCCGGAGTCCCGAGGCCAGGACTCCAACGTGAATCCGGGTGGCACTGGTAACCCGGGTACGGGTGCGAACGCGGGGACGGGCGGCACGGGCAATGGTGGCGCGAGGGCTCCGGCGGCGACGCCTGCTCCTTCTCCGTCCGCGCAGCAGGGCATCGCCGTGGTGGATGCCATCTACACGGGCGTCGTGAAATCGGTGTCCTCGAAGGAGGTCGTCATCGTGGACGACGGCACGCGACTGCCGCTGGAGATTGGCACCAGCACGCGCATCCTGCGCGAAGGCCAGGCCATCGGAGTGAATCAACTCAAGGAGGGTGAGAAGGTGCGCGCGGTGGTCAACATCGTGGGCAAGAGCCACACACGGGAGATCGCCGTGCTGTCCAAGGCCGAGGCCCGTCGCGCCGCCGGCATGCGTTCGCGCTAGGGGACCCGCTCAGCTGCCCCAGGTCTCGCCGTGCTTTCGCGTCAGTCGGGCGGGGCGGTGCGCGTCTCGGGGACGGAGGTTTTCACCATGACGGTCTACGACCGATACCGCAGTCTGTTGCACAAGTTGGCCCTCGTCCGCGCTCGCGCTCCGGGCGGTGATTCACCCGAAGTGGATGCGCTGCTCGACACGATGGATGAGGTCTGGGACGCCATGTCCGAAGGCGAGCGCGCCGCGATGGAGCGTGAGCGCGAAAGGCTGATCCACGAGCTTCCTCCGGACGAACACTCCGTGCCCGCCTGAGCGTCGCCCGCGCTACTTGCGCACGGTGCTCATGGGCGCGCCCAGAGGGGGGGACGGAGGCCGCTGCTGGCGCTGCCGCTGGCCCCACACCGCGCGCGTGTAGTCCACCACCGACGCGAGCGACAGCAGGGAGACGAGCGCCACGAGCGGACGCACCAGCGGCGGATACAGCAGCACGCACAGCAGCACCGCCAGTTGCAGCGTGGTGACGAGCTTGCCCAGCATCCGCGCCTTGAGCTCGATGGCCCGCATGTCCGGCCGCAGCCTCGCGACGATGAAGCCGATGGCCGTGCCGATGTCGCGCAGCAGCAGCAGCGTCAATTCCACCGGACCGATGAGCCCGTCGAGCAGGCACACGATGAAGGCCGTCACCATGAAGGCCCGGTCCGCCACGGGGTCGATGAGCGCCCCCCAGCGCGTGGCCAGCCCCCGGTGCCGGGCAATCCAGCCGTCCAGGAAGTCCGTCGCGGCGGCCAGCACCACCAGCAAGGCCCGCATGCGCGAATCCGACACCGCGATGAACACCGCGGCGAGCGGAAGGCGCGAGAGGGACAGTGCATTGAGCAGCACGAGGCTTGCCCGACGGTGCATGGCTTCCAAAAGGTAGTGCTCGGCTCCCGGGGCGCACCTGCCCTGGACGGCGAGCGTCCGACGAAGAACGCCCCCGGCGTCCGCTGAATCCGCGCCCATCCGGGACCCGTTGGCCGGCCGGCCGGTGTCCCACCCAGAAGGTCCGGGAATCGTCCCGGCCGCTTGCTGCCTGGAGCCTCCGCCCCGTGAATGCCATCCACCCCCTGCGCCGTCGGGTGACGGGCGCCCTGCTCGCACTGGTCACCACCACGCTGCCGCTGATGAGCTGCGAGGCGAATGGCGAGGCGGCCAGACGGGCGACGGTCGCGCCCCATGTCGTCACGGTGGAGGAGCGGACCCGCTACCCGTGGTTGTCCGCCGCCGCGAAGGTGCGAGCGCTGGAGGAGACGTTCGCGCCGCCGGAGGGCTATGCACGGGTGCCCCTGGAAGCGGGCTCCTTCGGGGCATGGCTGCGCGGCCTGCCCCTGCGCCCCGAAGGCACGCCCGTGCGCGACTTCGCGGGGGGCACGGTGCTGGCCGCCACCGACGCGCGGCTCGCGGCGGTGGGGGAGCTGGACGTGGGCACCGCCAACCTCCAGCAGTGCGCGGATTCCATCCTCCGGCTGCATGCCGAGTGGCGCTGGGCCTCCGGACACCCGGACCGCATCGCCTACCGCTTCACCAGCGGACACGTGGCGTCGTGGCCCCGGTACTCGGCGGGAGACCGGGCCCGGGTCTCCGGTTCGAAGGTGACGTGGGTGCCGGACAGCGCGGCGGCGGATGCTTCGCGCAAGGCCTTCCGCAACTACCTGGACCTGCTCTTCACCTACGCGGGCACCCTGTCCCTCCAGGCGGAAGGCGCGCGTCCCAGCCGCGCGCAGTTGGGGCCTGGAGACTTCTTCGTCCTGGGGGGCAGTCCCGGCCACACGGTGCTCGTGCTGGACGTGGCCACCAACGCGAAGGGCGAACGCGTGGCGTTGATGGGCCAGGGCTTCACGCCCGCGCAGGACTTCCACGTGCTCGCGGGGCGGGACGGGCCGTGGTTCTCCCTGGAGGGCGACGCCGTGGCGACGCCCTTCTGGGTGCCGTTCCCGATGACGTCGCTGCGACGGCTGCCGTCACCGTGAGGTGACGCGCGTACACCGGGCGCCCTCCTGGTGCGTCCCCGAGCAGACGGGGAGGCGGTGTCGGAGGGGATGACGGGGTCGCGCTGGAATTGGCGGAGGTGGGGAGTCAGGGGTCGACGGCGAAGTGTTGTCGTGCCGTCAACGGGGCCCTGCTGCTCGAAGGTCGTGAGCCCCCCACGCGCCTCCAGGCAGCCTAAAGGAAAGAGGCCCCGCTCCCCGAGCCTCCACCATGTCCTCCTCCGCCACGCCCCTGTCCGCGTCCCGACCCCGGGCGAGCCTCCTCCTCGTCGACGACACGCCCGGCCACCTGCTGGCGCTGGAGGGCATCCTCGCGCCCCTGGGACAGCGGTTGGTGCGCGCCGCGTCCGGTCGCGAGGCGCTCCGGCGGGTGCTGGACGAGGACTTCGCCGCGGTCCTGATGGACATGAACCTGGGCGACATGACGGGCGTGGACGTGCTGAACCTGATGCGCGAGCGCGAGCGGAACAAGCGCACGCCCGTGCTGCTGATGACCGCGGGCGACGGGGACGAGAAGGAGTGGCTGGCCGCGTACTCGCACGGCGCGGTGGACTACCTGCGCAAGCCGCTGCGGCCTGAAATCCTCCTGGCCAAGGTGTCGATGTTCGTGGAGCTGCACCTGGCGCGTGAGGCCGTGCAGCAGCGGGAAGAAGCCCTGCGCGAGCGCGAGCGCGACGCCCTGGAGGTCGTGCACCGCGAACGGCTGCATTCGTTCTTCATGCAGGCCCCGGTGGGCATCTCCATCGTGCGCGGAAAGGACTTCGTCTTCGAACTGGCGAACCCCTTCTACGAGCGGCTGGTGGGCCGGAGGATCCAGCCGGGCCGGACGCTGGTGGAGGTGTTCCCGGAGATGGTCGCGCAGCCGGAGATCCTGGAGGTGCTGCGCGGGGTGCTGCGCACGAAGCAGCCCTTCGTGCGGCCGGAGTTCGAGGTGGTGCTGGAGCGCGACGGCAAGCCCGGCACCGTCTTCTTCAACATCATCTACCACCCGCTGGTGGAGTCGGACGGGAAGGTGTCCGGCATCATCACGCTGGCCACCGACGTGACGGAGTGGGTGCAATCGCGCCAGCGCACGGAGGCGTTGGCAGAGGACCTGCGCCGGCAGCAGGCGGCCCTGCTGGACAGTGAGCAGCGGCTGCGGATGGCGCTGACGGCCACGCAGTTGGGCACCTTCGACATGAACATGGTGACGGGCAAGCTGGACTGGGACCCGCGCTGCAAGACCCTCTTCGGCCTGCCGCTGGAGTCCGAGGTCTCCTACGCGCTGTTCCTGGAAGGGCTGCACCCGGAGGACCGCGAGCGCGTGAATGAGGCGGTGGCGCGCGGCACGGACCCCGCGGGCACCGGCGACTTCGAGGTCTCGTACCGCACCGTGGGGCTGAAGGACGGCGTGCTGCGCTGGGTGCGCGCCACCGGCCGGACGCAATTCGAGGACGGACGTGCCCTGCGCTTCGTGGGCACCGTGCAGGACATCACCGAGGCCCGGTTCGCGGAGGAGGAGCGGTCCCGGCTGCTGGCGGGAGAGCTGCGCCGCACCGAGCAGCTCCGCGGACTGTCGCGCGCGAGCCTGGCGCTCAACGCGGCCGGCAACGTGCCGGCCATCCTGGACCTCGTCACCCTCAAGGCGCGCAAGCTGATTGGCGCCAACCAGTCCGCCGTGCAGGTGGTGGAGGGACGCGACGCGGGCCAGCCGCTCACCGCGCTGTCCTCGGCGGCCGCCCATGCGACGGCGGTAGACGAGCGGGGACTCTTCGCCCAGGTGTGCCGGGAGAACCACCCGCTGCGCCTGACGCGCGAGGAGCTGCGCGCGCATCCGGCGTTCAAGGACGCGGCGCCCACGCAAGGACAGGCGGTGCCGCTGCACGGCTTCCTGGCGGTGCCGCTGGTGGGGCATGACGGCCGCAACCTGGGGCTGGTGCAGGTGTCCGACAAGCTGGACGGCGACTTCGACGCGGAGGACGAGATGGTCGCCGTGCAGTTGGCGCAGATGGCCAGCGTGGCGCTGGAGAACGCGCGCCTGTACGAGACGGCCCAGGCGGAGCGGCGCAACCTGTTCGCGGTGCTCAAGCAGCTGCCCGCCGCCATCACCGTGCTGCGCGGCCCGGAGCTGGTCTTCGAGATGGCCAACGACCTGCGCCTGAAGCTCACCGGCTCCCGGCCCCTGGTGGGCCTGCCGCTGCGAAAGGCGCTGCCGGAGCTGGAGGGCCAGGGACAGATTGAACAGCTGGAGCACGTCTACCGCAGCGGGGAGACCTATCAGGGGCGCGAGGTGCCCATGCGCCTGGGCCGCGACCAGGGGCAGGACGCGCCCGAGGGCTACTTCAACCTTACCTTCCAGCCGCTGCTCAACGCGGAGGGCAAGGTGGACGGCATCGTGTCCGTGTCGTGGGAGGTCACCGAACAGGTGCTCTCACGACAGCGCATCGAGGCGCTGGCCGCGGAGCTGAAGGAGCGGGAGCAGCAGTTCCGCACGCTCGCGGACTCCATCCCCCAACTGTCATGGATGGCGGAGCCGGACGGCCACCTCTTCTGGTTCAACCAGCGCTGGTTCGACTACACCGGCACGACGTTGGAGACGGCGCAGGGGAAGCACTGGAACGCGCTCATCGCCCCCGAGGACGCCGAACGCGTGCTCGTGCGCTTCAACGCGGCGCTGAGCGAGGGCCAGCCGTGGGAGGACCAGTTCCGCCTGCGCCGCGCGGACGGCAGCTTCCGCTGGTTCCTTTCCCGCGCGATGCCGGTGAGAGACGCGGAAGGGCGCATCGCGCGCTGGTTCGGCACCAACACGGACATCGATGACGAGCGCAGGACGCTGGAGAGCCTGAAGCAGGCGGAGGAGGAGATCCGCCGCCTCAACACCGGCCTGGAGAAGCGCGTGCGCGAGCGCACCGCCCAGCTCCAAGAGGCGAACAAGGAGCTGGAGTCCTTCAGCTATTCCGTGTCGCACGACCTGCGCGCTCCCTTGCGCCACATCACCGGCTTCGCGCAGCTCTTGGACCGCAGGGCGGGGCCAAAGCTGGACGAGGTGGCGAAGGGCTACCTGTCCACCATCGCGGGCGCGGCGAAGCAGGGCGGCACGCTGGTGGACGACCTGCTGGCGTTCAGCCGCATGGGTCGGGCGGAGATGCGGCAGGCGCGGGTGGACCTGAGGCAGTTGGTGGAGGAGGCTCGCAAGGACCTGCTGCCCGAAGCCAACGGCCGCCAGGTCGATTGGAAGGTGAGCGAGCTGCCGACGGTGGAAGGCGACCCGGCATTGCTGCGTCAGGTGATCCACAACCTGCTGGCCAATGCACTGAAGTATACGCGTCCGAAGCCGGAGGCCCTCATCGAGGTGGGGGCGCGCGAGGCGGAAGGGGAGGCGGTGGTCTGGGTGCGCGACAACGGCGTGGGCTTCGAGATGCAGTATGTGGACAAGTTGTTTGGCGTCTTCCAGCGGCTGCACACGGCCGAGGAGTTCGAGGGCACCGGCATCGGGCTCGCGAACGTGCGACGAATCGTGTCGCGCCATGGAGGACGGACCTGGGCGGAGGGCGCCGTGGGGCAGGGCGCGACCTTCACCTTCACCCTGCCCCGGACTTCTCCCCTGGAGAAGAAGGAAGACGAGACCTAAGCGTGCTTGAGCTCAAGAGGATCCTCCTGGTCGAAGACAGCGCCAACGACGTGGCGCTCACGCTGGCGGCGTTGGAGGAGGTGCACCTGGCCAATGAGGTCGTGGTGGTGCGCGATGGGCAGCAGGCGCTGGACTACCTCTTTCGCAAGGGCGAGTACGCGAACCGTCAGGACGGCCACCCGGCCGTGGTGCTGCTGGACCTGAAGCTACCGAAGGTGGACGGGCTGGAGGTGCTGGAGAAGGTGAAGGGCGCCCCGGAATTGAAGGCCGTGCCGGTGGTGATGCTCACCTCGTCGCGCGAGGAGCGGGACCTGGCGCGCAGCTACGGCCTGGGCGTGAATGCCTACGTGGTGAAGCCGGTGGCCTTCCCGGACTTCGTGTCCGCGCTGCGCGAGCTGGGGCTGTTCTGGGCCGTGGTGAACCAGCCGCCCCCGGGGGCGCCCACGCCGGGAGCCTCGAAGTGAGTTCACGCGGCAATGCCGCGCTGGACTTGAATCCGACCCCGACGTCCGGGCGCCCGCTGTCCATCCTGCTGTTGGAGGACAGTCCGCTGGACGCGCAGCTGGTGGCGGCGCAACTGGAGGAGGGCGGGCTGCCCGCGACGCTGGAGTGCGTGGCGGGCCGGACGGCCTTCTCCTCCGCGCTGGCGAAGGGGAAATACGACCTCATCCTGTCGGACTACAACGTGCCGGGCTTCGACGGGATGAGCGCGCTGGAAGCGGCGCAGGCGGTGTGCCCGGACACGCCCTTCCTCTTCGTCTCCGGGGCGCTGGGCGAGGACCGCGCCATCGAACTGCTCAAGCGCGGCGCCACCGACTACGTGCTCAAGGACCGGCTGGAGCGGCTGGGGCCCAGCGTGCGGCGCGCCCTGCGCGAGGCGGAGGGCGTGCGGCTGCGCAAGCGCACGGAAGAGGCGCTGCGCCGTTCGGAGGAGCGCTACCAGCTGGTGGCGCACGCGAGCTTCGACGCCATCTGGGACTGGGACCTCCAGACGGACGCGATGCACTGGATTGGCGACGCGACGGAGGAGGTCTTCGGCTTCCGGCTGGAAGAGGTGGGCGCGGACGCGGCCTGGTGGCGGCGGCACATCCACGCGGATGACCGCGAGCGGGTGCTGGCCGGGTTGCAGCGGGCGTTCGAGTCGGACGACGACCGGTGGCAGGACGAGTACCGGGTGCTGCGCAAGGACGCGTCATACGCGTACGTGGCGGCGCAGGGCTGCATCGTGCGCGGTGCGAGCGGCAAGGTGCGGCGCATCGTGGGTGCCATGCGCGACATCACGGAGCGGCGGCGGGCGGAGGAGGAGAAGCAGCAGTTGGTGCACGAGGCGCAGGCCCGGGTGGAGTTCGAGCAGCAGCTCATTGGCATCGTGAGCCACGACTTGCGCAACCCGCTAGGGGCCATCCTCACCGGGGCGTCGCTGATGTTGCGGCGCGAGGACATCCAGCCGTGGCATGCGAAGGCGGCGGCGCGCATCCTGTCCGCGGCGGAGCGGGCGACGCGGATGATCCGCGACCTGTTGGACTTCACGCAGGCGCGCATGGGCGGCGGCATCCCGGTGCAGGCGGCGCCGTGTGACTTCCACGCGCTGACGTTGCAGGTGGTGGAGGAGGCGCGCACGGCGCACCCGGAGCGCACCATCCTGATGGAGCAGGAGGGGGATGGGCAGGGTTCGTGGGATGCGGACCGGATGGCGCAGGTGCTCTCCAACATCCTGGGCAACGCGCTGAAATACAGCCCGGAGGCCACGCCCGTGCGGGTGGAGAGCCGGTGCGAGCCGGACGCGCTCGTGGTGCACGTGCGCAATGGGGGCGACCCCATCCAGCCGGACCTGCTGCCGCGCATCTTCGAACCGCTCCAGCGCGGCACGACGGTGGGCCGCTCCGAGCGCAGCATCGGGCTGGGATTGTACATCGTGCGGCAACTGGTGTTGGCGCACGGGGGCACGGTGGACGCCCAGTCATCGGCCGAGGAGGGGACGGTATTCACCGTGCGACTGCCTCGACTGCGTGCGAGTGAAACGCCCTCCTCCATGGAGTAGGGCGCGTCTCGGCTTACCGCCGGTCCCCTATCTCCATTTCGAGAACGGCTTTACACTGCGAGTGTGCCTGTGCACACCGGCCGGACGCCGCCCAGCAATGGAGCCTCTCGATGATGTGTCTTCCGCGCTGTCTGGGAATGCTGTTGCTCACCTGTCCCGTGCTGCTGATGGCCTGCTCCGACGACGTCAAGGGGGATCCGGATGCCGGCACGCCCCCTGTCGTGGCTTGGGATGGCACCTCCACCCCCATTGAAGAGAAGAGCGACTGGATTGACCGCGGCGTCTTCGCCCCTTGCGAGTTCACCCCTCCACTGGGAACCGAGATCGACTGCGACACCCCGGCCCTCTTCAACCTGTCGCAATGCAACCCGAGCGCGCTCCGCACGGCGTCACGGCACGGCATCTACCAGACCGAGCTGCGACCGGACACCGGCGAGTACCCTTGGAGCGGAGCTGGCCTCCTGCTCCCGGAAGGGGGCGGCACGGGAACCTCGAATTTCGATCGCTTCACCCGGCAGCAGTTCGATGACCAGGGCATGCTCCTCACGAGCGTCTTCACCACGACCCGGGGCGTGGCCATCAAGACCGCGCTGGCGGGCTGTGACGTGCCCCAGCCCCACCACATCACCGGCTGCTATGCGGTCTGCACCAACGGCGTGCTCACGGAGAAGGGGGCGTTCGACGCGGACCGCCTGGTCAAAAGCAGCGGTGAGGCCGAGTCCTCCGGGGGCATGAACCTCGTCTCCGAGTCCGTCGTCGACATTGGCTTTCCCGTGGATGTCTACGTCACGAAGAACCATGCCTACGTGGTGTCCATCCAGCTCAAGCCGGACATGCCCTCGGGAGGCCTGACGGTCTTCGACGTCAGCGACCGCAACCACCCCGTGTTGAAGAAGGTCATCTCCCTGCCGGGCGACGGGTACTGGAACGCCGCGTGGGCCAAGGACGACGTCCTCTACGTCGCCACCAAGGCCTCCGGCGTCATCCTGTATGACATTTCAAACCCGGGGGATCCGACCTACATCCGCAGCGTGCCCAGCGGCGCGCCCCCGAACGTGCATACCCTGTTCGTGGATGGCAACCGGCTCTACGCCATGGCGCTGCGGCCCGCGCAGACGATCATCTTCGACATCACGTCCCCGCGAGACCCCGTCCTGCTCAACCGCGTCGTCTTCTCGTCCGAGGAGTTCGTCACCAGCTATCCGCACGACGCCTTCGCCTACGAAGGGCGCCTCTACATCAACCACACGGACATCGGCTTCCTGGTCACCGACCCGAGCGACCCCATGGAGGTGAAGGAGCTGGGCAAGTATCACTACAACCGGCAGTACAGCCATGCCAGCGCGGTGGGGACCTTCGCGGGCCGCACCATCGCGTTCGAGGGCAGTGAGCAGGAGGGCGCGCACCTTCGCGTGCTGGATGTCACCGACCCGGCGAACATCCAGCTCATCGGCGAGCACCGGCTGCGCCCCACCACCTCCATCCACAACATGATCCTGAAGGGCACGAAGCTGTACGTCGCCTGGTACCAGGAAGGCGTGCGCGTGTTCGACGTGGCCAACCCCACGCTCCCCAAGGAGATTGCCTACTTCAACGCCTACCGTGAGAACGACCCGAAGCGGCTGGCCATCGTCTACGAGGGCACCATGGGCATGCGCGTCCCGGGCGACGGGTATGTCTACGTGGTGGACACCTCGCGCGGGCTGCTCATCTTCAACGAGCTCTGAGTGGGCGGCGAGAGGGAGGGGCCTCATCCCCTCCCTCTTCGCCGGGGTTGTACCGAGCGACCGAGCGGGCTTCCTCCGTCGCCTTTCGCGAGGTCGAGGCCCGCTTTAGGCTCAAGGCGGAAGGTGGACGCATGTCGAAGCCGCTGGAAGTCGTGAACGCCGTCCTGGATGCGGGCTTCGAAGGCCTGGGCCCGCTGTGCAGCGCCACGGGCCTGGCGGACGAGTACCTGCGGGACACGCGCTACCTGGACCACGAGGCGCGCATCGACGCGCTCATCCGCTGGGAGACGGGGAAGCTGTTCACCACGGGCTTCCTGTCCGGGCTGGGCGGCCTGCTCACGTTGCCGGTGGCGCTGCCCGCGGGCCTGGGCGTGTCGTGGGCGGTGCAGGCGCGGCTGGTGGGCGCCATCGCGCGCATCCATGGGCACGACGTGGAGGAGGACCGCGTGCGGACGCTCACGCTGCTGGCCATCGTGGGCGACATCGGCAAGGAGGTGGTGAAGCAGGCCGGCATCGAGGTGAGTCACCAGCTGGGCATGCGCGCGCTGGAGGCGGTGCCGAAGCACGCGCTCAGCGGCATCAACCGCGCGGTGGGCTTCCGGCTGGTGAGCAAGGCGGGGCAGAAGGGCATCGTGAACCTGTCCAAGGTGGTGCCCCTGGCTGGAGGGCTGGTGGGCGGCGCGGTGGATGCGCTCGCGTGTCGCGCGGTGGGCGCCACGGCGCGGCGGCTGTTCGCACCGGGACCGCTGGCGGCCCCGGGCATGTCTCCTGGATGACCCGGGCGTGTGCCTTGCGTTGACGGTGGGTCCTCGCGCTGGACTCATCCGTGCGCATGGGCCGCCTCCTCGTTCTCCTCGTCGTGATGGGCCTTGTTTCGACGGGCTGCAAACGCTCGTCGGAGGAGCAGGGGACGGCGGGCCGCACGCGCATCGTCTTCAAGTTCCAGCCGCTGTGGGGGGACCCGGCGCCGTTCCGTGAGCTGCTGGCGGGCTATTCGCGCGCGAACCCGGACGTGGAGCTGGTGACGGAGGCGCTGCCGAATTCGTCGGACCTGGCGCACCAGTTCTTCCTCACGTCGTTGCAGGGCAAGGCGACGGACTTCGACGTGCTGGTGGCGGACGTCGTGTGGGTGCCGGAGTTCGCTCGGGCGGGGTGGGTGGCGGACCTGTCCGAGGACTTTCCCCCGGCGCGGCTGCGCGAGGAGTTTCTTCCGGGGCCGGTGGACTCCGTCGTGGTGGAGGGCCGCACGTACGCGGTGCCCTGGTACGTGGACGTGGGTGTCCTCTACTACCGCACGGATCTGGTGCCGCGCGCACCGCGCACCTACGAGGAGCTGCGGCGCTTCACCCGCGACGCGATGGCGAAGACGCCGGGCATCCAGGGCTATGTGTGGCAGGGCCGGCAGTACGAGGGCCTGACGTGCAACGTGTACGAGGCGATCTGGGGCCATGGTGGGCAGTCGCTGGGCGCGGACGGGCGCGTGCTGCTGGAGACGGAAGCGGCGCGCGAGGCGCTGGCGTACCTGCATGGGTTGATCGCGGACGGGCTGTCTCCGTCGACGGTGACGGGCTTTGGCGAAGAGGAGTCCCGGCGCGTGTTCCAGGAGGGCCGCGCGGTGTTCATGCGCAACTGGCCCTATGCGTGGAGCGAGGCGCAGGCGGAGGGCTCTCCCATCCGGGGCAAGGTGGGCATCGCGCCGCTGCCGACGAAGGATGGACAGCCGGGGTGGGGGACGCTGGGCGGATGGCAGCTCGCGGTGAACGCGCACGTGTCGCCCGCGCGCAAGAAGGCCGCGGCCCGGCTCATCGCGCACCTGACGTCGCCGGAGGCCAACCGGGTGCTGGCGCTGCACTACGCTCGCAACCCGCCACGCCTGGCGCTGTATGACGATCCGGAGTTGAAGCGGGCGGAGCCGTTCATCGCCAGTTTGAAGGAGGCGCTGGTGCGGGCACGGCCCCGGCCGGTGACGCCGTACTACCTGCTCATCGCGGACGTGCTCCAGAGCGAGTTCTCCGCCGCCGTGGCGGGCATCCGCACTCCCGAGGAGTCGCTGACGCGCGCGCAGAAGCAGGTGGATCACCTGACGGGTGAGACGGTGGAGGACGCGCAGTGAGCGGCGGGGGTTCCCAGGCGCGGGAGCGGCGGCAGGCGTACCTGCTGGTGATGCCCGCGGTGCTGGTGCTGGCCGTGGTGGCGCTGTACCCGGTGCTGGCCGCCATCTGGTTGAGCCTGCACCGCTTCATCCTGGTGTTCGGCGAGCGGCGCTTCACGGGGCTCGCGAACTACGTCTACCTCTTCGGGGATGCGCGCTTCTGGTCGGCGCTGGCGAACACGGCGTACTTCACGGCGGTGGCGGTGACGGTGGAGTTGTTGCTCGCGGTGCCGCTGGCGCTGCTGCTCAACCGCGCGTTCCCGGGACGGGGACTGCTGCGCGCGTCGGTGCTGGTGCCGTGGGCGATTCCCACGGTGGTGAGTGCTCGGCTGTGGGCGTGGATGTTCAATCCGGACTACGGGTTGATCAACCGCCTCCTGGGCGGCGCGGACATCAACTGGCTGGGGGCGCCGGGGTACGCGCTGCACGCCGCCATCCTGGTGGACGTGTGGAAGACGACGCCCTTCGTGGCGCTGCTGGTGCTGGCGGGGTTGCAGGGCATTCCGGAGGACCTCTACAAGGCCGCTCGGGTGGATGGGGCGTCCACGTGGCGGCAGTTCCGTGCCATCACGGTGCCGCTGCTGAAGCCCGCGCTGCTGCTGGCGGTGCTGTTCCGTTCGCTGGATGCGTTCCGGGTGTTCGACGCCATCTATGTGCTGACGGAGGGCGGGCCCGCGAACACGACGGAGACGCTGAGCATCTACGCGTACAAGACGCTGATGCGCTCCGGTGACTTCGGCTACGGCAGCGCGTTGTCGGTGATGACGTTCCTGTGCGTGGTGCTGCTGGCGGTGGTGTGGCTCAAGTGGTTGGGGCGCGAGGAGGGGCGGCGATGAAGCGGCCGGGGCTGGGCACGGCGCTGGCCGTGGTGGCGTTCCTCACGTTCTTCCTGGGCCCGTTCCTGTGGCAGGTGCTGACGAGCCTGTGGCCGGATGGAGAGCTCACGCGGCCGTGGCCCTCGCACCTGACGGGCGCGAACTACCAGAGCGTGTTGTTCGGGCGGCCGTTCCTCTGGGCCGTGCTGAACTCGCTGGTGGTGGCGACGCTGACGACGCTGTTCTGCCTGACGGTGGGCGCGTCGGCGGCGTTCGCGTTGGCGAAGCTGGAGTTTCGGGGTCGGGGACTGTTGCTGTCCGCGGCGCTGGGCGTGTCGATGTTCCCGCCCATCGCCACGGTGAGCCCGCTGTACCTCATCCTCAACGCGGTGGGCTTGCGGGACAGTCTGGTGGGGCTGGCGCTGCCGTACACGACGTTCGCGCTGCCGTTGACGTTGTGGGTGCTGACGTCGTTCTTCCGTCAGCTTCCGGATGAGCTGTACCGGGCGGCTCGGGTGGATGGGTGCACGCCGTTTGGCGCGTTCCGGCGGGTGCTGTTGCCACTGGCGGCGCCAGGGCTGGCGACGACGGCCATCCTGGTCTTCATCTTCGCGTGGAACGAGTTCCTCTACGCGCTGACGTTCCTGTCCACGCCGGAGAAGCGCACGGTGCCGGTGGCCATCAGCCTCTTCGCCAGCGAGTACAAGGAACCGTGGGGGGAGATCGCCGCCGCGTCGGTGGTGGCGACGCTGCCGCTGGTGGTGCTGACGGTGTTGTTCCAGCGGCGCATCGTATCCGGACTCACGGCCGGGGCGGTGAAGGAGTAGCGCGGGTCAGCGGCTGCCGTGAGCGCGCGGCAGCCAGTATCCGGGCCGACGCCGTAGGTGCGCGATGGCGAGGAGCACCACCCACTCATCGCGAACGATGTACGGGATGGCGAATGGGTAGTCCTGGAGCAGGAAGCGGCGGATCGGCGGCGTGTGGTGGATGCGTGGCTATTCGGACCAGCGGTCTGGATGCTCTTCGATGGACTCGAACGCTTGGGAGACGGCTCCATTGAAGCGCTGACCGAGGCCGGGTTGCTGCTCTTCGTACCACTCGGCTGCATCTGCCCATTCAAGGTTGGCAGCCGGATGCATGTGGAGGGGCATGCGTGGGGAAGGGCCTATCGTCGCCGACGAACGCGCTCCAGACGTTCCTCCACGAGTTTTCGGGCCTCTTCCAGACTGACGAGCTTGACCGTGCCGTCCATGACCTCCTGGGCCCGGTTTGCCAGCTCCCGGGTCCAGTCCTCTTCGACATCCTGGGCTTCCGCGCTTTCGTCCAAGCTGAGCAGCAGCTCATGCGCAACCCGGGCCCGTTCCTCCCGGGAGAGTCGCAGCGCATCGGTGAGCACTTCGTCGACGGTCGCCATCAACACCAGTCTAGCTCCTTCGCAGGCCCCGTGCTCGCTCGCCATGAGGGCACGTTGCCTGCCTGAACAGCAGCGGAGCCTTCTCTACCTGGAGGGTCTGACCTACCGACCCGCGGCCTCTACCTCCGCCCAGAGGCTCTTGCCTTCGAGCACCGCGTTGACGGGCGCGCGGCGCTCCGCCACGCGCAGCAGCACGGCGGCCAGTTGGTCCAGGTGCATGGGCTTGAGGTTGCCCAGCAGCGGCAGCTTCCCCAGCGTGTGCAGGAGGCCGGGAGGGCGGTGGTACTCACCTTCCAGCGCGGGCGGTCGCACCATCGTGTACGCGATGCCGCTGTCGCGCACGATGCGCTCCGCCTCCGCCTTGGCCTTCAGGTACGCACCCACCGGACGGCCCGCACCCACCGACGTGAGCAACACGATGTGGTCCACGCCCGCGACCTTCGCCGCGTCCACCAGTTGCTGCGTGGTGCCGATGTCGCTCGACTCGTAGGTGTCTCCCGCCGCGAAGCGCTTGCGCATCGTGCCGATGAGCTGGAGCACCGTCGTGCTGCCTCGCATTGATTCCGCCAGCGCGGGCGCATCCGCCAGCTCCAGCACGGCCTTGTCGGGCCAGCCGCTCGCGGGTTCCGTGCCCGCGCTCTTGGGGCGCACGTGCGCCTTCACGGACACGTTGCTCGTGAGCGCCTGACGCATCAGCGTGCGGCCGGTCGCGCCCGTGGCGCCAGCGACGAAGAGATGACGGGGAGATGTGGTGACCATGGCGAAGCCTCCCGGGCCTTCACCTGCCGGCCCGCAGGACGCCTCTTGAGCACAACGCCCCGTTGCTTGCCCAGTGCTTCCCGCTGACTCGCGCGAAAACGGACAGCGTCTTTCAGCGCTCGGCGCGCTCGGCCTGGACCTCGCGGGCCTTCGTCAGGTCCTCCAGGAAGATGGCCTCCAGCTGACGTGCCGCCTTCACGTCCTCCAGCACCAGCGAACCCTCTTCCAGCAGGTTGAACGACAGCGCGTCGTAGTTGATGGACCCCACCAGCACCAGGCGGTCATCCACCAGCATCGTCTTGGCGTGCATCATCGACGGCTGGTACTCCCAGAGGCGCACGCCCGCCGCCAGCAGCGTGTCGTACGTCTGGCGCTGCAGGAGGGTGATGGCCCCCTGGTCGTTCTTGTCCCCCGGCGCCAGCACCCGCACGTCCACGCCGGCCTTCGCCCGCTCCACCAGCAACTGCATCAGCGCGTCGTTGGGCGTGAAGTACGCCTGCGAAATCCACAGCCGCTTCTTCGCCGCCTTCACCATCAGCTGCGTCAGCCGCTCCGCGCGCGTCACCTCCGGGTTCGCCGTGCTGCTGACGAAGCCCGCCCAGCCTTCGCCCGCGTCGTCCAGGCCGGGCTGCGCCTGGGACAGCGTGGGGAAGTCCGTGAGGGGCAACAGCTCGCCCGTGGACTCCTGCCAGTTCTCCGCGAACGCCTGCTGGAGCTGCGACACCACCGGGCCCTGCACGCGCACGTTGGTGTCCCGCCACTCCTGTTCGTTGCGCGCCTCGCCCAGCCATTCGTCCTGGATGGCGAGTCCGCCCGTGATGGCCACCTTGCCGTCCACCACGACAATCTTGCGGTGGTTGCGCGCCAGGTTCTCGTCCGCGGGCAGCGGGCGGAACATGTGCGCTTCACAGCCGGCGGCCTCCAGCTTGGGCTTCACCTCCTTTTCGAACGGACCGCTGCCCATGGGGTCCACCAGCACGCGGCAGGTGACTCCCTTCGCGGCGCGTTCGCTCAGGGCTTCGAGCATCCGGTCGGACGCGCGCCCCGGACGCCAGATGAACATCACGATGTTGACGGAGGCACGGGCCCGACCGATTTCTTCCACCATCACGTCGAACACGGCGCCGTTGTTCGCCCACCGGATGCGGTTGCGCGGTTCCATCCGCACGCCCGTCGTCTGGTACAGCGCCGCCGCGAAGTCCGCACCGTGAGAACCCACCTGTCCCGTGAGGTGGAATGGACGTGACGATTCCTCCGTGATGCAGGCGGACGGACATCCCGCGAGCACCAGCGCCCCCAACCCCGCCACCCATCGCCAGTCCTTGCCCACGTCGGTGCCCGCGCCTCCTGGTTTTTAGGGGTAGGCATGCGCGGAACCCCTGTCACCCGCGAGGCCGAGGGGAGTGTTCTCTGGCCGCCTGCGTGCGTGTGCGCATGAGGGAGGCCGGGTGGGGGCTCGTACTGAAGTGGCTTCCCTGTGCGGAGGCCATGTCGATCTTCCGCGACATGGGCCGTCTTTTCGGGTGAACGCTCCGCATGTCGCGGGGTCGGCGCACCCGCCGTTGCATGAAAGGTCCACCCCATGTCCCGCTACCTGATGCTGCTGCACGAGACCCCCGCCCACTTCGCCGCGAAGTCGCCCGCGGAGCTCCAGGCCATCGTGGAGGAGTACATCCAGTGGAGCGACCGGCTGCGGAAGGAGGGCCGCCTGCTGCTGTCGGAGAAGCTGGTCGACGAGGGCGGCAAGCGCATGAAACAGCAGGGCGGCCAGCTCCTCGTCTCGGATGGACCCTACGCGGAGGTGAAGGACGTGGTGGGCGGCCTGTTCATCCTGTCGGCGGAGTCGTACGAGGACGCGGTGGCGCTGGCCCGAACCTGCCCCCACCTGCTCCACGGTGAAGTCGAGCTGCGCGCCATCGACGATGCCTGAGACGCCGCACTCCTCCGATGCCGCGACGGTGCTGGAGCTGGCCTTCCGCCAGTGGTCCGCCGGCCTTGTCGCGGCGCTGGCTCGGCGCGTGGGCCTGGGACGCCTGGACCTGGCCGAGGACTCGGTGCAGTTCGCCATGCTCCAGGCGGCCCGCACGTGGGGCTTCCACGGCGTCCCGGAGCACCCCCGCGCGTGGCTGCTGCGCGTGGCGGTGAATCGGCTGACGGACCTCGTGCGCCTGCGCGCGCCCGAGGTCCCGGACGCTCCGGTGGAGGACACCGTGGCGTCGGGCGCGGAGACGACTCGCTACGCGGCCGAGCTTCCGGACGATGCGCTGCGGTTGCTCTTCGCGTGCTGTCACCCGACGCTTTCGCGCGAGATGCAGGTGACGCTCACGCTGAAGGTGGCGTGTGGTTTCTCCGTGCGCGAGGTCGCCGCCGCGCTGCTCGCGGACGAGCCCACCGTGGCGCAGCGGTTGGTGCGTGCGAAGCGCACGCTGCGCGCCTGTCGCGCGACGCTGGAGGTGCCGTCGCCGGAGGCCCTGCCGGAGCGGCTGGGCGCGGTGCACCCCGCGCTCTACCTGCTCTTCAACGAGGGCTATGAGGCCTCCGAGGGCCATGACCTGTCCCGCGCGGAGCTGTGCGCGGAGGCGCTGCGGCTGGCGGAGGTGCTGCTGTCACACCCGGCCACCGCGACGCCGGAGGGCCATGCCCTGGCCGCGCTGTTCTGCTTCCGGGCCGCCCGGCTTCCGGGCCGCGTGGATGCGCTGGGGGCGTTCGTGCCGCAGGCGGCGCGGGAGGGGACGGAGGCTTCGCCCCTGCTGGTCGCCAGGGGGCTGG
Organism: Corallococcus sp. bb12-1; assembly: GCF_026626765.1. Taxonomy (NCBI): domain Bacteria; kingdom Pseudomonadati; phylum Myxococcota; class Myxococcia; order Myxococcales; family Myxococcaceae; genus Corallococcus; species Corallococcus sp. bb12-1. The sequence goes on along the minus strand of NZ_JAPNJZ010000002.1, from coordinate 121,409 downwards.
GACATCTGCGTGCTTCCATGGGGCCGGTGCTGACGCCGCTGCACCTGGAGGCGGAGATCGCCCTGCTGCATGCGAACACATCCGTGCCGGGGCCGGAGGACAGCGCGCGGTTGCTGGCGTTGTACGACGCGCTGCTTTCGCTCAAGCCCTCGCCCATTGTCGCGCTGGGGCGCGTGGTGGCGCTGGGACGGGTGCGGGGGCCGGCCGTGGCGCTGGAGGCGCTGGGGCCATTGCGCTCGGTAGGGGTGCTCCAGCGCTACCCGTACCGCTTCGCCGTGGAGGGCATGTTGCTGGAGCAGGCGGGGGAGCGGAGCCGGGCGGCGGACTGCTTCCGACAGGCCGCCGCGCTGGCGAGGACGCCGCCGCAACGTGAGTACCTGCTGTCCCGGGCCCGGGCGTGTGGGTGAGTGCGGAGGGGCTGGGGGTCCATGGCTTCCTGCCCATCATCGAGCGCAACGATGACTGCCTCCTGCCCTTCTCCGAGAACCAGCTCCGCGACGAGCCTCATCTCACCGCGCGCAAGCACCACACCGGCACCGGCGCGTTTGCTCCAGGGGAGACGGATTGACCCCAGGCGGGGTGTCTTGGACGCAGGGGTTCCCACCGCGCGGTCATGGTAGAAGTCGTGGCCCATGTCTCACACCGGGCCTCGTGATTCCCTGTCCCCTTCGGGGGTGGCCGAGGTCTCGACGGCCGCCGGAGCGCAGCAGCGGATCCCAGCGTCCTCGGATGAGCTGGTGCCGGCGCTGACCCTCATCTCCCATCCCACCGCCACGCGCGCGGGAGCACGGCTCCTGTTGGACGCCGTCCTCGCGGGCCGCGACGTCGCGCTGTCCCGGAACGGGCCCCCCTTCACCCGGCCGGGAGAACCCTTCGGCCACCCGCTGTCGGATCCCTTCGTCAGCCGTGTTCCCCTCGTGTTCTCTCCGGCGAAGACCGGGATGATCCGCCTGCGCGTCGGCGAGGGCGGTACCCGCGTCACGGTGAACGACCAGCCCGTGACGGACCGCGAGTTCACGCGCGAAGCGCTGGCGGCGGGGGTGCCGCTCGACGTGTCCGGCCGGCTGGTGTTGCTGCTGCATCTGGCCTCGCGCCAGCCGGATGTGCCCGCGGACACGCTGGGCATGCGGGGCGACAGCCAGGGCATCCAGCGGGTGCGCGAACACATCCAGCGCATCGCGGACCTCCAGGTCCCGGTGCTGGTTCGCGGTGAGACGGGCACGGGCAAGGAGCTGGTGGCCCAGGCCATCCACCAGCACGGCCCCCGGCGGGGACGCCCCTTCATCAGCGTGAACCTGGGCGCCATCCCCAGGGAGCTGGCCGCCGCCGAACTCTTCGGCGCGCAGCGGGGCGCCTTCACCGGCGCGACCCGGGACCGGGAAGGCTTCTTCCGCGCGGCGCAGGGCGGCACGCTGTTCCTCGACGAGGTGGGCGAGGCGCCTCCCGAGGTGCAGGTGATGCTGCTGCGGGTGCTGGAGACCGGCGAGCTGTACCCCGTGGGCGGCAACACCCCCATCAAGACGGATGTGCGGCTCATCGCCGCGACCGACTCCAACCTGGAGGAGCACATCCGGGACGGGCGCTTCAAGGCGCCGCTGTTGCACCGCCTGTCGGGCTACGAGATCCGACTGCCGCCCCTGCGCGAGCGCCGCGAGGACCTGGGGGAGCTGTTCCGACACTTCGCCCGGGAGGAGCTGGATGCGATGGGCGAAGTCCACCGGCTGACCCCCGGGGATGCCTACGCCGAGCCCTGGTTGCCGACGTCGCTCGCGCTGCGCCTGCTGCGCTTCGCGTGGCCCGGCAACATCCGGCAGCTGCGCAACATCACCCGACAGTTGATCATCGGGAGTCGGGGGCAGCCCGTCCTTCGACTGGACCCGAGGCTCTCCGAGGAGCTGGAGGCCTCCGTCGTGGCGAGCCCCGTCGCGAATCCACCGGCGGCGGTCGTTCGACGCAAGTCCACCGAGGTCACCGGAGAGGAGCTGCTGGCGGCGCTCCGCCAGCACCAGTGGGACCTCAAGTTGACGGCGGACTGGCTCGGCATCCCGCGCTCCTCCATCTATGACGCCATCGACAAGCACCCGAACATCCGCAGGGCGGGGACGCTGACGGCGGAGGAGATCACCGCCTGCCATCAGGAGTGCGCCGGCGACCTGGACGCGATGGTCCGGCGCCTGGAGGTCTCCCGACGTGCGCTCAACCGGCGCATCAAGGAGCTGGGCCTGAGCGCCCGGGGCTCGTGAAGCCCTGGCAGGCCGCGTGCAAATGAAGCTCGCATCCGCTCGGGGCCCCGGGTCGTCGAGCCACAAGGAGCCGTGCCATGTCGAAGCACCAACTGATCATCTCCAAGTACGTCCACCAGGACCGACCGGTCCGTTCGCTCGGGGGGAAGCTCCTGGCCGCCACCGAACTGGTCTTCAACAGCACCCGGAGCGAGGAGGCGCTGGATGACCCGAGGCTGTGTCTCGTCGTTCCGGGAGACGTGTTGGAGATCGTGGTCGCTTCAGGACTCCCGGAGGGCGCCGGCCTCTGGCTGCTCGAAGCCAACAACGTCGAGAGCGGCGGCCTCAACCTCGACATCGATGTCGAGGTCATGCTCCTGCCGGTGGACACCGTGTTCGCTCCGGGGCCGGGAGAGCAGCGCCGCAAGCTGTGGATCAGCGAGCGGGGGCAGGAGCCGCGAATCCCACCGGATGATGGGACGGGCAACACTGGCTCCATGGTCGCGACCCCTCCTCCCCCCTGAGCGGGCCTCTCCTCACGGGCCCGGGAGGAGGCCTGCCCATTCCCTCCGGAAGCCCGGGTTCGCGGCGAGCGCCCGGGAAAGCTCCTGGGTGGCCTGTCCTCGCCAGGCCTGTCGCTGTTCGGGGGCGGCGGAGGGCAGTGATGCCCGGAGCGCGAGGAGCGCGCCTCGCAGCAGGTGGGCATCGGGCCATCCGGGCCGCGCCGCGACGAGCGGCTCCACCTGCTCCAGCGCTTGTGCCAGGACGGGGCCTGCGTCCTGCTTCGTCCGCTGGGCCCGGGCGGCCCAGCGCCGGAGGAAATGCCCGAAGCCCAGGGTGAAGTCCTGTCGTTCCGGATCCAGTGCGATGCCCTTTCGGAACGCCTGGGCCGCGACCTCGCGGTCCTGGGGGCTGGCCCCGGCGTACAGCGCTCGGGCTCCCAGCGCCTCTCCCAAGAAGTACCAGGCGTCGGCCTGGTTGGGTTTGCGTGCGAGGGCCTGACGCAAGGCCTGCTCCGCGCGCGCGATGCTCGGGCGGGGATCGCGTCCGTGGTCGAGTTCGAACGTGGCCAGCGTGGCGTGGACCATGCCCCGGTTGGCCAGCACCCCCGCGTCCTCCGGGAGCCACTGGAGCGCCTGCTGGAGGGCCTTGTCCGCCGCGTGCACGTTCGGGGTCGGGTCCTCTCCCCGGGCACGCTGGTACAGCGCACGCTGGGCGAAGACCTCTCCCAGGTTGAGGTGGCCGTAACCGCTCTTCGGGGCGACGGCGACGGACCGCTCGCAGGCCTCCTGGGCCCGGTCCAGCGCGGGGCCGGGGTCCACGCCGTGGTCCCAGTCTGTCTGGGCCTGCTGGAGCAGGGTCAGGCACAGTCCGTTGTGGAGCTGGGGGATGCCGGGGCCGAGTTCGAGGCCCTTGCGGTACAGCTCCGCCGAACGCTCCAGCGACTCCGCGGGCTCGCCACCCCGGACGCGGAGCCTCCGGGCCACGAGCGCGTGCGCCAGCCCTCCGTAGAACCAGCTCACCACGTGCCCGGGGTTGAGGGTCCGGGCCTGCTCCAGCGCCGCCACGGCCTGGGAGAGGTCCTGGTCCGCGTCCGGCGCGCGGGGATGGGTGGCGCGGGTGTAGAGCGCGAGGCCCAGGTTGAGCCAGCCCTCCGGCATCCTCCCGTCGCGCTGGACCGTGGCGCGAAAGGCCTCGATGGCCTTGCCATACCGGGGCAGCGGATCCGCGCCCACCTGCTCCTCGTGGTCGCCCCAGGTCTTGTAGACGAGGCCCAGGTTGAAGAGGAAGCCGGCGTCATGGTCCTCGGGGGGAAGGCCCTCGAAGGTCTCGACGGCCTTCTGGAGCTGCTCGCGCGGATCCTGGGCGTGGAGCTGGCGCAGGTGGCCCCAGATCCAATACGCCTGCCCCAGTTCGAGCCGGGCCTTCGACAGCGAAGGAGCGAGCTCCAGCGCGCGCCGCGCCGCGGTCACCGCCTTCCGAGGCAGCGCTTCGTCGTACTCGCCCAGGTTGCCCTGGTACTCGGCGAGCCGGCGGTGGAGGCGGGCCTCCAGCACCCAGGCGTCTGCGTGGTCGGGCCTCGCGGTGAGCGCGCGCGCGACGGCAGCGAGGCCCCGCGTGTAGGGAGGCATGACCGCGCCCTTGCCGTAGACCTCCAGGATGAGCGCGCCGAACTCCAGATCGCCCTGGGCCGTGTGGATGGCGGCCACGCTCTCACCGCTCGCGGCCGCCTCGGCGTAGGCCTTCCGGCCCGCCTCGAAGTCCGCGGTCGCGCCCTCGTGCTCGCCCTGGTTCCAGTGCCGCATGGCGCGCGCCAGGAGGATGTCGCCTCGCAGCTTGAGCGCTTCGTGGAACCAGGCGTAGCCGGGGCCGAGCGTGGCGAGCTGCCCGAGGGCGTCATCCCACCGGCCCTCGTAGAAGGCGAGCAGCGCCGCGACGTACGCGGTGGAGGGGACCTCCGCGCCCTCGCTCTGGCGCAGCCAGGCCAGCGCCGGAGCGCGATATTGATGCTCGACCTCGCGCTGGCGGGCCTCCCGCCGCTGGGGATCGCGGATGCGCTCGGCCTCCAGCAACCGGGCCTGGTATTCGTGGCCCGTCACCAACGCCAGCGCGTAGGCCACCCGGGGTTCGCGGAAGCCCTTCGCCCAGGCGGACTCCAGGGACGCGCGGGCCCGGGCCTCGTCTCCGAGCGCGAGGTGGCCGCGCCCCAGCGCGTAGTGGCCCGGTCCCACGGCCTGCTCCCCGGCCTGTTGAATCTCTCCTTCGAGCGCCGCCATGCGCGCGCGGAGGGCGCGTTGATCCGCGCGGGTGTCATGCAGTGGCGCCAGGTCCGAGTAGCGCGCCAGCGCCTCGATGCGCTCCACGGACTCGGTGAACCGCCGGGCCAGCCGCTCGCGCAGGGTGGCTTCGCGGCGGGTCAGTCCCACCTGGCCCAGGGCCAGCAGCACCAGCAGGACGGCGGCGAAGCTCACCGACGCCACGAGCCGGTGCCGACGCAGCTTCCTGCGCAGTCGATACCAGGGCCCGTGCGCGCGGGCCTGGACCGGTTCGCCCGCGAGGAAGCGTCCCAGCTCCTCCGCCACGGCCCTCGCGGAGTCGTACCGGTCGGAGCGCTCCTTCTCCAGACACTTGAGCGCGATGGCTTCCAGGTCCGCGGGGATGTTGGAGTCCACCGCGCGCGGGGGGCGTGGCTCCGTGCTGGCGATGTTGTTGAGCACCTCCAGGCCGTTGCCGCCGGGGATGGGCGGCTGGCCCGTCAAGACGCTGTAGAGGGTGGCGCCCAGGCTGTAGACGTCCGAGCGGCGGTCCAGGCGGGTGACCTCGCCGCGCGCCTGCTCCGGCGACATGTAGTGGGGCGTGCCCAGCACCGCGCCGGTGGCGGTGGCGCCCTCCTTCCAGTCGCGCGCCAGCCCGAAGTCCATCACGTAGGGGCGCAGGGTCCCGTCCTCCGCGCGCTCCACCATGATGTTGGAGGGCTTGAGGTCCCGGTGGATGAGGCCCACGCGGTGCGCCTCATGCACGCCCTCGCAGGCCGCCTGGAGCACCAGCGCCTTCTGCTCGACGGTGAGTTCGTGGGCGAGCGCGCCCAGCGGCTGTCCGTCGATGAAGCGCATGGCGATGTAGAAGCGCCCCTGGACCTCGCCCACCTCGTACACCGGGCACACGCGCTCGTGGTTCACCCGCGCTTGGGCCCGGGCCTCGGAGAGGAAGCGCTGCGTGAGCTCCGGGGCCTCCCCGCGAACGAACTTCAGGGCCACGTTCCGGTTCAGCCGGGGATCCCGAGCGAGGAAGACGCGCCCCATGCCCCCTTCGCCGAGGAAGCGCACGGCCTGATAGCGCTCCCAGTCCGGGACCGGGAAGGGCGGAGGTTCGGAGGAGGGCGGGGGCGGGGGCTCCACGGTGGCGGTCGCGTCGGGCAGCGCGTCGGAAGGCGACCCGGGTGAGGCGGCACCCCGGGCCAGCGCCAGCATCGACATGAGCGAGTCCTCCGAGAGGCGGCCCCGCTCCCGGAGCAGGGCCAGGGGCCCGCGTGCCTGGCGTCGGGCTTCCTCCCGCAGCTCCGGTGTTTCCTCCTCGGAGAGCAGGCCCTCCGCGAGGGCGACCCGCAGCTCGGCCTCGAAATCCTGACGCATCGGGCAAAGCCCCCAGGCAAGGCGCCCATCGTACCCGCAACCATCCTGGGACCGCTGTTCCCGTCCGGGAGCCCACGGCATGTCGGCGACATGTCGCCGGGGGCCGTCGCTCCCGGAACGGGGGGCGTCGCCGGGCGCACCTCCTTGGAGGACCCCTCCAGCCGAGGTGCGCCGGGCGGTGGCGCGCCCCGTGCAATGTCAGACATTCGCGCAACACAGCGCATTGAACCGCTCAATCCCTCGCATCCCGCTGGAGACACGCACCATGAAGCAGCTCCTCACCTTCGCCGCCCTCGCGCTTTCGCTCACCGCCACCCAGGCTTCGGCCCTTGAGCTGGAGAACGTGCGCACCATCCTTCCCCGGTCGGTGGCCGCCCAGTTTTGCCCCGGCGGCTCCCAGCCTGCCTATGTGCCCATGGCCTATCAGGGCATGACCGGAAACGAGATCTGCGCCGCGAACCAGAACGGCCCCAAGTCCTGCGTCGCCGCGAAGTTCATGGCCATCAAGGTGGACAACACCTACTCGATCTGGACGCCGGCCGACGTGAGCTGCTCCACGCCGGTCGTCGGTGCCTGGCCGTGGGGCCGCATGCAGTTGAAGCCGGACGTCCTCGAATCGCAGTGGGCCCACCCCGACCTGCACATCATCTGCTGCCAGTAGCCCCGGATGACGCTGGGGGGAATCTGTCGGTCTATCCTGATACATTCTGGAATCCTCGAATCGGTATCGAGTGCCATCCCCGAGCCCCGACAGGGAGACGTCATGCGCCCCTCACCGTTGCCCGCTGTCTACTCTCACGTGGTGGGCCTGATGGCCTGGGGCGTCCTCGCGTTCAATGCGAGCTGCGCGCCCCTGCCAGAGCCCGAGCCGGAGGACCTGGGCAGCTCCGTCGCCCCGGTCACCGGCGGCACCCTCCTCTTCGTGGGCAACAGCTTCACGCACGGCAACGAGGAGCCGGCGTATTCGTACAACAAGGCCGCGGTCACCGACACGAATGGCTCCGGCGTGGGCGGCATCCCGGGCATCTTCAAGAAGCTGACGACGCAGGCGGGCCTGTCGTTCAACGTCAGCCTGGAGACGGCCAGTGGGCAGGGCCTGGGTTGGCATTACGCGAACCGGCCCGCGATCATCGGGCAGGCCACCTGGAACACCGTCGTGTTGCAGGAGCAGAGCACGGCGCCGCTGCCCACGGCGCGGGGTGGTTCACCCACGACGTTCACGGATGGCGCGCGCAACCTGCGCTCGCTGGTGCTCTCCAAGAACCCCGCCGCGAACCTGTTCCTGTACGAGACCTGGGCGTCGCCTGCCTCCGTCGGTTCGCAGGGCTACCCGGCGGGTGCTCCGGGGCTGCAAGCGATGCAGACCGACCTGCGCGACTCCTACTTCAAGGCTTCGCGGGAGCTTGGCTTCACGGGTGTGGCCCGCGTGGGCGATGGCTACCTGCGTGCGGTCGACCAGAACCTGGCGGACCCGAATCCCGCCGATGGCATCTCCGCGGGCATGTTCAACTTGTGGAGCGCTTCGGACAGCCGCCATTCGAGCAAGTACGGCAGCTACCTGTCGGCGGCGGTGCTGTTCGCGAAGATCACCCAGGTGGATCCTCGAGGGCTCGCGACGGGCACGGGCAGCGCGGCGGCCGACCTGGGCATCAGCGCGACCGAGGCTGGCAACATCCACCGCATCGCCTATGAAATCGCGGCGCTGCACGACCCGGTGGTCACGGTCCGCACGCGCCTGCCGGTCACGAGCGCGACCTTCACGGGCGCGGTGACGGCGGGGACTCCGGTCCAGCTCACCGGCGGTGCGCAGCTGGCCTCGCTCACCACGGCGGAGGGTACCTTCACGAACCTGGTGGGCGCGACGGCAAGTAGCGTCACGGGCACGAATACGCCCAGTTCGTTGGGGACGGTGCCCGCCAACGCCAACGCGGCGGCTTCGGGGCTCGGTGCGCACGACGGCGCGAACAACGTGGGTACGGGCAACTTCCAGTTCGGGGCGGGCTTCAGCGCCAGGACGCGCTTCTTCATCGTGGAGAGCACGCTGGCCTCCGCTGCGGTGGGCGACCCTACGACCGTCACGCTGATCAACGCGGCCAATCAGGCGGTGGGCACATATTCGCTGTCTCTGGGGGAGAGCGACTTCACCGCCACGGCCGCGGGCAACACGTCCGCCTCGCTGGCGACGCTCAACTACACGGGCGGCGTGGCGAGTGTCACCGGGACCCCAGCGGGTTCGGTGAAGTCGAAGCTGGGCGCGGTGTCGTTCTCCCTGGCGGACCTGGGGGTGACGGACGTCACGAGTGTCAGTGCTGCGACGGGTCTGCGGATCTCCAGCTCCACGTTGGATCCGAACGTCGTCGGCCTCTACACCGTGCCTTGAGCGCGGACCTCCACAGCGCGCGGGAGCGCCATGGTGAGGGGTGACGCTCCTGTGCGTCGGTGGACCGTACGCATGGATGCCCTGCTGTTGTGCCTGGGGATGGTTCTCACCGGCTGCGCGTCGCTGCCACCTGCGCCTGGCAGGAGCCTGAGCCATGCGGCCCGTGATGCGACTGCCCTGTTCTCGCGACAGCGCCCGGGGTTGAGGCTCCGCGCGCGTCGGTCTCTCCGCCACGGTTCGTCACGGACCCCGTGGCGTCGGCACGGCTGCATCGTCGTGGGGAGATGACGAGCGGGAGTCCCGTTCGCACAGCGGTGGCTCCTCGCGGCGGCCCGAGCCCCGGCGTGCAGGCGGATGCCTGGGAGAAGTTGCTGACGGCGGCGGGGCTGGAGGAGCGGGATGAGCGGCCGCTGCCGGGAGGCGCGCTCACGCCCACGCAGGCGGCACGGCTCCTGTCGGTGTTGCTGGGCAAGCCGGTGACGCTCGGGACGTTTCCCGCGCGCATGGCGGTGGGCCACCTGTTGCGCGAAGTGCTGGAGCAGGGCGAGGTGTCCCGGGACACGCTGCTGGGCCGGGTGGAGCGCTTCCGCCGGGTGGCGGTGCTGCGGCCGGATGGCCATCTGGCCTGGGTGTGGACGGGGCGCACGCAGCAGAAGGCCGGCGCCATGAAGTGGAAGGACGGCACGTTCCGGGCGGGCCCGTTCGAGCTGGGTTGCTTCTACGTGAGCAACGGCTTCGTCATCGAGTTGGCGGACGAGCAGTTGGCGCCCGTACACGGCCCGGTGTTCGTCGAGGTGTACGACGACGCGGACGTCATCAGCCGCACGTTGGATGGAGCCGAGGCGGCGGTCGTGAAGCTGGCGCTCGCGCTGGGCCAGTTGCTCACCTCTCCGAGGGACAGCCTGTCCGCGTTGAAGGACCTGCCCGCGGGAGTGGTCGCGCTCATCGCGTCCTCGCCCGAGTACTTCGAGCGCTTCCGGTACATGACGCGCGGCGAGCAGGTGCAGGCCGTGGCGGAGCTGACGACGAGCCTGCTGGTGACGAAGGGCACCGCGAGCTCCGCGACGCGCACGGTGACAGGCGCGCTGGTGGGGATGGAAGCCATGGTGCCGGTGCTGTCGCTGTCCGCGCAGGGTGCGCTCACCATCGAGCGCGTGGCTGTGCCCGTAGGGCGGGCTGCAGCCGTGGTGGGGGGCGGGCCTGGGGCGGCCATCCTGCTTCAGCGGGCCAACGCGGCGACTCCGCCGGCTGGGCCCGGGCAGTGGGGGACAGCAGAGGAGTCGATGTCCGCGCGAGCCCGGCGATACCAGGAGCAGATTTCGGGGCACTCGGCGGATGAGGCCTACTGGGTCGGCGGTACGAGCACGAAGGCTGGGGGTGTGAAGTTCGATGGGTTCAGGGATGACGTGCTACTGGAGGCGAAGGGGCCCGGCTACGCGAAGTTCTTCGAAGGACTGAAGCCCAAGGAATGGTTCCGCCACTCAGGGGCTGTGGGCCTCGTTGAACAAGCTCGGCGGCAGACTCAGAAGGTCATGGGGACAGGGATACGGATTGAGTGGCATGTGGCTGAAGCGAATGCCGTGAATCCAATCCGCCGGCTTTTGATTGGGGCGGACGTTGGAGGCATCAAGGTTGTCCACACCCCGGCACATTGAGAGGAAGGCATCGTGGCTGAGCAGCCTGAATCAGAGGATTACTACGTGGGTGCCTACTGGGGGCCTCGTAAGGAGGCCCCCGAAGACTGCGCGCGTCGCACCGCTGAATTGCTCACGCTCTTGGCCTCATGTGATCCGCTCCTTGCCCATTGGTACAAGCCCGCCCGAACACGCGAGGAAGCCCGGAAGCACCCTTTGATGCCACCGGATCTGGCCACGCTCACCGAGTCGTTCCGGCGTGGCGTCAACCGCGAGAAAGGGGGGCCTGCCATCGAGCAACTCGGGTTCACGTTCTGGTTCGGAAACGGAGGCGCCAGGGGGGAAGACGTCGATCTGCGCATCACCTGTGGTGACCATGGGGGTGCCACCCCCAACTCTTGCGTGATGACTCTCCCGAAACGTGGAGCGAACGCGGACAGGCTCCTGACCGCGCCAGTGCTGGCGGGCGTGGTGCGAAGCATGGCATTGGCCTGGGACGCTGACTGGTGCGCCGTCACGTCATGGGACCACCGCGAACTTCTCTCGGAGGAAGGCAGAGCTGGAACGTTCGCGGGATGGGTCACTTACCTGTCGCGGCGTCGTGGCGAGGTGCCGCCACTTCCCGCCCCGATGCGGATCTCGCCGGTCGAGGACAAGGGCACGTTGATCATCCTCACCCCGGAGCGCTTCACGGTGGCCAACCCGGAGCACGTGGCGCTGGCGCAGCGCGGGCGCGAGCTGCTGGCAAGGGCCAGACTCATGCAGCCTGTCACGCCCTGATCGTCAGGCAGGCCGTGAGCTTGCCCGGGTTTCGTGGCTCTCCCTCGAAGCTGCCCGGAGACGCTCAGGCATCGGCTCCCTGGGCTCGGCAGTTCTTCGGCCCGGACTACGAAATGGTAGGCTTCCAAGCAGCGGGCCTGGAGGGGATGTCGCTGGCCAACACAGCCTTTCCGGATGGGTACTCCGTCCTGGGAGAGGAGAGGACTGGCTGCGATGCCGTGGGCTACGGCGGGCTGCTGTGCCACCTGTTGCTGACGCTGCGACCGGGAGCCTTCGCTTCGATGGGCCTGGGGGTGGACATTGCGCGTTGAGGCCCTGTGGTTGTTCATGGCGATGGCCGTCACCGGTTGCGCGGGTCTGACGCCTGCGTCCAACCAAGGGCGGAGTCTGAGCTACACGCCTCACGATTCGGCGCCGCCGAGCGATGCGTCCGCTCAGGTATCCGCCTCCTCGTCACGGTTTGTCGCAGGCTCCGAAGAACCGCGACTGTTGCATCGTCGCAAAGGTGCCCGAGAAGTGGCGACGGGCGCGAGTCCCGTCAGCACGAGGGTGGCACTTTCCGGCGTCGCGAACCCCGACACGCAGGCGGATGCCTGGGAGAAGTTGCTGACGGCGGCGGGGCTGGAGGAACGGGATGAACGGCCGCTGCCGGGAGGCGCGCTCACGCCCACGCAGGCGGCACGGCTCCTGTCGGTGTTGCTGGGCAAGCCGGTGACGCTTGGCACCTTCCCCGCGCGCATGGCCGTGGGCCACCTGTTGCGCGAAGTGCTGGAGGGTGGCGAGGTGTCCCGGGACACGCTGCTGGGCCGGGTGGAGCGCTTCCGCCGGGTGGCGGTGTTGCGGCCGGACGGCCACCTGGCCTGGGTGTGGACGGGGCGCACGCAGCAGAAGGCCGGCGCCATGAAGTGGAAGGACGGCACGTTCCGGGCGGGCCCGTTCGAGCTGGGCCGCTTCTACGTGAGCAACGGCTTCGTCATCGAGTTGGCGGACGAGCAGTTGGCGCCCGTACACGGCCCGGTGTTCGTCGAGGTGTACGACGACGCGGACCTCATCAGTCGCACGTTGGATGGAGCCGAGGCGGCGGTCGTGAAGCTGGCGCTCGCGCTGGGCCAGTTGCTCACCTCTCCGAGGGACAGCATCGCCGCGTTGAAGGACCTGCCCGCGGGAGTGGTCGCGCTCATCGCGTCCTCGCCCGAGTACTTCGAGCGCTTCCGGTACATGACGCGCGGCGAGCAGGTGCAGGCCGTGGCGGAGCTGACGACGAGCCTGCTGGTGACGAAGGGCACCGCGAGTTCCGCGACGCGCACGGTGACCGGCGCGCTGGTGGGGATGGAAGCGACAGCGCCGGTGCTGTCGCTGTCCGCGCAGGGGGCGCTCACCATCGAGCGCGTGGCTGTGCCCGTAGGGCGGGCTGCATCCGTGCTGGGGGGCGGGCCTGGGGCGGCCATCCTGCTTCAGCGGGCCAACGCGGCGACTCCGCCGGCTGGGCCCGGGCAGTGGGGGCCCGCAGAGGAGTCGATGTCCGCGCGAGCCCGGCGATACCAGGAGCAGATTTCGGGGCACTCGGCGGATGAGGCCTACTGGGTCGGCGGCGTGGGCAAGAACAGTGGCGGCGTGAAGTTCGACGGGTTCAAGGAGGAGGTGCTGCTGGAGGCCAAGGGACCGGGGTATGCCAGATTCTTCGAGGAACTGGACCCGAAGGAGTGGTTCCGTCATTCAGGAGCCAAAGCCCTGGAGGAGCAAGCCAGGAGGCAGAGCGAGAAGGTCAGGAGCATGGGCATTCCCATCCAATGGCATGTGGCGGAGCAGCAGGCTGCGGAGGCCATCCGGACGCTGTTGATGCGCAGTCGAATCAATGGAATTGAAGTCGTCTACACCCCGGCGCGTTGAGGGAGACATCGTGACTGCGAAGCCAGAGCCCAGGACCTACCCTGAGACCTACTACGCAGGCGCCTACTGGGGCCCTCGCAGGGAAACCGCCGAGGAATGCGCCAGGCGCACGGCGGACTTCCTGAATCTCCTGGCCTCATGCGATCCGTTCCTGGCCGATTGGTACAAACCTGTCCGGTCACTCAAGGATGCGCGCAAACACCCCTTGATGCCGCCCGAAGTCCACGTCCTTGCGGAGTTGTTCCGGCGGGGCGTCAACCGGGAGCGAGGGGGGCCCGTCATCGAACGACTTGGCTATAGCTTCTGGTTCGGCAATGGGGGCACGAGTGGGGACAGCGTGGATCTGCGCATCACCTGTGGGGATTACAGCGGCGCCAACCCGAACTCCTGCGTGATGCCCCTCCCCAGAAAAGGACACAACGTGGCACGGATCATCACGGTTCCTGTGTTGACCGGCGTGTTGCGCAGCATGGTTCATTCATGGGAGCCAGATTGGGCGTTTGCAACGTCGGATGCCTATGAGGCCATGCACCACGAAGCTGATGCTTCGCTCTTCTCCCTAGGCTGGCTCACCTACCTCTCCCATCAACGAGGCACCGTGCCCCCGCTTCCTGCCCCCGTGCGTATCGAGCCCGTGGAGGACAGAGGGACGTTGATCATCCTGACCCCCGAGCGCTTCACGGTGGCAAACCCCGAGCACATCGCACTGGCGCGCCGCGTGCGCGAGCTGCTGGCTGGAGCGGGCCTCCTGAAGCCCGCTTCGCCCTGACGGTCAGGCAGGCCCGCGCCCCTTGTCCGGAGGCGCCACGATTTCGCGGCCCAGCTCCAGCAACGTGGCGCTCTCCGACGGGTCGGGCCGCTTGTCCCGCATCGTGACGAACTCCTCCGCCGCCGTGGGGTGGATGCCCACCGTGGCGTCGAGCTGCTTCTTCGTCACGCCGCACTTCAGCGCCACCGCGAGCCCCTGGATGATCTCCGGTGCGTCCGCGCCCACCATGTGGAAGCCCAGCACGCGTTCGGTGCCTCGCTCCACCACGACCTTCATCATCGTGCGCTCGTCGCGGCCCGTCAGCGTGTGCTTCATGGGCCGGAAGCTGGAGACGTAGACATCCACCCGGCCGTGCCGCTCGATGGCCTCCCGCTCCGTGAGCCCCACCGTGGCCACCGGCGGCTGGCTGAACACCGCAGACGGGACGTTCTCGTGGTCCATCGTCACCGGGTTGTTCCGGTACAGCGTCTCCACCATCGCTCGCCCCTCCGCGATGGCCACCGGCGTGAGGTTGATGCGGTCCGTGACGTCGCCCACCGCGTAGATGCTCTCCACCGACGAACGTGACTGAGCGTCCACCACCACCGCTCCGCGCGCGTCCAGCTTCACGCCGGCCTCCTCCAGCCCCAGCCCCTGCGTGTTGGCCACGCGCCCGGTGGAGTACAGCACCGCGTCCACCTCCAACGTGTCCCCCATGCGCGTCATCAGGCTGAGCGTGCCGTCCTCGCGCTTCTCGATGTCCTCGACGAAGGTCTCCGGCTTGATGTCCACGCCCTTCTTGCGCATCTCCTCCGTCAGCGCCGCGCGCACGTCGTTGTCGAAGCCGCGCAACACCGTGTCGCCGCGAATCAACATCGTCACCTTCACGCCCAGCGCCGTGAAGATGCCCGCGAACTCCACGCCGATGTAGCCGCCCCCCACCACCGCCACCCGCCGGGGCAGCTCCGGCAGCTCCAACGCCTGCTCCGACGTGAGCGCGTGCTCGATGCCCGGCACCTGCGGCAGGAAGGGCCGCCCGCCCGTCGCGATGAGGATGCGCTCCGCCGTGTAGCGCCGGCCCGCGACCTCCACCGTGTGCGCGTCCACCACCCGGCCCCGGCCCTCCACCAGCGTCACGCCCGAGTCGCGCAACAGCCGCCCGTAGATGCCCGTCAGGCGATCCAACTCCTTCGCCTTCTTCTCCTGGAGCCGCTTCCACTCCAGCGCGGGCCCGTTCACCGTCCAGCCGTAGCCCGCCGCGTCCTCCATGTCGTAGCGGTAGTGCGCCGCGTACACGAGCAGCTTCTTGGGCACACACCCGCGCAGCACGCACGTGCCACCCACACGGCCTTCCTCGCAGATGGCCACCCGCGCCCCGGACGTCCCCGCGCGCCGGCTGGCCGCCACGCCGCCAGAGCCCGCGCCCACCGTGAACAAATCGAAGTCGTAGCCCGCCATCGCCGTCCTCCTTCATGTTTCAAGGCGTGTTTCAAAAGGGGTGCCCTGCGCCCGCACAGGGAAGGAGCCAGCCGGGCCCTGCCCGCCGGTCCGCCCACCAGGGTCCGAAGCGCCTCCCGCCTCGATTGCCCCTATTGCATTCAATCCCCTCCCGCACGGGAAGGGGGGATATCCTCGCGTTCAGGGCGGCCCCCCGTATGTCCCACTCCTCCTGCCAGACACCCCTCCGCACGGACGTGCCGGACCCTGACGTGCCCCCGGAAGGTGATCCGGAGGTGGTGGGGCGCCGCTACCGCATCCTCGACCTGCTGGGCCGGGGGGGCGCGGGCACCGTGTGGCGCGCCCAGGACGGGTTGTCCGGGTTGGTGGCCCTCAAGCGGCTGCACAAGACGGTGGCGGACCTGGCGCGCCGGCCCGGAAAAGGCACCCCTTCCGCCTTCGCCACCCAGGGCATGGCGCTGTCGCTGGCGCACGAGTTCCAGACGCTGGTGTCCCTGCGCCACCCGCACGTCATCCGCGTGCTGGACTACGGCTTCGACAGCGAGGGCCGGCCCTACCTGGCCATGGACCTGCTGGAGGACGCGCGCACGCTGGTGGAGGCCGGCACGGACGCGCCGCTGCCCACGCAGGTGGGGCTCTTGGTGCAGACGCTCCAGGCGCTCGCGTACCTGCACCGGCGCGGCATCATCCACCGCGACCTGAAGCCCGGGAACGTGCTGGTGGTGCGCGGGCAGGTGAAGGTGCTGGACTTCGGCCTCGCGGTGGGCCGCGACCAGGGCCGCCGCGCGCACCCGGCCGGCACCCCGGGCTACCTGGCCCCGGAGCTCTTCGAGGACCAGCCTCCGTCGGAGGGCACCGACCTCTTCGGCTTCGGCGCCATGGCGTGCCAGATGTTCTTCGGACGGCTGCCCCACGCCGGCCAGGTGTTCGCGACGCCGGGCTTCCCGTCCGCGCTCCGGGCCGTGCTGGAGCAGCTGGTGGCCCCGGAGGCCCACCGCCGGCCCCGTGACGCGGACGCCGCCATCGCCGCGCTGTGCGCCGCCACCGGCCAGCCCGTGCCCGCCGAGTCCGTCGCCACGCGCGAGAGCTTCCTCCAGTCCGCGCGCTTCGTGGGCCGCACGAGCGAGCGCGAACACCTGACGGACGTGCTCGACCGTGCGCTCACGGGCCAGGGCAGCGCGTGGCTCATCGGTGGGGAGAGCGGCGTGGGCAAGTCGCGCCTCCTGGACGAGGTGCGCTCCCTGGCCCTGGTGCGCGGCGCGGTGGTGCTGCGAGGCCAGGCGGTGGACACCGGCGGCGTGCCGTACCAGGAGTGGCGCGCGGTGCTGCGCTGGCTGCCGATGCTCGCGGAGCTGTCCGACCGGGAAGCGCGCGTCCTGAAGCCGCTGGTGCCGGACATGGACGCGCTCCTGGGGCACGCGGTGCCGGCCGCCCCGGAGCTGGACGCGGAGATGGCGCAGCTGCGCCTGCACCAGACGGTGGAGGACCTCTTCGGCCGGCTGCCCCAGCCCACCGTCGTCATCCTGGAGGATCTGCACCAGGCGCACAGCGAATCCCTCCAACTGCTCACCCAACTGGCGGCGCGCGCCCCCGGGCTGCCGCTGCTGCTGCTCGCGAGCTTCCGCGACGACGAGGCCCCGCTCTTGCCGGCGCGGCTGCCCGGCACCCGGACGCTGCGGCTGCCCCGGTTGGATTCGGAGGAGATCGCGCTCCTGGGCGAGTCCATGTTGGGCACCGTCGGCCGCCGGCCCGACGTGGTGGGCCTGCTGCGCCGCGAGTCGGAGGGCAACCCCTTCTTCCTCGTGGAGGTGGTGCGCGCGCTGGCGGAGGAGGCGGGTGGCCTGGACCGGCTGGGCGGACGCGTGCTGCCGGAGCGCGTGTGGGCCGGCGGCATGCGCGCGCTGGTGCAGCGCCGGCTGGAGAAGGTGCCCCGGGACGCGCGGGGCCTCTTGGATGTGGCGGCGCTGCTCGGCCGCGAGCTGGACCTGTTGGTGCTCCAGTGCGCGGCGCCGGGCGTGGACGTGGAGGCGTGGCTCACCGACTGCGCGGCGGCGGCGGTGCTGGACGTGGCGGACGGACGCTGGCGCTTCGCGCACGACAAGCTGCGGGAGCGGCTGTTGGAGGACCTGTCCCCCGCGTTCCGGCCCGCGCTCCACCGGCGCGCGGCGCAGGCGCTGGAGGCGGCCCACCCCACGGGCCACGCCGCGGCGCTGTCGTACCACTGGGGCCAGGCCCAGGACACGGCCCGCGAGGCGCTCCACGCGCGGCGCGCGGGCGAGGAGGCGCTGGCGGTGGGCGCGTGCCGCGAGGCCCTGCCCCTGCTGTCCCGGGCGTTGGCGGGGGCCACGGACGCGACGTCGCTGGAGCAGGGCCAGGTGGAGGCGCTGCTGGCGGAGGCGCGCTTCCAACTGGGAGACCTGGAGGCGTTCCGCGTGCACGCGGAGGCGGCGCTCGCGCACTTCGGCTGGCCCGTGCCGACGACGCGCGTGGGGTGGATGGTGGGCACGCTAACGCAGGCGCTGTCGCGGCTGGCGCAGAGCGCTCGGCCGGATGCGTACGTGGATGACTCGGTGCGCAGGCGCGAGGCCCGGCGGGTGGCGGGCCGGCTGCTCATGCGACTCACCGACGCGTTCATCTACGCGCAGGAAGCGCTGCCGGTGCTCTGGAGCGGCCTGCGCATGCTCAACCTGTGCGAGCCCGCGGGGCCCACGCCGGAGCTGGCGCGCGGCTACACGGTGATGGCGGTGGTGGCGGGCACGGTGCCGGTGCACCGCGTGGCGGACGCGTGGGTGAAGCGGGCGCAGGAGGTGGCCGAAAGCGTGGGCCGCCCGTCGGACCTGGCCTACGTGCTCAACCGCAACGCGGTGTGCGCGGTGTACCAGGCGCGCTGGCAGGACGTGGAGGCGTGGCTTTCGCGCGCGACGTCCATCGTGGACTCGGTGGGCGACCTGCGGCTGGCGGAGGAGTGCCGCGCGCTGCTCAACGTGGCGCTCTGCTACCAGGGCCAGTTCGCGCGCGGGCTGCCGCTGATGGACTGGCTGGAGGCGTCCGCGGTGCGCCGGGGCGCGGTGCAGACGCAGCACTGGGCCATGCACTACCGCGCGTACATCCTGCTGCGGCTGGGAGACCACGCGCGGGCCCGCGCCGCGCTGGAGCCGGCGCTCGCGTGGACGGAAGGACACGGCGGGGCCACCGACCGCATCATCGTGGACGGCACGCTGGCGCTCCTGTGTCTGCGCGAAGGCGACGCGGCGGGTGCTCGCGCGGCGGCGGAGAAGGCGCTGGTGCGGCTGTCGGCCGGCAAGCCGGTGGCGCACTTCGTCTACTTCGGCGCCATCACGGTGGCGGAGGTGCTGCTCACCCTGTGGGCGCGGGAGACGCCGGGCCCGGGGTTGCAGGCGCTCACGCACAGCGCTCGCGCGGCGCTGAAGTCGGTGGAGGACTTCGCGAGGGTGTTCCCCTTCGGCGAGCCCGCCGCCTGGCTGTGGCGCGGCTGCGAGGCGTGGCTCGCGGGCCGGCATGGCAAGGCCTTCCGTTCGTGGCAGCGGTGCATCGCGGAGTCCGAGAAGCGCCAGATGCCCTACGAGGCGGCGCGCGCGCGGTTGGAGTGGGCCCGGCACCTGTCTGGGGACGCCCCGGAGCGCGCGGAGCTGCTGCGGCGGGCGGTGGAGGACTTCACCCGGCTGGAGGCGCGCGAGGACCTGGCGCGCGCGGTGGCGGAGCAGGGGCGGCCCCTGCTGGTGGTGGGCATGGCGGAAGGCACGACGGGGTGACGACGGCATGATGCGAGTGGAGGATGTGGCACTCCTGGCGTGCCCGGACTGCCGGGGCCGGCTGGTGTGGCACGGGCAGAACGAGGACGACCGGCTCACCGAGGGACGCCTGCGCTGCGGCGGCTGCGGCGAGACGTGGGAGGTGGAGGAGGGGATGGCCCGGCTGTACCGCGAGGACCGCGTGCGCGGCACGGACCGGCTGATGCGCCACTTCTACGACGGGCTGCCCGCGCTGCATGATCCGCTGACGGCGGTGCTGACGCCGCTGTTCCAGTCCGTCTCCGAGTCGCGGATGCGCGACGCGTACATGCGGCGGCTGGAGTTGAGCTCGCTCAAGCCTCGCGAGGACGGGCAGCCGGTGCGGGTGCTGGAGGTGGGCGTGGGCGCGGGCGCGAACCTGCCGCGCATCCGGGGCTCGCTGCCGCCGGGGCTCGCGGTGGAGGTGTGGGGCGTGGACCTGAGCACCGGCATGCTGGCGCAGTGCGAGAAGCGCCTGGGCAGCAAGCGCCGGGGCCGGGGCCTGGAGGGCACCCGGTTGCTCCTGGCGGACGCGCACGCGCTGCCCTTCCGCGACGCGACGTTCGACCGCGTCTTCCACGTGGGCGGCATCGGCGGCTACCGCCAGCCCGCGGTGGCGCTGCTGGAGATGTCGCGCGTGGCCCGCCCCGGCACGCCGCTGGTGGTGGTGGACGAGCAGCTGGACGCGAGCCTCCAGCCGTCGCTGTTCCAGCGCGCGGCCTTCCGCGCCCTCACGTTCTACACGCGCGACGCGAAGAGCCCGCGCGCGCTGCTGCCGCTCAACGCCGAAGGCGTCATCGAGGAACAGGTGTCACCCTTCTACTACTGCCTCACGTTCCGCGTTCCGTCGCTGGAGCCGGCCGTCACGGTTTGAGCACCAGGTCCAGCAGCCGCAGCGTCATGCCGCCGGTGAAGTCGATGGTGGCGCCGTTGAACCAGCCCGCTTCGTCGCCGGTGAGCACGCAGACGAAGCGCGCCACCTCCTCCACCGTGCACATGCGCCCCGCGGGGTTCATGGCCGCGTGACGTTGCTCCAGCAGGGCCAGGGCCTCCGGCGAATAGACGTGGTGCAGCGCGGGCGTCATCACCGTGCCGAACTTGAGCAGGTTCACGCGGTGGCCCTTCGGGCCCAGCTCCACCGCCAGGTAGCGGATGTACATCTCCAGCGCGGCCTTGGCGGCGCTGATGAGGCCGGTGTTGCCCAACTGCGTTTCATCCAGCGGGTTCTGGAGGCCCAGCAGCCGCGCGTCGGGGGCCAGCAGGTCGCGCTTCACCAGCGCCTGTGTCCAGTACACGAACGAGTGCGCCATGCAGTCGAAGGTGCGCTCCACGCGTCGCGGGTGCAGCCGGTCCGGCCCGTCGGACAGGAAGTGCCCCAGGGATGCACCCGCGATGGCGTGGACGAACAGCTTCACGCTGCGGGGGCCCGCGCGCGCGAGCAGCTCGTCCGCGCCGGCCTCGGCGGACTCGGGCGTGGAGGCGTCCGCCTGCCGCAGCAAGAGGTCCCGGCCCGTCGCGCGCACGCGGGCCTCCATCTGGAGCGCGGCCTCAGGGTAGCGGCCCCGGTGCACGCCGAAGATGTCCAGGCCCGGCTTGCGCGCCACGGCCTCCGCGATGGCCGCGCCCGTCCCCGACGAAACGCCGAGGATCAATGCCCAGCGTGGGTCGGGGGGGCCCCGTGAGGGTGTGCCGCCTGGAGGAGGTTCGTCAGGGGGTCGTGGCACTTGCATGGTGCAGCAATCATAGGAAGCCGATGTGGGGAGGGCTCGGGTGACGGTGGGGGTTCTCGACCGGGCCTTCGCGCGGGTGGAAGGATGGCTTCATGTCCTCATCCCGATTCCTCTGCGCGTGGCTGGTGGTGCCGGCCTTCGCCGTGCTCGTGGCCTGTGCCCATGCCTCCTCCGAGGAGGCGACCGCGGAGGACCAGCGCTCCACGCTGTACCTGCGCACCTGCGGGGGGACCCGCGTGGAGGCGTGCTTCAACAGCGCCGAGCGTCACCTGAAGGGCGACGGCGTCGCGAAGGACGAGGCGCGGGCGGCGACGCTGTACGAGCTGGGCTGCGACGGTGGGGACACGCGAAGCTGCGCGGCGCTGGGCGTGTTGAAGGAGGAGGGGCGGGGCGTAGCGAAGGACGCTGCGGCGGCGTCGAAGCTGTACGCGCAGGCCTGTGAGCGCGACATCGGCGAGGGCTGTGGACGGCTGGCGCTGCTGTACAGCGAGGGACGCGGGGTGCCGAGGAGCGAGCCCGAGGCGGTGCGCTTCTTCCAGCAGGGGTGCGCCCACGACGACGGCCTGTCGTGCAACAACCTGGGTGCGTTGATGTTGATGGGAGGCTTCGGCCTTCCCCAGGACGTGGCCGGAGGCATGGGGCGGCTGGTGCAGGCCTGCAACCGGCAGGTGGCGACCGCGTGTGAGACGGTGGCGGAGGAGTTCGACTCGGGCACGCGCACGCGCAAGGACCCGAGGCTCGCCGCGAGCTACTTCCGTCAGGCGTGCGGCATGGGTCTGGCGCGGGCGTGCGAGCGGAGCGCTTCGGCCGTGGCCGTGACGCCGCAGCCAGCCGCCACGCCCGAGGAGGGCGCGAAGCTGGAGAAGATTCGCGCGATGTGTGACGCCGCCGGCACGGGCGTGGGCAAGGGGATGGCGTGCTACCTGATGGGCGTCGCCTACGAGAAGGGCGCCTCCGTGAAGGAGAACCCGGGCCGCGCGACGGTGTTCTACAAGCACGCGTGCGACCAGGAGGTGCAGGAGGGCTGCGCGGCGATGCGGCGCATGCTGGGGCTCACGCCCGAGGAAGCGCCTCAACCGGAGCCGAAGCAGTCGGTGCTGGAGTCGCTGCGGTTGGACCTGCCTTCCACGCCGCGCGCGGAGCCGAAGCAGTCGGTTCTGGAATCGCTGCGACTCCAGGGGAGTTCCCCGGCCCAGGGCGCGGTGGAGGCGCCGAAGCCGTCCGTGCAGGAGCCTTCCCAGTTCCAGGGTGGGGCTCCGGGGCCGGCCGCCACGTCGCTGGATCCGCTGGTGCGGCTGGACGCCGCGTGCAGGGCCGGACGGGCCGATGCCTGCACCCGCCGGGGCTGGCTCCTGATGAATGGCGAGTCAGGAGCGGTCGCCAGCGCGGTGAAGGCCCTGGAGGCGTTCAAGAAGGGCTGCGACGGAGGGCACGTGCCCGGGTGCCTGGGCATGGCGAGTGTGTACCTGTTTGGTGCGCCGGGCGTGCCGCAGGACGAGGTCCGGGGGCAGGGCCTGCTGGAGATGTCCTGCGCGCGGGCCGAGGGCGAGGACGCGTGCACCGCGCTGTCGGACCGTATCGTGTCGGTCGACGTCGGGTTCGAGAGGCCAGCCCAGGTCATGCAGGCCCTGGAGCGGGGATGCTTCGTCCATGGGAGTTCAAGCTCATGCTCCAGGCTTCTCTCCGAAGTCTCGCGGTCGAAGGTGCCGGCGGAGCGCTCGGCGGCGAACCTGGACCGCATCAAGCTCCAGGCGTGCAGGACGCGGCTGATGTCGGCATGCAAGGAATTGAACCTGATGGCTCCCACGGAGGATGCGTTCGTGCGCAGGCAGCGGATAGCGTGTGAGAGCGGCCGCAATCCAGATGCCTGCGCCGACGCGGCCTCCGCCTATGCGAATGGGGCCATGGTGGCCCGCGACCTGACGGCGGCGCTCCGGTGGGGTGAGCAGGCCTGCACGGGCGGCAGCGGCGAGGGCTGCCTGCTCCTGGCACGACTGCATGACGCGAAGGGCCTCGGTCCCCAGGATCCGGTGCGCTCGGCGGACTTCGCCTCGCGAGCCTGTGAACGAGGCTCCTGGCAGGGCTGCGAGATGCTGGCGAGGGCCCTGCGTTTCGGGCACGGGATTGCAATGGATGGACGTCGGGAGCAGGAGGCCGAGCGCAGGGCCTGCCTTCTCAAGCCCGAAAAAGCGCGTCGCACGTCCTGTCCGTGATGCCTGGGGCGCCTTCGCACGCAGGCCTCAATGCGATGAGGACTGGAACGAAGCCCCCGCGTGCGACACGAGCGCCGCGTTGTCCGGGGCGACACGGCCATCCGGAAGCACGGGCGCGGCCAGGGAAAAAGCGCCGCCCCGTCCGTGGAAGACACCGGCCCGCTTCAGAGCGACGTGAGGATGAGCTCCTCCTGCTCCCCGACCTTGAGGCCGAGCAGCGGCTGGACCTCCTCGCGGAAGCCCCAGTGCCGCGCCAGCTCCACGAACCACGCGACGGTGGCCGTGAGCCGGAACGGGTTGGACCCCGAGTCCTCCAGCGGTTCGAACGCCCGCGCGATGAGGGAGCGCTCCGGATCCTCGGGCAGGGGGCTGCGCGCATCGATGGACTGTTGCAGGTCGTGCAGCGCATGCGTCAGTCGCTGCCAGATGACGAAGATGTTCCCGTAGGGCTGGCCGCCCGTGTCGCCGCCGTACTTCGACGCGCCCTCCATCACCCCCATGAAGGTGCCGGCCGTGGGGCCTCCGCCCGAGTGCCGGGACTGCTCCCAGTTCCACGCCACCAGCCCGCCCGCGCCCAGCTGCTTCTTCAGGTGGGCCCCCACGCTGTTGGTGATGAACTCCTTCGACCAGCCCTTGCCCTGTTGCAGCAGGTACGTGTTCCACAGGGGCGCGTAGAGCTTCTGGCGGACCGAAGGGGACTCGCGCGACGCGACGGAGTCCCGGGGCAGCGCGCGCGCCAGCGCCACCGCGAACGCCTGACGTTCCAGCTCCGGGTCCGTGCCCATCTTCCGGAGCAGCTTGCGGAACGTGGCGGCGTCGAGCCTCGCCTCGAACCGCGCGGTGACGCGGGTGCCGCGCGGGACGGACTGGAAGAGCCGGCCCAGCGGCTCCACGGCGGCATCGTCGCGGAGCGCTCCCCAGACGCGGGCTTGATCCGCCAGCTCCTGGAGCGACAGGGTGCCCTCCACGCGGGACTGGGCGAAGAAGGCGTAGTCGAACGCATCCGCGCTCGGCCGGGTGGAGAACGCCGGCATCTGCGCGTTGAAGTCGATGCCCTGGAGCACCTTGTTCCCGGCGAGCCAGCCCTCATGCTGGTAGGAGCGCATGCCCTGGAAGGCATGACGGCGGGGCCCGTGCGCGTGGTCCCTCGACGCGTGCTGGGTGACGGCCTTCAGTTGCTTGCGGTCCTCCACCTTCGCGATGAACATGTCGCGCCAGCCCAGCCCGAAGCCCCGGGTGCGCTGCATGCCGGTGGTGCGCATGTGGAAGTAGCGGCGCACCCATGCGTCCTTCGTCATGCGCTGGATGCTGGCCAGGTCCCCGGAGATGAGCGCGGCGTGCACGTCCGACAGCGCGTCCACGGGCACCTCCAGCTCCATCAGCGTCGCGTCCCCGGCGGAGTGGGCGTACTCGTATTCAAAGCCGGCCTGCAACGCGGTGCTCACGCTGTTCTCGATGAGGCCCTTCAGCTCCGTGTGCACCTTCTTGACGGTGTCCAGCGTGCCGTCCAGCTCCTGCTTGAAGCCGAGCGCCCCGAACAGCGAGGCGGCGACCGGCACCAGCACGGTGCCCAGCGTGCCGCTGTCCAGGCCCTCGACAATCTTCGACACGCTCTGGGCCTGGGTGGTGTCGGCCACCGCTTTCAGCAGCGCGGTGAGCAGCGGTGAGCCGACATCCAGCGTCACCCCCACCTTCATGCCGGCGGAGACCGCGGAGGTGACGGCCTTTCGGATGGAGACGTGGAACGCACTGCCGCCCTCCATGCGGGAGAAGACGAGCCGCAGCTCGTCCTCCAGCTTCAGCGTCCCGCTGAGGCTCACGCCCACCTCGGCCTTGAGCTGGAGGCCGACCTGTCCGCCCACGCGCCGCGCGAGCGAGGCCACCACCGTGGACGTCACCGCGGGCCAGGAGAGGGCGAGCCCGGCCTTCAGTTGGATGCGCGTCTGGAACGACAGCGCGTCACCCACGGCCAGGGCCTGCACGTCCTCCAGCAGGAAGGGCAGTCTCAGGGTCTTCACGTCGTTGCGGAGCGCATCGCCCAGCGTCCGGCTGGGGGCGTGCCGGCGGTAGTCCGCCACCAGCACGTTGACGACGCCGGTGCCGCTCACGGCGACGAAGGGGAAGCTGCCTTCTCCGCTGGCCTGGGCGTTGAGCTCGGCCGCGTACTTCAACCAGCACGCGGCGCCGTCGGGCGTGAAGAGCGGTTCGGGTTCGGTGCCGTCGGTGTTCCCCGTGGGCCTGCCGATGATGCCGTGGGCGTCCGAGTCTTCCTGTCCGTTGAAGAGCTCGACGGGCACCCGGAGCGCGGCCTCCAGGGACACGATCCCCCCCGAGAGCGGGATGGCCCGTGCCACGCCTGCCTCCGCGCTGCACACCGCCTGCCCGTGCGCGGCATCACCCAGCGCGAGGTCCAGCGTGGTCGCGGCGGGTACGTTGATGCTCCAGCTCATGTCATTCCCCCCAGGGTCGACAGCCGGACCAGCGTCGCACGCGAATGTGCGCGGGACCGTCTGTCTCCGGGGAGGTGGGTGTGTTGGCTCGGAGGCACCCGGAGGGGGCGCCTGCCTCTACTGCGTCCGCGGCGCGCGGGCCGCGTCCAGCAACCCCTGCACCGCGCCCGTCACGTCGCGGTGCACCGTGAGCAGGGCGTCCCGGTCCGCCGCGTCGAAGCCGGCCCCCAGGTGGCGCGTGATGGGTTCGCCCACCCACTGCGTCATCTTCACCGGGAACGGCAGGGACAGCGGCCACAGGCCCGTGGCGCCCACGCCCAGCCACAAAGGCAGCCGTCCGGGCAGGTTCATCCGCTTGCCCCAGGCATAGCCGTCGTTCAAGCCCACGTACGCGTCGTCCATGCCGTGGCCCGCGATGGGCACGATGGGCAACCCGTAGCGCACGGCCAGCCGCAGGTAGCCCAGCCGCTCGCCCCAGTCCACGCGGTAGCGGTGCCGGAAGTCGCGGCAGCCCTCGCGCGTGCCGCCCGGCTGCACCAGCACGTGCTCGCCCTTCGCCACCGCCTCGGCCAGTCGCGGTCCGTCCCCGGTGACGAAGCCCAGGCCGTCCGCCACCTGCCGCATGCCGGGGAGGCTGTCGAACGCGCCGTGCGCGATGCCGTGCGGCAGGTAGCCCAGGCGGTCATGCACCGTCACCGTCAGCATGCACAGGTCCACCGCCAGGGGCCGCCCGTGGTAGCCCACCAGCAGCTTCGCACCCGGCCGCAAGAGCGGCTCCAGGTTCACCACCTCGTAGCGGTGGTAGCGCTGGAGCAGGCGGAACGTCGTCAGCCACGCGGCCCTCGCCGCGCTCCCCGTCGCTGTCAACCGCCCACCCGGTACAGCACCGCGCCGTGCGCCACGCCCGCGCCCACGCCCACCAGCAACACCCGGTCCCCCGGCTTCACCGGACGGGTGCGCCACAGCCGGTCCAGGCCCGTTCCCAGCGACGCGGACCCCACGCTGCCCACCGTGTCCACCACCGTCACGCTCTTCTCCAGGGGGACCTCCAGGGCCTGGAGGATGGCCGCGAACATGCTCCCGTTCGGCTGGTGCGTGAGCACCCACTCCACGTCCGCCATCCTCAGCCCCGCGCGCTGGAGCACCGCCGTCGCCGCGCGCGTCAGCGCTCCCAGTGCCACGCGCGTCATGTCCTTCGCGGGCGTGAGGAAGCGCATGCCTTCGCGCTCGCCCGTCAGGTGCGGGTTGTCCAGGACGACGTCCGGCGGCAGCGTGCCGTCGTTGCCGAACGCCACGCCCAGCACGCCCTCCCCCGGCCGCGCGTCGCCCAGCACCACCGCCGCCGCCGCGTCGCCCAGCACCAGATAGGGCCTCGGGTCCTCCGGCCGCGTCGTGCGCGACAGCAACTCCACCGACACCACGCCCACCGGCCCCAGCCCCGTGGCCACCGAGCGCGCCGCCAGGTCGAACGCGCTCAGGAACCCCATGCACGCGTTGCCCACGTCCATCGCATCGCACGTGCCCGACAGGCCCAGCGCCGCCGCCACCCGGCTGCCATTGGCCGGCGTGGTGACATCCCCGCCCATGGAGGACACGAAGAGGATGCGCCGGAGCGCCGTGGCTTCCAGGCCCGCCGCGTCCAGCGCGCCCCGCAGGGCCTGGGCCCCCAGGTCCGCCGCGCGCGTGCCCGCCGGGGCGAAGTGCCGCGCGCGGATGCCCGTCTTCTTCTCCACCTCCGCCGGGTCGCGCCCCACGCGCGCGCACACCTCCGCGGTCGTCACGGCGGGGCCGGGCAGCACGCTGGACGTGCCGAGGATGCGAACGGGAATCACGCGGCCCTCCTTCCGCCACACACATTCCGGCGCATGCGCAGCGTCTCCCACGCCTGCTTGAACTCCAGCAACTTCTGCTCCAGTGCCATGTCGCGCGCGGCTTCGTCCAGCACGTCGTCCACGTGCGTGAAGCGCATGGAGCCGAGCAGCGGATGGTCGCGCGTGCCCACGTCGTAGCGCAGGTCCCCTCGCGACGATTCCAGGTCGCCATTGCGATGCAACAGCAACACACCACTGGTCAGCAGGTCCATGGCCCGCGCCACCGGGTTGAGCGCGGAGAGGAACAGCCCCACGGGCCCGGGAAGGAGCGGTCGCGCCGCCTGATGGTGACCCGCCGGGAAGATGTTGCTGGAGAAGACCAGGTCCGCGCCCGCGTTCAAGAGCACATCCACCGGTACCATGCTGGTGAAGGCCCCATCCACGTATCGCGCGGGCGGCTGGAGCGTGGGCGCCCACACCCCCGGCGCGGAGCCGCTGGCGCGCACCGCCAGCGCGAGGGGCCCCTTCTCCAGCACCACGCAGCGGCCCGTGGTCAGGTCGGTCGTCACCGGCAGGAAGCCCGTGGGCAGCTCCTCCAGCGCCAGGCTTCCCAGGTCGCCCCGCACCAGCCACTCCATGGCCTGCGTGGTGACCACCGACGACAGCGCGGCGGCGGTCAGGTGCCCGCTCTTGGCGCGGTGGCGCAGCCTGCGCAATCCATCCAGGCCCTCGCGTCCGTCGCGCGCGGTGCCGCAGAAGTACGCGCCCACCAGCGAGCCCATGCTGGAGCTGCTCAGGAAGTCCACCGGCACGTCCAGCGCCGTCAGCCGCCGCAGGATGTGCGCGTGGTAGAAGCCCCACACGCCCCCGCCGCTGAGCGCCAGTCCCACGCGCCGGCCGGTGATGGCGCGTGCCCAGCGTGACAGCGCATCGCGAGTGCCCGCGTCCAGCCCCAGCGCGACCAGCGGGCGCGTGTCTCCGGCCCGCACCACCCACCGCTCCCAGTCCAGCCGCAGCCGGCAGAAGGGGGGCGGCGCGTCCTCGTCCCAGCCGTCCTCGTCCGGGAGGGGCCGGCCCCGCAGCGTCGGGCTCACGCGCGGACGCCACGGCGACAGGAGCACCGTGGGCAGCACCGACGCTCCGGCCATGCCCACGGCCGCGTCGCCGGAGGGAACGAGCCGCACCTCACGCGCCGTCACGCCGTCCGGGGCCGCGAGCCCGTCCAGGAGCACGCAGTCGAAGTCCGCTTCCTGGGCCAGCGCGGCCGCGAGCAGCGGCGCCGAGTGCCCCACGGTGCGGTGGAACACCCCGTCCGGACCGCGCACCGCGCCCTCTGTCCGCTTCTTGCCCGCGCGCACCAGCAGTACGCGGTCCCCGAAGTCGTGGACCATCACCTTCGCCACCAGCTCCACCAGCAGCGACAGCACGGCGGGCGGCAGCTCCAGGCCCTGCGTCTGGAAGGTGACCACGTCCGCGCGCGCTCCCGGGCCTGGAATGCCATGGCGGGGCGCGCCCGCGGCGACCTCCAGTTCAGTGCGGGGAATGAACAGCGCCTGCGACGCGGACACCGCCGTCACCGTGACGGGCCAGATGCCTCGCGCGAGCGCCTCCACGCCCAGCGACATTCCCGAGCGCAGGTGCAGGAGCACCACCCCTCCCGCCGTCACCTTCCATTCGCCCGAGCGCAGCAGGTAGATGCCTGCCACCTCCTGGCCTTCCTGGCACATGCCCTCGCCGGGAACCGGCTCCACCGGTCGAGCCCTTCCCAGCAGGCGTAGGAGGACGGACGTGCGGGTGTGGCGCAGCGCGGGCGCCTGTCTCAACGTGTACAGCCACCGACGCCGCTCTTCGACCGTGAGGGGAGAAGCCATGCGTCGTCCAATGATAACCAGACGCTCCGGTGCCGGATAGCGCAGCGGAGCGCCTGCCCGCTGTGCGGGTCGGTGTCGCTGTGTTCTACGCGGGCTGGGGCCGGGGTGGATCCCTCTCAGGAGGGATGGACGGCGGCGGTGAATCCGGCGGGCCCCCCGTGGAGTTACCGGGCTTGCGGTGTTTCAGGACCTTGGTGCGCGCGCCCTCCACCAGTGCGTAGAGCACGGGGATGAAGATGAGGTTCACGAAGGTGGAGAAGAGCATGCCGCCGAAGACGGTGGTGCCCAGCGACTTGCGCGCGGCCGAGCCCGCGCCGCTGGCCAGCATCAGCGGCACCACGCCGAAGAGGAAGGCGAAGGACGTCATCAGGATGGGCCGCAGGCGCGTCTCCGCCGCGTTGATGGCGGACTCCACCACGCCCTGTCCCTGCGCGCGCAGTTGTTCGCCGAACTCCACGATGAGGATGGCGTTCTTGGACGCGAGGCCCACGAGCATCACCAGACCCACCTGGCAGAACACGTCGTTCACCAGGCCGCGCGCGGTCTGGAGCAGCAAGGCGCCCAGCATCGCCACGGGCACCGCGAGCATGACGACGAAGGGCAGGGCGAAGCTCTCGTACTGGGCGGACAGCACCAGGAAGACGAAGATGATGCCCAGCGCGAAGATGACGAGCACGGTGTTGCCCGCGCTCTTCTGTTCCAGCGACAGGCCGGTCCACTCGTAGGTGAAGCCCGCGGGCAGCACCTGTTTGGCCACGTCCTCCATGGCCAGCAGCGCCTGCCCGGTGCTGACGCCGGGGCTTCCCTGGCCGTTGACGTTCGCGGAGCGGAAGAGGTTGTAGTGGGTGATGTTCTGCGCGGTGGAGACGGGCGTCACCTTCACCAGCGCCTCCAGGGGCACCATGCCGCCGGACTCCGAGCGCACGTAGAAGCTGCCGATGTCCTTCGGGTTGTCGCGGAAGGGCGTGGCCGCCTGCACGAACACGCGGTAGACGCGGTTGGCGAAGGTGAAGTCGTTCACGTACTGGCTGCCCAGGTACACCTGGAGCGTGGAGAACACCGCGCTCAGGGACACGCCCTGCGCCTTGGCCTTCTCCCGGTCCACCTCGATGTTGAGCTGGGGTGAGCCCGCCGAGTACGACGAGAACACGCCCCGCAGGCGCGGCTCCTGGCTGGCCTTGCCCACCAGCGCCTGGGTGGCCTGCGACAGCTCCTCCAGCGAGTGGCCTCCCTCCTGGTCCTCCAGCACGAACTCGAAGCCACCCACGCTGCCCACGCCGCGGATGGCGGGCGGTTGCAGGGGCAGCACCCGCGCGCCGGGCACCCGTCCGAGTGGACCGCGCAGCCGCTCCACCAGCCCGGCCACGCTCTCCTCCGGCTTCTTGCGCTCCTCCCAGGGTTTCAAGTTGATGAAGAGCGCGCCGTAGTTGGCGCCCGTGCCCAGCAGCGAGAAGCCGCCCACGGTGAAGATGTCGATGACCTCGGGCTGCTCGCGCAGGATGCCCTCCACCTGGAGGAGCACCTGGCGCGTGTACTCCAGCGACGTGCCCTCCGGGCCCTGCACCGCGACGATGAGGTAGCCCTGGTCCTCGTCCGGGATGAAGCCGCTGGGGACGGCGCGGTAGAGCAGCCCGGTGGCGATGAGGAACACGACGAACGCGGCGACGACGAGCCACCGCGCCTTGCCCAGCATGAAGCCCAGGAGCTTCCCGTAGCCCCGGCGCAGCGCGTCCAGCCCTTCGTCGAACTTGCGCGCCGGCAGGAACTTCTTGCCCTCGTTGGCGCGCAGGAGCCGCGCGCACAAGGCAGGGGACAGCGTGAGGGCGACCAGCGCGGACAGGCTGATGGAGAACGCGATGGTGAGCGCGAACTGGCGGTAGATGGCGCCCGTGGTGCCGGGGAAGAAGGACACCGGGATGAACACCGCGGAGAGCACCAGCGCGGTGGCGACCACGACGCCGGACACCTGCTGCATGCCCCGGGAGGTGGCCTCGCGCGCGTCCACCTTCTCGTGCTCCATCACGCGCTCGACGTTCTCGATGACGACGATGGCGTCATCCACCACGAGGCCGGTGGCCAGCGTCAGGCCGAAGAGCGTCAGCGTGTTGAGCGAGAAGCCAAACGCGTTGACGAACATGAAGGTGCCGACCAGCGACACCGGCAGCGTCGTCACCGCGACGAGCACGCTCCGCCAGCCGTGCAGGAAGATGAAGATGACGATGATGACCAGGAGGATGGCCTCGCCCAGCGACTGGAGCACCTCCCGGATGGACGCGCTCACCGCGAGCGTCGTGTCGAAGGCCACCTTGTAGGTGAGGCCGGGCGGGAAGTTGGCGGACAGCCGCTTGAGCTCCGCCTCCACGCCCTCGCGCACCTCCAAGGCATTGGAGCCGGGAAGTTGGGTGATGCCCAGACCCACGGCCTCCTGGCCGTCGAAGCGCAACAGCTGCGCGTAGTTCTCCGCGCCCAACTGCGCGCGGCCCACGTCGCGGATGCGCACCAGGGCGCCGTCCGCCCCGCGCTGCACGACGATGGCTTCGAACTCCTTGGCGGACGACAGCTGTCCGTTCACCTGGAGCGACAGCTGGTACGCCTGGTCCTTGGAGGAGGGCGCCTGACCCACCTTGCCCGCACCCACCTGGACGTTCTGCTCCTCGAGCGCGTTGAGTACGTCCTGCGCGGTGAGGTTTCTCCGGGCCAGCTCCGTGGGGTCCAACCACAGGCGCATGGCGAAGCGGCGCTCGCCGAAGATGCGCACGTCGCCCACGCCCTTCACGCGCAACAGCGCGTCGCGGATGAAGACGTCCGCGTAGTTGCTGATGAACTCCGTGTCGTAGCGCTTCTGCTTGTCGAAGACGCCGAAGGACACGAGCAACTGGGTCTGCGCCTTGCGCACGGTGACGCCCAGGGCGTTGACCTGCGCGGGCAGCTGCGGCGTGGCGGTGGCCACGCGGTTCTGCGCGTCCACCGCCGCCAGGTCCGGGTCCCGCGACGGGTCGAAGGTGGCGATGATGGTGCTCTGGCCGTCGTTGGTGCTGGTGGAGGACAGGTAGCGCATGCCCTCCATGCCGTTGAGCTGGCGCTCCAGCACCGTGGTGACGGAGCTCTCCACCGTCTCCGCGGACGCGCCCGTGTACGTGGCGGTGATCTGCACCTGGGGCAGCGCCAGCTCCGGGTACTGCTCGATGGGGAGGCCCGGGATGGAGATGGCGCCCACGAGCGTGATGAGGATGGACAGCACGCTCGCGAAGACGGGGCGCTTGATGAAGAAGTCGGAGAAGTTCATGGCATCCCCCTACTGACCCGCGTCCGCGCCGCCGCCGGTGCCCTGTTGGGAGGGCGGATGGGGCATGGCTTCGTCCCGGCCTTCGGGCACGGGTTGGGGCTGGATGGCCATGCCGTCGCGCAGTTGCTGCACGCCGCTCACGACCACCTGAGTGCCCGCGTCCAGCCCCTTCAGCACCTCGTAGTCATTGCCCTGCACCAGTCCCAGGGTCACCGGCTGGCGCTTCACCACGGTGCCCGCGTCGCCTTGCCCCACCACCATGGCGAAGGCCTGGCTGCCCTGCCGGGTCACCGCGGTGGTGGGCATCTTCAAGGCTTCGCGCACGTCATAGACGAGCTGCGCGCGCACCAGTTGCCCGGCCTTGAGGGCGCCGTTGTTCTGGAAGGCGGCCTTCACCTCCACCAGTTGCGTGATGGGGTTGGGCGTGGTGGCGACGAAGAACGCGGGCGCGCGCACGATGGGCTTTCCGTCCGCGTCCAGCACCTCCAGCGGCGTCTGGCCGACCTTGACCCGGGCGGCCTGGGCCACCGGCACCTGCACGGACAACTCCAGCAGCGCGCTCTGGTCCACGATGGTGAGGCCCGTCTGGGGCGTCACGTAGTCGCCCAGCTTGACCGGGATGTCGCCCACGATGCCGTCGAACGGGGCGCTCACCTTGAAGAAACCCAGTTGCACCTGCTGGTTTTGAATCTGCGCCTCCACCGCATGGGCCTGGGCCACGGCCTGCTCCGCCTGGGCCACGGCCTGGTCGTAGTCCTGGCGGCTGACGAGGCCTTCCCTGAGCAGCTGCGCGCTGCGCTCGCGCGTCTTGCGCGCGAACTCGCGGCTGGCGACCGCGGAGGCCTTCTGGGCCTGGGTGGCGCGCAGGCTCGCCTGTTCCTGGCGGGGGTCGACGACGAGCAGCACCTGTCCCTGCCTCACCGGGGTGCCAGGACGCACCTGGATGGACTGCACGTAGCCGGCGACCTGCGGGAAGAGGGTGATGCTGCGCCGGGAGATGAGCGTGCCCACGTACTCGCTGGTGTCGCGCACCTGTCCGGGCGCCACCTGGAGCACCTGCACGGGGATGGGCTTGCCACCGCCGGGCGTCCGCGGGCCGCCCTTGGGACCGCCTCCCTCTTTTCCTCCGCTGCAGCCGCCCGCCAGCGCGAGCACGAGTCCCCACGCGCCCCAACCACCCCTCACCACTCGCATGCTGCCTCCGACAAGAATGCGTCCACCTGGGCCTGGCGCAGCTGGAAGTCGCGAATCACGAGTCCCAGCTCCGCCTGCCGCAGGGCCCCGGCCGCGTCCACCAGTTCGAGGCTCGTTCCGGTGCCCACCTCGAAGCTGCGGCGGGTGAGCCGGTCATTCTCTTCCGCGAGCTTCCGCTCGCGGTCCGCCAGCTCGCGCGTCTCCTGGTTCACCTGCACGGCGCGCTTCGCCTGGGTGACCTCCACGACGACGTTGCGCTCGCGAGCGACGGCGTCCGCACGGGCCTGTTCCAACTGGCCGCGCGTCTGGCGCAGCCGGCCCTCGCGCGCGCCGCCGTCCCAGAAGGGCAGCACGAGGCTGGCGCCGATGTTCCAGATGGGCACCTCCGCGAAGCCTGGGTTGACGGTGAGCGCGCTGGTGTTGCTGGTGAGGTCCAGCGTGGGCGCGTACTGGCGCTTCACCTCGCCAATGGCGCGCTCGGCCACCACCAGTCGCGAGCGCGCCGCGGCGATGTCCGCGCGGCGCTCCAGTGACTCCAGGGGATGGCAGGTCTGTTTGGCGCCCTGGAGCAGCGTGTTCAGCTCCAGTCCCCGCGCGAGGCCCACGGCGGAGGGGGTTCCCAGCGCGAGCCCCAGGGACTCGCGCGCCTGGCGCAGGTCTTCGTCGCCCACCACCACGTTGCGGCGGGCGGCCTGTGCGTCCTGGTCCACGCGCACGACGTCCAGGCGGGTGCCCGCGCCCAGTTCGAAGCGGCGCTGCGCGAGGGCCAGGCGCTCCAGCGCGGTGCGCAGGTTGACGCGGTTGACCTCCGCCAGCCGCTCCGTGGAGGACACGGAGACGAGCGCCTGCGCGAGGCCGCGGGTGAGCTGCCGGCGCGTCTCCGCGAGGGACAGTGCGGCGGTGCGGCGGTTCTCCTTCGCGCTGCCCAGGGCGTAGAGGCTGGCCAGGTCCACCACCGGCACGGACGCGGTGATCGTGCCCACGCCCAGCAGCTCCGTGGGGGTGATGCCTGCGCCAGTGCCCACGCCGCCCCCCAGGCTTCCGCCTGTGCCTCCGCCGAAGGCAATCAGGCTCGGGTTGAGCACGTTGTACTGGGCGCTCAGGTTGCCGGTGACGCTGGGCAGGAGGTTCGCGAGCGCGATGCGCCACGTGCCCGCGGCCACTTCAATCTGTCCCAGGGCGGCCTGGAGGTCGGTGGAGCGCTGGCGCAGGAGCGTGAGCGCTTCGTTCCACGAGGTGAGCTGCAGCGGCGCCGGAGGCGCCGGGGCGAGCAGCGGATCCGACACGTTCGCCTCGAAGGGCGGTGGCACGTCCGGCACGTCATCCGGATTCGGGGAGGTGGTCGGCGTCGTGCGTGTCGGGGCGGGCGACCGTGGCGCGTCCGGTGGGACGGGCGTGGCGCGAGGCCCGGGCGCGGTGTTCTGGGCCAGGGCCTGGATGTGTTCAGCGCCGGGCTGGGCTGGGACCGTGCCGGGGGGGCCTGCCTGGGCCAGCAGGGCTGCGAACAGGAGGGTGTTCATAAAGGGTGCTCCCCAGGTAGGGGCGAAACCAGCCCCCCGCCACGGGGCCGCGCCCCCTCCTCCCCAATGGACAACACCGCCGGGCGCGGAATGGCCCGGGGGTGGAGGGATTGAACTCAGGCCCTGCCCTGGAGGCCGGGGTGACAATCAATCGCAGACGACCAGGAGTCTGGTCACGACGAGGCAGGGGCGGGTGTCCTGGTCGTTGAGAGGGTCCGGGTCCTCGGGGGGCCCGTCACCCGGGTGGCCTTCACGTTGTAGGTCAGGCCCAGGCTGAGCAGGCGCAGGGGAACGCGGAAGGAGCGCGTCTGCGTGGCGCCGGGAGGCAGGGGTCCGAAGGCGACAGGGTCGGCGGCCCAGGCGGGCAGGGCGATGCCCAGGGGGCCCAGGGGGCCCAGGTACAGCAGGGCACGGAGCGAGGGATGGAAGTGGGATACAGGGAGAAGGTGTGACTCACGTTGAGGGCTCATGCGGAACGTGTGTCACCGGCAGGTCCTTGGCGGCTGTCCTCGAAGGCAGCTGTGGCTTCGCGGTCGATGCTGTGAGTGCGCGGACGGAGCGCAGGAAGGAGGCTTCGTCCGAGACTTCTTCCAGCAGCTCATCCAGGTCGTTCGTCATGAACTCCTCGCGCGGGATGGCGGTGTCAGCCGCCCGCATCCTGAGGAGGGGCGTGGATGATTCGTGATGGCGAATCACGCCGACTGGATTGGGACTTCATGGTATTTCTTGTTTATGACGATTCGCTTGAAGTCGCGTCTGGGCGGAGCTGCAATGGGGTTTGGGCTCATGTCCTGCACAGGTGCCTCCCATGCCCTCTCCGAGAATCGCGATTACGGACTCATGGAGGGCGTCGTCTGGGTCAAGGGCCCCTGGGATGCCATTCAACCCTCCTCTGATATCGATAGGGTCATTGATCAGCTCTGTCCTGCCGTCATGGAGCTACCACGCGCCCAGGGCCGTGAGTACGGACAGGAGTACTGCGGCGTCCTCTATTCCGTGGGCGACGGCACCTATTCAGCGAGCATGCCGTCCCCGCTGGGACCGCTGCTGAAAGCGACGCCCGAAAGGCAGAAGAGCTGCAAGCAGCCGAACATCGTCCGGGATTCGCGCGGCGCGGTGAACATCCACGCGGACTATCACAGCCACCCATGGGCTGACTCGCGCATGTCACGGCCGGATCGCGCCGAGGCGCGTCAGCGATATTCCATCCGACTTCAATTCGACACGAAATGCAGGGTGATGAAGCTGGTGCCCCACATCGGAGAGTCCCGGCCAGGAGAGGTCTATGAACGGCGCGGGAAGAGCTGGGCGCTCATTGGTATCGTGAAGCCGGAGCACAAAGCCGTCGGGCTGATGACCTCGGTTGATGAGTAGAACCCATCCCATGCCCATTCGAGATCCAGCAGCAGGCTGGCGTGGAGCCTTGATGAAGTCCGGACTGTTCCTTCCCGTGTGCCTGGTGCTCTCAGGCTGCGCGCTCTTCCATCGGGGTTCGCGGCCCGTTCATGCCCCGCCGGAAGAGGCGGCCCGCATCCAGTTTCCGCTTGATCTGCCCGAGGACGCGCAGACGCTCGCAGGCAGCATGGTGACCGCCATGCAACTGGCACTGGACGACTTCCGTCCGCTGGACCTGAAGCCCCACAAGGGCGCCACCGAGGAGGAGCTGTGCCTCTATCAGCGCGAGTCCTACGACGTCACCGCTGCCGCTGGTCCTGAGGGCGTGACGTTCGTGCAGATCACCCTGAAACCCCAACTCTGTGAGAAGCAGGGGCCCATCATGGACATGGGCGCGACCTATGCCGTGGACGTGAAGGGACGCCGCATCCTGGCCATCCAGCACTGACCGCTCACGGCGCCGGCATCATCCCCAACTGCTGCTTCGCGGACCGGCTCTGCGGGTCGAAGACAGAGGAGCAGGAGGATGCTCCGGGAGGTCACTCGTAGAACTTGCCGGCGAACAGGATGCTCGCGCAGCGGCGCCAGGGATTCTCGTGCGGGTCCCAGTCGCTTGACGCCTCGGCCCAGGATGCGCTCGCGTCGAGAAAGCCCCCGATGGTGAAGTTCTGCCAGCCGAGGGGCCCTGCTGAGTACGGCGCGGGAGGAAGCCGTGCTGCCTCCGCGCGATCCGCTTCGTAGTCCTCTTGGAGGGCGACGACGAAACGGAGGAAGGAGGCCTCATCCGTGACTTCATCCAGAAGCTGGTCCAGTTTGTCCGTCATGGCGTCCTCGCGAGGAAATTCAGGTCCCTGCATCCTGTCTGGATTCAAGGCTGAACGGCAGGGGAACGGAGCCATCTGGCGGTTCGAAGGAGCGGCCGACTTCTGATGAAGGCACCGGAATGCCAGGCCCTGCGTCTGGTGGCTTCCAGGTTGAATCGTGCTCTCCATCCCGGAGGCGGCGCAGAAGCATGCCGTCGCTGCCCACCGCGTACTGCGCTCCTGAATGGAGTCCTGGAACGGTCAGGCCACAGGCTTGCGGATTTTCATCAATCCGGATGAAGAGGATGCCCTGTTGCTGAATGACCCTGTACCGATGCGACTCCCATCGGTCCGTGCAGGGTGTGTCGGCATTCTGTGGCCCCAGGAAATCGTCGGCGGCGACCGCGAGCGCGCGCAGGACAATGCCGCTGAGTTCGACGGGTTTTCCTTCGAGGTCTGCCTCCAGGACAGGCTGCTCGAAGAAGTTGGGGAAGTGGATGGACGTGTCATTCACCAGGGCGTCGCGAGCGGGTGGGTTCCGTGGGCATCCCGACAACAGCAGGGCTCCCGGAATCAAGCACATCCATCCCGGAAGCCACGGCCTCATCACGGCGCCGGCATCATCCCCAACCGCTGCTTCGCCGACTTGCTCTGCGGGTCGAACCGGAGCGCCTCTTCCAAGCGCTCCCGGCCCTTCGCCACGTTGCCCTGCACCATGTACAGGTCCGCCAGCCGCACCAGCACGTCCGCGTTGTAGGGCTGCAAATCCAACGCCCGCTCGAACTCGCGCGTCGCCGTGAGGACATCCCGCTTGCGCATCGCCAGTTGCCCCAGCATCACGTGCGGCTGCACCAGTCCGCTCGTCTCCGGCTGGTTCGCCAGGGCCTCCAGCGCCGGCATCGCCCGCGCATCCCCGAACGAGGCCAGCGTCAGCGCCGCGCCCTGCCGCACCCACAGCGAGCCGTCCTTCAGCAGCGGCACCAGGTCCTCCGTCGCCTCGCGCGCGTTCACGCTGCCCAGCGCGTCGATGAGGTCCGAGCGCAACGTGCTGTCCGTCGTGCCCTTCAAGCCCGCCCGCAGCGCCGGCACCGCTTCGCGCTTGAACCTCCGCGCCAGGAACTTCGCCGCCGCGCCCCGGAGCGTGCCCGCCTCCGTCGTGTCCGCCAGCACCGCCTCCAGCGGACCCCGGCTCTGCGCCGCCGTCTTCTCATCGAACGCATCCGCCAGCCGCAGCCGCCGCTGCTGGCGCTGCGCCGCCTGGGGCCACCACTTCGTCAACGCCTGACCCATCGCGTCCGGCGTCTCCTTCGTATGACAGGCATTGCACGCGTTGGGCACGTCGTGGCGCGCCGTGTTCTGCGGCACCGGCACGTCCAGCGTGTGGTCCGCGAAGTGATCCAACACGCCCGACACCACCGGCGGCATGTGACACGCGATGCAGTCCTGCGCCGCCACGGCCTTGTGGTGCGTGTGCTTGTCCCCCTGCGCCACCACCTCCGCGTGACAGCTTTGGCACGTCGCCGCGTTCGCGGACGTGCGCGCCGCCACCGCCTTCGTCAGCGGCTTCACCTCATTGGGCGCGTGCGGATCATGCGGCGCCGTGTGGCACGTCAGGCACGTGGCCCCGCCCTGGGTGTGGCACTTCGACTGGATGAGCGCCTGGTATTCGAAGCTGGAGGTGCTGGGCCGCCCGTCGCTGAAGAAGTCGCCGGAGCGCTCGTTGCCCACCAGCAGCACCATGGGCTGGTAGTTCGCCTCGTAGCGCTGGCCGGGCTGGTAGCGGTGCGCCGCGTCCAGCATCGGGAACAGCGTGCGCCGGGGCCCGTGGCACTGCGCGCACACCGCGAAGCCCTCCGCCGCGCCCAGCTTCGCCGGCTGGACGATGTCCGCCGCTTCCTGCGACTCCGCATGCCTTCCGCCCTGCCCGTGGCAGGACTCGCACGCGACGCCCGCGTCCGCGAACGTCGTTGTCCACTGGTGGTTCGCGCGGTCGTAGCGCGCGTCCAATCCCGTCACGTGGCAGTCCAGACACGCGTGCTGCGCGCTGCGACGGAAGTTCGCCCAGAAGAACGGATGGTCCGGCGCCAGGGCGCCCTGCTTCTTCTCCGAGTAGTCCACCCACTCGCCCTTGCCCGTCACGTGGAAGTACACCGGCAACACCTGCCAGCGTCCGTCCGGTAGCAGCGTGATGGGGTCCTGCATCCGCTTGCCGCCCACGACCCACTGCACCGGCCACTCGCCCAGGTTCCCGTCCGCGCCCCGGGTGCGCATCAGGTGCTTGCCTCCGTCGCGGCGCATCCACGCCTCGCTGGACTCGCCCTTGAAGTGCGTGCCCGCGCCCGTGAACGTGCCCACCACGTACTGCTTCGTCGCCGGTGACAGCGCCCGGGCATGCCAGTCGTGCTTCCAGCCCGTGTGCTGCTCCTCGTGGCAGTCCGCGCACACCTCGGAGCCCACGAAGTGGTTCGGCGGCTTCGCGGGGGCGGCCGCCGTCTTCACCGGCACGGGCGTGGCGGGGCTCCCCGCGTCCAGCACGGAGGCAGTCGTGGCGGCCCGGGTGACGGGAACCGAAGGCGCGGAGGTCGCGGCCGGGCGCAGGGCGAAGAACAGGCCCACGGCGAGGACGGCGACCACCGCGAGGGCGACGAGGACAGGGCGAGAAGTGCGCATCCGGAGGTGCCGTCCATGCTCCTCCGGACGGACGGGCGGCACAAGCGGCGCTCCGAGCGAGCCCAGGTAGCCTGTCTCTTCCAGTGGACACCGCCCTCCCAGGGAGTGCTGCGGTCCCGGCGAGCCCTGGACTAGGGTGGCGGCCGCCGTCACCTTCACCCGACAGGAGCTCGTCCCATGCCCATGCGGTCCGTGAATGGAACCCGGCTGTACTACGAGGACACCGGTGGCCCGGGGGACGTCATCGTCTTCAGCCACGGCCTCTTGTGGAGCACGCGCCTGTTCGACCCGCAGGTGGAGGCCTTGCGCGGCCGTTTCCGTTGCATCTCGTACGACCACCGGGGGCAGGGCCAGAGCGAGGTGCCGTCCGACGCGGTCATCGACATGGAGACGGTGTACGCGGACGCGGTGGCGCTCATCGAGTCGCTGGGCGTGGGGCCCGTCCACTTCGTGGGCCTGTCCATGGGCGGCTTCGTGGGCCTGCGGCTGGCCGCGCGCCGGCCGGACCTGGTGCGCTCGCTGGTGCTGCTGGAGACCTCCACCGACCCCGAGCCCACCGCGAACGTGCCCCGCTACACCGCGCTCAACCTAGTGGCCCGCTACCTGGGCCTGGGGCCCGTGACGGGGCCGGTGATGCGCATCATGTTCGGCACGTCGTTCCTCACCGACCCGGGCCGCGAGGCGGAGCGGGCGCTGTGGCGCGCGCGCCTGCGCCAGAACCGCCGCGACATCTGGCGCGCCGTCAACGGCGTCATTAAGCGAAAGGGCATCCCGGAGGAGCTGCCGCGAATCCGCACGCCCACGCTGGTCATCGTGGGCGAGGAGGACCGCGCCACGGTGCCCGCGAAGGCGGAGCGCATCCATTCCCTCATCCCGGGCTCGAAGCTGGTGCGCCTGTCGCGCGGTGGGCACTCGTCCACGGTGGAGGAGCCGGCGCTGGTGAATGCTGAACTCGCCCCCTTCCTCACCGAG
This sequence comes from Corallococcus sp. bb12-1, assembly GCF_026626765.1. Taxonomy (NCBI): domain Bacteria; kingdom Pseudomonadati; phylum Myxococcota; class Myxococcia; order Myxococcales; family Myxococcaceae; genus Corallococcus; species Corallococcus sp. bb12-1. Next base: position 80,458 of record NZ_JAPNJZ010000002.1, on the reverse strand, counting down.
CACGCCTCCACGAACGCCGCGCACACTGGCTGAAGCGCGGTTACCCGAGAACGCAACGACGACCCCAGGAGGGCTTGTTCAATGCCAGTCGCGAAATGGAATGGCGCCGTGCTCGCGAAGAGTGACCGCTTCGAGGAGGTGGAGGGCAATGTCTACTTCCCGCCCGACAGCCTGAACCGGGAACACTTCAAGCCCAGCGCGACACACACGCAGTGCCCCTGGAAGGGCGAGGCCAGCTACTACTCCGTGGAGGTGGACGGGAAGACCAACGCCGACGCCGCCTGGTTCTATCCGGCGCCGAAGCCGAAGGCCGCCAACATCCAGGGGTACGTGGCCTTCTGGAAGGGCGTGACGGTGGAGCGCTGACGGACGCTCGGATGTCCTCGGGTGTACGTGCCCGTGGAGACGGGCTTGTCGTCCGCGCGGGAGCGGCGATGCTGGCCGCCTTCTCGAACCGCGCGTGAGGGTGGCGCGGCGGTCCTTCTTCCAGGTGGAGGTGGCGCGGGTGGCGACGGTGTCCCTGCAGGACGTGCGCAAGGTGTACCGGGGCGGGGTGGCGGCGGTGAAGGGCGTGACGCTGGACATCGCGGACGGCGAGTTCGTGTCGCTCGTCGGCCCGTCCGGGTGCGGCAAGTCCACGACGTTGAACCTCATCGCGGGGCTGGAGGAGCTGTCGGCCGGCACGCTGCGCATCGACGGGCAGGTGGTGAACGACCTGTCCCCGCGCGAGCGCGACATCGCGATGGTGTTCCAGAGCTACGCGCTCTACCCGCACCTGGACGTGGCGGGGAACCTGGGGTTCCCGCTGAAGGTGGCGGGAATGGGGGCGAAGGACATCGACGCGCGGGTGCGCGAGGTGTCCGGGGTGCTGGGGCTGGAGGCGCTGCTGGCGCGCCGGCCGAAGGAGCTGTCGGGCGGGCAGCGGCAGCGGGTGGCGCTGGGGCGCGCGCTGGTGCGCAGGCCCAAGGTGTTCCTGTTCGACGAGCCCCTGTCCAACCTGGACGCGGCGCTGCGCACGCAAATGCGGGGGGAGATCAAGAAGCTGCATGAGCAGCTCCAGGCCACGTTCATCTACGTCACGCACGACCAGGGGGAGGCGATGACGCTGTCGGACCGCGTGGTGGTGATGAGCCAGGGCGAGGTGCAGCAGGTGGCCCCGCCGCGCGAGCTGTACGACGCCCCGGCGAACCTGTTCGTGGCGGGCTTCTTCGGCTCGCCGCGCATCAACCTGGTGAAGCCGGACACGCTGGGGCTGCCCCCGGAGGACGCCGTGCTGGGCCTGCGGCCGGAGCACCTCCAGGTGGGCCAGGGTGAACGTCCCGCGGATGCGCGCGAGGCGCACGTATACCTGGTGGAGCCCATGGGCGCGGAGGTCTGGGTGACGGTGGAGACGGGCGGCGAGCGGCTGGTGGCGCGGGCGCCCGGAGACTTCCGCGCCGCGAGCGGGGACACCGTGTGGCTGCGCCACGATGCGCGCTACCTGCGGAGGTTCGACGGGAAGACGGGGCGCGCGGTGTGAAGCCCTTGGGTCAGGCGTAGATCTCCTCGCTGTCCACCAGCGGTTCCAGGCGGCGCTGGAGGGACTGGAGCAGGGCATGGCGCCGGCCGAGGGCGTCCTGGCGTTCGCGGGCCTCCGTCCGCGTGCGCTCTTCCTGGAGCGCGCCCAGGACCGCATCCAGGGTTTCCTTCAGCACGCGTGACTCGTCGTTCGACAGTTCCAGCAGCATGGGGGGGCGACCTCCTTCTCGTGAATGTTGGGCACCGCGCCCGGGCGTGAGCGGGCCGTTCCCCTGCCATGGAGGAAGGTTGCCCGGGGGCTCCCCGGGCTGCCTGCCGCGACGCGCACGGCGGCGGGAGCGACCCCACTCTTGGTGAGGACCCCATGCGCGAGGAGCGACACGATGATTCACGCAGGCGACGTGCGAGAGGGCATGGCGGTGCTCGCCGCTGACGGACAGAAGCTGGGCAGGGTGGCGGGCGTGGGCGACACGCACTTCGAACTGGAGCAGGGCCTCGTCCCCATTCCCAGGCGCGACTACCTCATCGAGTTCAGCGACGTGGCCGCCGTGCGCGAGGACGAAATCCTGCTCAAGCCGGCGGACCATCCGCAGCTCACGCTGGAGGAGGACGACGACGGCGGGGCCCTGCCGCCCCGGCACAGCGAGGGGATGGACGCGGAGCCCGCGAACGACCCCGTGGGTCCCATGCGGCACTGAAGTCGAAGCGGCTTCTGGACGCCTGGACGCACGGGGTGTTTCCAACCCCGGAGGGCAGGGCAAGAGCCCGGAATCATTGGGTCGCACGGCCATGGAGTGTCAGACCGGCGCGATAGACACACCCCCTCGGTCAGACGTCCCGGTGGGGTCATGCGACGGCTTTCGACATCTTGCGTCACGGTGCTGTGGTTGGGAGTGATGTTCTCGTGCGGGCCCGCGCCGCGAGCGGATGCGGGCGCCGTGGAGTCTCCGGTGCCGGGCGTGTTGTCCACGCCGCGTCGGCTGCTGCCCTACGTGGCTTTGGAGGACGGGCGGGTGCTGGCGGCGGGGGGCCACGACGGGCACCGCACGCTGGGCTCCAGCGAGGTCTTCGACCCGGACACCGGACGGTGGCGGCCCACGGGGGCGCTGCGCACGGCGCGGCGCAACCACGCGGCGGTGCGGCTTCTGGACGGACGGGTGCTGGCGGTGGGCGGCTCCAACGGACTGGCGATGGGCGCGCTGGCGAGCGCGGAGGTGTACGCGCCGGACCTGGGGACGTGGACGGCGGTGGCGCCCATGGGGGAGGCGCGCAACGACCCGGCGGCGGTGCTGTTGCCGGACGGGCAGGTGCTTGTGGCGGGCGGCACGGACGTGGATCTGCGGCCGGTGCGCTCGGCGGAGCTGTACGACCCGGTGACGGGGACGTGGCGGCCGGCGGAAGCCCCGGGCTTCGTGCGAGGAGGCGAGGGGACGGCGGCGGTGCTGCGGTCGGGCCGGGTGCTCTTCGTGAGCGGGCTTCAGGCGGAGCTGTACGACCCGGTGACGGGCCACTGGGAGAAGGCGGGCGCGGTGGGAGGCGCGGCGGGCACGCACCGGCTGGGGCACACGGTGACGCTGCTGCCGGATGGGCGCGTGCTGGTGGTGGGCGGCACCACGTCGCGCGCGGCGCAGACGGCGGAGGTGTACGTGCCGGAGCGCAACGCGTGGGAGTTGGTGGAGTCGCCCTCGGTGCCGCGTGAGCACCACGCGGCGCTGGTGACGGGGGAGGGCGCGGTGCTGGTGGTGGGCGGCGAGCACTCCACGCGCGGCACGCTCGCGTCGGCGGAGCGGTTCGACCCGGTGCGCGGCACGTGGACGCAGGCGCCCACGCTGCATGAGCCGCGAGGCGAAGCGGGCGCGCTGTGGCTGCGACGGGGCACGGTGCTGGTGGTGGGCGGCGTGAACGAACTGGGCACGCTGGCCACGAGCGAGGAGTACGTCCCGGCCTCATGTGTCCCCATGACGTGTGAGTCCCGGGGACCGGGCTGCGGTGTGACGACGGACGGTTGTGGCGGGACGCTCGACTGCGGACCGTGCGTGGCGGGCGCTCTGCCTGGCATCGAGCAGGGCCCATGACAGATGATGCCGGTGGGCAATGGACAGCGTCGCGTTGAAGCGAGCACGCTGCCGTCCATGACTTCCGGCCCCCCGCGACACATGTCCATCGACGAACCCGTGGCCGACGACTATTGGTCCTTCGAGGACGACCACGGACGCCCGCACGTTTCGCGCGTCACGCTGGGCCGATCCGTGCCCATTCCGCAGGACTCAAATGGGGACTGGTACTGCCCTGTGCTCATCGGCCACGCGGTTCCCCTGACCGTCAGCATGGTCGGCGTCGGTCCCGTGGACGCCCTGCTCAACGCCGCGCGCTTCGTCCGCGAGCACTTCCACGAACTGCGCAAGGTCAGCCCTCGCGCCACACCCCCAGGCTCCACGGATTCAACGTGAAGCCAGCACAGCGTGTCTGGTTTTCACGGCTGACCGGCAACCCGGGTCCCGGAGGGCGTCTGTCTTTCTTCGCACCTCGTGGACGTGCGTGACAGACTGCGCGCCCATGCGCTCCTGGAAACACCTGCTCGTCGTCCCGCTCGTCTGTTCCACCGCCTGCGCCACCGCGCCCGTCCCGACCGCGAAGACCGAAGCTCCGGCCCCCGCTGTCGCCGCCGCGCCCGCTGCCGCCGCGTCCGTGCCCGCCATGCCGGAGCGCCCCTTCGGCACGCTGCGCGAACAGGCGGACCGCCAGCAGGCCTGGCTTCGTGAACGCCTGGAGACCGCGCTGCCCCTGCTCATGCGCAAGCACGGCGTGCAGATGTGGATCGTCCCCATGCGCGAGTACAACGAAGACCCCGTCTTCAAGGCGCTCGTGGCCCCCACCACCTTCGCCGCCCGCCGCCGCACCATCTACGTCTTCTTCGACCGGGGCGGCGACAAGGGCGTGGAGCGGCTGGCCCTGGGCGGCAGCACGCAGGGCGGTCTCTACGAGGCCCGGCGCGCGCCGCAGCTCGTGGACCGGGGCGGCGCCCAGCGTCCCGCTGAACTCCTGGGCCCCGAACAGTGGCCCCTGCTCAAGCAGGTGGTGGAGGAGCGCAAGCCCCAGTCCATCGCCATCGACGTGTCCCCCGCCATCGCCTTCGCCGACGGACTCACCCACGGCGAATACGAAGGCATGGCCCAGGCCCTGGGCCCCGCCTGGGTGAAGCGCTTCAAGCCCGCGGGCGGCCTGCCCCTGGACGTGCTCGGCTGGCGGAGCGCCGACGAGGTCCGCTTCTACGAGGACCTCACGAAGCACGCCTGGAACATCATCCAGACCGCCTTCTCCAACGCCGTCATCACCCCCGGCGTCACCACCACCAAGGACGTGGAGTGGTGGATGCGCCAGCGCCTGGCCGACCAGGGCCTGGACACCTGGTTCCAGCCCGACGTGGACGTGCAGCGCAAGGGCGCCACCGAGGAGCAGCTCGGCGACAGCCCCGTCATCCAGCGCGGCGACGTGCTCCACTGCGACTACGGCATCACCGCGCTGCGCCTCAACACCGACACCCAGCACATGGGCTACGTGCTGCGCGAAGGCGAGAAGGACGTCCCCGAGGGCCTGAAGGCCGCGCTCAAGGCATCCAACCGGCTCCAGGACATCGTCACCGGGGAACTCAAGCCGGGCCGCACCGGCAATGAGGTGCTGCGCGCCTCGCTCGCGCGAATGAAGGCGGAGGGCATCGACGGCACCGTGTACTCACACCCCATCGGCCTGCATGGCCATGGCGCCGGCCCGATGATTGGCATGTGGGACCGGCAGGAGGGCGTGCCCGGCAACGGCGAGCACCGCGTGATTCCGTCCACCTGGTTCTCCATCGAGTTGCAGGCCACGAGCCCCGTCCCGGAGTGGAACGGCCAGCCCGTGCGCTCCGCCCAGGAGGAGGACGTGGTGTTGGACGCGGAAGGCACCGTGCACTGGGCCTTCCAGCGTCAGACGACCTTCCACCTGGTGCGCTGAACTCAGCGCACCGCGCCCGTCATGGACTTGAGCAGCGTCACCAGCGCCTGCTTCTCCTCGTTGCTCAGGTCCAGCTTGACGATGGTCACCGTGCGCACGCCGGGGAACGTGCCGGCCGGGTCGCCGCCCTCGTTGTAGAAGTCGACGACTTCCTCCAGCGTCTTCTCCGCGCCGGTGTGCATGTATGGCGCGCTCAGCGCCACGTTGCGCAGCGTCGGCGTGCGGAAGGCGCCCACCACTTCGTCCGGCTTGCCCTGCGCCTGCGCGCGCAGCGTGGGCAGCCGCGCCGCGTCCAGGCCCGTGGGCGCGTCGCTGAAGAGGCCCGCGGCGTTGAACTTCCAGGACAGGAGCGAATCCACCACGTCCGCCTGGCCGCGCTTGCCGGCGCCCGTGTCCGTCAGGCCCAGGTTGTGGAACTTGTCGTCCGACAGCATCCGGCCCTTGTGGCACACCACGCACTGGCCCTTGCGCACGAAGGTCTTCAGGCCCAGGTACGCCGGGTCCTGCTCCTGCGTGCCCGCCTCCACCGCCTGGAGGAAGCGCCGCACGTCCGCGTCGAAGGGCGAATCCGTCCGGTTGAGCGTGCGCTGGTACGCCGCCAGCACCTTGCCCACGTTGGCCATCAGCCGGTCCCCGTCCGACTCGTCCCCGGGCGCCGTGCCGAACAGCTGCGAGTACGCCGACACGTACGTCGGGTCCGCCACCAGCCGCGCGCGCACCACGCTGGCGTCCGAGTCCATCTCCACCGGGTTCGTCAGCGGCAGCACCGCCTGCGACCAGAGCCGGTCCGCCCGCCCATCCCACATGAACCAGCGGTTGTAGCCCGTGTTCAGCAGGCTGGGCGGATTGCGCTCCGTGCGCTGGCCTCCGCAGCCCTCCGCCGTGGCCGTCTCCACCGTGTAGCTGTCCCCCTGGTGGCAGTCGCGGCAGGACACCGCCCCGCAGCGCGACAGTCCTTTGTCCTCGAACAGCCGGTGGCCCAGCGTCGCGGCGGCGGCGTTGTCCCCGAACTTGTTCGTGGGGTCCACCTCCGGCTTCACGCTCGGCGTGTGCAACGTGCTCAGTTGGTCGAGCTCGTCCTCGGTGGGAAAGGGGGCTTCGGATTCGCAACCCGTCCCCAGGAGGGCCAGGGCGAGCACGGCGGTACGCAGACGGAACAGGGACATGGGCCGCAAGAGTTTCGCGCCCTTGTGTTCGGCAATCAATGGTCCCCGGAAGAACCCACTCGCAGGCTCTCCTGCCATTCTCGCGAAATCGGGGACGCCCCTCCCTGGCGCATCCCCGTCCTTCATGCTCAGGCCTTCCGGTGCCCGGAGGCTACCCGCAGGCGAGCTTGTAGCTGATGACCTTCGCGCCGAAGCGGCCGATGTTCACCGTCGTGGGCTCCGGGCTGGCCGTGGGGGCCGCGCCGCTGGCGCACTTCAGGCCCGCGTCCACCATCAGCTCCACCTTCAGGTCCGCGCCGTCCGGCAGGTTTCCCACGGTGTAGCTGCAGGTGTTCTTGCGGCTCTGCTTCACCTCGCCCGAACCCAGCGCGGCGGAGTTTCCCTCGGTCACCTTCACGCTGACCGACGAGCACGGGGCTCCCTGCAGCCCGCTCTCCGGGTACGCGATGCTGCCGGTGACCGTGGCGTTGCCCCCGCGCCCTCCAGCCGCCACGCCGCTCGACGACGAGGCGCAACCGGTCACGGCAAGGACGAAGGCGGCAACAGCAATTCGAAACATGGAGATCCTCAATTCAAGAATGAAAGGGTTTTCGCGCTGACGGGCTGTCTTCCAGACAAGCCATTCGCGCGCGCCACGTACAATCGCGCCGCGCCTTCATTCCACGCGGAGGTGCATTCGCGATTGCATTCCTGGAGTGGATTTCCGTTGATCAACACTGTCCTCCCGAGTCCCAGGGAATGAGAAACCGGCTTCACGGGACACGCTGTAAAGCGTCACGCGCGCGCACCAGTCCGTGACCGAACACGGGGTCTTTGCCGGGCGTGCCCAGGTCGCGCGCGGAGGCCTCCAGCGTTTCGCGCACCTGCTGGGGCGTGAGCGTGGGATGGGCGCTCCAGAGAAGTGCCGCCACGCCGCTCACGAAGGGCGCGGACATGGAGGTGCCGGACAGGTAGGCGTAGTCCACCGGGACCAGGCTCAGCCGCGCGAAGGTGCCCAGGCGCTGGCGCAGCATGGTGCCGGTGGCCTGGTTGACGCTGACGGCGGGCGCCCAGCGTCCGCGGCGGGGCAGGGAGAGGATGGCCGCCGCGCCGCCCGCGGGGGCGTCCTCGTTGCCGAAGATGACCGCGCGCGCGCCCTGCATCATCACGTTGGACATGGCCTGGTCGACAGGCACCGCGCCCGGGTGCACGTAGGCCACGAAACCGTCACAGGTGGCGCCCTCGCACGAGTCCAGGGAATCCCCCAGGCCGCAGTCCACCAGCCGTCCCAGTGCGTTGCCCGTGGGTGAATACAGGAGCGAGCGCGACATGGGGATCATGTCGTTCACGGACATCTCCGCGAAGGTGCCCAGGCCTCGGGGGAAGGTGGACAGCACGTCCACGCCGGGCGCCATCAGCCCCAGGGCATTGCCCATGCTGGAGAAGCTCGCGCGTCGCTCGTCCGCGTCCACCGCGCCCACCGCGAGCACGGAAGGGTCCGACGCCGGGTACACCACCGGGCCGCCCTGGTTGCCCGCGGCCGCCACCACCAGCATCCCGTGGTCCAGCGCCGCCTTGAACACCTCCACCGAATTGCGCGTGGGCGAGCCCCCGCCCAGCGACAGCGACACGATGCGCGCGCCCTGGGATTCGCACCACTCCAGCGCGGAGAACACGTAGCTCATCTGCGTGTAGCCCTGCGGATCCAACACGCGCGCGATGAGCAGCGAGGCCCCGGGGGCCACGCCCACCATGTCGCCGGTGCCTGGCCTCGGGCCCGCGATGCCGCCCTGTCCCAGCCGGGCGCCGATGATGCCTGCCACGTGCGTGCCGTGGCCCTGGCCCCACTCGCCCTGGTTGCTCTTGTCGGTCGCGTCGTCGTCGTCCTCCAGGAAGTCGTGGCTGCCCACCACGGCGCCCTGGAACTCCGGATGGTCCAGGTCCAGTCCGCTGTCGATGACGCACACCCGCACGCCCTCGCCGGTGGGGGCGCCCGGGTCCAGCACGCCGTCCCCGTCCGCGTCCCACACCTCCGGTGCCTGCACCAGGCGCAGCCCTTCGGAGTATTCGTTGGACGGCGAGGCGCTTGGCGCGGACGCCCTCACGGGGAGTGTCAGCGCGGGCGGCAGGCCCTGCGAGGACCAGCGTTGATCCTCCTCGATGCTCTCCACCAGCTCGCTCTTTTCCAGCAGCAGCCGCTCCAGGGGCGTCACGCGCGCGGCCACCGCGGGGATGTTGCGGAAGACGGCGCTCACCTTCGCGCCCGTGCCTCGCGTCAGGTTGGCGCCGGCCGAGGTGACGTGCGAGGCCCGTGTCTGGCTGCCCCGGTGGAAGCGGATGATGACCGGCATGCGTCCGTTGCTCTGCCCCCGGGAAGGCAGTGTCGCGTCCAGGCCCTGGCGGCTGGTCGCCTCTCCTACGACGACGCCCGGGCAGGCCTGCCCCCGTGCAAGACCCTGCGTGGGCGACTCCGGCCCACATGCCATCAGCGCCAGCAACCCGACGAATCCCCATCGCTTCATGACGCGACTCCTTCCAGGACGACGACCTCGCGAGAGGCCTCCCACCGGCCGGGAGGCCAGGAGGTGCCAGCCACCCTCCCGGGGGAAGGAGGCGGTCCGCACTCCAGGGAACGCATCTGGGGAAGGAGTCGCAACGTTCCGGGGGGCACGGGGCCCCGGACGTGCTCGGGTTCACACCCCGGCTGTTGTCAGGAGGAACACGCCGTCGGGTTTTCCGTTTGCTCCGGGACTTTCTCTTTTGCTGGCGCGCGGTGTCTGGGGTTTGAGAAGAAGGGGTGAAGCGGGGCGCGCGGCTTGATTCCATGGGGGAGTCCGTGCTGCGCTCCCACATCGACGCCATGAGCACCGCACCCCCAGAGTCCCCTCGGTTTTTCGGGCGCTACGAGCTCGTCCATCTCCTGGGCCAGGGCGGCATGGGAGAGGTGTACCTGGCGAAGCTGACCGGGGCGGCGGGCTTCGAAAAGCCCTGCATCGTGAAGACCATCCTGCCGGCGCTGGTGAAGGACCGGCAGTTCCTGGACCGGTTCCACCACGAGGCCAAGGTGCTGGTGCACCTGGTGCACTCCTCCATCGCCCAGGTGTACGACATGGGCGAGGCGGACGGCACCTACTACATGGCCCTGGAGTACGTGGCGGGCGTGGACCTGGGGTACCTGCTGGAGCAGGCGCGGGTGCAGGGGCGGGCGGTGCCGGCGCCGGTGGCGCTCTACATCGGGCAGCGCATGGCGGAGGGCCTGGGGTACGCGCACCGCAAGACGGGGCCGGAGGGAGACCCCCTGGGCATCGTCCACCGGGACGTGTCCCCGCACAACGTGATGGTGTCGTACGAGGGCGAGGTGAAGGTCATCGACTTCGGCCTCGCGAAGTCCACCGCGCGCAGCAAGTACACGCTGCCGGCCACGGTGATGGGGAAGCTGGGCTACATGTCCCCGGAGCAGGTGCGCGCCGAGCCCCTGGACCACCGCAGCGACATCTACTCCTGCGCGGTGGTGGTGTGGGAGATGCTGGCGGGGCGTGGGCTGGTTCCCCACGGCACCGTGGGCGAGATGATGGCGGCCATGTCGAATCCGGTGGTGCCGTCGCTGGCGGAGCTCCGGCCGGACCTGGACCCGTCGTTGGAGGCGGTGTTGCGCCGTGCGCTCGCGCCCGTGCCGGCGGAGCGCTACCTGCGGGCGGACGACTTCGGTCGCGCGCTCAACGCGGAGCTGCTGCGCACCGGGGCGGCGATGGGGGCGGAGGAGGTGGGCGAGTTCGTGCGCGCCCTGTGCCCGGAGGCCTTCGCGGAGCAGCGCAAGCTGGCGTCCAACGTCGCGGGGGAGCGCCGCACGCCGCCGCCCGTCGCGCGTTCAGGCTCCGGCTCCGGCACCGGCATGTATGGCGAGCCTGGGGCAGGTCCGGAGTCGGGAGCGGCCTTCCAGGCCACGGCGGTGAGGACGTCCGGCGACGCGGCCGTGCGGCGGGACACCGGGCGCATCGAACCGGAGCTGACGCGAGGGCCCTCGGGGACGTTCGTCTCCGGTGGGGCGGTTCCGGCTCCGAGCACGAGGGGCTCCGGGGGCGTGGCCCGGAGTGGTGAAGCGCTGGACGAGACCGCGCTGGGCGCCACCGCGGTGCACCGCGTGTCGGATCTCCAGGCTGCTGCGGCGGTGGCGGGTGCCTCTTCCGAAAAGGCGTTGGAGAAGCCGGAGCGTCGCCGGCCGCTGGCGCAGATCGCCATGGCCGCGCTGCTGCTGGTGGGCATCACCGTGGGCATCACCACGTATGTGATTCACGCGAACACGCCGGCCACGGCCGTCGCGCCGCCGACGCCTGTCACCCCGACGGAGCCTGCTGTGGTGGCGGCGCCCGAGCCGTCGCCGGTGGTGACGCCGCCCCCGGAAGTGACGCCGCCTCCGGACGTGGCACCCGTCGTCGCGGAGAACGGGGTGCCGGACGCGGGCGTGGAGCCCTCTCCGGTGGAGGTTCCCAGCAAGCGTCCGGACGTGAAGGTGGCGTCGGCGTCGAAGACGACGCGGAAGACTCCGTCCTTGGTGACCGTGAACACGAAGGTGGCGCCCATCGATGAAACGTCGGGAGGCCAGCGCGTGGTGAAGGTGGATGCGTGGCCTGGGCTCAACAGTGGGGCGGTGTTGCAGGTGGTGGGGGCTCCGGTGGCTCGAGGCTCCAACAAGCGCCCGCTGCTGGGCTCAGCCCGTGTGGAGGTCGTCCGCCACCCCAATCGGGATCAGTTCACCGTGCGGTTGGACGAAGAAGCGGACGCGGCGAAGGGCACGCGCTACGTGGTGCTCGACAAGCGCCCGTCCACGCCCGTGATGCCCGCGCCTGTCGTGCAGCCGGTGCCCGAGGAGAAGCCCACGGCGCCGCGCAGGTTGTTGGGCTCCGCGACGGCGGACGGTCTGCTGGGCTTCAACATCATGCGGACCCTCACCATCATCAACGAGGACATCATCGGCTGGTCGGATTGCAGCATCACCCTCTACAGGCGCCAGCAGGCGGGGATGAAGTCGCTCGGTGTCTACGGGAAGCACATTGTGAAGACGGGCAAGCCCTACTTCAATGTGAATTCCAGCGCGCCCGAGGTGCCCCTGCGTGTGGTGCGGGTCATCTGCAAGGAAGGTCAGGGGGACTTCGTGCTGGACGATTAGGTCCGGACGCTCCCCTGTTGAAGAGCCTCCGGCTCGTGTCGCTCAGGGCCCTAGTCGCGCGGCCCCCACGGGGCACTCCGCGCGCAGGAAGCCCGCCACCTCCGCGTCGCCTCCCTTCGCGTTGCGCACCGCGCGGGACATGGACGTGCGGCACTGCCACGTGACATCGCGCGTGCCGTGGCAGCAGTGCCAACCCGTCAGCGTGTGGTCCAGGTACTGGAGCATCTCCTGCCGGGTGGGCGTGACGATGCTCCACACCGCGCCCGCGAGCAGCGCCACCCCGATGAGCTGTGGCGCCAGGGCCCGGAACCACCCGCGAGCCCCACCCGCGATCGCGACCGCGTGCACCCCCAGGCGCGCGTCCAGCGGCCGCTGTTGCAGCACCACCTGGAGCAGCAGCTCCACCGGCGCGGTGAGACCTCGCAAGAGCCCCGTGCCTGGCCCCGGCGCGCGCCCGCCTTCGCGCTCCAGCTTCAGGCCCAGGAAGTGGCGGCCCGGGGTGCGGCCCGTCAGCCCGCCCACGGCGGACAGGACGAACCACGCCACGGCACCCGCGAGCGCTAGTGCGCCCGCGGTGGACAGCTGCTCCGCCGCGCGCACCGCGCCCCAGCCCACGATGATCGAACCCGTGAGGTCCAGCAGATCCGCCACCCACAGCCGGCCCTGATACCGGGCCTCGGTGGGAATGGTCTCCATGGAGAACAACGCCCCGTCGCTCATCGGTCTCTTTCGTGTGCGCGCGGGGAAGACGTCAGTCCGCCCACGTGACGCAAGGCGCTCCAACGCGAGAGCGTCCCGGCCCGTGCTCCTACTACAGGTCCAGCACCAGCCGCTTGGAACGTGCGCGAGAGACGCAGACGAGCATGCGAGCCTCGCCCGCGGGCTCCGTCTGGAAGAATGTATCGCGGTGTTCGGGGGTGCCCTCGCACACGCGGGTGAGGCAGGTGCCGCAGGAGCCGGCCTCGCAGTCGCTCTCCACCTTCACCCCGTGGGTGCGCAGCACGTTGAGCACGCTCTTGCCCGCGGGGATGCGCAGGACCTGGCCGGTGCTGCGCAGGGTCACCTCGAAGTCCTCCTCCGGCGTCGCGTGGGTGGCGGAGGTGCCCTCGGCGGTGAAGGCCTCGAAGTGGACCTTCTCCCAGGGCCACCGGTTCAGGAGGGCTGCCTCGCGCACGGCCTTCATCAGGCCCGACGGACCGCAGCAGTACAGCCGCGTGCCCGGACCGCGCGTGGACAGCAGCGCGCGCACGTCCAGGCCCTTCGCCGGGTCGCCCCCGTCATGGTGCAGGTGCACGCGGCCCGCGAAGGAGGGCGAGGTCAACAGCTCCCGGAAGGCGGTCCGGCCCGCGTCGCGAGCGCAGTAGTGCAGCACCCACTCCGCGCCGGTGCGCTCCAGCAATCGGGCCATGGACAGCAGCGGGGTGATGCCGATGCCGCCCGCGATGAGCACGTAGCTGCGGGCGTAGAGGAGGGGGAAGTCGTTGACGGGCTCGCTCACGGTGAGCGTGTCGCCCATGTGGACGTGGTCGTGCATGGCCCGTGAACCCCCCCGTCCGTTCGCATCGCGCTGCACGGCGATGACGTAGCGGTGCGTTTCGCCCGGGTCGTTGCACAGGGAGTACTGCCGCATGCCGTTCAGCGTCGGCACCTGGACATCCAGGTGGGCGCCCGCCTCGAAGTCGGGCAGCGCGCGGCCGTCCCTGGAAACCAGCTCGAAGGACCGGATGCCCTCGGCCACGGGGGTGATGCGCGCCACCCGCAAGCGCAGCGTCTTCGTCGTCACGGTATGCCCCTGTTCCCCGACCCGCCGCCCACGCAAGGCCAGCCGGTCCTTCCGGCGTCGGGCACGGTGGCCATGGGCCCGGGGCCCGAGCAGTGGGCGCGGGGACGGCCTTGCTGACGCTTTGCGGACAACCGCCGCCTGTCTGCCTGCCCACCGTGCGGACGCGGGGGGCGAGGAAGCGCGGGTGGGCACGGGCGGGAATTCATCCCCACCATTCGGAACGTGCCGCGCTGCGCCAGGGAGAGGGACTCCTGCGCATTCGGGAGGGGGAGGCGCGGGCCCCCGTTGCTGGAAGGGAGACAGCCGATGGATGCCATCATGCTGCTGAAGGCGGACCACAAGACGGTGGAGCAGTTGTTCCGCAAGTTCGAGAAGGCGGGCGACCACGCGCTGGCGCACAAGCGCAAGCTGGTGGACGACATCGTGCGCGAGCTGTCGGTGCACGCGGCCATCGAGGAGCAGGTCTTCTACCCGGCGGTGCGAGCGCGGGCGGAGGACCTCTCCGCGGACGTGCTGCGCGCGCTGGAGGAGCACCACGTCGTGAAGTGGCTCCTGTCGGAGCTGGACACGATGCCGCCGGAGGCGGAGCGCTTCGACGCGAAGATGCACGTGCTGATGGAGAACGTGCGCGCCCACGTCACCGAGGAGGAGCAGTACCTGTTCCCGGAGGTGAAGAAGACCTTCAAGCCGCAGGAGCTGCGGCAGGTGGGCGAGGCGCTGGGGCTGGCGAAGCGGGCGGCGCCCACACACCCGCACCCGGCCGCGCCGGACACGCCGCCGGGCAACCTGCTGGCGGGCGCGGTGTCCGCGGTGATGGACATGGGCCGGGACGCGCTGCGCACGGCGCGGCGCAAGGCGGAGACGCAGGTGCGCAAGGCCACGCGGCGTCCGGCGCGCAAGCTGGAGCCCACCATGACGATGGACTCCGCGGGCGAGTCGCTGCCGCACTGAGTGACCGTCTGGCGCAGGACGTCGCGGGCCCGGTGAATGTCCGCCGGGCCCGGGCCGTCCTGGAGGCATGAGGGGCTTTCGCGCTAGAGGCGAAGAAGGTCCCCAGCCTTTGGAAGGAGGCGCCATGTCCATGGTTCGCAGGATGTTGTCGACGTTGGTGGTGCTCGCGGGCTTCACCGCCGCCGCGCAGTCGCAGACGCCCGGTTCGCCCCAGGCGCGTCCCCCGGTGGATCCTCAGGTGCGCACGCTGCGCGTGGAGGGCACGGGCGAGGTGAAGGCGCAACCGGACGAGGCATTCATCGACGTGGCGGTGGAGACGTCCGCGCCGAACGCGAAGGCGGCGGGCGAAGAGAACGCGAAGCGGATGGAGAAGGTGTTGGCGGCGCTGACGTCCGCGGGCATCGCGAAGCGGGATCTCCAGACGCGCAACTACAATGTCTATCCCGAATACACGCCGGCTCCGCCGCAGGGTGGGGAGCCGAAGCTCAAGGGCTACCGGGTGAGCAACCTGGTCAGCGTCCACGTGACCGACCTGACGAAGGTGGGCGGGCTGTTGGACAAGGCGCTCGCGGCGGGAGCGAACCGGGTGGACTCGGTGCGCTTCGGGCTGAGCCGCGAGGACGCGGTGCAGGCAGAGGCGCTGCGGCAGGCGGTGGCGCGAGCGCGCAAGTCAGCGGAGGTGCTGGCCACGGCGCTCAACGTGAAGCTGGGCGCGGTGTTGGACGCGAGCACGGTGACCGAAGCGCCGCGCCTGTACCCGGCCACCTTCGCCATGGACATGGCCGAGTCGCGCTCCGCGCCCACCACGCCCATCAATCCGGAAGAGCAGACGGTGCAGGCGAAGGTGACGCTCATCTTCGCGATCCAGTAGCTGCTGCTGTCCCAAGGCCAGCAATCTCAACGGCTTGCCGGGGTGCTGCGTTGGTGGGGGACTGTCATGTGCCCCCAATGTGCCCCTCTGGCGCGGTCAGGCCAGAGCGGCGCGATGCTGCGAAGCGGGCGCGTCGATTTGTTGGACGGCGCGCTCCTTCGTTTCCGGGGAGAGGTGGGCGTACCGCATCGTCATTTCGAGGGTGGCGTGGCCCATCAGCTCCTGGATGACCTTGAGCGGGACACCGCGCATGGCGAGGTGGCTGCCGGTGTTGGTGGCCCAGAGCCCTTGCGCAAGCGGAGGGCCGCCCGCGAGGGGGCTTCCTTCCGTGCCCGCGCGCCCGAGTGCTTCTTGCGCATGGCGGCCTTGAAGTCCTCGACCTTCGCGAGGCCAATGGCATCCAGCGCAATGGCTCCGAAGAACGGCAGGAGGTGATCCGCCAGAATCTGCCGTTTGCGGAGCAGGGTGGAACCCTTGTTGAGGTCGCGGCGGCACTGGACTGCGCGCACACGCGCACGGATGAAGCGGGCCTGCCGCTGGGCATCGTCAACCGCGACGTCAACCCGGGACACATCCGCCTGGGGCCACGCGGTGAGGTGCGGATGACGGACTTCGGCGTGGCCCTCTCCCGGTTGACGGGCCGCGTGGCGACGTCTTTTCCCCGGCCCCAAGGCGAAGTCCTCTATGTCGCGCCCGAAGCACTGATGGGCGACGCGGTGGATGCGCGAGCGGACCTTTTCTCCCTGGGGCTGACGCTGCTGGAGTTCGTCACGGGGCGGCACCTCTACGACGCCCTCGGGGCATGTTCCTTCCGGATCCAATCGGCTTGTCGGACTCGGCGGGTATGACGGGGTTCTGCACGCCGCACCGGAGTGCAGTCAGGAGGCGCGAGCAATGGGCAACCGCCGGTGGGCGGTGCTGTGGCTGGGGCTCCTTTCCATGCAAGGAGCGGCCACGGCGTCGCATGACTTCGAGGCTTCGGTCCCCAAGGAGCCGCCCAGTTCCTGGTCTTCACTGGCACGGCTGGAGGCGGCGCCTCTCGCGCTTCTTCCGCGCTCAAGTGGCGGTGAGGCCGAGGGCTTCGTCCAACTGGAACCCACGCTCATCCTGGATGGTGGTTCGGAGTTCGGGCTCAACCTCGGCGCTCCGGTTCGGTTGCGAGCGTGGGGTGGCGCGGGCCTCGTGCGGCGCGAGGACTGGGACAGCCTCTCGGACTGGGGGCAGGTGGTGCGCGGCCTCAAGCTGGGCTCGAACACCGCGCCCGTGGGCGTCTGGTTCGGAACGCTGGAGTCCTACAGCCTGCTGTCCGCGCACCTCGTGCGGCGCTATTCCAACCGAAGCAATCCTGACTACCACCCAGCGGGAGGCTTCCTCACCGGCACGCTGGGCCCCCTCTACACGCAGGCGTTCGCCTCGGACGTACTGGGCGCGCGCCTCATGGGGGCGGAAGTCGTGCTGGACCTGGAGCACGTCTTCTTCGGCCAGCCCCGCGAACCAGACCGCTACACGCTGGCACTTTCCGCCGTGCATGACTGGGGGAAGGCTGGAGGTCGCGCGCCCCCGGTGACGCTGGCGCACCTGGACGGCACCGCCGTGGTGGTGGTGCGGCCGGACTTCGAGGCCCACCTGCTTGCCGGTTGGGGCGGACGGCCCGGTGCGGGCGGCGCGTGGGGGGCGGTAGTGGGCGTGGGCGCGGATGCAGTGACTCCCACACTGGACCTGCGGCTGCGCTTGGAGGTGCGCAGGCAGCACGGTGGCTTCCGACAGGGCTACTTCGGCCCGGACTACGAACTGGCGCGCTTCAAGGCGGCAGGGCTGGAGGGAGTGCCACTGGCGGAGGCCCACTTCCCGGACGGGTACTCGGCCTATGGCGAAGCGGAGGTGGGCTGGGACGCGGTCCGCTACGGCGGCCTCTCCAGGCACTTGAAGCTGTCGCTGGGTGCGGAAGCCTTCTCCTGGGGCCGCTTCGACGTGGATGGGCGTGTGTCGATGCAGCTCTTCGCGCGCAACCTCGAAGTGGCGTTGAAGGGACTTGGGGTGGGCATGGGCCAGCCCGGAGCGCGCTACCTGGGGGCCGCGGAAGTCCGCTGGCGATTGCTGGGCGGGAAGCTCTACGCGATGGGGACAGGTGGCACGCTGCTGTTCCCCACGCCGGAGGGGACGCTGCTGCCGGGGACGTTCGCCTCGGTGGGCCTGGGGGTGGACGATGCGCGCTGACGCCCTGGTGCTGGCCCTGGTGCTGCTGGCCACGGGATGCGCCTCCGTGTCGCAGGTGTCTGGGCGTGGCCGAAGCTTGAGCTATGCGCCGCGAGAGGACTCCTCGCCCGCGTGGGTGGAGGCTCCGAACGATGAGCCCCCGCGCGCTTGGAGCGCTCTCCCACGTGTCCTTTCCGGGTCTGAGCAACGGCTCCTGCGCCGCCAGCAGCCGCGTGACGACGTGACATCCGTGGGAGACGTCGGCAGGGAGGCAGCCGCTGGGGGCGAGGCCCGGAGCGCAGCACTGACACGGCAGGCAGTCCTCGACGCGACGAAAGAGGTGAAGGGCTCCTTGCGCGGCGTCGAGGCCGCCTTCACCAAGCTGACGGCCCGTTCTCCAGACCTTTGGGGCTGGAGCCTCACCGGCGTCTTCACGCGCTACCTTGACCAGGGCTCCAAGCAGGTGACGTGGCTTCATGCCGTGCTTGGGAGCGCCACCGTGTTGACGGAGGTGGCCTCGGAAGTCGGCGACACGGACATGGAACTGGGCCTGCTGCGCATGACGGGGCCGAAGCTCCAGGCGGCTTGGTTCGGGGCCCTCCTGCTGGCCACCTGGGTGGACTTCCTGCACCTCGCGGACGCCGTGCTCCGTCACTGCCCCATGTGCAGCGCCGAGAAGCTCTTCGTGGATCTTCATCGCGTGCAGGGGCTGATGGAGCCCACGCTGACGGACCTCGCCTCACTGGACCCGGAGCGGGTGGAGGCGGCGACCACCGCGATGCCCGAGCTGATGGGGAAGCTGACGCGTGAATTCGACACGCTCCAGCGGGAAACCCGCGAGACCCTGAAGCTTGGCGGGCAGGTCATCGCGGCGATGCAGGCGGTGGAGATGGTCACGATGATCTCCACGATGAAGATGGCCATGCCACGCGTGCCGCCCTCGGCCCCTGTGACGCCTGGCGTGGGCCTCGTGATGAGTTCGGGCAGAGTCATGGTGGGCTCGCGGATGGTGGTCTCCGCCGAGTGGGTGGAGATGATGCGAAGGCTCGTGCAGGCGGGCGTCATCTCCGTGCCCGCCGTCGGCGCGGCCGTCCTCATTCAGGGCGGACAGGTCACGATGGCCCAGGCTCATCAGGACCTACCCAAGGGCGTGCGCGACGCGCTGGGGGACGGCC
The DNA here is from genome assembly GCF_026626765.1 of Corallococcus sp. bb12-1. Taxonomy (NCBI): domain Bacteria; kingdom Pseudomonadati; phylum Myxococcota; class Myxococcia; order Myxococcales; family Myxococcaceae; genus Corallococcus; species Corallococcus sp. bb12-1. The sequence goes on along the minus strand of NZ_JAPNJZ010000002.1, from coordinate 61,659 downwards.
CCGAAGTGCGCGGCATGCAGGTGACGGGCAGGGCGGGGGCGGGCATGTCGGACGCCCCAAAGCACCATGTGCTACCGCAAGAGCACCGCGAGTGGTTCGAGCGGCGCGGCTTCATGGGTGACATGGACATCGACCAGTTCTGTGTCCGGTTGGAGCAGGCCCACCACGAAGCGATTCACGGTGGAGGGAACTGGAAGCTGGGGCGCATGTGGCCCGGTGAGTGGAACCGGATGATCATGGAGGCTCTGCACGAAGCTGAGATCACGGCAGGTCGGAGGTTGACGCGGAATCAGGTCCTGGACATCGTCGTGGAGCGTATGAAGGTCTACAGAGTTCCAATCACGTTCACGCAAGGGAGGAGCCGATGATCGACGGACGTTCATGGCGGGAGAACTGGAAGGCCCGCTTGTATGAGCGCGTCCGCGAACGGGGCTACGACTCACTGACGGCTTTTGCCGAGGCCCGACCCACCGCATCGTTGGTGGTGCTGGCCGAGGAGCTTGGTCCAGACGACGTTGCCGGAATTCAGGTGTACGATGGATTGGTGGCTGAAGCGGTGCGAAGCAAGCAAGTGACCCGCTTGGTACGTGGACAACTTGTGCGCGAGCTGTGGGGGAGCATCCCTGAGGGTTGGCCGGCCGTGTTGGATGACGACAACCGCTTCAAGGTTGCTAAGGCACTTGGCCCCTGGATTGCCTATACCCCAGACACTCATAAGGAGCGCGCACGCCAATGCAGGACGTCGCTCCTCGCCAATCCGCCCCCTGCTGGCTGGCGTCCGCTCGGTCCTGACGACGAACTGCTCCGGACGCTCCTTCCCGACGAGGAAGCCTGACCGGAAGCGGTGGTCCCGCCAATTGGCGAGGCGGAGCGCCACGTTGCGACGTCGCCACTTCGTCTCGCAGAACTTCAACAAAGGGGGAAGCCGATGACCGACGGGCGTTCGTGGCAGGGGAACTGGAAGGCCCGCCTGTATGAGCGCGTCCGGGAGCGCGGTTACGATTCGCTTACCGCCTTTGTCGAGGCACGCCCCACCGCGTCGCTTCTGGCGCTGGCCGAGGAGCTTGGTCCGGACGATGTCGCCGGAGTGCAGGTGTTCAGCGGACTGGTAGCCGAAGCGGAGCGCAGCCATCAGGTCACACGCCTGGTGCGCGGGCAGCTCGTGCGCGAACTGTGTTCGCATCTCCCAAACGGTTGGCCGGCCGTGATGGATGACGGGAACCGCTTCAAGGTCGCGCGCGCACTTGCAGGTTGGTATTCCTTCACCCCAGAAACCCATCAGAAGCGCGTTGATAGGGCTGGTGATGCGCTCCTCGCCAATCCCCCTCCTGCTGGCTGGCGTCCGCTCGGCCCCGACGACGAGCTTCTCCTCACGCTCCTGCCCGACGAGGAAGCCTGAGCAGCACCGCCGCCGCTCACGCGGACCCCAGGGTGGCCGTATCAGCCGAAGCTGGAGGTCGCTGAACCGGCGTTGCCGCCCGCCAGGGGCTTGTAGGGGAAGTAGAGGTTCCTCACGAAGCGGGTGAACAGGTGCTCCTCGTTCCATCGCTGACGGGCCATTCCGTACACCCCCGGCGCGCGCAGATCGTGAGCGGAGACGCCGGTGACGAACTCGCGCTCGCTGTAGATGGCGAACACCTCGTCGACCGCCGCGCGGCTGCGATACGTGCGCAGCACGGTGCGGTAGATGAGTTCGCTCTCGTCCTTCGTGAAGGCGAGCCCCTGGATGGCATGCGCCATCTCGTGGAAGACGAGGTACTGCTCCGACTCCAGCCGATCCTGTCTCAACGCAATGCGCGCCCGGGGCCAGTCCGGACGGTCCCAGAACAGGCCCGCGGCCCGCGGTGACACCGCCTTCGGATAGCCATACTTCGCCAGGGCGTGTCCGGGAGGAATCAGCTCCAGCGTGAGGGGCCGGGCGGCCTCCATCCGGGCGATGAGCGCGAGATTGCCGGAGAGCTGCCGGGCGATCTCCTCCTGCACCCGCTGCACCTGCGCGGCGGGGGCACCGTAGGTCTTGAACTCCAGCTTCGCCTGCACATAGGCACGGGCACGCGTCGGTCCCTCCACAGGAGGGCGGCCTCCGCGCGCCTCGAACACATCGCCTCCCGCCAGCAGCGTGAAGGCGCTCAGCGGCTGACGGCTTCCGACCTCCGCCGCCAGCGGCGTGACGTCCGGCGTCGAACCGTCCAGGGTTTCGGAGTGCTCCGGTTGCATGCGCCCATTCCCCTCAGGAGCAGGTCTTCGCCTGCTGGTTGCATTCGTCGACACACCCCGGCGTCTGCGTATCGGGTGTGCGGCCCACGGACTGCCCCTGCACGGAGTCCTGGGGAATCCGCAAGGCGGCCCGGGAGGACGGCTGGCAGCTGTTGAGACACGCGTTGTGCTGGCTGCGACACGACGGCGACAGGTTCGACGTATCGAGCGTCGCGCACCCGGAGAGCGCCGCGAGCCCACCTGCCAGCAGCGCAAGGCCACGAAAGAGGTTCATGGCCGGGAGTCTACGCGCGGCCCGGGGCCCGTGAAGAGCCCCCGCCATGACAGGGGGGCCAGCTATACCAGTGCCATTCTCCAACTCCGGCCCCGTGATTCCCGCAGGGTCTCCAGTCCCCTGGCCCAAGGTCCTTCCATGTTCCGTCCGCGTGGCGCCCCGATGTTCGCAGCCCTCGTGCTGCTCCCGCTCCTCGCCGGATGCCCGGCGGATCCCGAGTGCACGGACGACCGCGACTGCGCGACCCGTGGGCCGGACATCGTCTGTGTCGACGAACTCTGTGTTCAAACCCCCGTGCAGGACGCGGGGCCGACGGACGCGGGCACGGACGGTGACGCCGGCTCGGATGCCGGTCCAGGCGCCGCGGACGCGGGGCACACCGATGCGGGCACGGACGCCGGTCAGATCGACGCGGGGACGGACGGCGGCACCACCGTTCCGGAGGCCTCGCTGCGCATCACGGAGATCAACCCCACACACCCGCAGGACCTCATCGAACTGGTGGCCGTCACCGGCGGGACGCTGGGTGGCATCTCGCTCGTGGAGCTGACCAACGCTGGCTTCCGCTTCACCTTCCCCCAGGGCTACACGGTGGCGGCCGGGGCCGTGCTGGTGCTCCACCTGGGCGGCGACTGCACCGATGCACCTGGAGCACCGGCCTCCTGTGGCCAGACGGCGCCCTTCACCGCCACGGCCTGGGACTTCAGCCTGCCGGGCTCGCTCAGCTACTCCGGCAAGGTCTTCGAACTGCTCGCGGCGGATGGCTCGCCCGTGGATGGCGTGCCCTTCGTCAGGGACTCCGGCGTCATGCCCGATGAAACGGTCGCCGCGGTCCAGCGCCTGCAAGCGGATCGCGTCTGGGATGCCACCCCCTGTATCCACAACATGGACACGGGGCTCGCGAAGGACCGCTACTGCCGCAACATCGCGGTGAACTGGTCCGACCTGGGAACGGACTCCAGCGTCATGCGCATCGTCGGCACCACCCCGCTGGCGACCCCCGGCTCGGCGACGCAGTGGAGCGCCCCCCTGCCTTCGCGCTGGGGCACCTACTGACGGGATGGCGACGGGGAGGGGACCGGCGCGGCTCTCCAGCACTGCCTGCGTGTGCTGATCAAGACCCGGCGCATGGACCGGGCCTCCGGATGGGGGGAAGTGTAGCAGGGGCCATGCTCACCCACCTTCCCTGGCTTGTTCCTTCCCAGGTCCTTTCCTAGGCTTCACGTCTTTCGCGGAACCTCCCCACCTGACACCTGCTGGAGCCTCCCCATGCGGTACACGCGCAAGAACATCTCCGAGCTGCTCGACACCGTTCAGGGCAGTCCCGACGTGATGGGCTTCTGGACGTCCACGTTCGGTGGCTACACCTTCACGATGGTTGCGTCCGCGGGCGGGACAATCTGGCAGGACGTGAGCTACCCCGGCCACAAGGTCTGTGAGGACGGCGGCCAGGTCATGGTCGAGGACGCATCCACCGCCTGCCGCTAGCACCCGCTGTCTTCCACCCTTATCGCCGCACACGGAGTCTTCGGATGCGTTACACGCGCAAGAATGTCAGTGAGTTGCTCGACTCGGTGCAGGGTGATCCGGATGTGACGGGCTTCTCCACGTCGATGATCGTGGGTTCCACCTGGACGCTGGTCCCTTCGTTCGGCGGCGGCATGGTGTGGCAGAACAGCTGGGGCACCCGCTGGACCTGTGAGGACGGCGGCCGCGTCGCCCCCGAGGACTCCGCGACCTTCGGCTGCTAGCCAGCGCCGCACGCTCTCACCCACGCCACACACGGAGGTCACGGATGCGTTACACGCGCAAGGATGTCTCGGAACTGCTGGAGACGGTGAACGGCGGCCCGGACGTCATGGGCTTCGCCACGTCGAACTTCTCGTCCACCACGTACACGCTCGTCGCGTCGGGGCCGGGCACGGTGTGGCAGGACCTGTACAACTCGGCCCACCGGGTGTGCTCGGAGGACGGCGCCACGTCCCCCTACGAGGATTGCCGCTAGCCTTCAGCCTCACGCTTCCCTTCGTCTCACGGCCCCCATGAATCCCAGCCTCACGCTGATCCTCAACACCCACATGCCGCAGGTGTTGGGCACGGGGCCCCTCTTCGATGAGCCGGAGAACTGGCTCTTCGAAGCGCTGACGGAGACGTACCTGCCGCTGTTCCGGATGTTGGAGCGCTGGGACTCCCGGCGCTTCAACGGCACGCTGGTGATGTCCTTCACCCCGTGCCTCGTGCAGCAGCTCCTTGCCTGCGAGGAGCGCTACACGGGCTACCTGCACCTGCTCGGGCGCATCGCCACGCGCGAGGTGGAGCGCACGTCGCGGTTGGAGCTCTACAACCGCTACGAGAAGTTCCCGCAGTCGCTCTCCGATGAGGCGCTGTCGCGGATCCACCGCACCGCGGGCATGTACCTGCGGCGCGTGGAGGACAGCCTCGCGTTCCTCAAGGAGCACAGCCTGCGGGACGTGTTCGCGCAGCTCGGGCGCTCGCGGCTGCCTGGCGTGCAACTGTGGACGTCCTCCCCGCAGCACAACTTCCTGCCCTTCTTCGAGCCCGCAACCGCGGACCGGCTGGTGGCGCGGGGCGTGGAGTCCTTCCAGGATGTGTTCGGCCGAGAGCCGGACGGCTTCTGGCTGCCCGAGTGCGCCTTCCATCCCGGAATCGAGCGCGTGCTCACGCGCCACGGCATCCGCCGCACCGCGCTCAGCCTCAACGGCATTGGCGCCTCGCAGCCCCAGGACCCGAGCGGCGTGTTCCGCCACGAGGACCTGGAGGTGCTCGTCCACGACTACCGCATCGGGCTGCACCTGTGGAAGTCGCCCGACGCCACCTTCCCGGCGCATCCCGTCTACCGCGAGTTCTTCCGCGACGTGGGCTTCGACGTCCGGCCCGAGTACTTCGACGAACTGGGCGTGCCCGTGCCCGCGAACAAGCGCGGGCATGTGTGGACGGGCCTCAAGTACCACGCGGTGACGGGCCAGCAGGTGGGGCTGGGCGAGAAGGGCCTCTACGACCTGGAGGCCGCCCGCGCACAGGTGCCGCAGCACGTGCGCGCGTTCTGGGACCTGTTGGAGTCGCGCCGCTCGCTCGTGCAGGACGGGCAGACGTTCGTGCTGGCCTTCGACACGGAGCTGTTCGGCCACTGGTGGCACGAAGGCATCGAGTGGCTGGACGGCGTGATGCAGCCGGAGCTGCCCCGGGAGGTGTCCGTCGCCGCGCCCGTGCCGCCTCCTCCGTCCCTGCCCCGGCTCTACTATTCGACGTGGGGGCGGGACTTCTACAGCGAGCACTGGCTGACGCCGGGCAACTGCTGGATGTTCGGACTCATCAAGCTCGTGGAAGCGCAGCTCCCCGAGCCGGTGGACGCGGAGACGCGCGAGACGTGGCGTCGCTTCGAGGTCTTCAGCGGCAGTGACCTGCTGTTCATGATGCCGGATCCCACGCAGCGGGAGCGCGCGCGCACACTGTTCCTCCAGCGCTACGCGGACGTCGTGTCGCGCCTGCCGCACTTCACACCCGAGCTGCTCACCGCCTTCCCGGTGGATCCGTTCAAGTGCGTGCTCATCCACGTGGGGCCGCCGGGAGAGGAAGCGCCGCCGCCATTCCTCCTGCGCCGGTTGTCGCGCCAGGGCTCGTCGGACGCGCGCCGGGAGATCACGCTGGACCCGGAGGTGGTGGACGTCGCGGGGCTGCGCGTCTCCTTCCAATACTTCCTGCTGCACCCGCAGGCCCGCTACGCGCTGCGCGTGGAGGGCTCCGAGCGCGAGCACACCTTCCAGATGCCGGACTACGGCGTGCCGCTGCTCATCGCGCCGGACACCCGCACCTATCCCAAGTACGACCCGGAGGTGCTGTACCGGAAGCTGGGGGAGATCTGGGAGGGCGACCAGCGGCTGCCCATCCTCCAGGCCCCCACGCTGCGCAGCCGCCACATGTACACGCGCGCGCAGGTGACGGAAGTGCTCGGCGGCAAGCGGACCGCGGTCTTCAAGTACAACAAGGAGGGCTACGCGCTCCTGCGCTTCCGCGAGAAGAGCGTGGCGCCTGCGTCGGTCGTGTTCGACGACACCGTGTCGCTCAACGACGCGGGCGCGTACATCCAGGCCGGGTCGCTGTCCGTGCCGGTGCACAGTGATCCCTCGGAGATTTCGAAGCAGGACTTCGATGCGGTCGTCTTCACCTGCTCACTGAACTTCGAGTCCGAGGTGCCGCACGTCCGGGCGCTGCTCGAAGTGGCCACGCGCAAGCGGCTGCCGGTGGTGTCGCTGTACGACGACATCCTCTACTACGACCTCTTCGACGGGCTGGAGCCGGACCCCTCGCTCTTCTACCGCGTGGCCGTGCCGGAGCAGGACGCGCTCGCGCACCCGCCGGGTCCGGTGGACTACCAGCCGCGCAACCTGCTGGGCGTCTTCGGCACGGACACAGTGCAGGGCAAGTTCACCACGCAGGTGTACCTGCGCGAGGCGCTGGCGAAGCACGTGCGCGTGCGCCATCACTCCACGGAGCCCACGGGCATCCTGCTGGGCTCGGACACCGGCTACTCGCGCGTGCTGCGTGTGGACGCCGACCAGCGCCTGGCGTTCGAGCGGCGGCTCATGTTGGACCTGGCCCGGGACTGCGACGTGGTCATCACCGGCGGGCAGAACGGGCTGCTCTTCTCTCCGGCCGGAGCGGACCGCCGGACCAACGCCTCCACGATGATCTACGAGACGTTCCTGCCCCGGCTCGTCGTGCTCAGCGTGTCGGTGGACACGAAGCCGGAGGACGTGCTCGCGACGCGCGAATATCTGGAGACGCTGGCCCGCGAGCACGACGTGCCCTGCACGGTGGTGGGCCTGGCGATGATGGGCGGGCGCAAGCTGCTGGGCAGCCGATGGACGGAGACGTGGTTCCTGGGCGTCCGGGACGAGGTGCTGGAGGCCGCGCGGCAGCGGCTGGAGCAGCAGACCGGACTGCGCGTCCACGCCATCCCCGAGGAAGTGGACGCGCTCGCGCGCAGCGTGCTCACGCACCTGTGAGGGTCCCTTGATGGAACAGACCGGCGCGATGCAGGAGGAGGGACCTCCCGGGCTGCGGCAGTCGGCGCGCTACCTCGCGGCGCTCCTGCGCCTGCTGCGGCCCGCCTGGGGCGCGCTCGCCCGGGGCGCGCTGCTGGGCCCCGTCATCACGTTGCTGCTCCTGGTGCCGCCCTTCCTCACGCGGCTCCTGTTCGACCACGTGTCGTCGCTCAAGGACCTGGAGCTGCTCCACGTCCTCGTGGTCAGCATCCTCGCCGCGTCGGTGGCGGCCGCGCTCGCGGAGGCGCTGCTGGGCTTCTACTCGTCCTATCTGAACATCAAGCTGGAGAGCTCCGCCGCGCTCTACCTCTTCAACCACCTGCAACACCTGCCGGACCGCTTCTTCTCTCGGCGCCAGGTGGGCGAACTCACCAGCCGCTTCGAGGACGCGAAGGCCGGGATGTCCCTGGTGCTGGGCCTCTTGCGGCTCGTCTTCTCGCAATTCAGCTTCCTGATCATCATCCCGTTCACGCTCGCTTCGCTCCACTGGGAGCTGGCGCTGGCGGCCCTGGCCACGCTGCCCTTCGTCGTAGCGGTGCCGCTCGTGATGGGGCGCGCCATGGGCCACGCGTGGCAGGAGGTGATGGGCGTCCACGGTTCGCTCAACGCGCTCCAGGTGGAGACCCTGCGGCAGAGCCGCACGACGAAGGTGCTGGCGCTGGAGCCGTTCATCTACCAGCGCGCGGCGGGGCTGATGCGGTCGGTGTTGCAGGCACACCTGCAAGCTCATGGGGTGGAGGGGCGGCTGCGGCTGTTCGAGCGCACGGTGGAGGCAGCGCAGACGGCGCTCTTCACGTGGCTGGGCTGGCGGCTCATCCTCCAGGGGCAGCTCACGCTCGGCGGCTTCGTGGCCTTCGTGGCCTATGCCGCGTACCTGCGCGGTCCGGTCATCGAGGTCATCTCCTTCGTCACGAGTCTCCAGCAGCGCGGCGTCCACCTTCAGCGCTTCTTCGAGTACCTGAACGAGACGCCGGAGCAGGATCCGAACCGCTCCCTCCAGCTCCCGGCTCCGCTGGCGCGGCGGCTGGACGGCGGGGTGGAGCTGGAGAACGTGTCCTTCGGCTATGCGCCGGAGCAGGACGTGCTGCGCGAGGTGAGCGCGCGCATCGAGCCCGGTGCCGTGGTGACCATCGTCGGGGCGAGCGGCTCCGGGAAGACGACGCTGGCGCGGCTGCTGACGCGGCTGGAGGAGCCCGGCCAGGGACGCGTGCTGTACGACGGACGCGACGCGCGGACCCTGGAGCTGTCCGAACTGCGTCGGCAGCTCGCCGTGGTGTGGCAGGACGTGGAGCTGTACCACGGCACCCTGCGCGACAACCTCACGCTGGGCCTCTCCGATGTGTCCGACGAGGACCTGCGGCAGGCCGTGCGACTGTGCGGGTTGGAGTCCGTCCTCGCGGCACTGCCCCAGGGCTACGACACGCCCGTGGCCGAGGCGGGCGCCAGCCTCTCCGGTGGGCAGCGGCAGCGGCTGGCGCTGGCCCGCGCGGTGCTGCGCGACGCGCCCGTGCTGCTGCTGGACGAGGCCACCTCGCAGCTCGATGTGGAGACCGAGGCCGCCATCGTCCACGCGCTGCTCGCGCGGGCCCGGGAGCGGCGACAGACGGTGCTGTTCATCACCCACCGGCTGGCCAACGCGCCGCTGGCCGACGAGGTGTGGATGCTCGCGGGAGGTCAGCTGGTGGGCCGGGGCCCGCACGCGGAGCTGCTCGCGCGTTGTGCTCCCTACCGGCGGCTGTACCGCACAGGCGTGGGCGAGGCGGACGCCGCCTGACGCGGCGACGGGAACGAACGGTCATGACCCACGAGCCCCTACGCCCTGTCGCACCGCCGCTCCCCGCGCGGCTTCCCCTGCTGGAGGATCCGGATCATCCCGGCCTCTTCGTCGTGCGGCGCATTGGCTTCCTCACGCTCCTGCTCGTGGCGGGGCTGGGCGCGCTGATGCTGGTCGCGGGTTGGCTCGTGCGCTTGACGGTGTCCGTCCCGGACGCCGTTCCTCCCCGGACGGAGTCCGTGACCCTGGGCACCTACGTGTTCCGGCAGTTGGGGCACGCCCGGCTTCCGGGGCCGGGAGGCGGGACTCCGTGAAGAAGGTGGGCATCATCGACAGCGGCGTGGAGGTGGCCTTCCTGCGCGAGCAGGGGCTCCAGCTCGCGGGAGCGGCCCGCTTCACGCTCGACCTGGAGGCGAAAGAGCTGGAGGCGCGCGTCTACGAACGCGAGGAGCTGGAGGCGTGGCGCGCTGGCGATACCGCGCTGGACCTGGAGGACACGCACGGACATGGCACGGCCATCCTGAGCATCCTGCATGATCAGGTCAGCCCCTGGCCGGACGTGGAGCTGTATGTGGCGCGCGTCCTCGACGAGGGCGTGCGTGGGCACTCGCTGTGCCTCGTGGAGGCGCTGGGGTGGATGCTCGACGAGGTGGGCGTGGACCTGCTGAACCTGAGCCTCGGCACGACGCTCCGTGCACTGGAGTCGCCCATGCGCGAGGTGACGGACCGCGCGGCGGCGCGAGGCGCGGTCATCCTCTGCTCGGCGGGCGGGATGCCCACGCTGCCCGCGCAGTTGGAGTCGGTGGTGTCGGTGGGAGATGGCGCGCTCATGGAGCGGGTGGGCGCCGACGTGAAGGTCGACCATGTCGTGCGGGAGCGGGAGGTGAAGCTCTACATGGGAGGCCACTGGCTGCATGCGCCCATGACGACCAGCTTCGCCTGCGCGGTGGCATCGGCCGGAGTGCTGCGCGACGGCTGCCCGCCTGAGTGGCGGCGCGGGCGGGGCTGAGCGCCGCCCGGGGTCTCACGGGGATGGAGAGCCCGACGTCGGCGGTCTGGGCGCCAGTTCAATCTGGCCCACGTTGAACATCTCACCTGCCTGCAATTTCAGCGGGCGTCTCACGTGCTCATGGTTGGGCTCCATGATGATGAGGGTACGCTCACCCGGGCGTACGTCGGTGAGGGTGAAGCGCCCCTGCTCGTCCGGGCCGCGGTCCTCCCCGTGCGTCTCGCCCTCGATGGAGACGAACGCCTCCGGCAAGGGCGCCTTCGTGACCGCGTCCACCACCCGGCCCGACACGGTGGCGGAGGCCTTCAGGGTTATCTCGACTTCGAGCATCCTACCCACGCTAGGCGTCACCAGTGCCTCTCCTGTCGCCCCGTCCGCTGTCCGCGCGACCAGTTTCAGGGGCTCGGCCGGAACGCCCTTCCATTCGAAGCGCTCGCCCGGGAACTCCCGCGGCCCCTGTCCCTGGGCCAGGAAGCCCTTCTGGAGCTGGAGGACCAGGCTGAAGCCGCGCACGGGCCCGTCCTCGCGTACCACCCGGCCCTGGAGCGAGGCCGCGGAGCGCAGCCTCACGACGACTTCCTGCCCGGCGCTCACGGGCACGGCGTCACTCGAACGTCCGCCGTTGCGCGCGTTCAGCACCACGCGGCGCATGGAGGTGCCTGGCGCGAGGGAGATGGAGAAGCGGCCCTCCTCGTCCGCGGAGTCCATCATCAGGGGATTGCCCCGTCCGTCCGCGGCCGTGAGCGTGATGGAGGCCCCCGGCGAGGGCGTGCCGTCCGACTCCAGGACGACGCCCCGGTAATCGTTCGCATCGCGTGAATCCTCCCAGGTGAACACGACCTGGACCATCTGTCCCGCCCGCACGCCCACCGACTGCTGCGCGCTTGAGTCGAAGCGGCCGCGCTCCGTGAGCAGCAGCATGTGGCCCCCTGGCGGGAGGAGCATCCGGAAGGTTCCATCCGCCCCGACCGCGACCGCTCCCGGGGCCCCGGGGCCCGTGCTTCCGACGCCGAGGGACGTCACGCTCAGCGTCCCCTGGGGGAGGGCGCCCCGGGCCGCGCGCACCACGCCCACCACGGTGCCCGTCCCCCCCAGCGTGAAGTCCGCTCGGGTCGCGCCGTCCTCGCCCACCTCCACTGACTGGACGACGCCCACCGTGGCGCCTTCACGTCGGACGGAGAGGTGCACCCAGCCCGTGGGCAGCCCTTCGAGCCGGTAGTGCCCCCTGGCGTCGGTGCGGGCTTCGCCCGGCGCGCTGTCCTCGTCGTTCCCCGGGGCGAGATGCGACACCTGCGCCTGGGCCACCGGGCTGCCGTTCCCCTCGCGCACCAGCCCCTCCACCGCTCCAGTGCGCGAGAGCATCAGCTCCACGGGGAAGCGTTCGCCCGCGCCCACCGTCAGCCCGTACCGCACGGTGGACGAGAAGCCCGGGGCGCTCACCCTGGCGTCGTAGCTGCCGGGCGCGAGCCCCTGGAGCCGGAAGTGGCCCTCGGCGTCCGACAGGGCACGGCCGGCGTCCTCGTCGCCGCCCGAGCGATGGAGGTCGACGCGGGCTCCTTCCACCGGCGTGCCCGAGGAGCGCTCCACCACGCGGCCCTCCAACCGCGCGCCCGGTCCCAGTCGGATCCGCACGTCGCGCACCATACTCCCCGCGATGGAGACGACGGGCGCGTCGAGCGCGCCAGACTCGTCGCCGCGCCGCGCGGAAAGGGTGTGGGAGCCAGGCTCCACCTCGAGGGAGAAGCCACCTTGCGCGCCCGTCGTCACCCCCGGATCCAAGCTGCCGTCCACCCGCACCTCGGCGTCCGTGGCCGGGAGTCCTTTCGCGTCCACGACGAAGCCCTCGATGACGCCGGCCACCCGGAGCGCCACCGTCACCGGACCCTCCGAAGGGATCCGCAGGCGCTCCATCACCGTGCGCGCGTGGCCGGGCGCTCGGGCCTCCAGCCGCCAGGTGCCGGGCGCGAGCCCCTCCACGCGGAAGGCCCCTCGCGCGTCGCTCGTGACGTAGACGCGCTCCTCGTCGGGAGCCTCGGCGCGTTGCCATGGCTCCAGCGTCCGGGCGTGCGCCGTGAGGATCAACTCCACGAGCGGCAGCGATTCCTGCGTTCTCTTCACCACCGTGCGCCCCGTGAGCGACTGTCCGGGCAGGAGCGAGACCCGCAGCGACGTGAGGCGCTCGCCCTGGGGGCGCACGACGTCCCGCAGCAGCGTGGCCTGCCCGGGGGCGCGCACGGCCATCAGGTAGCGCCCCGGCCCGGACGCGATCCGGACGTGTCCTCGCGCGTCCGTGACGCCCTCGCCCTCCCGCCGCCACGCCGTCGTCCCAGGCGAAGCGTCTCGCGTCCCCTGCCTGTAGAGCCGTGCGTGAGCCCCCGCGATGGGCTGCTCACCCACGAGGACCTCCACGTCCAGGACGCCCTCCGCCTCGCTGGGAGCCTGGGCCAGCGAGGTCGTGTCGCCCGCATCCGGCCTGTCGGAGCGACCCGGCGCGGACGCGACAGGCACCAGCCCCTGGGGCGCGACCGTGGCGCGCTCGTCCGCAACCTCCGGTCCCCCCGAGCGCAGGCCCCAGAACAGCGCGAGGCCACACCCGACCAGGAGGACCGTCAACACCCCGATGAGCCGCCCGCGCATGCCTGCCATCCTCGAACCCCCGCTCCACCGGAGGTACCGGACGCGAGTATCACCCCGAAACGGCCCGTGGGGTCTCCTCGTCCCATGCCCATCACCCCGCCAGCGCGGGGGAGGGGCGCGACACCCGGCAGGCCAGACCGGGCAGCCGGCCAGACGAGGGGGTGTCGGGTCGCCGTGCCTGCCGGCCTGCTCCCCTGTCAGGAAGGACCGGGGCCCTTCCGGCCGGGTCTCGCGAGCGTGGCCCGTGGTTCCCGGAGGGACGCAGCGTTCGCATCTTTTCCCGAGGGAGTGGGGTTGGGGTCCGTGATGGGGAGTGGACCCTTTCGCACGAAGCGGGAGGACGTGGCCAATGCGTGGAATGCGCGGGACGGCGGGCCTGCTGGTGCTGGGCCTCGTGGGGCTGGGAGGCCTCTGGGCATGTGGACGTGAGGAGCCGAAGATCGAGGGCCCTTCCGCGAAGCAACGCGAGGGGCGCTCGGACGTCCTGCGCGGGCTGATGGCCTCCAAGGAGCGGGTGGAGCCCGAAGCCTTGAAGGCCGCGGGCGAGGACGTGAAGGGGAGCACCGTCTCCACGCAGCCGATGCCCGAGGGAACCGGCGGCTCCGGCCGGCCCGAGGCGCAGGGCTGGGCCGCGGGCAAGGTGTCCTGGGTGGGCGACGACGAGGTGCTCTTCGTGGACGGCTACGGCGAGGAGCGCGAGGTCCGCGTGGAAGCGGGCACCCACCTGCGCCGGGACGACCAGCCCGTGGCGCTGCGCGACCTGTCGAAAGGGGATGAGATCCGCGTCACCTACGAGGACACGAACGCAGGATGGATTGCCCGGGACCTGGAAGCCGTGCCCGGGCGCGATGCACCCGAGCCGGACCCCACCTCACCGCCGCTGCGATAGCCCCCGTCCCTAGAAGGCGCCCCCGTCCGCGCGGCGGCCCGGCGACGACGTGAGTCCAGGCGGCAGCGTGGTGTGCCGAGCGAAGCCCGCGTCCGGCGACAGGTCCGGGGTGCGGTTGTCGGACACGTTGTCCACGGGGTTCGCGTAGGCGTAGGTGTCCACGATGCCGCCGTCGGTGCGTCGCAACTGCACGGTGTCCCTGTCGTTGTTGAGGCTCAGCGTCCCGCTGGAGGCCGCGACGGTGTCGGGCGTGCCGGCGGGGAAGGCCGTGGAGCCGCCGTAGATGACCAGGGCCCGGCCCGGGGCGAGCGTCGTGCCCGGCGCGAAGACGTGCCGCGAGGAGATGGCGTCCCACAGGCTCCAGCGCGACAGGTCCACGGCGGCGGGACCCGCATTGTAGACCTCGATGAATTCGAGCGCGGCGCTGCCCTGCGGCCTCGCGAAGAACTCGTTGATGAACACGCGCGGGTGCGTGCGCGTGAACCAGAGCGCCTCCGGGCTCATGTCGAAGCGCGAGTCCTTCGCGGTGTCCACCACGCGCACGCGCACCGTGGGGTTCTCCAGGTCCGGCACCGTCCACGCATGGCGGCCCATGGCCGCGGACACCGACGGGGCGATGACGCTCCAGTGTTCGCCGCCGTCGTAGGAGACCTCGATGCGCACGGTGCCCACGCCCGCGGAGCGCCAGGTGAAGGTCAGCGTCTCGCCCGCGACGAAGGTGCCGCGCAGGGGCTCGGTGAGCTTCACGCGCGGACCGGCGGGGCCGCTGAAGTCATAGCGACTGAGGACGGGGTAGTGGTCGCTGACGGCCCCGGCGTAGTCCGGAATGGACGTCTCGGGACGGAGCACCTGGACGGTGCCGGGCACGGCCTCGATGGTCATCTCGTCGGTGGTGAGCGTGTGGTCGATGACCTCGTCGTACTCCACGGTGGTGCGGTTGCGGGTGACGGTGAGCAACTGGGTGATGAACGTGTAGTGCGTGGGGTCGTCGAGGAAGTTCGCGAACGGCGTGGGCAGCGCGGTGCCGTTGTCCTTGGCGATGGACTCATCCAGGTCGTCGTTCCAGTCGCCGATGACGAGCACGCGCGCCTCGGGCAGCCAGACATCCAGGTAGTTCTTGAGCGCGGCGGAGGAGCGCAGGCGCTGCCCGTAGGAGGTCAGGTCCTCGAACGCCTTCATGTGCACGACGATGACGACCAGCGGCGCATCCTCGCCGTGGATGCGGGTGGTGAAGTCCACGCGCAGGGGCGGGCGTCCGCCGAAGTCCGCGGCCTGCGCGGTGAGGATGATCTGCGCGCTGCGGTAGGTGAGGGAGCTGTCGTAGAGGATGCCCGGCTTCTGTTCGCCCGCGGAGTACAGCGACGTGCCGCTCAGCACATACGTGGAGTTGTTCGCGAGGAAGCCCGTGTAGCCCGGCAGCCCGGCCTTGAGGGTGTCGAAGTCGGCGGTGTCCACCATCTCCACGAGTCCCCAGACATGGGCGCTGGCGGAGCCCAGCACCTCACGGGCGCCCGCGATCTGGAGATCATCCGGCAGGCCGCCGTCGGAAGTGGAGCGCGGCGGTCCCTGGTTGGGGGCGCCGAACCACTCCAGGTTCCAGTGGCCCACGGTGAACAGCTTGGAAGGCGCGAGCACCGTCAGCGGCAGACGGCGCGACACCGTCTGTCCCGTCGCATCGCGCACGGTGGCGGTGAAGGGCACGGTGCCCGCGGCGGTGGGCACCCCGGACAGGGTGCCCTCGGGGGCCAGGGCCAGACCGGCGGCCAGCGTGCCGGTGAAGCTCCAGGTGTGTGGCTTGAGTCCGCCGGACGCGACGAGCGTTCCGGAATAGGGCTCGCCCACGCGTCCGTCCGCGAGCGTCAGGGTCTTCAGCTCGAAGTCGCGGGAGGCGAAGGACAGCCGCAGCTCGCGCGAGGCCGTGCGACCGTTGGCGTCGGTGATGGTGACGGTGAAGGCCGCGCCTTCCTGCGTGGGCGTGCCGGACAGGACTCCCGCGCCCGACAGGGTGAGGCCCGCGGGCAGCGCATCCGGGGCCACGCTCCAGACGAGCGGCACCTTTCCTCCGGTCGCCGTCAGCGTCGCGGAGTAGGGCTGCGCCTCCTCGGCGTCCGGCAGCAGGGTGGAGGTGATGGACGGCAGCGGGAGGATGGACAGCGCCTGGGTCCAGGAGGCGGCGCGGCCCGAGTCCTGGACGCCCACGGTGATGACGGCGCTCCCGGGGGCGCCAGGCACACCGGACAGGTTCCCCCCGGCCTCCAGGCGCAGCCCGTCCGGCAGCGTGCTCCCGGTGCTCCAGACGGGGGCGACGGCGCCGTCGGATACGTGGAAGGTCCAGGTGTAGGGTTCGGAGACATAGGCGTCCGGGAGCTGAGCGAACGTGGTGCCGCTGACTCGCAGGGACAGCGTCTGTTCGACGCGGGTGCCTTGGGCGTCCTGCACCTCCACCGTGAACGTGCTGTCACCGGAGAAGCGCGGGGTGCCCGTCAACACACCCTCGGAGGACAGCGTGAGCCCGTCCACGAGCGGGCCCAACGTCACCCGCCAGGAGTAGGGCGCCTGCCCTCCGGAGGCGATGAGCGCGGCCTCATAGGGCGCGAGTGCTTCGGCGGGAGCCAGCGTCGCGCTGGAGATGGTGAGCGCGGGAGTCTGCCCCGCATCCACGGTGACGCCGCTGTCGGGATTCTGTCCCGCATCCAGGGGCACGCCGCTGTCGGGAGGCGGGGAGGGCGTGGGGCCGGGACAGGCGCTGAGCAGCAGGGCCAGCAGCGGAGCAAGAACGCGAGGAAGGGACATGGGCCATCCGAGCCGGGCGCCGGGGTTCGCCGCGGACTCGAGACAGAGGCCCACCGCGATGGCGGGCGGCGCGTCCCGACAGGGGACAGCGTGACATATCCACCGGCGGACAAGAAGAAGGGCCGCGATCCCAGGAGGATCGCGGCCCTGTCACTTCAGGATGTCACGGGGAGTGACTACGGATTCGCGACACCCCAGGACGGCGCGCCCACGGCCCAGTCCGCCTTGGTGTTCGTGTCGGTGGCGCTGATGCGGCGGACCGAGTTGCTGGCCGCCGTCGCACCGGACGTGGGCAGAGCGGTCCAGTCCGCGGAGACATCTTGCGCGGTCGGCGTGGTGGTGGTCGTGCAGGGCAGGACGCCACCGCAGTCCGCAGGCAGCCACTGACCGGCCGCCTGGATGGCCTGGAGGTTGGCCGGGTAGGCGCCCGGCGCCGCAGTCGTGCTGCGCCCGAAAGGCACCGCGTCCTGGATCTGGTTCTGCGCGTCGCGCACCACGATGATCCGGCTGGAGAACGGCAGGTTCGCGGTCGTGCCCTTGAAGTCCCAGGCGGTGTCGTAGTTGGCCGCGTTGCTGCTGGTGGGAAACTGGTTCTTGGCGGTCGTCTCGCTGTCCACGGTGCCATTCATGTGGATCACGATGATGTCCCCCTCAGCCACGAGCACGTCGGGCAGGGCGGCCAGGAGCACCGCGGAGTTGACGTCCTGCTGCACCTGGATGCCACCCGTGGAGCCGGCGGTGATGACCTGCAACTCCAGGAGGTCCAGGTTGGCCGGCGTCGCCGCGCTGGGCTGCACCTCGGTGAGGCGCAGGACCGCCGCCGTGCGGAAGCCCTTGAAGGCCGCCGTGTTGGGGATGGTGACCGCGCCGCCCACCGTGTCCTTCACGGACGAGGCGACCGACACCGCGTAGTCCGCGCCACCGGTCTGCGCGGAGGTCGTCACGAGGACGTCCTTGCCGCTGACCGTCGCGCTCTGCGCCTGGATGCCATTGGTGAACGTGAACTGCCCCGGCACGTCCGTGAGGCTGGCCGCGTTGATGGGACGGCTGAAGGAGACCTTGACCTCGGTGAGCGACGTCGCGATGGCGCTCGCCAGCGTCGGCACGGGGCAGGTGATGCCGGACAGGTCCGCCGTGGCGTACGCGGACGGCTGCACCGTGGTCACCGGGGGCGTCGCGGTCGACGTGAACTTCCAGATGGGGCCCGCGCCCAGCGTCACGGCGCATGAATCGACGAGACCCAGGCCCGCCGCCACGTCTTCCGTCACACGCAGCTTGAGGTTCGCGTTGTTGATGCCCGACGTCCTGAACGTGAACGCAACGTGACCACCGCCGCTGGCCGAGGACGCTCCATTGAGCGTGCCGCTCATCCGGGCAATGGTCGCGAAGTAGGTGTCGGCCTTGTCGAGCAGCTCCGTCGTGGGCGCGCTGGAGCGGTCCACCACGAGGCCCGCGGGCGTCGCCGTGTTGAGGTTGCGCACCGGGTGACCCGAGCTGACGACCTTCAGGCCGGTGAAGCTGCTGGCCGCCTTGTTCACGCCGCTCAGCACCGTCGCGCCGGTGACGTTGAGTTCGACGCGGTCACCCACCTGCACCGTGCCGGCCGGGGACACGACGAACATCGCGGGCCCGTTCGCCTCCGCCTGCAGGAAGAAGCCCGCGACGTCAGCGCCCACCTCGGGCTTGACGTAGGTCACGAAAGCGCCGTTGACGGGCAGCGCCGGATCATAGGTCGTGCCCGCCGCCGCCTTGAAAGCGGCGATCTGGGCGCTGGTGTCCGTCACGGCCGGGCCCGAATCCTCACAGACCAGCGTCGTCGGATTGCAGACCTGCGTCAGCGTACAGGCCGGCGTACACGCCGAACCGGTGCCGCCGTCCGTTTCCGTGCCGGCATCCGCGTCCGTGCCCGCATCCGTCCCGGTGCCCGCGTCCGTGCCAGCATCCGTCCCCGTGCCCGCGTCCGTGCCGGCATCCGTCCCCGTGCCCGCGTCCTCCTCGGGCACCGGCGTCAGCGTGCGCAGCTCGCACTTGTTCTCGACACAGGCGTAGGCCTGCCCCACGGGCGGCGTGCCCTTGTCGCGGCAGTCGAACTGATCAACACACTCATCTCCACAACCCGTACCGACCGTGACGAACACGGTGGTCACGAGCGCCGGCAGCCAGCTCCGCTTCAGCATGTGAATGCCTCCCCTGGGGGTTTCAGATTGCAGACTGCGTCCCCCTTACACCTGAAAACGCGGGGGCGTCCATTTGCCCAACCCCCTGCCACATCCCTGTCACGCACAGGACCCTTGGAATCTCTGAAAGTCAGGGAGTCTTCCGCGTCTGGGAGCGCGCCGGACCCGCGTAGAGGTCGATGACTTCACTGATGCCGTGCTGACAGACGGCGCAGAAGGGCACGCGGTCGCGGGTGAACATCACGCAGTCCGTTTGCGGACGGTAGAAGCCGCGCGACTCGTACATCGCGCCCTCGAAGGCCCCCACCTTCCCGGCCACCTTCAGCGCGCCCAGGAATTTCTCCTCCCAGTCCCGCTGCGACGTGAAGAGCGCGTCCATCTCCGCCTCGGGTTTGCGTTCCGCGCGAATCTTCTGCCGGAGCTGCTGGACCTGGACGGCATGCGCGTCGAACGCGGCCTGGTTCCACGGCGTGGGGATGGGAGTGCCCGGGGTCACCAGGTCCTTCCACTTGAGCTGCGTGGGGTCCTTGAGCGCGGTGACGTTCTTCTCCCACGGCTCCACCCGGTCCTCGGGCGCGGGGCCGTAGACGGACGCGGAGGAGTAGTACTCGTCCGCGAGGCCCGCGAAGTGGTGGCCGAACTCGTGGACGAAGACGTAGGGGGCCCAGAGACTGTCGGCCGCCACGGTGCCGAAGAGGTTGTGGATGCCGCCGCCGCCGTAGGTGTTGCCGTTGGCCAGGATTTCCACGAACTCGTAGGGCGCGAAGGCGGCGGTGTCACGCAGCGCGGCGTTGTCGAAGGTGAGGATGTAACGCTCGGCGCCAAAGGCGTCGTACGTGGAGCCCAGGGGGGGCCGGCGGTGGATGCCGGTGGACGGCCGCGAGATGCCGGATTCGGCTGCCCCGGGCATCAGGCCCCAGACGTTGAAGTCCGCCTTGCGCTCCTTGAAGGGCGAATAGCTGAAGAGGATGTCCAGCATCCGCCGGGCGTCCTTCTCGAACTTCGGCCGCTCGGCCTCCGTGTAGCCGTCCCCCAGGATGAGGAAGTCCACCTTGTCCTGCGGCGGGCCGTTCTCCAGGAACTTGATCAACGCGCCCGGCGCGGGCGGGGAGGACGGGTCGACGAAGGGGTCCTTCGGATCCACCACCAGTGACCACACCTCGCGGAAGGCGTTCTGCGCGTCGCGCTTCTTCAGGAGGACCTGGACGGGTCCCTCCGGGCTGGGGAAGCGCAGCGATTCGCTGAAGGTGCGGTGGCCCTGCGTCGCCTCGCCCGTGAGCTCCCACTCACCGAAGATGGAGGCGAAGCCTCGCGAGTACAGGAGCCGGTTCGTCTTCCGGTCCCTCACCTCGAAGAGGTACTTGCCCAGGTTCGTGTCGTCGATCGTCCGCGTCGGGTGGCCCGGCCAGGGCAGCGGCTCCACCACGAGCCGCTCCAGGCTGAAGCGCTCCTCGGTGGCGTTGCCGGTGTGGAAGTAGTCGACGCGGAACGTCCGGGGCGCGGCGAGGGCGGTGCTCGCCGTGAGCAGCAGCAGGAGGAGGGAAGCGCGCATGGGGCGGCACTCTATGCGCACGGCCCCGGTGCTTCCCGCCGGAATGTCCGCTTAGAACGACCCGGAGACACTCGCCGCCGCGCCCGTCCCGTCCGCCGCGACGCCCAGCGTGATGGGAGGCGCCAGCTTCGCGGGCGAGGACACGAGGTAGAGCACCGCCCCCGTCACGACCGCCGCGCCCCCGCCGACGAGCAGGCCCGTCATCAGGTGGCTCTTCTTCACGAGCGAGTCGCGCAGCGCGACGGTCTGGGCATCCGTGCTCACCAGCCGGCCATCGTTCGCCGCGCGGCGGGCCTCCAGGCCGTCCAGGTCGTTCTGGGCCAGCAGTCGCACGACACCCGCGCCGCCCAGGACCGCGACGCCCGCGCCCAGCGCCACGTAGGACGCCGTGCGCAGGCCCGTGCTCGCCGGGGCCGCGGTGGTGGACAGGGTCCCTTCCTCTGACAAGAGGCTGGGGGCGGTGAGGTCCGCGCCCGTGCTGGAGACCGGCGTGGCCCGCGCGCCCGCGTCCCAGGGCGCGCGGCCGTTGGCGTTGTTCATCACCACCAGGTTCGAGGGTGAGCGGCCGGTGGTGACGAAGTCCACGAGCGCGTGGAGCGCTTCACTGGGGGCCTCCAGGCCCTGGGTCTTGAAGCCGCCCTCGCGCAGCTTCTGCCCGCCCTCGACGTTGAGCACCGTGGCGGCGAACCACTTGGGCCCGCTGCTCGGACGCTCCAGCCGCACGACGATGACCTCCTCCACCCCGAGCGTGCCGCCCAGGCGCACCGCGTGGCTCAGCGTGCGCTCCTCGTTCCCATCCGCGACGTCGAGGCACGGGAAGGGCGCGGCTGTCACCGACCCCTCGTACGCGAGGTCCACCAGCAGCGGTGTGTCCGCGCCCTGGACCTGCACCTGCCGGGGGAAGCTCACCACGTCCCCCTTCACCACGGAGAGATCATACGCCCCGGCGGGAAGCTCCCGCGTGAGCGGTGTCTGGCCCACGCCCAGGCCGTCCAGGTACACGTCCGATGACGGCAGCGTGGACTTCACCGACAGCTTCACCTTCGGGGCCCGCGCCAGGTCGCGGCGCAGCTTCTCGAAGGCCTGCCGGATGGAGGGGGCGTATTGGTCCGGGTCCAGCTGGTACTTCGGCTGGAGCCGCAGCACCTGGAGGAAGGCCGCGTCGCTGTCCTTGAGCTTCCCGAGCGCCCGGTGGTTGATGCCGTGCAAGAGCTGCGCGTGCACGGAGAGCTTCCAGCGCTCCTCCCCCGCGGGCAGGCGCTTGATGTCGCGCAGCGCATCGTCCAGCAGTTGGGTCGCCTTGCCGTTGCGGCCCTCGTAGAACTGGTCCTGCGCGGCGTCGAGCTGTCGCTGGAGCTCCTCGAAGGAGCGCGGGGGGGCGGGGAAGAGCCGCTCGGCGAACTCGGGAGCGCCCAGCACGCGCTGTTCGGAGCGGGCGCGAAGCGAGTCGTAGAACGCCTTCGACTGGCCGCTCAGCTCCGCGTCCCGGCAGTCGCCGCTGGAGACCACCATCCGCATGGGCGCGGCCTGCGCCGCGGTGCACAGCAGGCACAGCAGCAGCGCGAACGGGGTCGACTTCGGAACGGAGGTCTGGAGCACGGAGCGCATGGGCACGTGGGAGTGGAAGGAGATGCCAGGCCAGCGATGCAGGCCGCGTTCCGTCCTCTACCGGACTGTCCGCCCTCCAGGCCAGCGACGCCCTGCACTCCGCTCCTGGTCCCGGACCTGGACGCCCGTCCGAGCCATGGGCCTCCCTGCTCCGCTGGCTGCCCTCCGGGTGAGCCACCGGAGGCACGGGTACGACTCCTGCTTCGTCCCCACTTTCCGACGTGGGGCGTCACGGGCGACGCCCATCCCACCTTCCCGAGGACCCCACCCCATGGATCGCGCCTGGAAGAAGAAGGTCATCGTCATCACCGGAGCCTCCAGCGGCATTGGCCGCGCCACGGCGTTGCTGCTGGCGAAGAAGGGCGCGCACGTGGTCCTCGCCGCGCGCCGGGAGGAGCCGCTGGAGGACCTGGCGGCCGAGTGCGAGGCCCTGGGTATCCAGGCCCTCGTGGTGCCCACCGACGTGGCGGACGCAGCGTCCGTGCGCCATCTGGCGGAGGAGGCCGTGCGCGCCTTCGGCCACTTCAACGGTTGGGTGAACAACGCGGGCGTGTACATGCTGGGCAGCCTGGAAGAGACGCCGGACGAGGCCTTCCGCCAGCTCATGGAGGTCAACTTCTTCGGCACGGTGAGCGGCGCGCGCGCGGCGCTGGGCCAGTTCCGCCGCCAGGGCTATGGGACGCTCGTCAACGTGTCCTCCGCCTTCGGGACGGTGCCGGCGCCGTACCTGAGCGCCTATGTGTCCTCGAAGTTCGCGGTGCGCGGCTTCTCCGCGTCGCTGCGCCAGGAGCTGCTGCGCACCGGCATCGACGTGTGCACGGTGATGCCCGCCGCCATCGACACGCCCCTGTGGCGCCACACCGCCAACTACACCGGCTGGCGCATCCGCCCGGTGGAGCCCGTCTACGCGCCGGAGCGCGTGGCCCGCGCCATCCTGCGCGTCCTGCGCCACCCCGAAGCGGAGACCCTCGTCGGCCCCGCGGGCAAGAGCTTCGCCGCGATGCACGGGCTGTTCCCTGCCAGCTTCGAGCACCTCATGCGCGCCAGCACGGATGCCCTGCACTTCAAGGACGAGCGGCAGGGCGCCACCTCCGGCAACGTCTTCCAGCCCATGCCGGAGGGCACCGGGACGTCGGGCGGTTACCACGGGGCCGGAAAACAATGGCTGCGCCGTCTTCTGGTCGCGGGAGGACTGGCCGCCGCGGCGGTGTCCCTGCGCCGCCGTGCGAGCGACCGCCGTCTGGCCATGAGGCTCTCCCACGCCCTGGGGGCGTGATGCCCACCTTTCGGGGGGTGAGCCCTCATTCCGGGGGACTCCGTGACGGGGCCATGACATGACCTGGAGAAGAGTCGCGCCCGCCATGAACATCGCCGTCCTCGTCAATCTGCGTGCACGTAAAGGCTCCGAGGGCATGGGGGGGCTGGTCCGCGACCTGCTTCCCCGGGCTCGGGTGGCCCTCACCCGTTCCCTCGAAGAAGCGCGGGAGTGGGTGGATCAGCTGCGGCACGACCCGCCCAGTCTGCTGCTGGCGGGCGGAGGCGACGGCACCATCACCGGCCTGCTCAACGAGCTGCGCTCCCAGGGTGTGGCCCTCCCGGCCATCGGCGTGCTGCCCCTGGGGACCGGCAATGCCTGGGCCCGTGTCACCGGCGCCCCCCGTCCCCACGTGGCCCTGAAGCAGATCGCCGCGTACGGCGAGCGGCTGCCCCCCCTGCGCCCCTTCTCGCTGGTGCGGGTGGAGGGCCGGGTGGCGCCCTTCGCGGGCACCGGCTGGGACGCGGAGATGATTCAAGACTTCAAGAACCAGCTCGCCTCCGCCGGACCGCTCAAGAGTTCGCAGGCGGGCCTGCGCGGCTACCTGGGCGCCATGTTCACCCGTACGGTGCCCCGGCACATGTTCGGCGAGGGCAACCCGAATGTGTCCGTCTACAACCTGGGCGGCTCCGCGCTGACCATGGACCCGACGGGCGCGGTGCGGCCGATACCGAACGGCGGCGAAGGCGCGCTCCTGTACCGGGGGCCCGCGGGCGTGGCCGGCGCGGCCACCACGCCGGAGTGGGGCTTCGGCTTCAAGGCGTTCCCCTTCGCGCAGGCGGTGCCCCACCGGCTGTCGGTGCGCGTGTACGGCGCAGGGGTGATGGAGGCCACGCGCAACATGTTCCGGCTGTGGCGCGGGGAGCACCCCATGCCGCGCATGCACGACTTCTTCGTCGAGCGCCTGCGCATGGACTTCGACCGCGAGGTGCCCTTCCAGATGGGCGGCGACGTGCTGGGCATGCGCCGCTCGCTGGAGTTCGACCTGGCCGAGGAGAACGTCCAGCTCGTGGACTGGCGCCGCCTGGGCCGCCTGCTCGAAGCGTAGTCGCCGCTCCCTTCCTCCTTCTCTCGCGCGAAGGCGCTTGCCCCCACCGTGTCCGCTGGACACGATGCCGGCGCGCCACGCGCGGGGAGGTCACCGGGCGGAGGACGTAAAGAGGGTGTCCACACGTGAGCCACACCTATGAGTACCCGCGCCCGGCGGTGACGGTGGACTGCGTCGTCTTCGGGTTGGACGAGGAGGACCTCAAGGTGCTGCTCATCCAGCGCGGGGTGGAGCCCTACGCGGGACGGTGGGCGCTGCCCGGCGGCTTCGTGCGCATGGAGGAGTCCCTGGAGGACGCCGCGCGCCGCGAACTGGAGGAGGAGGCGGGCCTGCGCACCAGTCACCTGGAGCAGCTCTACACGTTCGGTGCGCCGGAGCGGGACCCCCGGGGCCGCGTCATCACCGTGGCGTACTTCGCGCTGGTGAAGCTCAGCGCCCACCACCTGCAGGCCTCCACCGACGCGCGCGAGGCGGCGTGGTTCTCCGTCTGGGATACGCCCAAGCTCGCGTTCGACCACGCGGACGTGCTCGCCACCGCGTTGCAGCGGCTCAAGGGCAAGGTGCGCTACCAGCCCATCGGCTTCGAGCTGCTGCCGCCCAAGTTCACCCTGTCGCAGCTCCAGCGGCTGTACGAAACGGTGCTGGAGCGCGAGCTCGACAAGCGCAACTTCCGCAAGAAGATCCTCGCCATGGATCTGCTGGAGGAGCTGGACGAGGTGGAGCAGGACGTGTCCCACCGCGCCGCGCGCCTCTACCGGTTCGACCACAAGAAGTACAAACAGCTCGAGAAGGCCGGCTTCAACTTCGAGCTCTGACGGGCCTCCCACCCCCTGTTGACTCCCTCGCTCCGGAACGCCCCGGAGTGCCAGTGCCGTGCGTCGTCTTGACTTCGTGTCATGTGGACACTATGTTGGTGTCGTAGATACACGAAGTCGGAAGTGGCCGCCGGTCGCTTCCTTTCCAGCAGGTCCCTGGCGTGCGTGCCCTTCGAGGGCCACGGGAGAGCCATGTCCACGCTGCCCTTCGACGTCGCGGTGGGTTCGGTGCAGGGCCGGGAGCACGCGCGTTCGGGGCGCAACAACCAGGACGCCGTCTGGGTCCGGGAGAGCGAGCACGGGCTGGTGGCGCTGGTGGCGGACGGGTGTGGCAGCCAGCCGTGCAGCGAGCTGGGGGCGCAGTTGGGGGTGCGGCGGCTGGCGCAGGCGGCGCAGGCCCGGCTGGCGCGCGGGGAGCCGGTGGACGGCGAGGGCTTCCTCCCGGGGCTGCGCGAGGACCTGCTCGGGCTGCTGGAGGGGTTGTGCGCGACGCTGGGGCGGGACGTGCTGGGGGACTTCCTCTTCACCATCGTGGGGGCGGTGGTGACGCCCGCGCACACGCTCGTCTTCTCGTCGGGGGACGGGGTGTGGATGCTCAACGGCGAGGTGCACGCGCTGGGGCCGTTCCCGGGCAACGCGCCGCCGTACCTCGCGTACTCGCTCATGCGAGGGGAGGACGTGCCGCTGGTGTCACGGGCGCTGGTGCCCACCGACGACGTGCACGCGCTGCTCTTGGGCACGGACGGGGTGGGGGACCTGCTGGGGCTGACGGCGGCGCGGCTGCCGGAGCGCGATGAGCCGGTGGGCCCGCTGTCGCGGTTCTGGACGGAGGAGCGCTACTTCACGAACCCGGACGCGGTGCGACGGAGGCTCGCGCAGCTCAACCGCGAGTCGGTGCGCGCGGACTTCGCGGAGCGGCGACTGCTGCGCACGCCGGGCCTGCTGTCGGATGACACGTCGTTGGTGGTGATGCGTCGGCGGATGGGGAGGGCGTGAGGCCATGGACCTCTGGCTGGAAGGCAAGAAGTTGCGGTTGGATCCGCAGCGTGCGCTGGGCAAGGGCGGCGAGGCGGATGTGTATGACCTGGGCGACGGCCGCGCGCTCAAGGTCTTCAAGCGGCCCGAGCACCCGGACTACCTGGGCCTGACGCACGAGCAGGACGCCGCGAAGGCCCGGCTCGCGGAGCACCAGCGCAAGCTGCGCGCCTTTCCGCAGGGACTTCCGTCGAGGGTGGTGACGCCGCAGGCGCTGGCCACGGACCGCAAGGGCGCGGAGGTGCGGGGCTACGCGATGCGCAAGCTGGACGGCGCGGAGCCGCTGCGCCGGTGGGGTGAGCCCGCGTTCCGGCGCGCGGGTGGCACGTCAGCGGACGCGGTGACGGTGCTCGCGGGACTGCACCGGGTGCTGGGGGCGGTGCACGCGGGCGGTGTGGTGGTGGGGGACTTCAACGACCTGAACGTGCTGGTGACGGGGACGGACGCGTACCTCATCGACGCGGACAGCTTCCAGTTTGGAAGCTACGTCTGCCCGGTGTTCACCGAGCGGTTCCTGGATCCGCTGCGCCTGGACGCGAAAGCGCAGGCGCTGACGCCGGTGAGGCCGGCGACGGTGGACAGTGATTGGTATGCCTTCGCCGTCACCGTGATGCAGTCGCTGTTGTGCGTGGGGCCGCAGGGCGGCATCCACCGTCCCAAGGCGCAGGGGGCGCGGTTGAACGCGGTGGCGCGGGTGCTCCAGCGTGTCACCGTCTTCCACCCGGACGTGCAGTACCCCAAGCCCGCGCTGCCCCGGAGCACGCTGCCGGATGAGGTGCTGCACCTGTTCCACCAGGTGTTCGTGGAGGACCGTCGCGGCGCGTTCCCGCTGCCGGTGTTGGAGGGCCTGCGCTTCACGGTGTGCGCGTCGTGCGGTGTGGAACATGCGCGGGCCGCGTGCCCCACGTGTCAGCCGCATGCGACGGCGGCGGCCACGCCGGTGACGTCGGTGCGGGGGCAGGTGGTGGCGACGCGGAAGTTCACCACCCGGGGCGTGGTGGTGCACGCGAGCGCGGACGACGGGACGGTGCGCTTCGTCTACCACGCGGATGGCGCGTACCGACGCGAGGACGGGCGCACCGTGATGCGCGGCGGGCTGGATCCCTCGCTGCGCTGGGCGGTGCAGGGGGACGTGACACTGCTCGGGCAGGGCGGCCGGGTGGCGGTGTTCGCGCCGGGCCGGGCGCCGGAGTTCCTGGGGGTGGACACCTGCGAGAACAAGCCGGTGTTCGCGGCCAATGCCAGACACCGGTTCTGGGCGGTGGGCGGTGGGCTGTGGCGGGACGGTCCCCATGGGGCCGAGCGCTGGGGGGACGTGCTGGAAGGACAGACGCGGCTGTTCGTAGGGCCCCGCTTCGGCCTGGGGTTCCACCGCGCGGCGGGCTTGAGGGGGGCCTTCCTGTTCGATGGGGAGCGCAAGGGTCTGCGGGATGGGCTCGCGCTGCCCTGGCCCTCCGGGCAGTTGCTGGACGCCGAGGCTGTGTTCGACGGGGACTCGGTGTGGCTGTTCCTCGCGGAGGAGTACGGGGGGCGCACGGTGCATCACGCGGTGCTGCTGGGGCCGGACGGGGCGGTGCGCGCGAGCAATTGGGCCGATGCGGGGAACGGCTCCTGGCTGGGGACGTTGAGGGGGAAGTGCGCGGTGGGGGGCGCGCTCTTCTGCGCGACGGACGCGGGGCTGACGCGCGTGGAGGCGCGGCAGGGCCGGCTGGAGGCCGTGCGCGAGTTCCCGGACGCGGAGCCGTTCGTGGACGCAGGGTGCCAGTTGCTGCTGTCGCGAGAGGGATTGATGGTGGTGGGGGCGCAGGTCCTCACCGTGTTGCGGATGACGTGAAACACGCAAGGGGGATGGACATGAAGAAGACGACCGTGAAGGAACTGCCGCTGCCCGGGTTCTACAATGCCAACCATGCGGCGGAGTACGGCTACGGCTCCAACGCCGGCAGGTTGCAGCAGGAGGCCGGCACGTGGAAGGCGGCGCAGGGCGTGAAGGTGTCGGCGACGGACACCTTCAACCTGCACCTGCTGCTCATCGACGTGCAGAAGGACTTCTGCTTCCCGGATGGCTCGCTGTACGTCGCGGGGCGCAGCGGGCGGGGCGCCATCGACGACAACCGGCGCATCGCGGAGTTCATCTACCGCAACCTGGGGACGCTGACGAACGTCACCGCGACGCTCGACACGCACTTCGCCTACCAGATCTTCTTCCCGTCCTTCTGGGTGGACCAGGATGACCAGCCGTTGCAGCCGTACCGGGAAGTGACGCGCGAACAGATTGAGCGCGGCCAGGCGCGGCCGAATCCCGCGGTGGCGAAGTGGCTGTGCGGCGGCAACTACCCGTGGCTGCTCAAGCAGGTGAAGTACTACTGCGAGGAGTTGGAGCGGGCGGGCAAGTACACGCTGTACCTGTGGCCGCCGCACTGCCTGCTGGGCAGCGACGGGCATGCCCTGGCGGGCGTGGTGCAGGAGGCGCGGTTGTTCCACTCGTTCGCGCGCGGCGTGCAGTCGTGGGCGGAGGTGAAGGGCGGAAACCCGCTGACGGAGAACTACTCGGTGCTGCGGCCGGAGGTGCTGATGCGGCATGACGGCCAGCCGCTCGCGCAGCGCAACACGCAGTTCCTGAAGACGCTGCTCACGTCGGACGCGGTGGTGATTGGCGGGCAGGCGGCCAGCCACTGCGTGAAGAGCTCCATCGACGACCTGCTGGGGGAGATCGTCGCGCAGGACGCGGCGCTGGCCCGGAAGGTGTACCTGCTCACGGACTGCATGTCGTCGGTGACGGTGCCGGACGGAAAGGGCGGCTTCGCGGCGGACTTCACGCCGCAGGCGGATGCGGCGCTCAAGCGCTTCGCGGACGCGGGCATGCACCTGGTGAAGTCCACGGACCCGCTCGCGAGTTGGCCCGACCTGCAGCTGGCGTGACGTCTGGCATTCCACAACGAAAGGAGACACGGACATGAGCAAGGCGAATGGTGGCGGGGTCCAGAAGCTCTTCGAGGATGCGCACGCGGAAGGGGTGCTGAGCCCCGCGGGGTTGCAGGCGCTGACGGTGGTGGACCTGGGGGCCCAGATTCAAGCCGGCCTGGGCGTGCACGTGGACGACGTGCAGGCGAGCGAGGTGGTGCTGGTGACGGTGATGCCGGATGACTCGGGGAGCATCTCGCACTCCGGGCACACGAAGACGGTGTGCGACGGGCACAATCTGGTGCTGGACGCGCTGCTGGCGAGCCAGCAGAAGGACGGCGTGCTGTTCCACACGCGCTACCTGAACGGGCACGTGCTCAATCCCTTCCGGCCGCTGGAGGATGTGGTGCGGATGCACTCCGGCAACTACTCGGCGGACATGGGGACGCCGCTGTATGACAACGCGGTGGTGCTGCTGGGCACGGTGCTGGCCAAGGCCCAGGAGTTCAGCGGCAACGGGGTGCCGGTGCGCACGGTGACGCTGTTGATTACGGACGGCGCGGACGCGGGGTCGCAGAAGGCACGGGCGAAGGACGTGGCGGCGCTGGTGAAGGACCTGCACCGGGTGGAGAACCACATCGTGGCGGCGATGGGCATCGACGACGGCACGACGGACTTCCGCAAGGTGTTCCAGAGCATGGGCATCGCGGACCGGTGGATCCTCACCCCGGGACAGAGTGCCCAGGAGATCCGCGCCGCCTTCCAGGTGTTCAGCCAGTCCGCGGTCCGCGTCAGCCAGGGCGCGGCCAGCTTCAGCCGCACGGCGCTGGGTGGGTTTGGCCGTTAGGCGAAGAAGTCACCCCTCTGCTAAAATCAACAGCCCGGATCGGAGGGGGGAACTTCTGTGCATCCAGGTACGAACTCTTGAATGGCATCGTCGTCACAGGGCTTGGCCTGGCGAGCAGCCTGGATGAGGTCGTCACCGCATGCGCCGCGGCCCGGGCCGGCATCAACCGTGCCCGGGAGATTCCGGCTTTTGGGGCCATCGACGATGACGTCATTGAGTTCGTTCCGATTGCGGGTCATGAGTGTCACCCCCTGACGGAGGGGTTCCAGGGAGATGCCCGGCTGATTCGCCTGGGGACCGCCGCTCTCAGGAATCTGCTCACATACTCCGGGCTCCAGTCAGACGACCTCTCGCGAACGGCTTTCTTCCTCAATGTGGGAAGCTCCTTCCTTTCAAGTGTTGGAGAGCCCTCCGAAGGCTCCCCGGAAGGGATGCCCGTCGGGCGCGGTTCATCCGCCCCCCTGGTTGATGCACTCTGCCAGTTCGGCGCTCTGCCCATCCCCAAGGAACTTCGCTTCGTCCTGCGGGGAGACCACCATGGTGTCGCAACCGCAGTGCACGAGGCTTGCGAGATACTGAGGCGGCGCGTCGTGGAGCGCTGCCTCATCGGAGGCGTTGATTCGTTTCTTGAGCGGAAGACGCTCGAAATGCTGGCTCGCTTGCGGTTGCTGAAGACGGTTGGAAACCCGGTGGGGTTCATGCCAGGGGAGGCTGCGGCATTCTTCTTTCTGGAAAGGGCGGTCCCGGCCCGCCAGCGTGGCGCACGTATCGAAGCGGAGCTGGTGGCCACCTCCCTGACCACCGAAGAGCCGCACCGCTTCTCAGGCCCCTCCCATGGAAGCGCTCTTGCCGCAGCGATGGGGAACGTCTTGGAGGACGTTCGCGAAAAGCAATCCGGGCCCGCTCTGGTCATCCACAATCACAATGGGGACCCCTGGCGTGCGATGGAGTGGGGCACGGCTCTCCTCCGGTTGGCTGGCGTGGAGATGATGCGAGAGCCTCGCGCATGGTTTCCTCCTGCGTCGTTTGGTGAAACCGGTGCCGCGACGGGCCCGCTCGCGGTGTGCATGGCCGTGCGCGCGTTCGCGCGACGTTACGCGGGCTCTCACTACGCACTCATTGGTATGTCGTCCTACGCAGGAACCAAAGGCGCACTGATGCTGCGCGCTCTGACACAGGACGTATCCCAGGGTCGCTAAGAACCTCGAAAGCAGGGGGGAAGCCATGGCTCAGTCCGCGGAACACATTACGCAGATGACGAAGAATGACCTCCACGACAAGGGGGCATGCATTCTTCGCCATGAGTCGGCCAGGAAGAGCAGTCCGTGTGACTATCAATGGAATGGATATCAGCTCAGCAAGACGGCGGCACGCTCAGGCATGTACAACAAGCCGCTCCGCCGCTCTTGGATCGACCGCGACAAGGCGGATCGTGACATCTTCGAGGCCGCGACCCGGAAGGAGAAGCGCTCGGGAGAGACGCCTGGCGAGTTCGGCTTGCGGCTGCGCGACTTCGTCAAGAAATACCGGCACAGCGTCCGCTACACCAGCCGGGTCCTGGACCGTGACCCGAAGGCATGGTTCATCGGCGAGCCCACGCACCCGAAGAACTTCGTTCCCAAGGCGCATGATCCTGAAGGGGGAATGCACCGCCCCTACTACCACAATTGGCACCACATGATTCCGAACGGGGCCATCAACGAATATATCGGTAGTGGTCCGGACGGAGCGAAGCGCTTGTTTCTGTTGATGACTTCGCTCTACAACATGAACTGCGGTCAGAACATCGTTCTGCTTCCCAAGGAGAGCTTCGTGGGTCGGGTGCTGGGGCTGCCCATTCATTGCCCCTACGGCCAGATGAGCCACCCCACGTATTCGCAAGCTTGTGAGAAGCATCTGCGCCGGATCGCGGCTCAACTGAAAAAGGTGCTTGCATCGGGTAATCCGCACAAACTCAATGACGAGAACGTCACCCAGATCAAGAAGGCGATGAACCTCTTGTCCGACAAGCTCCTTGCCACCCTCAAGGCAATGCCACCCGGGGTCTCGTTGGACGAATTGGAGTCCATCTAGGCTCACGGAGGATTCGAGATGCCGAGCTTCACCTTTCACATCCTTACAACCCCCTACGATCCCAGATTCTGCAGCATCAAACGGACGCCGGAAACCATTCTCAAGGACTGGCGATTGCTGGAAGGCGTTCCGTTCGGATCGGACTTCCCTGCGACTTCACGCTTCGAAATGGACAAGCGCGCGGGGGAGATGGCTCCTGATCTGCTTCCGAATATCCTGTCGCTGCTGATGATCTCCCCCCGAGTCCGCACCTTGTTCGAGGCGGAACGAGTCTCGGATGTCGAGTACCTCCCCTTCGAACTGGCGAACAAGAGGGGCTCCGTGGTCAGCAGGGACTACGCCGTGGCCAATCTGCTTGGCAGCGTGGATTGTCTGGACGCCGCACGATCGAAGTTCGACGAAGATCCGCTTGAGCCTGGAGGCATTGCCAACCTGTATAAGCTCAACCTCCACCTGGACAGGATTCCCGAGGACAAGAAGCTATTCCGCCTGAAGCAGATGATGCATGAATTCATCATTCGCTCTGACCTGCTGCAATTGCTCCGAGAGCAAGGGGTGACAGGGCTGGCGACGCTCGACCTCGACACGGAAATCATCCTCTGAACGGGCCCCCGTGCTTTCATGAAGACCGATCTCGACATCACCGTTGATAATCTCGCATTCGAAATCGCGCAGGGGCTTCCGCGCGCGGTTGGCAAATTGGCGAAGGGGCAACTCGACGGTGCTGCGTTCCTGAGAATCTGCCTGGACCACCGCCGGCTGGCCATCGCGCACCTGTTGGGGGCCTTGGACGTGGGAGCCTATTCCCAGCACCTTCAACAGAGCGCCAGGGCCTATGCGTTCATGCTCAGGCACGCCCGGGCGGGTGTGACCGTGGACCCCTACTACCTTTGCCGGAGCAGAGCGGAGCCGTTCTGGGACGCGCTTGCGGCGGGCGACTTCCCACTGGCCGCGGAGATTGCCGCGCTCGCTCCTGCGCAGCCCCATCCAGGAATGGAAGACCCTGTCCTCTTCCTGTATTTTGACGTCATCATGTCCATCGCGCGCGGCGAGGACACGGCGCGGCAGCAGGAAAAGCTCCGTGCGTTGAATGCGGAAAAGGACCTGACGCTGTCGTTCCGTTACGACGCCAGTTCGGCACTCCTCCATGGGGACGATGCAGGGCTGGCACTTGCCCTCGAAGGCATGGGCGGCGAGCACGCTGCCTGGTTCGCGGAGCTGAGCGTGCAGGATTCGATCGCCCCGGAAGACGCGCAGACCCAGACCTTCGTCTTCATCGAGGGCCTGGCGTTGGCCCGGCTGGCTTCCCATCTGGGCATGGGAGACGTCTTGCCTCAACGCTTCATGCCGGACGTCGCCCTGTCGGCGCCGCTCGCCTCCTTCGACGATCCGTGGCGGGCGTTGGGGGCTTGAGCATGCTCCGCACCTGGAAGGTCAGGCGAGGAGCCGTAAGTAGCTCTACACGGTGGGGCTGGCGCACGATCGCCGCTCCTGTTCGTTCGAGGCACAGCCCACGGTCCTCGCGGCGCTCGCACAGATGAAAAAGGGGCCGCAGGTATTCACCGATGAGGACCTTCTGGCCGCCTTCGGTTCGGCACAAGGCCGGGCATCGATTCAGGCTCGTGCTTTTCGCAGTCGGATCTTGGCTTCGACTCCCGGCGATACATCCTTTGGCGTCATCCGTACTCCCGAATCCGCATCCGACATTTCAACGCCCAGCGTGGCCGGCTTCAGCCGCACGGCGCCGGGTGGGTTTGGCCGCCAGGCGAGGTTCGCGGCAGGTGTTGGCCTCCGCAGGCCTGCCGCGTCCCCCGAAGCATCAATCAGGGATGGCTCTCAACAATCGATGACTTCGATGATCTGCGAATAGGGAACGCCGGCCCAGTGCCCGGACACCCAGGCGCTCCCCTCGCCACAGAAACACCGCCACCGGCCGACTTCCTGGGTCATCGCGGCGTCGCTGTAGAAGACGCGGCTGTACTGCTGATCGCCTTCACAGGGAGGAAGTTCGTCCTTCCGCGTGGCGAGGTCCGGCTCCGCGTCCAGGGTGGAGTCAACGCCGCATCCCGACAACATCAGTCCCACGGCCAGCGCCGCGCCGCTCATCATCGACTTGATATGCATGTGGGCTCCCCGCCTTCGTGGCTTGCAACGGCTCGCCAACCTAGCATGCCTGGAGAGCGGGGGATTTCAGGAAGACCTCGGCGGCTCCGGTGCGGCCGTGCCCCAACGCCTCGCGCTGGTGGAAGTCGGTGAGCAGGGGCGCCAATCCCTCCGCGCCTCCGAACTGGAAGCCCAGTTGGCTGCTGTAACAGGCGCAGCCCTCCAGCTTCCGGGACAGGTGTTCGGTGATGTCCACGGCCAGGGGTTGCAAGTCTTGAGGCAGGGCCGCGTCTGGCCGTGCCTCCGGTTGTCGCACGGCGTAGGGCGTGTCCCGGTAGTAGAGGATTCGATTCGACGGGATGCCCAGCGCCTGCACCGCTCGCACCACCTGCACATGGTCCACGTGGCTTCCCAGCGCTTGCGGCACGAAGACCCGGTCTGGCTTCAGGTCCCACAGCACCGGACGCAGACATCCGCGCACCCAGGCACCGACGACATCGGTGGTTCGCGGCGGCCGGAACAGCTCGGCGGGACTTCCATAGCCACGGTGGGGCGCCTCCTCCAGGTCGCCCCATACCGACACGTCCACGCCCATCCTCTTCGCGAACGCCCGGTCCTCCTCGCGCCTGAGGGCCATGTAGTCCACCTCCGGACCCAGGCCCTTCGACGTCTGGCATTGCAGCGCGAAGCCCTTCGGCTCCGGCACCGACCGGGTGAAGAGGGTGACGAGCGCCACCGTCCAGCCCTGTTGTTTCAATGCCGCCAGCGTGCCTCCACACGAGAAGGCCACGTCGTCCAGGTGCGGAGAGATGAAGAGGGCCGTGCTCATAGGAGGTGCGGCGCGGACCGGAAACGGCACGTTGGATCCGCGCTCGCCTCCGTCGTCGCCGGGTCGTAGAGATGCGTCCACCCCGTGTCCGGCCGCGTTCCCATCAGCTCCGTGTAGATACCCTGGATCCTGCGTCCTACCGCCTGCCATGAGTACAGCTTGCGCACCTCCTCCAATGCCGTGGTCGCCAGGCGCTTGCGCAGCGGTGCGTTGCCCAGCAGCCGGGTGATGGCCTCCGCCAGCGCGTCGCTGTCCTTCGGCGGGACCAGCAGCGCGTCCCTTCCATCCTCCAGGCAATCCACGACCCCCACCGCCTTCGTGGACACGATGGGCAGCCCGGAGGCCATCGCCTCCAGCAGCGTGTTGGAGAACCCTTCCGAATACGTGGGCGATACGAAGAGGTCCCCGCTCCGGTACAGGTCCGGCGCCTCCGCGTAGGTGGACGCGCCCACCAGCTCCACCGTGTCCCGCAGCCCCTCCGCCTCCACCCTCGCGCGCACCGCCTCCACGTCTGGCCCAATCCCAGACACGCGCAGCTTCAGCTGTCGCCCCTCCGCCACCAGCCGCTTCACCGCGTCCAGCAGCTCCATCACGCCTTTTCTCGCGTCCACCCGCCCGTGGTACAGCAGCACCGGCACGTCCCGCATCTCCCCGAGCATCAGCTCGTTCCTCGGATGGAAGCGCTGCGTGTCCGTGGCCCCCGGCACGATGGTGAAGCGGCTCATCGGGGTGCCGTGGTGGCCGTGCACCTCCTCCGCGAAGGACCGGCTGCCAATCAGCAGCGCTCCGGAGTGCCCCAGCACCGCGAGCATCGCCTGCTTGTGCGTGTCACAGCACGTCCCCACCCAGTGCCCGTCTCCCCCCTGGATGGACACCACGTTGGGCAGCCCCAGCCGCCGCGCCGCCTCCAGCGCCGCCAGTCCACACGGATAGCCGTACTGCGCATGGATGAGGTCGAAGGGCCGGCGCCGGTGCTCGCGAATCACCGTGTCCACCAGGTCCTCCACGTCCTGCTCGAAGCTCGCGGGCTGGCCGTGGTTGATGCGCTGCTCGCCCCGGGACTCACACCCCAGCACGTGCGCGCCCGGAATCCCTGGCGGAGGCCCGCCCCCGTACACCGCCATGCCCGCGGGGTCGTTGCGGTACTGGCTCACCATCGTCACGTCGTGCCCGCAGGCCACCAGCTCCCGCACCAGGTTGAGCGCATAGACACTCATTCCGGAGATCGCCGGGAAGAAGCGCCGGGAGATGAAGCAGATCCGCAGCCGGTTCAATTCGTTGCTCATGCCGCCACCTCCGCGCCCGTCGGCAGGCGCGCCCGCAACCACGCCAACGCCCCTGGCACCATCTCGTGCGCCCGGTGCGCATCCCTGGACAGCTCCACGCAGATGAGCCGGTCGTACCCGACGCGTGCCAGCTCCCGGAGCACGGACGGCACGTCCACGTCGCCCTCTCCGAACGGCAGGTGCTCATGCAAGCCGCGCTTCATGTCCTCCAGCGCCACCGTGCCCAGCACCGACGCGAACTCGCGCACCGCCTCCGCTGGCGTCCGCTCCTGCGTCACCAGCAGGTGCCCCACGTCCAATGCCAACCGCACCGGCGCCGCTCCTTGTGCCGCCACGCTCACCTGCAACTGGCGCCACGCGTCCACCGTCTCCACCAACATCCCCGGCTCCGGCTCCACCGCCAGCACCACCCCGCGCGAGGCCGCGTGGTCCGCCAGCCGCGCCACCCCCTCCACCAGCCACGGCCACGCGACTTGCTCCGTCACCCCCGGACGGGGCACCCCGGCCCAGAACGACACCGCCTCCCCCCGGCACGTCGAGCACACGTCCACCGCGCGCTTCAGGAACTCCAGCCTGCGCTCCCGTCCTTGCGCGTCCGGCGTGATGAGCGTGGGTTCGTGCTTCCTGCGCGGGTCCAGGAGGAAGCGCGCCCCCGTCTCCACCACCAGGCCCAGGCCCAGTCGCTCCAGCAGCGCGGCCAGTTGCTCCGTGCGCCGTTCGAAGTCCGGCGCGAACGGGTCGAAGTGGTGATGGTCCAGCGTCAGCGCCACCCCGTCGTAGCCGCTGTCCGCGATGAGCCGCAGCGCGTCCTCGAAGCGGTGATTGGAGACGCCGTTGGTGTTGTACGCGAAGCGCGGTGCCATGGTCATTGGCCCCCGAAGCGGCGGCTGGCGAGCAGCGCCGCCACCGCGTGCGCGGTCGGCTCGCGATAGAGCGGATACAGCCCGCCCACGCGCGCCTCCGCCAGCTTCACGTTGAACCAGGCGGGGCCGCCCAGTCGCTCCTCGGCCTCCGGCGTCAGCCGCACCGGCTGCGCTCCCGGTGGCGGCTCGCCCAGGCCCACCAGCGGGTCGTGGTGCTCCAGCAGCCGGGCCACGTTGCGCTCGCCCAGCCGGGAGTGGGTCATCGTCTCCACCTCCAGGCCCGGCACCAGCG
Organism: Corallococcus sp. bb12-1; assembly: GCF_026626765.1. Lineage (NCBI taxonomy): Bacteria > Pseudomonadati > Myxococcota > Myxococcia > Myxococcales > Myxococcaceae > Corallococcus > Corallococcus sp. bb12-1. The sequence continues at coordinate 24,253 of NZ_JAPNJZ010000002.1, read as the reverse complement.
CCTTCACCACGTGCACCGGGTGGCCCGGCGGCGACATGTCCGCGACCAGGATGTCGAAGCCCGCCGCGTGGAGCTGACGCACCACGTGCTCACACCGCAGCGACGGGTCCTCCACCACCGGCGCGCGGGGCAGCTCATCGAAGCGGACCGAGCGCCGCTTCGACAGGATGCACGCGGTCTGCTCCCGCAGGGCCGCGGACGACATCCGCGCCCACTCCATCATGCCTCGCATCGCGCGAGGCTCCTCCGCGTCTGGGTCCACCCGCGGCAGGATGTGATCCATGTATTGCTTGGAGGCGATGCGGCTCACCTCGCTCAGCGGGCCGTGCGAGAAGGCCAGCCGCGCGCGGGAGCCCGCGAACTCCAGCAACGCCTTGCGCAGCGCCCGGTCCCGGTCGGGGTCGGTCGCCTCGCCGCAGCCCACCATCAGCAGCGGCTGGTCCCCCACGGACAGGTCGCGGCCCACCACGTACACGTTCACGAGGCCGAACTCGGTGCTCGCGAGCTTCGCCATCACCTCCACGCCCGCGCGCTGGTAGCGCTCCAGAAGGGCTTTCACATCCGACGTCAGCTCCACGTCCTCCAGGTCCAGCACCACGCCCTGGTCCATGGCGCGGCACTGGAGCCCGTTGCCGTCGCGTTGCAGCAACTCCAACAGCCCGTGCGACAGCGCCTGCTGCCGTGTCAGCCCCGCGCCCTGGCCGTTGGTGATGGGCGTGATGAGGGGGGACCTGCCCTGCAACTGCGCGGGGTGGTTGGCGACGAACTCCTCCGGCACCAGCACCCGCTCACCCGTGGCGAGCCGCTTCACCTCCACCCAGACGAGCGGCATGTCCGGGCGGTAGGGACTGCCCGCGGGCAGCCCCAGCGTGAGCGGATCCGCCACCGCCGTGGGCCCCCGCGCTCGCACCAGGGTCGTGTAGCCGCCATGCACCCGGGGCATCCGCTTCATCGCAAGCTCGGCGAAGGTGTCCTCCGCCAGCTCGCCCAGGGCTCCGACGCGGGCCTCGTCCTCGGTGTTGCCGTAGCCGTTGCCGTGCGTCACGCCGTTGGGCCCATCATCCATCCGCAGGCTGGAGAGGGTCACGGGCACGCCCAGCCGGTCGATGGCGTCGATGCGGAACAGGTGCAGCTCGCCCGCGGGCAGGGCGTGGAAATAGGCATCAAGGGCTTGGGCGAGGCTCATGAAGGTTCCTCCAAAGGCGACACGCGGAAGTCGAAGCGGGGTGGCGCACGGGGCGCGCGGTTCACTCCCCGCCGAAGCGGCGGCTGGCGAGCAGCGCGGGCACCGCGTGACGGTCGGGTTCCCGGTAGAGCGGATACAGGCGCCCCAGGCGCGCTTCGGCCAGTCGCACGCTGAACCAGGCGGGCCCGCCCAGTCGCTCCTCGGCCTCCGGCGTCAGCCGTACCGGCTGCGCTCCCGGCGGCGGGGCGCCCAGGCCCACCAGAGGGTCGCGCCGCTCCAGCAGCCGCGCCACGTTGCGCTCACCCAGCCGGGAGTAGGTCATCGTCTCCACCTCCAACCCGGGCACCAGCGCCTTCACCACGTGGACCGCGCGTCCGGCCGGGGACATGTCCGCGACGAGGATGTCGAAGCCCGCCGCCTGGAGCTGGCGCACCACGTGGTCGCACCTGAGCGACGGGTCCTCCACCGCCGGCGCGCGGGGCAGGTCCTCGAAGCGCACCTTGCGCCGGGTCATCAGGGTGCACGCCGTCAGCTCGCGCAGCGCCGCGGCGGGCATCCGCGCCCACTCCGCCATGCCGTGCAGCGCGCGCGGCTCCTCCGCGTCCAGGTCCACCAGGGGGACGAAGCGCTCCATGTATTCTTCCGTCGCGATGCGGGCCACCTCGCTCAGCGGCCCGTGCGCGAACGCCTTGCGCGCGCGTGAACCGGCATACTCCAGCAGCGCCTTGCGCAGCGCCCGGTCCCGGTCCGGATCCGCCGCCTCGCCGCATGCGGTCACCATCAGCGGATGGTCGTCCGCGGACAGGTCGCGGCCCACCACGTAGACGTTCACCAGGCCGAAGTCGGTGCTCGCGAGCTTCGCCATCACCTCCACGCCCGCGCGCTGGTAGCGCTCCAGCAGGGCTTTCACATCCGACGTCAGCTCCGCGCCCTCCAGGTCCAGCACCACGCCCTGGTCCATGGCGCGGTACTGGAGCCCGTTGCCATCGCGTTGCAGCAGCTCCAGCAGGCCATGCGCCAGCGCCTGCTGCCGCGTCAGCCCCGCGCCCTGGCCGTTGGTGATGGGCGTGATGAGCGGGGACCTGCCCTGCAACTGCCCGGGATGGATGGCGACGAACTCCTCCGGCACCAGCACCTTCTCCCCCGTGGAGAGCCTTTGCACCTCCACCCAGACGAGCGGCATGTCGGGCCGGTACGGACTGCCCGCGGGCAGCCCCAGCGTGAGGGGGTCGGCCACCGCCGTGGGCCCCCGGTCGCGCACCAGGGCGGCGTAGCTGCCGTGCACGCGAGGCATCTGTTTCAGCGCGTGCTCCGCGAAGGTCTCCTCCACGAGCTCGCCCAGCGCGCCCACGTGCGCGTCTTCCTCCGTGACGCCGTAGCTGCTGCAATGCGACACCGAGCCGGGCTCGCCTCCCATCCGCAGGCTCGTGGAGACCACCGGGATGCCCAGCCGGTCGATGGGGTCGATGCGGAACGTCTGCAACGCGCCCGTGGAGACAGCGCGGAAATAGGCATCCAGGGCCTGGGAAACGCTCATGACAATTCCTCCAACGCAACGGGACGGGTGTGCGGCATGCCCGCGAGCAGCCGGTCGAACAGCGCGAGCGCGTGCTCGCGGGTGACGCCCCGGGCGAACTCGAAGGTGGTGAAGACGTTCTCGAACGGGAGCTGCTTGAGCACCGCGCGGTAGCGGCGCAGCTCGCCGTGGCTCAGCGGAATCGCGTAGTGGAAGCCCTTGTGACACGACAGCGCCGTGGGCTTGCCGCGCGCGTCCAGGTCCACCTTCAGCGCGTCCCCGCAGAACAGCGAGCGGGTGCTCGCGTCGTACATCACCGTCTGTCCCTCGTAGTGGCCGCCCACGCAGTGCAGCGTCAGGTCCGGCGCCAGTTCGTGCTCGTCGTCCACCGGCCAGCGCACCTGGAAGGCCTTGGAGTACGGCACCGCGTCCTTGTGCAGGACGAGCAGCGGATCAAAGTGCTCCTGCAACTGCCACAGCGCCCCGAAGCCGTGCGGGTGCGACGCGGACAGCACCCGGATGCCGCCCATCACCTCCAGGTATTCCAGCGCTGGTTTCGAGTACCAGGGCGCGCCCTCGAACGCGACGTTGCCGTCGGGCCTGCGCAAGAGCCACCCGCTGGAGCCCAGGCCGAAGGATGGCTCGCAGGTGAAGCCCCAGATGCCGGGGAGCGTCTGCTCCCAGCGCGTGGACAGGCGCTCCGACACCTGGCCCGCCGTCTGGAAGTTCCAGCCGTCGCGCGGCAGGGCGTTGCGCACGTCCAGGCAGGTGGGACAGCCCGTGGGCGGCTCGTGGGAGAAGCCCGGCTGCCACGTGCCGCAGTGGGTGCAGGCGTAGCGGGTCAGTGACATGGCGGGAACGCCTTTCCGGACTGCGTCGCCTGGGTGAGCAGTCCCACGAGGCGCACGTCCCGTTCGGGCGGGAACGGCTGTGGCCGGTCCTCCAGCACGCACGCACTGAATGACTCCACCTGGTGCAGGAAGGGACTGCGGTCCTCCGCTGGCGACAGGTGGATCCACGTCTCCTCGCCCGTCTTCGCGTCGGTGAGCGACAGCGACCCGCCGGGCGTCTGGCCCATCGTCTTGGTCGCCAGCGCGCGCGCCTTCGTGCCGATGAGCTCCAGCGTGCGCCGCGGGTACGCGTCCGGGCAGTTGTAGGCCACCTGCAACAGCCCCAGCGCGCCGCTCTTGAACTGCCCTATCAGCACCGCGCCGTCATCCACCGCGTAGTCGTGTACGCGCCGCTGCACCATCGCGGTGAGCGACCGCCATTCATCCCCCAGCACCACCTCCAGCAGGTCCAGCCCGTGGGGCGCCAGGTCGATCATCGCACCGCCCCCGGCCTGCTCCGGATCGATGCGCCAGTTGTCCGGGGTCCAGTCCGCGGGCAGCCAGCAGGCGTAGTGGATGCGCGCCTGGGTGATGGTGCCCAGCACGCCCTCCTTCACCAGCGTGCGCAGCTTGCGGTGCGCCGCGTGGTGGCGCTGGTCGAACGCGGTGGCGTAGTGCACGCCCGCGCGCTGACACGCCGCCACCATGCGCAGCCCGTCCTGGGGCGTGACGGCCATGGGCTTCTCGCACAGCACGTGCTTGCCGGCCGCAGCGCACGCCTCCGTCATCGCCGCGTGCAGGTGGTTGGGCGTGGCGATGTAGACCGCGTCCACCTCCTTGTCCTCCAGCACCGAGGACAACTGGGTGTACCGGGCGGCGTCGTCCGCCTGCAGGCGCATCAGCGCCTCCGCGTCCGAATCACACAGCGCGACCAGCCGCGTGTTGCGTGCGCCCTGGAGCGCGGGGATGACGTAGTCCCGGGCCACCCAACCACAGCCCACCACGGCCCAGCCCAACCGACGGGCTTTCGGCTTCGCATCGAACATGGTCACCACCTCTCCGGAAGGTCGAGCAGCCAGCGTCGGCGCAGCAGGACGGGGCGCTCGTCGGGCGTCGCGCCCCGGGTGGCCCGCGTGAAGAGGGCCGTGTCGTCCGCGTCGTCGCCGCGCAGGTAGTGGGCGTTGGCGTATTCCAGGGCGAGTCCCGGCGTGGGCCAGGCGGGAGCCAGCACGCCGTCGCGGATGGTCAGCAGGGGGTTGGGGCGCAGCTGTACGCCGGGCGCGGGCGCTCCGAAGTCGATGGCGCGACGGGCCGGGCCCGCGGGCCACGCGAAGGACAGGGCCTCCGCGTGCCGCAACTGCGCGGGCGTGGCGGCGGGGACCGGGTGCTGCTCCAGGAAGCTGGTGACGAACGCGGCGTCGTCGTAGCAGGCGGCCTGGGGCAGGAGCTCCGCGTACTCCTCCGGGCTCAGCGGGGAGCCGCCCACGCCGCGTTGATCCACTCGCCGGTTGTGCGCATGGCCCACCAGCACCCGGCCCGTGTCTCCGGCCACGCGGCGCATCTCCAGCAGCACCCCGGCCTTGTCCGGTAGGAAGTAGAAGGCGTCGTGGCACAGCACGGTGGCCCCCTCCACGCACGACAGGGGCAGGCCCGACGCGGCGACGTCCGCGCACACGAGCCAGGCCTCCGGCACGATGAAGTGGCGGGCGAGCCACAGCTTGGCGAACACCACGTCCACGCCCACGCCGGGCGTGCCCCGGAGCATCACCTCGCGCAGCACCTGGCCGATGCCGCACGCGACCTCCACCACGCGGGGCGGCGCGTCCCAGTGCTGCGCCAGCAGTCCCAGCGCGCTCAGGAAGGTGGGCGCCGACTGCCGGTGCGCGAAGTAGGCGGACACCGGTCCGAAGCACAGCCGGTTCATGGCCTGGCGCAGGCCCATGGTCCCATCCTCCACGCCCGCCACCACGGCGAGGGCTTCCTCGACGGAGGGCGGCGCGATGCGCGCATGGTCGTCCTGGTCCCGCAGCAGCAGCGCGATGGCTCGGCGGCGGTCCCCCTGCTCCAGCGCCTGGATGACGGAGTCGCGCAGCAGGTCCCGGCCGGTGCGCAGGAAGGGGATGCCGTCCACGACGGGCCACTGCCCGATGCCGTCCGTCCAGAGGTCGGGCGTCGCCGGGTCGCGGGGATACAGCGGACGGCCCGTGTCCGGAGCGAAGAGTCGCGGCGGCGCCGCGTCGGGAGACCTTCGGAGCTGATTCATGGCCAGACCGCCGCTTCCGCGAGGATGTCGTTGCCGAAGCCCTGGAGGGGCCCCGGGTGGATCAGCTCCAGCTCTTCCATCGCCTGGCGCAGGGTGAAGCCCGCAGCGCGGGCGTGGGCGTCCAGCTCCAGCACCCGGTCCAGCGCGTCCGCGGCGTTGAAGGCCCGCGCCTCGGCCGTGTCCAGGTGGCCGGTGAGCGCCAGCGCCTGACGCACGTGCCGGGACAGGGGCTCCGGAAGAGAGTCGAGGGCCTTCTGCGTGAGGTCCTTCAGCAGGGGTGCCAGCAGGTCCTCCAGGAGTTCCTCTCCCGCGTAGCCCGCGTCCGGCAGCTCCGCGTTGAAGAGGTGGTGCGACAGCCCGGCCAGGAAGGGCAGGGCGGGGTCCGCGCCGAAGCGCGGCGAGACGAGCACCGCGCCCACCGCCACCGCGTAGCAGTGGTCGGCGTGGCCTTCCTGTGGTGGGACGACGATGCGCGCGCGGCCGGGGAACGTGGCCCCGGCGCGCGGTTGGTGCACCAGCCGCTCCACGAACGCGGGCGTCGCGAGGGACGTGGGGGCTGCCATGGGCTGGGACAACGCCTGCGACAGCTTCTCCCGGAGCCCCGGCTCCAGCGGGCCCGCCACCGCGTCCAGTCCCCGGCGCAGCACCCGCGCCGTGTCCCTGGCGGAGAGGCCTGTCCGCGCAAGCACGTCCGCGTCCAGGCCACCCAGCCGCACCGCCGCCACCGCGCGCGCCGTCTCCTGGAGCGCCACGGTGCCGGGGTCCGCCCCCGCGACGAGGGCCGCCCAGGCGCGACGGAAGCCGTGCGCCGCGAGTCCGTCCGGATGATCCGGGGTGCGGATCCGCTTGAGGTCCATCAGCTCCGACAGCAGCGGGCGGAGCTCCGCCAGGCGGCCCGGGGCCGCAGTCGTGTCGCGCGCGGGTGCGTTCATGTCTGGGTTTCAGCCCCTGAGGCGTTCGGGGGGATGTTCGGCCTGGCGTGTGCGGCCCTTGGACAGCCAGGTCATCAGGCGGCGCTGCTGTTCGGCCATGGCGTGTTCGACGGGCTGGCCGTCGGGCGACATGGGCGCCTTGAAGAAACACCCCAGCGCGTCGATGACGCCGCCCTCACCCCGGCGCTTCGCCAGGTCCAGCGTGCGGGCCAGCTCCACGACGAGCGGCGCAGCGAGGATGGAGTCCTTGCAGAGGAAGTTGAGCTTGATCTGCATGGGCTGCCCCAGGAAGCCCGTCACGTCGATGTTGTCCCAGGCCTCCTTGTTGTCCCCGCGCGGGCGGTAGTACTGGATCTGCACGATGTGGTCCTGGACCTTGTAGCCAAGGATGCTGTCCAGGGCCGCGCCCTTGGTGTCGAGCTTGTTCTGCTTCGACGCCGGGTCGTTGAGGGCCTCACCGTCGCGGTTGCCCAGGATGTTGGTGGAGTACCAGCCATCCACGTGCAGCGCGCGGTCGCGCAGGGCGGGCGCGAGCACCGTCTTGAGCAGCGTCTGCCCCGTCTTGCCATCCTTGCCGGCGATGGGTGCGCCGGTGCGCCTGGCCAGCTCCAGCAGCGCGGGCACGTCCGCGGCGACGCTGGGCGTGAAGTTGGCGAACGGGATGCCGTCCACGATGGCCGCGTAGGCGTAGAGCATGGCGGGGCCAATCTCCGCGTCGTTCGCGTCCAGGGCCTTCTCGAAGGACTCCGGCGTGGCGAACTCCGGCCGGGTGAGGTCCACGCTCTTCTCCGTGGAGGCCAGGTTCACCACCACCACGCGCTCCAGGCCCTGCTCCTTCTTGAAGCGGGTGAGGTCCTCGCGGATGGCCTGCACCTGCTCGCGCAGTCCGCGCGTCTTCTTCGTCGCCGTGCCGACGACGTTCTTGCAGAACTTCGCGTTGGAGGCCGCGGGCCAGGGCCGCATGCCCCGGAGCACGGGTGCCACCGCTTCCATCTGGCTGTCGGTCAGCACCGCGTGGTTGCGTGCCGCCTTCTCCAGGTCCTCCTCGAACAGATCCCAGCCGCCAAACGTCAGCGCGCCGTACTCGGTGAGGCCCATGTCCTTCGCGCCCGCGAGCGGCAACCCTCGCGTGTCCACCCGGCCCCGTCGCAACAACTCCATCCCCGCCACTGCTGTCGTAGCCACCGCCCCGCCCAACCCCACAATCGCCACGCCCAGCCGTTCGCTGCCCGCCATGTGTGTAACCGCCCCTTCCCCTCGACCGTTTCACCCCCGACTCCAGCAGCGGCGCGTGGGGGCGGCTCCGGGATGTCGGGAGCGCCTGGCGTCTGGAGGCGCCAGGGGCGCTCCATCCGCTGCGGGAGTTCCGGGAAAGTCGGCACATGGGCGAGCGCTTTCAACTCAGCCTCTGGGCCATGCGGAGTGTCCGCTGCCGGCGTCGGGCCTCCGGCTGGCGTCTGGCTTTCAGACGTGGCGCAGCTTCCACTGCCCGCGCCGGAAGAGGGCCGCGCTGGCCAGCCCCAGTGCGCCATAAGTGATGGCGATGGATGCGAACACGCCGGACGGTCCCCACCCCATGAGGATGGCGAGAAACCACGCGAGGGGCAGTTGGAGGCCCCAGCAGAAGACGAGGTTCGTCAGCGTGGGGGTGGTGGTGTCCCCCGCGCCGTTGAAGGCATGGGGCAGCACGGTGACAAAGGCATACAGGGCCAGGCTGCAGCTGACGATGCGCAGGCAGCGCGTGGCATGCAGGCCCACCTCCGGGTCGGGGGTGAGGGCGTGGATGAGCGGATCCGCGAAGGCGAGGAAGCCCACCGCGACCACGGCGAGGAAGCCGAGCGTGTAGAAGCTGGCGCGCCACGCGGCGCGTTCGGCGCGGTCGGTGTCGCCCGCGCCCAGGCTCTGGCCCACGAGCGTGCCCGCCGCGTGGCTCAGGCCCCAGGACGGCTGCTGCGCGAAGAGCAGGACGCGCATGGCCAGGGTGTAGCCCGCGAGCGCCGCGCTGCCGAAGGTGGCCATGATGCGCATCAGGATGAGCCAGCTGGACATGGTCAGCAGGTACTGGAGCGTGGCGCCGCCGGACAGCTTCAGGAGCGAGCGCAGCGTGTCCCCCTCCACGCACAGGTGACGGGCGCGCAGTTCCAGACGTCCGTTGCCCTTCAGCAGGCGGTGCAACTGGTACGCGACGCCGGTGGCGCGGCCCACGGTGGTGGCCACCGCGGCGCCAAGCACACCCATGGCGGGCACGGGCCCCAGGCCGAAGATGAACAGCGGCGCGAGCACGATGTTGACGGTGTTGGCCAGCCACAGCGCGCGCATGGAGGTGGTCGCGTCGCCGGCGCCGCGCAGGACGGCGCTGTTGAGGAACAGCAGCATGATGAGGGGGAAGCTGGCCAGCATCAGCCGCGCGTAGGGCACGCCGTGCTCCAGCACGCCCGGGGCCGCGCCCAGCGCCAGCAGGATGGGGCGCGCGAACACGGCGCCCAGGATGCCCAGGGGGATGGACAGGGCCAATCCCAGTCCCAGGGCCTGCACGGCGGTGCGCCCGGCGCGTTCGGTGTCCTTCTGTCCGACGCGGCGGGCGATGAGCGCGGTGGCGCCGATGGCGAGCCCCAGCGGCAGGGTCTGGTAGAGCGTGAGCACGGACTCGGTGAGGCCCACGGTGGCGATGGCGTCCGCGCCCAGGCGGGAGACGAAGACCACGTCCACCAGCGCGAAGACGGACTCCATCACCATCTCCAGCACCATGGGCACGGAGAGGAGCAGGAAGGCGCGGTCCACGGGCCCCGTCGCCAGGTCCTCGGTGGATCCGCGCACGGCCAGCCACAGGGAGGCGAGGAAGCCCCTGAACCCTGGGACCGAGGGGGAGGCGTCGGGGGAGAGGGATTCGGAGGGAGGGGGTTGCGTCATGGATTGGGCGTTGCAACGGGACGCCCATCGACATTCATCCCCCACGGTTCCCCGCCTGCCGGTGCGCGGGATGGGTAGGATTTCGTCATGGCTTCCGGTCCCCGCGTCCTCCTCCTCGCCGAGCGCTTTCCCCCCGACATCGGAGGGCTGGCGCGCAGCGGCGCGCGCACCGCGGGCTCGCTCGTACGGCTGGGCGCACGCGTGGACGTGGTCGCCTGGACGCGCACGGCGTCACCGGGGGCGTTGGAGACGGTGGAGGACGCGGGCGAGGTGTCGCCGTTCGCCAAGGGTGTGACGCTGCACCGGTTGGGTTTGTTCGGCGCGGCGGACCTGTCCATGCAGCACACGCTGGATGTGCTCGGCCACCTGCACGGGCGGCGGAAGTATGACCTGGTGTGGGGGCACTACCTGTACCCGCCGGGGTTCCTCGCGGTGGTGTTCGCGCAGAGCGCGGGCCTGGCGTCCGTGCTCAGCGCGCGGGGCAACGACGTGGATCAGCTCATGTTCCCGCCGGGGGACTTCGCCCGCCTGCTCTGGACGCTCCAGCGCGCGGACGTGCTGACGGCGGCGTCCGCGGACCTGGGCCGGAAGATGGCGATGCTGCTGGGGCGCGACCCGGGCGTGGAGGTCATCCCCAACGCGGTGGACACGGCGCTGTTCTCACCGGGGCCCGGGGATGTGGCCCTGCGGGAGAGGCTGGGCATCGCGGCGGGCGAGGCGGTGCTGGGGTTCTCCGGAGAGCTGCGCCACAAGAAGGGGCTGCCGTTCCTGCTCTCCGCGCTCACCGAGGTGCGGCGCGTGCGGCCCGCGTGCCTGCTTGTGATTGGCGAGGTGCGCGCTCGCGATGCCGAGCACCTGGTGGCCTACCGGACGGAGCATCCGGAAGACGCGGCGCGCATCGTCATCTCCGGCGCGCTGGAGTCGCCCGCGCTCATCGCGGAGCACCTGCGCCTGTGTGATGTCTATCTGCAGCCGTCGCTGTGGGAGGGAATGCCCAACGCGCTGCTGGAGGCGATGGCGTGCGCGCGGCCGGTCATCGCGAGCGACGCGGGCGGCATCCCGGAGGCGGTGGACAGCGGGAAGAACGGCTTCCTCGTGCCCAAGGCGCTGTTGAACCACCTGGGGCAGGCGTGCCTGGACGTGCTGGGGATGCCGGCGTCGGAGCGCGAGGCGATGGGCCGGGCGGCCCGCGAGCGCATCGAGGCGCGCTTTCAGGCGGACGCGGAGGCCGCGGTGCTGGAGCGGGTGCTGGCGCGCGCGAGGCCCAGGTCGTCCGCGTAGGCGTTCACCAGGGCTTCTTGAGCGCGGCCCCAGGGGAAGTCGCGCTCCACGCGGGCGCGGGCGTGGGCGCTGAGGGAGGCGCCGAGGCCAGGGGTGGCGAGGAGGCTCTTCACCGCTTCGGCGATGGCCTTGGGCGAGCCCGGGCGGATGCGGAGGACTTCGGTGTCCTCCGCGAGGCAGCGCACCACGGGCAGGTCGCTGGCGATGACGGGCGTGCCGGTGGCCATGGCCTCCAGCAGCTTCAGCGGGCAGCAGCCCTGCACGCAGTTGCGGTCGTTCACCGGCAGGGGGACGAGCACGGCGTCACAGGCGTGGTGCAGTGAGGCGAGCTCCTGCTGGGGCAGGGGCTCCAGCAGCTCCACGGAGCCCTGGAGGAGCAGGTCGCCGCACCGGTCCAGGAGGGCGCGGCGCGCGTGCTTGCGCAGGGGGCCCACCAGCGTGAGGACCACGGGCAGGTCGCGCAGCAGCAGCCGGCAGGCGTCCAGCGCGTGGTGCACGCCCTGCCACGCCGTCATCGTGCCGCTGTAGAGCAGGCGGATGGGGCGGCCGGGTTCGGGGGCGCGTGGGGAGGCGTAGCGGAACACGTCCAGGTCCACGCCGTTGGGGATGACGCGCAGGCGTGAAGGGTCCGCGCCGCGCGAGAGGAGGTGCTCCGCGGTGACGGCGCTGGGGGTGACGAGCAGGTCCGCGGCCTGGAGGCAGGCGTCCTCCTGCGCGAGCAGCTTGCCCATGAGCTCCGCGTCGTCCGCGACGTCCGGGTGGTGGTACTTGAGTTCGATGGAGGGCAGGCCGTTGACCTCGTACACGAGGGCGTCGGTGAGGGACGCCTTGCGCCGGGCGATGGGGTAGCCCTCGAAGATGGAGCGCACGTGCACGACCTTCGCGCGCGGACGGCCCTGCCACCACGCGCCCAGGTGCGCGCGGAAGGTGAGCGCCTGGGCGACGAGGTCTTTTCCCCGTGCGCCCAGCGGGTGGTAGGTGACGTTGCCGTGCAGGGTGGGTGCGGGGGCGCCGGGAGCGTCACCAATGGCCACGAGGTCCATGGGGCCGAACGCGGCGCCCAGGGCCTCCACGAAGGCCCGGATGTGCACGGCCGCGCCCTTGGGGGCGGGGAAGCGGTCGAAGGACGCGTAGACGATTCCGGAGGACACGGCACGGAGTGCTAGCGCGATGGGGGCGCGACGGCAAACGGGGAGGGGGGCTGGGTCAGGTCTCTTCGTCTGGGAGGAGCGTGCGCAGGAGTTCGTCGTCAGGGCTCAGTGGGCGCCAGCCGGCTGGAGGCGGATGGGCGAGCAACGATTCGCCGGCTCTCATGACGCGCTCGTCGTAGGTCTCGGGGGTGTAGGCGGACCACATGCCCAAAACCTTGGCGACTTCAAAACGTCTTGCGTCGTCCAGCATGGCGGGCCAACCGGCAGGGAGTCCTTCGGAGAACTCGCGCACAAGTACATCGCGCACAAGACGCGTGACCTTCTTGTTCCGCTCCGCTTCGGTGAGCAGGCCACTCAACACCTGCACCGCCAAGCGGACCCTCGCGTTGCCCTCCCAGGGCCGTCCGTCGGTCATCGCCTTCTCCAGTCACCTCTTCGGGGGATCCGTGCGGTACATCGCCTTCCGATAACAAGCCCATTGGTGTGCTGTCGCGGTCAGGTCTCCTCGTCCGGTAGGAGCGTGCGAAGGAGTTCGTCGTCTGGACTGAGCGGGCGCCAGCCAGGCGGAGGCGGATGGGCGAGGAGCGCAGCGCCGGCCTGCCTAGCGCGCTCGTCATAAGGCTCTGGGGTGTCGGCGTACCAACTGCTGAGAACCACGGCCACCTCGAAGCGGGTGGAGTCGTCCAGGACCGCAGGCCAACCGTTGGGAAGCCCTTCGGCAAAGCCGCGCACAAGCACGTCACGTACAATGCGCGTGACCTGCTTGTGGTGCTTCGCCTCAGCGAACAGCCCACGCAGTATCTGCACTCCAGCGACGTCGTCCGGGCCAAGTTCCTCTGCCAGCGACACCAGCGACACGCGTGGGCGTGCCTCGGCGAAGGCGGTGAGTGATGTGTACCCCCGCTCGCGCACTCGCTCATGCAGGCGAACCCTCCAATTGCCCTCCCAGGAACGTCCGTCGGTCATCGTTTCCTCCCGAGAGTGAAGTTCATGGGGATGTCATAGAACTTCATTCGCAACGCGACGAGCTTCAAGACCTCATTCCGCGCCAATTGTCGGCCAGCCTGGGTCTCGGCCTCGTGCAAGAGTTTCATGATCATCTGGTTCCACTCACCGGCCCATATTCGCCCCAGTCGCCAATTGCCCCCACCATGAATCGCCTCATGGTGCGCCTGCTCCATCCTGACGCAGAACTGGTCGATGCTCATGGCGCCCTTGAAGCCGCGCTTCTCGAACCACTCACGGTGTTCTTGTGGCAGGACGTGGTGCTTCGGCGCGTCGGACATGCCGGCTCCGGCCCTGCCGGTTTCGTGCATGGCGCGCACTTCGGGACTGTCGCCCAGCGCGTCGAGAACGCCCTGTGGCAGGTCCCGGTTCGACTGCGCCATCAGCACCTGACCGGCGTGGATGCGAACGGCGGAGCTGACGGCGGGAGCGGAGATGACGCCCGCCTGGACGAGCCTGCGCATCATCTCCACCCATTCGGCGGAGACGACCAGCCGTGTGCCCGTCATCACTCCGCCTGAGCTCATCACGAGGCCCATACCCAGCGTGGCGGGCGCCGCAGGTGGGAGCCTTGGCAGCGACATCCCCAGGGTGGAGACCATCGTGAGCATCTCCATGAACTGCGCCACCGCGATGACCTTGCCGGCGCGCTCCGACGCCATGCGCGTGCCTTCGCGGATGGAGTGGAACTCGCGGGTGAGCTGCGCCATCACGCCGGGAAGCGCGCGTGCGGTGGCCTCGACCTGCCCGGGCTCCATCGACGCGAGCGCCAGCATCGACGGCTCGATCACTTTCTGCACGCGGTCCATGTCCACGAACAGCTGCTCGGGGCTGTAGAAGGGACACTGTTCGCGCACGACGTCCGCGAGGTGCAGGAAGTCGAGCCAGGCCGCGAGCAACATGGCGCCCGACATGGCGGCCTGGAGACGTGGGCCCGTCATCCGGAGCAGGGCCACCTCCATGTCCGCATCCTCGACCGCCTGGGCGGTGTTCGCGAGCAGGGTGGCACTGCCCAGCGCGCCCTGGAGCCATGGCAGTTGGTTGGAGCCGTAGGCGATGTAGCGGGTGAAGACGTCGTGCGACTGGTACGCCGCGAGCTTGGGAATCGCGCGGGAGAAGGTGCCCGTGGCCGATTTCACTTCGGCGATGGCAGCGAGCACTGCCTGCCGGGTCTGCGTGGTGTCCTGCTCGTCTCTGGGGCGCTGGCGGTGTGACTCCGCGAGCGAACCCGTGGATGCGCGGGAAGAGGAAGGCCACGCGGGCCCAGACGACACGTGCGACGCCTGGTACAGGTGGCTTCCGCGTTCAGGCACGGAAGCGCAGGCCGTGGTCCACAGCGCGAGGCTCACCAGCAAGACCTCGGAGCGGAGGGGCTCCCTGCGTCCCCGACGAAACGATGACTCCAAACCATCGATCGTTATCCCACGCCCCTGCATCCGCATGCGTGCTCCTGGGAATTCGCGGCAGCAATGGGCTCATGTCTGACATCCCTTGGTCGCTCTGCCCCTGCTGGACTTGGCGCTCTTCGTGCGGATGCGCCGGACACGACTCACACGGTATCTCTGCAGTTCGATGGGGCGAAGTAGCCCGCTTTTCCGTGGCCCTGCTGTCACGGTCAGGTCTCCTCGTCCGGTAGCAGCATTCGCAGGATGTCGTCATCGGGACCGAGCGGGCGCCATCCGGCTGGCGGCGGGTGCGCTAGCAGCGCATCGCCGGCCCGACTGATGCGCTCCTCGTGAGCCTCCGGCGTGTAGGCACTCCAGCGACCGAGTGCCTTGGCGACCGCGAAGCGATTGGCGTCATCCATCATCATCGGCCAACCGTCGGGAAGGCTCTGAGACAACATTCGGGCGAGCACATCGCGCTCGAAGCGAGCGACCTGCTTTCGCTGTTCCGCCTCCGCAAGCAGCCCGCTCAAAATCTGGACCCCTGCGATGTCGTCCTTGCCGAGCTCTTCCGCCAAGGCCACCAACGATGCCGTTGGGCGCGCATTGGCAAAGGCGGTGAGCGAAGTGAAACCGAGTTCGCGGACCCGGTCATGCAGGCGAGCCTTCCAGTTTCCCTGCCAGGACCGATCCTCGCTCATCGCCTTCTCCACGAGATGAACCTCATCGGGACTTTATACTCCTCCATGCTCTCCGCGACGATGTTCAGGATCTCATTGCGCGTCAACATCCGGCCAGCCCTGCTCTCTGCGGCGCGCAGCGTCTTCATGATCATCCTGTTCCACTCACCGGCCCACATTCGTCCCAGCCGCCAGTCGCCCCCACCGTGAATCGCCTCGTGCTGCGCCTGCTCCATCCTGACGCAGAACTGGTCGATGCTCATGGCCCCCTTGAACCCTCGCCGCTCGAACCACTCACGGTGCTCTTGGGGCAGGACGTGGTGCTTCGGCGCGTCGGACATGCCGGCTCCGGCCCTGCCGGTTTCGTGCATGGCGCGCACTTCGGGACTGTCGCCCAGCGCATCGAGCACGCCCCGTGGCAGGTCCCGGTTCGACTGGGCCATCAGTACCTGACCGGCGTGGATGCGAACGGCGGAGCTGACGGCGGGAGCGGAGATGACGCCCGTCTGCACGAGCCTGCGCATCCTCTCCACCCATTCGGCGGAGACGACCAGCCGTGTGCCCGTCATCACTCCGCTTGAGCTCATCACGAGGCCCATGCCCAGCGTGGCGGGCGCCGCGGGTGGAAGCCTTGGCAGCGACATCCTCAGGGTAGAGACCATCGTGAGCATCTCCATGAACTGCGCCACCGCGATGACCTTGCCGGCGCGCTCCGACGCCATGCGCGCCCCCTCACGGATGGAGTGAAACTCGCGGGTGAGCTGCGCCATCACACCGGGAAGTGCGCGTGCGGTGGCCTCGACCTGACCGGGCTCCATCGACGCGAGCGCCATCATCGACGGCTCGATCACTTTCTGCACGCGGTCCATGTCCACGAACAGCTGCTCGGGGCTGTAGAAGGGACACTGTTCGCGCACGACGTCCGCGAGCTGGAGGAAGTCGAGCCAGGCCGCGAGCAACATGGCGCCCGACATGGCGGCCTGGAGACGTGGGCCCGTCATCTGGAGCAGGGCCACCTCCATGTCCGCGTCCTCGACCGACCCGGCGGTGTTCGCGAGCAGGGTGGCACTGCCCAGCGCACCCTGGAGCCATGGCAGTTGGTTGGAGCCGTAGGCGATGTAACGGGTGAAGACGTCGTGCGACTGGTACGCCGCGAGCTTGGGAATCGAGCGGGAGAAGCTGCCCGTGGACGATTTCACTTCGGCGATGGCATCGAGCACTGCCTGCCGCGTCTGCGTTGTGTCCTGCTCGTCTCTGGGGCGCTGGCGGTGTGACTCCGCGAGCGAACCCGTGGATGCGCGGGAAGAGGAAGGCCACGCGGACCCAGACGACACGTGCGACGCCTGGCGCAGGTGGCTCCCGCGCTCAGGCACTGAAACGCAGGCCGTGGCCCACAGCGCCAGGCTCACCAGCAAGACCTCGGAGCGGAGTGGCCATCTTCGTTCCTGTCGGGATGATGACCGGCGCAGCGCTTCCTCCATGTCATCGCTCACCGCCCCACGTCCTTGCATCCGCATGCGCGCTCCTGGGAATTCGCGGCAGCAAAGGGCACACGTCTGACATCCCTCCGCCCCCAGGAGCCCATCGCATCCGCCCCGGACGTTCATGCAAGATGGCGCGCATGTTCATGAGTTCCGTGGTGATGGTGGCGCTGGTCGCGGCTCCTGCTTCTGCTCCGGCCGAGTCGCGCATGTGGAAGGTGACCGGCACGGACGTGACGTTCGTGCAGTCCCCCAGGGACCTGCGCGGGCTTCGTGGCAACAAGGAGGTGTTCGGCCTCCAGTCGCGCAAGGCCGCGTTCCTCGCCGACTTCGAGGCCGAGCCCGGGACGGATGTGTCCGATTGGGACGGCTCCCAATCCATCAACATCCTGTCCGTGGTCGGTCCATGGGTGAGCTACGAACAGTCAGGTTCGGGCTACACCGGCGGCGCGCATCCGTATGCGTACACGAACTACGTCACCCAGGACGTGACGAAGGGCAAGGACGGCTTCTCACTGCTCGACGTGTTCGCGGAGAAGGACGTGCTCCAGGCCCTCAAGGCGGACGGCTTCGTGCGCAAGCACGTCGACGACGAAGAGGCTTTCAAGAACGCCACGACGGTGGAGTCCCTGCTGGAAGGCCTGGGGCCCGGCGAGGACTGCGTCGGCTTTGAATACGGGCTCGACTCGGTGAAGCGCTCGGTCGCGTTCCATCACGTCGAGGGCGACAAGGTCGCCGTGCGCATCGCGTTCGGCTACGCCGGTGAGATGTGTCGCGGAAACAAGTTCGTCGTCGGCGTCCTGCTGCCCATTCCCAAGGCACTGCGGCCCGCGCTCGACCGCGCGGCGAAACGCGAAGAGGGCTTCCTCATGAAGGATGCGAAGGCCGTGAAGGCCCCGTCCGCCCAGTTCACCTGGGAGCCCCCCAAGCCGAAGACTCCGTGAGCGACGCGCTGACTGTTTCCGCCTCGGATGTCCTAATCCCCGGTCCTCGAGTTCCCGGCTGGCACGGCAAGGAGCCCTGTCTGTCCTCGATGCGTTCGGTCGTGGCCGGTGTCTGCGCGCTGCTCCTCACGGGATGCGCGCACGAACCGAAGGCCTTTCCGTGCGGATACGAGCGTGACCCCCGTGCGCAGTGTGTCCAGGAACTGCGCGAGGGCCACCTGGACACCGCGGAGACGTACTGCGACCTGGCACTGGAGTTCTCGCCCCTGTCCGCCGACCTGTGGGCCACCAAGGGCCTCATCGCGCTGTCTCGGGGCGACCTGGCGAAGGCAAAGGCACACCTGCTCCAGGCCCTTCGCTACAACCCGGAGCACACGCACGCCCACTTGCACCTGGGAGTCCTCTTCGTACGCGAAGCCGACCCTCGAAAGGCGGAAGGGGCCTTCAGCGAGTGCCTCCGCCTGGACCCCGCGAACGTCGACTGCCAGGACGGGCTGGAACAGGCCCAGCGCGCGGGGGGCAGGTGATGGCCGCGCGCCCTCAGGCCGGCCGTTCGATGTGGCCGTCCGCGTGGCGGGCGAAGCGCCCTTCCTCGCGTCCGTGGACCGGGTCGGGATTCGGCCACGGCCAGCCGCCGAAGCCGGTGCGCTGGTAGTCCGCGAAGGCCTGCTGGATCTCCTGCCGCGTGTTCATCACGAACGGCCCGTACTGCACGACCGGCTCGCCGATGGGACGCCCCTGGAGCATCAGCAGCTCCGTCACGTCCGCGCCGTTCTCCAGCGCCACGCTCACGTCGGCGCGCAGCTCGATGGCTCGCGACGGCGGGATGTCCCGGCCGCCCACTCGCAGCGCGGAGCCCCGGAAGAAGTACAGCATGCGGTGCGTGCCCTTGGCCGCCGCCGGCAGCGTCCAGCGCGCGCCAGGCTCCAGCTTGAGCGTCCAGATGGCCACGTCCGCGTCGGCGTGCGCGGCCCATGACTTCGGCGGCGGCGGCGGCGCCTTCACGTCGTCCAGCCGGCCAGCGACCACGGTGACCTCCGTGGCGCGCCCCGCGTCGTCCTTCGCCACGTGCCGGGGGATGGTCTGGTTCCAGAGCATGGAGAAGTGCGGCTCCACGTGCTTGCTCGCGCGCGGCAGGTTGAGCCAGATCTGGAACAGCTCCAGGGGGTTCGGCGTGTCGGAGCGGAGCAGGGGAAACATCTCCGAGTGGTTGATGCCACTGCCCGCCGTGAGCCACTGCACGTCCCCGCCGCCAAAGCGCGCCGCCGCGCCCAGCGAATCGGAATGGTCGATGAGACCGTTGCGCACGATGGTCACCGTCTCGAAGCCCCGGTGCGGGTGCTGCGGGAAGCCCGGCACCACGGAGCCGTGATACATGTTCCAGCCGTCCCGCCCAGCGAAGTCCTGCCCGATGTCGCGCCCCGTCAGCGGGGCCGCGGGGCCAAAGCGCTCGTTGCCCGCGGGATACCGGTCGTCGTGGTGCACGCAGAAGAGAAACGGATCCGGCGTCCGCCACGGACCCATCCCGAGCGGATCCACGCGAATGACGGCTTCTGGCTGAACACCCTGCTGCTGACCCATGGCTTGCTCCCCTGCTTTGTCCGAAGCGCGTGAACACCCCACGGCGGTGGTGACCCCCGCCGCCGCGATGAGCTTCAACGCTGCTCTCCTGCTGCTCACATCATCCAAGGTCCACCTCGCGCCCGTGGCCGTCCCAGTCTACTAACAACGGGGGCTCCGGGCCGCTCGGGCCGCACCGGCGTGTGAGGCTCCACCGTATGAGGGCCTCCGCCCCCGGCATGGAAGTCCGGAGGGCCCCCGGCCGGGTTTGACCGTCCTTCACGCGGCCCCCTACGCTCCCCAGCGCGGTCCGCCCGACGGACATCACAGAGGAGCCCTCCGCCGTGGCGGTCAACATCACCCGATTCCACAACGTCTTCCTCTACCAGTCCCGCGCGCCCGTGCCGGAGCTGCTGCGAGACCTGACGGTGCTGGGAGGGCTGGACGCTCACGCGGAGAGGCAATTGGGCTCGCTGACGATGGGTGCGTGGCTCTCCGCGATTCCCGGCGGGGTGCTGGCCCTGCTGTCCTACGGCATCTGGGCCGGCAGCGTGAACGCGGACGACGAACTCTCCGAACAGGCGATCCTGCTCTTGAAGTTCGGCTTCTTCTTCGGCGTCCTGCTGCTCGCCGTGGGGCTCCTCCTCTTCGTGCGGCGCGACAGGCTGAAGCCGCGTGACCTGGACAACCGGCGCTATGGCCTGGCGCGCGTGCTCCTCAAGCGCTTGCAGGTGGATCTGGCCCCGGATGCACCCGTGCGGCTGAAGCTGGACTTGCGGCAGCCGGATGTGCGGGAGAAGCGCGTCAGGCAAGACATGGTGGGCTGGTGGAACACGGAGTTCTTCGTCGACCCGTGGTTCCTGCTGGAGACCCGGCTGGCGGATGGCACGTTCCTGCGCATCCGCATGGTGGAGAAGCACCAGAAGCGCGAGCGCCACAAGACGAACGCCAGAGGCAAGACGAAGCGGATCCTCAAGCTGAAGGGGTTCGCCCGGCTGGAGGTGTCCCTGCGTGTGAAGCCGGAGCGCCACCCCGGGCTCGGGGCCCTGAAGGGGCAGGCCACGAACGCCACGCGCCTGCCCTCGCGCGTCGAACTGGAGCGCGTGCGCGTCGCGGCGGACCGGCTGTCCCTGCGTGTCCGGCTTGCCAAGGACTGGGTGGCGCAGGCGCAGCAGGCGTCCGCCGACCCGGAGACTCCCTCCATCTGGGAAGAGGCCCTGGAGAAGGACGACGCGTCCCGCACGGCGACGATGATGCTCCTGAGCCTCTATCAGGTGGTCCGCTACGCCCGGCTGCGCGGCAAGCGGCGGGCGGCCGAGGGCCGGCGACAGTCGGTTTGACCGTCCTTCACGCGGCCCCCTACGCTCCCAAGCGCGGTCCGCCCGACGGACATCTCGCAGGGGAGTCCTCCGCCGTGGCGGTCAACATCACCCGATTCCACAACGTCTTCCTCTACCAGTCCCACTCGCCCGTTCCGGAACTGCTGCGAGACCTGGGGATGCTGGGACGACTGGATGCCCGCGCGGAGAAGCAGCTGGGAGCGCTGACGACGGCCGCGTGGCTCACCACGATTCCCGGCGGGTCGCTGATCCTGCTGTGCTGTTACGCCTCCTGGGCCAGCGCCGTGAGTTCGGACGTCCCATTCTCGTGGCAGGGCGCACAGCTCTTGAAGAACGGGTTCCTCCTTGGCTTGTTGCTGCTCGCCGTGGGGGGCTTGTTCTTCCTGTGGCGCGCCATGTTGAAGCCGCGCGACCTGGACAACCGGCGCTATGGCCTGGCGCGCGTGCTGCTCCAGCGCCTGCGGGTGGACCTGGCCCCGGATGCGCCGGTGCGGCTGAAGCTGGACCTGCGGCAGCCGGATGTGCGGGAGAAGCGCGTCAGGCAAGACATGGTGGGGTGGTGGAGGACGGAGTTCTTCGTCGACCCGTGGCTCACGCTGGAGACCCGGCTGGCGGATGGCTCGTTCCTGCGCATCCGCATGGTGGAGAAGTGGCAGAAGCGCGAGCGCTACAAGACGAGCGCCAGCGGCAAGACGAAGAAGAAGACCAAGACGAAGGGCTTCGCCCGGCTGGAGGTGTCCCTGCGCGTGAAGCCGGAGCGCCACCCCCGACTCGGGACCCTGAAGGGGCAGACCACGAACGCCACGCGCCTGCCCCCGCGCGTCCAGTTGGAGCGCGTGCGCGTCGCGGCGGACCGGCTGTCCCTGCGCGTCCGGCTGGCCGGGGATTGGGTGGCGCGGGCGCAGAAGGCGCCTGAGGACCCGGAGACCCCCGCCTTTTGGAAGCAGGCCCTGGAGAAGGACGACGCGTCCCGCACGGCGACGATGATGCTCCTGAGCCTCTATCAGGTGGTCCACTACGCCCGGCGGCGCGGCAAGCAGCGGGCGGCCCAGGGCCGGCGACAGTCGGTTTGACCTGCCCGGGGGCGCCTCCTACGCTCGGTCGCGGCCGACCGCTGGACGGTCCCCGCTGAACAAGGCTCCTCCCCGTGGCGCTCGACCTCTCCGCATTCCAGAAGACGCTCGTCTACCAGGCCCATGCCCCCGTGCCGGAGGTGCTGGAGGACCTGAAGGTCATCGGACAGCTGGACCAGAAGGCCGAAGCGGCGCGCAAGACCCTGTGGATCGCCGCCTGGGTCGTGCTGGTCGTCGGCGTGCTGTCCCTCTTCGTGGTGGGGCCGTCGGGGCTTGCGCCGATCGCCCTGGCCGTGGGGCTGTTCATCGTGCGCGCGCGCCGCCGCCGGACGGACCTGGAGGACCGGCGCTATGGGCTGGTGGCCACGCTGCTCCAGCGGCTCCAGGTGGACCTGGAGAAGGACGCGGCCGTTGACCTGACGCTGGACCTGTCGCCGAACGACGAGGTGCGCAAGCGCGTGGGTCAGGGCTCCAAGGGGCGCTGGAGCTGCGAGGACTTCACCGACGCGTGGCTGGACTTGCAGGGACGCTTCGCGGACGGCACGCACCTGCACCTGTCCATGGTGGAGTACCTCCAGAAGCGCAGCCGCACGCAGCGCAACGCTCGCGGGAAGACGAAGACCAAGCGCAAGCAGAAGGGCACGGCCCTGATGCAGGTGGCGCTGCGCGTGAAGGCGGAGCGACACCCCGGGCTCGAAGCGATGTCCGGACAGCTTCAGAAGGCCGCGCGCCTGCCCCCGGGCATCACGCTGTCGCGGATCCGCGTGGCCGCTGACCGGTTATCGCTGCGCGCCTTGATGGACCATGACTGGGTCGTGCGCGAGCCGAAGCCTGCTTTCAATCCAGCCTCCCTCGCGATGGCTCCCAACAAGGGCCGCAAGCCCAAGGTCCCGGTGGTGCCACCCGGGAAGCACGACGCGTCGCGCACCGCGACGATGATGCTCCTGAGCCTCTACCAGGTGCTCAACTTCTCCAGCTCCCAGCACAAGCGCTCGGATGCGAGGGCCACTTCATGAAGCTGCGTGTCCTGTTCCTCCTGGGCGTGGGTGTGCTCGCGGCCCCGGCGTGTACGCAAGGGGGCGCTCCCGCCTCGAACGAAGGTGCCCCGCCCACACAGGCGAGGTCCGCCATCCCAGCGGAGCCGAAGGAGGCCGGCGCCAAGCTCAAGTTCAAGGACGGCGATGACCGCGAGCGCTTCTCGCTCAAGCCCAAGGACGACGGCGCCAAGCTGGTGGACGGCGAGGACCGGGAGCTGGCCCGCTACAAGTGGAAGGACGGCGAGCTCAAGGTGTCCGGTCCCGACGACGCGGTGCTGGCGTACGTCACCGGCGGCCCGGACGTGTTCCAGGTGAAGGACTCCGCGCGCGGCGCCGTGCGCTACACGTTCGCGCGCGAGGGCTCCGGCTGGAAGCTCACCGACGCGCAGGGCGCCGTCCTGAACACCGTGGCCTCCGAAGGTGGGGGCGCGTCCGTGAAGGGCGCTTCCGGCGCGGAGGCGCTCCGCGTGAAGGTGCGCGACGGCAAGCTGTCGCTGCGTGACCCGGCGGGCAAGACGGTGCTCGCCACCAAGACGCCGGTATCCCCTGAAGCCGCCGCGTGTCTGGGCTTCGACTCCCTGGACCTGCCCCTGCGCATGGCCCTGCTCTTCCGACTCCAGAACCCCTCTGGCGCCGCTGCGCCCTGAGCCTTCCGCCATGTCCCCATCCTTCGCGTCCGCCGAACACTGCCTGGAGACCTCCGGCTTCCTCTTCTCCCACGCGTGCGAGCGCGGGGCTTCCACGCAGTGCATGCGCTGCCAGAAGCCGGTGTGCGTGCTGCACACGCGCATGCTCGACGGCGCGGAGTCGGTGTGCGTGTCGTGCGCCCGGACCGCGGACAACGGCGACGAGAACCGCGACGGCTCCGAGACCGACTGGGACGAGGACGACCCCAGCTACTACTACGACGGCTACGGCTATTACGGCCGCGACGCGTGGGCCGCCTCCGGCACCTCCCACGACAGGAACGACTTCACCGAGGCCGACGGCGAGAGCCTGCGCCGCGAGGACGACGCCTCCTTCGAGGAGGACCTGGGCGGGAGCTGAGCGCCCGTGCGACGTCAGCACTGGCGCGTGTACGCGCTCGGCGGGGGCCTGGGACACCTGACGCGCGCCTGCGCGCTGACCCGCGCCGCCGTGGCCCGGGGCCATGCGGTGGACGTGCTCACCAACAGCCCGTTCGCGCCCGGCCTGCCCCTGGAGTCGCTGCTGGGGCCGGGTGCCTCCGTGCACCGCCTGGAGGCGCACCTGGACAAGGCGGCCACGGTGGCCGCCGTCACCGCGTGGCTCGGGGACTCGACGCCGGACGTGCTGGTGGTGGACGCCTTTCCACGGGGCCTCGCGGGAGAGCTGGTCGCGCTGCTGCCCACGGTGCGCGCGCCGCGCGTGCTGGTGCACCGCGACTTGAACCCCGTCTACGTGGAGCGCTTCGACGTGGCCCGCGCGGTGGACGCGTTCGACCTGCTCGTCGTGCCGGGCGAGGACGCCCCCTTCGCGCACCATCCGCGCGCGGTGCGGACTTCTCCGTGGCTGCTGCTGGACGCGGCCGCGTTGCTGTCCCGTGAGGACGCCCGGCGGCGGCTGGGCCTGGAGGCGACGGATCCACGGCCGGTGGTGGCGGTGCTGGGCTGCGGCCGGCCGGAGGAGGTGGTGGACGCGCGGGACACCGCCCGACGGCT